>JADJMZ010000004.1 GCA_016709315.1 Ignavibacteria bacterium
TGTGTCTTTATTTTTAAATTCAGATCTTCAAATATCGGTTCAGGCATTTTTCTTTCTTTGCTCAAAAGTATAAGACGTTCCTGAATTATTTGTATACCCTGTGAAACATGTCCGTCCTTTTTGTTTTCTGCGCTTCTGTAAGACCGATGCCGTTATCAGTTATTCTTATTGTAAAAAATTTAAATGTCTTATCATCTACTGTGACTTCTTCAAAATTAAATGAGAGTTTGATAAACCGTCCCTTCCTGAAGGCATTATACCGTGCCAGATGGAATTTTCGACAAACGGCTGTATGATCATATTCGGGATCCGGATTGTTTCGGTGTTTTACACGGTCCGGCAGTTATTTCATAACTGAATTTATCACTGAATCTTAATTTCTCAATCTGCAGATACAGATCAAGACGTTTGATCTCTTCATCTAATCGGATCAGGCTCTCTGAAGCCGATTCAAGATTCATTCTAATGAGTTTTGCCATGAGAGCAATGTAATCATTGGCTTCCCTTTTCCTGTCAATATTGATCAGGTACTGAACTGAGTTCAATGAGTTAAAAATAAAATGCGGGTTCATCATTGATGAAAGAGCTTTGTGCTTCAGCTCATTCACCTGATTACTTATATCAAGTTTATCTGTTTCCTTAGCTTTTATATATTTAATTCTCTTTGCCGCCCCGAATATTATTCCGAAAATCAGTAAACCAATAATTGATGCGCGGAAAAAAAAGTGTTTCCGTAAAATTCGGAAGCACAGTAAAATTCACTAAACTTGGTTTTACCCCATGGACTGTTAATTACTTTTCCCCGGATTGCCAGATTGTAATCCCCTTTTCCTAATGATGTCAGGTTTATATAATCATCGGGAATTTCTATCCATTCATCATCAAGCATATACTGATATTTTACAGAAGAAGGTGAAGAAAAATTTAAAGAAGTAAAATCTAAATGAATGTTGTTTATGTCCGGTTCGAAAATAATATTTTCTTTAAATGAATAAACTGAATCATCTGCTTTTATATTTTTTATCCGGACATTGACGGGCAATATTTTACTTTTATCAAATTCATTTATGTCAACAGAACTTAAACCGCCTGGTGATCCGATCCACATTGAATTTTTTTCATTATCATAAAATAATGATAAAATCTCATTTGAAGGAAGTCCTGTCTGAGTGTTCAGAACTCTGATTGAGTCCTTATCTAGTATATACAGACCATTCATGGTCCCGACCCAAAGCCGGTTATAACTATCAACTGATAAAGTATTGGAAGCTGACATATCATATTCATCAAAATAAGAATAGTTTGTAATTAAGGAATCTGAAAGTCTGTAACTCGATATTCCTTTATCCCCGGCAAACCAGATTTTATTTTGCCTGTCCTCTGTAATACATTTTATGGTTGATTCCAGAATCTCATTTTCATAAAAAAATGTTTTCTTTCCGTTAGTAATTTTACATAACCCCGCATCTGTTCCAAACCATAGATTATTCCCGGTATCTTCGTATATACAATGAATTTTGTTATTAAATGAGGAATCACCAAATACATTAACTAAAAATCTTTTATCTGATTTAGGAGGAGGATAATTATAAATATATATATCATTCCTCCATAAACTTGCAATAAATTTATTGTCATTAGTAATGCAAAATGAAGAAGATATAAATGAAAATAATTTATCATTTTCTTATATGCTTTCTGATAAATTTCCTAATGGATTTTTATGAGTACAACAAACAAAAATGGAATCATTCATACACTTAATACTATATATATACATATAATCTCTCATTGAACTGTTCTTATTCAATATTTCCGTAAAGCGATTATTTTCCAGAACATTTAATCCGTCAAGTGTACCGACAAACATTCGCCCTGTCTGATCTATTTCAATTGCCGTGACTTTATTATTACTGAGTCCGTCATTTTGACTATAGTTATTCAGATACAGATTATTCAAACAAAACACACCTTCGCCGTAAGTACTGACCCAGATATTCCTTCGGTATCTTCAAGAAAATTATTAACTAATTTATTCGCCAGCC
The DNA here is from genome assembly GCA_016709315.1 of Ignavibacteria bacterium. GTDB lineage: Bacteria > Bacteroidota > Ignavibacteria > Tepidaquicellales > Tepidaquicellaceae > JAEUSI01. The sequence goes on from JADJMZ010000004.1 coordinate 2,046, forward strand.
CGACTTTGCTGCCGGCATCTGTAATAATATCTGTTCCCGCTGCAATAAGGTAAAATCCTTTATTCATTATTGTAAACCAGATGTTTCCTTTGCTATCTTTCAGCAGTCTAATTATATTATTGTTTTCAAAGAGATCTATATCAATAGTTCTAATTACAGTATTATCCTTTACTTTATATATTTTTCCTTTTGCGCCCAATAAAATATTATTTTCTCTGTCACAGCAGATCCAGAATATTTCCTGCTTTTCCAATCCGGCAATATTTATTTTTTCAAATTTCTGATTTTCAAATTTATACATTCCTTTGGATGTTGCTGCTAAGTAAGTATGGTCAATTATTTTAACTATTTTGTTAATGCGGATTGTATCGTTGTGAGGTAGATTCAATAAAATGCTCTGTATATTTTCCATAGTAACTTTGCTAATATTATTTTTCATAATAGGAGAAAAGTTTTTCACCATCTGTAAGCATACCAATAATAATAAGTTTTCGTTCTGTCTGGTAAGAATATTTTTCTATTTTGCCATTATCAAAAATATTAAAATCTTCTTTTTCATTACCGAAATAAATTTCTCCTTTATTACCTTCAATCAAACAGATTATACTGTTTGTATTAAGTCCGTCTTTAGTTGAATAATTAGTAAATTTATGTCCGTCAAAGCGGCTGACTCCATTGGCAGTTGCAAACCACATATAGCCTTCCCTGTCCTGCATCATTTCATAAACCTGTGATGATGCGAGTCCTTCTGATGAAGTATAATGATAATAAGGGGTGTCTGGGAAACTGAATCTGATGCGCAGAAAAATGATTGAAAAATATACAGGAATGCAATGTATAAAATCAAAGGAATATTTGTTTTATTCATTGCTGTCTAAAAAAAATAAAAAATATTTAATTCTTTTGTCCAAATAAATTTTATATGAGCTGATTTTAGATAATCAGAACCCTTTGAAAGAGATTGTCTCAAAACTATTAATATTCTTTAAACGCAGAGACACCATCATAGCGAGGCAAGCATAGACGCAGAGAACTTTGTTTTCATCTCTGTTACCTTCAGTTCCTCTGTGACTCAGTGTTGAGACAATACGCATAAATTAAAGTTTTAAACATAAACTTATGAATATAAAATAATTCTATTAACTAAAATCAAAATGTGTTATACGGTTATGTTTTTTATTCATACGTTACTTCAGAATAAATTCTTTATACTTCTCTGTGACTCAGTGTTGAGACAATACGCATAAATTAAAGTTTTAAACATAAACTTATGAATATAAAATAATTCTATTAACTAAAATCAAAATGTGTTATACGGTTATGTTTTTATTCATACGTTACGTTTCAGAATAAATTCTTTATACTTCTCCGTAAATTCTGATCCCTTTCTTCTTGAGACCTGAATCTTAGCTCCGTCACTCATTGTAATGCAGCCGCCGTCTAACTTTGAGTAATCTTTAATATGTCCGAGATTTATTAGGTGAGATTTATGAACTCTGAAAAATAATCTGTCAGAAACTTTTTCTTCAATTTCTTTCAGGGTCTTTGATACTGTGATCTTCTTATCATTCACTGTGAAAATGTGTGTGTAGCAGTCTTCAGCTTCCAGCCGGATAATCTCATCGGCGTTAACTGCAGTAAAACCGTATGAAGCAGGAAGAATTACTTTATCTTTTTGAACTGAAGTGATGACATTATCAATATTTTTAAAATGATCCGCCAGTCTTTTTACTGTTTGCTGAAGCTCTTTGATGTCTATAGGTTTTAGGAGGTAATCAACGGCTTTTGCCTTTATTGCTTTAATAGCATGCTCCTCATGAGCGGTAACAAATACAATTTTAAATTTACTGCTGTCAACACTTTCCAAAAAATCAAAACCGTCCAGAACAGGCATATTAACATCAAGAAATACTACATCAGGTGATAAATGTCCAATCATACACTTTGCTTCAGCTGCAGATGATGCTGTACCAACGACTTTAATTTCCGTACAGTAACTTTCGATAAGGATTTTTAAATTTTCCCTTCCCGAAAGTTCATCATCTACAATTAATCCTTTAATTACAGAAGTCATCAGAGCTATTATTTATTATTTGTGGTTAATAAATTACTTCCTTTTCACGGATAAATAACTGATCATCAGCATAAAATATTTCCTGTAAGAATCATTAATAAATTGATTCCGGGAATTATCTTGAAATCTTAATAAGAATGTTAAAGTCAGCCGTAAATGTCAGTATGGATTTTGAAAATTAAATCTTAACTCTCACAAATGCAAGAGTTTAATCACGCTTGATCTATTAATAAAGAAATAAATTATTTTTACAAAGATACATTCTGTCATTATGTAATTGTATAGAGGTAAACACACTATTTGTTTGAGTAGTAATACTTATTTATCTGAGTATAATCACTTATATTTAATATGGATATTTTCGGCCTATCAATACGATAAAACTAAAAAGACTATTTTTTCTATATTTAACTTTTATAAATTAGAAAAGTAGTAAGTTAATTTAAAAAGTAAGCTCAGTTATCGACCTCCCCTGCCCCCCCTCCTTTGCAAGGAGGGGTTTGAGTGGTCTTTTCAGATCATACTATGCCGCCCAAGTTCTAACCAACGGAAATGTACTCTACAATCTCGATCCTGACCTGAACAGTCGCAGCTTCTCGGTATTAATAATTGAAGTAAAAAATAGAATTAGATGAGAAGTACAGGTGAAAGATTGAAGGGAGTTGAAAGCTTCAAGTTAGCAGTATAAAGGAAAAAGTGTAAAGTTAAAAATTTAATTACACTAAACTATTATTATAAAACAACTGCTAACTGTAAACTTTCATAAAAAATGAACCGGCATATTTATACCAAAGAATAACTATCTCTTTGAAACAATAACTTCTACGGATTTTGACGGGCTTCCGAAAAGTGTTCCGTCGTCCTTCATCATACTGCATTGAAAATACTGCCAGCCCGTTTCATTTGGCTTAACTTTAAAATTAAATGTAACCAGACTTCCTGGTTCTACATCATTCGGCAGCTGAATATAACCGACATTCCACATATTCAATGAGCTTATGGACTTTTTCGCATCAATCATCACCAATTGTTCACGGTCTCTTTTCCATGTATTAGTTCCGGTATTGCTTACTGTTACAGAAATGTCCTGAGATTCATTAAGAATCATTGAGTTAGGCACACTCTGTTCCATAAAGGTAGCATTGTAAGACTGAGGATCTAAATCCCTTGTACTGTTTCCTGTAACTCTGATAGTTGCATTGTTTGTCTTCTGACCAAAATAGTATTCCCCTTTTTTCATAATCCACTGTAAAGTATAAATACCGGGATTAACAGGAGCTGACAAATAAAATTCAATGTCTGAGGTCTGACCCGGTTCGACGGAATTTGACAGATAAATTTGTGAAGAGTTCCAATCGGGATAAATTACATCGGAAGATCCCGTTACTGAAACAAGTTTAAATTCATTGTCCTGTGAAGATTGCCATACTGTATTGCCCGTATTCTTCAATGTAATTCTGACTTTATATTTATTTCCTGCTGACATTGTTTCAGGAATACTTAAACTTACAAATTCAGCATTATTACCGCTGTCATCATACACAGGAGAAACTCTGTCGCCGGTTACGTTCACAAGGTTATCAGTATATTCTCCAAAGAAGGTGAAGTCTTCTGTCATAGCCCATCTGAACGCGTAAACTCCCGGAGTCTGCGGAGCTGTTATGTTAAAAAGTAAAATAACTTTCTCTGAAGGATAAACATCATTGGGAAGATTTACTTTTTGACACCCCATACATCAGTTTGATATTTACTGTCCACTTCCTCATATAGTTTAAGAAAAAAATTATCACCTCTTAACCATTTATTTCTCCCGTTGTTAATTATAGTCACAGAAACCGGATACACCTGTCCGGGATTTAAATTTGCTGGAATATCATTGCTTATTATGCTTGAATTATTTCCCGAAACGGAAACACCTGTTATAACTTTGCTGTTCTGAGCATTTACTGTCAGTGTGATACTTATGATAATGATCAATAAAATATATGCTGACATTTTATGTAAGCTTTTCATATATAAATCCTTTCTGTTTGGTTTTAAAATTTGTTTTTGATTGATTAAATAATATATCTTACTATTACACCTTACATATTAAAAATCATAGCGTGTATGAAAGATAAAAATTCAATTAGTAAACAAGATAAATCTATTGAGATATTCACCTGTGTTACACTGGTAAAATAGATTGTCAGATACAGAGTTTGTTAACAATGTATTAATTTGCTATGCAGAAATGTAGTCTCTGAGTCTGTTAAGTGCAAGTTATAAAACTAACTTTAGAAGTATCACCGCAGAACTCTGCCCAAAATTAAATGAAGTGTATTTATTGAATGACCGTAAAAAGTAAGTTTTGAGACAAATTCCTTCAATTGGTTTCTATCTCCTTTTTAAAGAGTATTGCTCAAACTTAGTATTAACACAGAGCCTCCCGCATAGCGAGGCAAGCCCGCTTCCAGCGAGGCAAGCAGAGACGCTGAGTAATTATAATTTGAAGATAAAACTCTCTGTGACTTTGTGTCTCTGTGATAAAAAATGTTTAATTGTTTAGAGACATTTCTCTTAAGTAGTATGTCTCAATAATTTATAATTACCACGAAGGCACCAAGACTCCAAGGTAAAAAGTTTAAAATATTAATCTTAATGCTTTTAAGCCTTAGTGGTTAGAGATCTTAGTGGTTAGAGATCTCTTCTTCAGTGACACCGCATTCAAAATTAAGTACACGCAATGTTTTATCATAAAACTCTTTAGCCCTTTCCGGAGTGCTGCCAATACAAACCACACCGAGCTTCCCGAATTCAGAAAGCGCTCCTATCAGATGAAAGACCACTCCCTTCCTGCGCTGCGCCGTCATACATAAGTTCGTGAAACATTGCAATATCAATAAGGTCATTAGGAGTTGTGCCGATGTACTTTTCGTTCTGAACATTGTCGGATGCAAAATAATATCTCTGGTTACCGCTTGCAGTAAGAAAAATTCCTTTTTCAGAATCATATTCTCCTGCTGTAAGAAACTGTATCATCATGAACGGATGAGTCGTGCCGCCTTTTCGGAGATTAATCTCAATTGCAAAATGTTTCCATTGCCCGTCATCCTGTCTTACTGAAATAAAATCAATTGCAAATCTGCCGCGGACACCCTTTTTAGCCAGAAAACGAGCGACATTATTTCCTATGTCAGCCAGTGTTGATGCGTATTCCTTGTCTGCGGGAAATATTGCGCCCAGAAATATCTGCCCGTCGTCACCTCCGAGGAGCTGATCATGTGTACTGGGAATCTCTATTATGTCTGAAGTTCCTATGACACACTGAACAGACGGAGACATTTTATTTCACCTTCAAGAAATTCCTCTACGATCCCTTCCATCTCACTGAACTTTTCAAAGAAGAGTTCATGACTTACATCCTTTGATACGGGTCTTATGTTTTCTGAAAGTGAATTAAGAATGTTTACTTCCAGTGATTCGTCTATTGCCAGTTCAGGATATCTGTAAATTGCATTTCCGTCACCGCTGAATCCGTCATTCATTTTGACAACGGCTTTTCGAAGCGCAGGATTGTTTCTTTTCAGGCGGGTAAGAGAAGCAGCTATGTCTTCTTTCGTTTTAAGATCTTCATTTCCGTCAGGCATATCAATTCCGCAAGCTCTGAAAGTTTTTCGCGCGCCGGACTTTGATCCTTCATAAAACTTGGAAGGGTCAGTTCCGAATATTGGAATTCCAAGTTTTACTGCAAGTGACTTTTCAAGCGGTGTAATATTATAACATGTAAGATGAGTTGAAGAACTGTCAGTGATAAGTTTTTTGATCCTTCCAATAAGTCTCGGACGGTCAAGTATCTTTTCAGTAAGCGGCTTGCGTGAAAGATCATAACAGCTAAGCATTGTCAGCCGCTGCCTTGCATGATGTCCGGTAATACCCTGTAGCAAATGGAGATAATAATCAATGATCACATCCGAAAGAGGCATGCTTGAAAGATAAATCACTTTAGTAAGCGGTAAACGCAATAGCATCAGAAGGCAGAGCAGTCTCTCTTCGTAGTGAATTGACCCTTTTATCTTCGAGAGGATTTCCATGTCAAGAGTAAGTGATGGTACGATAACGATAGTCCTTGGAGCAAGATTATCTGGAAAAATTTTTTCATACTGACTGATCATGCTTTTCTGAATTTCTTCAAAAAGATCATGCTCTTCTTTTGTACCCAGCCCGGGACCGGGATCAGAAAATTCAAAAGTCTTTCTGTTCAGATCGCTGTTAATTTTCATTCTGATTCATTTATTAATATTTAATAATTCTGTTTGTGCAAAATAAGTAATTTCAGAATAAAAATAATGAATGAAACATAACCAGGGTTTTATAACTTTGTGCGCAACAAAATCTTGTGGAGAGAATTTCTCGCAGATGACCGCAGAATTTTCACGCAGAATTTTGCAGAAACAAGATTATTAAATAGATTATTCGCGTAAATCAGCGAATTTTTTCTGCGAATATCTGCGAGAAAATATTTTTATCGTGTACCAAGGTTTTTATTTTCCTCATTCCCAAGCCCCCAGACTGTCCGAAAACGAATTTAGGACAAAAACCTCAAAGTCTCGAAGGCTCAAAGAATCTTGTTTTGAAAGTTTTTAACTTCGAGTCTTTGAGTCTTCGAGGTTATTCTTTGGTTTTCAGACAGTCTGCCCAGCTTGGGAATGTCGAGTTTTGGCTTGCTAAGCTGGGGCTTAGCAAGCAGGAAAATTATTTAGGACTCCAATGAAAACAATCCGGGAAAGCAGGAAAGAGTTAAATTGTTAATAGTAATCAGATTATTTAAATTTATTTGTTTATATAAATAAATTTAAAACCAATAATCCGATATGAAAAAAAATAATTTTGTTTCTTAGTTTTGTATCCGTATTTAATTTAAGTTTCGTTTATTCCCAGGCGGTAAATTCACCTTATCCTGTGATCTTTATTCACGGATTGAATTCAGATGATCTCACATGGAATACAACTTTAAGCCAGATCAGCTCTTCATGGACAATGAGTTCTGATCATACTCTTAGCGCTGTAATGAATGCAAGAGGCGGAGATACGACGAATTATATTCAGGATGTTATTTTTCCTGATCGTGATGTAAGCGGTAATTATGTTAATACAATTTCAAACTCTTCTGTATATGCTTTTAATTTTGGTAATTTCTGGAACCGGAATAATTCCGACCCGCGTATAATTCTGTACAATAGCAATACTCCGGGGAGTAATCAGTCTTCAAGCAGTCAGTCTTCAATTTATAAGCAGGGTTATGCATTAAAAATATTTATAGATTCCGTGCTGAGAGTTACCGGCGCATCAAAAGTAATTTTGTGCGGTCATTCCATGGGAGGACTTGCGATCAGAGAATATCTTCAAAGAATGGAAAACGGAATTCATAAATGGTGGATAGATCCGCTTGATTTAACTAACGGGCATAAAGTCGCAAGAGTTGTTACTTTCGGTACGCCTCATCTCGGTACAAATGTCAGTTCAATTCCTTTTACAACAATTGATTTCAATAGTGAAGCGATAAGAGACATGCGATATTCTTTTAATTCTGCTAATGCTCCATATCTTTTCAGCAATACAGAAAATACTGTTCCATCATCTTATTATAATGCTGATATAAACTGCAACGGAATTCAATCTGATACAATCACCGGATTATCATTTAACACCGCTGAAAATACTCTGATGCCTCTCCCTCAGAATATTACTTATACATGGATAACTTCAAATTATCTCGGACTCGGAACAGACCTTGCTGTTCCGCTTAGCAGGCAATGGATTTATAACGGCTCAGTTTCTTCACCTGCAGGAATCTCGGATACTTTACTTACAAATAAAAATCACATACAGCAAACAGGAGATTACAAATCAATTATAAGAGGATTAGATGAACCTGATAATTTAAATTATTCATACGAACTATCATTCGGAAAAACTTATGCAGGATACATAACGCTTCAGTCAAAAGGAATTACTTCAGATACAGATTTTTACAATGTCAAATTCAATTCCGGAGGTAAGATTACATTTCAGCTTGCATCTGTGAATGCCGGAGTAAACGGAATAGCAGTTTTAAACAGCAGCGGATCAGTGATTGTATCAAAGAATATTTCGGGAACAGCCGACAGTGTTTCCTGTTATTGCAATAGCGGAACATACTATTTCAGAGTAACAGGTAACAGTAATCAGAATACAAATTTCAATTCTTATCGCTTTACTCCTTCAGCAATTCCCTCTGCCGGTTTAAATCTCACAATTGCTCCCGAAGGTTTATGGAATGGTATAATTAATATAAGTGATACAATAAAATTGTATCTGAAATCAAATGCGTCTCCATTTTTTACGGTAGATTCTGCTATAGCTTTCACTGATTCATCAGGAAATGGGCTGGTAAATTTTATCCATGCAGTTTCCGGAAGTTACTATCTGCAGGTCAGACACAGAAATTCAATTGAAACATGGAGCTCAGCGCCGATTAGTTTTACAAACGGAATCACATCTGTCTTTGATTTTACCGGTTCTCAGTCAAATGCTTATGGAAACAATCTCGTTTACAAATACGGTAAATGGTGCATTTATGCCGGAGATATAAATCAGGACGGCGTAATAGATGCATCTGACATCAGCAGCGTTGAAAATGATGCTGTGAACGGATTGAGCGGATATGTTCAGACAGATGTAACAGGCGATAACTTTGTTGACGGAAGTGATTTGAGTCTTACGGATAACAATGCTTTAACGGGTGTAACCTCTGTAACGCCATAATTTAGTATTTTAAAACATTTAAACAGTTCTTAATCTAATACAACATTTGATATAATTGACGGCTTTGCCGCTGGTTAAAACCAACGGCAATAGAAAAGGCACTACCAATAAAATCTGAATTGAAGATTTCAGGTTTTATGCTGAGCAGAAGTTTGAACCAGAACATTTAATTTTATTGCTGTTGCCGTTGTTTAACCAAAGAGTCAAAAATGAACATTTAATTTAATCTGTGCCGATGAGTTTGCCGTTGGTTAAAACCAACGGCAATAGAAAAGGCACGAACAATAAAATCTGAATTGAAGATTTCAGGTCTTATGCTGAGCAGAAGTTTGAACAGAAACATTTAATTAATTGCCACTGTTGCCCGTTGGTTAAAACCAACGGCAATAGAAAAGGCACGAACAATAAAATCTGAAATGAAGATTTCAGGTCTTATGCTGCGAAGTTTGAACCAGAACATTTAATTTAATTGCCGCTGTTGCCCGTTGGATTTAACCAACGGCAAGAGTCAAAGCAAGCAACATTTAATTTAATTGCCCTGTTGGCCGTTGGTTAAAACCAACGGCAGAACAACAATAAAACTGAATTGAAGATTTCAGGTCTTAGCTGCGCAGAAGTTTGAACGGAACATTAGATTTAATTGCCGTTGGATTTAACCAAGGCAGGGAAGGCTGCAGCATTTGATTTAATTGCCAACATTTAATTTAATTGCCGTTGGTTTTAACCAACGGCAAGAGTCACCCTACTCCGTTGGATTTAACCAAGGCAAGAGTCAAGCATGCAACATTTGATTTAATTGCCAACATTTAATTTAATTGCCGTTGGTTTTAACCAACGGCAAGAGTCAAAGCATGCAACATTTGATTTAATTGCCAACTTTAATTTAATGGCCGTTGGTTTTTAACCAACGGCAATAGTTAAGGCACTAACAAAATTTGATGGTATTTCAATTAAGAATTTTATTTCATTAATTAATTATCCTCATCACCTCCATCCTGAATAAAACATATCCGTTTACAACTCCTCCCGCTTTCATGTTTTCATTTGCAAATTCGGGTGAACATAATAACTCAAATTCTCCGATTGTCCCGTCACATCTCAGCACAAAAAATTCTTTTCCGGTAAACTTGTTTTCCCTGGATTCAACTCCCAGTATCTCTGCTGTCAAAAAAGCAAAACTCGGAAAAGGCGCATCATTACTTTCCATGACAAGCCCTGTAGCTGATAAAAATTTTGATCCTATGTAAATTGGATTTCCTGAAGGCGAATCACATACAGGACTTTTTCTCATTTCATCGTCAAAATCTTTTTTATTCTCAAAAAACATCACATCAAGAGCTAATGCATATATCTTTATCTCTGCTTTCACGGGAAGCTCAGGTAATTTGACTAATTTATAAAAATCAAGTTCTGCGCATAAACCGTAATCTCCTTCTGTGCTCTCTACAAGCATTGCGCCGAAATCTTTCCCGTCATGATTTGTGTAATATTCGGATAACACTACCTGTATTGTTATTTCCGTTTCATAACAATAGTGGAATTCAGGAAATGATTTACCTTCAAGATAAAATACAAATTTTCCGTTACTCTCATCGAGTGAGTAAAATACGTTTTCATCATTTGTATTAAGTATGAGTTTATTCCCTAACAGATACTTTACATATTCCGCGAGTGAGTTATCCGGATCCGGCATTCCAGTATCGTTTGCCATTGTTTCCATTGTAGAAATTTGATTTTCCATTTTAATATGATTTAATTATTTAAAATTTTGTAATTTTATATTCCGGATAAAAAAGTTAATTCATATTTACCCGGAATGTATTCAGTCCCCTTTTGCATTCACCCAGATGAAATTTTCATCCGAAAGTTCTTTTCTCTGACCATCTGTATGCTGTAAGCTTTCCTCCAGTTCCGATGCTGTAATCCACGCAGGCAACATTCTTCTTTTCCGTTTTCGGTATACCGTCAAACCAGTAGTGTCCGCAGAATACTGGCTTCTCTGATTCCAAGTAATAACTTTTCTTTTTCAGATTTTTCTGTATCAACTTTCTTTCCTCTTAATTCAGCTATCTCTTCCATGTAAAAGTCTTCATAGTTCAGTTCTGACATATTAAGATACCAGCGAACTCTCATTTCATCTCTTTCCTTTCCGTGTTTGTCATAAAATTTATATCCTTTCGGAATTTTCTCTTCTCTGCCTTTTATACATTCATCTGCTGCCCAAAATAGTGAAGGACTTTTACAATGCTTTTCGAATTCAGCTCCTGCAGAAAATCCGGAGATATTGTATTTCTGTTTCCCAGTATTTCAATATTATCATTGTCCCAGCAGGCGTGTACTATTCTGATCTCATTCAGGTCAAGATAAAGCGGAAGCGTGTGAAACCATTCAAGATAGCTCTTCCATTCTGACTCGTAATTTCCAAACTGTTCTATTGTTGCCGAGTGCTGATTTATATTATTGTCACTTCGCTTTCTCAGATATTCACCTTTTTCATTCTTAGTATTGTAACACATTGCGTTGTACTCGTGATTTCCCATTACTGCAAGAGCTTTTCCGTTCTCTGTCATGTCTCTTACAATTTTCAGCGTTTCCCTGATCTTCGGACCTCTGTCTATGAAATCTCCTACAAACACTGCCGTTCTTTCCGTATGGAAATATCCCCTTCCGTTTTTCTTATATCCCATTTCTCTTAACAGCTTTTCAAGCTGATCGGCGTGTCCGTGTATGTCGCCTATTATGTCATACATATTGATTTCTCCTTTTTTATTTTTATAATTTTAATTCAAATAATCCTTACTTTTTCAAGATATTGCTCAAGTATTTTATCATTATTTATTCTTACTATTTCCTGACCCATTTCCTGCTTTTTGTCTGGTAACCGTTATATCTGTCGCATTTTACAAATTTTGTTTCATTTGCAAATGCCGTGACTGTATTGAATAAACCGTATGCATTTTCTCCGAGCTCTCCAATATATTTTTTCTTAAGCCTTTCCATTATGTTCAGGAATTCCTCTTTTTGTTTTTCTATGATTCTCCTGTACTTTGCGGATACATTTTCAGTATTGAATTTTAATCCGAATATTTTAGCAGTGATGTTTGTAAAATACTTTTTCTCAATTCTGATCTCATTAAGATTCCGCATATATTCAATAAAACTTTTTTCAATGTCTTTTAATTTTTTCAGTTTCATATCTTTGTTAATGTAATCCATGACATTCTTTACAGATTTGTTATAATGAAAATAACTCAAACTGACCAATTCACTTTCAAAGATCACTCCGTTGTCGCAGACTTTTCTGACAAACCCAATTTCGAATCCCAGCTTTCTTGATTTATTGTAACTGTTTGTGATCCTGATGAAAGGGACATAAACTTCATTCCCCCAGATGTTTATATTGTAATTTTCATTTATCATGTCAATGTGACAGTATGATCTTGTCTTTGGATAATTTATATTGAATACAATGAATTCATCTTCGCCTGATCCGGGAAACATTTCCTTAAAAATTCTCTTACCGAGAACAATCGCTTCTTCATTTAATATCAGTGCATAATTCCTGCTTACTACGGAAAATACATTTTCTTTTTTATTTATCGTTCCGGTGACAGCTGAATAGTTTGTTAATCCTTTATATTTATTTTTTTAATGTAAACCGGTTTCAGCATTACCAGGAATTGCAACTCTTCTATGTTTGTATTTCTGCTCATGATTGATTTCAATTGATTTAAGATTCAATTTCCTTTCATACAAAAATACAAAATACACTATGACAAATAATGTCAGAGTAAAAATATTTATTAAAAAAATATAAATTTATTTTTCATTAAATTTCACACCTCGTTCCCAATCTCCCGATTGGGAAAGGAAAATTTTTCTTATAAGCTCTGGAGTTTTTGTGGAAATAGGAATCGGCGCGGAATTCCTGACGCTGCCTGAAGTAGTCAGTTATTGTTATGTTTATACTGTTTCAAAATTTCTTCTGCATCCTTGACCATAAGCTGAATAAGTTCCGGAGGGCTGATGACCCTGATCCTTGTTCCTTCCTTCATAAGCCAGTCTTTGATTTCGGATAATTCATAAAGAGTGAGAGTGACGTGCGTGTTACCGTTTGCGAGCTTTCTGAGTTTTTGCGAACTGTGTATTTCCCTTTCGGTTAATACATTTATAAATTGCTTCTTTATTTCGAACTGTACCTTTAACGGTTTTGATGTTCTTTTTTTTCCGAAACTGTATTTAAAGTATTCCTCCAAATTAAAACTGTCAGGAACATCGAATTCTCTGTTTGTCAGCTTCACTTCAGATATTCTGCTTACAGATAATACCCTTACTTTTTTTCTTTCATGTTCAAAACCAATGAGATACCAGTCTCCGTTATAGTTCCTTAAATGGTAAGGATCTATCGTTCTGATAACTTCATTTCCCGTATCCGTTTTGAAATACTTTATCTCTATGGTCTTTTCATTAAAGAGAGCATTCTCTATGATCTTAAATGTCTTTTCATCGGATCTTTTCACGGGACTGAATCTGAAACTTATTTTTTCCCTGACATCAATTATCTTTTTATTTATTTCATCTCCGAAACTTAGCCGCAATTTATTAAGCAGCGATTTCTGACCTGTCTTATAGGGATTGTGATCGTAGCTTTTGATCAGTTCAAATATCACTGCGAGATCGTACAACTCCCCTGCCGACAGATCAAATGTTTTCAGTTGAAACTTTTTTGTATAGTGAAAGGATTTCATCTTAAAATCATATTCAAGCGGCGCATTATATACATTTTTAAGGATCTCCAGGTCGCGGTAAATTGTCCTTTCACTTACATTACATTTCCGAGAAAGGTCAGATGATTTCACATATCTCCCTTTTCCAATGCAGCTGTCAATCTTAACTAATCTGTCAAAAACATGTAAACTTATTTTTTTCATATTTAAATTCTTCTTCAAAGTTAGTATAAATTTATATGTTTATAAATGAAGACTTTTATTGAGAAATTTATCTTCTCATTCGGCGTGGCTTCATTTTTTTATTTCACCAACAAATTCTCTTCTATCTTCCAATAACAAATTATTATTCGGCTTTTGGAAGTGTCATTGTTCGCTCATAAATGTAGTGTTAATTATAATTGACACAGTTAAAAGATAATTCAGGATTGTAAAAAGTCCCGAGAGTGTATATATCATATTGCAGATCCACACAGTTGATTTGTTTTTGCATTTCTGAGAATTTAAAGTAATCATAAGGGTCTGTATGCAGCTTGACTTCAGAACTAATATTTATATTAATTGGAGTATTTACACCCGGGGCATAGCAAACTGAAACCAATGCCTCTGATGAACCTTTTGCAACTAATTCCAGTGCAAATTTCCTTGCGGAATATGATCCGAGTCGGTCTATGTGAGAAAGGTCTTTTCCGTATAATGCTCCGCCGCCGAGTGGAATTCTCGGACCATAATAATCCATAACTGATTTTCTTCCTGTTTGTCCGTTGTCACCATCACTTCCGCCGTTGAATAATGGTCCGTTCGGATTTATCATGACTTCAATTTCTTTCCATTCGCCTGTCCATCTTTTATCATGTTCCTTTAGTTTTAAAAAGGCATTTTTCAAAACACAGCTGCATTCAAATGTAAAATCAGTAAATGGGTACTTCTCTTTTTGCTGTAATGTCATCAGTATTTTCCTGATCCTCCAGTCATTGCTGTTCTCTTCTGTGATCACTAGAATTTTCCCGTCCGGTCCGTGTCCTTCTAAAGTTTCATTCAACTGTCTTGTTACCTGTTCCCTGAAATACCATGCTGCAAAATGTTCAGGAGGAAGAAATCGGGTTTTTGCATCATAGCCGGCATAACCGATAACTACTGACTGATCGTTTACAAAGTTTGTCCATTTCTGAGGAGGTTCTGTTAATCGGCAGATAAGATCCAGAATTTTATACCTTGATGCATCTATGTGATTTTCTTTCGTATATCCTATCTCATTTCCTGTCTCAGTCACTATTTTTTTCAGATCTATTTCGCACTTTTGCTTTGTTGCGACCGCTCCAGTGAAAAATATCTGGTCTGACCATACTGAAACTTCAATCTGGGCATATGCTTCATTATCTGTTTTGTATGCCTGCCGTATTATTCGATCGGCTATAAGGTCGCAGAATTTGTCCGGGTGACCATTCAGTACTGTTTCCGAATATCTTTTCATAATGTTTAATTTATTTTATTTTTAATTAATATCTTTGAGCTGACAATAAGAAAGACCTAACCGGCTGAATTGCTCCGGATTGCCCGTTGCACTAACGAGCACTTTTATTTTATTCTTCTGAAGACCCCTCAACATTTTCTCGTCCATTTTTTCGACATAACCGTCTGTTACAATCAGACTTTTTCTGATTCTGTGTTTTCGCATGTGATCAAAAACCGGACCTATGCTTGTTCCGTGTGTACTGTTATATACCATTTTTCCTTTTACAAAACTTGCATCTTCAACCTGATTTGAAAAAACATGCAATGGCATCTTTATGTATGACCTGAATAAATGAAGCAGTGATATCAGACGGTCAATTTCCTGATTCATTGAACCGCTCACATCGAGATAAATAGTTGCCAGCCTTGAAGCTGTGTATTTTGTCATTTCAACTTTTGAAAAAGGCAGTAAACCGTTAAACTGAAACCGTACAATTGCTCTTCTGTCTGAACTGCTCAATACAGGTAAGATCAATTCATCAACCGAAGATTCATTCTTTTTGCAATCATCCGGGACGAGGCATTCTTTCAGTAGTGCCAGAGTAGTACATTCCCATTTGTAATTTTTATATTTGATAATCTCATTCTCCTCCTTGCACAGAAAATCATCACTACCTCTTTTTTGCGATTTATTCCAGATCATAGTACCGTCCATTTTATTCATTATCCCTTCTATCAAAGTTTTATTCTCATCGGATATGTTTTCTTTTGTATGATTTCCAATAAGCTTAATGTTCTGCAGATCCTTTATTCTTACTTTGTTTTGTAAATAAACAAGAAGTTCATACAGGTCATCAGCGCAGTATTTGCCTGCATAAATTTTTTCGTGGATTTCCATCCAGCTTTTATTTATAACATCTCCGGCATCGTCTGTTTTCGGTCTCAGAAGGAAGCTTAAGTATTCCCATTTATAATATCGAGCAAAGAAACCAGCATACTCCATTCCTTTGTATCTGTATATGACTGCATTGATGATAGCATCTAACGCAATATTAAGTAACGGATTGCTGATCTTGCATTTTTCCCGTATGCAGCATAAGTACATGCAGAAATTCGTGAAGCAATACTGTTTTTACATCATTTTCAGTCAAAAGAAAATTTTTGCAAAATGCTCTGTTTATTTTTAGCACCGGTTTTGATGAAAGAGATACTGCCATTGTCGGAACCTTTTCAGTAAACTCAATATCTGTAACCTTAAATAGTGCTTTGCAGGCAAGCGGATTTTCTTCCGCCATATCCTGAATTATATATCTGATTTGTTTTTCAGTCCATTTCATAATAATTGTTTATGTTAATTTTAATTAGTTCAATATTTGGGTGAAGCCGGTTTACGGTAAATATCATAGGTGAATCCGGGTTGTAATAATTCTCATTGCATTTTGAAAGAATTAACCCGCTTCTTAAAAGTTTTTTTGGATCAATTGTAATCACTGCTGGTACAGGTCCGTTTGGAATTACTAAAAGCTTTTCTGCAGGCAGTTTCAATTTCTTTGCAGCTATTTCTGCATTTTTCCACCCAAGCTTTTTACATAATCGAAGGATCAGATTTTCAACATCCGGTTTATTCTGCTTGACAGAGAAAACAAGAGATTCATTTTTCACCTTCAGATATTTATTTGTAAAAATATTTGATGAAACCGTTTCTGTCATGACTCTGGTGTGAGGTCCGCCTATATTGTTCAGTACATTTGTACCGAAATTTTTTAATCCGTTAATTCTATATATTTCCATGAAATTTTTCAGTTTCTGTTTTTTCTGTTAATTACTTTTCTTACACATTTGAAACAGCTATTCAGTTCTCTTTCAATATATTCACAATCTTCGATTGTAATGTTTTTTGTTATAAGATAAAGAAAGAACTGTTTTGCTCTTACCTTTCTTAATTTTTCGTGTTTACTGATAGAACTGACATAATGCACACATTCATCCCATTGCGGATGCTTAGTTCCTTGCTTACCAATCCATTCAATCCATTTCATATTTCCGTCAACTTTTAAAATTTTAACGGCGATTTTTGTAAGTTCATTCAGCGATTCTTCATTTATCAGGTCATATTTATTAATCAGCGGCTGCATTACAAAAGCAAAAATGGCAGTTCTTATCATACTTTCCTGTTTCATGAACTGTAATACAGCAAGACTTTTAACTTCTTTTTCAATTGAATCCTCAAACAGTTTCTCTATCTTACCTGTCAGTGAATTCGTAAGCTGAAATTCAGATAACCACCTTTCTTCAGGATCACTTTTACTGACCATCCGCATGCATTCTGCATGAGCAGCTTCTATTTTATGATCCTCTATGTTTTCTTTCCAGGCTCTGTGCGGAAGACTCCATTTCAGTCCAAGTTTAAATAAGATATTCAAATCTTTTTTTTCTGAAATGCATCCGAATTCACGGGCTGTTATAAAAATCGATGTGAAGTTCCGGGCCAGCAGTCTCGCCCTTCTCGGAGAAATACGGTAACCTGCTTCTCCCAGAAGCGAACTTATTATCCGGCAGTACAATAAGATCTCTGCCGAAGGATTCTTTATGGCTTTCAGAAATTTTACTTTTAGTTTAGAAATCAGTCGTGTTAATTCCAATGAGATCTTCGTAATTGCTCCTTCACCTGATGGGTGAATTACTAATTCCTGTTCTTCTTTTGTCAGTTCATTCCAGTCAGGCACATAAATTATAAATGCAAAGCGGTCAGCAAGTGCCTGATCAAGTGAAAAGCTGCCTTCGTAGAAATCATCTGCTCCGGCGCTCACTCCCTGAAGCGGATTCATCGCAGCCCAGCGGTATTTGAGTTTTTCCAGTGCCATACCCTGCAACTTTTTTTCGTGAATGATGGAGAAAAATTTATTCTGAATTTCGGGCTTACAACGGCTGATCTCGTCTATCAGCACTGATTCAGCATCCCATATTGTTGCAGGAGTTTTAAGAAATGAAACAGTTTTACCTTTACTGTCAGGAAAAGGGAATCCGACAAGATCGTCAAAGGAAAGAAAACTGGCATTGTAATGCCTGTGTTCAAGATTCAGTGCTTCCGAAATGCTGTTTAGCAGATAAGTTTTACCTGTGCCTGCTTTACCGACGAGAAGAAGCGGGTCTTCGGAAACAAGCGAAGCGAGAATTAACAGTTCGAGATGATCGAATCCGTAAACTCCCAGTTTTCTGAGGATTTTATTTGATTTTTTCATGAATGATTTTTTTTGTAAATCATCCGGAAAAGAAAAGGGAAAAACCGTGGAAAATATTTGAACTTTAATTGGCCGGTCAGCCCTCATCATTTTACCACCGTGGCGTTCTGACCCGGTTGGTTTCACATTTAAGTGAATCCTGATGACTAATTTTTATAATATTTTATTTAATTATTAATTCACTTATAACATGAATTAATTTTTTTAATCTTCATTGCTTAAATGAATTCTGTCAGATTATCATATTTATTTACCATTAAAAATGTTTCATGGCAATTCATAAACTGTTCATTAAATTTTGCAAAATCTCATTGTCAGTTTGTTCCCACGGCAAATAAGATTTACCAAAATGCCCGTAAGCAGCCGTTCGGGTGTATATAGGATTTTTCAAATTTAGTTTGTTTATTATTCCATCAGGAGTAAAATCAAACAATCGGATAATCAAATCCGAAATTCTATTGTCGCTGATTTTTCCAGTGCCGTGAGTATTCACAAAGACAGAAGTCGGATCAGCAACTCCAATTGCATAAGACAACTGTATGGTGCACCTGTCAGCAAGTTTGGAAGCTACTATATGCCTGGCAGCATATCGCGCTGCATAAGCTCCTGAGCGGTCAACCTTGCTGGGATCTTTTCCTGAAAATGCGCCGCCGCCGTGTGGACAGCTGCCTCCGTATGTGTCCACTATTATTTTTCTGCCGGTCAGTCCTGTGTCACCGTGAGGACCTCCGACTGTAAAACTCCCGGAAGGGTTAATAAAATATTCCGGGGAACTGCCGGGTAAATATACTTCCAGAACAGGAGTGATTATTTTTTCGATTGCAAATTCCCTTATTGTGTCCTGAGTAACATCCGATTTATGCTGAGTGGAAAGAACAACCTTCTCAATTCTTACCGGCTTATCATTTTCATAAAAAACCGTCACCTGAGATTTTGCATCAGGTAAAAGCCAATTTATGCTTCCGTCTTTTCTTAATTCACTTTGTCTTTCAACAATTTTGTGAGCAAGCATTATAGGAAGAGGCATAAGTTCTTTAGTTTCATTGCAGGCATAACCAAACATCAGACCCTGATCTCCGGCTCCACCATTTGATACTGCTTTATTGATCTCGTTTGATTGCTGGTGCAGATAGTTTATGTATTCTGCTTTGTTTAAATCGAATCCGGCTGACTCATCAGTATATCCGATGTTTTTTATTGTTTCTTTTGCAACGGATACAGCATCTATTTGCGCTGCAGAATTAACCTCTCCTGCAATTATAAGATGTCCTGAAGTTATAAGACATTCACAGGCAACTTTTGCGTCCGGATCAATTCTTAAATACTCATCAAGTATTGAATCTGAGATCTGATCGGCTGCTTTATCCGGGTGTCCTTCTGAAACTGATTCGCTGGTAAATTGAAAATTTGGCATGATGTTAAATTTATTTAATTTTATAAAATTTTTAACATCAGGAAAACTCAGTGCGGATTGACGGTGAAATGAAAAACCCCCATTTTTAATAAAACCTTCCGGTTTCAAAAAATGGGGGCTTTTATTTTGACTCACCATAATTGCAGGTTCGCCCCCATCATTCTTACCACCGCGGTGTCCTTTACACTCGGTTGGTTTCACACTTAAGTGAATCTCGATGTTAAATCAAATTAACAAATTGCAAAATTAAAATCAATCAGGTTTTATTTCCGAAATTTTTAATCGGATTTCATCATGAACTAAACAACGCGGGTTAATAAAAAAATAGGTTATTGCCTCATTAAAATGTAAACATAAAATTTAATAATAAATGTTTATTGCATTCTGAAGAAGTCAGATTTTGATAAGTTTGAACTCTGTTTCATGATTTTCTTAACATATTTCGTTTATTCGAATTTTGATATCTGTATGTAGTTGATGGATAGATCAACATCAAAGGCAACGAAAACTTTATTCTACTTCAGGTTTATTTTTTTGCAGTAAATTTTTCTTCTTTGGAGTAAGATCTATTCTGATTAAATCAAGAATTTTGATTATCTCATGTTCATCTTTTAACTTATTCGCATTAATTAATTTATAATAACAACTGTTGCTGATAGTTTTTTCATGTGTCGGGTAGAGACGCCCAATTTGGGCGTCTCTACCATAGGCGTCCCAGCGTTGGACATCTGCATCGAACGCCCAATTCATTTTTTCAAATATTAATTTCAATAATTAAATCCTGTGAAACATAAAACATTCTGAATCAGTATTTATAATTAATTATATAAATTAAATTTTATCATGAACAGAGAAGAATTACTTTCGGAAATTTTAAAGGAACTTAAATCTTACCCGCAGGTAAACCTTATTGCGGAAGGCGGCGCTAAGGCGTTTAACCGTTATGATGAATTGTCTGATATTGATCTGATGGTGGATGCTGAGGACGGAACTATTGAAGAGACGGTGAAGATGTTTGAAAATTTTATGAATGAGATTGCGGGTATCAGCTTGGTGTACATCGTTACAGAAAAGAAAGATCATCAGCATAAATTCTATAAACTAAAAGGCACAGATAAATTTTCAATTGTTGATCTTTTTATTGTAGAAAGATCAAACCCTGTCAAGGAACTTGAAAAGCATATTCACGGAAACTTGTAATTCACTATGACAGATACAGTTACATGAATGAACAGAAATTCGATAAGAATTGTTTCGGAAAAAATAATGCATTCCGATTAAAATCAAAAAATGTATTCGGTTTCTTTCAGTATCAGATCGAGAAAGAGATAATTAGAGGGCGCTATATAGATGCGCTTGCATATTATTTTGATCTTACTTTAAAGCCGCTTATAAGATCATTAAGGATCAAATACAATCCGGTTCATTATAATTTTGAATTTAGATATTTGTATGACGAATTTCCCGTGAACATCGTTAAGGAAATTGAAGCCCTCCTGAGTATCAGAGATATTGATCTGAAGAAAAAGCATAAGATGGCGATTGATATTTATAACAGAGAGTTCGGTAAAAACTGACTGCGATATACTCTCATTGGTTTTACATTTATTCTCCAAAGTTGAATTTATGCTTTTCTGCTATATACCTGATTTGAATTTTCAGATCATGTTAACGCTACGGATAGTCTGATAAAATTAATTTATCCCAATTTATGCGATTTTGAATTTCCTGAATGCACCCTCACAGGAGGTTCATAAATATATTTACAATTCCCTGATGAATCTTCCGGCATTTTATCAGGGATTAAGGGAATATCTCTAAATTACTTCAATGGAATCTTTAAATTTTTTTAACTTTATCGTGAGTTGTAGAATAGATCTTTGATTAACCCGGCTAAATATTTTAAACATTTTCTTTAGATTTACTCAGTTTTATAGATTATATGGAAATTCTGATTGATCTGTAAATTTTTCTGAGTTACTCACTTTTCTCAATGCCCGTTCATTTTTTTCTCACCGCGCTCACTCACTTTTTCACGCCTCACTCTCTTTTTGGTGGCTCACTCCTTTTCTCGGTAGCTCACTCCTCTTTTTCCCTTGGCTCACTCACTTTTTCTTGGGCTCACTCACTTTTTTCGTAAGCTCATTCCTTTTTCCTCTTGGCTCGCACACTTTTTTCTTAGCTCACTCACTTTTCGGTGGCTCACTCACTTTTTTTCCAGTGGCTCACTCACTTTTTTCTAGCCTCATTCACTTTCCCGTAGCTCGCTCACTTTTTCTCGGTAGCTCACTCACTTTTTCAGGTAGCTCATTCACTTTTTCCGGAAGCTCTATCACTTTTTCCGGATGCTCATTCACTTTTTCTTACGTCTTGTTAACTTTAACTAACTGTTCATATATTTTTATTAATTAATTCAAAATTTATTTTTTTGTTTACTCAATCAATCTTTCCTGAGCAAAACAATTCACATAAAAAATCTCTGTTCACGACAAAATTTTCTGAAGAGAATTTCCCGCAGATGACCGCAGAATTTTCACGCAGAATTTCGCAGAAACAAGATTATTAAATAGATTATTTGCGTAAATCTGCGAATTTTTTCTGCGAATATCTGCGAGATAATATTTTTGTCTTGTACCAAAACAAAAAAATATTCACAAAAAAATTTGCATTTTAAAATTAACATTCGTAAATTTGTAGAACTACAATCACGGAATTTTTTAATCAATTCAAAAAAGGTGATAATCTAACTTAAAAAATAATGACAAGTTTTAATATTAAAATATCAGTCATCGCTGTTAAAGCTCCTGTATCTGCGGGAGTGGATTGCAGTTTTTATCCGTGGTTAAACCGGAGGCATATAGATTAGCGCCGGTCAATAACAAGTTTTCAGAAACCGCGGATACATAAAAGTATTCGCGGTTTTTTTTTGTACAAAATTTATCTTAAAGAATTATATGCGTTATTTAAAAAAATTATTACAGATACTGGGAAAATGGAAATCATATTATATTTTATCAGCTGTCTTACTGATAATTTCTATTTTCATCCGGATGCTGCAGCCGAAAATACTGCAGATCACTGTAGACAAAGTGATTGTATATTTTCAGAGCGGGGGAAAAATTAATATTATTCCTGAAGACTCCATTACAAAATTTTTATATTCAATACTGCCTGAATTGAAAATGGATAATCTGAGTATAATATTAATTTCTCTCAGCGGAATATTCATTGTTATTTCTTTACTGAGAGGATTATTCGCATTTTCATCAACAGCAATAACAGCATCCTCGACTGAAAAAGCGATCAAAGAGCTGAGAGACAGATTGTTTTCGCATATACAGGCATTGCCAATTGCATACCATTCAAAAACACCGACCGGTGAATTGATTCAAAGATGCACCGGAGATGTAGAGACTCTGAGGAAATTTGCAGCGACACAGGTAGTGGAAGTCGTGAGAATGAGCGCTTTATTCCTCGGAGCTTTTATAATGATGGCTTCAATTAATCTGACTTATTCACTCATAGCAATTACATTTATTCCGGTAATAGCAATCGGTTCTTTATTGTTTTTTAAAAAAGAAAGAATCATCTGGGCGGAGCATGAAAAGAAACAGGATCAGCTTTCAATAACTGTTCAGGAGAATTTATCGGGAATAAGAGTTGTGAAAGCATTTGCAAAAGAGAATTTTGAGATTGATAAATTCACAAAACAGAATGAGGAAAAAAGAGTCTGGGGTTTAAAACTTTTAAAACTTCACAGAATATTTTATCCCTCTTCGGATTTCTTAATACATTTCCAGATTGCAGTTTCAGTTTTTGCAGGAGGATATTTTGTTTTGCATAATCAATTATCAGTAGGCGAATATACTGCATTCTATTCATACTCAATGCTTGTAGCATGGCCAATGAGGAGACTGGGACAGTTAGTAAGCGAACTGGGAATGACAACAATTGCAATTGACAGATTATTTTCTATTCTTGATTCTGAACAGGAAGATTACAAAGGTGAGGATCTTAAGGATAAAAAACTTAAAGGTGAAATCGAGTTTAAAGACGTCACCTTTAATTATGACGAGAATGAAAAGCACAGAGTATTGAACGGCATTAGTTTTAAAATAAGAGCCGGTGAGAAAATAGCATTACTCGGTCCGACCGGTGCAGGTAAGACAACTATAATTTCTTTGCTGATGAGATTCTTTGATCCTGACAGCGGTAAAATACTTATAGACGGAAAAGATATTAAGAGTTATTCAAAAGAATATCTGAGAAGCAGATTCGGAGTTGTATTGCAGAAGCCGTTTTTATTTTCCACTACAATTAAAAACAACATTGCTTATGCAAACCCTGATTCTCATTTGGACGAAATAATAGAAGCGGCAAGAGCTGCCAACATTCATGATATAATTACAGAGGTATTTCCGGATTCGTATGAAACAATTGTCGGTGAAAAAGGAGTTACGCTTTCAGGCGGACAGAAGCAAAGAGTGACAATTGCAAGAACACTCATGAAAGATCCGGACATACTTATATTTGATGATTCGACTTCATCAGTAGATTCCGAAACTGAATTTGAGATTCAGAAAGCTATGAGAAATTTAATGCAGGGAAAGACAGCTTTTATTATAGCGCACAGAATTACATCCATTCAGGATTGCGACAGGATAATAGTTCTGGACAAAGGAAATATAATAGAAGAAGGAACGCATGAAGAATTGATCGGGCATGAGGGCTTTTACAAAAAGATCTATGATATACAGATCTCAATAGAAGAAGAAATAAAAGCTGAAACAGTAAATTCAATCTAAGAAAGATTTTAAGATTTATTTTTATAAGAGAATAGTACATTGCAGATTGATGTTTAACAATAAATTTTTAAAATAGAATTATGAGTAAACTAAAAGAAAAACGATTTAAAGAAAATGTTTCAGTATTTCCTTTTCTGAAAAGACTTTTTTCATACACTTTTAAATACAAAAACTGGATGAAAGGATTTATTTTCTTTGTGCTGATGGTGACATTAGTTGAAGCGGTCACGCCTCTGGTCTGGCTGAATCTGCTTGATAATGCTATAGTGCCGTTGGTTGAAAAATATAAAGATTTTTATGCGAAGGGGATAAATCCTGAAGTTGATCTCTCTCATCTCACAAAGTATGCAATGATGTTAATCGGATTAGGAGCGGTTTTAGCGGGTTCTGTATTTATGTTCATCAATTTTGCAGGAAGGATTCAGGAATATGTTATGTATGACATCAGGCAGGAATTGTTCAAAAAGCTGCAGGAGCTTTCATTTTCATTTTATGATACAACTGCAGTCGGATGGCTGATGACAAGAATCACTTCCGATACAAACAAAGTTACGGAATTAATTTCGTGGGGATTTATAGAATGCGTATGGGGATTCGGGATGATATTCTTTTGTCTGATCTCTATGTTCATATACAGCTGGAAACTTGCATTGATAGTAACTCTTACGATACCTGTACTGACATTAATTTCAATTAAGATCAGAAAGCTGATACTGAGATATTCCAGAGAATCCAGGAGATATAACAGCGAGCTGACTGCAACTTACAACGAACACATCACGGGAGTGGAAGTCAATAAAAGCATGGTTCAGGAAAGCAGGGCGAGTGAGGAATTTGAATCCTTAAGCGAAAAGATGAGAGAAGCATCATTTAAGTCTTCATATTTTATGGCTCTTTATCAGCCACTTGTAATATTCATCGGATCAATAGCCGCTGCTTTGGTAATTTATTACGGAGGAAATATGGCTATAACTTTTCCTCCGGAAATAACAGTAGGTTTACTGGCGGCATTTTTTTTCTATGCGACTTTAATTTATGAGCCGATACTCGACATATCAAATTTTTATTCTCAGGCGCAGGGCTGCATTTCAGCCGGAGAGAGAATTTTTTCTTTAATTGATACTGAACCAACTATCAAAGACAGGGACGGCGCAGGTTCATTTGATAAAATAAAAGGTGAAATAGAATTTGATAATGTTTCTTTTTCTTATGAAAAAGATAAGCCGGTTTTAAATAAAGTAAATTTAAAAATTAAAGAAGGACAATCAATAGCTCTGGTAGGTGAAACCGGAGGCGGGAAATCAACAATAATAAATCTGATATGCAGATTTTATGAACCAACGGGAGGAGTTATAAAAATTGACGGTATAAATTATCTTGACAACACAATGGAAAGCTTAAGAAATAAGCTTGGAGTGGTTTTGCAGACACCGCATCTTTTTTCAGGAAGCATCAGAGATAATATCAGATACGGAAGAGATGACGCTACAGAAGAAGAAATCACAGAATCTCTCAAACTGATAGGAGGCGATGATTTCATTGAAAGATTAGATGAAGAAGTAGGCGAAGGCGGAGATAAACTATCATTGGGAGAAAGGCAAATGGTTTCATTTGCAAGAGCAGTGCTGGCTAATCCGCGGATATTCATAATGGATGAAGCAACTTCGTCAGTTGATACTTTATCGGAAGCAAAGATACAGATCGGAATTCACGAAATGATAAAAGGAAGAACTTCGATCATAATCGCTCACAGACTTTCGACTATAAAAAACTGCGACAGAATACTGGTAGTTAAAAGAGGAGAAATAATAGAAGACGGAAGCCATTATGAACTTATGCTGAAGAAAGGATTTTATTATAGTTTATATACAAGACAGTTGAGAGAGCAGAGAGAAAATGAGATAATGAAGACTGTTGATTTTGTTGTACCCTGAAAACTGAAGTTTATAGAGTGTGTAGAGTGTATAGAGTGTGTGGAGTGTGTGGAGTGTGTAGAGTGTTTAGAGTGTGTAGAGTGTGTGGAGTGTTTGGAGTGTTTGGAGTTGATGTGATTTCAACTTTAATTTTTAATTAAGTATTTTTATCGTAAAAAATAAATTTTAAATAAATTCATAAATAAATTCATTAAGAAAACAAGAGGAAAAACAAAATGAAATTCTCAGAGATTAAATACATCAGACCTGATGTAGACAAAACCTTAAGTGAGTTTAAAAGACTGATAGAAAAATTCGAGCAGGCTGATTCTGCTGAAGCGGAAACTGACGTAATAATCAGAATTAACAGACTGCGTGATAATTTTTCATCTATGCAAACCATAGCTTACATCAATTACTCCAATGACACTAACAACAAAATGTTTGAGGACGAGCAGGATTATTTTGATACCAATGAACCATTTTACGAGGATACCTTAAATGATTATTTCAGAAGTTTATTAAACAGTAAATTCCGTGAAAAGCTGACTGATAAATTCGGAAAGCATCTTTTTGAAATTGCGGAGATCGCATCAAAGTGTTCGGATCACAGAATAGTCGAAGAAAAGCAGAAGGAGAATCATCTGTGCAGTGAATATATGAAGCTTAAGGCAACGGCAAAGATCAGCTTTGATGGAAAGGAAAGAAATCTTCAGGACCTTGAACCATTCATGGAGTCAACAGACAGGGATGTTCGCATAAAATCTTTTAAGGCATACTGGAAATTTTATTCTGACAATGCAGATGAGCTGAATAATGTTTTTGACAAGCTTGTAAAACTCCGCAATGAAATGGGTCAGAAACTGGGTTACAATAATTTTAAAGAACTTGGTTATTCGAGAATGGAGAGACTGGATTATAATGAAGACATGGTAAAAAATTTCAGAGAGAGCATTAAGAAATATATTGTACCTCTTTCAATGAAACTCAGGGAAAAGCAGCGTAAAAGACTGAGTCTGGATAAACTTATGGTTTATGACCTGTTCATTCAGTTTACTACAGGCAATGCAACTCCAAAAGGAGATCCTGCATGGATAATAGAGAAGAGCAGGCAGATGTTTGATGAATTCTCGGAAAGCACTTCTGAGTTTTTCAATTTCATGATTGATAATGAATTAATGGATGTAGTTAACAGAAGCGGAAAGGATCCGGGAGGATTTTGCTCTTACATTCCTGATTATAAAAGCCCTTACATATTTTCCAATATGAACGGCACTCACAGCGATGTAAGAATTCTTAATCATGAAGCGGGACACGCCTTTCAGGCATTTCAAAGCAGGAATTCAGATGTAATTGAATACAGGTCACCTTCTTCGGATGCCTGCGAAATTCATTCGATGAGTATGGAATTTCTGACTTATCCGTGGATGAATATATTTTTTGAAGAAGATACTGATAAATTCAAATACGAACATCTCATGGATTCAGTTAATTTTCTTCCGTACGGCGTGCTTGTAGATGACTTTCAGCACTGGATCTATGAAAATCCTGATGCGCAACCTGAAGAGAGAAATTCAAAGTGGAGGGAGATGGAAAAAGAATATATGCCGCATCTTAATTACGGAGATATTGATTTTCTTGAAAAAGGCGGAAGGTGGCAGAAGCAGGCGCATATTTATGAAATTCCTTTTTATTACATAGATTATTGTCTGGCAATGGTTTGTGCATTTCAGTTCTGGAGCAAAGCTATTCATAACGGAACCGGTGATGATTATAAAAATGAAGTTAAGAGATATATTGATCTGTGTAATAATGGAGGCAGCGCTCCTTTTCTCGAACTGCTGAAGTCTGCCGGTCTTGAATCTCCTTTCGAAGAAGATGTAATAAAAAAACTTGCAGGAGAGATCGAAAATTATCTGGAGAGTATAGATGATTCAAAGTTCTGAATACATTAGAATAAACAAATTTATGTTAAAATTTTTTTATAACCGCGAGGCAGGAGCACTTTTGTCGGGGAGAGCCCTTTGTTTCATCTAATCATTGGAAACTATCTTAAATGGGTTCCCGCCAGGAGCAGACTGTCCAAAAACAAAAATATTTGATTTGCCTCGAAGACTCCCGCTTCGCGGTAAAATTACGTTTTCAGACAGTCTGGAGTACATAGGAATTACAATCCAAGGAGAGTTAGTTTTCAGAAGTCTCTAATCAGATAAAATTGTTTTAAATTTATTCCATGAACTTCACTTCACCGGTCGTCATATCATAATAACCTCCCACTATTCTTATTTCTTTTTTAGCAAGCATTTCTTCCAGGACAGGACTTTTTGTTTTTATCATTTCAATGGCATTCAGAACATTATTTCGACCGACCTCATCTACATAATTTTTATCTTTGGATGTTTTCTCTCCTTTAAAATTCTGAGACTCAGTAACTGCAGGTTTTATTTTTGAAAGAAGCTCAGTAATGTTTCCGAGTTTAACGTCATCAATAGCTGATTTTACTGCCCCGCAGCTCTGATGTCCAAGCACAAGGATTAGTTTTGCTCCGGACACTTTGCATCCGTATTCCATACTGCCGAGAATATCTTCATTGACAATATTTCCCGCTACTCTTGCAACAAATAGATCCCCTATTCCTTTGTCAAATACATCTTCGACCGGGATCCTGCTGTCCAGACATGACAATATGACTGCTTTCGGATATTGTCCGTTTGCGCTGTTCCTTACCATTGCCGAATGATCCCTTGCTGTAATCTGATTATTAATAAACCGTTTATTGCCATCTTTAAGACTTTGTAAAACAACATCAGGCGTAAGCGCAGCCTGCTGTTCTGCTGTTAATACTTTTTCAACAAGCGGAGCAGCTGATTTACTTATTGTATCATTCTTAACTGTAGTTTGTGTGTTCTGGGTTGTTTTATTACATGAAATCAGAGTAGTTATTAAAAACAGAGCAGTAATAATTGATTTTAATTTAGTTTTCATTTTATTGTAATTTAATAAAAAGGGTTTTAATAATTAAATTCATACCTATATAATTTTTTAAAGATATATAATTTTACAATTATATTTAATTCACATTCGTCTAAAACGTTGAATGGAAGTTTTGAGACAAACTTCTTCAATTGGTTTCCACCTCCTTATAATGTAGGGGTAATGTTAAGTGGAGTTGTATGACCTCCCCCTGCCCGCCTTCAGCGGGCTTCCCCCTCCTTGCAAAGGAGGGGGATTAAGGGGGTGGTCAATTTGCTTTGAGAAAAACTCATCAAATGAGAAAGTTTGGGAGGGATTAAATTTTAAATCTTAGATATTATTGTTCTTAGATTCAAAATTAAAAAGTTATCTGCTCATTACAAAACGTTTTGGACACCACTGAGATAAAAAAATTTATTGTCTTGCACAGGTCTGCGCAATTCAGTTCTGGAGCAAAGCTATTCATAACGGATCGGTTGATAATTTCCAGAATGAAGTTAAGAGATACAATGATCTGTGAAATAAGGGAGGCAGTGCGCCTTTTTCCGAGCTTCTTAAGTCTGCCGGTGAAATTATTTCTGAATTTAAGAATGCTTTTGGATTAAATCATAAACCATAAATAAAGCAACTTCATCTTTATTTTCAAGAGGATCATAAAGCGTCATGTTCATTCCTGTTATTTCAAATCCCTGTTTCTTATAAAACTCTATTGCAGGAACATTTGTATTTTGCGTTTCAAGTTCTATATGCCGGAAGTTTTTCTGACGGGATATTTCAATAACTTTTTTAATTAATAATTTACCGGTGCCTTTGCGCCTGTGAGATTCTGAAACAATTAAGTTCTCAATATAAAGAGTATTGTTCCATTTTCTTTCTTCGCACAAAATAAATCCTGCGAGTTCATTATCATCATAAGCACCGAATGAAAATCCTTCTGCAATTATTTTTCTGAAGTGGTTAATGTTTTCGTCAGTCAGTTTCCATGTTTTTACATACGGGACATCAGTTTTTTCTGATTTGAAATTAAATGAAATGCTTTCACGGTCTGAAAATTTTTTAACTTTATAAATTTCATTTGAGACATATCCGTAATGCCCAAACTTAAAAAAGTTTTCAAAAGTAGATTCCGTAAGAAGAGTTATGCTTAACATGTTTTACAATAAAATAAGTTTGTTTAACATTAATAGATTCTATAATCTGCTTTAAATGCATTTGAGAGTGTAATCTTAGATTAAGCAGTGAAAGAGAAAAGTTTATTTCTTATTCTGCCATATATTGAATTTTACTCCGAACGGATCTTCTATGTAGCAGTCTTGTCCCAAACCTTTCCACCGTATGATCCTGCAGCCGTTTTCCAAAAGAATTTTTTTAGCTTCATCAAGATCGTCAACAAACAATTCCAATACCAGTCCGGAAGTCTGATCATCTTTCTGAACAAACATTCTCAACGGATCAGCATCAATTCCGGCGAAGTCAGACTCATCTGTTCTGTTTCGGAAACCGAGAATTTTTGTATAAAACTCAATTGCTTTTTCCGGTTCAGTTGTCTGAACAGCAATGTTGGTACTCATTTTAAATTTCATGTTGTATCAGTTTTTTACAAACTCAATTACTGTGAGATCCGCATTAATCAGGTTAAAGTCATTCCGAACAGAAATTACCTCATACTTCCGAATTGCTCAATAATATCTTCATCGGTCTGAGTGTTGTTCTGAATGATGAGATCATAATCAAGCGAAACTTTGGCTGCAAGTTTATTTATCTCAAGCACCTGATCATCTGATACGGAGATGTGATCAGACTGATCTCTGTCTTTCACTCTTTTAAAACACAAATCCGGAAATGCTGAGATCTTAATTAATTTAACTATAAAATCTTTTTTCAGATCAGAGACCATAGTATCGAACTGAGTTGTAATTCCAGTAGATTCAATAGTCAGCTGATCAATGCCCGTTAAAAGTGATCTTACTTCTTTTTCTACATTTGTGAAACTGGAAGAAATATAATTCTGATCTTTAAGAGGGTCATTCGTTTTTGTTTTTAAAAAAATGTTTTCAACGCGGAGGAAAGGAATAGAAAGTCTTTCTTAAAGCAGAGTGCGGACATAAGTTTTCCCGCTTCCTTTAAGTCCTGTAAGAATATAAACTGTTTTCATAAAATAAAAAATTTTAATATCCAGTAAGAATTTTTCTCTTACAGAACAGAATTTAATTACATTTAAAATTAAGAATTAAGATTATCAGAACAATGGATATATAGAAAGGTGAAAAATCTTTGTTACTTTATAAAGCATACGTATTGAAATATTTAACATTATGCATCCGAAAATTAAATTGTAATTCAGCTGCTGCCGGTTTTGGATTCGATTCTTTTTACAACTACGTATGTTAAATATCCGATTAAAACCATAACAATCATGAACAGTAAATATGATACCGGCCAGTCTATATCTTTTGTCATCATGCTGTACTCAGACATTCCTCCAATGCTTGCTATCACATTAATTGGTAATAAGATGATATTAATAATTGTCAGCTGCTTGATCAGAAAATTCATATTATTGTTTACTATTGTACCCCTTGCATCCATCAATCCTCCTAAAACTGTCGAATAAATTTCGGCCTGTCTGTAACACTGATAATTTTCAATTGCTATATCTTCAAGAAAGTCTATCTGCTTCTCGCCAAAATCGAGTTTTTGAAAATTTCTTTTCATCTTTGATATGATAGTAGTGTTTGCTTCAATTGCATTAAGATAATATACAAGACTTTTACTGATTGAAAATAAATTCAACAGATGTTTATTTTCCATAGCTCTTGTAATTTTTGTTTCGAGTTCTTCAGTGATCATATTGATAACACGTAAATGCATCATAAAATGAATTATTGCTTCATTAATTAGTTTCAAAAATACTTCCGGAAGAGTCTCAACCCTGTTAAAGAACTTTTCTTCAAATAAGACGATGCTTTCACCAATTATGATTATCAGCCTTTCCTTGAAATAAAATACACCCACTGTAAACGCTTTAAAAGTAAATTCATCTTTTGATGAATAGTTTTTTGGTTTTTTGTAAATAATCGCAGCATAAGTATCTTCAAATTCCAGTCTTGAAACTTCATTCGGATCTAAAGCTGATTGAATATTATGCTCATCAATTGAATAAATACTGGTAATTTTGTTTTTTTCAATTTCATCCGGATTCTCAAAAACTATGATTGGTGCATCTTCATCTGTAGTTTGAATTATTTTTCCGTCGATAAGATTGTAATTTAGCTGCATTGTATGTATCGGTTATTTGATTGCATTTACAATTATGATTTAATCAAAATAACTACATTCTCCTTAAAATTCGAGTCACACACTTCAAATAATTGTCTGATTAATCATCATAATCTTCTTTCTTTCCGTCCTGTTTATTATCTCTGTTTTTTTCGCCGGATTTATTATAATCTTTCTCATTATTATTGCCATTCTGCTCTGATTCATTTTCAGAATTACCGTTTCTCTCAGCATCACCTTTATTACCGCTTTTATGGCAGGATACGCAGTCGTTTATATTCCCGGTGTTTACTTCATCATGTTCATTCATAATATTACTTTGTGAATGTTCATGACATCCGTAACAGGTGTAAGTACTGAAATTATTATCAGTGTGACACAAATTACATTTTGCATTATGATCCCTGTCCAGCAGGAAAAACGCTGAATGATCAAATGAAGATGGAACCCATTTATTTGTCGTGTGACATTTATTACAGTTTTCATTAAAAGTCTGATGATAGAGATCATTTGGTTTCTGATGACAGGAAGCGCAGTTGTTTTTATCAGCACCCTGTAACATATTATGATCAAATTTCACTGAAGACTTCCAGCCTTCAGTGTTATGACAATTGCTGCAGGTGGAAGATAATTGTTTATGAAGATTATCAGCAGGTCTGTCATGACAACTGTTGCAGTTGCTTATCAGCTGCCCGGATAATAATGCGTGATTAAAATTACTCAGAGGCGATTCGGGCTTTAATCCATTGTGTTCAGAATGACATGAAGCGCATTTCTGATCTGTGAGCTTATCATGGAACAATATTTTTTTAGATCCTGAGTTCGGATCATTTAAATTGAGACTGCCTTTTCCTATCTCAGACAGTTTATGACAGGAGATACAATTATCATTTGATATCCCCCAAAATGGCTTGTGACATGAATTGCATTTTTCATTGAGGTCCTGATGATTTGCTGAAAGTTCGCCGGGGTTTATCATAGCATGAGGATACTGGACTATAAGCCAGATGAGTACAACAGTTATAACTAATAACAGTAATGTTTTCATGTTCAGTACATTATAATTGTAATGATATGCAGAAGTGATAAAATACCCATCAGCAAAGTAATCGGCATGTGAACCACTCTCCACTTTTTCATCAGATCAACTGTAATGGAATCAAAGAAAAGTTTTTTCTCAGCTTCGTCGCTGCTTAAGCCCGAATCAACAAGTTCTTTTCTTCTTCCTTTTAAAGATTCATTTGCTTTCTTCAATAAATATTTACCAACCAATCCGCTTGCAACTGTAATCAGCATCATTAATACAGCGAGCCATGGCAGAACTGCATTGAAATGAATTCCGGCATGCACAAGAATTAATACAGAACCGGTCCACGCAAGATATTCATGAAGCGAAAGCAGATTTTTCGGAGAACCTGATTCTATTATTTTCCTCTTCCGTAAAGAATATATTAAAGAGATGATGATAAGTATTGTTCCTGCATATCCAAGGTAGAGACCGATTGGTACTAACTCCAGTCTGTGCAATAAATAATCAATTGTTATTGCGGCAATGATCATTATCACGTACCATTGCAAAAAAGGAAGGACGAATTTAACAAAAAGTGATTTTTTCACAATTTACTTTTTTGATAAATAAGCAGAAAGATTTATACTTTATAGGCATTAAATAGTATACAATTAAAAGTTTTATAAATGGATTATTCTTAAACAATCTGAAGCATAACAAATGCGGGGTAATAATATCCTGATGATTTACTCAGTTTTGAAAGCCGGTAAATTCGATTGGATGGTTAAAACAAGTGTAAACTCAACTTATACATTTTTGATCTGGTTTAATAATCCAAACATATCCACTTCATTCCAGTGTGAAACAATCTTATCATTTTTAATTTCATATATGTCTATACCTTTGAGTGAAACACAATTCAGTGTCGGCCGAATGTTCAGGAAAATTCCTTTATGTGTTCCGGTCATTTTCCATCTTGCAGCAGCTTTATTTTCATCTGCAATAATGTCCTGAAGTTCATACACTGCATCCGGAAAAGCGATGAATAACATCTCCAGTCTTTCTTTCACTCCATTCAGTCCCTGTGACTGTTTATCCATCAGATCCTGCTCTGTATAATCTTCTATGATAATTTGATTAATGGAATCGGGATTGTTCCTGTTCAGTACATCATTAAAAAGACGTTTGATCAGAATTTTGTTAGACTCCGCAGACATTTTATAAATTGTAAAAGTTCATTTTTAATATCACAAGTAATGCAATAAATTTAAAATCCGCAATGAAGTTTTATTGAATTGTAAAGAAACTAATTTCATTAATAACAGAATTATTTTCAGACAGCAGATATATTTTTTGTACTGAATTTATTCAATAAATTTCACTTCACCTGTTTCCATATAATAATAACCTCCTGCTATTCTGATCTCATTTTTATCAAGCATTTCTTTAAGGACAGGGCTTTTTGTTTTTATCGTTTCAATAGAATTCCGAACGTTTCTGTAACCAACCTCATCTACATAATTCTTATCTTTCGATGTTTTCTCTCCTTTATAATTCTGCGACTTATTTAGAGCAGGTTTTATTTTAGCAAGCAGCTTAGTAATATTTCCGAGTTTCACATCATCAATGGCTGATATTATTGCGCCGCAGCTCTGATGCCCAAGTACAAGGATCAGTTTTGCTCCGGACACTTTGCATCCGTATTCCATACTGCCGAGAATATCTTCATTGATAATGCTTCCGGCTACTCTTGCAACAAATATATCCCCTATTCCATTGTCAAATACATCTTCAACAGGAATACGGCTGTCGAGGCATGACAAAATGACCGCTTTCGGATATTGACCGTTTGCGCTGTTCCTTACCATTGCTGAATAATCCCTTGCCGTAATCTGATTATTCATAAACCGTTTATTACCATCTTTGAGACTTTGTAAAACAATATCAGGAGTAAGTGCAGCCTGCTCTTCTGCTGTTAATACTTTCTCAACAAGCGGGACAGTTGATTTAGTGACTGTATTTTTTTTAATAGAGGTTTGTGAGTTTTGACCGGCTGTTTTGTTCATGAAGTATAAGCAGTAATTAATAATTTTGTTTTCATTTATTAAAATTATTATTTTATAATTTAATATTTAATACATAACAGAAGTTAAGCAAATAATTATTTTCCCGATTTTTATTTTTATCAATAAGAAAAGTAATAGTTATTATAAAAGCAGCTCAGTTATCGACCTCCCCCTGCCCGCCTTCGGCGAGGCAAGCCCCCTCCTTAGCAAGGAGGGGGTTGGGGGTGGTCTTGAATTGAACTACTATCTTTTGCGTAACTTAAATTCTTAAGTATTAATCTTTTAAAAAAATTTAATCGTTCCCTAATTCACAATATTATCATTCAAATCTTATTTTCAATTTCCTTTAATGTATATTCATGTTTCAATATACTAAAAAGATTTTCATCAAAATATTCATCATTTAACTTATGGTGCATTCGCAGTTTTCCGTCAAGATGAAATTTTAATTTATTCAATATTTTAACTGATCCGTGATTAAAACTTCCGGTCTGAGCTGTAATTTTTTTTACATCTTCACACTGAAAAAGTAATTTCAGCATTAATTCAATTGCTTCTGTTGCATATCTTTTATTCCTGAATTCCGGGATAACATAATATCCGATTTCCGCAGCTCCGTTTCTTGGATTAAAATCGATGCATGAAATTTTTCCGGTCAGATCATTTGTTCCGTTTTCAAAAATCCCTGAATCAAACGAAACAGATGAATTTCGTGATTCTGTATATTTTTTAAACGATTCTTCCAGGGTTATTATATCAACCGGTCTGCAAGTCATTATTTCTTCCGGTTCAGTAATTATCCTTTTTTTTACTTCAATTAATTGTTCAACTGAAATATCTTTCAAATAAATTCGTCCTCCGTCTTCAATTATAGCTCCTGAAAATATTAGGTCTTTCAAATCAGAATATTTTTTTATTCTCATATATAAACTATTTTCTATACAATATATAAAACTGAGATTGCAGCTTTTACAAAGAGAAATATTCCGAGGATCATCAAAATTATTCCTGCTATTACATTCAGTTTGTTTATTGTTCCCTGATTGATATGCTTCTTGTTACCGGTTATTAACTTTAAAAGGGAATAGAACCATCCCATTGTTCCTGCAAACGCTCCTGCTGAAAACATTAACCCTCCCCAGAAGGATGAATTCAGAAAGCTGAATCCTTTCAGATATCCTACAAGAGCGATCCATGATGCAGGCAGAGTAATCGAGGACATGCATAAAAGCACTCCCATAAAAAATAATCCGTATAAATTCGTCTTTGTGTTTTCTTTGACTTTCAGACGCCCTGCAATGAGTTTTGCTTTCTCGCTGAGTTTACCTGCTCTGAGAGTAGCTATATTGAACTTTGCAGATTCTTCCGATTCTAGCTTATCATAAGTATCCTTTGATCTGATTATCTTCAAACCATAAATAATCACAACAGCGCATCCGGCAAAAGTCAGTGCAATTTCTATCGTCTCAGCATTTCTGGTATAAAAGTCTGATGCAGCTTCAGGGAAAAAAGAAATAATAAGACTGATTCCTCCGAACGCTATAAGACAATACAGGAAATCCATGAATGCTGCGCCTAAAGCTATAGCCTTGCCCTCTCTCAGCTCATTCTTGAATCCTTTAGAGATCATTGCAAAAGATATTGGTCCCATAGGAGGTATTGAAACAATAAATCCGGTCAGAAATCCGGCTATGAAATTAATAATCATAATATTCAGATTTTTTGAATGTCACTTTTTTATATTGCATTCACCCGGAAAAGTGACAGCAAAAAATTTTTAGTTGTGATATTTATTGTTAAGCTAAAAAATTTAATAAATAATAAATCTAACAAATGATTTTACTTACACAAATTACTTTGACCGCTGTTCCTGTAAATTTGATTTCGAATTTTTTTCTAAATTCTGTATGTAATGCTGATCATCCAATAATGATTTTTCAACAGTTAATCTTGCCATAAGATAGCTGACTGTTGATTCGGCTCCCTGATTGAGATTCACATAATTTTCTTCGAGTCCGTCATAACATCCGCCGGTGCAGGGATTGTAAATGATCTGATGCAGATGATTGCTTCCCAGAAACCAGTTTAAAGAAGATTTCATTTTATCATAATAATATTCATTCTTATATACGTCATAGAATTTTTTTAAAGCAAGGATAGTATAAGCCACATCTATGGGCTGTTCGCCTCCCGCAGCAGACGGGATTGATTCATTTTCTTTATGAAGCCAGTTTTTATTTGATATTACGTTTATACAGTCTTCTTTGAATATCTTCGACATAAGAAAATCAAAAGAAGATTTAGCAATTTCCTTATAAATATCAACACCGGTAGCAGACCATGCGCAAAGCATTGCTTCAGGCAAAATGCTATTGGCATAGGTAAGATAACTTTCAAACCAAAGCCACTCATTATCTGATTCATGTTTGTACATTTGCACTAATCTGTCTGCAAGTTTTTTTATTAACTCCTTATTACTGACTGAATTATTTTCAATACTGCTGTAATAAAGACCTTTTATTGCAAATGCCATAGCCCTTGTGGAATGAATTTTATTTATATGAAGTAAAGCGCTTTGCAGAATAGATTCTGCTTCATTTAATACCGGAAGGAATTCTTCAGGGAATAAAGATTTCTTTGAGATCAGATAACCCAAAGCCCAGATCGCTCTTCCATTTGAATCCTCCAGATTTGTCGAATCATTCTGTTCAGTATATTTTTTTTGTTCGTCAACATAATTCAGAAAGTTACCTTCACCCTGCTGACAAAATTTTATAAAATCAAAATAGATCTTAATATATTTTATGTCGTTTTCATCTTTCGTTAAATCATAATGCTGACATAAAGCTACCATTGCCCTTGCATTGTCATCTAATGTATATCCAGATTCAATGTCAGGCTGATTTATTTTCGAAAACTGTATCATTCCGAAATCTGTAGTCAGTTTTTTTATGTGATCAAGATTTATTTCAGGTAAATTATAATTTAAAGAGATCTGAACGCCGCTGATCTTCTCAAAGAGCATTGAATGCGCTATTGCAGAATTTTCCCAGGCAGTGGATGCAATCCTGTGCAGTCCGTTTGAGCTGATTATTTTTCTGAGTTGTTCATCTTTAAGTAAACTTATTACTGCATCAGCTAACTCTTTAGAATTTTCAAAGTCAATAATTATCCCTGCGTCATTTCGCAAAACTTCCCGTGCATGCGGAATGGGAGTTGAGACAACAGGACATCCGCAGCTAATGGCATAAGAAAACGTTCCGCTGACAGCCTGATTCGGATTGCGGGATGTAAATAAATAAATATCAGTCAGCTGTAAATATTCAAGCAGATCAGGCAGAGGAAGAAAGCGATTAATAAATTGTACATACTGCTGCAAATTCAATTCTTCAACTTTTGATTCAAGCATTTTGCGGTACTTTTCTCCTTCCTGTTTGACTACGGAAGGGTGTGTTTTACCTATGATTAAAAATAATACGTCAGGATTTTTTTCAACGATTGAAGGAAGCGCTTCCAGAGTTGTTTCAATGCTTTTCCCCGAACTAAGTAATCCAAAAGTTGAAAGAACTTTTTTCCCCGATAATCTATATTTAGTCTTCAGAAGTTCTTTATCAGAATGCTGAACTAAGTGTGTTCCGTGAGGAATGACTGTTATTTTTTCCGGAAGTATTTCGTAATCTTCAATAAGAATTTTTGATGAAGAATTTGTCATGACTATTATAGATTCCGAAACTTCTGATAACTTTTGTACTTTTGATTTAAGTAATTCATCAGGATGAGGTAAAACTGTATGAAATACTATAACGACAGGTTTATTCACCGCAACTAAAAATTGATGAAATTCATCTTCATTTTTCCCGAAGAATCCAAACTCATGCTGAATCAATACTATCCTGATGTCAGTATCATTATTAATTTTTTTTGCCAACTCTGTAAATGCATCAGGAATATCAGTGTTAAGAACATATTTTATTTCTTCAGAATAATTATGTATTTCACTTTCAGATTCCAGCGCACATATTTGTATTTTGAAGGAAAGGTCGAATTTATTATTCAATGCCTTTATGAGATCCTGCGAATATGTTGCAATGCCGCATTCTCTCGGTGGAAATGAAGTGATGAATAATATTTCAGACAGGTTACCGGAAGTGTCCGGAAAATTCTTTTCATCAGCTGTTATTACATTTTGATTACCGGTGTCTGACCGGTTGCTGTAGCGTTTAGAAACGATTTCAGTTATCATTGTTTTTACAGTTAAGTAATAATTCTTTTAAAAGTGCAGATAAGCTTACTGATGCGCATGCAATTTGCTCATCTGCAGCGCCGTAATAAATATAGAGCGTGTCATCAAACAAAGCCGTACCGGTTGGGAAACAGACATTATTCACTTCGCCTTTCAGTTCCCACTCCAGTTCGGGTTTGAACAAAGCATAAGGCAGCCGTGCAATTTCTTTCCCGGGATTTTCAAGGTCAAGCAAAGCCGCACAAGCCGAATAGACATAACCTTTGACTGTATCATGAACACCATGGTATATCAGCAGCCATCCGTATTCTGTTTCAATGGGCGGACATCCTCCGCCAATGTAACTAACCTCATGCTTATGTTTTGGTGAAAGCACAATGCAATCACTTAGATTAAGAAAATAATTCTGCCAGAATTCGTGGGTTAGCTCATGTAAATCATTCACAGCAACTATTTGAATATCGGGTCTTATGCGATGAAGGAAAAATAATTTTCCGTTTATTCTCCGCGGGAAAAAAATTACATTTTTATCCCAAAGATATTTTATCTTAACAGGATTTTCAGGAGTATGACTATGATTATTATAGCGAAGATATTTTTCATTTACTGAGCTTTTTGATCCTGCAAGGTGACTGAATTCCTCATAACTGATCTGCGGGACTATTAATCCCTGTTTTTCAAAATGGATTAAATCCTTCGACACCGCTAATGCACCCAGTGCATTCAAGCCGTCAAAAGCAGTATAAGTGAGATAATACATATCCTCAATTTTTACAATACGGGGATCTTCCACTCCATGAGATTCATTTTCAAACTGAGGGAAGATAACCGGAATATCAGATCGTTCTTCAACAGACAATGGTCCTTTCAGTCTGCAATACCCGATACTTGAATAATTACCTTTGCTCACTGCCCTGTAAAAAAGATGAACGTTATCACCTTCCTTTATGACGGCAGGATTTAATACGCCTTCATTTTCAAAACCTAGAATGCTTTTCGTAAGAAGGATACCTTCTTTTTTAACTTCTGTCATATTTTATTCCGGAGAATTATTTGGTTTAATGTCATTTAATAAAAAGAGTTTAATAACTTTTTATAGCAAATTAATATCATACTATTTAAAATTATGCAATAAATATTATAGTCTGTAATTTCAATCACTTTTCATATAAAATCTCATTTAAAGAATTTGAATCTTTCAGATACTGTAAAATTAACTGAAAGTCTTAGATAAAAATAAGAAATGCAGTTTTAGGATGTTTTATCTTCCTCATCTTTTAACTGTTCAGCGAGTTCAGTATATTCTTTGGAGAGTTCTGCCATCTCCAGTTCAGTTTTATTTTCTGAGTTGATCACCGCATTGCTAGCTGACTCATGTGATTTAACCAGTTCGTTCATCTTCAGATGAATAGACGATGAGAAGCGGTTAAATGATTTTTGAATTACAAACAGGCTTAAAAAAGTAACACCAAGAATTACATCTCCGATGCTGTCATGAATACCCTGAGTGGCAAACTGCTTATTACTGAACCAGAATAAAACTGTGGCAAATGCAATTATAAAAGTTATTGAATTACTGAGAATGGAAATGGCAATTGAAACGATTTTTTCGAAAACTCTTTCCGAATGTTTGTATAAAATTTTCATTATTTATCTGTTAGATGGATTCATAACAATGTATCAATAAATATTTCACTCTTCCTGTAAAGACTTGAAGGATTTCCCTGCTCAAATAAATTCTTTATGCTT
Source organism: Ignavibacteria bacterium (assembly GCA_016709315.1). GTDB lineage: Bacteria > Bacteroidota > Ignavibacteria > Tepidaquicellales > Tepidaquicellaceae > JAEUSI01. Next base: position 43,781 of record JADJMZ010000004.1, read on the forward strand.
TTTGTAAATTCATATTTCAACAGATGTATGAATTTTATTTTAAGGTATATAAATGTTCCCTGCTTTAATTATTTACTGAAAAGAATAGTTTTTGGAATCCTGAATATTCAGATTTACCGGTATTTATTTGATTTGGGATAGATTATCCAAAAACAGGATGAGTGAATTTTTATATTTACTCAGTTGAATTTTCATCAGCTTCATAATTAGGTTAAAAAGAAGTCAATTATAATAGTGATACCTGCTGCATTAAACAAGGCAGTTGTGCGATTAATTTCTGTTTAACGTTCAGTTTAATTATGTAACGACATATTAATAATATAGAAAATATAATTAATTCTGAAGACACAAAACAGAATTCAGACTATCAAAGATTAAATCCCTTTGCTATTTTTATAAAACAAAAGAAAGGATAATTTCTATGAAATACTCACAAATGCACTACATCAGACCTGACATTGAAGAAGTAGAAAATGAAATGCGTGAATTAATAAATAAATTTATAAATGCTGCTTCATTTGTTGAAGCGGATCAGTTAATGAATTCAATTAATATAATCAGAAATGAATTTGATTCAATGAAAATTATTGCATTTATAAATTACTCCAATGACACTAACAACAAAAATTTTATTGCCGAGCAGGATTATTTTGATAACAATTACCCTCTGTTCAATGATTTTGTATTTAATTACTATAAAGCTCTTACCGGTTCATCATTTAAGAAAGAACTTACTGAGAAATACGGTAATCATTTATTTGAAATTGCAGATATCAGTTTAAAAAGTTTTTGTCATGAAATAATTGAAGATATGCAGAAAGAAAATCATTTGTGCAGTGAGTATGTAAAACTGAAAGCATCTGCAAAAATAAATTTTGACGGCAAGGAACTCAATCTTCAGGAACTTGAACCATACATGGAATCCGTTGACAGAGACATCCGTCATAAGGCATTCATTGCTTACTGGAAATTTTTTGATGATAACAGTAAAGTACTTGATGAAATTTTTGATAAGCTTGTTTATCTGAGACATGACATGGCAATAAAAATGGGTTACAAAAATTATAAAGAGCTCGGTTATGCCCGAATGAAAAGAATGGATTATAATGAAATCATGGTTACAGGATTCCGGAATGACATTAAGAAATATATCGTACCGCTGGCAGAAAAACTGAGAGTTAAACAAAGCAAGAGACTGGGATTTGACAAGCTTATGGTATATGATCTTTTTCTTCAGTTCATTTCCGGCAATGCAACTCCAAAAGGAGATCCTGTCTGGGTTGTTGAGAAAGGAAAGATAATGTATGATGAACTTTCAGCAGAGACGAGAGAGTTTTATGACTTCATGTTCGATAATGAACTTATGAATGTATTCAGCAGAAAAGGAAAAGCAGACATGGGTTACTGCGAGTACATTCCTAAATACAAAAGTCCTTACATATTTGCAAACATGAACGGAACTGATGATGATATTACAGTACTGACACACGAAGCGGGACATGCTTTTCAGGCTTATGAGAGCAGGAATTTTCATTTTAAGGAATATACTGAGCCGACAATGGAAACTGCTGAGATTCATTCCATGAGTATGGAATTTTTAACATATCCATGGATGAATTTATTTTTTGAAAATGAGACGGATAAATTTAAATTTTCACATCTGAACGGGACAGTAAATTTTCTTCCGTACGGAGTGATGGTAGATGAATTTCAGCATTGGGTTTATGAGAATCCTTCAGCAAAGCCCTCTGAAAGGAATACTAAATGGAGAGAACTTGAAAAGATATATATGCCTCATCTTAATTACGGAGAGATTGATTATCTGGAAAAGGGAGGGAGATGGCAGAAGCAGGGACATATTTATGAAATGCCTTTTTATTATATAGATTACTGTCTTGCTCAGGTTTGCGCATTTCAATTCTGGAGCAAAGCAATCCATAATGAAAATGGAGAATTTGAGACTGTGATGAAAAAATATACAGAGTTATGTGGTAAGGGCGGTAGCAAGCCATTTCTCGAATTGATTAAAGAGACAGATTTAAAATCTCCATTTGATGAAAATGTTGTAAAGAATTTATCTGAAGAAATAGAAGAGTATATAGATTCGGTAGATGATTCGATTCTATGAATGTTTAAGGTTAATAATAATAAAACTTATAGTTCAGTGAAACATAATTAAATGCATTAACACTAGTTCAAAATTTATTAAATTAAAAAGCCGTTTTGAAATAAATCAGAACGGCTTTTAATTTTGAATTCTATTGTATTCATCAATCTAAAATCATAAATCAAAAATCTAATATCCCGGAAATCCAAATAAAAAAAGCCGTTTCAAAATAAATTGAAACGGCTTTTAAATTTTAATTCTGGTAAAACCTACTCTCCCGCACAGCTTCCCATGCAGTACCATCAGTGATACAGGCCTTAACTTCTCTGTTCGGAATGGGAAGAGGTGTAGCCCCTGTATTTAATCACCAGAAAACTTATATATAATTAATGTTAAATGATGCATTTCCACTACCTTATCAATATAGGATAAAAATATAGGAAAAGTCATTCGACTTATTAGTACTGCTTGGCTGAATGCATTACTGCACTTACACCTACAGCCTATCAACCAGATCATCTCTCTGGAGTCTTATTCTGTATTGCTACAGAGGGAAATTTAATCTTGAAGCGAGTTTCGCGCTTAGATGCTTTCAGCGCTTATCTCAACCGAACATAGCTACCCAGCTGTGCCATTGGCATGACAACTGGCGCACCATTGGTTCGTTCACTCCGGTCCTCTCGTACTAAGAGCGAGCCTCCTCAAATTTCCTGCGCCTGCATAGGATAGAGACCGAACTGTCTCACGACGTTCTGAACCCAGCTCACGTACCGTTTTAATTGGCGAACAGCCAAACCCTTGGGACCTTCTCCAGCCCCAGGATACGATGAGCCGACATCGAGGTGCCAAACGACTTCGTCGATGTGAACTCTTGGAAGTCATCAGCCTGTTATCCCCGGCGTACCTTTTATCCTTTAAGCGACGGCAATTCCACACTCTACCGTCGGATCACTAAGTCCTGCTTTCGCATCTGTTCGACTTGTAGGTCTCACAGTTAAGCACCCTTTTGCCTTTGCGCTCTACGCATGATTACCAACCATGCTGAGGGTACCTTTGAAAGCCTCCGTTACTCTTTAGGAGGCGACCGCCCCAGTCAAACTACCCGCCTAACACTGTCCCCAACCCTGATTCAAGGGCCTAGGTTAGAATTCGAACAAAACAAGGGTGGTATTTCACATTGCGACTCCACGATGGCTAGCGCCACCGCTTCACAGTCTCCCACCTATTCTACACATGTTGTATCCAAACACAATGTTAAGGTGCAGTAAAGGTGCACGGGGTCTTTTCGTCCATATGCAGGTAACCGGCGTCTTCACCGGTACCACAAGTTCACCGAGCCCGTAGTCGAGACAGTGGCCAAATCGTTACGCCATTCGTGCAGGTCGGAACTTACCCGACAAGGAATTTCGCTACCTTAGGACCGTTATAGTTACGGCCGCCGTTTACTGGGGCTTCGATTCAAAGCTTCGCCCGAAGACTAACCTCTCCTCTTAACCTTCCAGCACCGGGCAGGTGTCAGTCCATATACTTCGCCTTAAAGGCTTTGCATAGACATGTGTTTTTGTTAAACAGTCGCTTGGCCCATTTCTCTGCGATCCCGGCATAGCCGGGACACCCCTTTTCCCGAAGTTACGGGGTTAATTTGCCGAGTTCCTTAACTACGGCTCACTCGAGCACCTTAGGATACTCTCCTCATCTACCTGTGTCGGTTTACGGTACGGTCTTCTTAGTATACACCAAAGCTTTTCTTGGCAACATGATTAGGGAGAGTTTATAGGCTTACGCCATCCCGTTCAGCTTTCATCACGATTGCTCGCAACTACGACCTTAGACCACCATCCATCAGGTGGCTCTCCTTTCACTTTTGCGTCATTTTGGTTTAAATGTCGAAGGTACAGGAATATTTAACCTGTTTCCCATTACTTACGCCGTTTGGCCTCAGCTTAGGGACCGACTAACCCTGAGATGATTAACATTGCTCAGGAAACCTTGGATTTGCGGTGTGCAGATTTTTCGTCTGCATTATCGTTACTTATGCCAACATTTTCTTTTCTATTCGCTCCAACATCCGTCGCCGGACACCTTCGTCCCGAAGGACCTGTGTTCACCACAGTCGCAAATAGAATGCTCCCCTACCAATTGATATTGCTATCAATTTCACAATTTCGGTGCCATGTTTAGTCCCGAGTATTATCGGCGCTGCGTCGCTCGACCAGTGAGCTATTACGCACTCTTTCAATGAGTGGCTGCTTCTAAGCCAACATCCTGGCTGTCTCAGCAACGCAACATCCTTTATCTGTTAGCATACACTTGGGGACCTTAATCGGTGATCTGGGTTATTTCCCTCTCGGCAATGAAGCTTATCCCCCACTGCCTGACTCCCGGAAAACATATATTTGTTATTCGGAGTTTATTTGGGTTTGGTACCGCTGTGGCGGCCCTAGCCCAATTAGTGCTCTACCTACAATATACTATTCCGAGGCTAGCCCTAAAGCTATTTCGGGGAGTACGAGCTATTTCCGAGTTTGATTGGTCTTTCGCTCCTATTCTCAACTCATCCAAGCGGTTTTCAACCCACACTAGTTCGGACCTCCATATCGTTTTACCGATATTTCATCCTGGTCAAGAATAGATCACACGGTTTCGCGTCTACCGCATGTTACTTAACGCCCTATTCGGACTTGCTTTCGCTTTGCGTCCGTTTCTAAAAAACTTACGCTGCAACATACGAGTAACTCGTTGGCTCATTAAGCAAAAGGCACGCAGTCATCTAAATAAAACAGCAAGCTGCTTTATAAGACTACTACCGTTTGTAGGCATATGGTTTCAGGTTCTATTTCACCCTCCTGTTAGGAGTACTTTTCACCTTTCCCTCACGGTACTTGTTCACTATCGGTCACTAATTAGTATTTAGCCTTACCAGATGGTTCTGGCAGATTCCCGCAGAATTCCACGTGCTCCGCGGTACTCGGGATACTTTAAAGAGTTCTAGAATTTTCACTTACCGGACTTTCACCGTCTATGGTTGACCTTTCCAAGCCATTCAATTAATTCTAAAATTTGTAACTCTTTGGTATACTGCAAATTTACCTTAAAGTCCCACAACACCTGTGATACAACGATTGCAGTCTATTACATATCACAAGGTTTAGGCTGTTTCCATTTCGCTCGCCGCTACTTCGGAAATCACTATTGTTTTATTTTCCAAAAGGTACTTAGATGTTTCAGTTCCCTTCGTTAGCTTACTTTGCCTATTTATTCAGCAAAGTATATCCAGATATTACTCTGGATTGGTTGTCCAATTCGGAGATCCACGGGTCAAAGACTGTTACCGTCTATCCGAGGCTTTTCGCAGGTAGCCACGTCCTTCATCGCCTATTAGTGCCAAGGCATCCACCATATGCCCTTTGTAACTTTTTCCAAAAATCCCATACTGATACAGGTAGTGTCTCCCGATAAATCGGGAGAAGTGCATCAATATAACTTGTTTATTTATTATGGAAGTTTAAAATATTAAAGAACGATAAAACTGTGGAGAAGACAGGATTCGAACCTGCGACATCCTGCTTGCAAAGCAGGCGCTCTACCAACTGAGCTACATCCCCATTTTCAATTATCAATTATCAATGTTCAATTAAAATTGTAAATCAATAACTTTTTAAGTAAATAATGGAGCAGTAATTTCTCAGGTCAAGCAACTCCAATTTAATGATTTTAGCGATACGGAATTACCAATTTCACATTGATAAATTACATCTGAAAACGTGGGCCTAAATGGAGTTGAACCATTGACCTCACGCTTATCAGGCGTGCGCTCTAACCATCTGAGCTATAGGCCCAATTACAAACATTTTAAGAACTATTGTATTACATTTTAGAATTCTCTTTAACAGAATTCATACAATCGTACTAACAGTACGATTGATAAAAATTAAAGTGTGCAAACTCAATATAAACCCTTAAGCTATAATCTCTTTAGAAAGGAGGTAATCCAGCCGCACCTTCCGGTACGGCTACCTTGTTACGACTTAGCCCCAGTCATTGGTTTTACCTTAGGCGCTTATTAAAGGCGACTTTGGGTACCCCCAACTTCCATGGCTTGACGGGCGGTGTGTACAAGGCCGGGAACGTATTCACCGCGCCGTGCTGATGCGCGATTACTAGCAATTCCAGCTTCATGGAGTCGAGTTGCAGACTCCAATCCGAACTGAGACCATTTTTTAGGGATTGGCTCCACCTCGCGGTATTGCAGCCCTTTGTAATGGCCATTGTAGCACGTGTGTGGCCCTAGGCGTAAGGGCCATGCGGACTTGACATCATCCCCACCTTCCTCACTACTTGCGTAGGCAGTCTCCTTAGAGTGCCCAACATTACTTGCTGGCAACTAAGGACGAGGGTTGCGCTCGTTGCGGGACTTAACCCAACACCTCACGGCACGAGCTGACGACAGCCATGCAGCACCTGTACAGACTCGCCTTGCGGCACTCCGACTTTCATCAGGATTAGTCTGCGTTTCAAGCCTAGGTAAGGTTCTTCGCGTTGCGTCGAATTAAACCACATGCTCCACTGCTTGTGCGGGCCCCCGTCAATTCCTTTGAGTTTCAACCTTGCGATTGTACTTCCCAGGTGGAATACTTAATGCGTTAGCTAAGTCACTGACCCTTAAAAGGGCCAACAACTAGTTCTCATCGTTTAGGGTGTGGACTACCAGGGTATCTAATCCTGTTTGCTCCCCACACTTTCGTGCTTTAGCGTCAGTTTTGAGCCAGGCAACTGCCTTCGCCATTGGTGTTCTATCTGATATCTACGCATTTCACTGCTACACCAGATATTCCATTGCCCTCTCTCAAACTCTAGACTTTCAGTATCAAAGGCAGCTCCAAAGTTAAGCTTTGGGATTTCACCTCTGACTTAAAAGTCCACCTGAGCACCCTTTACACCCAGTAAATCCGGACAACGCTTGCCCCCTACGTATTACCGCGGCTGCTGGCACGTAGTTAGCCGGGGCTTACTCTGAAGGTACAATCAATCCCGATAAATCGGAATATTTTTCCCTTCTTACAGGAGTTTACATACAAAAGTATTTCATCCTCCACGCGGCGTTGCTGCTTCAGCCTTTCGGCCATTGAGCAATATTCCTTACTGCTGCCTCCCGTAGGAGTCTGGACCGTGTCTCAGTTCCAGTGTGGCTGATCATCCTCTCAGACCAGCTACTGATCGCAGGCTTGGTGGGCTTTTACTCCGCCAACTACCTAATCAGACGCAGGCTCATCTTTAGGCCCCGAAGGTTTACCAGCTGTCTCCCTGTCGAGCCGCTGCATCATCTGATATTAGCCCCGATTTCTCGGGGTTGTGTCAGACCCAAAGGCAGATTACCTACGCGTTACTCACCCGTGCGCCACCTCCCCTTAAAATATTGCTATCTTAAGTTCAGTTGACTTGCATGTATTAAGCACGCCGCCAGCGTTCGTCCTGAGCCAGGATCAAACTCTCCATTATAATATATAATTTTGATTTGATCTAAGCTACAAGGTATTTAAGATATTGAAGTTCGCACACTAAATATATAATTAAATTTATTTATTGTGCTGGTAAACTATCATCAAAATTTAAAAGAACATTTTTTCAAATACGAATTACAAATATAACACAATTACTTTTTTAAGTCAATGAATTAATAAAAATAAATTATGTTTTATTGAAATAATTCTGAATTGTCTAAACATAACAAAAATATTTTGAAATAAAAATACTAATTTAAATATTTTTGTGATTTTTTTGTATACTAAATTATACAGTGAAGAGAATTTTTCAAATTTAACGGATATATTGTTATTTATGCTAACCGGCTGTACGTATTTTAATTATTTCCGCTTCCGGGTGTGCATTCATTATCATGCTCACCGGTCTTAAAATAAGTATATTGCTCTGCTTTGCTATTCATCTATTTTGATATTTTTTTTATAATGATTTGAATATTAATTGTTTGTAAAGTTTTATTTTTTTTCTGTTTTTAACTCTCCATTATTTCAATGTCACTCTCCTTTATTTCTCTCTTTATTTCAATGTCACTCTCCTTTATTTCAATGTCACTTTCCATTATTTTGAAGTTCTTGTGTTCTATTTCCCCAACTGAATTTGTAATCTTATACAATTCATTGAAAATTCGACTGTTTTCAGATTTTCTGTGATGATTTTTTGAATACCCCCTCTACTTATAATACCTTTCAGTTTTTGCATTTTATTCATTGTTCACATGCCTGTTTCATGGCGTGAATCGATTCAATATTAAGAACAAGAAATTGCCACTAATTTCACTAATTGCACAAATAGTTATAGTTTTTAAATCCTGAAGAAAATATATTTTTTTATGATAAAACAGATTACGTAATTGTATTATCACTTAATAAACGACAACAAAATTCTCGCGGATTTCTTCAGAAATTTGTCGCAGATCAAAATGTGAATTATATCTGCGTTGTAAGTTCACTGTCGGCAAGCTATTTTTATAATATGAAATGCTTTCATAAAAGTAATATTATTTTATCCGGAAAACTGAAATCTTACATAACGCTTTTGCTGGTTTCATTCTTTTATTCAGCAGCTCCATTGTTTTCACAGATCAAAAATGAAACCGGTAAATCTAATGATGAACTGTCCAATATTAAAAATGACAAAGCACTTTCATATTTTATAGAAGGCAAGACTTTAGAGTTAAAAAATGATTACATAGGAGCTATTGAAAATTTCAGAACTGCTTTGAAATATGACAAGTCTCCCGGAATTTATTACGCCCTTTCGAAAATTTATTTCAAACTTTCCAAATTTGACGAAGCCCTGTCCGAAATAAATAATTCTCTTAAAATTAATCCTGAAAACCAAAATTACTTAGAAGTCCTTGCGGACATATACATTGGAAAAAAAGAGTTTTCAAAAGCAATTTCAGCTTATGAAAAAATCATATTGCTCGATTCGTCATATACATTTGGATTGTATTCTCTGGCACGACTTTATCAGGAAATGAAAATGCCGGCGAAAGCAATTGTCATTTATGAAAAGATCACTAACAAGATCGGCTATGATTTTGATGTGCTGAATAAAATGTATGAGATATATTATGGCTATAAAGACCTGCCAAAATCAATAGAAGTGCTTGAAAGCATTCTGAAACTTGATCCGTATAATACAAGTATTAAAAAACTGTTATCTTCACTTTACCTAAGGAATAATCAATTCGATAAAACAAAAGATTTATATGAACAGATTTTAAATCTGAATCCTCAGGATAAAGATGTGCAGACCGAACTTGTAAAAATTTACTTCAAAGAAAATGACAGCAGGAAAGCTTTTGAAAAATTCAGCAAAATGCTTGGGAAGGACTCACTTGGATTCTGGGAAAAAGTTCAGATAGGAGAATTATACTATAACATGATCTCGCAGGACAGCTCTTCAGCAGAGATCTCAAAAAATATTTTTGAAAATTTAAATATTGACTACCCTGATCACTGGATTCCTTATTATTATCTGGGAGCTCTTTCTATATTATTAGAAAAGAGCGGAAATAATTACAAGGATTATTTCAATTCAGCTTTGCAGAAAGCTGACACATCCAGGGAAATATTTGTAAATATCGGTTATTCATATTTTCTGCAGAATGATATTGCAGATGCTCTAGAGATTATAGATGCCGGATTGTATAAGTTTCCGGAGGATTACCGTTTAAATTATTTCAAAGGTCTGTCGCTTCAGAAAGTGAATAAAGAATCCGAGTCAATAAAATATTTTGAAAAAGCTGTTGTACTGAATCCCGCTGATTTAAGTATTTTATCAACTCTTGCTTTAGCTTATGACAATCAGGGTGAATATTCTAAATCCGCGGATACTTATGAAAAGGCATTAAGCATAGATCCGCAGAATCCTCTGATACTAAATAATTACGCATATAATTTATCCGAAAGAGGAGTTGATCTGGGAAAAAGCTTTAAGAATGTCTGAAATGTCAATTGAAAAGGAACCGCTAAATTCTTCATATCTTGATACTTACGGATGGATTTTTTTTAAAATGAAAAATTACAAACAGGCAAAAAAATACATTGAGAAATCACTTGAAATAAACGGCAACAATGCAGTGGTTCTTGAGCATCTCGGAGATATTTATCATTCAATGAAAGATGCTTCAAATGCAAAAAAATACTGGAATTTATCACTGAATATCAATCCCGGAAATACAATTTTAAAGGAAAAGATCGAAAAATTAAAATCAATTTAATAAAAAATTAAAATAACAATAAAATGGGAATGAGCAGCAGCGTTTCTGACAGCAATCATTGCAAAGTAATAATAATAGGTTCAGGTCCGGCAGGACTGACAGCAGCGCTTTATTCAGGGAGAGCAAGTTTAAATCCTTTGATATTTGAAGGAAGTCAGCCGGGCGGACAGCTTACAATTACAACAGAAGTTGAAAATTATCCGGGGTTTGAACACGGGATTCAGGGACCGGAACTAATGGATATTATGAGAAAGCAAGCATACAGATTCGGTGCAAAATCAATATTCAGGAATATAACGAAAGTCGATTTTTCAAAAAGACCTTACAAATTAACTGACGAAGAAGGAAAAGAATATTTTGCGGATAGTGTAATCGTTTCAACCGGAGCTTCAGCTAAGTGGCTTGGATTAGAATCAGAAAAAACTTATATGGGATATGGTGTTTCTTCCTGCGCGACCTGTGACGGATTCTTTTTCAGAGGTATGAATGTAGCTGTTGTCGGCGGAGGAGATACAGCAATGGAAGAAGCCAGCTATCTGACCAGACATGCAAGCATGGTTTATCTGATTCACAGAAGAAATGAATTCCGGGCTTCAAAAATTATGTTAGACAGAGCTAAAGATAATCCTAAAATAAAATTTGTTCTTAATTCTGTTGTAGAAGAAGTTCTTGGAAAAGAAGAAGACAGCAGAAAATCTGTAACAGGTGTAAGAATTAAAAATGTTGTAACAAACGAAATCTCAGAAATTAAATGCGAAGGATTTTTTACTGCGATAGGTCACGAACCGAATTCAGGAATTTTCAAGGGATCCTCGATATGGATGAGACAGGCTATCTGATAACAAAGAAATCAACTATGGAAACAAACATTGAGGGTGTATTTGCATGCGGTGATGTGCAGGACAGTTATTACAGACAAGCCATATCTGCAGCAGGCACAGGATGCATGGCTGCAATTGATGCAGAGAGATTTCTTGAATTAAAAGAATACGAGGAGTCAATTAGCAATTAACAATTAGCAATTAGCAATTAGCAATTAGCAATTAGCAATTAAAAAATAAAAATTACGAATTACGAATTACGAAATTTTTTATTTTTTAAAATTATTTTAAATCACAAATGAATAATCACTATTGCCTATTGACTATTGCCTATTGACTATTGCCTATTGACTATTGACTATTCACTATTGACAATTACAATTTAACATTAAACATTTAAAATTAAGAAAAATGCCTTTTTATCAAAAACTCGGTAAGATTCCTCAAAAGAGACACACACAATTCAGACAGCCGGACGGTTCGCTTTATAAGGAAGAATTGTTTTCAACAATCGGTTTTGACAGTATTTATTCAAATGCATATCATATTAATTCTCCTGCCAAGATAAAGGAAATTTCGCCTGATGTGGAAATAATCAGAGTTGAAGAATGGGAAGAAGCTGCCATCAGACCCTATCATTTCAAGACTAAGCTTACAAAGAAAGAAGGAGATGCCTTAAGCGGTCGAAAGCCCGTAATGTTTAACAGTGACGTTGTGATGAGTATCTGCAGACCGGAGAATCAGATGAATTATTTTTATAAAAATGCATTATGCGATGAAATATTTTTTATACATGAAGGCAAAGGTCAGCTTCAGAGTCAGTTCGGTTATATGAATTTCAGGGAAGGAGATTACATTGTTATTCCGAGAGGAGTCATTTACAAATTAGTTCACGATGGTGACGAAGCCCGGTATCTGATATTTGAAACAACAGGTCCAGTCACAACTCCGAACAGATACAGGAATGAATTTGGTCAGTTAATGGAGCATGCGCCATTTTGTGAAAGAGATATACGAACTCCTGAAGATATGGTAACCATTGACGAGAAAGGTGATTTTGTTGTGAAGGTCAAGAAAGGTGAAAAAGTAGTTTCTTTTCATTATGAATTTCATCCGCTTGATGTAGTCGGCTGGGACGGATATTACTATCCATGGATTTTTAACATAGAAGACTTTATGCCGATTACCGGAAAGATACACATGCCGCCTCCGATTCATCAGACATTTGCAGCGCCGGGATTCGTGATATGTTCATTCTGTCCGAGACTTCTTGACTATCATCCTCTTGCTGTGCCAATTCCTTACAATCACAGTAATCTTGATTCGGATGAAATGCTGTATTATGTTGACGGAAATTTTTCAAGCAGGAAAGGCGTTGGAGTTTGCCTCGATAAGTTTACATCCGAACGGAATACCGCATGGTCCGCATCCCGGAACAGTTGAAGCTAATCTGGAAAAAGGAAACACTTGAAACTGCAGTTATGATGGACACATTCAGACCGCTCAAGTTAGCTAAATTTGCAAAAGAAACAAATGATCCTGATTATTATTTAAGCTGGAATGATAAAGATCCGATAGAGCTGATAAATGAAGGACAGTAGTCAACTATCAATTAACAATTAACAATTAGCAGTTAGCAGTTAGCAGTTAAAAATTTTCACAGGATTTATTTTTTATTTTTGAATGGTTCAGTTATACTGATTTCATGTTTGCAATAAGCGGTAATGCAAAATGTATACAATAATGCATAAGAAAAATTTATTCATTTTATCTTGTGTAACTATGAATTAGTTTTGAATCAAAAGGAGGTTGTTATGAAAAATTCAATAGGCGTTTGGCTTGATCATGCAACAGCAAAGCTTATAGAAATTAGTTCAGACAAAGCATTAATCACCACAATACAATCACCATACAAGAAGCATATCAGAATACCGGGTTTATCTATTAGCAAAGAAAGATTCGGACCCGACTTTTATTATAATCTGGAATACAAACTTCATAATCGTAAAATACACGACCTATCTTCATACTACAAAGATCTTATAAACAGATTAAAAGGGTTTGATGAAATTGTCTTATTCGGACCAACTAAAGCCAAGACAGAATTGTACAATCTGATAATTCAGAATAAACAATTTAGTTTAAAAACTATTTCAATTGAAAGCAAAGACAAAATGAGCGAAAAGCAGATGACGACATTTATAAAAAAATATTTCTCGAATTCTCCTCAGAAAAAAGCTGTATAAATAAAAGATTAATAATTTATACTTATATAAAACTGACAATTTATTGGCACAATTTAAATTATCGCGAAAATGAAAATCAAAAAGATTAAAGACTCAAAACAAGATTTGAAATCCGAACTTCCGGGATATCCGGTATATCCGGACAACGAAGATATATATAACAGAGGAAGAAAAGAGCCGTTTATTGATCCTGAAAATTTAAAAGAAATTAAGAAACGACCTGAAGATCCCGGTAAGAGGAATGTAAAAGATTTTAAAGAAGATCTGTCCGGAAGCGATCTTGATATTCCCGGATCCGAACTCGATGACAAAGCGGAAGAAATCGGCTCTGAAGATGAAGAGAATAACTATTACAGTTTAGGCGGTGATAATCATCTTGATCTGGAAGAGAGTAAGGGAGATTAAAAAAATTTCTTTGTTCAAACAATTAAGACTTGACAAGTAAAATCAATAATTATAGATTTACACACTTAACAATATATTTTATGTTTATAATTTTAAAATTAAAAACATAAATTTGCTTACCAAAAAATTATACCCAAAGTAATTTAATGTAGCGTAGATCTTTTTTATTTTAAATAAGGTATAATTCTTTTATTCTCTTAATCCTTTTTATCAAATTACAATTTTATTTCAGAGTCAGATAACTCTGTTATTAATGTTCTTTATATTTGCAAATTTTCTGTTTGTTTGCAATACAGAATTTTTATAAACCATATTTTTTATTAATTAATCACCCAAGAGGGAGACACAAAATGAAAAAAGCAATTCTAATCTTTACATTTTTACTTTTAGCTTCAGTCAACATTTCTTATTCACAGTTCGGAAACAGCAGAGCTATTTTAACGGGCGTTGGTAATGGAAGAAATGTTACTTTTACAGCATTAGCACCGTGTGATACCGGTAATACAGGTTTCGGAGGCGTAATAAATTGCACACTTGATGGTGTTACAAATACACCTTTTTACTGCCTTGATCTTTGTACACCAATTAGTGTTGGTGATACTGTAAAAGATTCCTCATCTACAATTCCGCAGGCAATCTATATTACAAATACATATTATCCGTCGAGAACTTCATATCCGGGTAAAATGACAAGTAATAATGATGAAGCCTGCGCAGTTCAGCTTGCAATCTGGCATTTCAGAAACGGTTTAGATGTTACGACTGGCGTTAGTAATATTTCCGCAAATGTTGCAGGAATAAAAGCCAGAGCATTGGACATAATCGCCGATGTTATTGCAAACGGCGGATCATCAATACATGTAAGTACGATAGCTATTAAAGAAGGAACACAATCTGATCAGTTTTACATTGAAACAAAGGATACAGCAGGACTTCCAATTGCTGTAAGCAACATTCAGCTGACAATCACCGGAATAGGAACTTTAAGCACCTATACAGTGAATACAAATGCCAGCGGAGTTTCTCCTGATGTAACAGTCCTTAACGGAGATAATGGAGATGTCATTAAAGCTACAGCTACATTACAGATTCCCGGAGGAATTACTTATTCAGGTTTATCCAGTGTAAAACAACTCCTTGTACTTGGCAGAACAACTACCGGATTAAGAACTGCACAGATTACATACGGCGCATTACCGGTTGAACTCGGTTCATTCACAGCTTCTATAAATAACAGGAATGTAGAATTGAACTGGAATACCTCGACAGAAACAAATAATGCAGGATTTGAAGTTGAAAGAAAACTTTCAGGTTCAGAATCATGGCAGGAATTAGCGTTTGTAAGCGGAAGCGGATTCACCAATACTGTAAGAAATTATTCATACACGGACAGAAATCTTTCCGAAGGAACATATAATTACAGATTAAAGCAGGTGGATTACAACGGTAATTTTGAATATTTTAATCTTAATTCAGAGATTGAGATCGGAACACCGAATTCATTTAACATAAGCCAGAACTATCCTAATCCTTTCAATCCGTCAACAAAAATAAATTTTGAGATGGCAAAAGAAGGAAATGTATCAATCAAAGTATTTGATTATACAGGAAAAGAAATTTCAACTCTTGTTAACGGATTCAGAAGCGCAGGTTATTACACAATTGATTTTAATGCAATAAATCTGTCCAGCGGAATTTATTTTTACAGAATGGAAGCAAACAATTTCACAAAGGTCATGAAAATGAGCTTAATAAAGTAAGAGATTTATTTTATACTAAAAAAGGCGGTTCTGATAAAGAGCCGCCTTTTTTTTATTTCTGAATCTATAAATATTATTTTTTAGAGATCCTGTTTACAAGATCATCTATTTTTTCCAAAAGCCATTTTTTTCTTCTTACAATACTGAAGTTTTCTATTTCCTCTTTCAGCTTTTTTAATTCAAAAATATCTGAATTCAAATCTCTGTGTTTTACAATAGCTTTGTAGCTATTAATAAAATTCAAATGACTATTCTTAACTTCCAGAGAAAGTACATCATTTTCTTTAAGAAATCTCCTGAAACTATCGGCTGTAGAAACAGCGGAATCATAATAATTCAACTCATAATAGATCATAGCATTTAGAATATTGACATCAAGCTTAAGTAAAATCTGATCTAAATTTACAAGAGACAAATATTTAAGAGACTCTTCATAATTTTTCATTTCATAATTTAAAAAGGCGTAACTATAATTAATATAATCCTCTCTGTGCGCTGATTTAAAACCGCTTCCGTATTCATTTATAAAATCCTTTGCCCAATCAAACTTTTTAATTTTTAGAGCAATAGCCAGAATCGTTCTGTATTCTGAATAGTTTATAAATTTAACATTGTCTGATTCATAAATACCTTTATCAATCATGAATTTATAATTCTCAAACAGTTCATAGTCATATTCTGTATCTCCTTTTTCAATATTTATCAGATAATAAATATTCAGATGAGAAACAAAAGTATAAAACAAATTATCATTTAATGAATCGGATAATTTCAATACAAGCATTTTCATTTTTTCGAGATTAGCTTTATTGAAACTGTCCTGAGACAGAAGGATATCATACCTGCACAGTTCCACAAAGGTTTTTAATTCTTCATCCAGACTATCAAATTTTCCATAAAAACTTTCAAAGTCAAAATACTTCAGAAATTCATCCAGATAATCAAAAATTTCAGAATCTTTAAATGATTTTTTATTTACAAGAAGTATATTTCTGTAAACTGTTGTAATCATTAGAAGATGCAGTATAACAAAA
This sequence comes from Ignavibacteria bacterium, assembly GCA_016709315.1. Classification (GTDB taxonomy): domain Bacteria; phylum Bacteroidota; class Ignavibacteria; order Tepidaquicellales; family Tepidaquicellaceae; genus JAEUSI01. The sequence goes on from JADJMZ010000004.1 coordinate 60,423, forward strand.
TTATGCGAGGATTTTAATTCAGGCGGAATAAGATGCAGATTGTTATTTCTAACAAAATGAATTAATTTTGATTCTTCCATCAGATGATTATCAAGAAAAAATTCATTTGAAATGAAATTCTTCTTTCTTCTATTATTATTTAATTCATTTATAGTCCTGTCATAAAACTCATTCAAATTTCTTTTATCATATTGTTCTAAAAGATTATGCCTTTTTCTTTCCGGATTTGAGTCATTCTCAATAAAATTAAGATATTCTTCAGCAAGCTTACACAAATTAGAATAATACTTTCTGAATTTAGTATCATCAAAATCTGATCCCGGATTTACGGCTGCGAATAATTTTTCTTTAGTAAAATCAGAATGTTCAAAAGCAGGATAATATTTTTTCAATTCCGCAAAGAGGCGTATAAGGGTAGACTGATTATTAAAGAAAGGAGATCTGATAAATTTATCGAATTCAATAATTTCTTTTGGGGAAAAACTGCTTAATAATCTAATCAGATTTGGCTTATGGATTACTGATTTTATTTTGATTTTTGCCACTTCACAAAAATTTATAATTGAAATGATTTAATAAATAATATCGCTCTTTTTTGAATATTTTATTTAATGATCAGAAACTTTCAACTTCACAAATTAATAAAAATTCTTTTGGAATACAACTTTATATTTATTAATTTTGAGCGACGAAAAGATCGTTAATTATAATAAATTTCAGAAAATCAATTCTTTATATCTGATTCCCAAAGTCAGAATAGTTAATGTAATATTAACGAAAGAATTGATTTTCATTTTAAAAAAACGAAAGGAGAAACATTATGAAAAAGCAGATATTGTTTTGCGTTTTCTTAGCTTTAATTTTTATTTTTACAAAATCAGTTTCAGCTCAGTGTATAGGCGGACTGACCTCAATTACTGTAAGTTCATTTGCTGTTGGTACAAATGTAACCTTCACAGATCCTCTAACAAATTCTCCAAAAACATCTTTTGCAGGTACTGTCAATTCTATCATGGATGGAAATCCAATGCCGGTTTATTGCGTAGATCTGCACAGAGGTGTAACACTTGGAGATAATTCATACACAGACACCTGTGATTATGTAGAATCCAGAATTCAATACATACTGAACCGTTATTATCCATATAAGACCGGTTATCCTGGACAGCTTGATGACACCCTTGAGGCAGCATCAATTCAGATGGCTATCTGGAAGTATACAGATAATGTGAATGCCAACACTATTTCAAGCAACGATGTCATTAGAGACAGGGCACTTGCAATAATTTCAGATGCTGATATAAACGGAAATGCAACAGAGCCGGTAATAACATTTTCAATAGAGGCAAGTTCAGATCCTGAAGCATTTTTTGTAAAAACAACAGATGAAAACGGAGTCGGCATTGCGGTCAGCAATATTGCTCTTTCAATTTCACAGGGTTCGATAAGCGTAAATTCAGTAAACACAAATGCCGCAGGAATTTCTCCTGATGTTATAGTTTCAGGTACAAATACAGGAATCATTTCTGCAACCGCAAGAATGCTGTATTCTCAGGGCAGGAAAATCCATTCGACTACATTAACCCAACAGTCACTGTCAATTGCATATCCTGTTTACGGAATGATGGCAGTAACAGCGGACTGGGGAGCTTTGCCTGTTGAGTTAACATCATTCACAGCGTCTTCATCTGACAGGGATGTTACATTAAACTGGGCTACTTCATCTGAGCTTAACAATTCACATTTTAATATTGAAAGAAAATCTGAGAATGCAGCCGGTTGGGTAAATGCAGGTTCAGTCAGCGGAAACGGTACATCAAATGCAACACATACTTATTCATTTTCAGACAGAAATCTTTCATCAGGAAAATACAGTTACAGATTAAAGCAAACTGATTTCAACGGAAATTTTGAATATTTTAATCTTAGCTCAGAAGTTGAGATAGGAAGTCCGTCAAAATACGATCTCAGCCAGAATTATCCTAATCCGTTCAATCCTTCAACTAAAATAAATTATTCAGTTGCAAAATCAGGATTTGTTTCCATAAAAGTTTTTGATAACCTTGGAAGACAAGTTGCCACTCTTGTAAATGAAAACAAAAGCGAAGGATTTTACAGCGCTGATTTCAGCGGATTAAATCTTACAAGCGGTTTATATTTCTACAAAATGGAAGCAACAAATTTTGTAAAAGTAATGAAAATGTCTTTAATAAAGTAATAGAGTTGGTTTAGCTGGAATAAAAGATAAGACGGCTCAGCAATGAGCCGTTTTTTCAATTCAAACAAATCATAAGAAATTTACAAAGTATTTAAAAGTTAAAACAATAAATATAATTTTATACCAAATGCAATTTAAACTAATTTAAAAAAGTAAGATTCAAATTTTCTGATTCCCAAAGTCAGATTCGGTTAAGTTTAAAATATTAACTAAAGATTTGATATCTGAAAATAAAAAAACGAAAGGAAAAACAACTTGAGGAAGATTATCCTATTTCTATTATTATCTTTATCTTTATCAGTGAATTCATATTCACAGTTAACACCTGCATCAGTTGAAGGTTACAAGAACAGCAGATCTCTCACATTCACAAACCCTGTTTCAAATTCATCAGAAACAAGAACAGTAGGTTTATGTTTCGGAAAAATTTACAATCCCAATTCCGGTCCGGATGTTTGTTATTACAGCATTGATATTGTTAAAGCTCCGGGATTTTGTATGCCGAATTTTGATTATGTTGATGACTCAGTAACTATTCTCTTACCGAAAGTATGCTACATAATCCATAGTTATTACCCTGCAGCTACTGGTCCGGGACAATTAGGAAATCTTAACAATGAGACAGCTGCTATTCAGGCGGTAATCTGGCATTATACAAATGGTCTGAATCTTACCAGTATCACCAGTACAACCGTAAAGAACAGAGCTTTGGCAATCAAAGCTAATGTTGATGCAAACGGAACTATATGCTCACCATCAGTTACATTTGAAATTGTATCTGATTCAGATCCTGATTTCTTTTTAATCAGAACAACAAATGATAACGGAAGCGGAATTGCAGTAAATAATATTCAGCTTTCTATTTCAGAAGGATCATTAAGTCAGACAACAGTTAACACAACAGCACCTTCAGGTTATTCCGTACCGGTTCAGGTAATTGGAACAGGAACCGGAGTCATCACCGCATATTCAGATAATATAGAAATGCCAAGGGGTACAATTTTCAGACATACATCTGATCAATGTCCGAAAGTTGTACTTGCCTGTCCGGGACCGGGAGCAAAAAGAATTACTTCCGACTGGGGAGCTTTACCTGTAGAGCTGACTTCTTTTTCAGGAACAGTAATTGAAAAGAACATCACTCTTAACTGGGCAACAGCTTCGGAACTGAATAATTCTCATTTTGACATCGAAAGAAGATCCAAACTTTCCGGAGAATGGATCAGCGCCGGCAGAGTCAGCGGAAACGGAACATCATCAGTAACAAACAACTATACTTACACTGACAGAGGTCTTTCATCAGGAAGATATAATTACAGACTGAAGCAGGTTGATTTCAACGGAAACTTTGAGTATTTCAATTTAAGCAATGAAATCGAAGTCGGAGCTCCGGGACAATACGAATTAAATCAAAACTTCCCAAATCCATTTAATCCTTCAACAAAGATAAGTTTTGATCTTCCGAAAGACGGAAACGTTTCAATAAAAGTATTTGATAATTCAGGAAGAGAAGTTGCAGAATTAGTAAACGAATTCCGAACAGCAGGATACTATACAGTTAATTTTGTTCCTTCAAATATCTCGAGCGGAATCTATTTTTACAGAATGGATGCCGGCGGATTTGTAAAAGTTATGAAAATGGCTTTGGTAAAATAAATTTATCAGAGAATTAATCTTTACGAATTTTTAATAAAGCCGGAATATTCTTATCCGGCTTTATTATTTAAATTTTAATTTTACTGTATATTATGTTTAAGATAAAATATGTTAATAATGTTTCTTACTGGGCAGTATTGTTTGTTACAATTTTTTGCTTAATTACAAATGAATCAATCGGGCAATGGGGACTTTCAAAAGCAAAAACAATTTCTGAAGGACAAGGGCAAAATGTAAATATTTTAAACCCGCTTACCAATCAGTATGAAATTGTTTTTTCAGGATTGCTTAACGGAACTGTTGACGGAAACCCAACTCAGTTTTACTGCCATGATTTCCAAAATCCTTTGACTTTACCGGATACAAATTATTCAGACACATGTTTAGGACCAGACAACAGGATACTTTACATTCTACAAAATTACTATCCTTATAAGTCAGACTATGCAGGAGAATTAATTGATTCAAATGACGAAGCATCTGCTATTCAGCTTGCTATATGGTATTTTTCTTTTTCCGCAGACATAAATTCTTTAAACAACACCGTTATTAAAGACAGAGCTCTTTCAATTATCACAGATGCTGTTTCAAACTCCGGTAATACAACAATGCCTGTTACTGTTGAAATATTAATGGATATTGATCCGGAATTTTTTATTGTGAAAACAACCGATGAAACAGGAAGCTGTATTTCTGTTAATAATATTCATCTGAGTCTTACACAATCTCCGGGTTATCTTAGTACTGAAATAGTAAATACGGTAAATGGTTATTCAGAGCCGGTTCAGGTTATAGGTTCCGGGATTGGAATAATATCAGCCGAAGGAGATTTTATTTTCCCGCAGGGAATAAGGTTTGAAGATGAGAACAGAGTTAACAGAAGTATTGTCCTTGCAAAGCCGGTTACCGGAAGAGTTAAAACATGTTATGACTGGGGAACACTTCCGGTTGAGTTATCATCATTCACTGCAAGTGTTATATCGAATGATATAATATTAAACTGGTCTACTTCATCTGAGATCAACAATTCCGGTTTTTACATTGAAAGGTCAAAGAATAACGGAGAATGGACTTCAGAAGGATTTGTATCCGGAAACGGAACAAATAATAAACAAAATTTCTACACATTCACTGACAGGAATTTAAATCCTGGCAAATACACTTACAGATTAAAGCAAACAGATTTCAACGGTAACTTTGAATTTTTCAATTTAAATCAGGAAGTAATTATTAATGCTGCTTCCGGATTTTTATTAAATCAGAATTATCCTAATCCATTCAATCCATTTACAATTATAAGTTATCAGTCAGCATACAGCAGCAACATTTCCATTAAAATTTATGATTCTCAGGGAAAAGAGTTAAAGACATTAGTAAATGAAATGAAAAATGCCGGAAGCTATAAAGTGCAGTTTGACGGTACAGATTATCCGTCCGGGATATATTATTACAGAATAAAAGCCGGGAATTACGAACAGGTAAAAAAGATGATGCTGATCAGGTAAATCCTGAATATTACAATCAGAAAAAATTACTTTTCTTCTTTAAGATTCCTTTTCATCAGTTGTCCGGTAGCAAAGAGCGGATTTTTATCTTTGAATAGTATATTGTGGACCTGGTGAGTAATCGGGAGTTCGATATTAAGACTTTTTGATAATTCAAATGCGGATTTTGTAGTCGGCACACCTTCGGCAACCATTTTCATTTCCTTTAAAATTGAATTAAGTTTTTTTCCTTTTCCAATCTGTTCACCAACGCTTCTGTTTCTAGAATGCGGAGATGAGCAAGTTACAATCAGATCCCCTATTCCGGACAATCCGAAAAAGGTTTCTCTTTTTGCTTTCATTTTCAGACCAAGTCTCATAATTTCATTAATACCTCTTGTCATAATAGCAGCTTTAGTATTGTCACCAAATCCTGCACCGTCGGAAATTCCGGCAGCAATGGCGATAACATTTTTCAGAGCGCCTCCAACTTCAGTTCCAATGAGATCATTATTAGTATAAACCCTGAAGTAATCATTAGAAAAGACTTTTTGTATCAGTTTAGAATGACTATGTCCGGCGCAGACGACGGCAGTGGGAATTTTTTTCGATACTTCTTCAGCATGAGAAGGACCTGAGAGACAGAATATATTTTTTCTCTTTACTTTTTTCAAAACATCAGTAAGAATATCCGAAACTAAGAGAGAGGTACCGATTTCGATTCCTTTTGATACGCTGACAATAAGAGAATCCTTAAAATTAAAATTAGCAAGAGCAGAAAGACTGTTTCTGATATATTGAGTAGGAGTTGAAATTAAGATAAGATTTTTCCCAAAGACTGCAGATTCAAGATCATTTGTAATTTTAATTTCGCGGGGAATTTTTACTTTTGGGAGATAATAAAAATTTTCCCTGTACTCGGAAAGGGTTTTTGCATATTCGGGATTGAATTCCCAGAGAGTAACATCATTCCCGTTTTCATTTAAAAGAATAGAAAGTGTAGTTCCCCATCCTCCGGCGCCGAGAACAGCTATTTTCATCTGAATAAATTTATTGAAAGATTAACCGAGAGGGGCTTTTATTTTAAATACCCTTATGATCCACAACTTTTCAAATCTGCTTTCATTTCCGTAAAGGAGTCTTTTTATATTTTCTCTGTGATTATAGATCAGCAAAATTGAAATCGCAATGCTGAAAAATATAAGCGTATTATATCCGTATATATTAACTTTGAAAATATTTTCTCTTGTAAACATTATAACAGGGAAAAAAAACGAAGCAACGATTGAACCCAGAGAAACATAACCTGAAGACAGAACAGTCAGTATAAAAAATCCAACGCTAATACCGACATCAACAGGGGCAAGTGAAATCAGCATTCCAAGAGCAGTATTGATTCCTTTTCCTCCTTTGAAATTAACGAAAACAGAAAACGTATGTCCTAATACAGCTGATATTCCTGCTATAATTTTTAGAACTGTAATATCCTCAAAAGGAGTATGGTTAACAAAGGGGAGATTTGAATAGAATAAATTCGTAAGTAACAGAACTGCTATAAGTCCTTTGGAAATATCCATCATTTGCACAAGTATTCCAAGCGGTGCGCCAAGAACTCTGAATGCATTAGTAGATCCGAGATTACCGCTACCGAATTTTCTTATATCAATCTTTTTAAACAACTTACCAATTATAAGGGCTGAAGGTATTGATCCGACAAGATAACTGGCAATTATAAGTCCTGTTAAATTTAACATGTATACAACTTAAGTTTTAAAGATTAAAAAAGAAATACAAGATATAATTATTTTTTTAATTCGGTTCAATGGTGTCTAAAACGTTTTCATTTTTTAAAATAATATATAATTCTATTGAAAATTTAAATTAAGTAAAAGAATCTTTAAACAACCCCATCTGCCCGTTTTCAGCGAGGCAATCCCTTTTGAGAAGAAAGTAAAAGATTGGGATGGGTTTTGTTGTAATAGATTATGTACTACCCATAATTTTGTGTTTAAAAATAATTCTATGAATACAATTCACGTAGTTTAGGACAGCGTTGAATCAGGGTTGACCCAGAATTTCTTTTTTTGATTTCAGTAAATTTTTTGCATAACCTTCTTCAAGCTCATACAATTGTTTATCACCTTCTACTTTAAGAAGATATTTTGCAGGTGTTGTTTCAGTTTTTAAGAACTTAAAAGTTGTTTTATTTCCCCAGTCAATATTAATGACATCGGTAAACTTAGTATCCTCTGACAGAAGACTATCTTTAAAATTTGTTGTTGCGAATTTTTCGAGCAGATTAAGAATTCCGTCAAAATTTTTCCCTGCTGAATCCGTACCTATAAAGAATCTTCCTGAGGTATCTTTTTTTGCAATGTAAGTTTCATCCGGGAGAATAAATTCGACAGAATTAACGGCCATTTTTGGTATTGAGACGATATTTTTATCTCTCCATTCGTTAATCGAAGATTTAATAAAATCAGTTCTGTCAAGATTATCGGCAATATAGATATTATCAGAATCAATTTTTTTCACATGGGATGAAGTTCCGGCTGCCGATCCGCCGATAATAAATTTACCTTTCAGCGCGCCTCCTTCATAGACAGATATTTCAGCCATATTCGAATCATTAAATCCGTAAGTTTCCCTTTTTGAGGGATTGGTTGATACGATGCTTTCAAGATTGAAATTTTTAAGTGATGATATTGCTTTCTCAACCAGAGAAGGAACGACTCTGTAATCATAAGGAGAGACTGCTTTCCATTCGCCGGAAGATTTTGATAAAACGAGATCACCTTCTGTATATTTTATTTCAATCTTATCAACTTTCGCAGAATCGAGTTCGAAAAATTTCTTTTCTTTAAGTTCATAGCTTGATGTTTTATCACCTTTTTCTGAAGTGATATAATAAGCAGCTACAAGTAAAGCCGCTAATATTGCAAAGTATAAATAAGTTTTATTGCTTTTCATTATATGATTGGAATTATTAAAATTTTATTATTTCAGTTGTAAATTTTTCTTTTTCTGTTTTTTCTGATTCCATTTATAAAGACCTATAAGCAAAACAAGCGCAGGCGGAAAAATGAGATTAAAATACTTTATAAATTTTTTCATACTGTCCGAAGTCTCTTCAATCGGTGATTCAGACGAAGCTTTTGTCCTGATCTCTGCAAGACCGACATCATCCATAAGATAGTCAACCATATTAACGAAGAATGTCATATTTTCTCTCGGCGGTTTATTCTCTTCATTGGCAAAATCACCGTCACCGATGGCAATCAGTTTTACATCTTTAACGGATTGACCGAGTCTTTGTCCTGTATATTGCATCCATCCTGAAGCAGTATCAGTAGGCATTTCCTTACCTTCATAAAAGCTGCTGAACTTACCCGAATAAATACCTCCGACCATAAAACCTTTCTGTGAGAAAAGCGAATCAGCTCCTTTCTTTGTCATATTTTGAAACTGTTCCAGATTCAGGAAGAAAAAACCTTCCACTTCACCTGATTTATCTGACGTTGTAAGCAAAGGTGTAATGGATACTTTCTTTGCATTTTCATTATTAGTATCAATCGAACTTGCAAAAGTCAGAACCACACTTTTTATATTATTGAATGCGGGATTATTCTTGGCAATATTAGTAATTACAGGAAAGAAAGGATAATTTACAGAAATCGGAAATCCGATTTGAGATTGAATCTGAACTGCAGAGCATTGCAGATCCCTAATCAGATCCAATTTAATATTTATACCATAATTTAAAAGAAGGTCGCTAAGATTGACATTGATTTCATTTCCCATAACTACCTGCTGCTGGAAATTTGGTGCGATCCTGTCAATAAGGAATGCAACGTTTCCTCCGTTCATTATAAACTGGTCTAATTTAAATTTATCGCTTTCCGAGAACACAGATTTAGGAGCCATAATGATCAAAGCGGAAATTGCAGGATCAATTACAGCAACAGATTTCAGATTTACGCTTGAAACATCATACTGCTGATTTAGTACGGTTTGAATCTGATTAAGCTTACTCAACTCCACTTCACCATGACCGGAAACAAATCCGACTTTCTTCTTTTCAGTCGTTTTCATTTTTTTGATAATACCTGTAACATCATACTCAAGATTTTCAGCGGTCTGAACGACAGGTATAACTTCCTGCTTTCCTCCATATAAAAAAACCAAACCAAGATAAGCTCTCTTAACTTCAAGCTTATCATTATCCATTGCCTGGATCTGAACCGGCTGAATGCCGTATTTCTGGGCTTCCTTATCGAGTTCGTTTCCTTCGCCTTCACCTTCAGATGTCGGATTCAGAAATTCATAATTCATGTTGCCGCCTGAATAAGATCTGTAATCATCAAGAAGATCCTGAACCTGTCTTCTCAAATTATTATAAGGCGGAGGAAGATTATTGCTGAAATAAGCTTTGACAAGCAATTTATCATCCAGATTTGAAACTACGTCTTTACTAATGGGAGATAAAGTATAACTCTTGTTTTTTGTTAAGTCAACTCTTGTAAAGACTCTCTTTGAAATAATATTGATGACAATGATTATTCCTATTATGATTCCTATTTTTATTAATGCGTCTTTCTTATTCATTAAATTATTATTTTACTCAAAATTTATAAAAGATCTTACTTCCTGATTTACCACTTTCTTCTTTCAAGTGATGCTCTTGTCAGCAAGATAAAAATCGTGATACCGCTCAGATAGTAAATTATATTTCTGGTGTCTATTACACCTCTTGCTATACTTCCGAAATGATAATCAATACTGATATATTCAAGAATTGAAGCAAGAGAAGTGGGCAGGAATACCAGAACTTTATTTAACAGAAATAAAGCGAATACCATTAGGAAACTGATAATAAAAGCGACAACCTGATTTTCCGTCAGTGATGAAGCGAATATTCCAATACTTATATAAACTCCGCTCATAAGCAGTAATCCGATGTAAGTGCCTATAATTGATCCAAGATCAATTTTCCCGAGAAAGGTAAGGCTTATTACATAGATAAGAGTAAAAGCCAGAGCTATTCCTGTTAAAGCGAGAGCAGCAAGGAATTTACCCATTACAATATCGGTATCCGATATAGGCTTGGTCAATAGCAGTTCTATCGTTCCTGATTTTTTTTCCTCAGATAATGTCCTCATTGAGATAGCAGGAACAAAGAAAAGGAATATGAAAGGAATAATATCAAATACATTTCTCATAGTTACTACCTGACCGAGAAACAGGCTGCTGGTAAAGAACCAGCCGGTAATTATCAGAAACACAAAAAGTACAATGTACGCTACAGGCGAATTAAAATATGACCTGAGCTCTTTTCTGAATATTGTTAGTATATTTTTCATTAATTATTTATTAATTCGATTTAGTTGTTAATTGTCTGAATATGTCTTCAAGTGAAGTTTCTTCCTGATGTAATCCTAATATTACCTGATTCATTGAAACCATTTTTCTGAAAATATCTTCCCTTACATCTTCGCCTTTTCTGCCGGCAATTAATAAGTGATAAGACAGTTCATCTTCTTTTGAAATTCTCGCCTTCTCAATATTCCTGATTGAAGATATTGCTCTGAGCACAAGGTCTTTATCAACAGAGTCTTTTTTCAGAACAAGACTAATCTGTACCTGACCTCTGAATTTATCCTGCAGCGAATCAGGAGTGCCGTCGGCAACTATCTGACCTTTATTTATAATCAGTACTCTGTCGCATGTAGCTTCCACTTCCTGCAGAATGTGAGTTGACAGCACAAGTGTTTTTTCTTTTCCGAGCTGCTTGATAAGTTTTCTTATTTCGATGATCTGATTTGGGTCAAGACCGGAAGTCGGTTCGTCCAGAATCAGAACATCCGGTTCGTGAATCATTGCCTGAGCAAGACCTACTCTTTGCTTAAAACCTTTGGATAGCTCGCCAATATCCTTATGCTGCACATCTCCAAGTCCGCAAACTCCCACCATTTTTTTAATGGATTTAGCAATATCACTTTTAGGAACAGATTCAAGCTCAGCGGCAAACTCAAGATAATCCAGAACATTCATATCGAGATACAAAGGATTCTGCTCCGGAAGATATCCGATTTTTTTTCTGACCTCAAGGGATTCACTTTCAGTACTAAGATCATTCACATAAATCTTTCCGGCAGAAGGAGTAAGGTAAGTCGTGATCATTTTCATTGTAGTGGATTTTCCTGCGCCATTAGGTCCCAGAAATCCTACAATTTCACCGGTATTGATTTCAAACGTTATATCATTAACAGCAGCCTGCTGTCCGTAATACTTTGTTAAATTTTCTACTTTTATTGACATAATTTAATTAAATAGCTTCAAAAATAATTTTCTTAATAAAAAAATTCAAACCAATTTTCAAAACTTTTACAGAACAAATATCTGTTAAGACCAAACTGCCAAACTATATTAACTTGTTTGCATAATTGCTTTCAAAATATTTCTGATATTCACCGCTCATCACTTTTCTCCACCAGGATTCATTTTCAAGATACCACTTTACAGTTGTCTCAATTCCGGTTTCAAAATCATACTTAGGCGACCAGCCAAGTTCATTCATGATTTTAGAAGAATCTATTGCATATCGTCTGTCATGTCCGGGTCTGTCTTTAACATACTGAATCATATCTTCGCCTTTGCCGAGTTTTTTCAGAATCAGTTTTACAATGTCAATATTGTACCATTCATTATTTCCGCCTATATTATATACTTCGCCGATTCTTCCTTTATTCAGAACTTCCATAATTGCAGAGCAATGATCATCAACATAAAGCCAGTCGCGGACATTTTTTCCGTCACCGTAAACAGGAAGCTTTTCGCCGTTAAGTGTTTTTGCTATCATCAGCGGAATAAGTTTTTCGGGAAACTGATACGGACCATAATTATTTGAACATCGGGTTATTAAGATTGGCAAATTAAATGTATGATAAAATGCATTGCAAAGAAGATCAGCAGATGCTTTGCTTGCAGAATAAGGACTGTTTGTGGTAACGGGAGTTTTTTCAGTAAAGAGTAATTCCTTTTTATCTTCGGGAAGCGAACCGTAAACTTCATCAGTAGAGACCTGCAGATATTTTTCAAGTTTTTTTTCTTTCAGAACTTCAAGAAGCACATGAGTGCCCATTACGTTTGTATTAATAAACTCTTTTGCGCCGAGTATGCTTCTGTCAACATGTGATTCGGCTGCGAAATTTACTATAGTATCTATATTATTTTCTTCAACAGCTTTTTCCACTTCTTTCTTTTCACAGATATCACCTTTTACAAATTTATATCTTTCGTCAGATTCTATATCTGCAAGATTTTCAAGGTTACCTGCATAAGTAAGTTTATCAAAATTGATTACTTTATGATCAAAATTACTTAATACATATTTAATGAAATTGCTTCCGATAAATCCGGCGCCGCCGGTAACTAATATATTTTTCATAAATTTATTTTGTGAATAATCCGAAGTTAAGTCCGAAACTGATATTGAATCCGTCAGCTTTGATACCTGAGGGAGCATTAGTGACAGGGATTTCATCATCAACTTTCCAGTCATTGTTAACACTGAGCATATATCCTGCATTGAGCTTTGCATACATATACGGAGTAATAAATGCGCCAATGCCGATAACCGGCTGTGCGGAATAAAATCTGACGCTTAATTTTCTTGCTAAGTTATCTGAAGTTATGAGTCCTGATAATTCGGTAAAGATTGTATTCCAGTTGCCGTATCCGGGAGCATTTTGATAATAATCTATAGTAAGTTTACCTGTTGATAAATAAGCGCCGCCCGTTATTTCAAATGTTTTTCCGAGATGCCTGACATACTCGAGTGTAATCCCCCATGATCCGTAAGAGTAATAAACTGTTTTCGTAATATTATCCGAATTAGTAATTTGCCTTTTGTAATTGAAACCTGTACCCGAACCTCCGACTCTCAGCCAGTTCAGACTTTTGATTGGAAGGTCCACAAATCCACCGCCGCCTAACATCAAAAATCCGTCAACAGGAAATGTCGGGATCCCTATTCTTTTCATTTCATTATTCAGATCATCAGTATTCTGATACTGCCACCCTGCAGTAGGTCCTCCGGCAATGGAAAATCTGGGAAACAACTGCGAGTATGATTCTTTTGTAAAAAATAAAAATGAAATGAGAATTAAAATGGCAAAGCGTACTTTCAATATTGTCGGGATTAAATTAAATGTTTTCTTAATTTCAAAATATAAATATACTGTATGTTTTATAAGAAGAATGTCAAACTAACTAATTTAAAAAACTAATGAAAGTAAAATTAAATTCTGAATAAGGATTGCAGATTACATTCGTCAAAGATATCATTTTTCGTATTTACAGAAATACAAAAAATATTTTGGAAAGAGGTAATATAGACTTTAGATCTTCTGCAATATTGCTAATAAAAATAAAGGAAGGAAAACATATTTAAATATAAAAAATATTCTCATTCAGAAAACTAAAACATAGCATTTATTCCTATAGTTGGCAATAAACCGATGCTTTCATTTGTTTCTACCTGTCTTGTATATTTATTCCACTGATAGTCCGTGATGTTTTTTTTGTTGAGAATATTCTGTATGTCAATGTATGTTACCAGAGTCCAGTTTTTGAAATTCCATTTCTTATCAAGTCTTACATCCAGTCTGCTGTAATCAGGCAGATCAGCAGTATTGTATTCAGATACTAACTGAGTTCCGTCAGAAGGATTGATAGGAGTATATGGTCTGCCTCCTGCTAAACGGAATTTCGATGAAAACTCCCAGGACTCGGCGAATTTATATCCTCCGACAATTGTAAACAAAAACTTATTGTCGAAATCACTTCTTCTTTCAATCCCGTCAAGAGCTTTGTACTTAGCTTCAAACAAAGAAAAACTTATTGTACCATAGAAATTTTTTGTCAGGGATTTCTGCATAAAGAACTCTATGCCTTTTGAAAATCCGGTTCCTGCTGAAACAAGCGGTTCGAGTCCGAACTGATCCGTCTTTTCAAAATTACCGCCGTTATTGGCTAAAATAAGGTATGGCCTTATTGTGCTTACGGGATAATCCGAATAATCTTTATAATAAACTTCAAGCGTCATTCTAAGATCGGGTGAAAACAAATATTCAATCCCTGCTATATAATGTTTAGAATTTATGTCTTTTAAATTTCTGTTCTGATCATTGGCAACAAGCCAGACATATGAAGGAGACTGGTAGAATGTTCCGTAAGCAAGACTGAAATTAAAAACTTTACTTAACTGATACACAAGGGAGACTCTGGGAGATATATAATTTTTTTTATTAATGAAGCCGAAGTAATCATACCTTAGTCCGAGATTCAATTTCAATTTGTCAAACAGTGTCTGAGTTGCCTGTGAGAATAAGAATGCCTTGCTGGTTGTGTTCTTGTCATTTAAATCAATTGCAGGCAGTACATATCTCTCGCCGGTCGCAGGATCAATGAAATTAGAAGTATCCTGACCCTGTTTAATATCATTTTCAAAATTTACAAATCTCCATCCGCCTCCAAACTGTAACTGAGTTGCAGGTACCGGATTCAGAAAGTACTCGGCTTTAATAGTAGTTTCACCTTCTTTCGAGTTACTTTTAAATACTTCATTGAAAAAAGAATCCTGTCCGGAATAATTGAATTTATTAAAAGTCCTTCCGAGATTAAATAAAGCAAAAGATTTCTTTGAGAGTAATGATTTCAGTTCATAAGAATTTACATATCCCCATTGATCATTATCGAGTATCGTCTGATTATCCTGTTTCTTTTCCTCAGTATCATTATTGAAATTCACAAAATCGTTGTTTCCAATAGCATTAACTGTCAGTATATTTTTTTGGCTGAGATCATAAACAGCTTTAAACTGAGCGGATGAGTATGCAGGCACAAATCCGAATCCGGAAGCTTTGAAAATAAAATCAAGATAACTTCTGTTCGCTGAAAAAAGCCACGAACCTTTTTTCTTACTTCCCAAAGGTCCTTCAATTACAGCACCAAAGCCTGTAGCGCTCAGATTAATGTCCGTAAGAAATTTATCCCTGTTACCTTCCCTGAGTTTTATGTCAAGTACTGATGATAATTTATCACCGTACTTTGCAGAAAATCCTCCCGTAAGAAAACCTACATCACGAATGAAATCCAGATTTATAATGCTGACTGGTCCTCCGGTGGCACCCTGTGATCCGAAATGATTTATATTCGGAACTACTGTATTGTCAACTAAAAATAAATTTTCGCTTGGAGAACCGCCTCTGACGATCAGATCATTTCTGCCGTCATTCACAAAAGCAACTCCGGGCAAAGTCTGTACAACTCTTCCGATATCTTCGAATCCGCCCGGATTTCTTCTTATCTCTTCATACTGTAAACTTTTAAATGAATTAGATACATCGGAGGGAGTTACAAATCTTTCTTCGGTAACCTGAATTTCCTCAGTTGATAAAATCATTAATTCCGCCTGTACATCTGTCGGTACCCCTGAATTCACAACTATATTGTCAATAAATACAGATTCAAATCCTATAAGCGAAAATCTAAGCGTGTATTCACCAACAAACACATCCGGAATTTTGTAAAAACCGTTTTGATCAGACTGAGCACCGGTAATTATTTTGCTTTCTTTTATGAGAGAAACTGTAACATCAGGAAGTATCTGCTGATTGCTTTTATCTATGACCCTTCCTGTTATTTCACCTTTCTCCTGTGAATATATTTCTGTTGAAGCGAATGTTAAGATTAACAATAATTGCAGTAATATTTTTTTCAAGTGTTTTATTTTAATTTAAAGTCTCTAATGTGAAAATGCAGACTTAAAGTTCCCTTATAAAATATGATTCTTAAGTTCAGAATCTCAGAATATTTTTTATCAATTACAGATTTAAGACATTCTTTAATTGATCTTGCATTTTAAAATTAAAACAAGGCAAAGGTGAATATATAACTCACTTTATAAGCAGCAATCTTTTTGTTTCTGTAAAGTTCTCAGTCTTTAAAGTGCAGAAATAAATTCCGCTTGTAAGCCGGCTGCCGTCGAAAGTAACTTTGTAATTTCCCGGATATAATTTTTCATTAACAAGAGAAGTAACTTTTTTTCCGAGTATATCATAAATCACAACAGTCACATACCTCATTTCCTGCCCTCCCTGCCTGGCAGGAATTCCAAATTCCAGATTCGTGACAGGATTGAAAGGATTCGGATAATTTTGATTCAGAAAATAATTTATTGGAATACCTGTAATGCTTTCATTTATTCCGACCGGCTGCGAATATTTTATCGTAACAATATCATAATCATTGACAGAGTCAATACTGATGCCTGTTACGACTATGTTACCGGAATTATCCGCAGAGACGGAATATGCAAAATCCTCAGGATGCTTCACTACACTGTATCCTGTAAACCATTGGAAAATTCCGTTGACATCATATTTTATTAATGAATAGATCAGCTGAACGTTTCCCCTGTCTGTTGCACCGCAGACATATACATTTCCTTTTAAATCAGTAGTAAGACTTATTCCCTGATCGGTACCGTTTCCTGAACCGTTATAAATTCCTGTCCAGACTACATTCCCTGCACTGCTGATTTTAATTGTACAAATATCTTCAGAACCAATCACAGAATCATTTCTCGAATATCCCGTTACAATTATATTTCCTGATAAATCAGAAGTCATCGCATAAGGAATATCCAGACTGTTACCTGTCCCGTTGAATCTGTTTTCCCAGATCAAATCTCCCGACTGGCTTAGTTTTCCGGAATAAAAATCTGAAGATGTGTTAAGGTTTATCTGACTTCCGCAAAAATAAACATTATTGCTTCGGTTAGTTGTCAAAGATGATATCCTGTCATCTGAGTCTGCACTTCCGTTAAATGTTTTATTCCATATTAATGTCGATGATCCGTCGTATTTCATAATTATCATGTCCATTCCATTGAGTTGACTTTTTGATGTTCCTCCAAGTAAAATATTGTTATTCAAATCAATGCTTAGACTTGCAGGAAAATCATCACCATTTCCTTCGCCGTTGAATGTCTTAAACCATATTTCATTTCCGCTCTCAGAATATTTTATAAGTACAATATCATAATTGCCTACCGTATTCCTTAAAAATCCGGAAACATATAAGCTTCCATTTGAATCAAGGACAATATTATGTCCGAATCCGTTTGAATATCCCGGTAAAGAAAACTTTCTTATCCAGGCAGGTTTACCTGAAGAATCATATTTCATACAAATTATTTTCAAAGCGAGATCTGTATCAGCCGTATATCCGGTAATATAAGAGTTTCCGGAATTGTCAACACAGGCGGATGCAGCTACATCAGTGCTGTTACCTTCGCCATTAAATCTTTGTTCCCAGATAGTATTACCCTGCGCATCATATTTAATTATAACAATATCATTCAGACTTCCTGCACCAATACTACTGCCAAATACAATATTATTCCCTTTGCCGTCAGGTAAGAGTATGTTAGCAATGTCTGTACCGTTTGCCGGTCCGTTGTATTTTCTTATCCATTCCTGAACCGGCTGTGCGGGAGATTCCTTCAGGAATAAAAAAATACAAATTAAAACAGACAATAGTGTTTTAAATTTATTCAATTTTATTTTAAATCTGAATATCATTTACATGTATTTCAGTATTAATAAAATTATACGTATTAAAAATGATCTTTGCAATCTTTTCAGCAACGATAACAGGATCTGTCAATTGTTTCTTTTCATGGAATTCAATGAATTTGCCCACCATACTGAAATTCTCCGGACTGGTATTTCTGATTCTTTCCTGTGCAGGAGTATCAACGACTCCCGGAGATACTGAATAAATCTTTACCGGGTCGGAAGGATAATTCAAACTTTGCTCTAAGGCAATTACTTTGCTTAACATTAAAAGAGCTGCTTTAGATGAACAGTAATTGCTCCACGATTCTATCGCAGTAGTCGCAGCACCTGAACTTATGTTAATTATTATTCTTTTACAGTTATATGATTGATATGCTGATAAAAAATTATTTATTATAATTCCAGGACTGATATTGTTTACATTAAAATTTTTAATAATATCCCTGGTATCTGCATTGCCGTAATGTTTTGATTCTGAGAAATGCGCAGAGTTATTAACTAAACAAATAATTTCAGGTTCTTTTAATTCACCGAAGTCAAATTTACTTACAGATTCAATATCATTCAGATCAAGTTTTATATGCCTGTAATTTTTTGATTTGATAGTTACTGACCGCGAGATACCTGTAACAATATTATTTTTATCAGTCAGAAGCACGTTTGCAAGTGCTTGTCCGATTCCGCTGCTCGTACCGGTAATGAAGAAATAATTCATGAAATTTTAATTTTAGAATTGATAATTATTTTGGAAAGAGAGTTAAAGAAAAAACAATAAGATAATATTAATCAGAGTAATTAATCCAAGACCGGCAGTAACTATTTTTTTTGTTTCAGCATTACTCAGAAACATCGTATAGAATATTTTTAAAATATTATTTGAGATAATTGCCTGGAAAGTAGATTTGGCAATGACATCAAGTCCTATATCATATTTTCCCTGAAACAAATTTAAAAGATAGGGATCAATATCAGTAAATCCCACAATGTATGAAAGAACATTCAGTCCCTGTTCTCCGAAATAATTAAGCGTATAATTCGTAACAAAGCCAAACAAAACGAACAGCAAAGAAAATAAAACAGCTATCTTAAGCTCAAGAGGATTTTTTTCTTCAAGCTCGGGCTCATTAATTCCATTTTGATTTTTACTGGAGTAATAGATTACTCCCGACATAATCATTGAGACTATAATCATGATAATAAAATATGGAATGACAATTATTCCAAGTGCATAATTAAATATAAGTATAAGAACAAGGATCCTGAGATACATCATTGAAGTAGCTGCAATAATCGCGGCAGAATAATTTTTGCTTTGTGACTTCTGTTCTTTGCTTTTTCTGGATAGAACCACAGTCGTTGCCGTGCTGCTGTAAAGTCCGCCAAGCAAACCGGATATCATTAACCCTGATTTTCTGAAAACAAATTTGTGAAGAAGATAACTTAGATAAGATATACTTGAAACTGCTACAACTGTTATCCAGAGAATGTAAGGGGAAATATTTAAATAAGGGATCGTCGAATCATGAGGAATTATCGGAAGTACAATTCCGGCTATAATAAGAAACTTTGCAAGAGTAATGAACTCATTATTATCAAGTCTGGAAGTGAACTTCTGGAAAAAACTTTTCAGCTCGACAAGTATCAGGATCGAAACAACGACAAGTATAGAAAACCATTTTGGCTGCGTAATTATTATTACTGAAAAAGAGTAGGTGATGAACGCAACAATGATATTTGTTAATCCGAAAGATCTGTAGATTTCTATTTTCTTAAAATAATATATGCCGAATAATATTCCGAGGATTAACCCGCCTGTAATAAACAGTGTGAAATTTTCAGGTTCCGAAACATAAAGAATAAATCCGAGAATGCCGATGAAGGTAAAAGTCCTGTCAGTTCCGAATATGGAAAGCTTATTGGTTTTTTCATTGTGAAGTTTCCTCTGCTCAAGTCCTATGAGCAGAGAAAACAGAAGAACAATTACGAACTGTGTTAATATTTCAGGTATGTTGTTTAATAAATCCAAAAATATTTTTCTGTAAAATAATATTAATAAAAAATAGATTATAGATATTATTTTAACCGGAAATTAAATTAAATATTTTGCTTTTTTATTCATAATTGAGATTAGGTGACAGCCATCTTTCAATTTCTTCTTTCTTCATTCCTTTTCTCTTTGCATAATCTTCAACCTGATCTTTTCCAATTTTCCCTAATCCGAAATACTTAGATCCCGGATGCGCAAAATATAATCCGCTCACTGATGAAGCTGGATGCATAGCAAGACTTTCTGTAAGTTTTATTCCTGTATTCTTCTCAGCGTCAAGGAGTTTAAACAAAGTAATTTTTTCCAGATGATCAGGACATGCAGGATAACCCGGAGCAGGTCTGATGCCTCTGTATTTTTCTTTTATAAGTTCATCGTTATCCAGCTTTTCATTCATCGAATATCCCCAGTAATCAGTCCTGACTTTTTTATGCATAAGTTCGGCAAATGCTTCTGCAAGTCTGTCTGCAAGCGCCTGCAGCATTATCTTGTTATAATCATCTTTGTCATCTTCAAATTTCTGAATCTGTTTTTCAATTCCGATTCCGGTAGTAACAGCAAATCCCCCTATGTAATCTTTCTTACCCGAATCTTTCGGAGCAATAAAATCAGAAAGTGAAATATTCGGAAGACCGGCGCTCTTCTGTCCCTGCTGTCTCAGAGTATGAATAATATTTTCAGTAGTGTTTCTGTTTTCATCAGTATATATTTCTATATCATCTCCGTCAGAATTCGCATTCCATATACCTATCACAGCTTTTGCCTGCAGCCATTTTTCTTTAATAATTTTCCCAAGCAATTCTTTAGCGTCATTAAATAAATTTTGCGCATGCTCTCCCACTATTTTATCTTCCAAAATTTCAGGATATTTTCCTGCAAGTTCCCAGGTCCTGAAGAAAGGAGTCCAGTCTATATAATGAGAAATTTCTTCAAGCGAATAATCTTCAAATACTTTTATTCCGGTAAATGCAGGTACGGAAATATTCTCAGCATTAAAATCCAGCGACAATTTATTTTTTAATGCTTCTGAATATGTTCTGTAAGGTTTTTGAATTCTGTTTTTCAAATGGTGTTCGCGCAGGTTTTCATATTCAGTTTTAATTTCCTTAACGTAATTATCTTTCTTGTTACCGAGAAGATTTCCTACAACGGGCACAGACCTTGAAGCATCGAGAACGTGTATTGTCTGACCTCTTTTATAATTTTGCTCAATCTTAACTGCCGTATGAACTTTGGAAGTTGTCGCTCCGCCGATTAACAATGGTATGTCAAAACCCTCTCTTTCAATTTCCTTTGCTACATGAACCATTTCATCAAGCGAAGGCGTGATCAATCCGCTAAGTCCTATAATATCAACTTTCTCATTCCTTGCCGTCTCGAGTATCTTTTCACTTGAAACCATAACCCCGAGATCTATTACATCATAATTATTACATCCCAATACCACTCCGACTATATTCTTGCCGATGTCATGAACATCTCCCCTTACTGTTGCAAGCAGAATTTTACCTTTTGGTTTTGCGCCTTCTTCTTTACTTGCTTCAATAAACGGCAGAAGATAAGCAACTGCTTTTTTCATTACACGGGCGCTTTTTACAACCTGCGGCAAAAACATTTTTCCCTCTCCGAAAAGATCTCCAACCACATTCATTCCGTCCATTAAAGGTCCTTCAATTACCTGAATAGGTTTATCAAAAAGTTGCCTTGCTTCTTCTGTATCCTCATCAATAAACTCGACTATACCTTTGACGAGAGCATGAGTAAGACGTGTTTTCACATCCTGATTTCTCCATGAATCATCCCTTGTCTGAACTTTCCCTTTGTGCTTTATATTGTCTGCAAATTCCACAAGCCGTTCGGTAGCATCAGGTCTTCTGTTCAGCAGTACATCTTCGACAAGTTCCAGAAAATCTTTCGGAATCTCTTCATAGACTTCTATCATTCCGGGATTTACAATTCCCATATCCATTCCCGCTTTGATTGCATGATACAGAAATGCAGAATGCATAGCCTCCCTTACGACATTATTTCCTCTGAATGAAAATGAGATGTTGCTTACTCCCCCGCTTACCAATGCTCCCGGAAGATTTTCCTTTATCCATTTTGCTGCATTCATGTAATCAACTGCGTAATTATTATGCTCTTCAATCCCTGTGGCGACTGTTAAAATATTCGGATCAAAGATTATATCTTCCGGAGGAAAGCCGACTTCTTTTGTCAGGATATCATAAGCCCGTTTGCAAATATCTATTTTCTTCTCATAAGTATCCGCCTGTCCTTTTTCATCAAAAGCCATTACAATAACTGCAGCTCCGTACATTCTGATTTTTTGAGCATGCTCTTTGAACTTTTCAACTCCCTCTTTCATAGAAATGGAATTTACGATCGCTTTTCCCTGAACGCACTTTAGTCCTGCTTCAATTACAGACCACTTTGACGAGTCAATCATTACAGGTAATTTTGAGATATCAGGTTCAGACGCTATAAGATGAAGAAACTTTGTCATTACTTCTTCCGAATCAAGCATACCTTCATCCATATTAACATCAATAACCTGCGCGCCTCCCTCTACCTGATGCCTGGCTATAGTTAAAGCTTCTTCATAATTTCCTTCGACTATTAACTTCTTAAATTTAGCAGACCCGGTAACATTAGTTCTTTCACCAACATTTACAAAATTGCTTCCTTCATAAACCACTAACGGCTCGAGACCGCTGAACCTTGGTCTGTGATCAGTTTCCGGAGGAACTCTCGGTTTATATTTTTCAGCGACTTCAGCTATTGCTTTTATGTGATCAGGAGTTGTACCGCAGCATCCGCCGATAATATTGATAAGATCTTCTTTTAAAAATTCTTCTATTTGCAAAGCAGTTGATTCTGGCGTTTCATCATACTCTCCGAATTCATTAGGCAAACCGGCATTAGGATGAGCGCTTACAAATAAATCGGATTTTTCGGAAATAGTCGAGATATGCGGTCTCAGTTGTTTTGCGCCAAGTGCGCAATTAAATCCTATACTCAGGAGATCTATGTGTGAGACTGAGTACAAAAAAGCTTCAACGGTCTGTCCAGAGAGAGTTCTTCCGCTTGCATCTGTAATTGTTCCGGAAACCATTACAGGAATTCTTTTTCCTTTTTCAATAAATAATTTTTCAATACCAAACAAAGCGGCTTTTGCATTAAGAGTATCAAAGACAGTTTCCACAAGCAATAGGTCAGCGCCGCCGTCATACAAACCTCTTGCCTGTTCATGATAAGCGCTTACAAGATCATCAAAAGTAACCGCCCTGTATCCCGGATCATTTACATCAGGTGATAAGGAGGCAGTTCTGTTTGTAGGTCCGATTGATCCCGCAACAAATCTCGGCTTGTGAGGTTCTCTTTTTGTAAACTCATCTGCCACTTCCTTTGCGATCTTTGCAGACTGAAAATTCAGTTCATAAACTATATCTTCCATTTTATAATCAGACTGTGCGATTGATGTGCTGCTGAATGTATTTGTCTCTGCAATGTCCGCCCCTGCCTGAAAGTACTTTGTGTGTATCTCTTTAATTATTTCAGGTCTTGTTATAGAAAGAATATCATTATTCCCTTTGAGCGAATGTTTATGATCTTTAAATCTCTCGTCTCTGAAATCTTCTTCTTCAAGCTTGTATCTTTGTATCATAGTTCCCATAGCACCGTCAAGAACAAGTATTCTTTCCTTAAGTATTTTTTTTATATCCTGCATAATGTTTATTTTTATTTTCTATTTTATCTTTTTAAAATTTACAAAAAAAAATCTCTTCTGAGAAAAGTCAGAAGAGATTTCAATAAATACAATTTTATTTTAAATTTTTATCTTCTGACTCATCTGTTCCTGCATTGAGCAGGAAAGGAATTGGCACCTTTCACTGAAAATAATTCAGGATGGTTGCCAAGGTTTCACAGGGCCTTATCCCTCCGCCTTTCTCCATAAGTCAATTTCGAATTGTAAGAACTTGTTTTATTATTATACCAAATATAGTTTAACAGGATCTGAAATACAATTTAGATTTATTTAATCCATCTGTCTTCTTAAAAAACTTGGCTTTGAAAAATCTTCATCCGGATTAATATCTATAAAATCATTTTCTTCTTCGTATATCTTCGGCTTTGAAATATTCTCGCTTAGATCCTCATTCAGATTTACTTCTCTTCTTTCATAAGCGGGTCCATCAAGTCTTTTTAGCTCTTCGCCCGACGGCATAACTGATATTTTTCCTTTTGTCCTTAAACCACCATAAAACGGTTCTCCTACTATTACTCTATGTTCCGCAACTTTCACTTCTTCTTTTTTCGAAAATCCTGTAGCAATAACTGTTACCATTATTTCATCGCTCATCTTGGGATCCTCGACAAGTCCGAAAATATATTTTGCATCTTCACCGGCAGCTTCCTGGATTATTTCGTTGATCTTTTCTATTTCCGAAAAACTTACATTACCGTTACTGCAGATATTTGTCAGTACACATTTCGATCCTTCAATATGAATTTCATCCAGCACAGGATTTACAAGCGCATCGTTTGCCGCTCTTTGCGCTCTTCCGTCACCGGATGCGATTCCCGAGCCGATCATTGCATCTCCTGTATCTTTCATTATAGTTCTCACATCAGCAAAGTCAACATTAATATCTCCGGTGTCAGTAATTATTTTTGAAATTCCTCTGGTGGCATTGTACAAAACTCTGTCTGCAAGTTCAAATGCCTGTTTGGAAGAAGCATCCTTGCTTATCAGTTTTGTAATATTCTGATTCGGTATAGCTATAAGACTGTCAACTTCACTTTTAAGCTTTTCAAGTCCTTCTAAAGCCAGATCCATTCTCGGCTTGCACTCAAAATTAAAAGGCAATGTAACAATAGCAACAACCAGCGCTCCCTGACTCTTTGCTATTCTGGCAACCGCAGGTGCGCCGCCTGTTCCTGTGCCGCCGCCCAGACCAGCTGTTATAAATACCATATCACTTCCGGAAAGCGCTTCTTCTATTTCATTTCTGCTTTCTTCCGCTGCTTTATATCCGAGCATTGAATCCATGCCTGTTCCAAGTCCTTTTGTCAGACTTTTTCCGATCTGGATTTTTACTTCCGCTTTATTTTTATCCAATGCCTGAGCATCCGTATTAACAGCTATGAATTCAACTCCTTCAATTCCTTTATCCACCATTGAATTCAGGACATTTCCGCCTCCGCCGCCGACTCCGACAACTTTGATCTTTGCTCCGGTGTGATTGTTAATTGCTAATCTTATAGGCATTTTAGTTTCCTTTCAATTGAAATTAATTGAGATTTATTTAAAATTATATTTAAGAATTTTTATGTTTTTTTTTATTAAAATATTTTTCAATAATTAAAATATTACTGCACTTCTTTATAACTCATCAAACCATGTTTTTACTTTTTCAAATATTCCCTTTAATGTCAGATGCTTAACTTTTCTTTTTCCGTTAATTTTTATTTTATTAACATCATTCATTGATTTTAATCTGTGCAGCACTAACCCGACTCCCGTTGCAAATATCGGATTCTCAACCTCTTTTATCAGACCTCCTGTCAATCCAGTAGGTATCCCCAGATTTACTTCCATTCCGAGTATCTTTTCCGCAAGCTCTTTCGTTCCTTTTGTAAGCGAACCTCCGCCTGTAATCACCACTCCGGCATGAAGCTCTTTTGCAATCTGCGAATTCTGTATCTCTATCGCCGACAGCTCAAATATATCCTGCATTCTCGCCTGTATTATTCTTGCAAGTATGCTCTTGCTTGTTTTTCTCGGAATGTCTCTGATTGACTGAACCGTTATTTCTTCATCATTAAGAATCTCTGATACAAGCGAATATCCGTATTCTCTTTTTATTCTTTCAGCTTCTTCTTCTGAAATTCCCAGCGCTTCCACGATGTCATTTGTTACAAGATTACCTGCAATGCCTATTCCCGCAGTGTACTTTAAAACTCCTTTTTTAAATACTGCAATATCGGATGTCCCGCCCCCAATATCTATCATTGCTACTCCGACTTTCTTTTCAGTCTCATCAAGTACTGAGTATGATGATGCTATCGGCTCAAGTACAATGTCATCTATATCAACTCCGCAGCTTGTAACACACTTTGAAAGATCATCTATGGATGATACCAGTCCCGTAATTATGTTTACTCTCGCTTCAAGCTTCACTCCGAACATACCTACAGGAGTTTCAAAGATTCCGTCTTTCCCGTCAATTATGTATTCCTGCGGAATTACATCTATTATTGTAGTATCGCTCGGCAGCTTTAATATTTTCGCCTGATCTATTAATCTTACTATATCCTCTTCCTGAATTATTCTGTCTGAATTGTTAATCCCGATTATACTGCTGGACTGTATGCATCTTATGTAATGTCCTGCTATCCCTACTGAAACTGATTTTATACTCACTCCGGAATTTAACTCGGCTTCTTCAATCGCTTCTTTGATTGATTCTGTAGTCTTGTTCGGATTCACAACTATTCCTCTGTGCAGTCCGAATGACGGCGCTTTGCCTATGCCAAGTATGTCTATGTTGTTATCATCTTTTACTCTTGCAACAATTACACAAATTTTTGTCGTACCAACATCTAATCCTACTATCACATCTTTTTCCTGACTTCCCCGGGATTTCTTTTTAATGGTCATTTTTTAATTATTTGAATTTACCAATATCTGATTTGAATATCTCAGATCAACATAGTTTATCTGCTTCTTCAGGTGGTTATCCAATGACTGCTTAATGTAACTGTCAAACACTCTTAACTTGTTTATCAGCAAATTCTGATATTCAGTATCCGAAATTTTAGCTGAATTATTTCTGGGAAAATAAAAAGGACTCGAATCTTCAGACAAATAAATAATTACTTTCCCCGAATCAGATAAATTAATTTCGGAAATATTGTTATACATCGCTTTGCTCTCTTTGTATGCGTTTATTATGATAAATAATCCAAGTCTTAAGTCTTCCTTATTATACCTGTTCTTTTGATTTGGACTGCTTTCTATCCTTACACCGCTTATTACAGGCAGATCATAAAGCTTATTAGAATTCTTAAAAGGAAACACATCGAGTTCATCATCTATAAGTTTCATTTCATTGTCTCCGCTTATAATTGCAAGCGGTCTCTTTTCTATAACTTCGATCTTTAATTCGGAAGGAAGCACTTTGCTTACAAAAACTTTCTTCAGTTCGGGATGCTTCATTATTCTGTCCTGTATTTTATCAATGTCTATTTCCTCTTCATCTTTTATCGTATCTTTGATTCTGGCTGCGCTGAGTATCTCATCCCTTGATACTGTATAATTTCCCGATACAGTGACCTTATCTATAACACTGATGTTTCTCCATTTCAATGACATGAAAGCGGATGCTATAACAAATAAAACTATAATTATTAATATGATTTTCTTTATGCTCATAAAGGTACCTTTGCATTTCTTTTCTTTCTTGAAATCCTTACAAATCTGTCACACATCTCTGTAATATCACCCGCTCCCTGAAAGATCAGTATATCGCCGTCCTGAATGATGCTGCTAAGCTCGGATAAAAGCTCTTCTCTGTTTTCTATATAGTATCCCTTTTTATCTGATTTCAGAAATTCGTTTAATATCAGACTGCTGCTCACTCCTTCTATTTCAGTTTCTCTTGCCGGATAAATTTTTGTCAGGAACAATATATCCGTTTCCCGAAAGGCATCTCCGAATTCGATATAAAAGTCTCTCGTTCTTGTATATAAATGTGGCTGAAAAATTGTAATTATTTTTCCGCTGTGCATTTTCCTTATTGCCTCAAGTGATGCTTTTACTTCAGTCGGATGATGTGCATAGTCGTCATATATTACTATTCCATTTTCAAATTTCAGTTCTAATCTTCTTTTTACTCCGTGAAAATCATTCATGCTTGAATTGAAATTGTCACTGCTTATTTTCAATTGTTTCGCAGCCAGAAAAGCTGCAACTGAATTTAAAATATTATGATTGCCGGCAACTTTCAAAAATATTTCCTTTCCGTTGACCATGAATCCCGCTTTACCGTTTTCATAGTTTATATTCTTAATCACATAATCATTTATGTCCCTGAAGCCGTAGAAAATTACATTTTTAAAATCCGTTAATACTTCTCTTACATTTTCATCGTCACCGCAGGCAATAATTACTGAATCTTTTTTGCAGCTACTCAGGAATTGTCTGAAACTGTTTTTTATATCTTCTATATCCCTGTAAATATCCAGATGATCAGGCTCTATGTTTGTTATCACAGCTATATCCGCTTTGAGCTGATGAAAGCTTCTGTCATATTCGTCAGCTTCAGCTATCGCAAATTCACTTTTTCCTGACCTTGAAGAATTTCCGTCAAGGAAATCCAGCGATCCTCCTACAAAAACTGTCGGATCAAATTTATTATCTATAAGAACTTTTGCAATCATTGCGGATGTTGTTGTCTTTCCGTGCGTACCGCTGACAGCAATAAGGAATTTGTGATTTACTATATTGCCTAAAGCTTCGGCTCTTTTAATTTTCCGGATCTTTAATCCGGAAGCTTTAGCAAGCTCCTCATTATCTTCTTTCACTGCTGATGTATAAATCAGCAGATCAGTATCGTCCGGAAGATTGTTTTTACTGTGACCCTGAAAAATTTTCACCCCCAGATTTTCAAGCTTTTTAGTCAGAGGACTTAAATTCATGTCGCTTCCGGTAACTCTGAAATTGTGTTTCACTAAATATTCCGCTATTCCGCTCATGCCTATTCCTCCTATACCTGTAAGATGAATTTTTTGAGCATCTCCGAAAATTGTCTTGTCGTTTATCATAATTTGTTGTGCATTTGTCTTGAAATATTTTTGAATTCTTCTATCAGTTCCGCTTCATTCTGAAAATCGTTTAAACGTATCCTTAAAAATCTTTTTCTGTTTTTTAATTTTAACTTTACTATTCTGACTTCGCTTCTTTCTTCTCTGGAAATTCTTTTTTCTCTCGAAAATCTTACATTCAGTATCTCATTGTATCCTACTTCCCTTTCTCCGAATCTGTTTCTGAAAATTATCATTCTTTCTCTGAAGATTATTTCCCTTGCCCTGATAGTGTTCGCTAATAGTATTATCAGAAAAAATACTATGAATAATATAATTATGTAAATTATCGGATCCTTTATTACTAACTCATAAGTAGCATGAGTGAAGTTTCCTTTAATGATTATGTATCCTAATAATGTAATCAGATAAATTATCAGTGACTTGTAATAAAAATCCAGCTTGTATTTGTAAATCCTTTCTTCCATCATTCTTTAATTAACTTAATTGCCTCTTCCGCTATTTTATTCGCTGAATCAGGATCAGCGAACTGCTTTATACTTTCCGATAATTCCGCTGATCTTTTGTCATCGTAAATAATATTCATGATCTCTTTGTATAATTTACCGTCTGTTTCGTTTTCTTTTATCATTACAGCGGCATTTTTTTCCTCAAGACTCCTTGCATTCATTTCCTGATGGTTCTCTGCCGAACTTGGTAACGGTATCAGTATACATGCCTTCTGCATCGAAGCAAGCTCCATAATGCTTGTGATCCCCGCCCTGCATATTACAAGATCTGCTGCGGAATATGCAATATCTATATTTTCAATGAACTCAAGTATCCTTATCTTTTTTTCCTGATCCCTGAACCTGCTACTTAATCCTGCGTATTCTGTTTTTCCTGTCTGCCATATTATGTTAATGTCTGCTCCGGCAAGTTTTAACGCTATCTTTTCAATGGCGCTGTTTATTCCTCTCGCTCCCTGACTTCCCCCGAATACAAATATTGTTTTATTTGAAAAGGACAAATCAAAAAATTCAACCGCTTTATTCCTGTCTGCTTTTTTTAAAGAACTTCTTATCGGATGTGATATATTAATTATATTATCTTTCCTCTTAAGATACTTTTCTGTTTCTTTGAAATTTATTACTACTTTGTCTGATCTTTCTGATAAAAATTTTATAGTCTTGCCTGCATAAGAATTTCCTTCCTGTATAAGTGTCGGGATTTTCAGTAAACCTGCCGCATATATTACCGGCCCGCATACAAATCCTCCTGTCCCAATGACAACATCCGGTCTGAAATCTTTCAGTATTCTCAGACATTTTCTGAAAGAACGAATAAGCTTTAATGGAAGCTTCAGATTTTTTAATGCGTTACTTCTGTTAAAACCTGACAGCTCTATTGTTTCAAGTCTGTAATTATTTGAAGGAACTATCTTCTCCTCTATTCTGCCCTTTGCTCCGATAAAAAGAATTTCAGCATCGTTGTCTGTTTTTCTGATCTCATCTGCTATTGCAATTGCCGGGAAAATATGACCGCCCGTTCCGCCGCCTGCAAATATATATTTCATACACTTTTAAAAAACTTTCTATTCAATATTAATGCCTTCATCGGAATTATCTCTCTGTGATGAAATATTCAGCAGTATGCCAAGTGCCGCCGAAGTAAAAATTATTGACGTCCCTCCGTAACTTACAAAAGGCAGTGTAACTCCCGTTGTAGGTATTACTCCGCTTGCTACCGACATATTCACAAGCGCATTCAGAGAAATTAAAGTTACTATTCCGAATGCTAAATATTTTCCGAATTCATCTTTGCTTTCTTTTGCGATTTTGTAACCGCGGAAAAGTATTAACAGATATAAACACATGATCGTGAATGTTCCGATAAATCCGTATTCTTCACCAATGATTGAAAAGATAAAATCACCGTGAGCTTCGGGCAGAAAAAAATCCCTTTGATTCGAATTTCCCGGACCTATCCCGAGCAATCCTCCGTTTCCGAATCCTATCAGCGCCTGCTGAAGCTGATAGCTTGTGTTACCGCTTGTCTGATATTCCGCATAAGAAGTTATCCTTCCTATTATGTAATCTTTTGAAAGAACAAATATAGCCGCTATAGGAGTTAATGCCAGCAGCGTGAAAATTATATGTTTTAATTTAGCTTCTGAAAGAAAAATCATAAACATACATGTGCTGAAAATTATAAGTGAAACAGAAAAATTCGGCTGAAGAAGAATCAGCGTAGTTACCAGCAAAACGTAAAATATTACAGGCAGATATCCTCTGTAAAGCAGATATATGTAATCTTTTTTTCTTGCAAGCAATGCCGCAATGTATATCACTATTGAATATCTTGCAAGTTCGGACGGCTGAAAACTGAATGGTCCGAGATTGATCCATCTGCTTGCGCCTTTTATCGGACCCTTGCTGCTGAACAATGTAAATATCAGTAAAAATATTGTTATCCATATCAGAGCTTTTGAAATATTTTCTGCATACTTGTAATCAATTTTTGCAAATAAAAATATTGTGAAAATTGAAAGTATTACTTTTATTCCGTGCTGCTTGAATAAATAATTGCTGTCCTGATATCTTTCTAATGCAAATGTCGAACTGGCGCTGTACACAGCGCCTATGCTGAAAATCATCAGCAAAAGAGCAGGTACTAATATCCAGATGTCTATTTTGTATTTGTGATGCATATCAGTTCAGTTTATTTACTGATTTTTTAAATTCCGTTCCGCGATGTTCGAAACTGTCAAACATGTCAAAACTTTTACATGCCGGAGATAGTAATACATTATCGCCTTTACAGCCGTTCGTCAGTGCAATTTCAACGGCTTCATCCATAGTTTTCACTTCCGTAACTTTTTTATAACTTGCGAAATGCTGCTTAATTTTTTCTTTAGTCTCGCCGATTGCAATAATTTCTTTTACTTTCTTTTTTACAAGTTCATCTGTTTTACTGTAATCATTTCCCGTTTCTCTTCCACCGAGTATAAGTATAAGATTACCCGGGAATGATTCAAGCGCTACTATCAGGGAATCTATGTTTGTAGCTTTAGAGTCATTGTAAAATTTTATTCCTTTTATGTCTTTCACAAATTCTATTCTGTGCTCTACGCCTTTAAATTTCATCAGCGTGTCTCTTATAACTTCTTTCTTTATTTCAAATGCCCTGGCTGAAATCACTGACGCAAGAGAGTTGTAGATATTGTGATTACCTCTGATATTGATCTCACCTGCTTCCATTATTTCCTCTTCAGTGTTTTTATTTTTATCTGTATAAATTATTTTTCTATTTTTTAAAAAGCATGCAGCGTCATAATTATTGCCGTTAAAGTTTTCTCTGATGCTGAAGTATGCTTTACCTGACTTTAAATTTTTTGTTGCTTTCAATAATGTTTCATCATCGTAATTTATTATTGCTAAATCAGTTTCATTCTGATTTTTAAGTATCTCAAGTTTAGCTTTCAGATAATTATCAAACCCTCCGTGCCAGTCAAGATGATCAGGCGTAATGTTCATAAGTATTGCAACCTTGGGCTTGAATTCTTCAATATCATTCAGCTGATAACTGCTTGTCTCTAAAACGACTATCGTATCTTCCTTCACTTCACTTACTATCTCGGAAAACGCAAGTCCGACATTTCCGCATACCTTCGTATCATATCCTGCATTTTTAAAAATCTCTCCTGTAAGTATTGTAGTTGTCGTCTTGCCGTTAGTTCCGGTTATCGCTATTACCTGACCTTTGCAAAACCAGAATGCCGCTTCTATTTCAGAGTAAATCTTTTTATTAAGTTTTTTTGCTTTCAATATAACTTCGCTCTGAGGTGATATTCCCGGACTTTTGATTATTATATCGCTTTCAAACACCTTATCTGAATGTCCGCCGGTCTCTGATTTTATACCTTCCTCCTTTAGAAACTTCTCATCAAGATATTTAAGTTTGTCTTTATTGCTCCCGTCGCTTAAAAGAACCTTCGCTCCTTTTCCTCTCAGAAGTTTTGCAACTGCAATTCCGCTTCTCCCTGCTCCCAATACCGTAAATGATTTGTTCTCTATCTCTGTCATCTTATTTTTAGTGATGCTAATGTAATTATCGCCAGTATAATCGCCACTATATAAAATCTTGTTACGATCTTCGGTTCCGGAATTCCCTTCATTTCAAAATGATGATGAACCGGTGCCATCCTGAATATTCTTCTTCCCTCGCCGAATCTTTTTCTCGTGTACTTGAAATAATATCTCTGAAAAATTACTGATAATGCTTCAGCAAAAAATATTCCCCCTAGAATCGGGAGCATAAATTCCTTTTTTACAAGCACACATAATGTCCCTACCGCTCCTCCAAGTGCAAGCGAACCGGTATCTCCCATAAAGACCTGCGCTGGATATGAGTTGTACCACAAAAATCCAAGCGTAGCGCCTACCAGTGCTGAACAATATATGACTAACTCTCCGTTACCTTTGAGATATATTATGTTAAGATACTTTGCTGTTTCTACATTCCCCGAAACGTAAGCAATTATGCCGAGTGTAATCGCCACAATTCCAACTGTCCCCGCTGCCAGTCCGTCCAGTCCGTCTGTAAAATTAACTGCATTTGATGTAGCTGTAATTATAAAAACAACAATCGGTATATACATATAAGAAAAATCAAATTCATATCCTTTTAAAAAAGGTATTGTAGTTATTGAATGTATGCCGTCAAACTGCGGAAGAAAATATATCGAACATCCAATGACCAATCCTACCGTAATCTGTCCGACAAGTTTATATCTCTCGGCAAGTCCCTTTTTGTATTTCTTTATCACTTTGAGATAATCATCCGTAAATCCCACTGCTCCGAGAAATATCGTGACAAATAAAATCAATATGATATATATGTTCCCGAGGTCTCCCCAGAATAACACCGGTATCAGCACTGAAAAAAGAATTATAAATCCCCCCATTGTAGGCGTACCGGCTTTTGACCAGTGGAACTGCGGACCGTCTTCCTTTCTTGCCTCACCTATCTGCTTCTTCTGAAGATATTTGATGATCCTCGGTCCCAGAAAAAAACTTATAAGTAATGCTGTGATGGCTGATAATGCTGATCTGAATGTTATGAACCGGAATAAATCAAATCCCGGAGGATTGAAATTCTCGTTTATATATTCTGCCAGTTTATACAGCATTAAGTTTGTGTTTTATTCTGTTATAAATCTTAATTTTTTGTTAAAGCGGTTACTACTTCTTCCATTTTCATTCCTCTCGAACCTTTTACATAAACTATATCATTTTTTCCTAGATTCAATTTCAGCATTTCTATAAGATCTTCCTTATCTTTGAAATAAAAGTTATTTTTAATTTTTTTTGCATTTTTAAATGTATTATATGATTCGTTACCAAATGTGTAGAGATTATCTACTTTTAATTTTTGTGCTAACTTTCCTGCCTCCGAATGCTCTTTTCTTCGGCTGCTTCCCAGCTCGAGCATATCCGAGAGTACAGCGAATTTTTTACCCTTTGATTTATATTCCATTAATGTTTCAAGTCCCATTTTTACTGATTCCGGATTACTGTTGTATGAATCGTTTATTATTGTCAGATCATTTTTTGTTACCACTTCCATTCTTTTGGAAGAAGTTACTTTGAAATTCTTTAATGCCGACTTTATTTTTGCCGGACTTACATTAAAATACAATCCTGCCGCTGCTGCCGCTAAACCGTTGTAAACAGAATGTTTGCCAAATGTGGCGACGGAAGTCTTAAACTCCATGTCATCTTTTGTTATTCTGATTTCAGGTTCAAAATTTTTATTATAACCTTTAAATCTTCCTTTGACATCCGTATTAAACTTGTAAGAATAAGTAAATCTTTTTTCATTTTTAACCTCCCTTGAATAGTTTCTGATAAATTTATCATCAGAGTTTATAAAAAGTATTCCTTTTTCTTTTGATTTGAGATAATCAAATAACTCAAATTCCGCCTTTGCAACTCCTTCGAGATTCTTAAAAAATTCCAGATGCTCTTTTCCGATATTGGTTATCATTCCGTAATCGGGTTCTGCGATTTCACATAAATATTTAAGTTCGCCGTAATGATTGCACCCCGCTTCCAGTACGCATATCTCATGCGTTCTGTCAAGTCTTAGTAACGTCAGAGGAAGTCCTATGTGATTATTAAAATTTCCTTCCGTCTTGAGTACTTTGAATTTTTGTGAAAGAACTTCTGCTGTTAAATCTTTGGTAGTTGTTTTTCCGTTACTTCCCGCAATGCATAATACCGGGATTTTGAAATTCGCTTTATGGTGCAGCGCAAGTTCTCCAAGCGCTTTCGTTGTATCTCTTACTGTTAAAAAACTTTTACCCGGAAATTTTTTCTTATTTTTAACGAACCATGTATCATTTACTACTGCTAATTCAATTCCTTTATCGAATACTGAGTCAAGATATTTATGACCGTCTGTTCTCTCGCCTTTTATTGCAAAAAATAATTCACCTTTTTTTATGTTTCTGGAATCTATCCCAACTGATTTATAATTTCTTTTAATGTATTTGTCAGTATTTATCTTTTGTATATGTCTGATCTTAAAAAGATCTTCTCTGCTTATCATATTATTTTTACTGTCCCTGAATACTTTTCTACTATCTCCTTATCATCGAAATGCTTCCTGACTCCCTTTGCTTCCTGATAAGTTTCATGACCTTTCCCGCAGATCAGAAGTATATCGCCCTCCTGCGATATCTCAATTCCTCTTTTAATTGCATCTTCCCTGTTTTCAATTACTTCAAAATTAGTTTCCGGATTTACTCCTTTTAATATCTCATCAATTATTTCCATTGGATCTTCATATCTCGGATTGTCCGATGTGATAATCGCAAAATCAGAAAGCCGCACTGCGTATCCGCCCATTACAGGTCTCTTCGTTTTATCTTTATTCCCTCCGCATCCGAATACCGTTATCACTCTGCCTTTCCTGTTCTCGTAATTTACAATTTCTCTCGCTGACTCTATTGCATTTTTCAGCGAATCGGAAGTGTGCGAATAATCTACAACTGCGACCGCCCCGTTTGCTAACTGTATTCTGTTAAATCTTCCGTTGACCTCTTTAAATTTTTTAAGCGAATTCTGCAAAAAAGAAATTTCTATGTCATAATTCAAAGCTACACTGACAGACGCAAGTATGTTGTAAATATTGAATCGTCCGGATAAATTTGAATTGAATTTGTAATTGCTGTTTCTGTATTCAGCTTCAAACTCTAATCCACCGAGAAATAGTTTTTCATTTACCGCTCTTAAGTCACTCGTATTTTTTATCGAATAATACTTCTTTCCGGCTCTGCAGTTTTCCAATATTTTTTCTCCGTAATCATCATCTTTGTTTGATAAAGCAAAACTATTTTCCGGAAGATTATCAAATAATATTTTCTTTGCTTCAAAATAATTTTCCATATCTTTATGAAAATCCAGATGCTCGCTTGTCAGATTGGTAAAAACTGCCGTATCATATTTTAATCCGTAAACTCTGTCCATCACAAGAGCTATAGAAGAGACTTCCATAACGCAAAAATCAGTTTTGTTTTTTTCCATTTCACCGAGCATTGCATTCATTTCCACTGAATCCGGAGTAGTCAAAGTCGAATTTATTTTTTTTTCTCCGAGCATGTAATCAATCGTTCCGATTAATCCGGTTTTATATCCGGCTTCTTCAAGAAAATACTTTGTCAGATATGCAGTCGTTGTCTTTCCGTTTGTCCCGGTAATCCCGATTAATTTTATCCGTCCGGAATTACTGAAGTAAAATTCTCTGCTCATTACTGCCATTAATTTTCTGATGTTCTTTGTAGTTATTATATCCGCTGAAACTTCTTCAGCTGTTTCTTCTTCTGCAATGATAAGAGCTGCACCGTTTTTAACAGCATCTTTAATGTATTTGCTTCCTTCATCCTTCAGCCCTTTTATTGCAAAGAAAATGTTTCCTGGCTTGATCTTCCGGGAATCATAAGAAATACCGGTTATGTCAATATCCTTCTGACTGGTGTAATCTGTCTCCGCCGCACTTCTATATAGCAATTCGTTTAGTTTCATTACTGGTTTTTGCAATAAAGAATTATTTTACAACCCGGTAATTGCTTTGTTCCCGGTAACGGAGACTGCTCCAGTATCTTTCCGCTTCCGTTTATAAACACATCAAAACCTCCTGACAATAATAAGTTTATTGCTTTCCTTAAACTTAGATTTTTTACTTCAGGCACTATTACAAGTCTGTCATCGGGCACTGTACTGCTCCTTACTACTATTCTGACTTTAAGATTTTCATCCCAGATAATTTTTTCATTGGCAATTGGCAACTGAGATTCTACAAATTTTGTAATAACAGGATTTCCGTTTTCATTGATGTTTGTCTTTGTATCAGTACTGTCTATAATTTCGAATTTAATATTGCTCTCAGTAAGTAATTCTTTTGCATCCTCAAGTTTGAGATTAACAAGGTTTGGTATAAGTATTTTTCTGTCATTCAGATCGCTTAACTCCTGAACGTTTATATTGCTTTTTGAATAATTCACATTCACAAAATCATTCGATGCGATATTTGTCTTTCCTGTAAAATTGATTATTCTGTTTGCAATGTTTTTAAAAATTGGCGCTGCTACTTTCCCTCCGTAATATTCTCCGGATTTCGGATTATTTAAAATCACAGTTATAAGCATCTGCGGATTGTCAGCTGGAAAATATCCTACAAATGAAGAATTGTGAGAGCTGTTGGAATATTCTCCGTTTACAAGACGCTGAGCTGTACCCGTTTTTCCGGCTATACTTATTCCTTCAATCTTTGCATCTGTACCTGTTCCTCTTTCCACAACTCCTGTAAATAAACTCGTAAGAATACTTGCAGTTTTTTCGGATACAACCTGCCTTATAGTTGTAGGTACAGCTTCAAAAATTATATTATTATTATTTCCGAATTCTTTTTTTACAATGTATGATTTCATCATTGTTCCTTTGTTTGCAATTGCTGCATAAGCATTTGAGATTTGCATTGCATTAACCAGAACTTCATATCCAATTGACATATAAGGAAGTGAAACTGATGAAAAATCAACCGGTCTTTTCAGCAGTCCTTTGTTTTCACCGGGAAGCTCTACACCGTTATATATTCCGAATCCGAAATCTCTGGCATACTTGTAGAATCTTTCTGAACCAAGCTGAAGGGAAATTTTGCTGAACCCGACGTTGCTCGACTGCTCAATCACCTGCTGAAAAGTCATACTGGCTGCTCCGTGAACATCTGTTATATTCAGACCTTTAATCTCATTTAAATTATCAGTCTCAATCACAGAATTTTTATCCTCAATTTTCTCCTCAAGCGATGCTGCCGCTGTAACAAGTTTGAAAGTCGAACCCGGTTCATAAATATCTGATATTACTGCATTCTTCATCCCGGAAGTATCAGCAGAAGCAATGTTATTCGGATCAAATGTCGGATTGGATGACATTGCTAATATCTCTCCCGTCTTAACGGAAAGAACCACAACCTTTCCTCCGTCTGCATTATAATTTTTTACTCCCGCAGCAAGCTCTTCTTCAGCAAATCTTTGTATATTTACATCAAGCGTAAGAACAACGTTGTTTCCGTTCTCAGGATCCTTTCTCGGAAAATCTAAAGAAGGTCTGTTGTTTCCCTTGCCGTCTCTCTGCATTATTACAAATCCGTCCTTTCCTGAAAGCTCATCCTGCATTGATAGTTCGATACCCGTCTGTCCCTTATTCTCCGCATTTGTAAATCCTACTATCTGCGAAGCAAGATTTCCGTAATTGTAAACTCTCTTCGGCTCTTTAAGAACTATGACTCCGTTGAATTTAAGTGTATCAAGTCCGCATGTCTTTGATGCATCTACTCTTCTCTCAAGATAAATGAAAGAAGTGTTTTGTGAAGTAAGTTTTGATAAATATTCTTCCTTGCTCTTTCCAAAAGCCCTTGAAAATAATTCCGCCGCCTGTTCGGGTTTATCCACCATATTCGGATCTGCTGCAAAGGAATATTCAAATGAATTTGAAACCAGGACATTCATATTCCGGTCATAGATCAATCCTCTGTATGGAGAAAGGACTATTTTGTTTTCATACTGCTTTCGAGCGGCTATCTTGTATTTTTCAGAATCTATTATCTGAATATTAATCAGCTTGATCAGTATTACAATAAATATTCCAAATAGAATCACGAAAAGAAAATTTATCTTCCTTCTCTGTATGACCGGCTTATCTGGCTTTTTGTAATTACTGAACTGCAAAATTCTGAATTTATTTTATTTCAATTGTGATTTTTTTATGATAATTGTATTTCCTTCTTCAATAGAATTTTCTCTGTATGCAAGATTGAATTTTTCTGATGCCAGAGTTTTTATCCTTTCGTAACTGCTGAGCTTTTCTGACTCGGTTCGTAACATGTTGTTTATCTGCAAATTCTTTTTTATCTCTTCTTTAATTTCATTATTGCTTATCGAAAGCTTGTTCACATAAATAATATTGCTGATGTATATTATCAGAATCACAGATGTTAGTATCATTACAATAAGAAAATAAAATATTGATATTTTCTTTCCTGATTTTTTTTTCATTTTATTAATTTAAATAATTTCTGCCGCTCTGAGTTTTGCGCTGCGGGAGCGCGGATTAATTTTTATTTCTTCCGGTGAAGGCTTTACTGCTTTTTTAGTTATTATCTTAAGCTTTGGCTCAACCTCTGTTTTGTAAAAAGGATTATCGCTTTCTTTGTATTTCTCCGATTCCTTTCTGAAAAAATTTTTCACGATCCTGTCTTCCAATGAATGATATGAGACAACTACTATTCTTCCTCCTTCTTCTATCAGATCAAGTGAATCATTTAAAACTTTCTCAAGATTAATAAGTTCGTTGTTTACTTTTATTCTCAGCGCCTGAAAAATCTTTGCCAGAA
Source organism: Ignavibacteria bacterium (assembly GCA_016709315.1). GTDB lineage: Bacteria > Bacteroidota > Ignavibacteria > Tepidaquicellales > Tepidaquicellaceae > JAEUSI01. The sequence continues at coordinate 100,236 of JADJMZ010000004.1, forward strand.
AATCTATTTCATTCTTTTTATTTATTTTGTATTCCTCTTTTATCAGATTTACAATATCAAATGTTGAATTGAATTTTTTTATTTTTCTCTTGTCGGTAATAGCTTTTACAAGCCTTCCTGCATTCCCTATCTCACCGTAATTTTCAAATATTTCCTCAAGCTCGTCTCGTTTGTAACTGTTAAGTATTTCAGATGCCGTAATGCCATCCTTTTTGTATGCTCTCATATCAAGATCAGTGTCTTTCATAAAACTAAAACCGCTTTCAGCTTCAAGCTGATATGATGACAATCCAAGATCCAGAACCAGACCGGTGAGTTTTTCGATTTTTATCTCATCTAGAATATCTTTTAAGTCACCGAAATTACCATTAACAAATATAATTTTTTCTTTTTGATTCTCAAGAAGTTTCTCAGAATACAGCAATGCATTCAGGTCTTTGTCTATTGAGATTACTTTGTCTGTGGGTTTAGTGTTTTCGCAGATTAACTTTGTGTATCCGCCGCCGCCTAAGGTTCCGTCTGCAAGTATCTGATACTCAAGGCTTTCGTTGATGAGATATTTTACTGCTTCATGTGAAAGAACAGGAATGTGGAAGTTTTCTTCTGTCTTCATTTTTTTCAATCATTTTTTTCAGACCGTACATTGCTATTAAATTCTATTGTGAGTTTATAATCTCTGAAACTTTCTCTGCGATTTCTTCATAAGATTTTGTCATTGAATTATCATAACTCTGCTTTATCTCCGGATCCCATATTTCCATTTTATCAAGAAGTCCCAGAACCGTGACTTCTTTTTTTAATTTTGCAAACTGTAAAAGCTGAGGCGGAATTACAATTCTGTTTTGTGAATCAAGTTCGCATTCGTTTACATAATTTAAAAACTGCCTTATAAAAAATCTCTGATCTGAATTAAACTGGTTGTATCTTGTCAATCCTGTCTTTACTTTTTCCCATTCATCAAGAGGATATACAAGCAGACATTCATCCATCCCTCTAGTTAAGATTAATTTATTATCCGCTTCCGGCTTTATATATTTCCTGAATTTTGCAGGCAATATTAATCTCGACTTTGCATCTATATTACAATTTGAATGTCCCTGAAACATTTACATTTTTTTTAAATGTGAATTTCGTATTTTTATATACTTATTATGAATTAATGATTCTGAATGTATTTATATAAAAAATTCAAAATATAATTCCCCACTTTACTCCACTTTACTCCACTTATATACAAAAATAAGTAATTTAATTTTAATGTCAAACTAATTAATAAGTAAAAAGTGTGTATTGCATCTCTGAATGCAAAAAAGCAAAGCAATTGTTCTGCTATGACTTAGATTTAACACTTTGAATAATTTTTTATTTTTGAAACAAACTACTAAACTATCTTTAAATATTGATTAAATTGTTTTGTAGGCGGGGGTAAGGTGATTTGTAAAGTCTTTAAAGAATTTCCGCAAATTAAATTGAGATAATTACAATTTAAACTTCAAACTTTTCATCGTAAAAATAATTTCGATTAAATTACATTTAGGATAAATTTGGAAAATAAAAAAAGCCATCCGGGTTTCCCCGAATGGCTTAATTTATAAATGATTAAATCTAAATTATGATTCGATATTTTCTAATTTTACCTTTTTCTTCTTTACCTTTGCTTTTGGCTTCTCTTCTTCAGCAGGAATTTCTTCTGCAGGCTTTTCTAATTCTGTCACAATCAGTTCTCTGTATTTTCTCAGACCTGTACCTGCAGGAATAAGCTGTCCTATGATAACATTTTCCTTCAATCCCAGTAAATGATCCACCTTGCCTCTTATTGCTGCATCAGTGAGAACCTTTGTAGTTTCCTGGAATGAAGCAGCAGATATGAAACTGTCTGTTGTAAGTGAAGTTTGTGTTATTCCAAGTAATACCGGTTCGGCTGTTGCCGGAACAGCATCCTTTGATTTTATCTGAGCTTTATCTTTCTTTTTCAAAGCTGCATTCAAATCTCTTACTTCTTTCTTTGAAATTATTTCCCCTTCAGTTACTTTATCACTGTCACCTGTTTCAGAAATTACAACCATTCCTTTCAAATTTTCATTCTTCTCAGCAAAAAGATTCTTATGAACTACATCACCTTCAAGAAAATTAGTGTCTCCGGGATCGGTGATCTTTACTTTCTGAAGCATCTGTCTGACTATGACTTCAATGTGCTTGTCATTGATCTTCACACCCTGTATCCTGTATACTTCCTGAATTTCATTCACAAGATATCCCTGTACTTCCGCAACACCTTTTATCTTAAGTATGTCAACTGGATCAAAAGCTCCTCCTGTAAGCGGCTCACCGGATTTTACAAAGTCACCGTGTCTTACAAGTATATGTTTCCCGATTGGGATTTTATAATCAATTACTTTGCTTGCGTCTTTGCTGATAATTCTGACTTCCCTGCTTCCTCTGGAAATTTTTCCGATTTCTACAGTTCCGTCAATCTCTGCGACTTTAGAAGGATCGCTCGGACTTCTTGCCTCAAATAATTCCGTTACTCTTGGTAATCCTCCTGTGATATCTCTTGTCTTACCTGATTCCCGTGGAATTTTAACAATGATTGTTCCGGCTTTTACTTCCTCTCCGTCATCAACAAGCAAACTTGCCTTTGCAGGAATAAGATATGAACTAAGCAGTTTTTCATTCTTGGAACTTAATATCTGAATTGCCGGACTCTTTGTCTTGTCACGGCTTTCTATTACGATCTTCTGGAAATATCCTGTCTGCTCATCTTTTGCAAGTTCATATTGCTTTCCTTCTTCAAGGTCGGAATAATTTACTATTCCGTCATCTTCCGCAACTATCACAGAGTTGTATGGATCCCATTCGTACAGTATTCCGTTTTTCAGAACTTTTTCATTGTTCTTTACTTTCAGATGAGCTCCGTAAGGCACTGAATATCTTGCCATCTGTGAACCGTTTTCATCTATGATATTTATCATTCCGTTTCTGCTGAGTGATACATATTCAGCTCCTGCACTTCCCTTGTATTCAACTATTTTAATCGCATCAAACTTTACTCTTCCGTCAAACTTTGTTACAATCTGAGATTGTGTAATTATCTTACTCGCAGTTCCTCCGATGTGAAAAGTTCTCAATGTCAGCTGAGTACCCGGCTCTCCGATTGACTGCGCCGCTATAATTCCTACAGCTTCTCCAACTTCCACAAGCTTTGCCGTTGCCAGATTTCTTCCATAACAATTTGCGCAAACACCTCTTTTGGTCTCGCATGTCAGTACTGATCTTATCTCTACCTGCGTTATTGGTGTTTCTGAAACAAACATTGCTTTTTCTTCTGTTATTACTTCCCCGGATTTGATAATTATTTTCTTTGTCAGAGGATTTATTACATCATGTACAGCCACTCTTCCAAGTATTCTTTCTGCTAATGTTTCTTTTACATCTTCACCTTCTTTCAAAGCTTCAGTAAGAACTCCTCTTGAAGTTCCGCAGTCATCCTCCGTAATTATTACATCCTGAGCCACATCTACAAGTCTCCTCGTAAGATATCCCGCATCCGCTGTTTTAAGCGCTGTATCAGCAAGTCCTTTTCTCGCTCCGTGTGTCGAAATGAAGTATTCAAGAATTGAAAGACCTTCCTTAAAATTTGCAATAATAGGATTTTCAATAATCTCTCCCGCCTGTCCTGTCATGGACTTCTGCGGTTTCTGCATCAGACCTCTCATACCTGCAAGCTGACTAACCTGTTCGGCTGATCCTCTTGCACCTGAATCAATCATCATGTGCAATGAATTAAATCCGTTCTTTGACTTGGTCAGATTAAGCATAAGATCTCTCTTCACTTCATCACGTACGTGAGTCCAGATATCAATAACCTTATTGTATCTTTCGTTTTCAGAAATGATACCCCTTGCTTTGGATTTCTCAATCTTCTCTACTCTCTCATATGCTTCTTCTATTATTTTATCTTTTGTCTTTGGAACTTCAATATCATCAATGTTTACTGAAAGACCTCCGGATGTAGCGTACTTGAATCCGATTTCCTTAAGATCATCAAGAAACTTTGAGGTTTCGAGATTTCCTACTATATTATAAATCATTCCGATTATCTCAATAATCTTTTTCTTTTTCAGAAGTTCATTGATAAAAGGAATTCTCTTCGGAACTATCTCGTTAAAAATCGTTCTACCGGTTGTAGTCTCAATAATTTTATCACCAATCCTTACTTTGATCTTACTGTGAAGATTAATAATCTTGTTATCATAAGCTATCATCACTTCTTCCGGAGATGAAAACATTTTTCCCTCTCCCTTATCACCTTTCATTTCTTTTGTCAGATAATAACATCCGAGTATAAGTTCCTGATTTGGAATAAGTATCGGCGCGCCATTCTGAGGAGACAATATGTTATGTGATGAAAGCATCATAATGGAAGCTTCAAGCTGCGCTTCATAAGAAAGCGGAACGTGCACTGCCATCTGATCACCGTCAAAGTCAGCATTAAAAGCAATACAAACAAACGGATGAAGTGTAATCGCCTTTCCTTCAATAAGTACCGGCTGAAACGCCTGAATACTTAGTCTGTGAAGTGTCGGAGCTCTGTTAAGCATTACCGGATGTCCGTCAATTACATTTTCAAGAATATCCCATACTTCCGGTGTTCTCTTGTCAATTAATTTTTTTGCGCTCTTTACTGTCTTCACATAATCCCTGTCAATAAGTCTTCTTATCACAAAGGGTTTGAATAACTCAAGTGCCATATCTTTTGGAATTCCGCACTGATGTAATTTTAATTCAGGTCCAACTACGATAACAGATCTTCCTGAATAATCAACTCTCTTTCCAAGCAGATTCTGTCTGAATCTTCCCTGTTTGCCTTTGAGAATATCTGATAAAGATTTTAAAGCTCTGTTCTCAGCTTTTACTGCCGTTACTCTTCTTGAATTGTCAAGCAAAGCATCTACAGCTTCCTGAAGCATTCTCTTTTCATTTCTTAAAATTACTTCAGGTGCTTTTATATCTATTAATCTTTTTAATCTGTTGTTTCTTATGATTACTCTTCTGTAAAGATCATTCAGATCGGATGTAGCGAATCTTCCTCCTTCAAGCGGAACAAGCGGTCTTAACTCCGGCGGAATTACTGGCACTACATCAAGTACCATCCATTCCGGTTTATTTGGTCTGCTTCCCGGTTTTGTTCTGAATGCTTCCAGCACTCTGAGTCTTTTTATGTTCTCAGCTTTCTTAAGTGCTGAAGGATCATCTTTCAGTTCCGCTCTTAATCTTGTGATCTCTTCTTCAAGGTTAACTCTGCTAAGAAGATCCTTTATGGCTTCACCACCCTGACCTGCTATGAATTTTTTCGGATCATCATCTTCAAGATTATGCTCTTCCTCTGTCATTCTGTCTAATACTTCATTATATTCATCTTCGGTGATCAGCTGATTCTTTTTGAAATTTGTATTCGCGGGATTTATTACCACATAGGTCTCGTAATATATTATTCTTTCCAGCTCTTTTGATGTAATACCGAGTACATAACCGATTTTTGTCGGCATGGATCTGAAATACCAGATATGAACAACAGGAACACTCAGTGTAATGTGTCCCATTCTGTCCCTTCTCACGCTCTTCAGATTTATTTCCACTCCGCATCTGTCGCAAACAATTCCTTTGTATCTTATGCCTTTGTATTTTCCGCAATGACATTCCCAGTCTCTGACCGGACCGAATATTTTCTCACAGAACAAACCGTCTTTATCCGGCTTAAATGTCCTGTAATTAATTGTTTCCGGCTTTAACACTTCACCAAATGATTTTGAAATGATCGAATCTGTTGAAGCTAAATTGATCGATATCTTCGAAAATCTTTTTCTTTTGTGCTCTGTTTTAAAAGCCATTTTAACCTCTTTGATTTATGTTTGAATTTATTATTTTCTTTCTGTAATTAAAAACTTTTTCCTAAGCTGAAATCAAATGTTAGCATGCTTAATCCGTAATCTTCTGCATTAAAATCTTTATTCAGATAAAACTGAAGTCCGCCTTTTGCTGGTATTTTTAAGGTAGTGACCTGTGATTTGGACCGTGATATTTATTATTACCTGTTAATATTACTGCTATGAATTTCACGTTTGTCTCACGGATATTTGTTACAACCTAATCCAGCATGTATTTCAAATAAAGGATAGATATTTTAAATGTTGTCTTACCGGAATTTATTAAAGAACGACTTTTATTTATCTCCTGACTGTAACCTGTGCAGGAAAAGATCATGATTAAGATCAAAAATGCTTTAATCAAATTTTCAAAATATAAAATTCACCATTTACTATTCACTATTCACCATTCACTATTCATCAAGATTTATATCCAGACATAATCCCTGAAGCTCTTTCAACAGTACATTGAATGACTCAGGTATTCCTGGCTCAGGAAGATTATCTCCCTTAATGATCGCTTCATAAACCTTGCTTCTTCCGGTAACGTCATCACTCTTGTATGTCAGCATCTCCTGTAAAATATGAGCAGCTCCGTAACCCTGAAGCGCCCAGCATTCCATCTCTCCGAATCTCTGTCCGCCAAACTGCGCCTTTCCTCCGAGCGGCTGCTGTGTAATCAGCGAATAAGGTCCTATTGACCTTGCATGCATTTTATCATCCACAAGGTGTGAAAGTTTCAGCATATAAATATATCCTACTGTTACTTTCTGATCCAGCTTGTCCCCTGTCTTGCCGTCATAAAGGTCTGTTCGTGAATTATCGCTAAGTCCTGCTTTTGTAAGATACTCCATGATCTCTGCTACTGTAGCACCGTCAAATATCGGCGTTGCAAATTTAACTCCGAGATTCCTTGCAGCCCAGCCAAGAGCTGTTTCATACAATTGACCGAGATTCATTCTCGATGGCACCCCAAGCGGATTCAATACTATATCCACAGGTGTTCCGTCCGGCATAAACGGCATATCTTCCACCGGTACTATCTTTGCCACAACTCCTTTGTTACCATGTCTTCCCGCCATTTTATCTCCGACTGAAAGTTTTCTCTTCTTTGCTACATATACTTTCGCAAGCTTAACAACTCCCGTAGGAAGCTCATCTCCCAATTTCACTTTATCCTTTAATCTCTTATATCTTTCTTCAATCTCATTCTGTTTGAATGTATAATTTCTGTAAATGTCCGGAATCAGACCGTTTGCTCTCTTGTTGTCTGACCATTCGTTATCATACTCAAAATCGTTAAGCAAATATCCCTGATTCTCAATAAGATTCAGGAATGTATCTTTTTTAAATATTGCTCCGCTTTTTACAATTACATTTCCTTTTTTATCTTTCAATCCCGCTGATTCTTTTCCTTCAAGAAGGATATCAAATTTTTCCGAAATTTTATTGTTCAGATCTTTTATTTCTTTTTTTCTCTCAGCTTCAAATTTGTCAATCTTTCTTTTCTCGTCTCTCTTGCTTTCCGTGTCCCTTGTCTTTCTGGAAAATAATTTCTTGTTAATTATTATCCCTTTTAATCCGGGAGTAGCCTTCAATGAAGCATCTTTTACATCTCCTGCTTTATCTCCGAATATAGCCCTGAGAAGCTTTTCCTCCGGTGTCGGCTCTGTCTCACCCTTAGGCGTAACTTTACCAATCAGAATGTCGCTCTCTTTTACTTCAGCTCCTATTCTTACTATTCCGTTCTCATCAAGATCTTTTGTGGCTTCTTCGCTGACATTTGGAATTTCCTTTGTCAGCTCCTCTTCACCTCTTTTGGTGTCTCTGACTTCAAGACTGAATTCTTCTATGTGTATGGAAGTATATACATCTTCAGCTACTAATTTTTCGCTGATAATTATAGCATCTTCATAATTATATCCTCTCCATGGCATAAACGCAACCAGTACATTTCTTCCGAGAGCAAGCTCTCCGTTATGTGTTGACGATCCGTCAGCGAGTATGTCGCCTTTCTTTACTTTCTGATTTTCAGTAACTATAGGTCTCTGATTTATAGATGTATCCTGATTCGTTCTTAAAAACTTTACAAGCGAATATTCAACTAATTTTTTATTGTCAAAACTCAGCAGACTCTCATCCGAATCTTCCTTTACATTATATCTGACAATGATCTTATCACCCGCTACATATTCTACAACTCCGTCAGCTTCGGCTAAAAGCATTGTCCTGGAATCTCTTGCAACTATTTCCTCGAACCCGGTGCCTACTACCGGTGATTCTGGTCTGAGCAGCGGAACTGCCTGTCTCTGCATATTACTTCCCATCAGCGCTCTGTTTGCATCGTCATGTTCAAGAAATGGAATCAATGCCGCCGCCGCACTTACTATCTGATTGGTCGCGACATCCATATAATCTATCTCTTCCTGTTTCAGTAATGGAAAATCACCTTTGAATCTTCCTTTGATCTTTTCATTTAAAAAATTTCCCTTTTCATCAACAGGTTCATTTGCCTGAGCAATTTTGTAAAAATCTTCCTTCTCCGCTGATAAATATTCTATTTCATCTTTTACTTTTCCGTCAATTACTTTTCTGTAAGGGGTTTCGATAAATCCAAGTTCATTTATTCTCGAATGGATACATAATGATGAAATTAATCCGATGTTCGGTCCTTCCGGAGTCTCAATCGGACACAATCTTCCGTAATGTGTGTAATGAACGTCTCTTACTTCAAATCCTGCTCTTTCTCTCGATAAACCACCAGGTCCGAGAGCACTGATCCTTCTCTTGTGAGTCATTTCAGCAAGAGGGTTTGTCTGATCCATAAACTGTGACAACTGACTCGTTCCGAAAAATGAAGCAAGCGCGCTTGTGATTGGTCTTGCGCTGATCAACTTTGAAGGTGTCAGATTCTCTTCATCATGTATGCTCATTTTATCCCTGATCGTTCTTGACATTCTTGATAGTCCCAGAGAAAACTGAGCAGACAACTGCTCGTTAACCGTTCTCACTCTTCTGTTTCCAAGGTGATCAATATCATCCACGTCTTTCTTTCCGTCAGCAAGGTCTCTGATATAATTGATAATGCTTACAATATCTTCCTGTGTTAAAACCGTTATATGCGGATCAATTTTTAATCCGAGTTTATAATTGATCTTATATCGTCCTACATCTCCGAGATCATATTTCTTTGTATTGAAAAATAATTTTTCGATATAACTTCTGGCGCTTTCAGCTTCTGATTCTATAAGGGCAGCCGCAGCTTTCTTGTCCTTTGGAAGCTGATCTGCCGGGGTTTTTTCTATAAGAAGATCTGATTCATCGTCATCGTTAACTACTGTGTTGTATATGATTCTCTCCCCGTCAGTAGTGTTGGATTTTAATAATTTAAGTTCTTTGATTTTTGAATTCAAAATTGAAACCAGTTGCTCTCCGGATAAATTCATCCCCTCAGGAATTCCAAGGTCATCTCCTGTTTCCTTATTCACTACATTTTCTAATACTATCCTGTCAACATAATCAAGATAATTCTTATCGTTGACCTTTACAGTTTCTACCAAATCAAAAAGCTCTAACATCTGATAATGCTCATTAAGACCGAGAGCTTTTAACAATGTTGAAAAATAGAATTTCTTTTTTCTGTCAACATAAGCGTATAAAAGATCATTGATATCCGTTGTAAACTCAACCCATGAACCTCTGAAAGGTATTACCCTCGCCGAATAAAGCTTTGTTCCGTTTGCATGAATAGATTCGCTGAAGACAACTCCCGGTGACCTGTGAAGCTGGCTCACTATCGCTCTTTCTGCTCCGTTAATTATAAAACTTCCTCTCGGAGTCATATAAGGCAGATTTCCAAGATACACATCATTTTCTATTGTATAATTATATTCTTTCGCTGCTGCATTCGGTTTTGTGGAAAGTCTTAATCTGGCTTTAACCTGAACTGCATAAGTAAGTCCCTGTTCCTGACACTCAATTACAGAGTAATGAGGTTTTTCCAGATAATAATCCACATATTCAAGCAATGCTGTCTCTCTTGAATCTGTTATAGGGAAATTATCTTCAAATACTTTCTGAAGTCCCTGTGATTTTCTTTTGCTTGCCGGTGTGTCTTCCTGCAAAAAATCTTTGTATGATTGTATCTGCACATTAAGTAAATCAGGCGGATCATGCTTTATAGAAGTCTTTGCAAAAGTAAGTCTCTTGTTCTTGCTGTTTAACGGTTTTAAATTCAGTTCCATTTCTCTTGTTTCCAAGTTTTATACCCCCGGAATTTTTAATAAATAATCCCGGCTGACAAATTTGCCGGGATTATTTTATTTTTATAAAAATATTTTTTTGTTAAATGTATTACTGTTTCGGATTGTTAAAGTGTTTTATTTAATTTCAACTTTTGCGCCTGCAGCCTCAAGATCAGCTTTGAGTTTGTCTGCATCAGCTTTTGAAATATTTTCTTTAACAGGTTTTGGAGCGCTTTCGACCAATCCTTTTGCCTCAGTCAATCCAAGACCTGTAGCGTTTTTCACTGCCTTGATAACATTGATCTTCTGTGAGCCTGCTTCTGCAAGAATTACTGTAAATTCAGTCTGTTCTTCTACCGGAGCCGCCGCCGCGCCTGCCGGTGCGCCTGCCATCATCATTGGAGCAGCTGCCGTTACGCCGAATTTGTCTTCAAGAATCTTTTTTAATTCCGAAGCCTGGGAAAGTGTTAATTCACCTATTTTATCTGCTATTTCCTGTACTGACATTGTATTTTATATTTTAATTTATTTTTAAAATGTGTTTAAAGTTATGCAGCCTGCTTTTTACCGACCTCTTCGATGACACTGAACAGATCTCTCATCGCTGCATTTATTGATCCGACTATGCCTGAAGCAGGTGCATCAATGGAACTTAAAATTGATGATATTACTTCTTCTTTGGTCGGCAATGAAGCTAAAGTGTTAAGATTGGCTTTGCCGTATAACTCATCTTCGACAATAGCTACTTTTAGCTTTGGCTTTTCTATCTTGTCAAAAAATTTCTTTATGATCTTAGCCGGCGCAACGGGATTCGTTGTTGCAAATACTACTCCCGTAGGTCCGTGAAGCGATTCTGTTAATTTTTCCAGATGTGAAGAATATTTGCCCGACTCCTTTAAAGCTCTGACTGTCAATGTGTTCTTGACAACCTTGTACTTTACTCCTGCCTTGTAAAATTCCTTTCTGAGTTCATTAACTTCTTCGACCGTCAATCCGCTAAAATCGGTAAAGTACATCGCTTCAGAAGATTCGATCATTTCTTTTATCTCCTGAACTGCTGTTACTTTTTGTTCTTTGTTCATTAACGATCAGTTAAATTTAAAAAATAATTGGAGCTGATTTGATTTTGCTTATCTGAAGCGGGATAAGCATATATATTGTGTTGAGTGCGTAAATTCTTTTTTATGCTGCAACTTTTACGTTTGCATGTGTTTTGTCCACTTTGATTCCGGGACCCATTGTTGTTGAAATCGTAATGCTCTTTATATAAGTTCCTTTTGATGCTGAAGGTTTGAGCTTTACTATAGTATGGAGAAAAGCGTCTATGTTTTCTTTAAGTTTATTCTCATCAAATGATAATTTTCCGACGATCGAATGTACTATTCCGCTTTTATCAACTCTGAAATCAATTTTCCCGGCTTTGACTTCCTTTACTGCCTGTCCTACATTTGGTGTTACTGTTCCGCTTTTAGGATTCGGCATCAGACCTCTCGGTCCGAGTACTTTTCCTATCTTTCCGAGTTCGCTCATTGTATCAGGAGCTGCAATTATAACATCAATATCTGTCCAGCCTTCCTGTATTTTCTTTATGTAATCATCAAATCCAACGTGATCAGCCCCGGCTTCTCTTGCTTCATCATGCTTTTCAGGTTTCGCAATCACAAGCACTCTGACTGTTTTACCCGTTCCGTTTGGCAATGAAACAGTTCCTCTGACTACCTGATCTGCATGTTTCGGATCAACGCCAAGTCTTACCGCTACATCAACTGATTCATCAAACTTAGCCGGCTTTGCCTGCTTCAATTTTGATACTGCATCCGTTAAACTATATTCTACAGCAACATCTATTTTCTTATTTGTCTCTTTTTGTTTCTTAGTTAATTTCATAATTAAAAAATTTTAAAATTATAATTTTAATTTTCTATTGTAATTCCCATGCTTCTTGCTGTTCCGGCGACAAGCTTCATCGCTGCTTCTACATCGTGCACATTAAGATCAGGCATTTTCGTTTCCGCTATTTCCTTCAATTGCTTTTTTGTTACCTTGCCAACTTTATTCTTGTTAGGAACTCCCGATCCTTTTTCGATTCCAGCCGCCTTGATCAGCAATACTGCCGCCGGCGGAGTTTTTGTAATAAATGTAAATGACTTATCCGAAAAAACCGTTATCACTACCGGAATTATAAGACCTTTTTTATCCTGTGTTCTCGCATTAAATTGTTTGCAGAACTCCATGCCGTTTACTCCTCTTTGTCCAAGTGCCGGTCCTACCGGAGGAGCCATTGTCGCTGATCCTGCAGGAATCTGCAGCTTTACAAAACCTGTTATCTTCTTTGCCATTTTCTAAAAATATTATTTTTAAATTTTATTTTTCTTTTTCAATCTGACCTAACTCAAGCTCAATTGGAGTCTTTCTTCCGAATATGCTTACCATTACCTTTACTTTAAGCTTTTCAAGATTCACTTCAAGTATGTTTCCGCTGAAATTATTGAAAGGTCCGCTTGTAACTTTTACCGGATCCCCGACATTCAGGAATACATCTAATTTATCCTCATCTGCCTCATCATTGAGTATAGCTTTGATCCTTTTTACTTCCAACGCCTTAAGCGGAATTGGCTCAAGTCTTTTTCCTTTAACGCTTTTCGAACCAACCATATTTATTATTGACGGTGTTTTTGAAACAAAATCTCTGATCTTGTCATCAAGATCAGCTTCTATGAGAATATAACCGGGAAGAAAATTTTTAAGTCTGATCTTCTTCTTGCCAGCTTTTACTTCAAATACTTTTTCAAGAGGTATAAGCACATTGTTTATCCTGTCTTCAAGTTTTTCAGTCCTTATCTCATTATCAAGATATGCTTTAACTTTGTTTTCGTGACCTGAAATGATTCTTACTGCATACCATTTGAACTTCCCCGACTCCTCTTCATGGGTTTCTGTTTCTTCATTTTTATCAGCTTCCTGTACAGGATTTATTTCCGTTTCTGTCAAGGTTTTATCGTTAATTTTTTCTTCTGTCATTTAAGCTTTTATCCTCTTTAAAATATTGCCTTAAGAAGTTCACTGATTCCTTTGTCTATGATGTAAACTATCACAGCCGAAATCAGCATCGTTACAACAACTACTTTTGTAGAATCTATAAGTTCCTCTTTCTTGGGCCAGGAAACTTTCTTCATCTCTTTGTAAATATCTGTGAAAAAATTTATTATCTTATCTTTCATTATGATTCGTATTTTTGCTTAAAATGGTTTGATCCTTCTGAATGCACGGGAGGAGGGACTCGAACCCCCAACCAACGGTTTTGGAGACCGCTACTCTACCAATTGAGCTACACCCGCATTTTATTTGGACTCACGGTGCATTATGTGCTGCTTTGTCCATTTACAGTATTTCTTCATCTCTAATCTTTCCTTTGAATTAATCCTGCTCTTTGATGAGACATATACCGATTTACCCTTATGCGGACCTTCTACGCTGACAAGCTTAATTTTGATTCTTGATCCTTCTTTTGCCATTATATATTAGAATATTATTTTACTAAAAATTTTTACTTCAGGTTTAATACAGGTTATATCTATGATAAAATCGAAATGATATTAATAACTCTGCTTTGAAGAACTGTTTTATAATTTTTTATCTTGAAATATTTCAGTTAGAGCTGATGACCGGGATTGAACCGGTGACCTCTTCCTTACCAAGGAAGTGCTCTACCAACTGAGCTACATCAGCATTTTAAGAGCTAAATTCAGACCCGATCTCCTTTTTTTAAACGAAAAATCCAATTGCTGTAATCTGATTTTCTTCAGGTCTTCTTTGAGCGGGAGACGAGACTCGAACTCGCGACCAACAGCTTGGAAGGCTGTGACTCTACCAACTGAGTTACTCCCGCATTAAATCCTATGAATTTTCAGCTTTCTAATTATCCCTTATTCTCAATGCTGAAGTGGGTAGGGAAGGATTCGAACCTCCGAAGACAATTGTCGACAGATTTACAGTCTGTTGCGTTTAACCACTTCGCTACCTACCCTACTATACTCGTACTTTTATCTGTTTTGTATATAAAGATTGCGAAAAGATTTATAAAATATCAAATTTATCTTTTTAAATCAATAGAATTATTGATAACTTTATTAAATTTTTCTCTCTGCCTTACAAGTTAATCAATCTTTTAATAAAATATTACTCTTTTAAACGGTATTTATATTTAAATTTCTCATTTCAAGAATTTGTACGTTTAGGGTAAAAAAGTGAAAAACCTTTTTAAGTTTTCTGCAAATATTCATTTCACTTCGACTTTTTATACTAATCTAAATAAATTTAAATTGGTGAGACTTCTGAAAAACTCTTACTGTCATCCCCGCCCGCCTTGCCGCGAGGCAGGCGTGCTTTTAGCGGGGATCCAATCATTGAAAACTATCTTAAAAATGGATTCCCGCCAGGAGCATGCGGGAATGACAATCCAAGGAGAGTTAGTTTTTCAGAAGTCTCTTGGTATAAAATGTTAAATAAAACCGGATCTTCATTTACGCATTTCAAGTGATCGTTTCCTGATTTTATTAATTAATATCTTCAATCTTTCAACTGCTCTTTCTTAATATTTGTCTTTTTTAAATTCGCTTTGTTTATTCCCGGAATACTCAGACTGTTCTTCAAGTCAGGATCGAGAGTATAAAGAACATTTCCGTTCGGATCGAACTTCTGCGCAGCATAGGACTTGAATTCGTTATTCCAGCCCATGTAAAAGTTTATTATGTTTCCTGTTGAATCCATTCCGAGTATTGATGCAGAATTGTATGTTCCCGGCTCTCTTCCGTTAAGGAATGATGGTATGAACGTATTCGACCAGCTTTCGTTGACAGGTGGATTGCTGCCGCTGACAGGATACTTCACCATCCAGAATCCGTTCGGAGCTCTGTCACACGAACCCGTTACATATAGCGAATCATCTTTTATCAGTACAGATGACGCCCTGTCATTTCCGGGAGTTTTTGAAGGGTAATCAAAGAAATTCACCCATTCACGGTTCTTCTCGCTGACTCTGTATTTGATCGTTACGAAATCTTTCCCTGTGCTTCCGTTTTCGGAATAACCCGTAACATAGATCTGCGTTCCCTGCTTGTTAACCGTAACTGCCGTTGCAATATCATTGCCGTTATAAATATCGTTATTGTAAACATCCGACCAAAGTACATTCGTGAGCAGATCATTATTGAAACAGATTGTTAAAATATCCGATACGTTGCTCTGCGTTACATTATCTGAATGACCGATCACAACTGTCCTGGATTTAGTTATCGGACTTCTCGATAAATTTGCAAAAGTAAATCCTGTCGGATAATCATCTGTTCCTGCTTTTTTGTAAAACCTGCTTGAAGAAAATGCACCGCTTTTTTCATAAGATACAAGCAGCAGATCATTCATATAATCCGGACCCTGATAAGCGTATCCCATCAGATAAACATATCCCTCATCCACAAGAATATCCGTTGCGACATCATCTTCAAGAAACCTTGAAAAGTTTGATGTGTTAAGCCATTCCTGATTGCCGAATCTATCATATTTAACAGAAAGGAAATCTTTTCTGTCTTTCTCACCGGTGATGTATCCTCCGACATAAATATTCTGAGCTTGGTCTAAAGTTATTCCAAATCCTTTTGATTCCCTGAAGTCGTCTACTGTTTTTGTCCAGATAATATTGCCGTTTATTGCGTCATGTTTTATTGTTACAATGCTGTTTCTTTGTTTTGCATTGTCATAGACAAAACCTGTGACATAAACATTATACGGAAAATCTCCTTCAACTATAATATCCATTCCTTTGTCATTTCCAAATGGGTTAATAAAAGTATTTTCCCAAACTTGACGCAACTGGTCATCGAACTTTTTAGTTTTTATATATTTTGTTGTCTCATTTATAACTGTATCTCCTGTTACATACAAAAACCCATTGTTATCAACATAAGTTTTAAAAGGATAATCCTGTGCAAACTGTGCTTTAAGAAAGCCACAAAGACAAAACAAGAATACCTGAAGTAAAATTATTTTTTTCATGATTGTGTTTTTAGTTTAAAGATTTATTTAATTAATAATAATTTTTTTGTTTCAAAAAGTATTTCATCTGAATATAAAGAGTAATAGTAAACCCCGCTTGTAAGATTAGATGCATCAAATAATATTTCGTATTCACCGCTTTGAAGACTTTCGTTTACAAGAGTATTAACTTCCTTACCAAGCAAATCATAAATTCTAATATTCACTTTAGAAAGTTTTGGGATTTGAAATTTAATCGTTGTGACAGGATTAAAAGGATTCGGATAATTCTGATACAATTTATAATTATCCGGTATAATTTCTGAATTGGTGTTTATGAAAGATAGTCCTCCATTAGTAGTCTTTAGTAATGTGCCGAGTTCCCCGGCTATATAACCTGTATTCTGATTAACAAAGAAAACTGAATTTAGAAAATTACTGTTGATGGTTGATTGTTGAATCCAGTTAATTCCTCCGTTTGTAGTTTTAAAATTACACCTAAATTACCAACTGCAAACCATTCAGATTTTTAATAAAATGAACTGAAAGTGGCGAATAATTTCCTATTGTGCTGATCAAACCAGTTAATACCTCCGTTTGTAGATTTAAGGATAAATCCTTTTCCTCCAACACAATATCCGGTATTTGCATCTGTAAAATAAATATCTCTTCCTCTGCCGCTTGTTTGAATATTCCAGTTCAAACCTCCATCAGTAGTTCTTAATGTTCTTACATCAGCAGCAATAACTCCTGTATTTGCATCAATCATAAAAATTGAATTCAAAATAATCAAAGTTCGCTAATCTGATTCAAACCAGTTCAATCCGCCGTTTGTAGTCTTTAATATTTTACCGGTTCTTTCCAATTGTCATACCATAATTTTCATTCAGAAACTTGATCGTTAAGATTATTTGTTGTTCCTGATAATTGCTGTATCCAGTTAACACCTGCATTAATAGTCTTCAAAATAATCCCCGTATCTCCGACAGCATAGCCGGTGTTCTCGTTTACAAAATAAACTGACTTTAACAGATTTCTTGTCGGGCTGATTTGCTGAAGCCAGTTGTTTCCTCCGTCAGTAGTCTTTAATATCTTTCCGCTGTCGCCAACTGCATATCCCGTATTTGCGCCTGTGAAATAATTTGAATATAGACTTTTCTTAAATCCGTTTTGCATCTGCCAGCTTTGTCCGAGATCTGCTGAACTCAAATTCTTCCACCCGAACCAACTACTGTTACTTTGTTAATTTCATCATTACATCTGCTGAATATATTCTTCTTTGGGAATCATATTTTAAAAAGTAGAATCATGTTTCCAGTTATCTCCTGCATTTGTTGTCTTTAGTATTCTTCCAAGATCAGTAACAATAAATCCTGTATCTTCATTAATAAAAGAAGCCCTCTGATTATATCATTGTTGCCATCACTTACTGGAATATTCAATAAAATAAGTTCCAGTTTAATCCTCTGTTTGTCGTTTTAAAAATCCTTTTCCGTCATCAACAGAATAAGCTGTTTAAGAATTTATATATTGTGTAGAGACAAAATTGTCATCGGATTAATACCCAGAGTGTTTGATGTCCAGTTTATCCGCCGTTTGTTGTTTGAAGAATTCCTCCCCTAGCACCTGCTAATCCATTAATGTATCTGTAAATGATACTGAAAACAAAACTGCTCCAGTTCCGCTTGTCTGTTGAGTCCAGTTTTTCCCTCCATTTGTTGTTTTTATTATAACTCCGGTCCCGCCAACTGCATAGCCATGTTATCCGTTGGAAAAAAATATTGCTCTAATAAATACACTTGCCTGTTTTAAGTCAATCCAGTTATCCCCCATTGGTAGTCTTTAGAATAGTCCCGTTACACCTCATACATAGTGCAAGGATTTCTGAAACTAAGAGAATAAATGTCCACATTAATTCCTGAGTTTAAAACAAACCAGTTCACCCGCTGTTAGTTGTTTTAATAATAGTCCCAATTTTTCCAGCAGCATATCCAGTATTTCCATCAACAAACTTTACAGATAAAACTGATTCCCCGTCGGCACCGGCTGCTGCCAGAACCATGTGCTTTGGGAGAATGATACATCAGGCAAACTGTTTAAGAGCAGTATGATTATGATTATAAATGTTATCGGATTTATATTTTTCAATCTTATAAAGTTACTCTTCATTGAATTAAATTTTTGGCTTTTGGTAAATTATATTAATCAGTAATTAATCTAAATACATTTCAAATAATAAGTTCTTTAATGTCAGCTAAGTGTCAGCTCATAAAATATTCCTGCTTAGATAAAATCAGTGTGAGATTTTTATTCACATTTTATTTTAATTATTACAATATCATTTGGATTGCTTAATGCAATTTAATTTGAAATTACAATTATGTCAAATGGTAAAAAAACCGTTTTGTGAAAAAATCTTTTTTTATTCCATTCTGAGACTATCATAATGGTTATTGTCGAGTTTTCGGATCTGAATCTAACGCAGTATCTGAATTAATTACCGTTGGTTTTAACCAACGGCAATTTTTCAGCTAAGCATCATAAGAATTTCTGCCTTCAGTTTAATCTTCACACTGTTCATCAATTTGATTCATTCCATTCAATTTAATCTTAATACTCTTTTGTGTCAAATGGTAAAAAAACCGGTTTGTGAAAAAATTTTTATTCCGTTCTTAAACTTAATTTACAGGTAATCTGATTTAATTTTTCTTAATCTGATTATCACGCTGACCTCTGCTCAATTATCTTACTTATAAAAAAAACAATTTCATTTCAATCTCTAATACAATATTTTCAGAACAGAATATTTTGTAAAGGACATTAAAAAAATTTTATTTATGCCAGAACCGAATTTCATAAAAAGAATATTCATAAAAGCTTATGCAGGACAGCTTCGGAAACCAAAAGGAATATTTGCACTTAGAGTCGGAAATAAAATGAACGAGCTGAACAGCTATCTTTATGATATCAGCATTGATAAAATAAATCCTGAAGACAATGAAGCAATTCTCGAAATCGGTTTTGGCAACGGAAAATTCTTCGAAAAGATCTTTGCAAAAGCTGAGGATCTGAAAATTTACGGTCTTGATTATTCATCTGAAATGGTAAAAGCAGCAACAGATAATAATAAGTCTTCCGTCAATTCAGGAAAGCTTTTTCTTAAATGCGGAAGCAGTGACAGGATTCCTTTTGATGACAACTTTTTTAATAAAGTGTTTTGCATAAACGTTGCTCAGTTCTGGGAAAATCCTTCCGCACATCTGAAAGAAATATACAGAGTGCTTAAACCCGGAGGGAAATTTTTTACAATCATAAGGACTAAAGAAAGCACTCTTATGATGCCATTCTCGAAATATGGTTTTACCGCATATACTGCTGAAGAATGGGAAATAATTTTAAAAGCAAATAATCTGAATTGCATCAACACTTCTGTAATTACAGAACGTCCTGTTAATCTGAACAATGGTGATTACAAACTTGAATCTTATTGTATTATTTCAGAAAAATGATTTAATTAGATACATATTTAAAAACAAATGTAATGAGATTAAAAATTCGCTTTTAAATTTCTTTTTTAAAAAAATCATTTGATTTAGAAAGATATTTCCGGAAGTTCTGAATTTTATTATTTCTTTAGATCATATCAATAAAGCAGTGTTAAATCTTTTTGAATTTTCTCCGGCAGGTAATTAACAATTAAAGCAGACTCATCTTCAGAAGACTGTCTAACTTTTCTTTCTGAATTTTTAAATTCCTGACTCTTTCAAAGGCGGCTTCTTTTTCAGGATTACCTGTAATGTTTTCTCCGGAAAGATTCTGCTCGTAATACGGAATATAAAGCGGGACAGTAATGTCTTTTCCGTTTTCACCCGGAACGGTAATTTTCTCGCTGAGCAAGGATTCTATATTGATTATCTGTCCGATCGTATAGTCTTTGTTAACATTTCTGACAGCAACTGTCTTGCCGGATTCAGATTCTCTGCTTAAATAAATATCGGGTTCGGAAAATCCGGTAATCCTTGCAGTAAGCAGGACTGTACCGCTGTTACCGGAAGATGAAATTCCGCTGAGTTCTTTTTCTTTTTCCCTGATTTCTCTTTCTATATCATTGATCTTTAAAATTGATGAGATTTTCTTGTTGAGCAGAGTCATATTAGACTGAATGATCTCAGTTTCCTTTGTCATATCTGTACCGGGAAAAGAAGAAACTATATTTATTGCATTATTAAGTTCATTCAGAGATTCGCTGTATTTTGAAATGGAATTTAATTTTTTCGCATTAGATAACTTCTGTTTATATTCATTAAAAGCTGTGTTATAAATATTGGTTTTCAGATTTTTTGATTTCTCCTGATCAAGAGTATTTTCAATTTTATTAAAATGCCTTAGTGCAAGTTTCCAGTCGTCTTTGTAATAAATGCTTGCTATCTGATATGAATACTGATTGATCCTGTCAATAGCGCGCTTTTTGTTTTTTCCGTTCGTGTAACTGCGCAGAAAATTTTCATACTTTCCTATCATAGTCTCCATTGTCTTCAGGTCTCTCGCATTGTCAGACTTCACAAGCTCTGAATAATCCCTGTCTTCCTTAAGGATAAATGTATAATAACCGAGATAACCAATAGCTGAAAGTATTGCAATAATAATGACAATGATAAGCGCATTATGATAGACAGCCCGTCTTTTCTGTTCGGGGATTTTCTCTTTAGAAATCTCAAGTCTTGCATTAATGAAGTTTGTTTCTACTTCATCTGTATATTTCAAAACATTCTTGTAGTAAATTTCAGCAGACTTATAATCTTTTTTATTAAATGCTTCATCGCCGCTTGTCATAAGATTAATTTTGTTATTGATAAGCGAAACGGCTTTGTTGTAGTGATTTTTTAATTCGGAATTATTCCTGTCAATTTTAAGAAACTGCTTTGCTTCAAATATAGCTTCCGAGAACTGATTTTTATTTATCAGATATTCAATGTTTATAATTGCATCCCGCATCGAAGATTCTTCCCTGTAGTCGCGGAGTTTTTCACCGCATCCGTAAACAGCGCATCCTTTGTTTTCAAACCAGCAGTCTGTATGATAAGGCGAAGAGCAGGAAGGACATGAATATTCTTCCGCTTCATTTTTAATCGGCGTCTGACAAAATGTACAAATACTTTTTGATGACCTGTTTGTTACATCACTCATCAGATTTTCTGAAATGATTTTTTTAATTTATAAATATGAAATTGAAATTTTAATAACTAATGCGATTCCTATTAATACAAGAAATATTCCCATGGTAAAATTCATTTTTCTTAATATGTCCGGATTGATCCGGTCGGTATGTTTGAAAATTAATTTTGTCAGTAAATAAAACCAGACTGAAGTCCCTATCAGTACCCCGACAGAAAGCATTAGTCCGGAAAGATAACTTGAGTTTATAAGTCCGTAACTTTTCAGATAACTAACTGTGGCAAACCATGAAGCAGCAAGAGTCGGCGAAGTCAGGCAGGAGAATACTCCTGTAAAAAAACTCAGACCGATCCCTGATCCGGTTTCAGAATGCGGCTTAAGATGAAACAGTTTATCAATCCCTTCTTCGGTTCTTTTAAGAGAACTTTCTACTTCCTCAATTTTTTTTCTGAAATCACCGCTTTCAGATTCTTTGTTTAAATCATTAATCTTCCTCTTTGACCTGATTATTTTCAGTCCGTACAGGATAATGATAATACATCCGGCAATAGCAAGATAGAGTTTTAGTGTTACTTCATTCTCTCTGAAAAAATTATCCGCAGATTCAGGAAGAAAAGAAGCGATCACGGAAACGCCGCCATAGGCAAACAGAATATAAACCATGTCCATAAAACCCGCTCCAACGCCTATTGCTACAGCTTTACTCGGTTCTTTCTTTAATCCTCTGTCTATAATCAAAAAATAAGTTGGCCCTAAAGGAGGCATAGAAAATATGAATCCTATTAACAAACCAACGACTAAACCAGTTATCAAATGTAATTTTTTGTTAAATTAGCTATTCATTAATAGATTTTCAATTTAATATATAAATTTATAATCTCCTTAAGTTAATTGCATTAAATTATTGCGAATAAATTTTCACGGGAAGAGAAAAAATATTATTTAGCTTGTATAAAATATTCCGCTGTATTAATTTATAAACATGAAAATAAAGAAACTTCTTGCAATTGTTTTTATTGTTATGGCGCTGAGTTTTTCAGCTCAGCCGGTCAGATTTGTTTTAAAGGATGGTGACTCTGTTGTTTTAATTTTGGATTCGGCGAATGATGATCTCACAAATGAATTCATAAAGAAAAACGAAACAATGGTTTTTAATACCATGATTTCGCTTTATATAAAATGTTTGATTTCTTCTGAAAAAGATTTTTATTTTAATACTTCCTGATCTGAAAGACTCTTTCTTTATAATTCATTGAAAGATTAAAGTCATATATTTCAAATAAAAGCCCTGAATAAGATTCATTTACTCAGAGCTCTATCAATATTCCCAATGTTATCTGAATTCCTTGTCAATGACATCAATTTCTCCCGGCATGGATATCCCCCCCAGAAATGTGTCAATGGTTGGTTTTATTTTTAAAGTCAGTCTCGAACTGCTTCCCGATTTACCTCCAAGCGCCAGAGCCAGATTAATAATGCTTTCGTAACCGGCATCTCCCACAATTTTCATCAGGTCAACTGTAACAGGAATTGGAATTGTTACTGACTTTCCGACTCCGGGAACTGTAATATTATTGACTTCTCCGTCAAGCACCTCTTTGTTGTCTATCAATAGTCTCCAGTCTAATGACTTGATAAGAGAAGAAGATTCTTTTGACCCTCCCTGAGTATCCGGATTTTTTGCTATCAGATTTACTGTGAATTTTGATTTCATATTCCCGCTTGTAAATCCGGAAAGGAGTTTTGCTCCGTCCATAATGTTAAGATCTTTTATGGAATTCATATTCTTTATTTTCACTCCCGCAAGATCAAATCCTTCGACTGAACCTAGTTTGAATTTAAGTCTCTCAGCGTTTTTAATGGTATCGCTTACTCCGGAGCATCCGGAAAGATATGCCGAAGAAATTATAAGAGCTGTAATCAGACATGCTGATGTCAGCATTACATATCTGTTATATTTGTTTTTCATATAAATAAATTTTTATTTTAAAAATAGATATTTTAATTTTAATAAAATACCGAAACCGATGTGTGATGTAATAGTTTTATCTTCAGGATCATTTTAAAGAATAATTTTTTCATTTGGCAGAATAAAATTTAATAACTAAAGATGACAGCTTTGATTTTTAAGATTGTTTTCCGCCGCGAATTGTATAACTATTCACTGATTTAATTAAAAATAAATTTTCAAATTCGTGTCAATTCGTGAAATTAGTGGCAATTTCTTTTTTTCAATCTTAGAGTAGTCAACTTGAGTAACTAATACAACTAACATTAAACAAAAAAGACCTTTATTGAAACTAAAGGTCTTTTGCAGAGAGAGAGGGATTCGAACCCCCGGAAACGTTGCCGCTTCAACGGTTTTCAAGACCGCCGCATTCAACCACTCTGCCATCTCTCTGTGATGGTTGCAAATTACAAATTACTAATTACAAATTAAAGATTGAAATTTATTTTTACAATTTATTTAAATGACTTCATCTGTAAACCTGTATCTGATCCCTTTTACTTCACTGTCAAGTCCTGAAAGATCATACTTTCCGATCCTGGTTCTTCTTAATTCTTTAAGATATCCCCCTACTCCAAGTCTTTCTCCGAAATCATTTGCGATGGATCTGATGTATGTTCCTTTGCTGCTTGATATTCTGAACTTTAACTCTGACTCAGATACTTTTTTTATTTCAAATTCTGAAATTATGATCTTTCTGGATTTTCTTTCTATTTCCTTCCCGGCTCTCGCTAATTTATATAATGGTTTGCCGTTATGCTTTATAGCGGAAAACATCGGAGGCATTTGTTCGACTTCACCCAGAAATGTCTTACGAACAGATTCGATTTCTTCATCAGTAACTTTTACATTGTCAATTATATCTTCTTCCCTGCTTTCAGTATCAAAACTTTTTGTCCTTGCGCCGATTCTGATTACTCCTTCATACTCTTTATCATATTCAATAAATTCATTTATTCTTTTTGTCATTTTATCCGAACAGACAATTAATAGTCCCGTTGCTTTCGGGTCTAATGTTCCTGAATGACCGGCTTTTTTAAGATTAAATTTTTTTTTGAATATTCTGACAATGTCAAAACTTGTAAAGTCTAACGGTTTATCAATTAAGAATATTTTGTTTGAATATGGAGAGAGTTGTTCTTTTATTTCTAAGGGATCTTCTGTTTCTGATTTTATATTTTCTGTCAAAACATTAATTAACTTTTCGCAATACTATCTGTTTCATCAGAATCAGGATCACTTTTTGAATCAATATTTAGTGTATTTATAAGTTTCTGAATTTTATCCGCATACTCAATCGTGTCATCATGATAAAAATTCAAATCAGGCATGTACTTAAGTGAAATGTGCTTAGCAAGTAAAAATCTAATGTGTTTCTTTTACTGTTAATTCTTTCAAGACATATATCTATTGGCTCTTTGTTCCCCAAAAACTCAGATATATCTTCGCAAGTTTCATATCAGGTGATACTATTACTTTCGATATCGTAACCATTCCGATATCGCTTATCTCTGAAAGGTCTTTTGACATAGCTGAATTCAGCTTATGCTTTATTTCACCAGCTACTTTTTCTGTTCTTACTGACATTTATACTTTTACAGCGTAATTAATTTACGTTTCGTTTCCACGATCCTGTAACCTTCTATAATATCTCCAACTTTCACATCATTAAAATTCTCCAGTCCTATTCCGCATTCATAACCTGATTCCACTTCTCTTACATCATCCTTAATTCTTTTTAAAGATGAAATTCCTCCGTCAAAAATTACAAACCCGTCCCTGAGAAGTCTTACTTTGTTGTTTCTGTTTATTTTACCGTCAAGTATGTAACATCCGGCGATAAGTCCGATCTTCGGCACTTTGAATATCTGTCTTACTTCTATTGTAGCTGTTACTTCTTCGGATATATCCGGCGCTAACATTCCCTCGAGAGCATTTTTTACTTCATCTATCAGATTGTAAATGATATTGTATAATCTTACATCAATGTTATTCTTTTCGGCAAGCTTTCTTGCGTTTAAATTCGGTCTTACATTAAATCCAATAACAATTGCGCCTGAAGCTTCTGCAAGTAATATATCGGATTCGCTTATTGCTCCGACCGCCTTATGTATTACAAGAACCTTGGTTTCATTTGTTGTCAGTTTATGCAGTGAATCAGCAAGCGCTTCAGCCGATCCGTCAGTATCCGCTTTTAAAATAATCTTCAGCTCTACCTGCTTGCCTTCATGTATCTGCTTGGAAATATCATCAAGAGTTACAAATCTAACCTGTCTGAAATCCTGCTCGCGTTTAAGCTGCTGTCTTTTTAAAGAAATCGCTTTAGTGTCTCTTTCTGATTCAAGAACTACAAAAGTATCTCCCGCCTGAGGTACTCCGTCAAAACCCAGTACCACTACCGGCGTTGATGGCTTGGCTGTATCCATTTTGTTTTCCCTTACATCAAACATCGCTTTTACTTTTCCATTATATATTCCCGCAACAAACGAATCACCTATTTTTAACGTGCCTTTCTGTACCAATACTGTTGCAATCGGTCCTTTTCCTTTATCAAGCTTAGCTTCCAGAACTACTCCTCTGGCTTCTTTGTCAGGATTTGCTTTCAATTCCAACAGCTCCGCTTCTACTAAAATTTTCTCCAGAAGCTGATCAATGTTCTTGCCGTGTTTCGCTGAAATTTCCACTGCCTGATATTTTCCACCCCATTCTTCGACCAATATATCTTTCTCTGACAACTGCTGTTTTATTCTTTCAGGATTCGCTTCCGGCTTGTCAACTTTGTTTATTGCAATTACAATCGGAACATTCGCTGCCCTCGCATGATTGATTGCTTCCACTGTCTGAGGCATTACGCTGTCATCAGCGGCGACCACAAGCACGACTATATCCGCCGCCTGTCCGCCTCTTGCTCTCATTGCTGTAAAAGCTTCGTGTCCTGGAGTGTCAAGGAATGTGATTTCTTTACCTGAATCTAATTTAACTTTATACGCTCCGATGTGCTGCGTTATTCCTCCGGCTTCTCCTGCAACGACATTTGCCTTTCGTAAATAATCCAGCAGAGAAGTCTTACCGTGATCAACATGTCCCATGACTGTAACTACAGGAGCTCTGTCAACAAGCGATCCCTCCGGATCCGGTGTATCTTCAAGAGTATCCTCTTCATACTCCTTCATAAATTCAATCGTATATCCGAAATCTCCGCCAATCAGCTCTATTATATCTTTTTCAAGTCTTTGATTAATGGAAATCATTATTCCAAGTTTGAAACAGTTTTTTATGATATCATTTGCATCTATTCCCATTAAATTGGCAAGTTCGGATGTAGAAATATACTCGCTGACTTTAAGTATATGCTTTGTTGATTCCTTTAATTCCAGTATCTTTTTTTCCTCTTCAATCCTCTCTTTTCTTTTCCTCTTCCTCGCAATGCTTCTTGCTGATGAAGCGGAATCGTCATCAATTTTTGCAAACGTATCTCTGATTGCTTCGTCTATTTCTTTCTGAGTAGCGTCTTTAGCCCTGTGACCTTTTTCAAGCTTGACCCTCCTTCTTCTTTCAAGTTCGGTCTCGTATTTCTTTTTATCCTTATCTTTTCTGTCCTTTATTTTTCTGTCTTCTATTAATCGTGACGGAGCGCTTGTTGCAGAAAACGGTCTCGCAGGCTTGCTTGCCGGAGGTGCGCCGGTCTCTGAAGCGGGCTTGGGTTTTCTCTTATCACCTTTAACATCTTTAAGAGTAACTTTTTCAAATGTCCCTTTCTTATGACCTCTGTCAAACGGCTTTCTCTTGTCACCTTCATACGGTTTCCTGAATTCTCTCTGCGGACGCGCCGGGGTTTCTTTATCCTTTGAAACTTCCGCCGGTTTAACAGGTAATGTTTCTTTCTTAATAGTGCTTTCAGCAGCTTTGACGGTTGTATCTTTCGGCTTCGGAATTTCTCTTGCTGGATATTTCTTAACCGGAGAATCTTCCTTCCTTTTTGTAACAAAATTACTCTTATCAGATTTATCATCAGCTCCGGTTCTTAATTTTTCATCTGCAATCCTCTTTGTCCTTTTTTCTCCTTCTCTTTTTCCTTCTGCTCATTAATTATTTTTTCTCTTTCAATATATGCAAGGAGTTCCTGTTTCTTTTTTTCCTCTTCCTTTCTTTTGTTTTCTTCCTCAATCATTTTTTTGAGCCGTTTCTCATCTTCTATCCTTTTCTTTTCTTCTTCTTCTTCTCTTATCTTTTCAGAAGCATCCGATATCTCTACGTGATATTTAGTAGAAAAATCAACAGACTTCTTCAGTCTCTTGTCTTCTCTTTCCACATCTTTCCTGAAATGGCTGAAAACCTTCTCTACAATCTCCGGTTCAAGTGTAGTATTTATTGTAGCATCCACGCTTATGGATTTCAGGTAATCAAGCAGATCATCCTTGGAGATGTTGATATTCTTGACAATCGAAATTACTTTTGTTTCTTTATATTTGTTTCTGAAGAATGCATATATTATTTGATTTCTATAATTTCTGTTTTATGGGGATTGCTTTAAATTTTCAGTTCATTATTTTTCTTTAACTTTTTTAATAATTTCAATTAAGATTCATCTTCTGT
The DNA here is from genome assembly GCA_016709315.1 of Ignavibacteria bacterium. GTDB lineage: Bacteria > Bacteroidota > Ignavibacteria > Tepidaquicellales > Tepidaquicellaceae > JAEUSI01. Next base: position 128,216 of record JADJMZ010000004.1, read on the forward strand.
TTCATTCTCTTCTGTTTCATCTTCCGCATCTTCGTCTTCATCCTCTTCTTCTTCAGCTATTCTCACAACATCAATCTGATATCCGGTAAGCTTTGAGGCAAGCTTTATGTTTTGTCCGCTCTTTCCGATTATAAGACTTATCTGATCTTCATCAGCGTAAATTTTTGCAATTTTACAATCGTTGTCAAGATCTACGTCATTAGCTTTGCCGGTGATAAAGCTCGTGCAATGTACAATGCCGGATCTTCTGTGTAGTTTATCACGTCAATGTTTTCATTGCTAAGTTCCCTTACTATTGAGTGAATCCTTATTCCTTTCATCCTACGCACGCTCCGACTGCATCTATCCTGTCGTCATTTGAGATCACTGCAATCTTAGCTCTTTCACCGGGCTCTCTGGCAATTCCTTTTATTTCTATTATGCCGTCATAAATCTCCGGAATTTCCAGTTCAAACAGCTTCTCAAGAAACTGTTCATCAGATCTCGAAACAATTATCAGTGGCGGACCGGATTGTCTCTTCTCAATGCTTTTACAATCGCTCTTATGTTGTCGCCTTTCTTATAACGCTCTTTCGGTATCTGCTCTCCCTTTGGGAAAATTATTTCATTGCTGTTGTGTATAAGAAGTATTGAAGTCGGCTTGATCTGGTAAATTTCCCCTACAAGTATTTCACCAAGAAGGTCCTTGTATGTGTTGTATGTCAACTCTTTTCAATTTCCCTTATCTTCTGATTGAGATTCTGTTTCAGATTTATTACCATCCTTCTTCCAAAATCTATGATCGGAATCTCCTCTACATAATCATCCCCTACTTCAAAATCTTCGCCCGATTTTTCTTTTGCAGTCTCTACATCTATTCCTGTATTCGGATCCTTAACCTCTTCCACAACTACCTTGTTCAGATATATTTCTATATCACCCTTTTCCATATTTACCATAATATTAAAATTCGAATCCAGTCCGTATTTCTTTTCCATCATTTTGTTAAATGAATCTTTTATAACGCTCGCAAGGATATCTCTGTCAATATTCTTGTCTTTTGCCATTATTGAAAAAGCATCAACAATTTCTGATTTCATTTTATTTCTTTATTTTTAAATTTATTTTGAGAAACTGATTTTAACTCTTGATTCTTTTATGTCACTGAAGTTTATTTTCCTTGATTCCACACTGTTTTTCTTTCCTTTTTCTTTTATGATTATTTCAAGGAATATATGTCCGCTATCAGAATCTTCAACGCTTTCTAACTTACCTTCCGCTTTCTCACCGCTTTGAAGTTCGATCTCTAATATTCTGCCAATGTGCTTTTTTAACTGCCATAAGTAACGGAATGATCTTTCAGCTCCGGGTGATGAAACTACTAACTTGGATAAATCTTTAATAATTAATTTTGTGTCAACCAGATCATTCAATTCCCTGTTTATCGCTGCTAACTCATTTATATTTATTCCGTCCTCTTTGTCTACATATACTTCAGCTACTTTCGTACCCTTCTCACCGCGTAATACGAGTTCGATTATTCTGTAATCAGAGCTGCTGAAATACTCTTCTATGATTGATTTTAATTCGTTTTCCATTTTTGCAAAAAAAAAGTGGGTCTCACAACCCACCATATCATTAACATTAAAGACATTGCAAAATACAACAACCGCCTCTTAAATACAAGCTAAAGATTTATATAATCTGTTCTGACGACCACATCCGTCCATAACGCTCTTAACTACAAAGTTCACGAAAAATGTACAAAGAACGCAAAGTTAAAAAATAAATAATTCTTTGTGTTCATAATGTTAAAATAATATTCACCAGATTGGTAAACCTAACTACAACGGATGCTTTTAAAGAAGCTTAAAAATAACATTTATAAGCATACTAATGAGTTTTCTGCAATTAAAAAATCTTTTGGTCGGCAATCAGAGAAGGTTACCTTTTTTTGTGAAAATGAATATGCCATAGTACAAATGGAACTAAAACTTATGAATAATACATTAGATATTAATACGTTATAATTATTTAAAATTCATTAAATAAATTAAATTTATGATATTTGATTACTGGATCTGGATAGGATTCTCCCTGTTCCTGATTATCATGCTCGCCTTAGACCTCGGAGTTTTTCACAAGCATTCCCATATAGTAGAATTCAAAGAATCCATTATCTGGAGTTGTATATGGATAGGGTTGGCATTTATCTTCAACGGTGGTATTTTTTATTTTGCAGGTTATACTAAAGGGATGGAGTTTCTTACCGGATATTTAATAGAAAAATCCTTAAGCATTGATAATATCTTTATTATAGCATTAATATTCTCTTACTTTGCCGTTCCGCGCGAATATCAGCACAGAGTTCTATTTTGGGGAGTATTAGGAGCATTGATAATGAGAGCAATACTTATAGCCCTGGGAAGTACTTTAATAAAAGAATTCTCCTGGATAATTTATATATTCGGAGTGTTCCTGGTTATCACCGGGGTAAAAATGTATTTTCAGAATCAGCAGTCAATTCATCCTGATAAAAATCCATTAGTAAAGCTAGTTAAGAAATTTTTCAAAGTATCAACTGAATACAGCGGGGAAAAATTTTTCATAAAAGAAAATGGTAAACTGATTGCAACACCTCTTTTTATAGTTTTAATATTAGTAGAAACAACTGATCTGATTTTTGCTGTTGATTCAATACCGGCAATTTTTGCAATTACTCAAGACCCGTTTATTGTATTTACATCAAATGCTTTTGCAATTCTGGGGCTGAGGTCTTTGTATTTTGCACTCGCAGGCGTTATTCACAAATTCTATTATCTTAAAGCCGGTTTATCTGTAATCCTGGTTTTCGTTGGGATAAAAATGATTCTTATAGATATTTATAAGATTCCAATCGGAGTCTCACTTGGGTTCATTACTTTAGTTATAGTAATTTCTGTATATGCATCATTAAAAAAAAATAAAAGAGAGTTACAAATTTAAATAAGATATGGAACATAGAAAACATTTGGCGAAATTTCTTGATGGTAATAAGGCACAGTATTTTATTTCAGGGCTGATTTTTATCAATGCGATAACTCTTGGTCTTGAAACTTCAGCAAGTATAAGATCATCATTAGGAATTTACCTGCAGATATTTGACAATTTCGTAATATTTGTATTTGCAACCGAGATCTCATTAAAACTATACGCAAACGGGTTTAAGTTTTTTAAAAGCGGCTGGAATCTATTTGATTTTACTATTGTGTTTATCTCATTAATTCCTACGACAGGTTCATTATCAGTATTACGAGCGCTGAGAGTGCTCAGGATATTAAGATTGCTGAAGATGGCACCGAGATTGAAGTTTATTGTAAATTCATTATTTAAATCTGTTCCCGATCTTATATGGATTTTCATATTGATCTTAATGTTCTATTATCTGTTCAGCGTCATGGGTACAAAGCTTTTTGGCGAGTCATTTCCGGAATTATTCGGTACACTTACAATTTCAATGTTCACGTTGTTCCAGCTTATGACTCTTGAAGACTGGGTGAACGGGATTGCAAAGCCAATTATGGAAGTATATCCGTATGCTTATGTTTACTTTATTTCTTTTATTATCATCACTTCTGTAGTTGTTCTGAATCTCATCATCGCTGTGATTGTCAGCGGACTTGAAGCAGTTCAGACAGAGGATAGAAAAATTCTAATTGATGAGCTTGAAAAAGATATTGAAAGTGACAAACTGGAAATACTGACAGAGTTGAGATCTTTGAAAAATAAACTTTCCGATATTGAAAATTCGATTCTTAATTCTTCAGTTAACAAGAAATCCTGAAACATATAAATTTCTTACTGTATGAATTTTATCTGACCCCCGATCGATTTTGTCTCTTCTATTTTGACTCCGGTGCCATTTATCAAAGCATCAACAGCTTCAGCAACATAACGGTTACCTGCTTTATCAGGATAAGTTCCGAGATATTTTTTGATCATATCATTTTTGTCCCCTCTGAGACGCAAAGACTCTAAGAAAAAATTTGAAGAATTATAGAACTTCGGGTCTTTGAGGCATACTTGAATCTATAGTTTTTGGACATCTCCGGTTGTTGCATTATAAGTTGTTTGCTAACCTTAACTTATTAGCTTTGGGGTTGGGAACGGTCTTGAATTGAAAAACTTACATTTGCGTAACTTCAGTTTATAAATCAACGGTCAAACAACTCAGCAAAAAATACTTTCATAGCTTCCCATGATCTCTTGTCAGCATTTTTATTGTAAGCTGCACCTTTTGACGGATCATTGCCTGCGCTTTCCATTGTAAATGAGTGAACTGCTCCGCTGTATTGCGTTAAGACATAATCAACATTTCCTTCCTCCATCTCTTTCTTAAATGCTGTTACATCTGCTTCAGGAACAAACGGATCTATCGCTCCGTGCTGTACGGAAATTTTGCATCTGATCTTTCCGGCTCCCTGATCAGGTGATTTCAGCGATCCATGAAAACTCACAACTCCTTTTATATCAGCTCCGCTTCTCGCAAGTTCAAGTACAGCTCCGCCTCCGAAACAATATCCTATCGCAGCTATTTTTTCGGGATCAACGGATATCTGTTTCTTAAGTTCATTCAGTCCGGCTGTAACTCTTTCTCTGAACAGGTTTACATCCGAATAATATTTTCCCGCTTCTTTCCTGCTTCTTCCGGTGAAGAAGGTCTGATTCCTTTTCCGTATATATCAGCGGCAAAAGCTATGTATCCCATTTCAGCAAGCTGCCTCGCACGCATTTTTTCATAATCACTAAGTCCTTTCCACTGATGAATAATCAGTATTCCCGGACTCATACTGCTTTTGCTGTTATCATAAGCAAGATATCCCTGAAGCAAATTGCTGCCGTCGTAGTATTCGACGTCTTTTGTTATTATTTCCGATTTTACATTCATAGCTGTGATAAAAATTAATAGAATAACAATTACAAATTTCATTTACCGCTCCTTTTTATTTTTCACAATTTAAAATAAAAAATCCTTTTATTGAAATGACAATTCAAGTGTATAAAAATTGAAATTATCATAATATTATTTTGTGTGTATATTGAAAATAATTATGATTCACGATCCGGAAAACTACAATGACGAAATTCGGGAAGCTGAAAAAATCGAGAGAGCAAGAATACTCTCTTCATTTTTTTATAGCGGCATTTTTGTATGCATTCTGTGGATTGTTCAGTTCATTCAGTATGCTTTTGAAACCGATCTTTCTTCATTTGGAATCCTCCCCAGAAAAATATCCGGTTTATCTGGTATTCTGACTTCCCCTCTTATTCATGCTGACTTTTCTCATCTGATCTCAAACTCGCTTACTATATTCCTTTTGCTTTTTGGCATTTTGTATTTTTACAGAAGTTCTGTAATTAAAGTATTTTTCATTATTTACATTCTCGACGGTCTGCTTGTCTGGATCTTCGCAAGACAATCTTTTCACATTGGCGCAAGCGGACTGGTCTACGGCTTTGCCGGATTTTTATTTTTCAGCGGTGTTTTCAGGAAAGACAAAAGATCTATCGCCCTTTCGCTTCTGATTGTATTTCTTTACGGCGGAATGATTTGGGGTATTCTTCCAACTGATCCTCAGATATCATTTGAATCACATTTCTTCGGAGCTGTCATAGGTCTTGTCTGCGCTTTTATTTTCAGAAAAAATGATCCTCCGGAAAAGTATGAATGGGAAGAAGAAAATGATGATGACTATGATAAGGATTATGATGACGGAAAAGAACCCGAAGACGCTGAGATTGACGATGATGCCGAACCCGATGACTTCAGAAGGAATTATTGACCTTTCTGTCATCCCCGCCCGCCTTGCTCGCTTTCAGCGAGGTAAACTGCTAGGCAGACATGCTTTCAGCGTATATCCAATCATTTAAAACAAACTTAATAATGAATGACCCAGAGTGTGCGCACGCCAGGTACAGACTGTCTGAAAACAAGAATTACCACGAAGACTCAAAGACTCAAAGTTAAAAACTTACACTGCAAGAATCTTTGAGCCTTTGAGTCTTTGAGGTTTCTGGAGCACGCCTGCATCGGAGCTGAGCGGGTGGTAATGATAGTAAGAGTTATTTAGAAGTATCTAACCATTAAGTAATACTAATGTAATTCATGACTCAATTATAATTCTTAAATTTCAAATATCTGTCCCTTTTCAGGAATTTCAACATCTCTGAAATTCATATTCTTCAGACTCTCTTTGAATATCTCCTGCTGATCCGGCTCCCCGTGAACCAGGAATATCTTTTCTATAATTTTCCTGTCAAATTTATCAAAGTAACCATGAAGTTCGTCCTTGTCTGCATGTGCCGAAAAAGAATTCAGCACCACTATCTTCGCATGAACATTATATTCATCGCCGAAAATTCTTACAGTTGCATCTTCTTCATCCTTAGCTTCAATTAATCTTCTTCCAAGCGTATGCTCCGCCATAAATCCTACTATCAGCACGGTTGAATTTTTATCCTCAATATTGTTCTTCAGATGATGAAGCACTCTTCCCGATTCTGCCATTCCCGAAGCGGAAATTATTATACAGCATTCGTTGAGCGAATTCAGACTTTTTGACTCTTCCACATCTTTTACATATCGCAGATTCGGAAGTTCAAACACTTCATTCCCGCCGTAAATCAGGTCAGTAAATTCCTTGTCGTAACATTCCGGATGCAGCCGGAAAATATCCGTTGCCTTCGTTGAAAGCGGACTGTCAATGAAGATAGGTATTACCGGTATCCTGTTTGATTCAAACAATTTCGAGAGAGAATAAATTATCTCCTGTGTCCTTCCCACGCTGAATGCCGGTATTATTATTTTTCCGCCTCTTGAAATCGCTTCTTTAAGTACCGCAGCAAGCTGATCATCCATCATGTTCGATTTGTCATGAACTCTCCCGCCGTAAGTTGACTCCGATATTATGAACTGCACATCTCCTATAAACTCCGGATCACGCAGGATCGGCAATCCCGGTCTTCCTATGTCTCCGGTAAATGCAAGCTTCAGCTTCTTTCCGCCGTCATCTATGTCCAGCACCATCATAGCAGAGCCCAGTATATGTCCAGCATCAAAATACTCCACAGTAACTTTTTCGCAAAATCCGTCTATGCAAAACTTCTTGTGATAAGACACAGTCTTGAAATTCTTTATTACATTTCTTGCATCTTCCTGTCTGTACAAGGGTTTGTATGGAACAAGATTATTTCTAAGCCGTTTTTTATTTACATACTTAGTGTCGCTTTCCTGTATGTGCGCGCTGTCAAGAAGCATGATCGAGCAGAGATCCCTTGAAGCGCTTGTTGTGTATATATCTCCTTTAAATCCTTTTGAGTATAGCATGGGAAGATTTCCCGAATGGTCAATGTGAGCGTGCGAAAGGACTACACAATGAAGTTCAGCCGGATCAAATAAAAATTGCCTGTTTATATCATAAGCTTCTTCCCTCTTTCCCTGATAAAGTCCGCAGTCAAGAAGTATTTTTTACCGCTGATCTCCAATAAATGCTGCGATCCGGTTACGGTGCGGGCAGCTCCGCAGAATTTTATTTTCATAATGATTATTAATCTTATTGAATAATTATTTCATTGTTAAATTTATGTTTTGTTACAAATGGATTATCCTTTATAAAAAATCTGAAAGGCAGATCAGCGCCTTTGCTTATGCCTATTCTCTTTGTTGATACTATTTCGAATTTTTCCTTCCTCTGAGGATATGAAATGAATATCTCTCCTTCTTCAGTAACATCCTTTCCGTAAAATGTTTTGTCAATGTTCAGCGCTTTGCAGAGTTTTCCGGGACCATTTGTGAGTTCGTATATGTTTTTGATTTTTCCTCTGAATGATTTCATTTCCTCAATTCCTTCAACCGGCTCCGCGGCTCTTATAAGTACAGCGCTGCCTGTTCCTTTCTTTTCTGTTACAATATTAAAGCAATTGTAGTTACCGTAAATAAAATAAACATACACCCTTCCTCCGGTATCAAACATTACTTTATTTCTATTTGTAATTTTACGGTGTGAATGAGAAGCCGGATCATCACTGCCTCTGTATGCCTCTGATTCAGTTATTTTTGCAATGAGCGTTTCATACTTTGTTTTTCTTACGATTAATTTTCCCAGCAAATCTTTCGATACTGTTACAGTATCTCGCAAATAAAATTTCCTTCCAATCGGTTTGTATTTATCCAATTCTGCATCTCTTTTATAAAATCAATATATGCAAAATTAATTTTATTGAATATGGAGAATTGTCACTGTTCTTGCGATGCACAGTAAAACAAAAAATTATTTTAATAATTCTGGTTAATTTGCCCTCTCCCAAAACACTCCTTGGAGTGTGTCTCACACTCACAAATAGATTTTACCACAAAGTCGCAAAGACACAAAGATTTCTTTTTTTAAACTTTTAACTTTGAGTCTTGGTGCCTTCGTGGTAATAATAAATGTTTGAGACACCCAAAGGGTAGAATTTTAAAAAAATGTATTACAATCAGATTACAGATAAAGAGCATAAATATTTAATTCGTTCTGAATAATCACAACTTATTTAAAATGCTTTTCACTTTACCGCAGAATACAAAGAAAATGTGCAATATACTTGTTTTATACTTGTTAACTCAGATGATAATCGTTTTATTTACAAAATTTTTTATGATCACTGTTCAGAATCTGACCAAAAAATATTCAGCTGATTCAGTTGCGCTTGATAATATTTCATTTAATATTAACAAAGGTGAAATATGCGGTTACATAGGCACAAACGGAGCCGGCAAGTCAACAACAGTAAAGATTCTTACAGGCGTACTTGGTTTTGACAGCGGAAAAGTTTTATTAAATGATATTGATGTCAGCAAGGATCCTTTTGAGATTAAAAAGATAGTCGGATATGTTCCGGAAAATGCTAATCTGTTCAACTCTCTTTCACCGAGAGAGTATATTGATTTCATCGGTACGATAAGGAACATTGAAAAGAATGTTCTTGCAAAACGGCTGGATAATTTTTCCGAACTGTTTGAATTCAAAGACTTGCTGGATGAATCTATCGGCAATATTTCCAAAGGCAACAAACAGAAAGTCCTGATAACTTCAGCTCTGATTCATAACCCCGATTTTATTTTTTTTGACGAGCCGCTTAACGGTCTCGACGCCAACTCCATTTTTGTATTTCAGGATCTGGTTTCTTTTCTTGTTTCAAAACATAAAACCATACTTTACTGCTCGCATATTCTTAACACTATAGAAAAAATTTCTACTCAGATAATTCTCCTTGACAAAGGAAGAATAGTAATTGATTCCAAGACCGAAGATCTTAAGAGATCGGAGAATTACACCGATCTGGAAAATGTTTTCAGAAATCTGAATCCGGAACAGGAGTCCGGAAAAATTTCCTATGAAAATCTTTTTGATTAAAATATTTATAATTTTTTTTTCAATAAGCTTAACTGTCTCTTTTGCACAGACAAATCAGAACATTCAGGACTCCGTATATGCAAAAAATTTCCTCATGACAAATCTTTTCAGCGATGTTAATCTGGCAAATCTTAATTCCGTTGCTAATTATAACAGCAGTTTCGGAAAATTCAGTCTTTCTCTCGGCAATTATTATATGTCCAATGTATCAAAGCTTGATCAGAATTTTTTCCGTGATTACAATAATTTCAGATTTCTCATTAATTATAATGTGAAGAAAAATTTCGCTGCAGGCATCGGCTTTCAGAATAAATTTTTAACGGATGACAAAAATATTGAAACAAACAGGAACAACAGCAGTTATTATTTTACTAACCTTGATCTTAAATTCAACGATAATGTGATTGTAAATTCAAAACTTGGATTTAAAACTGAAGATCAGATCGGCGAATTCAATACCGGCTTCAGCGGGCTTCTGACAGGTACTGCTGATAATTATTTATATAAGGATTATATGAGCAACGGAAGACTAATTCTGTTTTATGAAAATCTGAATTCCAAGAAAAATCATAACTACGAACTGAACGCTGAAATATATAAAAGGTTTACCAAAGAAGCTGATAATACCGGCAAGATCAGATATTATAATCAGAGAAATGATTTTTACTTCCCTGCCACAGCAAGTGTCATAAATCAGTATAACGTAAAAAATAACATAGAAAAAAGGACTGAGGATTATTTTTATGCCGGCGACTATTTAAATTATTCTTTTACAGAAAATTTGCTTTTCTCACTCGAAGGATCTTATGCCAAAAGGGAGGTAACAAAAGAGTTTAAATACAGATCTTCATCTTCAAATATTCTTTTTGAGAATGTATATGACACAAAAATTCTGGAAGATAATCTGGAACTTTCAGGAATGTTTAATTACAATCTCAGAAAGTTAAATTCCAGATTAAGGTTTATGTATAATGAAAGATCTGAGAATCATTCTCTCATAAATATTTCCGGGCTCAGTCAGTCGCAGATAAGCGAACTCGAAAAAGCAGAAAAGAATAAGAACAATAATGGCAGAAGAACTTCCATAACCCTTGGCCTGCTTTATCTACTTTCAAATACTCATTCATTCGGGTTCGACGGTTCCTCTTCTATGCTGAGATATGATACAGATTTTGATCTGAACTATGACGATCGTGATGAAGCCGAAAACATTGCTTCGGTATTTCATAGGTATGATAATCTTATCAATTTTGAATTGCTGACAAAGTTTGATATAATTAAGTCTAAGCTAAGTTATATTTTTTCACAAAGAAGCGCAAACAATTACAAAAATAATATATACCGGCTTACTACTCAGAGTGTCTTTTCCCCTGCGAAAAATATTACGACTAAAAATTCGTTTCAGGTTCTTGCAAATTATACTGTTTATGATTTTGAAGATATAATTTCACAGGTTCAGAGTTTTTCATACAGGCAATTAAGCATAAAGGATTCCACATCCTGCTATATTACAAGGAGAATTTTCCTGGAATTTAACGGTGAATTAAAATTCTATGAGCAGGGACAATTTAACAACAGAAATTTTTCTGTAAAGCCAATTGCTTATTTTGAAGAGAAATTATTTAATCCGCAGATAAATTACCTGCTGACAGGATTTATAAAAATAGGAGCGGGATATAAGTTTTTTATTCAGGAAAGATATCAGTATGAAAACGGAGTAAAGCTGCCTGCAGGAAATTTTAAAACTTATGGACCTGTTGGCGAAATATTTTTTTATCTGAAAAATAATTCAGTCCTGCATTTTAAAGGCGGAAAAGATTTCATTAAATACTCTGTCCCGGAGAGTGAAAATTCTGCTTTGTATCTTCAGCTGAACATCTTATGGAATATTTAATAATTATTTAATTTGATATTTTAAATAAATTAAAATCGAACATTGAAAAAACTAAATCTGACTCTTGAAAGCAATAGAAATGAAATAAAAAAGTTTGAATTGCTTCTTGAAAAATCCAATGAGGAATTCAATCTTCCTGTTGAAAGATTCATAAATCTTCAGATCGCATGCTCCGAAGCCCTTATAAATGCCATTGTGCACGGTAACAGGGAAAGCAATGTCAAGAAAGTTTATACTGAGATAGCTTATGATGACAGATCTTTATTTGTAAAAATTAATGATGAAGGAGACGGTTTTGATATTAACCGCTTGCCTGATCCGACATCAAATGAAAACTTAATGAAAGAACATGGCAGGGGAATTTACATCATACGTTCGCTTGTGGATGATTTCAGATGCAGCTCATCTGAAAACGGGACGGAATTCATTCTTACTGTAAAAAAATAAGAGAGGCGCTTAATAAACACCTCTCCTGAATTTATAATTATTAAAGCTATATTTTTATTACTTCAGATTATCAAGCACACTCATGACTTCTTTAACTGCTTTTGCAGATTCATTTACAAGTTTCATTTCATCTTCATTCAGTTTCAGTTCAATGATCTTCTCAATACCGTTTTTACCAAGAACCACCGGCACACCGAGATAAATATCTTTTAATCCGTATTCGCCTGTAAGCCATGCGCAGACCGGGAAAATTCTTTTCTGATCTCTGATGATAGACTCGACCATCTGAGCAGCAGCCGCTCCGGGAGCGTACCAGGCGGATGTTCCCATCAAAGCGACAAGTTCGCCTCCTCCTTTTTTTGCTCTGTCAACAATAGCATTAAGTCTTACGTCGTCTATAAGTTCGGTTACCGGAATACCGCTCACGGTTGTATATCTCGGAAGCGGCACCATAGTATCGCCGTGACCGCCGAGGAGCATTGCCTGAATGTCTTTAGGTGAACAGTCAATTGCTTCTGCCAGGAAAGCTCTGAATCTTGCAGTATCAAGTATTCCAGCCATTCCCATAACTTTTGTCGAAGGAATTTTAGCATTCAGATATGCGCAATATGTCATTACATCCAGAGGATTTGAAACGATTATAAGTATCGCATCCGGTGAATGTTTAATTACATTTTCCGTAACTGATTTTACGATTTCAGCATTAGTAGATATAAGATCATCCCTGCTCATTCCCGGTTTTCGCGGAAGACCTGAAGTGATGACTACTACTTCTGACCCGGCTGTTTTAGTATAATCATTTGTAACTCCGATAAGTCTTGTATCATAATTGTTGATCCCTGAAGTCTGCCAGATATCAAGAGCTTTTCCCTGAGCAATTCCGTCTTTGATGTCTACAAGGACAACTTCATTCACAAGTTCTTTTTGTGCGATTACATTGGCACAGGTTGCGCCTACATTTCCCGCACCTACGACTGTTACTTTCATTTTTTGTATGATATTAAGTTTATTAAAATAAAATGGGTTATTCCGGTTTCCCTGAATAACCCATGTTGTAAAAACTATGGAACTGAAATTCTATGCATTTTCCAGAGGAAGAACGTGTAAAGTTTTCTTTCCTTTTTTTGTGGTAAATTTGACATGCCCTTCAATCAGAGAAAAAATCGTATAATCCCTGCCGAGTCCAACATTGTTGCCCGGTAAGAATTTTGTTCCTCTTTGTCTCAGCAGAATGCTTCCTGCCGTTACAAGTTCTCCGCCGAATTTTTTTACTCCGAGTCTTTTTGAATTTGAATCTCTTCCGTTCTTAGAACTTCCGAGTCCTTTTTTATGCGCCATTTTTTATATATTTAAAATTAAAACAGATTTACCGGTGTTATTCCGGATTGTCCTTTATATTAATAATTATGATATAGAATTGATCTGTACAGAAGTATAGCTTTGTCTGTGACCGTTTCTGACCTTATATCCTTTTCTTCTCTTTTTCTTGAAAACAATTACAGTATCGTCTTTTACATGATCAAGTACCGTGGCTTCTACTTTCTTTGTTAATTTCGGAGCTCCGATCTCGAAGGTCTTGTCATCAGGAGAAAACATAAGGACATTATCGAATGTAACTATAGAGCCGATTTCTTCTTTCATTCTCGGTACGAAAACTCTTTGATTTTCCTGAACTCTGTACTGATTTCCTTTTATATTTACTATTGCAAACATTTTAAAAATTATATTAAGATTAAAAATTAGATTAAAAGCAGGTTTTATTGCTTAATCGTGGAGCTAAGCGGGGTCGAACCGCTGACCTTCTGAATGCCATTCAGACACTCTACCAACTGAGCTATAGCCCCATTAGCTTTTTGTTCCTTTTTCAAAGCATTTAAAATACAAATATTTGAATGAAATTTCAAACCATTTGTTGAAAATCTTTTGAATAATTTGAAATCCAGTCTTCAGTTCATTTTAAATTTTAAAAATCAGGAATATTTATCCTTTTTATATGATAGCAGAGGGTAATTAATAACTTCAATCTCATTAAACTATTCCGGCTTTATCCTGTCTTATAGTTGGTTTGTCTCAAAGCTTGTCATTTACGAAAATGCCTGTCTTACTGGGAATTTAAGATTTGAGAAACTCTATTGAATTGGCAGGAGGTTTTCTAAATTTTTTATCTGTGAAAAGGGAACTACACTGCGGTTTTTTTAGTATAAAGATTGTCTAAATTTATAAACTTTAAAAATATTGAATAATATGCCTCATAAAAATATTTTACATACATTGTTTACCTCGATCATTTTAGTTTTTATATCCTGCGCATTTATATTTGCTCAGGAGACTCCATACTCTGATGGATCAGACAGCTCGCTGTTTACAGATACAATTCCAAGTACGGAAAATCTCCTTGATTCGAACCAGGTTTACAAACAGCAATTCGACAGTCTTTCCAAAGACGGAGACTGGATAGATGTAAAAAAATCTGACTTTGTCAGAGATCTCAGCAAGGGAACAGGTGAAGACTTTTCTGATTTTTCCTCTGATGATGGTGAATACATAAGTTTCTGGAGACCGTACGGTGCAGATGCGAACTGGAATCCTTATATGAACGGAAGATGGGAATTTTCATACTATGGATGGATCTGGATGTCTGATTATTCATGGGGCTGGGGTCCATATCATTACGGACGATGGTACTTCAGTAATTATTACGGATGGATCTGGATGCCGGGAAACATGTGGGCTGCGAACTGGGTTATGTGGCGTCATAATAATTTATATGCAGGGTGGTATCCGACATGTCCGCAGATTTACTGGAGAGATCACAGGCACAATTGGCACAGGAACAGAGTATATTCCTGTGAACCCAGGAACTGGGTTTTTGTTGGCAAGCCGAACTTTACTAAAAAGATCGATGAAAATGTAATTAATAAGAATGAATATGCCCGTATTCTGAAAAATTCAGCAAACACCGGTACGGCTGTTTATTCTGACAATGGAACTAAGAAATTCAAATATACCGGTCCTGATGTGAAAGTCGTTTCAAAAGAAACCAGTGCAAATATCACACCCGTTAATATTGATTTAAATATTTCAAAAACGGGAGATTCAAAAAATAATTTAACGAAAACTGAGAGTAAGAATAGCAATGTTAATTCGGAAAGAAACATTCCGCCGGTAACAAATGGCCAGAAAACAGGAACTGAGATCAAAAAGGATTCTAAAGCTAAAAATAAAAAAGCAAAAGAAGATGTAAAGTATAAAACTCCCGATTATAAAGGAACAAAAAAGGATCCTCCTGTTAAAGAAGAGAGAGGTTCAAAGGATACTAATAAGCCAAATTACAATGAACCCAAAAATGAAAATAATGATGGTGATAAAAATGAAGGAAGTAAAGATGATAATAACAACGAAGGTTATAAAGGGAGAAAATGATATAGTGTTTATTTTAGAGAAATAAAATTAATCAATACGAATCTGTAAATTGTATAGAAAATAATTATACTGACAGAAGCTAACAGAAACAATTAATCAGTATTCTGTAATCAATTAGAACCGGAAGATTTTCTTTTCCGGTTCTTCTATTTAAATCCATTATTTTGGTACACGACAAAAATATTTTCTCGCAGATATTCGCAGAAAAAATTCGCAGATTTACACAAATAATCTGTTTAAATCTTGTTTCTGCGAAATTCTGCGTGAAAATTCTGCGGTCATCTGCGAGAAATTCTCTCCAGAAAGTTTTGTCGAGTACAGAGATCCATTATAGACCCATGATAACTATATTTATACGTCATACTACAAATGATATT
The DNA here is from genome assembly GCA_016709315.1 of Ignavibacteria bacterium. Classification (GTDB taxonomy): domain Bacteria; phylum Bacteroidota; class Ignavibacteria; order Tepidaquicellales; family Tepidaquicellaceae; genus JAEUSI01. The sequence continues at coordinate 143,770 of JADJMZ010000004.1, forward strand.
TTATATTTTTTTATATTTACATAACTTGTTAAAAATTGTTTAAATAATTATAATTTTCAATCAATTATAAAAAATGAAAGCAAAAACATTAGTCAAACATAAAGTTAATAAGGAAAAACCTTCTGAAGAATTTTCAGTAAAACTTATTCGGGAAGTTAAAGAAGCAATAAAAGATTATAAGACAGGGAAAAGTTTTAAAGGAACGGCTGAAGAAGTCATAAAAAATTTACGTGATGAAGCTAATAAGGACAAAAAAATTCAGTAAAAAGTATTCCAAAATATTTTCAAAACAACCTGAACTTATAAGTAAGATAGATAACACACTTCGCAAAATTTCTGCAAACCCCTTTGATGAATCATTAAGAACCCATAAGTTAAAAGGAAATCTTTTTGATTTATACGCTTCAAAAGTTACTGACGATGTAAGAATAATTTTTGATTTTGTACAGGAAGATAATGAATAGTGTATTTTACTTTTGACGTTTGGTAAACACGATGATGTTTATTGATTTGTTTTTAACACGAAGAACATAAATTAAAGCTTATTTCACTATGGAAATCAAAATATCAGGACTATAAAAAATTTTGGTGAACTTTCATAAATTCTTAGTGAACTTTGTGATTAGATCTTTAGAATTTTCTATTAATCGATTTTAACATGGATCTGAAATTCTTAAAAGGTGTCGGGGATAAGAGAGCTGAAGCTTTTGAAAAGATCGGGATAAAAACTCTCGATGATTTTATTAATTTTATTCCAAGGACTTACATAAAAAAAATCCCTGTCCGGCAGATTCCGCAAAATCTTTCTGAAAATATTCTTGTAAGCGGTGAAATAATAGATGTAAGATATCCGAGGAAAGATAATCATCCTCTGGAAGTGACTCTTTTTGACAGATCAGGTTCGGTGGAAATACCGATCTTCGGAGCAAGCGAATTCCGTTCAAAACAGTTCAGGCTTAATGAGAGTTTTTTATTCTGGATAAAAGTAGATAAAGAAAATTTCAGTTCGAAACTAAAAGTAAGCTGCAGAGATCATATTAAAATAAATCCATCAGACGTTTTCGATACCGGCTTTTTGAAATTCACTTACATTCCTTTATATGAATTGTCAGGCATTCTTAAAAAGACATGGATAAGACCGCTGCTGCTTTCCAAAATTGTATTTAACGCTTTCAGCACTCTTCTGAAATCAGATCCGGATTATATAAAGGAAACTCTACCTGAATCATTATTAAAGGAATGTAAATTGATCAGCAAGAAAGAAGCTGTTCTGAGAATTAATTTTCCGGTTGAATTTTCCGATGTCGAAACTGCAAGAAGGAGACTTGCTTTTGAAGAGCTTTTTTTATCTCGAGCTCATACTCGCTCTGAAAAAGAAAACCACTGAAAATGAAAAGAAAGGAATTACTTTTGACAGGGATATAACCAATTTGAAGAATGAATTCAGTAAAATTCTTCCGTTCGAACTTACATCCGCGCAGTTAAAAGTAATGGAAGAAATATACAAAGACATGCGTTCGGATAAATGCATGAACAGACTTCTTCAGGGCGATGTGGGAAGCGGAAAAACAATTGTTGCGGTCTTCTCCATTTTAGTCGCAAGGGAAAACGGTTATCAGAGCGCTTTCATGTGCCCTACCGAGATTCTCGCCGAACAGCATTACAGAAATATATCCGCTCTGCTGAAACCTCTCAATGTAAATGTAACCTTACTCGTCGGAGCGCAGAAGAAGAAACTCCGTGAGGAAATATTGAATGACATAAGTTCGGGCAAATCCGAAATCATCATTGGCACACATGCTCTGATACAGGAAAAAGTAGAATTCAAAAATCTCGGATTCGTGGTAATTGACGAACAGCATAAATTCGGTGTAATGCAGCGTGCGAAACTTAAAGAGAAAGGTCTGAATCCGGATGTACTTGTTATGACTGCCACTCCGATTCCGCGAACTTTGTCAATGACATATTACGGCGATCTTGATGTTTCTGTAATTGACGAATTGCCTGCTAACAGAATTCCGGTTATAACAGCATTGAGGAAAGACACAGACAAACAAAAAATATATACATTTATAAGATCGCAGATTCAGATGGGAAGACAGGTTTATATTATTTATCCGATAATAGACGAATCCGAAAAACTTGATCTTAAATCAGCGGAAGAAAATTATCTGCTGCTTAAGAATAATATCTTCAGGGACTACAATGTCGGAATGGTTCACGGAAGAATTCTATGGTATGAGAAAGATGAGGTGATGGAAGATTTTAAAAACGGTAAGCTGAATATTCTTGTATCTACTACTGTTATTGAGGTCGGCATAGACATTCCGAATGCAACTGTAATGATCATTGAAGAATCGCAGAGGTTCGGATTGTCTCAGCTTCATCAGCTGCGCGGAAGAGTCGGGAGAGGAGCTGATCAGTCATACTGCATACTTGTTGCTAAGAATCTCGATGAAGTTTCCTCAAAGCGTCTGAATATATTGTGCGAAACGAATGACGGATTTAAAATAGCAGAAGCTGATATGGAGATCCGCGGTCCGGGTGAGTTTTTCGGCATAAGACAATCCGGCGCACTGAATTTTTCCTGCACTGATCTGAATAAGGACAAGGATATACTTGAAACCGCAAGATCCGCTGCATTCAGGATCATTGAAGAAGATCTTCAGCTTCGAAAACCCGAACACAGAATTATCAAAAATGCTTTCCTGAAGAATTTCAGAAATTCATTGTATTTGATGGAGATCGCTTAAATTCTTTACCTTCCGTAGAAGTCACTTAGAACTGTATTAAATCATTTTCAACTGTATTCCGGGACAAAAATCTGTTTTAAAATTATCATTCTTATTGCAAAGTTAAAATTGCACAAAGAAGTATTTGAGAAAGCAGAACTTTATTTTCTTAAGGACTTTATGAAATAAATTTACATATGTTTTAAAACTCTAACACATGTCACACCCGTCCAAAATGTTTAAAAAGTTTTGCCACGAATTTCTCTAATTAGCACGAATTTAATAATATTTTCTCATATTCTTCAGTTTAAATAACTAATTAAAAAGAGCTCAAATACTGTTGTATCTTGAGTTGAGAAAATTGTTTTGGACGGATGTGAACACATTCCTAATCTCTGTACACGACAAAACTTTCTGGAGAGAATTTCTCGCAGATGACCGCAGAATTTTCACGCAGAATTTCGCAGAAACAAGATTTAAATAGATTATTTGTGTAAATCTGCGAATTTTTTCTGCGAATATCTGCGAGAAAATATTTTTGTCGTGTACAGAGATTCCTGATGAAGGATTTATAATTGGATTTTATAGAAAGTTGGAATCAATTAACTTTAGGAAATAAAAAAATTCAATGGACATAAAATTAAAAGAGCTTTTAACTTCTATAAATTCCAGATTTTCCGGTCCGCAATCATGCAGATTGTATGATATGTCAACAGGAAGAATAAACTTTGACCAGCATGAAGTGAGAGAATATCTGAGCGGAATTATAAATTTCGGAGGATCTTATGGCAGCAATAGTTTAAAAGATAACAGCAAGGACGCTAAAATTTTTTTGGATTTAATTGATGAATATTTAGCCAATAAGGAAAAAAACAGAATTTGATGCTCTGAGATGTATAAGTAAATTTTGACACTTATCCCGCTTCAATAGCGTTGGGTCAGTAGTTTTTTGTAAAATTAAAATTTTTAAAAACACAATTTAGCTTAAATCAGAATCACATAACCGGAATAACTTTTAAAAGTATAATACTTTTTAAACATAATTTAATCCGGATACGAATACTTATTCAGTGGTAATTTAATCCGTTCAGAAATATTTCTTTTTAAAAATATCTAAAACATTTCGATTTCATACAGCAACAGAGAATTCTGAATCAGAAATAATATCTGAAACTCCCGTTTAAATTCAGGAACTTTAAGCTTTCACCATTAGTATTATTTTAAGAATCCCGGCTTTAGACCATTCATATGATATTTCAATTCCCGCATTCATATCACTGCTTCCAGTATAACTTATCTTGCTGATAATATTCTGAGGATTTCCGAATCTGTCTTCGGATAAATTTGGTTTTGAATTCAGAAAATAACCGAGTGAAAATCCCAACGGAACATTTGTTTTTGGAAGGAAGTCATAATCAGCCGCTATTCCGAGTAAAAATATTCCTTTTGTTCCCTCATCTCTTTTAATAGATTCACCTGAACCTATTTCAATAAAAGAAGTAATTCCGAGAGATCTGCTGACAGCTATTGAATGTCTTAATTCACCTGATACGGTAAGTGAAGGGACTGACTGAAAAAGTTTATTATCTTCACTAATACCTCCTGTCTCTATAATCTTTTTAACAAATCCCTGAAGATCAATGACTGAATAATTATAATTAGATAACTTAACTGCACCTGACATCATGTTATTCTTATTTTCCCATAATTTAAAAAGCCATCCGAATTCATAACCTGTCGAGAGATTTATTCCCTGCGCAAACACAGACCTTAATTTTTGTGCCGAGTCTTCCGTTTAACTGTATATTACCCCAGAAAGAAAGCCAGTCTCTGAGTTTTGCCTGATATTCAAAATTTATTGAAGTAAATGCGACATCTCCCTTGACAGTATTTATTACAGTAACAGAATCAATGACGACCGGCGGCAATTCAAATCCGACAGTCTGTCCCCCTCCCATTGTAAAATTAAAAGATGTGTTTATAAAAGGACTTTTTACAGAGAATAAATTTATAAAATTATGTCCGTTAAGATTGGGTTTTGTAATTTTGCGTTCGCTGAGATTTGTAATTTTATCCTTATATTTTTGACTGTATGAGGTCTGAACAAAAGTAAAAATTATTATAAGACTAAGTAAACACCGGATGATTTTTTTAATATGCATAATTATAAAATTTAAAAAGTATAATAAATGTTTGTCAATAACTGAAATCCGCTTGATCTGAATCTTTCCGGAAGCGCTCCGTTAAATAATAGCTCTGAATTCTTTCCCAGATTAGAAACACTCTGCACATATCTTGCTTCAGCGTCCAGACTTATATTTTTGAATACATTAAATGAAAGTCCTAAACCGAATAAGAATGAAAGATCAAACTTATTCAGATATTCCGTAAAATCTTTTTCGCCTTCATCTCCGGCAATCCTCCGGATATTCGCTTTGGAAAGGTAAGAAACATCTATTCCTCCGTTAACAAAAGTAATGCTTGTCAAAGCAGGTATTTTTAAAATCAATGGCAGACTGAAATAATCCAGTTCAGTTTCAAAACTGTCTATCGGATCTTCCTGTTTAATTTCATAATAGATCTTTCCTTTTTTCTGAACATATCGCGGCTGAATATTTATTATCAGATCTTTTGTAATATTATATTCACCTGACAATCCGAAAATCAGACCAGCGCCTTTTGAATAACCGGCATCTTCCGGTGAATCGCCGCTCAATGAGGTCATGTTTACTCCTGTAGTTACTCCTAACTTCAACTGTGAAAATGAGATCTGCGGATACATAAATATGCAAACAAGAAATGCAAACAGAAAATATTCAGATTTACTTTTAACTTTTTTCATTTTATTGTTAAATGTGATGATTCGATTTAATAAAATTTTTAAAACACTTTTTTGATTTAATACATAGAAATGCTAACTATTATTTTTTACTGTTTCCAGATAATGATCCGCCGCTTCATGAACAGTCCTGAAGACTTTGGCTTTTTTATCAATTCCTGTTTTATGAATCATTGAATTAAATTTAAATTTAGACCTTGCAATAAAAACTGTTATACCTCTGTTATTAAGCCCTGATATAAGTTCGCTCAGTATTTCTGCACCGGTAATGTCGGTTAGCACTATAGTTTCTGCATCAATGATCAGGCAGTCAATTTTATCTTCTGATTTATTTATATAATGATTTATTCTTTCCCTGAAATAGTCTGCATTAAAGAATAACAACTGAGCGTCAAATCTATAAATCAGCAAACCGGGTATTGATTTAACTCCGGAATCTTCCTGAATATCAATGTAAGTATTTTTATCAACAGATCTTCCTAGTATCGCATCGTGAGGTTTGCTCGCTCTTGCAAGAAGCACAAGCAATGAAAGACATACAGCAAATATTACTGCGGGTAAAACTCCAATAGTAAGAACGCACAAAGATGTAATCACTGCAAGATAAAACTCAGGTCTGCTGACAAGATATAAATTTTTTAAATATTCAAAATTAAACAGCCCGATTGAAGCTGAAATAACTATTGCACCCAGTATTGCAACAGGCAAATATTTAAGTGTTTCCGTAAAGAAAAGCAGAACCATCACAATTATCAATGAAGCGATGATTGATGTCATTTGAGATTTACCTCCTGCATTGTCGGCGACAGCAGTTCTTGAGTCTGCTCCGCTTATTACAAAACCCTGTGAAAGTCCTGATGAAATATTTGCAAATCCCAGCGCATAGAGATCCTGATTTGCATTTATCTGATATCCGTTCTTTGCGGCAAAACTTTTATTTGTAAGCATAAAACTGCAGTAACTTATTAAAACTATCCCTAAAGATTTTACAAACAAATCTCCCGTTTCCGAAAGATCAAAAGCAGGAATTCCTATTGAAGGAAATCCTGAAGGTATTGATCCTACGAGACTCATACCGCTCTTTCCGAGATCAAATAAATAAACAATAATAATACCTGCTGCTACGAACAGAAATGGAGCAGGAAGCACAGGTAAAAATTTCTTAAATACTCTGAGTAAAATAAATACAGTAAGTCCGAATGCAAAAGTAGTTAAATGAGTGTCTGGAATTTTAGAAATAAATTCATAAAGCATTCTGAAAATTCCCTGCGGTTTCAAATCAAAACCAAAAACCTTTCCGAATTGTCCTACAATAATACTTATTGCCAGTCCGTTCAGATATCCGTTCAAAATCGGTTTGGATAAAAAGTTGGCTATAAAATCCAATCTGAATACAGCAAATACTATGCTGAGTATTCCTGTCATTAAAGCGAGCATAATGGAAAGCGATACATAAGAATCCGATCCTGCCGCTGCGAGCGGTGAAATTGCCGCAGCAACCAGAATGCATGTCGCTGAATCAGGTCCTACTATCAGTTGTCTTGAAGAACCGAACAAGGCGTAAATTATCATCGGCAGTATGCAGGAATACAAACCTGTCTGCAATGGCAATCCGGCAATTCCCGCATAAGCTATCCCGACGGGCATTGCAATTGCTGCAACTGACAAACCAGCTATCAAGTCTTTTGACAGCCATTGCTTCTTATAAGTCTTAAATAAATTCAGCCCGTTAAACTTCATTTTTAATTAAATAAATTTCCATTTTTCAAATAAAATCAAATCATACAAAGAAATTCAATATACCCTGTAAAATCTCCTCCGAGGTATAACGAAGAAGCAGCAGTGGAAGGTAAGGAATAATCAAAACCACAAAGAATGCAATGAATGTAGAAATTCTTAATGGAATAATTAATTGATCCTGAACCATTTTTACAGAATTAGACATATCAGCAAGAGACTGGATATCAGCATTCCCCAGAAGAGGTTCTGAATTATCCGGCATATTCTTTTTTATCCATTTGTTTTCAAAGGAAGTCCCGTAATTTAATCCGAGTTTACTGTATTCAAAAAGTGTAACTAATTTTGCATTTAAAAGATGTTTTGTAAAAAACAATAACGGCACAATGTAAATCAGCGACACGGATATAATTCCGAGAATAATATTAAATCTGTAATCCATAAATGACTCATTGTTATAAACAATTTTGTCTGCTATACCTGCAGAGAAAGTGACATTCTGTGCGAACCCTAATAATCCGAAAAATATCTGTGTATATCCGAGAAATGCCAGTCCTCCTGCGCCATCCGGCGAACTGGACGAAATATTTAAATTTAGTTTTGCTATTCTGTACAAAGAAGAACTCCACAATAAAAAAGTCCATATCATTTTAAACATAAAAATCTGAACCACGGGAATACTGACAATGTAGTACCAGTATCCGGCAAGCTGTACTCCTTCATTCCCTGAACTGATTAATTTCCATGAATTTAATCCGCTTATATCTTCATAGTTTCTCCAGAAAAAATATATCCAAAGGTATGATAAGAAAAATATAATTATATTTGAAATCTTTGAATCCTTTAATTTGTAGTACGTATCTGATATTTGTTTAAATTTCCTGAGATCTTCTGTCCTTACTATTTCCGCTGAAACAAACTGATCGAATGATTTTGAAATAAGATTATTAATAATGCTGATAGAGAGAAATATTACAGGGAAAGAGATGAGTAAACGGGCATTTGTCAGATAGTCGTATAGAAAAGGAATTTTGATTTTGCTATCCGCAGATAACATTGTTCCGGAAAAAAATGAAATTATCAATAAAGGTAACCATGAAACAGCAATAATTAAAAATATTTTTTTTATTGTATCTCTGTCGTAGGTCTGAGATTTAAAAAATAAATCTGCAATATTCATACCCGGTTCCTCAAAATTTTAAATATTTTTCATTGAATATGTTTTCTTCATTCACCGTAACATACTTCTTAAACATTTTTAATTTTAAACTTCAATAAGATTCAGGATCATTGGAACATTTTTCTTATGTCTGTAATGGCCTTATGTGAATCATCAAGATTTATGAGACCTCTTCTGGGTCTGTCCATATCTAATATGAAGAAGATAATAAAAATCGAAACAAGACAGAAACAAATTGCAATAAACCAGTCAACCTTCCCTTTTGCCTGAGATGTATATCCGTAAATAAAAGCACCTATAATTAAAGATAAAAGGAGCATATAAATTAACTCATCAGGCAGTTTATACAGTTCACCGCGCATCCTTGTATTTGCAATATCAAACACAGCATTCAGAGCCGGGATCATTTGATTACTGACAACCAAGTATTGACTATTTTTTGAAAGTTCAGTTGCTCTTTTCCATAATTTATCTGCGTATTCATCAGACATTGCAATTGATTTCTTTATCATATTTATATCCTCTCGGGCTTCAAAATATAAAATCCTTGCTTCAAGATAATTTCTGAAATCTTCCCTGAAGAGCGATCTTATGGAATCAGGATACATATCAGATCGCAATATGGCTGTTCCGATATTATTAGCTTCTTCAACAATGTCTTTTTTCCTTGAATCAAATCTGCTTCCCGACATTCCAAAAGAAAATGCAAGCAGCAAACCCGTAACTGTATATATCCCTGTTATTACTATTGAATTGCTCTCTTCTGAATCTCTGCTGACTTTTCTGAAAAGAGATACCTTTATTCCCAGATAAATAAAAAACATCATGAGAATAAATTGTACGCTTACAATAACAATAGTATCTGTAGAAACTAAAAAAGAGATCTCCATCTTTACGGTACTTTGTAATTAAAAATTATTTTGACTTACTGATTTATTTTTATTTAGTACACATAACCAATGCTCAGGATCAGTCCGTATTGATTCAGATTAAATAAGTAACCGTCTTTATTATAATCAACACTGAGATCTTTTACTCCAAGTGATGTATTCCAGTTCGGAGCAAACTTGTAACCGAATCCTCCGAGGATCATAAATGTATATTCCGAGTTAGCTCCGAATCCTCCAAAATCACTTCTTACATAAGCAAACCAATTTTGGGATAACAGAAATTTTGCATTGATACCGACAATAGGATCTACCCAGCTTTTGCTTGAACTTTTTACGTTTTGTGTATTATCGTTAATCAGAAGTGAGATCTCATTTTCTGTTGACCAAATTCTTGTACCGGCATATGCATCAAGTGTAATATTCTTATTGCTCATTGGAAAAGAATACGCTAAAGACAGATCTGTTATAAACTCCTTGCTTGAAGTATTTGCGCTCAGAATGCCTTTACCTTCAGGTATTGTAATATCTAATTTTTGAAGGTTGATATAAGCCATATCGTAATACAAGCTTACTTTTTTGTATTTAAATTTCCCACCGATCATAAATGCCATCTTAAGATTTTTCACGGCATCGGAAAAGCTCTTATTGAATTCATAAGATTTCGGATATCCTGACGGAGAGGTGGGAATACCGATTGTTCCACCGGCTGCTATTGTCCATAAATAAGGATTTACTGTGAATGAAAAATCTTTTGGCTTTGGTACTTTTTTATCATTTGAAATGCCGGAAGAAAGAATGCTGTTTAATTTTGTGAGATTGTTAATTACAGGAAGTTCAGGACATTTATCTCCTGAAATTGCATTTACGGAAAATGATAATACAAATAAGATTGTAAGAATGCTTTTCATAATGTTTTAATTATTAATTTTATAATAATGGTTGTAGTTTTGATAAAATTAAATCTTTATATAAAAAACTGAGTGATGTAAAATTAACGTGAATGCTTTCAAAAGTAAATTCATATCTAAAATTGAAAGAGATGTTAGTTAACATTTGTACAAAACGTTTACTTAAAAATTATTTAATAATTTTGAAATTGTATAGAACTGAAAATTTGTATTGAAAAAATAATTTTCTGATTTCAAAAAACTCTTGTTACTTTTTCTTAAACAAAGAGATAATTCTGTTTACTATTCCTCTGAAAATAATATAAGGAATAAAAGCTAGTATGATTGCCGTAATTACAGCTTCGAAAGGGTAAACTGTTTTCAGAATAATTATCTGAGCAATTATATCAAGAAGCAAAGCAATGACAAATAATTTTCCAACATCCTTCCACCCCTCTTTCAGCAAATCTTTTCTTTCGCCTTTCCCTTTTATTAATCCCCAGAAATATGGAACCTCACCGGACTTTGAATCTCTTAACCCTGCTTTGACTGCAAAGATCAGAGAAACAATCGGCTGAAGAATGAACCTGAATTTCATAGGTCCTTCAGTCTTTAATCCCAGATTATCAAAAATTCTTGTTATCAGATCTTCCATAGTATTTATTTAACTTCTAATTGTTAGATTTAAAACTATTTATATTCTTTCAACTTTTAACTTTCAACTTTTAACTTTCAACTTTCAACTTTCAACTTTTAACTTTTAACTACCTGTTTCTATTTTTTCGGAAAGACCAAAGTTACCACGACCCTTGCACCCCATTCAGGTTTATTTACACTCTCATTAGAATAGAAGTATAAAGGCGAGAGGTTAAGACTTGCAATCTGCTTTCCGTCTAATTTAAAAACCTGACTCAGATTTAACGCAACTAAACCGGAAGTAAGCATCTTTCTCCTCCAGTCATATGAGTTTTCAGAAGAAACCCCGATTCCCATTCCACCCTTTGTGTTATATGTTACAAATGGCTGAACATACAGAGCGGTTATCTCAGATCTGTATTCAGCTCCGGCAACTGACCAAAGATTATTAGCCAAAGCTCCAATTGTCCATGAACCGGGCTGACCGAGTACAACCATTGTCGGTCCGAATAATAATTTCTTCGTGCCGAGCATAGAATCCGTTGCTGTCGGAAAAGACAAAGCCGGACCAATACCCCATATTATTTTACTTTTTGAAGGAGATAAGAATGCTGAATACAGAATGTCTCCCAATCCGTTTTGCCTTGAAGTACCAGTCACATGATTTTGAAAAATCACAGGGAAAATTGCCCTGTTTATAAGATTAATACTTTTACTGAGTGAAACCGGTATCACGGGCTGAAAGTTGAGAAGATATTTGTATCCTTTTTCAGGTCCGATACCAAGCTGAAAATTATTCTGAAAAGGCACACTGTACATACTGGCAACGGGATTTGAAAGTGCCTTGGCTACGTTTTCAGCATCCTGCTGAGAATATATATTTGAATAGCTGATAAATGATAAGACTAATATTGCTTTAAAAAATTGAGAATGAATTTTATTCATACAGTTTAATTTAGATTCTAAAAATAACTAAAGAGTCCCGGATAACCGGGACCCATTAAACATAATCAATTAGTTTTTAAAAAAGTAACTTTGAAATTTAAATCCTTGATTTTAAATCGTCAATTTTTTTCTCCACTTTACTCACAATCATTTTCTTTGCAAATGAAAGAATTATTAAAGCAATTCCGGACAGGATAACCTGAAATCCGAGTATAGTCGCAACTCCGGCTGCACCGCTGCCCATATTTGTTATCATCATAATTCCTGCAATCAGAGATAATATACCGACGATAACCAGAAACCAGCCCATTGAATTTTCTTTCTTTACTTTCCATCCTGACGATAAGAGACTGAATCCTGTGACTAGTATCCATATTCCGAATATAACTGTTACTGCTTTCATTGCAGCAAGCAAATTCCCGAGAATTATCAAACCAAAGACAACACTTAACAAACTCCAGATAAGCGCTCCGGTATCACGGTGTTCTTTACCGGCAAAGATCCATCCGAATATTCCTAATATTCCAGTGAAAAGAATCAGAATACCGATCCATAAAGATATTCCGGCAAGCATTTCCACCGGGTTATTCAAAATATAAATTCCGAGAATTAACATGATAATTCCCTGAATCAATAAAACCCACCATTTTTTAAACATAGAGTTAGTATTTAATTTTAGAAATAATTGTTTTGGTTATCTTCTTACTCTTGAACCTGATCCGCCAAACGAAAATACAAGAGCGCCTCCTAAACCGAACTGATACATTGAAGACTCAGTATTAAAACCTGCGCCTGTTCCGCCTGTTCCAAGATACAATCCGCCGTTAACTGACTGAACTGCTGATAATAATTGTGCATGCAGCTTCAGCCCTACGCTTTTTGAAGCGTTAATAAAAACACCGGCTCTAGCGCCCCATGCAAATTTAGTAGCAGAAGCATCTGATCCGGGAAGAGGATCTTTATTGTTAATTATTGCCATTCCAAGCATTAATCCTCCGTAAAGAGAAACTGTTTTTGATTGAAGTGGAAGGTATTTATTGCCGGCAAGCATTATAAAATTCAGACCGACACCAAAAGTTCTGAGTGAATCATCATTTAAGATACTATTTGTAGAATAATCAACCGGAAAATCTGTGTCTTCTCTGAAGTATGCAAGTTCAACTCCGTATGTCGGTCTTACAATAAACTCAAGCCCTGCACCCCATTGGTATCCGGCTTTTATGGTTCCTTTGAAATAATTGTTGTTGTTTCCGAGAGCTTCAATCCCATCATCAAAATTATATCCCGAGTAAAGATTAAGTCTGACATTTTGGGCATTTGAAGAATTTGAAATTACAAAAAAAGATATTAACAGCAAAGTAAAGATGTAAGTTTTTTTCATTTTTTAGTTTTAGGTTTATTAATGAGTTATTTGTATTGCAAATGTTTCTGAATATTCTTTTATGTATTTACATTTCCAGTATAACAGTTATTATAAAATATTTAAAAATCATTCCTTACTTTCCTGTGTAACATTTTCATTTTTAGCTGATTGCCACGGCCATCGTTCTTCCGCTTCTACAATTAATGACCAGCTTAAAAAAGTTCTGATAAGTACAAGCAAACCAAGTATAAGAACTCCCTGCAAAGTAGGTTCAATGGTAACAGTGCGTATTATATCTGCAGCAACAAGGAATTCCAGTCCCGCCTGCAAGGCCTTTCCGATTTTGTTTTTGTATTCTTTGAAAAATTCCGGATCTTTGGAGTTAAGTTTAAATAAAGCTTTGGTAAGGTTTACAAGAATTGAACCGGCAATCACAATTACCGCAATAATTTCTATTGCTGATGCAATCACCTCTATAATGTCATGCATAATATGTATTTCCAATCACTTTTTGATTATTGAAAATATTATTGGTGATGAATATGCGGGATGTTTTTTATTAATTATTTTCATACAAATATTGCTATTATTGAAATTAGTTACAATTCATTTAGGCAATTGGCAATAGGCAATTGGCAATAGGCAATTGGCAATTGGCAATGGCCAATAAAAATAAATCTAAAATCAAAGATCCAAAATCTAAAATCATTTAATTCCAAATAACCCTACTATAACTCCCTTCCCAAGCGGGGCTTGGGAAGGAGTTTGTTCAATAGGCAATAGGCAATAGGCAAAAAAACTAAATCCAAAATCAAAAATCCAAAATCAAAAATCATTTAATTCCAAATTCGAAATCCCAAATTCCAAATGCTCTTATTGTCTTGCCATTATACTTCTCATTGCAGCTTCATCATCTTTGATCAGATCACCGCTTACATCCACTGTTACAGTATATAATTTTCCTGTGAACTCATACGGCGGTTTGTAATCTGGTATGGTCGGCGAACCCGGGTCACATCCAACTGAAGCTCCGGCACCAAGTCCCATTGACAGAGGCATAGTATATGGAATTTCAGCCTGACCGACAAGTTTGTCATCAATATAAAGCTGTGCAGTTCCACCGCAACCTTTTCCATTCATCGGATCCGGCTTGCCCTTTGCTTCAAATTCAAATCTTAATTTATGTCTGCCTTCCGGTACATTGTCTTTGGATATAACTCTGAAATATTCGGATGCAACATAATTGTATGCATACTGAAGTTTATTGTCCGACATATAAAAAGTTAATCCTCCGTCATTTCCGCCCATGCAGTAAATTACGCCTTCTGCTCCGCCTTTGGGAATTTCTACATCTGCAGTTATACTGAATGAACGGTTCATTACATTTACTGCAGCATTAACAGGAATTACCTGTGTTCCGGGATAATAAGTATATGATTTTCTTTGTCCTGCGATCTGCGGTCTTTCATCACCAAATCTTAGCGGTCCGCGTCCGTCAACAGGCAGTACATTATACTTGCCGGCTTCTACATACCACTGCGCTATCATCTCGATCAGTTTTGGTTTATTCTCTTTTGCTAAGTTGTGATTTTCTGCGAAGTCTTCTTCAATATGATAAAGCTCCCAGTTGTTTGCGTCAAGTTCAGTCAGCTTTGCTGCGTCAATCGGCATTCCAAATCCCATTCCTGCTTCTGCAAAAGATGTCCCCGGCCACGGACAAACAGCTCTCCAGCCGTTATGATAAATTGACCTGTGTCCCATCATTTCAAAATACTGAACTTCATGCTTGCTCTTTGCTTTGCCGTCATTAAATGCATGTGCAAAACTTTGGCCTTCAATAGGAGACTGTGTAGTTCCTTTTATAACTGCCGGAGGTTCAATCCCAAGCGCTTCAAGAACAGTAGGAACCATGTCAATTGCATGAGCATATTGAGTTCGCACCTCTCCTTTTGATTTAATTCCTTTTGGCCAGTGAACAATAAACGGATCACTTATACCGCCTCTGTATGTTTCTCTTTTCCATCTTCTAAAAGGAGTATTGCCTGCGAATGTCCATCCCCATGGGTAATGATTAAAGAATTTCGGTCCGCCGATTTCATCTATTGCAGCGAGATTCTGCTGCAGGTCATCCTGAATATTGTTGAAGAATTTATTTTCATTAACTGAACCTGTTGGTCCGCCTTCAGCACTTGCTCCGTTATCTGATATAAACATTATCAATGTATTATCCCATTGACCTATGTCTTTTAAAAACTGAAACAGTCTGCCGTAATGATAATCAGTGTGTTCAAGAAATCCTGCAAAGACTTCCATCATTCTTGCATAAAGTTTTTTCTCTTCAGCGGAAAGTTTATTCCAGTCCTGAACGTCCGGATCATGTCTTGAAAGTTCAGCGTCTTTTGGAATGATTCCGAGTTTCTTCTGATTGGCAAATACTTTCTCACGGTACGCATCCCATCCGTCATCAAATGCTCCTTTATATTTATCTGCCCATTCTTTCGGGACGTGATGAGGGGCATGCTGCGCACCGGGACAGAAATACATGAAGAATGGTTTATCCGGAGCAATCTGTTTTGAATCTGCAATAAATGATTTTGCTTTGTCAACAAGATCTTCCGTCAGATGATAACCTTCTTCAGGAGTTTTCGGTGGTTCGACCTGATGATTGTCATAAACTAATTCAGGATAATACTGATGTGTATCGCCTCCCAGGAATCCGTAATATCTCTCAAATCCTCTTCCAAGCGGCCAACGGTCATAAGGTCCTGCGGCAGAGTTTTGCTCAGCAGGTGTCAGATGCCATTTTCCCAAAGCATAAGTGTTATATCCTTTCTGTAAAAGCATTTCAGAAAGAAATCCGTTTTCAAAAGGAATGCTGCCGTTGCCTCCGGGATATCCTGTAGATCCTTCTGTTATACAGGACATTGCATTTGAGTGATGATTTCTACCTGTAAGTATGCATGATCGTGTCGGTGAACACAAAGCTGTAGTATGCATGCTGTTAAATAGCAATCCCTCTTTTGCAAGTGCATCTATATTAGGAGTTCTGATAGGACTGCCGTAACATCCCATCTGACCAAATCCTGTGTCATCCTGAACTATAAATAAAACATTTGGCGAACCTTCTTTTGCCCTGTTTGGTTCGGGCCATGCCGGCGTGGACTGATCAAACGTCCTTCCGATAACACCGGAAAAAGCAGCACCCGGTTTGTATTCTTTAAGAGCCATAATTTAAATCCTTTCTAAATTAATTTATGATTTTTTATTAATGAATTATATATCAGTCTTAACAAATCAGACTGAAAGTTATTAACTACTGTACTACTTATTTTTTATATGTTGTAATTTATGCAAAGTACATTTTAATATCTGTACACTTTTTTCCTCTGTATTTAATTTTTTTTACCGGACTTAACATAACTGAAATGTTTCGGTTCCGTGATTCTTAGCTCTTTCGGATTACATACATGTCAGGAAAAGTACGTGTCACACTCATAAATTTAACAGAGCTAATCATTCCGGGACCGGGATATCTGTCCAACCTTATAAAATTTTTTTCAAAATAATAAAATTTGAATCTATCTTAAACATTCTATCGGAAATAATTCGGGAAAAATTATGTGAGTTGTGAACTGACGTTTTTAAATAACTTTAATTAATAATCTGATTTTTACATTATTTATTTAATAACATTTATTTAAAAAACAATCATTGTGAACCTATGATTAAAGTGCCGAAAAAGGGAACCAATACATTTATCAATTCGGGAATACTAAATCTTTTTAAGCAATTTTCAAAGAAAGAAATTTCTCATTTTGAAAAATTTATCTGTTCTCCTTTTTACAATAATCATTCTACTTTAATAAAACTTTTCAATGAGCTGAAAAAATACTACCCTGAATTCAAAAATAATAAACTCACCAAAGAAAATTTATATTCAAAAGTAAACAAGGGAAAGAGATACAATGATGTTGTATTCAGAAAATATATTTCGAATATGACAAAACTTGCCGAAGAGTATCTGAATGTGCTGGAAATTCGCTCGCAAAAGGAAAAAATTGATCTGAATATTCTCAACCAGCTTTTCCGGCGAAATCTCATTGAATTGATGGAAAAGAAAATAAAGATCATTGAGAAGAGATACAAATACAATAATGATTATTACGAAGACTACTATTTTAATATGCATGTTTTTCACAAGATCAAATACAACAACTATTCAGCAATCAATAAAACCGAATTGTTCTATGAGAATGTCGTAAGTTCACAGAGTAATTTAATCAATTACTTTCTTTTTAATTCATTAGCTGATTTCAAGATATTACAGACACAAAAGTATACTTTCAAAATTTCCGAAGAACTTAATTCAATTGAAATATTTTATAAATGTTTTGATTTTAAAAAGTTCATCCTGATGCTGAAAGATGCTAAAGGAATAACTGAGAAAGAATCAAACCTTCTTGAATTATATTATCTCGATTATCAGCTTTCACAAAGCAAGAATGATCCTGATAATTATTTTAAATTTAAATCAAAAATTTCAGAGTGTGAAAAATATCTCAGTAAGAATTTGCTTTATTTTTATATCAGTCAGCTGAATTTATATTGTCTGATGGAAATAGCTAATGGAAGAAACGAACTTGAGAGAGAACTTTTTGAAAACTATAAATCAATGCTTGAGAGAGATTTATTTTCCGATGATAGTGTGAACAGGATGAATTTATCTGAATACAGAGCCATACTGACCGCGGCAATTCGGGTAAAAGAAATAGACTGGGCGGAATATTTCATAAATCATTACAGGAATTACATTATAGAAAATGAAAGGGAAAATGTTTTTAATTACGGATACGCTTTATTGTTATTTGAGAAAAATGAATATGTTGAATCATTAAATCAACTGACAAAAGTTAAGCTGGATTCATTTATTTATTCCGTGGATTCCTATATTTTGCGCCTGCAGATTTATTATGAACTTAATTATTTTGATACAACGGTTTCGTTAATTGACACCTTCAGGCATTACATACGCAATAATAAAATTATATCTGCTGACCTCAATCTAAAATATAATAACTTTCTCAGATATTACAAAAAAATTCTAAAGCTGAAAAAAAATCCTGAATTCACGGAAATAATTAATTTTAAAAAAATGTTAGAGGAAGAAAAAATTACTTTAAAGAAAAAGTGGATGCTGGAAAAAGCTGAAGAACTTCTTGCACAGAGATGAATACAGTCCAGCTTTCATTGCAGTTCACTTTACTGAACTGAAGTCCAAACATATTCATTGCAGTTCACTTTAGTGAACTGAACTGATGTCCTAACATTCATTGCAGTTCACTTTAGTGAACTGATGTCCTAACATTCATTGCAGTTCACTTTAGTGAACTGATGTCCCAACATTCATTGCAGTTCACTTTAGTGAACTGATTTCTGAAAATTAATTCTGACAAACATTCATTGCAGTTCACTTCAGTGAACTGAATTATGAAATCCAAAAAAACCTTCCCGGTTTATTACCCGGGAAGGTTAACAAATTGAAATCTCATTTAAATGAATCTTTACTGCCTTGCCAGTGCTAAACGGATTGCAGCTTCCGGTGAAACCAAATGATCCGGTTTTACGGCTGAGTCAGCTATTGCGAGTTCTACTCCTTTAACTTTTCCGTTAAATCTGTTTCCCCGAGAACCGTAATCCGGAGAAACAGGAGAACCTGTATCCTCGCCTACATCACAACCATCATCAGCAGAAAAGATCATTGACAAAGTTGCGCCAATATCACCTTCTCCTACTTTCTTACCGTCTGTGTACAAAGTAACCTTTCCGCCTTTACCTAATCCGCCGCCGGCATATTCGAATTCCATCCGAACCTGATGTTCACCTGCAGGAATTGGTGTAGTTCCTTCAACATAATAATGATTAAAGCCACCATGATTGTAACAGTATTTTAGTTTACCGTTCTTAGCATAAAGGCTCCAGCCCCCGATATTTGCGCCCTGAGCAATAATTACACCTTCTGCGCCGCCTTCAGGTACAATGATTTCAGCAGTAACAGAGTGTGACTTATTCTTAATATTCAGTACACAGTTTTCAGACAGATGACCCATACCGCCAAAGAGAATTTGAGAATTTCCTTTGATGAGCACAGGTCTGCCGGAAGTATCCGGGTTTATCTTTTCAATTATTCTGTCATCTATTGGTAATACATTGTAGCGTGTCGCCTCGATTATCCACAGACGCTGAAGATCACGGAGCTTCTCAGGCATTTGTTTTGCAAGATCATTCGACTGGCTCCAGTCCTTTGTTGTGTCATATAATTCCCAGACATCGTCGTCAAGAGGAATACTCTTACTGTTAATCCAGGGAGTGACATGGTGAGTAACTGCTGTCCAGCCCTTATGATAAATGCCCCTGTTTCCAAACATTTCGAAATACTGAGTTTCATGCATCTCATCTGCTTTTGCATCATTGAATGAATAAAGCATACTTACACCTTCTATAGGTTTTTGCTGCACTCCGTTTACAAACGTTGGTTCAGGAAGTCCTGCAGCTTCAAGGATAGTAGGTGCGACATCAATAACATGATGGAATTGAGAGCGGATCTCACCTTTTGATTTAATGCCTTTTGGCCACTGAATGATCGTGCCGTTTCGCGTCCCGCCCCAGTGTGATGCCACCTGCTTGGTCCACTGATAAGGTGTATTCATTGCATGTGCCCAGCCCACAGCATAATGGTTGTATGATTCCGGACCACCGAGTTTATCGAGCCGTTCTGTAAGATACTCAGGTGTTTCCATAGACTGCAGACCATTAAAATAACTCATTTCATTGAAGCAGCCATTGAGTGATCCTTCGGCTGAAGCGCCGTTAT
Organism: Ignavibacteria bacterium; assembly: GCA_016709315.1. Lineage (GTDB taxonomy): Bacteria > Bacteroidota > Ignavibacteria > Tepidaquicellales > Tepidaquicellaceae > JAEUSI01. The sequence goes on from JADJMZ010000004.1 coordinate 163,850, forward strand.
CACCGATGATATAAAATATAAGTGTATTATCTTTTATTCCAAGTGATTTAAGGGAATCAATCATCCTTCCGACATGGTGATCTGTATATTCCATAAATCCTGCATATACTTCCATTTCCCTTTGCAATACAGGTTTAAATGGCTCGGGCATTTCATCCCATGAAGGAATTTCCTTGTGACGGGTTGTGAGTTTGCAATCCTTTGGTATTACACCAAGTTTTTTCTGACGTTCAAATGTTTCTTCACGTAGCTTATCCCATCCCTGTTTGAACTTGCCTTTGTACTTATCAGCCCATTCCTTCGGAACATGGTGCGGGGCATGAGTAGCTCCGGGAGCAAAGTATATAAAGAAAGGCTTATCAGGAGCAAGTGCTTTTTGCTGTCCAATCCATGCTATTGCTTTATCGGTCATATCTTCAACAAGATGGTATCCTTCTTCCGGAGTTTTATCCGGTTCGACTGAGGTAGTACCTTCATATAATGTCGGGTACCATTGATTTGCTTCACCTCCTATAAATCCATAAAAGTATTCAAATCCGCCGCCGCCTGTAGGCCATTGGTTGAACGGACCTGCTGGACTGGTTTGCCAAACCGGTACTTCATGGCACTTTCCGAATTGCGCAGTGGAATAACCATTGAGTTTCAGAGTTTGAGCCAGCGGAGACATAGTATTAGGCAGCAATGAGTTGTAACCCGGTGCGCCTGTTGCGATTTCTGTTATTCCGCCCATGCCTGCTGAATGGTGATTACGACCTGTTAGTAGAGCCTGCCTTGTCGGCGAACATAAAGCTGTTGTATGAAAACGGTTATACTTCAATCCTTCAGCTGCCAGATTTTCAGCTGCAGGAGTATGGCATGGACCGCCAAAGGCACTTGTTGATCCAAAACCTGCATCATCTATCAGGATAACTAATACATTCGGAGCATCTTCCGGAGGTCGCAGTTGTTCAATTGGCGGAAATTTTGAATCGGGATCCTTCGCATCATAAGTTATCAATCCGCTAAACGTTTTATCGGGAATCGGGAGGACTGAACGCTGTAATTCTTTTTTATTACCCATATTATTTTAATTCCTTTCTGAGGAAATATTCTCTCTTTAGTGTTTTAAATTAAAATGTTTGAATGCTTAGTTTTACTTTCCGCTGATTTTCAATTACCTGATAAGGATATGGATTCATATTACCCTATCGTTTTTTGTAACTGTCATTCATAAAAAAATCAAATAAAAATTTTATTTCTAAAATATAATTACTTCTTAATTAAATGAACGTTTAAAAATAGTTTGCAAACATTTTTCAGAATCAAAAAAATTTATTTTACTATTGTCTCATTAATGCTGCAAGGAAAAGCATTATTGAAAAAATAAGCATCAGCAATGCAAGTACCGGAGTAAAATTAAAACCTGTAAGACTGTAAGATGCTTTAATTCTTTTCATATCAGATCTGTACTGGAGCAATGCAAAGAACAATCCGAGAAATCCGAATAGTATCAGGACCATTCCTATTTCTCTTGCAGATAAAAGAGTATGCGGCAACTCCGGACCTTCTGCTTTTCTGAATTCCTGGAAAAACTTATAAATTGTGAATCCAAATGATATCAAAGAAGTCGAAGTTCTGATCCATGCCATAAGCGTTCTGTCATTGGCAAGAGCTGTTCTTTCGTAAGCTAAATTTGTTCTGTCTTCAGCAAGTTCATTTGAGTCTTTTTTTATAGGTAAGTTTTCTTCTGACATTATAAAAAGTTTAAGTGATGTGAGATTTCAGTTTACATTGTACTAAAAACTAATTTTATTTTTGAGTCAATTGCTATAGTCGTACGGAAAATCTTAAGCAGATTACTAACCTCATTTCATTAAGAAACGATTCTTATGTAACCGGATTAAAAATGATCATGAAAATGTAAAACTTATTTTTGAACATTCACAACTTCATAAGCATCATTACCGCTTTGAGATACCGGCTGAAAAAATGCGTTGTTGTATTTCAATAGTTTAACTCCCCCGACCTCAATTTCTTCCGCTCCTTCAGGAAGATCATTTACAACTGCGCCAACCGGAGCTGTCACAACATTATATGAGTCTCCGCTTAATGAGTAAAAAATACCGCCATAGTAATAATATCTTGCTGAACCCACAATCAGTGATGAATATCCGGAAGGTAATTCAGTTATTGCTGCACCTTCAGGAGCCGGCACTACAACATATCCGCTCCCTGAAGGCGAATAATATACACCTTCATTGTAATAGTAATTTTGATTTGATACGGAAATCAAAACTGCTGTAGTAAACATCGTTGCCATATAGAAACCTGTTGGATGCCAGTAAGGACCCCAGTAATAAGGTGAATAAGAATGGTAATAATATGGGTGATATCCGCTGTAATGATATCCATGATAAACATTTACATTGTTTATATTAATGTCATTTCTGTTTATGTCGTTTCTGTTTATATCGTTTCTCTTAATGTCATTTGTATTAATGTCATTTCTGTTTATGTCATTAGTATTAATGTCATTAGTATTAATGTCATTCTTTTTTTTGTTATTTATATCTTTATTCCGTTTATCTACATCACTATAATCTCTTTTTTTAACTTGTGAGGAATTAAAATCTTTCCCTGAGATAGATCTTTTACCTGAGGTGTTATTTTTTGGTTTCTGAACAGATCTGTCAGTATTGCCTGATCTGCCGGTACTTCCTGATTTCTTAAAACGCTGAGCATAACATTCATCCGAACTTAATGCAGCTAAGATAAATGTGAACGAAAATACCAACAGGAAAATTTTTCTTGTCATTTTGGTTTTTATTATTTTTTTAAAATCATTTATTTTTTAATAATTTTTATTTTTGTTGCGCCTGCGGGAATAATAAAATCAAACATAGTACCCTGCAGCTCCGGATTCAGGATCCAATTCCGGAATGTCGCTTCATATTGGGGACTCCCCGCTTTACCGGTATAGACTATTACCATTTTCACAGGAAGAAATGATCCGTCTGCAGCTATCCATACCTGATAAGCAAACTCATTATTTGTGCCGGCTATATGATGACATTCTTTATTATCTGCATTTGTTAATCCCAGATATGCAAGATTATCTGAATTAGAAAGCATCTCATCTACAAGATCCGGATAAAAAATATCTGAAGCAGGAAATTCTATTCCGTATTCATTCTGAATACTGTCAATGGTCTCCATGATTGTCGGAGGTGCGGACATTGAAGCATATTGATTATTATCCTTTGAATAGTAATATATTGTTTTACCGTCGTAATAAAATTCTTTATTTCCTTTATCCCCCTCTCTGTTAATAAAAAATTTATCGGGAGCTTTCAGATAAACATTCGCTTTATCCGAATGTTTTACGAGACCGAATCGTGTGTTATAAATATCATATTCAGTGGTAAGTTCAAAACTGCACGACTCCAGTGAGGTTACAACACTGCTCATGCTGTCAAGTATTGAGACTGCGGAGGAATCGATCTGCGAAAATGCATTTCCGGAAAAGACAACTGACAGCAGTAATGTTTTTAAAATTAATTTTATTGATTTTTTACTCATTGTATTATTTCTGTTTAAAATAAATTTTTTTAAATCAAAATTATCTTCATAAATTAAAGCCCCGTTACGGATTTCCCGTGACATAATTTGAACTTCCTTCCGCTGCCGCAGGGACATGGATCATTTCTTTCTGCTTTGGAAAATAAGTCAGTTAATTTCATTTCTGTTTCTCTGTAGTAATTTACAATATCAGAAGGTGCCTGATTCACTTTCAGCTTATTCACCATAAACTTCATCGGCTCGTCTATATGCCTGAAAAATTTCATATATCCTGCGCAAAGATAATTAAGTCCCGGCTCTCCGTCAGGTGTATTTATGAATCTGTTCTTCGGACATTCTCCGTGACATGCAAATAAAACATCGCAATTTCTGCAGTATCCGGGAAGCGTGTCGTATTTATCATTACCGAATTTAATCTGCTTGTCTGAGATTATCATTTCCGTCATTTCCTTTTCCATAATATTTCCCAGAAGATAATTGGGTTCGACATAGTGATCACAACTGTAAAAATCTCCGTTATGTTCAAGCGTCGCCGCCATTCCGCATCTCTCCAGAAAAATACACATGGCCGGCTGAATGCCGTACCACGAAGCAAGCGCTGCATCAAACATCTGAACATACACTTCACCAACATCTCGCCTTACCCATTCATCAAATATTGCAATAAGAAAATTTCCCCATTGCTCTGCTGTGACGGATCTGTCAGTTACTTCATTGCCTTCCTGAAATCCTGTATCGTTTTTTCTTTCGACGATCGGGATGAACTGTATGAATTTTACATTCAGTTCATCTCTGAAAAATCTGTAAATCTCAAGCGGATGATCTGCATTCGCCGAATGAACTGTTGTAAGCAGATTAAAATCCACATTATGCTTCTGCATTAATCTCGCTGCGCTGACCACCTTGTCAAATGTCCCGTGTCCGCCTTTATCCACTCTGTAATGATCATGAAGATCCTTGGTACCGTCAATGCTTAACCCGATCAGAAAATTATTTTCTTTTAAAAATCCGCACCATTCGTCATTGATGAGTATGCCGTTTGTCTGCATAGTATTCATCACTGTCATACCCGGTGATTTATATTTGTCCTGAAGTTCAATTGCTCTTTTAAAAAAATCAATTCCCATCATTGTCGGTTCGCCTCCCTGCCAGGATACTGTAACTTCAGGAATTTTCTGAGACTGCATTAGCTGTCTTATGTATTCTTCAAGGAGTTCATCTGCCATTCTGAATCTGCTTCCCGGATAAAGCATTTCCTTTGAAAGAAAAAAACAGTACTTGCAGTCAAGATTACAGACGGCTCCGGTTGGTTTTGCAAGGACATGGAAGTATTGCAGTTCGGATTTATTCATTTATTAAAATTTTATTTATTTGATCCGCGGATTTAATTACTGTTTATAAATATGTTATGAAGCTGATCCTTTAAATATGTTTCTAAAACCATATATACTGATATGTAATACTGTATATATTGAAATCTCCGCCGGCTTTTGTCGCCACACCGGTTGAAAAATTTGCTTTCACGGAATGATGAATATTTATTGGAAATGAAACAGTTACTCCTGATCTGAAATTATTCTGAAGATCATTCTGTACATTACCATTAATTTTTGTTTCACCGCCGGTAACATAGACGGAATTCAAGGCTATCCAGATTTTTGAAGGGAATAAATAACTTATATGTCCCTGCATACTGAATAAAGGATTTTGCTGTGAAGAATTGATCTTTAAGTATTCGGAGTTCTTTGTAAAAAACCAGACTCCCGTAAAAATTTCAAAATAAAATGGTCCCTTATTATAAGACGCTCCTATTTCAGGTTTAAATCCCCAGCGGTTAGAGCCGAGATTTATAAGTTTTTCATTAAAATACTGACCGGTCGGAACAGAAACTGTCAGACTTGTACCAAACACAAATTCTTCTTTGAATTTCACAAAGTCTTTAGGTTCAAGAGCAGGTGTTCCGAATAAGTTCATTAAGAATTTAATTCTCGCATCTGCAAATCCCGTTCTTGAAGCGGCTGTATCTTTTCCTCGGAGTTTTGCTGTTCCTGCCAGAAAGGCAAACGGTACCGCAACCTGTATTTTACAAAGATTCCCTGCAAGTCCGAATGAACGCAAATATCCGAGACCGAGATTACTTGAATTTAACTGAAGGTCTTTGATAGGTGCAGAAGCGTCAGTTACAATATCTCCCGAAGAATATGAATAACTTAATGCTATCACATTCATTCCTGCAGGTACGCTGGAATAATTTCTGGGTTCTATCTCCTGTGAAAAAGTCCTGTCCGGGGAAAAAACCATTACGAACAACATCAATATTGCTGAAGAAAAAATATAGAATCTGTTTAACATAAGTAAATTCATTTTTTTAAAAAAATTAACTTAATTTTATTTATGTCTTTATGCATTTTGCTGGTTTTTGATTTTACTAAATTCATTTTTAACAGTTTAATAAAACAAAAATTACAATTCAACAATCAAAATCCTTGTTTAGTCACAGTAAAATATTTTGACAATTATTCCGGATATAATTTCTGATGATGTAAAATAGTAATATCAATTTTGATTTTAAGTCTAAAAAATTTCTGCTTACTCTTCTAAAACAAAATAAATTCAGCAATACTAAAAAAAATCCCCGGAAGAAAAAGTTTCCTCCGGGAATCTGTTTATATAAATTAACACAGACAACAGCTTAATGTGATTTACTGCTGTTTGCATCTTCTAACTTCCTCATCACTGAATCAAGGTTGAAGGAAGCCGACTTCTGACGCGGAGGGTATTTCGTAAAATTCACGATCTCCTTACCCACCAATTCCTGCATCCCGTACAATAAGAAAGCATGATCCAGCACCCAGTCCCAGTAAGTGTTAGAGTTTTCGTCAGCTCGTTCGAACGGATCACGCCTGAGATTAAACATTTTAGGAAGCCGCAATGAAACAAATGGTTCAGCCCAGCATTGCATGGTTTTAGCCCTTTGTTCCATAAGCACCATTTTCCAGTCACCCATTCTGATCCCCAGAATATCACCGTCATCACTGATGTAGAAGAAAGAACTCCTCGGACTTTCCTTCACTTCTCCTGTCAGGTAAGGTATCATGTTAAATCCGTCAATATGGACATTGTATGTCTTATTGCCGATCTTATGTCCTTTGAGGAGTTTCTCTTTTATATCAGGTTCTCCTGCTGCAGTAAGAAATGTTGTTAACCAGTCCTGATGAGTTACGATACCGTTGAGTACTGAACCGGCTTTGATCTTTCCGGGCCAGCGCATAAAAGCAGGCACTCTCCATCCGCCTTCCCAGTTCGTATTCTTTTCTGAACGAAATGGCGTGATGCCGGCATCAGGCCAGCTGTTATAGTGCGGACCGTTATCTGTCGAGTACATAACTATCGTGTCTTCCGCTATGCCAAGCTCATCAAGCTTATTCAGCATTTCCCCGATGTGTTCATCGTGTGCAACCATTACATCGTTATAATCTCCCTGTCCGCTCTTGCCCCTGTGCTTTTCGGCAACATGCGTTCTGAAGTGCATAGCAGTAGTATTGTACCAGATAAAGAATGGCTTGTCTTCTTTATGAGCTTTTTCAATGAATTTGAGAGCATGTTCAGTCGCTTCGTCATCAATTGTTTCCATTCTCTTTTTTGTCAAAGGACCGGTGTTCTCAATTTTTTGTCCGCCCTTGCCGTCTGACCAGCAGTGCAGCACTCCTCTTGGTCCGAATTGTTTTTTGAATTCAGGATTTTTAGGATAATCAGGATGTTCAGGTTCCTCTTCTGCATTCAGATGGTAAAGATTACCGAAGAACTCATCGAATCCGTGGACCGTCGGTAGAAATTCATCCTTATCTCCAAGATGATTTTTTCCAAACTGACCTGTTGCATAACCAAGAGGTTTAAGCAATTCGGCTATTGTCGGATCTTCTGCTTTAAGACCTAAATCCGCTCCCGGGACTCCAACCTTTGTAAGTCCTGTCCTGATAGGATTCTGTCCGGTAATAAATGCGGCTCTGCCTGCAGTACAGCTTTGCTGAGCATAGTAGTCAGTGAAAGCTACGCCTTCGTTTCCTATTCTGTCAATGTTAGGAGTACGGTAACCCATTTGTCCCCTGCTATTGTAACTGATATTCCACCAGCCAACATCATCTCCCCAAAGAATAAGAATATTTGGTTTTTTTGTTGCCATGATATTATTCCTTTTGTTTTTATTTATGAATTTCCCGGACTATCGTCAGATAAAACCGGTGTTGATTAAATAATAAACCTCTGAGATTTAAACAATTTAAAAGAAAAATCAATTTGCACTATACAATTATTTATCTTTGTTCGTTTCAATTACTGAACCTGTATTCAGCTTACTGAACTGAGACTCAGGATTTTTATTGCCATGACAAAATCGAAATTTTTTTCCGCTCCCACATGGACATGGCTGATATATTCCCCTCTTTATGTCTTCTGCAGTAATCAGCGCCATAACATCAGCAGGAGCGCGGTGCAGCTCCAGCAATTTTAACATCTCCAGCATTGCAGAACGGGTATGAGTAAAAAACAACTCCAGCCCCGGACAAAGATAATTTTGACCCTGTTCGCCGTCTTTGGATAAAGCAAACCTGTCTTTCGGACATCCGCCGTTGCATAGCTGTCTGACTTCGCATTTCTGACACTGGGCTGTCAGCGAGTCAAGTTTATCCCGTCCGAACTTTCGCTGCTCAGGCGACGATACAAGATCCTGCATGTGAGTTTTGTGAATGTTGCCCAGCAGATAATCCGGCTCGACAAAATGATCGCAGGAATAAAGATCTCCGTTATGCTCAAGCGCAGGACCATAACCGCAGGTCGGCGCATGAATGCAAAGCATATGTCGTCCGATATATGATTCAAGTGTTACGTCAAAAAGCTGTACAAAAACTTTTCCAACATCGTGACGCACCCACTCCTCGAAGATATCAACAAGAAAACGTCCGTACTGCAATGCGCCAACCGTCCGTTCTGTTACCAGATTGCCGGTTTGAGTATAGAGAAGGCGCTTGCGGTCTTTCTGTATACTCCATCCCTGATTTGCGATCTCAATGGTTTCAGAAGTTGCGCGCTCTACTATCGGAATGAACTGAATCCATTTAGCTTTTAATTCATCTCTGAAAAAACGGTAAACTGTCCGCCCGTGATTTTCATTGGCAGCATTGACCGTACAGAGTATATTGTACTCGACTTTATGCCGCTGCAGCAGATTCAGACCTTTCATAACTTTATCAAATGTACCCTGACTTCCGCGGTCAACTCGGTAAGTATCGTGAATTTCACGAGGTCCGTCAACGCTGAGCCCGACTAAGAAATTATTTTTCTTAAAGAATTCGCACCATTCGTCATTGAGAAGTATTCCGTTGGTTTGAAATGTGTAATTAATCACCTGACCAGGACGGCGATATTTCTCGACTATTTCAACAGAGAGTCTGAAAAAATCTAATTTCATAAGTGTAGGTTCGCCTCCCTGCCATGCTACAGTTACCTCCGAAATACGATGCGATTCGAGCAACTGACGGATGTATTCTTCAAGTGTTGCTTCCGACATCCTGCTTTTCTCATTTGGATAAAGCGCTTCCTTTGACAGGAAAAAACAATAAGTGCAGTCAATGTTACATGTGGATCCGCTTGGCTTTGAAAGCAGGTGAAAACCGGGCGGATTGTCAGCCGTGATTTGAAACTGAGGATTGACAGATTGAGTCATTGGATTTTCAGTAAAAATATTATCAGACATTTTATCCATTGAATTTGAAATTGTTGTTTTGCTCTACAAGATGTTATTATCTATAAAAAACTTTCTTAAAGTAAAATTAAAATTCATAAAACTTCCCGCATTAAATTAATAAAGACAACTGGTAAATAGTTTTACTTAACAAATTATATTTTTATTAACTAAAAATAACTGACAATTATTACTTCAGACGAAATATACATCTGAATCCTATATGCGACATTCCTGTATCTGTCATCTGAGGCTGTCTTGCTGCAGGTCTGTACCTCAGACAGTAATTCGGAGCGCAGAGATGCGAACCTCCTTTTACGACTTTCCTCGGTATTCTTATCTGCGGCTGATTCGGATCAAAACTTCCGTCAGGTGAAATTACTCTTGGATTGACTGCCGGAGTACAGCAGGATTTATATTGTTCAGCGCTTTCATCAAGGTGCATGACAAACCAGTCACTTGTCCATTCCCATACATTACCTGCCATATCATAGAGTCCGTATGCGTTCGGTTCGAATGAACCTACAGGCGAAGTTCCTTCGAACTCATCTATTATTAAATTCTGCCATGGAAACTCTCCCTGCCAGCTGTTCGCCATTGGCTTTGTGTACTGTATGTCTTCATCTCCCCATGTATAATTCTTTCCTTCCAGTCCGCCTCTTGCAGCAAATTCCCATTCGGCTTCTGTCGGCAGTTCCTTGCCGAGCCAGTGCGCATATGCCTCGGCGTCTTCATAAGCAATATGAATTACCGGATGATCCTCTTTTCCATTTACCGAACTTTCAGGACCTTTCGGATTTTTCCAGCAAGCCCCCGGAACCCACATCCACCAGTTAAAATAATCCGACAGATCTACTGGTCCCTGAGTTCTCTTGAAGACAAGTGCGCCGGGGATCAGGTCTTTCGGATCTACAGTAGGATACTCTTCAGGATCAAGAGGTCTTTCAGCTACTGTTATATATCCCGTTTCATCTGAAAATTTTTTATAATCTGCATTTGTAACTTCATACTTATCAATGTAAAATCCGTCAACTGTAACTTCGTGAACTGGTTTTTCTTCCGGGTAATAATTCTCCGAACCCATAAGGAATTTTCCGCTTGGTATTTTAATCATATTCTTCAGTTCAGATGAAATCATAATTTTTTCTTTGATTAATTTATAATGTTTATTTGATCCGTCAGGATTATAGAAAATTTCTGTCCGGTATTCAAAATACTTTATTCCAGTCATTCTTCATGCTTACTACATTTATTCCTTCGGCTTCTGCAACATCTAAAGCTTCTTTAAGCGGACTAATTTTGAAATCTTTATCATAAGCGACCTCTCGTTCGGAATCATCGTGATGAATCAGCAAAGCCATTTTCAGTCCTTCGCCTGCTAATGTGTATCTCAGCATAGCAAGGTCCCCGTCAGAATTTCCAAAAGCAAATACAGGTCTTTTGCCTATATGAAGATATATGTTGTTTACTTTTTCTTCCCTGTCGTCAAAACTTCCGAGTTCCGGTAATCTTGTAATTAACGGCTTACTGCCTTCATACTCTATCTTGGTTTTGCCGCTGCTTCCTATCACGCGGTCAGAAGATATTCCGTAAATTTTTTCCGAAACAACTCTCATGAAGTTTATACCTCCGCCTGAAACTATAAATGTTTTAAAATCATTTTCTCTCAGATATTGCAGCAGCTCAACCTGCGGTTTGAAAACAGAATCATAAAATGAGAATTTGAAACGGGGATGGACGGCATTTTCAAACCAATGTTTGACATTTGATTCAAATTCTTCAGGTGTCTTAGCGTCATGTGTTTTAAACAAAAATGTCATAATATCTTTTTTGGAAAAAGTTGAGATCGTTTTAATATCTTTTTCAATAAATGCTTTGAATGGCTGCGAGTTTTTCATTTCTGGATTAAGTTCAGCAAGTTCCTTAATTCTGTCCAGTGCAAAAAGTAATTGAACCGGAAAGGGCTGTTCAGTCCAGAGCGTACCGTCATTATCAAAAACTGCGATCCTGTTTTCTTCCGGAATAAAATCTTCTGAATCTTTATCGGAAATTCTTTCAATAAACTTCAAAACGGATCTTTTTATTTCTGTATCATTCCAGGAAGGTAAAATGTTATTTGTCATTATTAGTTTTTTAGATTATATTAGTGCTAACTTCGCAAGTTCACCTGAACTTTTATAAACAGGCATATTTACCTGCTAATTATTAATATATTAAATAATGTGGGATTTATGTTTTCAATTTAATTTTTATGGATTATAAATTCCAACCAATTGTAATAACATTATATACGAAAAGTGTATCTAAGATTTCAAATATAATTTTATCCGGCAACAATTGCTTCGAGACTAACAATGCTGCAAAGGTGTGCATTAACCTGAAAGGATTTTTCTTAATCATAATTTAAACAGCCGGAAAGATCTCTCCTCCCGGCTGTTTAGTCTTTTAAGATTCTTTCAACTTTCAACTTTTAACAGTTTACTTTCAACATTTCAACTTTCAACTTTCAACTTTTAACTTTTAACTTTCTACTTTTAACTTTTAACTTTCAACTTTCTTCTATTTTAAAAGCATCATCCGCTTCGTCTGCACAAAACCATCTGCTTCCAGTTTATAAAAGTATACTCCGCTTGCAAAATTATTTCCCTGTCCCGAATTGCCGGCGTTAAATTCAGTTTCATAACTTCCCGGCGAAAGATTCTCATTAATTAAAACAGCTACTTCTTTTCCAGTCAGATCAAATACTTTCAGTGAAACAAATCCGGGATTTGAAATCTCAAATTCCAGTTTCGTGACGGGATTGAAAGGATTAGGATAATTTTGTTTTAAACTAAAATTTTCCGGGATAGCTGATGAGATTTGTCTTACACTAATGATCTCATAATTTTTCGGATTGAACTGTGACCAGTTTGATGTCCAGTTTGCATTTCCAAATGCTCCTCTGTAAGTTACATTTTCAAATCCGGAAAGATTCGGATTGCTGAAAGAAGAGCCCGACAATGCAGGCGAACCTGCCTGAGGAATCCAGTAGTTGACATTGTTCGCCGGCAATGGCACATCGGGATAAATACTGAAAGGACTTGTTAACTGCACCTGCGTGTTTTGTGCAAATACTGTATTTCCGAAAGAAGAATTCTGAAGCCATGCCTGTGGAGCAAATGCGCCCGTTCCTGTGCTGTCCGCAAGTCTTAAATTCCCTGCAAGTATGTTGTTCCTTAATTGAATTGTATCATACTGAGATGCATCCCCGACTCCCGATCCGTCAAATCTAATTCCGGTTTTCCATCCCATGATTATTGAATTATAAATTGAAGCAAGCATATTCCTTCTTAAATGCGCTCCCCTCTGAAACAAAGGATTTGCTGTTGATGATGTAGTAATAAACGGACCTACAACTGTCATGTTCGAAAACACCGGCTTTGTCCTGGGATTGTTAAAATTAACCGGGGACTGATTGTTGTTGTCTATTTCAAATCCGTTAGATGAACTAACATCTGCAATTGAGCTGTCCCTGACGCTTAACCCGAACTGTACTCTTCCTCTGTATCCGTTATCAGCATCCCAGTCGTCATCAAGTCCTTTGTATGCAATTAAGTATTTACAGTTTACATTTCCTCCGAACCATTCAAAAGAATCATCACCGCTGTAACTTACCTGTACATATTCAATTACAGTCCTGCTACCTACACCTCCCATTGTCAGTCCGTTGATCTCATTTCCCGAAACTCCTGTTAAATTTACTCCCGGAAATTCCAGTCTCACATATTTTAATACACCTGAACTGTCATTGTCTATTCTTGGCTGACCTCCGTATATCGGTCCCAGTCCTGCTCCAAAACCTTCTATCTCCGCAGAATCAATTCCTGTTGATGTGTTGATCCCTGATCTTCCCAGAATAATTATTCCGCCCCAGTCTCCCGCATTTCTCTGACCTGCCGGTTTTCTGCTTGTAAATAATATTGGATCTCCGGCATTTCCGATTGCATATATCTTCCCGCCTCTTTCTATTATCAATGTTCCTTTTGTGTTGAAGTCTCCGAATATTTTTGTGCCGGCTTCGATTACAAGAGTTGCTCCCGGCTTTACATAATTGAAACCTTTCATTATGTAAGTAACGGATCTGCTGAGCGTTGTATTTGAAGTGATGTTTGATGAATTCAGCGTTGTAGAATCTACTGCTGAATAAGTCTGCTTTGAGATCATAATAATGACCGCAAAACAAAGAATTAAGAACTTTGCTTTCATGGATTCCTCTTTTTTTTATTTTGTAAAATAGCAGTAAAGACTACTGGATCTCAACTGCCTTTTATTAATTTTGCTTTTAAAATTTATATGATAATGAAAGTGCATAACCTGTTCCTGAAGTTATTCTTCTTACCTCTTTTGTAACATCAGAGCCGTTCAGAGTAAATTTCTGTGTAAAAATAACATCCTGATCAAGTATGTCTTTTGCTGTAAACTTAGCTTCGAAATTTCTCAGGAATGTTTTTGAAACTGAGAAATCCAGAATGTCCCTGCCGTTTTCCATTACATCATTAAATCCGCTCTTCCCTACTTCAGAAATCTTATCTCCTGATCTGTTGTAAAGCAGGTTAGAACTTAATCCGAGATCATAGTTATCATAAAATAATCCCAGATTTATTGTATAAGGCGACTGTCCCTGAAGTCTTCTTGTCTTTTCGCTGACTGCAGTCTGCAGACCTTCGAGATCTACTTTCGAATTAACAAGTGTCAGATTTGCATTTAATGAAATGTCTCTGAAATGTTTTGAAATGAAACCAAGCTTTTTTCTTAATTCAAATTCTACTCCGTAATTCACTGCGCCTTTTGTTGCATTGTCAAAGGTATAGGAAGGTATAGCTGCCGTAAGAGTCGGTACAATTACTTTCTCTATCGGCTGATCAAAGTGTTTATAAAACAAGCTCACGGAAGCGATCTCTCCTGCATCCGGAAATATCTCATATCTGAGATCATAATTCTGTATCAGACTTTCTTTAAGTTCCGGATTTCCTGAAAGCTGACCTTCCGTAACGAAATCTATGAATCCGAATGGCGCGATCTCCCTTAATTCAGGTCTTGACACCGTCTGTGAAACTGATCCTCTTAAGTTTGATTTACCTGTTAATGAATAAGTAAGATTAAGCGATGGAAGGTAATCATTGTTTCTCTGATTTACATTTACAGTATCACCAGAACCTCTTTCAAATCCTTTAAGCTTCTGTTCATTATATTCATATCTGAGACCTGTAATGATCCTTAATTTATTCAGCGGAATGTCAAACATCATATAACCTGCATAAAGATTTTCTGTTGCGGTATATTTATCGCTGATGTCAGTTGTTTCCACATAATAAAGTTTTGATGAATCCATGTTTTCCGGACTGAATATTCTTTCTATAGGTTCATATCCGATCATGAACGAACCCGCATTCACAGGGCCAAATAGTCTTGCCTGAAAATTTCTGTCTGTGCCGGTTGCAAGTCCTCCGAATTTAATTTTTGATTTGCGCAAATTTCCGATCTTCAGAAAATCCATATCGAAATTCACTCCCGCGCCTCTGCTGATATCATAAAGTTTTGAATAAAATCTCTGACCCACATTTGCATTCGCTATTGTTGACAAAGGCATGAAATACGGATCTTCAGTGCCGAGTTCTCTCTGATAATAAGCAGTCTTGGAATCCGGCTCATTTCTTTTTGACTCGGAATACGATGCATTCCATGTAAGATTAAGTCCTGAAATTTTATTCAGATAATGACTTCCTGATAATTGAGATGAAAGAAGATTCCTTTCGGTAAAATCAGTTGCGTAAATGTTCCTGTCAAAATCGGCAGTAACTCTTGTAAATCCTTCGTAGTACTGAGTTCTGTCATCTGAGTTAATGGACATTGTATTTTTAAAACTGATTTTATTGTTGTCTCCAATCCTGTAATTAAGATTCAGCATTCCGCCGTTCAGCACGCTGTAATTCGACGATCTTCCTTTAAAATTAACAAGCGATGTTGTGTCAGAGTTGTATTCGTTTCTCTGAATTGTTTCATTTTTAAATCCATTCTTGTAAGTATAAGCAAAGAGTACTCCGAGAGGATTTTTAAAAACCGAAAAGTTATTTCCTACCGAAAGCTGAAAGCCGCCGTTTGCAGGAGCTTTTCTTTCATTCTGTCCCCAGTTATTTTTGAGACTTTTTCCATAATCATTCGGTCCTGAAAATTTTGTTGTAGGAAATTCAGAAGGAATGTTTCTTCCTCCGTCATCCATCCCGGAGTTAAAGAATAATATCTTGTCCTGTCCCGCATTGTATGAATAAAAATTTCCCTTTGAAGTAGTGCCTGTAAAAAATGAACCCGTAGTTTCAAAATTAAATGTAAACTGATCTGCAAAATCTTTTGTATTCAGCTGAACAAGTCCTCCGGAAAAATTTCCCGGCAGATCAGGACTGAAAGACTTTGCAATGATTATGTTTTCGAGAAGCTTTGAAGGGAACAGATCGAAGGAAAAAGATTTTCTGTCGGTTTCAGTGCTCGGAAGAAGGACTCCGTTAAGAGTTGTATTATTGTATCTCTCTGAAGTTCCTCTGATATAAACAAATTTGTTGTCTGCAATATTCACTCCAATGACTCTTTTAAGTACATCAGATGCTGCCGCATCAGGAGCTCTCTTTATCTGCTGTTCGCTGATTCCGTCCTGTATCTTTGCGGAATTTTTTTGTTCGGATAAAAGAGATTGTTCGTTTGAAAGAGTTGCATCTGATTCGACAGTAATCTCTTCAGTTGTTAGTCCGTCAATTGTAAGTGAAACATCAAGTTTCGTTACTTCGCCTGACAATACTTTCACGCTTTTGATTAATTTAGAGTTGTATCCGATGTAGTAAATCTCGAGGTCATAATTTCCTGGTGTCAGTTCATCTAATTTGTAAGTTCCGTCAAGGTCTGATAAGGTTCCGGTAGTAGTTCCCTTCACTTTTATAACAGCTCCGATTACAGGTTCGGAATCTGTGGCATCTGTAATCTTACCCTGTATTGATTGAGAGTAGACTGTTCCTGCCGAGATTATGATAGTAGTTACTATTAGAACTATTAATAATTTATTCATCATTTGAATTGATAAGATTAATGTTAAGCAAACATAAACTCATCGCATTTAATAATGATTAATAAATCATTACCAGTATTAACTAAACATTACGGAATTGTTAAGGAGATTGATTTCAGCAAGAAATGAAAGATTTTATTTTAATTTTTTATTTCAGAACAGTTTATCAGAAAATTTATTTATCATTTTTATGATGACTATGGTGAATAATTATTATGGGATTATTTTTTTGAATTATTTCCGCTTTGATTTATGCTTACTTTGTTTTGCGGTTAATCAGAGTTTATTAAATATTTGTGATGTTAAATTTAAATTTACATTATGAAATCCATAAATTCTAAAAACAGAATCAGCGAACTGCTATCTCATGCGGACATTAGCATTGACGGCAATAATCCGTGGGATATAAAAGTTCATAACGCAAATTTTTATACGAGAGTCCTTACAGACGGAGCACTCGGCGCCGGCGAGTCTTACATGGACAAATGGTGGGATTGTGAACAGCTTGATGAATTCTGCTCACTTGTTGTGAAAGCTGATCTTCAGGATAAAATCAGATCAAACCGGAAACTCCTTTCGGAAATACTTCTTCTTAAAATTTTAAACAGACAATCCCGGTCACATTCTTTTTCCAACAGTCAGAGGCATTATGATCTGGGTAATGATCTCTTCTTTAATATGCTCGATAAAAGATTGACATACAGTTGCGGCTACTGGAAGGATTCACTTTCACTCGACGAAGCGCAGGAAAATAAATTAGACCTTTCATGCAGAAAACTTTATCTGAAACCCGGAATGAAAGTTCTCGACATCGGCTGCGGCTGGGGAAGCTTTGTAAAATTTGCAGCGGAAAATTATTCTGTTAAAGTAACGGGTATCACTGTTTCAAAGGAACAGGCGGAACTCGGGAATAAGATGTGTTCGGAATTGCCTGTTGAAATAAAGCTCATGGACTATCGTGATCTCAAAGATAAATTCGACCGGATTGTTTCGATCGGTATGTTTGAACATGTCGGTTCAAAGAATTACCGGACTTTTATGCAGGTTGTACATAACTGCTTAAATGACGACGGATTATTTTTGCTGCATACTATCGGCAGCAATACATCAGGAACTTACAACGATCCGTGGTTCACAAAATATATTTTTCCTGGTTCAAATCTTCCTTCAATTATGCAGATCGGAAAAGCAATCGAAGGATTATTCGTATTCGAGGATCTTCACAATTTAAGCGCAGACTATGATAAAACGCTTATGGCATGGCATCACAACTTTGTCAGAAACTGGGATAACATCAAAAGCAAATATGATGAAAGATTTTTCCGCATGTGGAAATATTATCTATTGTCATGCGCAGGTTCATTCCGGGCAAGGAAGAATCAGGTATGGCAGATTATACTTTCTAAGAAAGGCGTTCCGGAAGGATATGTTTCCTTCAGATGACAGATATGATCTTTGATTTTAGATTGAGGATTTTAGATTTGATAATTTTATTTTACTCAGAACGGAGTCAAAGCAGAAACTGATTTTATAATTAATTCACAGAATTTTTAAAATTGTTTTAATAATAAAAATAGCTTTAAATCTGTGATTAACTTTTTAGAAACTTATGAAAACTGACAAAGTTTGTCATTCCCACAGGATCCAGACTGTTAGAAAACAAATTTAAGAGAAAACTACTAAGACTCAAAGTCACAAAGATTACAGTTTTAAAACTTTTTTTCTTAGTGTCTTAGAGTCTTAGTGGCAATTCTTTTGTTTTCGGAAAGTCTGCTCTTAGCGGGGATCCAATCACAAAAATTTCGAATTATAAATAAGCTTTAATGAATGAATGACCCAGAGGGTACCCCCCACTTTGAGCCAATGCTGAATTGTCTCTATAGAAAATAAAAAAATCGTAAATCCAAAATCATAAATCTGATATCATCAGTGAAACACATTCTTAAAAAAATTCTTTTCAGATTTCTTCTCTTTTGAATGTGAATGTCTTGGTTTGAAATTTTCGGATTTGCTAAGTTCTTTTAGCAATTCTTTTTCCTTTGCCGTGATCTTTTTCGGAATATGAATATTCACTCTTACTATCTGATCACCTCTTCCGTGTTCATTCAGATGCTTAATGCCTTTATCTTTCATTCTCAGCAGCTTCCCTGATTCAGTGCCCGGCTCTACTGTAAGCTTTGCCTTACCGCTCAGAGTTGGTACCACTACATCAGCACCCATTATTGCATCAGATACACTTACCTCCAGATTGTAATATATATCGTCTTCATTTCTGATAAAGTCCTTATGCTGCTCTTCTTCAATAAATACAAGCAGATCGCCGGGATGTCCTCCCCTTAATCCTGCATTTCCCTGTCCCCGCAGCGGAATGTAATTTCCTTCCGACACTCCGTGAGGCACATTTACTTTGATAGTTGATTCGGATTTAACTCTTCCTTCACCGCTGCATTCATCACATTTCTCCTTAATGATCCTTCCTTCGCCGCCGCAAAAATTACACATTGTCACATTTATGAATTGTCCGAATATGGATCTCGTCGCCTGTCTTATCTCTCCGGTTCCGTTGCAGTGAGAACATTTTGTATAACCGCTCTTTGACTTTGCTCCGGTGCCTTCGCACTTCGTACAATTTTTGTAAGACTTTACTTTGATTGTCTTTTCAACTCCTTCAGCAATTTCTTCCAGTGTCAGCTTCAGATTGATCTTCATATCGCTTCCCTGATTGTTCTGCTCACGCCTCGAACCTTTTTGCCCGCCGCCAAAAAATTCGTCGAATATGCTTCCACCCGAACTTCCGCCTCTTCCGAATCCTCCGAATATATCTCCGAACTGCGAGAATATGTCATTGATATTATCAAAACTGTGAGCTCCGCCGTTTACTCCCTGATGGCCGAACTGATCATATCTCTGCCTCTTGCCGGGATCAGATAATATCTCATAAGCTTCGGCAAGCTCCTTGAATTTTTCTTCAGCTTCGGCATTTCCGGGATTCTTATCCGGATGGTATTTCATAGCAAGTTTTCTGTATGAGGACTTAATTTCGTCTGTTGTCGAAGTTTTGCCTACAGAAAGAATTTCATAATAATCTCTTTTTGTCATTATATTTTTTTATTTCTCCTTTTTTAAAATTAAAGCGGTTCAGCCGAGACAAGAACTTTCTCGTGTTTGACAACCTTGTCTTTCAGTTTGTATCCTTTTTCTACTACTTCCAGAACAGTGTTCGGCTTTACATCATCACGCGGTACCTGCATCAATGCTGAATTCACGTCCACATTGAATTCCTGTCCGAGAGAGTTGATCTCGGTAAGTCCCTCTTTTTCAAGTATGTTTTTGAACTTATCAAAAATAAGAAGTATACCTTTTTTCAGTGTTTCAAAATCTTTTGTCTCGCCTTTGTTTATTGAATCTATTGATCTGCCGAGGTCATCATAAACAGGCAAAAGTTCTTTAATTATATTTTCAGATGCATACTTAATGTAATTCGATATCTCCTGATCTGTTCTTCTCTTGTAATTTTCAAACTCAGCGGCTTTCCTTAAAAGCATATCTTTCAGAACAGCAGTTTCATTTTCTTTATTCTTATTATTTTCTTCCGTATTATTTTCAGCATCGTTTGTTTTTATATACTCTTCGTGATCAGATCCGTTTTTACTTTTATCATTTTCCTTTTTATTTCCGTCTTTAATATTAACCGTGTGTTTTTTGTTACTCATTAAAATATTTCCTTTCTTTTTAAAATAATTTTTCAATTTTTATCCTGCTATTTCATTAATAAGCTTTGATGTGTATTGCAGAAGAGAAACCATTCTAGCATAATTCATCCTCTTCGGACCAATGACTCCTATGTTGCCTTTTATATCGCCCACATTGTATGTGGTAGTGATAACACTGTAGTTTTTCAGCTTCAAATCCGGATTTTCATTTCCGATCGAGATCAGAACTTTGTTATCTTCCCTGAATGAATTCTCGAAAATATGTATAACCAGGTTCTTGTCTTCCGCAAGTTCTATTATCTCCTTAAAGTTTTTCGGATTTTCGAATTCCGGCTGAAGTATAAGTTCGCCTGTCCCTCCAAAATATATCTTGCTTCCTTTTTCCTCTTCTGTATATAATTTATCCAGTGATCTTATGAATACCTGAATCAGATCTGAATCCATGTCATTGTAATCATAAAGTCTTTCTATAAAAGTCTCCCTGATCTCTTTCAAAGTGAGTCCCTGAAGACGCTCATTAAGAAATGAAACCATGTTCTCCAGTTTAGACTTTGAAATGTCACTGTCAATTTCCATTATCACGGTTTTTACAAGACCTGATTTTATATACAGCACTACAAGTAATTTATTGGAAGATATCTTTACAAATTCAAATTTCTCAAAAATTCCTTTTGATATCTGCGGCTGTGAAACCACTGCCAGTAAGTGTGAAATCTTTCCGAGTATCCTTGAAGCTTCGACGTAAAGATCCTGGTTTTCAAGTATGTTAAGATTTTTTTCATCGAACTGACTTTTAAGCGCATACTCATCGCTCAGTGAAAGTTTTTCTTTGTTCATAAGTATATCCACATAATATCTGTAACCTTTATCAGTTGGAATCCTTCCTGCTGAAGTGTGTGGTGTCTTCAGCAAATCCATTTCTTCAAGGTCGCTCATTACATTCCTGATAGTTGCTGCGGATAAATTCAGATCCGTCTGCTTCGAAACGCTCCTCGATCCAACGGGAACTGCATTAAGAATGAAGTTATCCACTACATACTTTAATACTTCTCTTTCCCTTTCCGTCAATGATTCATTATAAGTTTTCATTCTGTTTTAAAAATACTCATTTATCAAATATTTTTAAATATGTTTATTTACCCTCTTAAGTTTTTCTGTTAATATGTTAAATTTAAAAAATTATTTTCTGATCTTCAAAAGGTTTTTAACTGTCAGATCAATATCTTCATCTAAAAAATGCCGCGCCTGATGCCGCGCCCTTCTCACTTCTTCGAAATTAATATCAGCGTATATCATATCTTCATCAAACAGCTTTGCAGCTGAAAGCACATTTCCAAACGGATCCACAATTTCACTTCCTCCCCAGAAATTTATCCCGTCCTCAAATCCTACTCTGTTTGAAAACACAAAATAAGTTGACAGGATTCTCGCATAAGTCCTGTGATGCTCGGAGTTTATTTCATAATTTTTGAACTTATCTGTGTTTACCGAAAGTCTTGTTGGCGAAGATGCTATCCCTGTGATTATTTGCGCTCCGTCCATTGCAACTGTATAAGGAAGTGATAAGTGCCACAAATCTTCGCAAACAAGAAGTCCTATCTTTCCGAATTTTGTGTTATGCGCTCTGCATTCATTTCCTCTTGAAAAATATCTGAACTCCTCAAACAAGCCGTAAGTTGGCGGATATATCTTTCTATGACTGAACTTTATCTCTCCGTCAGAAATCAGGATACCTGAATTGTATATTGCAAAATTTTCATCTTCCTCAGCAAGTCCGCAAATAATAGAAATCTTTTTACTCTTCTCCTTTAACTTATCCAGCAGTTTTGTCTTTGCAATGTTGACAGCTATTGTAAAGTTAATATCCTTAAGCGAATATCCCGTCAGTGACAATTCCGGAAACACAATCATATCCGTCTTATTCTTTATCGCTTCATCACAGTATCTGAGATGATGCTCGATATTCTTTTCCAGGTTTCCCAAAACAGATGATATCTGGGCTGCAGCTATTTTCATTTTGTAATTTTATAAAATATGATTCTTAAAATTCCCGTTACTTTCAGACTTATCTTAAGCCAGTTGTATAATATAAAGTTGTAATGATACTTTCTGAAAAATTTAAGACAGTCTTCATTCCAGATCTTTATCATTCTCACCCTGTCTTTGTAAATGCTTGTTCCCTTTTCGTGTATTATCTTTGCTGCGGGATAAAAGATTATCTTATATCCTTTGTCATGAATTTTTTTACACAGATCCACATCATTGAAAAACATACTGAATCTCCCGTCAAAATTTCCTGTCTCGTCAAGGACATCTTTTTTTATCATCAAAGCCGCTGCCATCGGCTGATCAACTTCCCTTTCTTCATTATGGGAAAAATAATTCATCTTCCATCTGCTGAATACTCTGCTTTTCCCGAATATTGACGAAAGCAAAATCATTTCATAGAACATATCCCTGTATTCGGGAAATGTCCTGCAGGAGAATTGAATTGTAATATCAGGATTAAGCAGCTGCGGCGCAACTGCGCCTGTTTTCATGTCTTCGTTAAGCTTCCTTATCAACTGTTCAATGCATGATCCCTGCAAAACAGTATCAGGGTTAAGTAAAAAAACATTTTCACCTGCAGCAGTTTCCATCCCCTGATTGCATGCCTTTGTATATCCTTTGTTTTCAGTATTCTGTATAAATCTGATCTTACTGTTTTTTTCAATCAAACCAGTTACAATGTCTGAAGTCTTATCCGATGAGTTATTGTCAACAATTATAATCTCATAATTAATTCCTTCAGCAGACGCTGATACAGATTCAATGCATTTGCAGATCTCTTTATCACTGTTCCATGTAACTACTATTACCGACAAAATAGTTTTATCAGACATTGCCGGAAGCAGGTAAAATTTTACTCACGAAATTACTCAGATCAGTAAACTCATCCTGCGGAATGTTTTTCTTCAGATATTCTTTTTCCTCTCTCCAGAATTTCTCGATCCCTTTCTCATCTTCTTTTGCATAATAATATAAAACAACTCCTGCAGCTTCTCTGTAAAGCGGAAACGACATATTTCCCGGCTGCATTCCCATCTCAATTTTACTTTTTATACCTGTATAATTATCAAGCGCTGTCTTTATTTTTTTGTCAAAAAAATCTCCGAAAAGAATATTTCTCTTTTCAAGCTTATTGTTTTCATACTGATAAATCTCACTTTCATAAATCAGCATTTCATTGCCGGGCATAACTCCGAAGTAATTGTCTGAGACGACTATCTGCTTTCTGCCGTCATTGTGCAGACTGTCAATATGCGGAGCTCCTGAATCAATGTACTTCAGCAGTTCGATTTTTTCCGGGGACTTCATATCATAGACAAACATTCCTTCCGAAGTTACAGGATCATTACCCAATGTATTAGTATGAATGATTATCTGCTTTGACTTGTTGTTTCCAAGATCAACAAACAGACATGTATCGGAGAAATCAACTGTATCCGATAAAATCTTTTCGTATGACTTTCTTCCAGGATTAAGCGCAAACACTTCTATCATATCAAAATTAGTATTGTCAGTGTATTTCTGAGAAGTATCTTTCAAATTACTCAGCACAATAATTTCCCTGCTGCCGTCATTGTTCAGATCCTCCTTCTCGATTGCATAAATCCTTCTGGGAAATCCGTACTCAACCCTGAATTCATTATCTCCTTCTTTTACTCCGGCAGATGAAATCTTATCAGAGTTTTTATTACTATCCTTTTTCAAACCGGACATCGTCTCCCTTTTCTCTGTACAGGAAACAAGTAAAACAGAGATAATTGAAACAAATACAATTCTAAACTGAAAATGTATAATCTTAGTTAACATTCAACTACCTCTATCCGAACTTTTAGTTAGAATTGTATCCTTAAGAAAATTTTTATCATCCTTCTTCGGATAATCCAGCATATAATGAAGACCTCTGGATTCTTTGCGCATCATTGCGGAGCAGATTATCAGGTATGCAACGTTTACCAGATTTCTCATCTCAAGCAATTCCACATTCACTTTTGTTTTTTTATAAAATGTCTTTATCTCATCTCTCATCATTTTCATTCTTCTGTAAGCTCTTTCAAGTCTGATTGTATTTCTTACAATACCGACATAGTCGCTCATGATCTCTTTAATTTCTTTTTTATTATGTGAAATGAGTATCCATTCTTCAGTATTTTCAGTTCCGTCATCATTCCAGTCATAAATGTTATTATGAATCACATCCAAACTCTCAGAAGATTTAATTTTTTTCCCGGAAGTCTTTTTCCCGCTGTGCATTGTTTCATTGAGAATGGAATCATAGATCGCATCCGAGAAAACCATAGCTTCCAGAAGAGAATTGGAAGCAAGCCGGTTAGCGCCGTGAACGCCTGTCATTGTTACCTCTCCGCTTGCATACAGATTTTCCACATTTGTCTTTCCTTCGAGGTCAGTCTTTATTCCGCCGCATGAATAATGCGCAGCGGGAACGACCGGAATCATCTCCTTTGTAATATCAAATCCTTTGCTTAGACAGTATTTGTAAATATTCGGAAACTCATTTTTAATTCTTTCTTCAGATATATTCTTAAGGTCAAGACAGACATACGGATCACCGCTCTTCTTCATTTCATTATCAATGGCTCTTGCGACTATATCCCTCGGAGCAAGAGATTTTCTTTTATCATATTTGTGCATGAATTCTCTGCCGGCTCTTGTTTTCAGTACAGCTCCCGCTCCTCTTACAGCTTCCGATATCAGAAATACCTGTGAAGAATTTTCGTCTATTGCCGAATCATAAAATGAAGTTGGATGGAATTGTATAAACTCCATGTTCGCGATTTCACATCCGGCTCTGAATCCCATTGCAACACCGTCACCTGTCGCGATCGCCGGATTGGTTGTGTGCAGATACACTTGTCCTGCTCCGCCTGTTGCAATAATAGTCTTTCGTGAAATGATTTTTTCGACTTTGTTTGTTTTTACATTCAGAGCGTAAATGCCGTAACATCTGTTTTCACTGCCGCTTTTCTTTTTCAGATTTTTATATGTAAGCAGATCTATTGCAAAATAGTATTCGTAAATTTTTATTTTTTTATTTTTTGCAATAGTACTCAGCAAAGCGCGCTCGACTTCCTTTCCGGTTAGATCCTTGGCATGAATTATCCTGCTTCTGGAGTGTCCTCCTTCTTTTCCAAGAAGAAGTTCTCCGTTATTTTTGGAAAATTTTGTGCCTATATCTATAAGCTCGTTTATTCTTTCGGGTCCTTCGCTTACTATCTTTCTTACAGCTTTCTCATTGCAAAGACCTGCTCCGCATTCAAGAGTATCTGCAATATGCAATTCGAAGTTATCACTCTCATCCATAACAGCTGCAATACCGCCCTGCGCATAGTTAGTATTGGATTCGGCTTTCTGTTTCTTTGTAATGATCGTTACTTTGCCGAGCTGGCTTAATTTAATTGCAAGAGATAATCCTGCAATCCCGCTTCCGATTATTAAAAAGTCTGTTTTCAAGATTTGATATCGTTAAATGAATTATAATACAGTATCAATTTACAAAATATAAAAAGAAAAAAAGCGGATTTATTCATCCGCCTTTTTTTGTATAAAATTTTAAACTGTTTGACTCTACGCTAAAATAATAAGTAAAAGCATAAAATGCATTCACTTATTCCGTAACATCCAGAACTTTCGCCGGGAACCATGAACTCTGAAGAGAACTTACGAATATTTTCCTGAACTTTATTCTGACAGGTTTAACAGGTGTAAAAGTCTGGAACCATGGCATTTTATCCAATATCATTTTCCTGACTTCCGGCTCTTTTGAATCATCCATTATCTCAGCTTCTCCGTTCGCCTGAAGAAAATCCTGCATAGCGTCATTCTTCGATATCGAAACTGCTACGTTTTTATTTCTGGAAATATTAGACATAGTCTTGCCGTGAGTTTCGAGAAGCAGATAAAGATCAAGTTCACTGCTCGCAAAATACGCCCCGAGTATCCATGGAGAATATTCACCGCCTGTAGTAGCCAGCATCACTGCATCATTGTTCTTATATAACTCAAAAATTTTTTCCCTGATTTCTTCCTGAAGCTCCATTACTTCTGACATGTTGTCTTGTTTATTTATTTAATTAATTTAAAAATAAAAATCTAAAATTTAGAATAATTTCAAATTCAAAATCTGAAAAAATCTAAAATCCAAAATCAAAAATCTAAAAAATTCCAAATCCGAAATTCCAAATTCCAAATTCAAAATCTGAAAAAATCTAAAATCCAAAATCAAAAATCTAAAAAATTCCAAATCCGAAATTCCAAATTCCAAATTTAAACAACTTTCTTAATTCTTCTTATCGCCTCTTTAATATTTTCCCTCGAATTAGCATAAGAGAATCTAAGATATCCTTCCCCGAATTCTCCGAATGAAGTCCCCGCAAGCGACGCGACTCCTCCTTCATACAATAACTTATCGTTTAACTCTTTTGAGCTTAATCCTGTCTTGCTGATATTTGGAAATGCATAAAATGCTCCGAGCGGAACAATGCATGAAAATCCCTTAATCGAATTTAATCCTTCGACTATAATGTCCCTTCTTACCCTGAACTCTTCCTTCATCACTTCCACAGAATCCTGCGGTCCTTCATAAGCTTCTATGCAGGCTTTCTGAACCATTGAGTTTGTGCATGAGTTACTGTTGGTCATCAGCTGCGCAATTATTTTTGCAAGATCAACATTCATTACCCCGTAACCCGCTCTCCATCCTGTCATTGCATAAGTTTTGGAAAATCCGTCAAGAATGATCGTTCTGTCCCTGAATCCCGGAATCTGTGTGATCGAAAAATGATCTCCCTGAAATATAAGTCTGCTGTATATTTCATCGCTTAGTATCCAGATGTCTTCTCTGTCTTTCAAAATTTCCGCGATCTGTCTTATCTCGCTCTCTGTTAATATTCCTCCTGTCGGATTCTGAGGTGTGTTAATTATTACCATCTTCGTCTTTGGAGTTATCAGTTTTTTAAAATCCTCAATGTTAAATGCGAAGTTTCTGGTTTCTTCTAATTTGACCGGAACAGGCACTCCGCCGACAAATTTTATCATGGATTCATATATCGGAAATCCCGGATTTGGATAAATGACCTCGTCCCCTTCATTCACAAGAGCGAGTATTGCAAAAAACATTATCGGCTTTGCTCCGGGAGTCATTACCACTTCATCAGGATGCACATCAATGCCTCTTGTCCTGCTGATGTATTTTGAAATGGAATTTCTTACTTCAGGTATCCCTGCCGATGCTGTATAGTGTGTATCTCCTGCCTGTATAGACTTTATCGCCGCATCACAAATATTCTGCGGTGTCGGAAAATCCGGTTCGCCTATCTCAAGATGTATAATGCTTTTTCCTTCAGCTTCAAGCTTCTTTGCCTTTGCAAGAACTTCAAAAGCTGTCTCCGTTCCGAGATTGGACATTCTGTCTGCGAATTTCATGTTAGTTAAAAGTTAAAAGTTAAAAGTTAAAAGTTAAAAGTTAAAAGTTAAAAGTTAAAAGTTAAAAGTTAAAAGTTAAAAGTTAAAAGTTAAAAGTTAAAAATGTTTAGTTTAAAGTAAAAACCACTATTGTATTTTTGAAATAAGTCCTGAAATCATTTTTGAAATTTCAATAGAATTATTTAACAATCTTGTATATTTTTCTTCATCTATGTATTTAAATTCTATTGCCAAATGTAACATATTACGAACTTCACCTGAACTTCCTTTCGTATAATATAAAAATAATTTAAACTCTTTATTGCTTTTTCTTTCAAATCCTTATGCAATATTATTCATAACTGAAACCACTGCTCTGTTTATTTGATCTTTAAATCCAAAATTCTTACTGTTTTCAAATATATAATAAATTTCTACAGTTAATTCTTTTGACCTCTGCCAAATCAATAAATCTTCAAACCTTTCTATTTTCAAATTTCAAACCTTTCTACTTTTTAAATAATAGCCATTCAACTTTCAACTTTCAACTTTTCAACTTTCAACTTTCAACTTTCAACTTTCAACTTTCAACTTTCAACTTTCAACTTTCAACTTTCAACTTTCAACTTACAACTTTCAACTTTCAACTTTCAACTTACTCTCCCAGATACGCCTTTCTCACTTCCTCATTCTGCGCAAGAGATTTTGCATCTCCTTCAAGAATTATAACGCCAGTCTCCATTACATATCCATAATCCGCAACTGACAAGGCAATGTTTGCATTTTGCTCTACAAGTAAAATAGTCAATCCTGTTTGTTGATTTAAGTCAACAATTTTTTCAAATATAGTTTTGACAAGAATCGGAGCAATCCCGAGTGATGGTTCGTCAAGAAGCAGAAGTTTCGGTTTTGACATCAGAGCTCTTGAAATGGCGAGCATCTGCTGTTCACCTCCGCTGAGAGTGCCTCCGAGCTGTTTTAACCTCTCTTTTATTCTCGGAAAAAAAGTATAAATAAAATCAAGATCATCCTTAAAATTGTGTCTGTCTTTTCTTGTGTATGCGCCCATCTCCAGATTTTCCTTCACAGTAAGATTAGAAAATATCATTCTTCCTTCAGGAGACTGAGAGATCCCGAGTTCCACCACTTTATCAGGAGGAAGAGTATTTAATTCATTTCCATTGAAAATGATCTTACCTGAAACCGGTTTAAGTATTGAAGAAATAGTCCTCAGCAAAGTAGTCTTCCCTGCGCCATTCGCCCCGATAAGAGTTACAATAGAACCTTCTTTAACATTAAGACTGATTCCCTTGATGGCTTTTATCGCTCCGTAATTTACGTGAAGATCGTTTATCGCTAACATCTATGCAATTTGGAATTTGGAATTTCGGATTTGGAATTTTTTAAATTTTGTTTACTCGTTTTTCCTATTGACGTAAAAATTGCCGTAAGTTCGTGTGCTTCTTTAAGAAGATCTGAGATCTTATTTTCTCTTATCAGTTCGCTTTCTTTAATTAATTCTATCCAGTATACTGACTCATCAGCCTCTTCTTCAACAATTCTGATTTTTGAGATAAATTCTATTTTTGTCCGTGATCTGCAGGCAGATCTGTAATTTGCTCCTATGGATGTTGAAGATCGCAATAACTGATTCCCAATAATCTTTCCTGTATTCGAAACTGGCAAATTTTCTATAAGTTTAATAATTCTTAATGCAAATTTTTTAGTCCTGTTTTTTAATTCCTCAGAATTCATACTATCAATTATATTTTAATAAAATCCGGTTTTCATATATTTTCAAAACTAAATTCCTATATTTCCAATCAAAAATTCCAAATTCCAAATCCGAAATTCCAAATCCCAAATCAACCAAATTCCAAATCCGAAATTCCAAATCCGAAATTCCAAATCCCAAATCCCTAATGCGTTTCCCCAAGATACGCTTCAATCACCTTCGGATCATTCTTGATCTCTTCCGGCTTGCCTTCGGCTATCTTTTTGCCGTAATCAAGAACTAAAATTCGTTCACATACTCCCATGACTACCTTCATATCATGCTCTATCAGAAGTATGGAAATATTGAATTTATCTTTGACCATTTTTATCAGATTCATAAGTTCCACTTTCTCAGTTGGATTCATACCTGCTGCTGGTTCATCTAGTAAAAGAAGTTTTGGAGAAGTCGCAAGCGCTCTGACAATCTCGACCTTCCTTTGTTCGCCGTAAGGAAGTGACCTGGCAAATTCTTCACCGGCGTCAAGCAGACCGAAAATCTCCAGGAGTTCGTCAGTCCTTTTATCAATTTCTTTTTCTTCGGAAATATAACTATTAAACTGCAGTATGGATTTAAAATAACCTGTCCTGAGATTTTTTACAAATGAAACCCTGATATTGTCCCTTACGCTCATTCCCGAAAATAATCTTATATTCTGAAAAGTCCTGCTGATGCCGAGAGCAGCTACCTGATATGGTTTGAAAGGAATAACGCTTGTTCCGATAAAACTCACATCGCCTTCGGTAGGATTATAAACTCCTGTAATAATATTGAAGACAGTGGTCTTTCCGGCACCGTTTGGTCCGATCATTCCTACGAGTTCATTTTCACCGACAAAAGCATTCAGCTTGTCGACGCAGGTCAGTCCGCCGAATCTCATTGTACAGTCTTTTATTTCAAGCAGATTCAAAATAAATTCTTAAGTTTGTTTTCGAGGTTTAAGTTTAATTCCGAATAATCCCTGAGGTCTCAGAAGCATCATTATTATTAAAAGCAAAGCGTAAATTATCATCCTGTATTCAGAAACTCCCCGCAGGAATTCCGGCAGTATTGTAAGCAATATAGCGGCGATAATAACTCCGATCATGCTTCCCATTCCGCCGAGTATCACCATTACAACTATTTCAACTGATTTAAGGAAATTAAAATCTTCAGGATTCAGATACAGATTAAAGTGTCCGTATAAAGCACCGGCAATTCCTGCAAAGAAAGCTCCGCTGACAAAAGCTATAACTTTGAATTTAGTAGTGTTGACACCCATTGATTCGGCTGCGACTTCATCGTCCTTCACAGCAAGAAATCCTCTTCCGTAAGTAGAGCTCATTAAATTGCTTATAAAATAAATTATCACAGCTACAAATGTAAATGTCCAGAAAAAATTAGTGTACTTCGGAACGGAATAAAAGATGAAGGGAACATTTGATAAATCAGCAGGTATCTGAGCTGCTTTTACTCCGTTCTCAAAAATATATGCGCCCCTGAAACCCTGTGATGCTCCGATAACTTCAAGACTCTGAATAATAACTCTTATTATTTCCGCAAAACCTAAAGTAGTAATTGCAAGATAATCACCCTTTAACCTTAGAGAAGGAACGCCGACAATAATTCCTGCAATTGCGGCAGCAATACCGCCAAGCAACAGGACAATTACAAATGAGACAGATTCGCCGAAAACACCCGTTCCGAAAGTATTAATAAAAAACGGAGCGAAGTATGTAGTAACAGCAATTGAAAGATAACCGCCGATCGCCATGAATCCTGCGTGACCGAGAGAAAACTGACCTGTGTATCCGTTAATGAGGTTAAGACTTGAAGCGAGAATTATATTGATCCCGATGTATATGAGGATTGTATAAAAGTAAGGGTCTAAACTGTTTGTGAAAATATTAATTACGAAAATTAAGACAAGAGAAGAAATGAATAGAATTTTATTCTTCATCGGAAACTAATTATGAATTCTATAAATCACTCAGGGATGTGAATAATGAAGTTGATTTGAAAATAATCTTACAATTTAAAACATATTTTATCACAATTTTTTACTCCACACACTCCACACACTCCACACACTCCACACACTATAGACTCTATACACTTAAAGAAAGTGGGCGATTAAGGACTCGAACCTCAAACCCCCTCGGTGTAAGCGAGGTGCTCTAGCCAATTGAGCTAATCGCCCTGATTTTTTTTTCAGAGTTGTAAAAATAAAGTTTTAAAATCAGAAATTCAAACCACTAAACAAGAATTTTTTAATTTTTAAAGAATAATCAAAAGAAATCATCGCTCTAATTTTATTGAAAATTTTGTTAACAAGAATTTTATTGAATAATACCTTTAACTCAATATGAATTTTACATAACAGGTCTTTTCTTAAAATCTTTCTGTTAAGAAAGTATTACCTGATTTTTCAAATTGGATAGTTAAATGTTATAAACCATATAAACATTAAGAGTATAATTTGAAATAAGCATTTAAAAGTAAATCAAATTTCTATTACCCAGCTAATTATGCATCATTTGGATTACAACACATGCACAGTTATACACAGAATTCTTTGATATGAATTTGAATTTGCAGGTGTATTTTATAAGCAGGATAGTTATTGATTAAAGGCATATTCATAAGATGATGACAGCAACCGAAGAAATCGTTTGCATTTTCTTTTATTATATTCAATCTTGAATTTTTAATCATAAAGTAATATCTTGATTATATTAAAAAATCGAATATTAAATCTAATAATAATATTCGAAAATCATATTTATATTTTTACAGATTTTTTATTTTTAATTCAAATTAAATATTTTATTAATCAAAAATGAAAGGTAGTCAAATGACTTCAAAAATTACTATGTTCTTAGTTGCGGGAGTTGTAGCATTAGGAATGTTTTTAGGATTTTCAAACAATGATAATCCAAACGGATCCAGAACACCTGAGTTACTTGTAAAACAAATTAACCCGGATGGCAATATCAGCAATTCACCTTCCTCTACTGCTGCAATTACTTTTGTGGATAGTTTAAATGGCGTAAATGACACAACCGATCTTAAAGCCAGAGGATACAAAGTATGGTACAGAGGCGGAGGACCTCAAGGTCTAACTGCTACCTGGTTTCAGGGAAATACTGCAAACTGGCCGGCATTTAACGGTCCGGCTTCAGGATATGTTTCTGCAAATTATAATGTAGTAACAGGTACAAATAATATTGACAGCTGGTTAGTTTCCCCAAGATTGAATATCAGTGCAGGAGACTCATTAATGTTCTGGGAAAGAACAGTAGCTGCAAATCCATTCCCGGATTCAATGAGAATAATGTATTCGGCAGCAGGTGATTCTACACCTGAAGCAGGAAGCTGGGTAGAATTAGGAAGATTCAGAAACACAGAAACAGGCTCATGGGCACAAAGAAAATACAGACTTGCAACAGCAGGTGCAAACGCAAGATTTGCTTTAAGATACAATGTAGTAAGCGGAGGTCCAACAGGAGATAACAGTAACCTGATCGGAGTTGATATGATTACAGTATCAAGCGCAGGCGGTCCACCGCCTTCATGTAATTTCACCTGGTCAACACAGACATCAGGCACAACCCAGCAGATGTTTTCAGTATCAACAGTATCAGATCAGATCGGCTGGGCAGCAGGCGCAGCAGGTACAGTAAGAAAGACCACAAACGGCGGTACGACCTGGACAGACGGAAATCCTACACCTGGCGTAATCAGCGGAGATATATATAACATATATGCATGGAGCGCAAACGATGCAATATGTACGACATCACCGGCAGCAACATTCATATACAAGACCACAAACGGCGGAACGACCTGGGTACAGGTATACACACTTGCCGGCGGATTTATAGACGCATTACAGATGATATCCCCGACAGAAGGATACGGAGTTGGAGATCCTGTAGCAGGTAAATGGACAATAGTAAAGACAACAGACGGCGGAAGTACATGGGCAAGAATGGCTACAGAGCCGGCAGTAATCGGAACAGATGCCGGATGGAATAATTCATTACATATAGTAGGAACGCATATCTGGTTCGGAACAAACGGAACCAAGGTATATCATTCAACAGATCTTGGAGTTACCTGGACATACGGAGCAACGACCGGAACAGTAAACACATATGCAGTACATTATAATAACACAACGACAGGATTAGCAGGCGGCACAGCAATGGTATTATCAACAAACGGCGGAGCAAATTACTCAGCAGTAACGACACCGGGAACAGCAGGTAACCTGAACGGAATTGAAGGAGCAGGAACAGACTGGTGGGCAATAAGAAGCGATGCAAACATATACCGTTCGACCAACGGCGCAAGCTCATGGACAACGGCATATACAGCGGCAGGCGCAGTATTTCAGGATATAGATTTTAAAGTAGTAGGCGGATGTCCGAAGGGCTGGGCAGCAGGAAATGCAGGAGTAATAGTAAAGATGGATGCACCGACAGGAATTTCAAACGTTAACAACGAAGTTCCGTCATCTTTTGACCTGAAACAGAACTTCCCGAATCCTTTCAATCCGACAACGAACATAAACTTCTCATTACCGAAGTCAGGATTTGTAACACTGAAAGTATATGATATGATCGGAAAAGAAGTAGCGACACTTGTAAATGAAGTAAAGACAGCAGGAAACTACATAGTAGGATTCAATGCAGCTAACTTACCAAGCGGAGCTTACTTCTACAGATTAGAATCAAACAGCTTTGTTGATACTAAGAAAATGATGCTGATTAAGTAAGATCAGTTTTAAATATTTTTTAAAAAACCCTTTGGTAGAAATTATCAAAGGGTTTTTTTTTGAATGTAAATCTTTTTTTAAAAATAGTATTTTGAATTTTATAAAATTAATATAATATACATGTCAAAATTATCCCTGCAAAAATTAATTAATGACAATAAAATTAACGATAAGAACATACTTGTCAGAGTTGATTTTAATGTGCCTATTGATTCAAACGGAATTATAACGGATGACAAAAGAATAATGGAATCACTTATTACCATTAATGCAATTTCTTCAAATGGAGGTAAGTGCATACTTATGAGTCATCTTGGAAGACCCAAAGGAGAAAAAAACCTTAAATACTCTTTGTCTGTTGTGGCTGAATATTTATCAAATGTTTTGAATAAGCCGGTGCTGTTCTCTGATGATTGTATCGGAGAAGATAATAAAGAAGCAATAAATAATATGAAGCCGGGAGATGTTATTTTACTTGAGAATTTAAGATTTTATAAAGAAGAAGAAATGAATGATCCGGAGTTTGCAAAAAAACTCGCAGCTTATGGCGATATTTTTGTTAATGATGCATTCGGTACCGCTCACAGAGCGCATGCTTCTACAGAAGGAGTAACTCATTTTATCAAAACCTGTGCTGCAGGATTTCTGATGGAAAAAGAATTAAAATATCTTACTGCTGCCGTTGCAGATCCGAAAAGACCTTTGTGTGCTATACTCGGGGGTTCCAAAATTTCAGGAAAGATTGATGTTCTGGAAAATCTGCTGAACATAGCTGATACAATTCTTGTAGGAGGCGGTATGATGTTTACCTTTTATAAAGCATTAGGGTATAATATCGGAAAGTCAATTCTTGAAGAAGATAAAGTTAGTCTTGCAAAGGATATTCTTGAAAAAGTAAAAACATCTAAGACTAAATTTGAACTTCCGGAAGATGTGCTGATGGCGGATAAATTTGACAAAGACGCTCAGACTAAAGAAATGTTCGCTGACAGAATAACTCCGGACTTTAATGACTGGATAGGTGTTGATATTGGTCCTAAAACCATTCACAAATACAAGCAGGAAATACTGAAGTCAAATACTATCGTATGGAACGGACCTATGGGAGTATTTGAAATAGATATTTTTGCAACAGGTACAATTGAAATAGCTAAATCTCTCGCTGAAGCAACTGCGAAAGGCGCAACTACTATAATTGGAGGCGGTGATTCTGCAAGCGCAGTGGCAAAAGCAGGTCTTGAAAATAATGTATCCCATGTGTCTACCGGAGGCGGAGCATCACTTGAATTTCTCGAGGGAAAGAAACTTCCCGGAGTCGAAGCTTTAACGGATTTATAAATACGCCCCTATATTAAAAAAAACAGCTCTGAAATATCTGAGCTGTTTTTTTTTAAAACTATAACGTTAATATTTATTTATCCACTACTGCAGCCATAAATTCTCCTTCGCACACAACTTCCCCTCCAATGAAATTTCTGTAAGCTTTTCCTACAATTTTGCATATTCCTCTTTTAAAGGACTGAAGATACATTTCAAATACAAGCTGATCTCCCGGAGTTACAGTTTTTCTGAATTTCACTTTTTCTATAGATGCAAAGTAAGCCATTTTTGTTGAAGGGTCTTCCAATAAATTTAATACCAATATAAATCCGCATTGCGCCATTGCTTCGACAATCAGGACACCTGGCATTATTCTTTTGATCGGGAAATGTCCGTTAAAAAAGGGTTCGTTGTATGTTACATTTTTTAAACCTACAATTCGCTTACCTTGCTCCAGCTCAATAATTCTGTCAATAAGTAAAAAAGGATATCTGTGCGGCATGATCTCCATAATAGCTTCAATGTCGAATATACAGTTCTCGGATTTCATTATCTGAAACTTCTTTTCTATTTTCTTCTGCAGATAAAGTTTCCGGAGCATTTTTGTAAATTCAACATTTGATTTGTGACCTGGTCTCGCAGCTAAAATCTGTCCTTTAACCGGAGCTCCGATCAAAGCCAGATCACCGATCAGATCAAGTAATTTATGTCTTGCAGGTTCATTTTTAAATCTCAGCTCTTTGTTGTTGAGAGTTACGCTTGAACCCAGTATTACGCTTTCACCAATTCCGATTCTGTTTTTTAAGTATCTCAAGCTCTTCCTTGTTCGCTTCTTTGTCAACAATAACAATTGCATTGTTCAAATCTCCTCCTTTAATCAGTCCCTGTTCAATAAGAAATTCGATCTCACTTAAAAAACAAAAAGTTCTGGACGGAGCAAACTCTTTCTCAAATTCCTTGTGAAGATTAAACAATCCCGTATGCTGAACGCCGAGTGCAGGATTATTATAATCCACCATTACGGAAATTCTGAAATCATCTTTTAAAGGAAGCGCAACTATGTCAACATTGTTTACATCATCATGATAATGTACTGTATCTTCAATTATAAGATAATCTCTTTTTGCATTCTGCTCCACTATCTCTGCCGCCTTCAATGTCTCTACATAATCCTTCGCGCTGCCGTCCATAATAGGCGGTTCGTTTGAGTCAAGCTCGACTACGATATTGTCAATTTCACTTCCCATAATGCTTGCAAGGACATGCTCGACTGTATGAACTTCAGCGCCTTCCTTAGCTATTGTCGTACCTCTCGAAATATCTATCACATGATCTATGTCTGCCGGTATTTCCGGTGATCCCGGAAGGTCTATTCTTTTAAAAATAATCCCGCTGTTTTCAGGAGCAGGCTTAAATGTCATGTTGGATTTGTTTCCGGTATGAAGTCCTACGCCGGATAATGTAACAGGATTTTTTATAGTTCTTTGTTTTTCAAGCATTGTAAAATTTGTTTTTATTTAGATAACTTATTTTCCAGTTCTTTTATTCTGTTCTCAAGCTTGATTAAATTTCTAATACTGATATCCGTCATCAGACTCTCTCTCTGAGGTCTTGCCCTGTAACCGATATAAACTCCAGGCTTGTCAATGGATTTTGAAACTCCAACTGATGCTCCTATAATTACATCATCACAAATATTTATATGTCCGACTAAACCGGATTGCCCACCGATCATGCACCGTTTCCCGATTTTAGTTGAGCCGGCAATACCAACCTGCGCAGCAATTACAGTGTCTTCGCCTATTTCCACATTATGTGCTATCTGTATCTGATTGTCTAACTTCACACCTTTCCTTATAATCGTTTCACCTATTGTTGCTCTGTCAATGCTGCAGTTAGATCCGATTTCCACATTGTCTTCAATAACTACTATTCCTGTCTGAGGAATTTTTTTGAATTGTCCGCTTTCGCTTTTTACAAATCCGAATCCGTCAGAGCCAATTATTGTGCCCGAATGTATTATCACATTATCTCCGATAATACATCCTTTGTAAATAGTCACATTGGAATTAATTATACAGTTGCTTCCGATTCTAACGTCATTGTAAATTGTACAATTCGGAAATATTTTTGTATTAGTCCCTGAGATGAATTTCTTACCAACAGAAACAAAATGACCGATATATATTTTTTCCGGGATCTCTGCGTCTGGTTCAATGTGACAATATTCGGAAATACCTGTATCTTCTGTATCATCATCAACTTCAAATAATTCAAGAAGCTTTAAAAAGGAAAGATAAGGATCTTCTACTCTCAGTATTGAAATGTCATCTCTGTTTTTTTTTATCAGGAAATCATCCGATACAATGACAGCGCTTGCTTTTGTAGCCGGAAAAAATTTTGCGTATAAAGGATTTGATATGAAAGTTATTTCACCCGTTACAGCGGATTCTATTTTGCCTACACCGGTAATTTCAATATTTTCTTCTCCTTCAAGCTCTCCGTTTAGCAATTCTGCAACTTCGCGAAGTTTCATTATTTCCCCTCGATCTCTTTTATAACTTTTGCTGTGAGATCATAATTTTCATTTACATATAATAATAAAATATCACTGCTTCTGTCAAACACATAATCAAAACTTCCATCCTTTGCCACTGTCTCGATCGCCTTGAATATTCTGTCCTGAACCGGCTTCATAAATTCTGTCTGCTTTAAGAAGTATTCACCTGTCTCTCCGAATTTCTGTATTTTGAAATTATTGACCGCAGTTTCCAGCTCTCCTATTTTCTTTTCCGTCTGCTGTTTTAATTGATCAGTCAATATGAGCTTCTTCTTTTCAAAATCTTCTTTTATTAGTTTTAAACTATCCTGTAGAACTTTCAGATCCGACTGCCACTGTGTAACAAGATTATCAAGTCTCATTTTGGCATCTCTGGAATCCTGCATTGATTCAAGTATCTTTTTAGAATCAATGTATCCCACCTTTGTCTGTGAAAATGATTCCGACGAAATTAATACTGTGAATAAAACTATAATAAAAAATACCGGCGAAGATTTTAACTTAATCATTTTTAAAATTTAAATTTAAATTGCCTGTCTGAATTAACAGACAGGCAGTTTTATCGTACTGAAAATTGATTCTTTATTTTAATTTATCCAGAACTTTAAAAGTAATGTCAAATTCTTTATCACCGTAAAGTAATGTTCCGTCAGCTTTATCAAATACAAAATTTATTTTCATTGTTTTTGCAATTTCTTCAATTGTCTTTGTGATTTTTTCCTTGACGGGCTTAAACAGCTCTGATTGTCTGGCAATCAACACATTCTGAATGTTCTGTTTGTAAAGACTCAGGTTTTCATCAAACGTCTGAACTTCCCTCTGAAGTTCGCCTATTTCATCCTGCAAAGTTTTCATTTCTGCTTCGGATTTTATTAATCCTGATTCCACTTTCTTCTGAGCTTCATCATAACGGGACTTGAAAATATCCGCCTTGCTTTTAATTTCGGATTCTTTTGACTGAACTGTATCAAGATATGATTTCTGCAGACCTTCAAGCTCTGTCTGAACTTTCTGGGCTTCAGGAAGTTGTTTTAATATTGTTTCGCTGTCAACAAATCCGAGTTTTACCTGTGACATAATGTCTGAAAAACTGAATAAGCAAACTGCTGCAATCAGAATAAAGATGAATTTCAAATAACTGGTTTTCAAAAAATGATCTCCTTTTTATTAGTTTAATATTTATTTGTTTGTTAAAATCCTTTGCCGAACTGAAAGTGAAACTGCCATTTAGGTGATTGAGCGTCAACAATTCTTCTGTCGAAGCCGTATCCAAAATCAAATCCGACCAATCCTACTGCCGGTAATACTAATCTTGTTCCAAATCCAGCTGATCTTCTGAGATCAAAAGGGTCTGTCTTGCTTATATCAGCCCATACATTTCCCGCTTCTGCAAATGCAACTATAAATATCGGTAGCGGATCCTGTGAAAGCGAATATCTTAACTCCAGTCCATACTTAACTGCAACCCGCCCTCCGATAGGATTACCTGTCCGGTTTACAGGACCAATACTTCTGTCTTCGTATCCTCTTAAAGAAATTGTGTTGTATGTGAGACCGTTTCCACCCATGTAAAATGTTTCATTTGGAGGAAGATATTTGTCCTTTGCAAATGAATTTACAAAAGAGAACTGAAAATTTGAATACAGAACAAGTTTTCTGTTAATACTTACCGGAGTATATGCTTCAGCTGAAAATATATTTTTTATAAAATCTACCGAGCCGGGTAAAAATGGTCCTCCGGATAATTCAGTTGAGTTTGAAACTTTAGTTCCTCCTGTTGGAAAAACAGGTTCGAATACAGATGATCTTGAAATTATCTGTCTTATGCTGAATTGATTTCTGACTCCCTCCTGATAAATTTCATCTCCGTTTATTACATCCGTTCTCTGGAATTTTGCTGTCCAGTCGCCTCTGAAATAATCATCCGGAAATTTAAATCTTTTTCCGATATTTACAGATGCACCGGTTTCTTTTAATTCAAGATTTGAATAATTCTGTCTTGTATCAAAAATATTGAATCCTAGCTGCGTAGGAGTGTTGTATAACCATGGCTCCTGAAATCCGATGTCAAAAGTTCTGTAAGTGCCGCCGGTTCCGAATGACCAGTTAAATGTAAGTATCTGCCCTGCTCCTCCTGAAAAAGGAGCTGCAATATCAAAATTGTTGAATGTTAACCCAAGCGATCCGGTAATTCCGAAACTGCCGCTGTATCCGATTGACGCATTAAACTGATCTGAAGATTTTTCCTCAACTATGTATTTAATATTTACCACGCTGTCATTAGATAATGAAATATCCTGCGTAAGTTTTTCGGGATTGAAATAATTCAGAGCTGCAAGCTGCTGCATGCTTCTTTTGATATTACTCTTATTAAAGTAATCACCCGGAATTGTATAAACCTCTCTTCTTAATACTTTATCCTGAGTCTTATCGTTTCCTTCAAAACCTACAAGCCCGAATTTAAACTGACTGGCTTCTGTAATTTTTATGTTGAGATCTATTTTATTTTCACCTGCCGGAATTTCATTAATGTCTGCATTGAACGAAAGGTATCCGTTATCGAGATACATAGAGCTGATATCAGATTCGGATTCATTACCGTATATATTTTCCTTTAGTTTTTTTGTGTTATAAACATCGCCTTTCTTCAGTCCGAGTTTTGATTCCAGAAATCTGCTGTCATATAATTTATTTCCTTCAAATTTAATATCGTTGACATAATATTTTTTTCCTTCATCAACTGTAACTTTAATGTTTACATCTGTTTTTGAAGGAAGGATTTCAAGTTTGTCTGTTAATACGACAGCATCCCTGTATCCTTTTTCCCTGTACAGGTTTTCAATAAATTTTTTGTCCGCCTCAAATTTTTGTTTGTCAAATGTAGACCCCTGCCAGAATTTCCACCATACGTCTTCGGTAGTTTCTTCAAGCGCGCTTTTCAAATCATCAGATGATATGTTTTTGTTTCCTTCAAATGTAATCTTATTAACAGATAATTTTTCACCTTCATTTATTTTCACCCTGATCCTTGCTTCATTGCCGGAAGAGACAAGTTTATCCACTTTTACATCTGCAAGTCCGTAACCTTCATCTGCATAATACTTCTCGAGATTGTATTCTATGTCTTTAAGTTTCTGATCAGATATTACTTCTCCGTTTACAACATTTATATATTCCTTCAGATCATCATTAGAAAATTCATCATTGCCTGAAATCTCTACTTTCTCAACTCTCGGAAGCTCTTCCACTTCTATAACAAGATATGCATCGTTACCGAATTTTTTTTCCAGATAAATTTTCACATCCGAAAAAATCCCGATATTCCACAATCTTTCTAACGCTTCTTTTGTCTGATCAGAAGGTATTGTTATCTCCTGACCAATATTGAGACCTGAATAGGAAATTATAGTGTTTGTTTCATAATTCTTGTTGCCTTTGGTATTTATGCTTGCGATTCTGTAAGTCGTAGGACCGTCATTCTGAGAGAATGTTTTTCCGGATATTAAGGAAAAGAGAATAATCGAAATAAGGGATAACTTAAGACCTGCTTTTTTAAACGTCATTTAATTTTATTTTTCGTTGTTAATTGTTCACTCACTAATCCGAATCTTCTTTCTCTTTTCTGATATTCTGAAATTGCTTTGTAATATTGACCTCTTTTAAAATCGGGCCAGTAATTATTGTCTATATAAATTTCACTGTATGCAAGCTGCCATAATAAAAAATTACTGATCCTGAATTCACCGCCTGTTCTTATCAGAAGATCCGGATCGGGAATGTCCTTAGTTACTAAGTAATCAGAGAAAACTTTTTCATTTATACTTTCTAAATCAATTTTGGATTCATTTTGTTCCGTAATAATTTTTTTTACTGCATTCAATATGTCCCACCTTCCGCTGTAACTGAGCGCGAGATTTAATGTCATCAGCTTATTATCCTTAGTAGTATTCATTGCTTCATTCAGCTCCTTCAAAACTACAGCAGGAAGATTTTCAAGATCACCTGTAGCGATCAGTTTTACATCATTCTGATTTAAACGGCTTGTCTCATCTCTAATTGAGCGGATAAGCAATTTCATGAGAAGGGTAACTTCAGTCTTCGGACGTTTCCAGTTCTCAGTCGAAAATGTATAAAGAGTTAAATACTTAATTCCAAGCTGCCCGGAAGCTTCTACTATATCTCTTGCCGAATTAACGCCTTCATTATGACCGAATACCCTGGATAAATTTTTTGACTTCGCCCATCTTCCGTTTCCGTCCATAATAATAGCTACATGCTGAGGAATTTCTCCGCTCGCTTTTAATTCTAATTGCTTTATCTTATCCCGGGGTGACGGTTCTATCAATTTATATTAAATTCTTTGTTAATGAAAATATACTTGCAGATTGCTAATTTCAATGTTTATAATGTTGTCGGATTGAATACAATAATTGTGCTGTTATTAAATTAGTCCTAATTTGTCCTTTATAATACTGACTTTTTCGTTTGCAAGAGTGGTCGCATTGCTGTTGCCTTCTTTGATAATGTTTTTTAACCGGTCTTCATCACTTCTTATTTCTGTATATTTTTGCTGCAGACCGGAAAGCTTTTCGGCTACTATTTCTCCAGTGTCTTTTTTAAACTGACCGTAACCTATTCCTTCATATTCTCTGACAAGATCATCTACAGACTTTTCCGTAAACTCTGACAGTATAGTAAGTAAATTACTTATCGCCGGCTTATCTTCACCAAATCTTATGATGCTGTCAGAATCAGTAACTGCTCTTTTGAATTTTTTAATGATCTTTTCCGGATTCTCATCAAGCGCAATGTAACTGTCCTCCGTCCCGCTTTTGCTCATCTTTTTAAATGGATCATTCAGACTCATAATTTTTGATGTCTTTTCTGACAAAACCGCTTTAGGTAATTTAAATGTCTCACCATATGCATTATTAAATCTCTGGGCAATGACTCTGCTTAACTCCACATGCTGCACCTGATCTATTCCAACAGGAATTTCATCTGCATCGTAAAGCAATACATCCCCGGCCATTAAAACAGGATAATCAAAAAGACCGGCTAACTGTCCCTCTCTGCCGGCTTTCGCTGATTTATCCTTAAACTGTGTCATCTTTCCTAATTCACCCATTGTTACAAAATTATTCAGTATCCAGCAAATCTCGCTGTGCGCAGGTATCATTGACTGAATAAATATAACGGATCTGTTAGGATCCACTCCCACAGTCAGCAGCCATGCAATTATATCATAAGTCCTTTTCTTCAGCTGACCGGCATCCTGCTTAACTGTAATGGCATGAAGATTTGCGACGAAAAAAAAATTTTCATATCCGTCCTTGTGCTGATTCTCAGCCCACCTCTTCATTGCTCCGAGATAATTTCCGAGTGTAAGATCTCCGGATGGCTTAATACCGGATACAACTCTTTTCAATATTTAAATCTCCTGATTTTTTTAATATTCTTTAAACTGATGAGTGATTTTATATACCGAAATTTTCTATATAAGCTTTTGCCAGATTATATGTCTCTTCCAAAGCTTTGCGGTGTGTCCTTTCGACTCCGTGTGACGCTGAAACTCCGGGTCCTATAAGTCCCACTCTTACATCGTAGCCCGCTGTTAATGCAGCGCTTCCGTCAGATCCGTAATGCGGGTAGATATCCGTTACAAAATTAATTTTTTTCTTTATTGCAAGATCTCTTAATTTATTAGTGACAGTAAAATCATAAGGTCCTGAAGAATCTTTTGCGCAGATAGAAACAGCATCTTCCTTTCCGGAACATCCTTCTCCTATAACCGCCATATCCAGCACTAATA
Organism: Ignavibacteria bacterium; assembly: GCA_016709315.1. Lineage (GTDB taxonomy): Bacteria > Bacteroidota > Ignavibacteria > Tepidaquicellales > Tepidaquicellaceae > JAEUSI01. Next base: position 207,646 of record JADJMZ010000004.1, read on the forward strand.
ATTCTTCTGCAGAATCCGGAATGCCAACGCATGAGCCGTGTCCCACTTCTTCATAATTTGAAAAATAAAATCCTGTGTTACTGTTAATGTTTTTACTGTTGCTTAAATCCTTTATGAGTTCGATCATTACAGCAGCGCAGGCTTTGTCATCAAGAAATCTGGACTTTATAAATCCGCTTTCTGTTTGTTCATATCTTGTATCATAAAATATAAAATCACCCGGGTTAATTCCGAAAAAATTCTTTTCGTCTGTATTTAGTTCATCAAGTCTTACAGACATAGTGCTGAGATTCCTTTCTTCGGTTCTGACTTTTCTGTTTACATGATCAGCGGGATTATTTAAAAGCAGTGTGCCCCTTAACATCTTCCCGCTGGAATTTCTGATTGTTACATATTCACCTTCAAAAGAATTCAACGGATATGATCCGAGCTGCGTTATTCCGATGGTTCCGTTACTGTTGATTTCCTTCACCATAGCGCCTAAAGTATCTATATGACCGGATAACATCAGTCCCGGTCTTTCTGAAAAAGATACGGAAAGAGATCCTTTGTTTGTCCTTTTTATGAAGAGATTCTTTTTTGCTTTGAACAGGTCCTCTATGTAATTAATAATATCAATTGTATATCCAGTAGGCGAATTGATCTTCAGCAGGGATTCGAGTGTTGAAACAATGTCATTTGTCATTTTGTGGTATCTATAATAATTTTGTAAATTTTCTCTCCATCCTTTGTCATGCCGTATTTTTCTCTGGCGACTTTTTCGAGTTTGGAATCTGAAGATTTTAATTCTTCAATTTCTGTCTGCAGTTCTTTTGTTTTCTTAATTTCATTTTCAAGCTGAGTTTCAAGATCTTTCTTTTCTGATTCAAGCTTTATTCTCTGCAAAAGTCCTTTATTCCCGAATACAGCAAAAGATATAAGGCAGATGAAAAATATTACAACAAATACAGCTTTCAGATTGTACTTGAAAAATCTTGCAATGATTTTAAACAGACCATCCTTCTTATCTTTTTTATCCATGAAACATATTATTTTTGTAAAGAAAGTTCTATGATCCTGTCAATCAGCTGATTGAAATTCATTCCGTTTGCAACTGCGGATTTAGGAACAAGTGAAGTATCGGTCATCCCCGGTAAAGTATTTACTTCAAGACAATACAAAATATTATTTTCATCAAGAATAAAATCTACCCTGGAATACACTGAACATCCAAGAGCTCTGTGAGCTTTTAATGCATCTTCTTTTGCTTTCATTTCTGTTTCCAAAGGGATATCAGCCGGGCAGAAGTATTCTGTCATGCCTTTCGTATATTTATGCTCATAGTCATAAAATCCGTCTTTAGGTCTGATTTCAATAACTGGAAATGCTTCATCGCCTATCACAGGCACAGTAAGCTCTCTGCCTTTTATATACTTTTCAATTAAAACTTTATCTGAATATTTAAATGCAAGGTCTAAAGCTTCAGGTAATATTTTATCTTCAATATCAGGCTGTACAATTGTCAATCCTACTGTGCTTCCTTCATCATTCGGTTTCACAACACAAGGGTAACCAGTGATATTATTTATCTGTTCATTTAAATCTTCCGGAGCAGTACATGAAGCCCTGTTCACTGAAATCCATTCGGGAGTCTTTATTCCGTTTGAACTAAGTACTGTCTTTGAAATATCTTTGTCCATTGCAAGCGCTGACGCAAATACGCCGGAACCGGTATATAATAAATCTCTTAATTCGAGAAGCATCTGAATCCTTCCGTCTTCTCCGAATTTTCCATGTACACCCAGAAAAACCAGATCAGCATTGTCAAAAATATCCGAATCAATGCAGCTTAGAATATTTCTGTTAGAAGTTTTGTGAATTTCCTCCAGCTTTTGTATAGAAGGCGAATTTTTACTTAAAGTATCTCCGAATATTTCTTCTTCCGGGATGTCCCTGCTGCCGTATATAGGATCAATAACTTTTACTGTGTGTCCTGAGCTTCTTAACGCTTTTAAAATACTTTTACTGCTTGCAATAGAAACTTCGCGTTCAGCCGACGGACCTCCCGTGATTAAAATTATTTTCAAATAAAGATATATTTTGATAATATACTTAATTCAGATAAGTTTAAAAATGTTATTTACAAGTAATAGCTGGCCGTCTGTCCGAAAACAAATGAATAACCTCTCAGACTCTAAGACACTAAGATTCAAAGTTAAAAACTTTTAAATATAGATTCTTTGATCCTTAGAGACTTAGAGGCTTTTTTTGAGGGGGCTTTGGAAAGAGGAGAAAATTTTCTTATTCAAAATTAATTAGGACAGCACTGAAAGTTTTAAATTTAAATTTTTAAATCCGGAATTGTCCTGATAAAGTTCTGCACAAGCATATAACCCGTTTGATGAAAATGAATTAAAATAAATTTACAATTTAACATAAATGACTTTCTAAACAATATCTGAAAATTTATTTTATAAAAATATAATTTATTACGAATTAAAGGATTTTGATTAAAGCGGATCTACATACTCACACAAATTACTCTGACGGTAAATATTCTCCCCGTCAGTTAATTGATATGTCTGTAAAATCAGGATTAACTATCATCAGCATTACAGATCATGACAATGTAAATGCAATCGGTGAAGCAATAAAATACGGAAATTCAAAAGGAATTCAGGTAATCCCCGGCGTTGAAATAAGCGCAGATCACAATGATCAGGAAATACACATTCTCGGATATTTCATAGATTATAAAAACAAGAGATTTCTGGATTTTCTTAGCTCACTGCGGGAAAACAGAATTTTGCGGAATGAAAAAATTGTTAAAAAGCTTAATGATCTCGGCAGTAATATTCAGTTTGAGTCTATAATCGGAAAGGCGGGAGCTGAAACATCCATCGGACGTCCGCATATTGCTATGGAACTTAGTGAAGAAGGTTTTGTGAATTCATATTATGAAGCATTTACAAAATATATAGGAGACGGCAAACCCGCATTCATTAAGAAACCAAATCCTTCATTGGAAGAAGTAATAAAGATGATTTCCGAAGTAGGAGGACTTTCGTTTATCGCTCATCCTTCAAAATTTGTCAGGGATGAAATGCTCACTGAAGTTATAAATGAAGGAATTGACGGAATCGAAATTGTTCATCCCTCGCATTCAAAAGATGATGTAAAATATTTCTCTGCTGCTGCCGCTGAAAATTTTCTTTTAACAAGCGGAGGATCCGACTTTCACGGCGGGATGAAAAATGATCAGAAAAATTTCGGAAATTATTACATATCCATGAATGAAATAATCAACATGAAAAGAAGATTGTTCAATTAATTAAAAATTTAATGCTGAAAATAATTTCAGGAGATAAAAATAACTCAGGTTACAAAATTGGCATCATTATAAGCAGGTTCAATGCACCCGTTACGGATAATCTTCTTAAAGGCGCTTTAGCTGCATTAAAAATCAACGGTATTGATGAAAGCTGTATTGAAGTATTTTATGTTCCGGGCGCTTTTGAAATTCCCGCTCTACTAAAAAAAATGTGTAAAATGAATTCACATCAGAAAAGATTTGACGGTATTCTTACATTAGGATGCGTGATAAAAGGCGGGACTGCTCATTTTGAATATATCAGCAGTACAGTTACTCAGAATATCGGAAATATATCCGCTGAATATGAAATTCCGGTCGGGTTTTGCGTACTGACATGCTATACTCCTCTTCAGGCGTTTGAGAGAAGCGGTATGCCGCCGGATGCTGAAAACAATAAGGGTTTTGAAGCGGCGGAATCGCTGCTTGAAATGGTAAGTCTCATGAACAAATTATAAAATTTAATACCTGCTGAGAATTTAGCTTTGGAAAAGTTTGAAAATTATAATCAGTGTATTAAATTCCTCTTCGGTCTTGAAAGGGCAGGTGTAAAATATAATCTTAAGAATATTTCATCTCTTCTCTCTTCTCTCGGAAGTCCCGAAAAAAAATTTAAATCTATTCATATTGCCGGTACAAACGGAAAAGGATCAGTCTCATGCGCAGTGAATTCCATTCTTATTGAAAAGGGATTCAGGACCGGACTTTACACTTCGCCTCATATAAAAGATTTCAGGGAAAGAATTCTTGTCAACGGAAAGTTCATTTCAAAAAAATTTATTTTGAATTTCGTTAACAAAATGTACTCTGAAATAATCAAAACAGGTCCCAGTTTTTTTGAAATAACAACAGCTCTTGCATTTGAATATTTTCGTTTTAAAAAAACAGATTATGCAGTTATCGAAACAGGACTCGGAGGCAGGCTTGACGCAACTAATGTTATTATTCCTGTAGTCTCTGCAATTACAACAATAAGTATTGATCACACTGAATTTCTCGGAAAAAGTATTGAGGATATTTCAGCTGAAAAAGCCGGTATTATAAAAAAAAATATCCCGGTTGTAATCGGCAATGTTACGGAAGTTTCAAAAAAAGTATTCAATAAATTTTCAGAGGAAAAGAATTCAGAGATAAAATATTCAGAAGATCATTACAAAGTAAACATTTTAAAATCTACGGAAACGGGTTTCACATTTGATGTTAAAAGCAAACTGCGAAATTATAAAAATCTGTTTATACCTGTTGCCGGCAGGTATCAGACTTACAACATCAGAACCTGCATAACTATCTTAGACACTCTTTGTGAAAAAGAAAATATTAAAATTAATGAAAAGGAAATAAGGGCGGGATATAAAAATCTAAAAGTTAATTCGAAATTTTTCGGAAGGTTTGAGCTTGTTTCAAAAAATCCAAAAATTGTTATAGATGTGTCGCACAACTTGCAGGGAATAGAAAACATAAAGGAGAATCTGAAAAATTTTAAATACAAAAATATTATTATTATCTTCGGCATGATGAATGACAAGCAATACAAGGAGAGTATATCCGAACTTTTTAAGCTCAACGCAAAATATTTAATTTTTACAAAACCAAAATACAAAAGATCGGCTGATCCACAGGACCTGCTTGACTCCGTGCCGCATAAGAAATCCGGATTTGTTACAAAAAAAAATGTGAGGGAAGCAAATGACTTTTATAAAACAGTATATTCAAAGGATGATATTCTGCTTGTTACCGGTTCTTTCTTTCTGGTAAGTGATTTCTTAAAACTTAAGGATTATAAGAACATTTTTTCGCAAGACAATTTTTCACGCAAAAAACAGCATCAGAACATAGTCAGGTAAGATCATTTTGCAGATAAGATCATACGGCAGAGCAATTTTTATATTATTAATCGTAATAAAGTTTTATATTTAATCATGAAAATAAACGAAATTAAAACAATCGGCATAATAGGTTCCGGCACGATGGGAAGGGGGATAGCTATCTCATCTTCCGTCAGCGGATTTAAGACAATTGTGTTTGACATTAACGAAGAAGTAATCAAAAAAGCGGAAGATTCAATTTTAAAAGATCTTCTGAAATCTGTTGAAAAGAAAAAACTTCCGGATGAAAAAAAAGCTGAAGCTTTAAGTAATTTAAATTTTACATCTGAAATGAAAGACTTTTCAGAATGTGATTTCATCATAGAAGCAGCTCCCGAAGATATTGATCTGAAAAAAAATATATTCAGCAGTCTCGATAATATCTGCCGCAAGGATACAATACTTTCCACAAATACATCATCTCTTTCTGTTACAAGAATCTCAGTTTTTGTTAAAAATAATCCGGAGAGAGTTGTGGGAATGCATTTTTTCAATCCTGCAAATATTATGAAGCTTGTCGAAGTAGTGAAAGGCGATTTCACTTCAGATGAATGTATAAAGACAACAGCAGAACTTTCAGAAAAAATGGGTAAAGTTCCTGTCATTGCTAAAGATACACCTGCTTTTATTGTGAACAGGATCGCCCGGCCATTTTACGGTGAAGCGCTTAAGATCTTAAGCGAGGGAACTTCCGGTCATTCCGAAATTGACAAAGTAATGAAAAGCTGCGGCGGATTTCCTATGGGACCTTTTGAACTTATGGATCTGATCGGTATAGATATAAATTTTTCAGTTACAAAATCAGTTTACGAGTCTTTTTTTAATGATCCTAAATACAGACCGAGTTTTATTCAGAAAAAAATGGTAGACGCAAATATCACAGGAAGAAAAACCGGCAGAGGATTCTATACTTATGACAATTCAAAAAAATAATGTAAAGAGTATTTCCGATAAAGATTTTACTTTAGAGGAATTCAAACTGATACTCAGCAGTCTGTCGCAAAGAATCACCGAGCCAAGACTTGACATTCTTGGCATTCTTAAGGAAAATCACAATCCGCTGACTATATCAGAGATTCACAGTAAACTTAAAAATAAAAAAACTGATCTTGCTACTGTTTACAGAACTATCAATCTCTTTGCAGAACTCAGGGTTGTAAATGAAATAGATTTTAAAGATGAATTTAAAAGATACGAACTGATTTATGACAGACATCATCATCATCACATTGTTTGCAGGAAATGCAAGAACGTAGAGAATGTCGAAACCTGTGTTTTAGATGATCTGGAAAATTTACTGAAAAAAAGGGTTACAGTGAAATTACACATTCGTTAGAGTTTTTCGGAATTTGCAGGAGTTGCCGGCAGGACAGTGATGTGAAATAGGTTTGAAATGTTTTTCGCATCACTCTTTTTAAAAATAATAATTAAAGTAAAAAAATTAATTTGATAAAAGCTATAATCTTTGATCTTGATAATACACTCGTAGACTTCATGCTGCTTAAAAGAGCGGCAGTTGATGCTGCAATTAATGCAATGATTGATGCAGGTCTTAATGTAACTTTTGAAAAAGCAAAGGAAAGAATTAACAGTATTTATGATGCAGAGGGTATTGAATATCAGCAGGTCTTTGATCATATGTTAAAGGAAATTCTCGGGAAGGTGGATTATAAAATTATGTCAGCAGGAATTGTATCTTACCGGAAAGCGAGAGAAGCCGCCTTAAAGCCCTATCCTCTTGTGCTTCCTACTCTCATAGAGCTTATGAAAATGGGACTGAAGCTTGCCGTTGTCTCTGATGCTCCTTCCAAAGAAGCATGGCTGAGATTATCTTATATTAATTTTCAGCATTTCTTTGATGTCGTAATCACTTATGATGAAACGCGTGAAAGAAAACCCTCACCGGTTCCTTTTAACATGGCTCTGAAAGAACTCGATCTCAAAGCTGATGAATGCCTGATGATAGGAGACTGGGCTGAACGGGATATGGTAGGAGCTAAATCCGTCGGAATGAAAACTGTTTTCGCCCGGTACGGAGATACTTTCAATACTGTTAATCCTGAATCCGATTATGATATTAACTCGATATCAGAGCTTGTGGAAATTATCAAAATAGAAAATAAAATTAATGACTGATTTTGATAAAAGGTGTTGGCACTGACATTATCGAAGTTAAAAGGATTCGTAAACTTATGGAAGATTACGGCGAAAGATTTTTCACAAGGATACTGACAGAAAATGAAATTAATTACTGTAAAAAATTTTCAAAACCCGATCTGCACTTTGCCGGAAGGTTTGCTTCAAAAGAAGCATACTCAAAAGCTATCGGCACGGGAATAGGAAAAAATTTCAGCTGGAAAAATATAGAAATATTAAATGATGTAAAAGGAAAACCTTACATTGTGCATCTCACGGAAAATGATTATTCAAAATACAAATTTGAAATAAGCATTTCACATACAGAAGATTATGCCTGCGCTGTTGTTACTTGCGAAGAGGTTTAATCAACCCAGTCGCAGATAAATACATTAGTTTCTCCCTTAACGCTTCCGTTTCTGTTAGAACAGAAAACTAATTTCTTACCATCCGGTGAAAACATCGGAAAGCCGTCAAACTCATTATAGAAAGTAATTCTTTCAAGACCTGTTCCGTCTGTGTTGATTTTATAAATATCAAAGTTTCTGTCTAATTGTCCTTCTATATTTGAACAGAAAAGAATTTTATTTCCGTCAGGAAAAAAGTACGGAGCAAAGTTGGCTGATGAATTATTTGTTACCTGGGTTTTTCCGCTTCCGTCAGAATTCATAATCCATATTTCCAGTTTGGACGGTCTGATAAGACCTTCGGAAAGAAGTTTTTTGTAATTTTCCACTTCCTTGTCATCTGTAAAACTTGTCCTTCTGTAAATTATTTTAGTACCGTCATAAGAATAAAAAGGTCCTCCGTCATAACCGGTCTCAAATGTAAGCTGCTTCACATCGCTTCCGTCAATGTTCATTGTATAAATATCTATGTCACCGTTACGTGTTGATGTAAAGACTATTCTGTCTCCGACAGGCGAGACCGTAGCTTCTGCATCGTATCCTTTTTCAGTAGTAAGCTGTTTCAGATCTGTACCGTCTTCATTACTGGTAAAAATATCATAAGAGTCGTATAAAGCCCATACATAACCTTTTGAAAAATCCGGTTTGGGCGGACAATCGTTTCCGGCAAGGTGAGTCGAACCATATAAAATTGTCTTATTATCAGGCAAATAATAAGCGCAGGTAGTTCTTCCTTTCCCTGTGCTTGCAAGTTTCTGTTCGGATCCGTCAATGTTCATTGTATAGATCTGATCACACTGACTCCCGTCCCTCGTGGACTGAAATGTAAACTTCTTTCCGTCCGGTGAAAAATAACATTCTGCATTCTCTCCTCCGAAAGTAAGCTGTTTAATATTCCTTAAATGTTTTTCTCCCGGCAAAATAAGAGAATCATTTTCGCTGCTTACACTATGATCCTGAAAATTATTCATATTGAATGCAAGTAATGCAATGATAACTAAAGGTAAGATATAAATGATTTTACTGTTCAAATCTTTCAACGCTGAATACTCCTTCCTGACTATTGATTTTTTCAATTATTTGATTTAGTTGTTTTAAATTTTGAATGCTTAAAATAAGCGTGCCTTCAAACATGGAGCTTCTGGTTTTTATATCAACGCTTCTTATGTTTGAATTGAAATTCTTCGAAATGGTTTTTGTTATCTGATTAAGAATTCCCGGTCTGTCTTCACCGATAATTTTTATACCACCTGTAAAATCATTACCGTCTGTTTCATTCCAGTTTATTGGGATTATTCTTTCGGGCTCTTTCAAAAACAAATTCAGCATATTCTTGCAAATCTTTCTGTGGATTCTTATACCTTTTTCATAACTTATAAAACCGATCACTTCATCTCCGGGAATAGGATTGCAGCACTTTGCAAAATCATATTTCAGACCGTTAATGTTTTGTGTTGAGCCATTGCCCAGTATTATTCCGTTCTTAGAAGTTCTGGCTTCTTTAACAAACTTTTCAAAGTTAACGGAAATATTTTCATTCAGCTTTGCTTCTTCGGCAATAACCGGTTTCTGTTCCAGTGACTGCATCTTGGTTCTGTCGGAAAGAATGTTAATAACTTCATTAGCTTTATATTCATCCTGTGAAATGCTGAAATAAAACTGTCCAGTATCCTTGTATTTCAGTTTATGTATTACTCTTGACAAACCTTCATCATTTAAATGTATCTTATGTTTCTTTATCTTCCTTTCCCATATATCTTTTCCGTTCTGAATAAGTCTTCGTCTCTCAGTATTAAAATATTTTCTGATATCGGATTTAGCTTTATGCGTAACGACAAATTTTTCCCAGTCTAACTTCGGCGTCTGATTTTTAGATGTAAGTATCTCTATCTGATCTCCGCTTTTAAGAAGCGAATCCAGATTGACTATTTTTCCGTTGACCTTTGCTCCGATACATCTTAATCCGATCTCTGTATGAATTTCAAATGCAAAATCGATAGCAGTGGATCCCGCAGGAATTATCTTAAGCTCCCCTTTAGGAGTAAAGCAGTAAATTTCATTCTGATAAAGATTGAGTTTAAAACTCTCCAGTACCTGCGATGATGTCTCGTCCTTCGAAGAAAGCTCCATGGATTCGCGTATCCTCCGCATCCATGTTTCCAGATTAGCGTCGTGAAGAGACGTATTTTCCTTATATTTCCAGTGAGCTGCAATACCTTTTTCTGCGATCTCATGCATCTCTTTTGTGCGAATCTGCACTTCCACCATCCTCCCTTCTTTACTTACAAGAGTGGTATGGATTGACTGATAATTGTTTTGCTTTGGAAGTGAAATGTAATCTTTAAATCTCTCAGGTACGGGAATATAAATTTCAGAACAAATTCCATATACAGAAAAACAATCATTCTTATTTTTTGTGTCAATTATAATTCTTACCGCAAAAAGATCATACAGTTCGTCAAATGTCTTATTTCTGCTTATTAATTTTTTATAAATGCTGTGCAGATGCTTTGCTCTGCCGTTAATCTCAAACTTATAACCTTCGGCTTTCAGTCTTTCATTGATAGGTTCGATGAATTTTTTAATGAACTTTTCTCTTTCCCTTTTCTTCTCTTTTAATTTTTTTGCAATTTCGTCATAAGCTTTTCTGTCAAGGAATTTAAATGAAAGATCTTCAAGCTCTGTCTTTACCGAAGACAATCCGAATCTGTGCGCAAGCGGTGCGTAAATCTCAAGCGTCTCCTGAGCTAATCGGAGTTGTTTTGAAGTGGATAGGAATTCCAGGGTTCTTAAATTATGTAAACGGTCAGCGAACTTTATAAGAATAACCCTTATATCCGAAGTCATAGAAAGAAGCATTTTCTTGTAGGACTCCACCTGCTTCATCTCGTAATTTTCAAACATTCCTTCTATCTTCGTAGCGCCATTTACAATCTCTGCAACCTCGTCTCCGAATTCAGCTCTGATATCGTTCAGAGTGAATTTAGTATCCTCTACCACATCATGCAGCAATGCAGCCGCAATTGAAACAGCATCGAGAGGTATTTCTTTTGCAAGTATCAGAGCGACATCATAAGGATGTGAAAAGAAAGGTTCGCCCGAAGCGCGCTTATCGTTTTTATGCGCTTCGTAAGCTAATCTGAAAGCATTTGTTATAAGTTTGTCACTTGCCGGAGTAACAGGCAGATTCCTGTGGCTGTAATATAAAAGCTCGTCTAATTTTTTTTGTAAAATGTACTGAACATATTCTTTCAGTTTCTGGTTTTGTTATTTCATCACCGTTCTGGTCATTAGTCAATAGGCAATAGGCAATAGTAAATGGTCAATGGTCAATGGTAAATGGTAAATTGTTAAAATATAAATATAATTACTAGTTGCTAATTGCTAATTGTTAATTGTCTAACTGCTAACTGTTTCCCTACGTCCCAAACATCCTGTCTCCTGCATCTCCAAGTCCCGGAACTATATACCCTTTTTCATTCAGCCGTTCATCAAGAGCGCATGTAATTATTTCTATGAATCTCTTCTCGCTTTTATTGAACCTGTTATTGATCGCATTTATTCCTTCAGGAGCGCATAACAATGACGCTACGCGTATCTTTCTGATACCCATATTAAGAAGATATTCGATTGTAAATATAACGCTCCCTCCGGTCGCTATCATAGGATCAAGAATGATAACATTCAAATCGCTTTTATCTTTAAACTTCGGAAATCTGAAATAATACTTTACCGGTTTCAGAGATTCTTCATCTCTGTATATCCCAATATGACTTGTGACAGCTTCAGGATAAAGATCAATGAATCCCTTTGTAAGTCCAAGTCCTGCCCTGAGTATGGGTAGAATTATGATTTTATCTTTTACCTTCTTTCCGTTGATCTTTTTAAAAGGAGTGTTTACAGGTTTGTTTTCTAATCCGGCTGAAGAGTATGCCTCAGCTGCAAGAAGATATGAAATTTTATCAAGTGAATTTTTGAATTCGACCTGCCCTGTGCTTTTGTCCCGCATAATAGAAAGATAATGCTCTACTAAAGGATGATTTATTATTTTCAGATTTTTCATTTTCATGTAAAATTTGTTAGAATAATTTGAAACTTCTGATAAAATTTTATTTATTCAGAAGCTCTACTTTTAATTCGGTCAAAACATTCTGTGTAGTCTTCACAGATTGTCCTCCGGCTGATATCTTCATTCCAAGTTCAATGTTTGTAGTTGTTTCCTTCTTTGCTGTACATCCTTTTGTGAGATTAAAAACAATATTGCCTTTACCGCCCGTCTTTACATCTTCCACTTTGTAAGTCATCTGTTTTTCTTTTAATTCCTTCTCTATAAAATCAACTGACAGATCGGCGTCTATTGTAAGAAGAGTCTGATTGTTTTCAGTTTTGATATCTTTTAATTTATAACTTAAAATATTTTTAACCGGGAAAATAAGTATCTGAGTTTCATAAGACCTTGTCCATGAAGAATCCTGATAAACTTCTTTCTCAGGGAACATTTGAAACTGCTGCTGCAATACAGCTTTTATAGCATCCTTGCCGAATGATTCTTTCAGAGATTCTTTCTGCTCCATTGAAAGCGTATCTCCGAGGGCTTTGAACATATTCTCATAAACTTTTTCCAGTCCGTAAGTCTCTGTTATCTCGCCGTTAGGAGATACTCTTGCATAAAACTCTTCGTTCATAATTGAGTTATACTGTATGAAGTCCGGCTTTGCATAAACTGAATCCTTAATGTTGGAATTGTAAATCATGCTTACTGAAGAATCTGATGTCGAAACCGAAGACAATACATTAATACTGTCAAATTTTATCTTGTATGTAATTATTCCTGCCGATGATACGTCATTCACTTCTTCAGTATAGTAATAATTTATATCCTGTGCAGATGACATGTCCTTATTGGCTGTCATTGGGCTGTTTTCTTTTGAAGTAGTTTTTGCATTCATTTTGTATCTCAGAATATCGCCTTTTTTTGGTTTCAGTGCCAGTGTAACTTTTGTTCCCTTGTCATCTTTTTTAACGAGATCCGAATTAACCGTTCCCGTGGTACTGCCGTCCTTAGATTTATCATTAACCGGCTCATCTTTTTTTCCGCATCCCTGCATTGAAGCAATGAAAAATCCGAATATGATGGTAAATATTGTTGCAGATATTTTTTTAGACATTTGTTTCCCTTCTGGTTTTTAATTTTTTATAAAATACAGTTTATAGCAAAGAGATTCAAAGCAATAGAAAAGCATTATTCTGACGGCTGGTTAAACAGGATATCGGAAATTTAAATATTGATTTTGGAAATTGGTAGTAATTTGAAAATTAATTTACACATTTTGCTGAAATAACAATCTGTATGCTAAATCACCGACCTTTTATAATACTCTTTTCTTTATTTGATTTATATTTTCTCTATTTCCAAATGTTTCTGATTATACTTAATGCTTAGTCTATAATAAATAATTTTTTCACTTTGTTACAACCTCCATATCTGCAAAAACTTGTTTTGGTTTCAAACAGTTTTTGTAATTCAGTTTGATACGTTTGATTTTAATCTTCATTCTTACTGCGAAATTTACTAACAAAGCCGGAAGGTTTTTACATATTGATTTTGTGTTAGATTCTGAATAAAAAAAAGACCCATGCTTTCTTCAAGCATGGGTCAGTATTATAAAAATATTTAAAACTGATCTTACTTAATCAGCATCATTTTCTTAGTATCAACAAAGCTGTTTGATTCTAATCTGTAGAAGTAAGCTCCGCTTGGTAAGTTAGCTGCATTGAATCCTACTATGTAGTTTCCTGCTGTCTTTACTTCATTTACAAGTGTCGCTACTTCTTTTCCGATCATATCATATACTTTCAGTGTTACAAATCCTGACTTCGGTAATGAGAAGTTTATGTTCGTTGTCGGATTGAAAGGATTCGGGAAGTTCTGTTTCAGGTCAAAAGATGACGGAACTTCGTTGTTAACGTTTGAAATTCCTGTCGGTGCATCCATCTTTACTATTACTCCTGCATTTCCTGCTGCCCAGCCCTTCGGACATCCGCCTACTACTTTAAAATCTATATCCTGAAATACTGCGCCTGCCGCTGTATATGCCGTTGTCCATGAGCTTGCGCCGTTGGTCGAACGGTATATGTTTGCATCGCTTCTTATTGCCCACCAGTCTGTTCCTGCTCCTTCAATTCCGTTCAGGTTACCTGCTGTTCCCGGTGTCGTTACTGCTGAGTAATTTGCTCCGCCGTTTGTTGATAATACCATTGCTGTGCCGCCTGCTAATCCTGTCGTTGTGTTATTATAATGTACTGCATATGTGTTTACTGTTCCGGTCGTTGCTCCGTATGTCCAGGTAACTCCAAGATCTGTTGAATGATATACCTTGGTTCCGTTTGTTCCGAACCAGATATGCGTTCCTACTATATGTAATGAATTATTCCATCCGGCATCTGTTCCGATTACTGCCGGCTCTGTAGCCATTCTTGCCCATGTACTTCCGCCGTCTGTTGTCTTTACTATTGTCCATTTACCTGCTACAGGATCTCCAACTCCGTATCCTTCTGTCGGGGATATCATCTGTAATGCGTCTATAAATCCGCCGGCAAGTGTGTATACCTGTACCCAGGTCGTTCCGCCGTTTGTGGTCTTGTATATGAATGTTGCTGCCGGTGATGTCGTACATATTGCATCGTTTGCGCTCCATGCATATATGTTATATATATCTCCGCTGATTACGCCAGGTGTAGGATTTCCGTCTGTCCAGGTCGTACCGCCGTTTGTGGTCTTTCTTACTGTACCTGCTGCGCCTGCTGCCCAGCCGATCTGATCTGATACTGTTGATACTGAAAACATCTGCTGGGTTGTGCCTGATGTCTGTGTTGACCAGGTGAAATTACATGAAGGCGGAGCCGAATTGCCTACTTCATATACAACAACTTTGTCAGGAGTACCCTGAACATATCCTATTAATGTTGTTTTTCCGGGGATCAGATTTGTTCTGAAATCAAGTCCGCCTGCTGCAAGATTTGGCGCGCCGACTGTGCCGGGAATTGTTATTACTGCTGAATCCAGTCTTACCGGTGCTCCGCTTATATTAAATCTTACCAATGCAGTAATGCTCGGACCTGCCGGTACCGGATCTTTTGAAAGCCACAAGTATGGTCCGCCTGCTGTAGTTCCGTCATACGCTATTCCATAAAATCCTCCTGCTACTGTAGGGATTACTGCTCCGGCAATCGCTACTCCGTTTGTATCATAGCACTGAAGATTTCCTCCGAAGCTGCTCGTACTTGTCCAGAATCCGTTCCTTACCGGATCATAAGCAAGGTCTCTCGGGGAAATTCCTGCCGGAAGATTGATAACACTCTGCTGTGTAAATGTTGCTGTGTCTACTTTATATATCCTGTTTGATGTTGTTGCTGCTGCCACTCCCCAAAGATATCCTTTTGCAAATTCCATATCCCTGAATCCATTTGAGGCGGGAAGTGTCGAGCCGGCTATTGTTATTGGTCCTGAGATCAATGACCAGTCGGCGCTTACTTTATATAAAGCATTTAAGTTGAAAATGCTGATAATGTAATAATTGCCTGTCCAGACTACTCCGTAACCCGCTGCGCTTGTGATAAGTGAATCCACATTGTGATATCTCAGAATATCGTAGATTGCATCTGTCTGATAATTGCTCCCTTTGATATCTGATGATAACGGATTTACTTCGTTTCTTAAATCCTGAGAGAAAATATTACTGCTTATCAGGACTAAAAAAATAAAAAGTGAAAAAATTAGTTTTTTCATTTGCATAAAATTTAGGTTTATAAATTTTTCTTTCAACAATTTAAAATATTCAAAAGAAAAGTATTTTGATACATAAAAAAATGTCCGTGAGGAATAAATCTTCACGGACAATTAAATTCAGAAAAACTTCAAATTTATTTCAGCAGGAACATTTTCTTTGTATCAGAAAAATTTCCTGATTCTAATCTGTAGAAATAAACTCCGCTTGATAAATTGGTACCATTGAATTGATATTCATAGCTTCCTGATGTCTTTACTTCATTAATGAGTGATGCTACTTCCTTACCAAGCACATCATATACTTTCAGCGTTACCAATCCAGATTTAGGAATTGAATAACTGATAACAGTTGATGGATTGAAAGGATTTGGATAATTTTGTTTCAAGCTGAAATTATCCGGAATCAAATTTGTAACTGAAGGATTACTGAATCCTGTAATCAAACCACCGTTGGCGACAACCCAGCCAATAGTTGCTGATAACACATTTCTGAAATCACTGACATAATATCTCGGATCTGAAAAAATTGAAGCTACAACATATCCGGGCTGAACATTTCCAATAGCTCCCACTGTATCAGCAACAGTATGATTCTGATATCTGTAAAGAACAGATGATCCGCCTGCTACAATAGAACAGCCATCCGGCCAATAACTTGATCCGGGAGGCGTAGATGTTAATGCTCTTGTATTGCCTGCGTCAATTGCAACTCCAATTAACGAAGGAGAAACTGAACCTGGACCATTATCTACTTTGTATGTATATTTTCCAAAAGTCTCAGAGAATTCAAGATCCCTTCCTCCGCTGCCAGATCTGTTATAATTATATGCCAGATCTGCGCCAATGCTTATAAGAGATTTCTTGCTTCCTGATGTTCCTGTAAGAAGCCATGCTTTGATCTGTGCTCTCGCACCAGCTCCAAGATATCTCAAAATCGCTGCATCGAAACCAGTTTCCTGCAGAATTATTGTGTTGTAAGTTGTAAGATCAGGTAAGACTGTTGTTGAATCAAATCCTTTGATTGTGTAATTACCAACAAGCGCGGGAAGATATTTATTTAAAGTATCTCTGTCTGCTTTTCTCTGTATTGTGCTGGCTGCAAGTGTATCATGAACAAGCACAAGAGTATTTCCAACCGGAGGAGGTGGTCCGGAAGTACCTACTTCATATACAACAACTTTGTCAGGAGTACCCTGAACATATCCTATTAATGTTGTTTTTCCGGGAATCAGATTTGTTCTGAAATCAAGTCCGCCTGCTGCAAGATTTGGCGCGCCGACTGTGCCGGGAATTGTTATTACTGCTGAATCCAGTCTTACCGGTGCTCCGCTTATATTAAATCTTACCAATGCAGTAATGCTCGGACCTGCCGGTACCGGATCTTTTGAAAGCCACAAGTATGGTCCGCCTGCTGTAGTTCCGTCATACGCTATTCCGTAAAATCCGCCTGCTACTGTAGGGATTACTGCTCCGGCAATCGCTACTCCGTTTGTATCATAGCACTGAAGATTTCCTCCGAAGCTGCTCGTACTTGTCCAGAATCCGTTCCTTACCGGATCATAAGCAAGGTCTCTCGGTGAAATTCCTGCCGGAAGATTGATAACACTCTGCTGTGTAAATGTTGCTGTGTCTACTTTATATATCCTGTTTGATGTTGTTGCTGCTGCCACTCCCCAAAGATATCCTTTTGCAAATTCCATGTCCCTGAATCCATTTGAGGCGGGAAGCGTCGAGCCGGCTATTGTTATTGGTCCGGAGATCAATGTCCAGTTGGCGCTTACTTTATATAAAGCATTTAAGTTGAAAATGCTGATAATGTAATAATTGCCTGTCCAGACTACTCCGTAACCCGCTGCGCTTGTGATAAGTGAATCCACATTGTGATATCTCAGAATGTCATATATTGCATCTGTCTGATAATTGCTCCCTTTGATATCTGATGATAACGGATTTACTTCGTTTCTTAAATCCTGAGAGAAAATATTGTTTCCGATCAGAAATGAAACAAGCAGTGTTAGAAGTGTAAGTTTAATTCTCATTCTTTGCTCCTTTAAGTTTAATTAATTAATGTTTGAAATAAAATTTTGTGAAGTTATTTATTATTTGCTTTATTGTCAATAAACAAATTTTCGTTTTCATAAAATCTAAAAATTTCATTCTGAAATTTTTTGTAACAAGCAAATAGTTAATAATTTTTTAACCGGATCTAATAATATTCAAGTTTTCAATCAAACTCTGACTCCTTAGGTGAAGGAAGTCCTGCAATTCAAAGGATTCTGAAAAAAATTTTTAAATATCCAAGCTGCATAGATACTAAGAAATTTTTTAAGTAAACAGAACTCTCTTTTGAAAAAAAGCTGAGATTATAGAATACATTTTAAAATAGTTTGGTCAGGAGTGAAATCCTACTTACAGAAAAATCAAAATTCACAAGTAAAGTTACATCTTAATAACATAAATAAATATTTTCGGTTTTTGTAAATTGAAAATGAGACTCTAATAATCTATTTTACTTAAAAATAATTTAATGTTAAAAAGGATTATTAAATTTTTACCGCTTATATGCATTCTGCCGGTATTCATCTTCCAGTCCTGCGGTAAGAAAGAAGAGCCGCAGACGTTTGTTCCGCCGCAGCAGGAGACATCAGTTGATAAGGATAAAGAACAGAAAGAGAGAGAAGAATTCGAGCGATTGAAGAAACTTCAGGAACAGCCAAATGATTCTGTTTCAATACCGGCAAATATAGATTCTGTTTCCAATCAGAAAGATACTTCTAAAACGACAAAAGTAGTAACACCGGAAAAGAAAAAATTCGTTCAGAAGGAAAAAGAATTAAATAAAAGATTAGATAATCCCAAAACGGCTATTTCCGACTATATGGAATTTCTGCAAAGGGGTACGAGCGAAGGCGGAAATTTCGAGCAGAACATGAAAAAAGCAAGCGACCTTTGGGAGACTAGGAATATTGACAGGTTCAAATCAAATTACAAGAATACAAAAAAAATCACAATTCTCGAAGAGCCGAAAGTAATTTCCAGGAAAGGAAATGAAGCTGTTGTAGAAGTTAAGATCAGAAAAACAGATTTCAAAAATAAAAAAAATGAGGAAACTGAAATGACGATCAAATATAACTTAACGGCGGATAGTAAAGGTAAATGGAAAATCAAAGATAACACAGTAATTAAAAAATAAAAAACAATTTAAAACTTAATGAGCATTTTAGTTAATAAAAAAACAAAAGTAGTAGTTCAGGGAATAACCGGTTCAGAAGGTTCATTCCATGCAAGTCAGATGATCGAATACGGCACCAATGTAGTTGCAGGTGTTACACCCGGAAAAGGTGGGAGTTTGTTTCAGGATAAAGTCCCGGTTTTTAATTCCGTTAAAGATGCAGTTGAAGCCACTTCAGCGGACGCTTCGGTAATTTTTGTACCGGCTTCTTTTGCGGCAGATGCAATCATTGAAGCTGCAGATGCAGGCATCAATGTTATTGTATGTATTACAGAAGGAATTCCTACCAAAGACATGATAAGCGTTTATGACTATGTAAAAAACAAGAATACAGATACTCATAAAGTCAGATTTATCGGACCAAACTGTCCGGGGATAATTACACCCGGCGAATGTAAGATCGGCATTATGCCGGGATTCATTCATAAAAAAGGCAGGGTAGGAGTGATATCAAGAAGCGGCACACTGACTTATGAAGCGGTCTGGCAGCTTACACAGCTTGGGATTGGTCAGTCTACCTGTATTGGAATCGGCGGAGACCCTGTGATCGGTACCAGATTTATTGATGCTGTTCAACTGTTTAATGAAGACAAAGATACTGATGCGATTGTAATGATCGGTGAAATCGGCGGAAGCGCTGAAGAAGAAGCCGCATATTACATTAAGAAAAATGTCAAGAAACCGGTGATCGGATTCATTGCCGGGAGGACAGCTCCTCCGGGAAGAAGAATGGGACATGCGGGAGCTATTATATCAGGAGGAAAAGGAACAGCAGATGAAAAGATAAAAGTCATGAAGGAATGCGGAATTATAATGGTTGATTCTCCGGCTGATATCGGCATTACTGCGAAAAATGCATTAGATAAAATTGCAAAAAAATCTTTAGTCAAAACAGCAAAGCCAAAGACAGCGAAGACAGTTTCTTCATCAAAAAAATCAAAATAAATCAACTTTAATTTTTGACAATAATCAGAATAAATAATGCCGTGTTTTATTCATATCACGGAGTTTTAGAATATGAAAAAAAATTCGGCAATAAGTTTGAAGTTGATATTGAGATGGAATGTGATACTGACTCACTCGGTAACACAGATGATCTTGAAAAGACGGTAAATTATCAGGAAGTATATAATTTGGCTGATAATAAATTTAAAGAAAATAAATTCAATCTGATTGAAACAGTTAATATAAATATATGTAACGCTATACTTGAAAATTTTCCTCAGGTATTATCTGTAAGAGTAAGCATTCGCAAGCCGAATGCTCCTTTGGGAATAATAGATTCAGTAGAAGTCATTAATAAAGTTAAAAGAAAAATCTGATGCCGAAATCATTTCTGGGACTGGGCTCTAATATTGGAGAAAGAATAGCTTTTATCGAAAAAGCAGTAAAAGAAATCTGTAAAATTCCTGGTTTGAGATTGATAAATTCCTCTTCGGTTTATGAAACCGATCCGTGGGGGAAGGAAAATCAGGATGATTTTCTGAACAGCGTTATAGAAATTGAAACTGATTTAAGCGCTGAAAATTTACTTAAGGAGCTTAAACACATTGAAAAAATGAGCGGCAGAATTAACAACAGCAGATGGTCTGAGAGAGAAATAGATATTGATCTTTTATTTTACGGAAATGAAGTGTTGGTAAACGAAACAATAAACGTGCCTCACAGACAGATTGAAAACAGAAAGTTTGTTTTGATTCCGCTGGCGGAAATTGCTCCGGAATTTATTCATCCGGTTTTTAAAAAGACTATAAGTGAATTATTAGAACATACAACGGATAAGCTGAATGTTGTCCGGTACCAGACAAGTAAAGTTTAATGTATTGGAAGATAAAAAAGTAAAATATATAGCGATAGAAGGAGTAATTGGAGTTGGTAAAACTTCCCTTGCAAAAAAACTTTCTGAAAGACTTAATGCAAAACTCATTCTTGAAAACTTCGAGGACAATCCTTTTCTTGAAAAATTTTACAATGATCCTGTGAGCTATGCATTTCATACGCAGATGTATTTCCTTATGAGCAGATACAAGCAGCTTCAGGAAATTAAACAGATTGATCTGTTTCATGAATATTATATAGCTGACTATATTTTCGAGAAGGATAAAATTTTCGCTTATCTTAATTTACAGGATGATGAGCTTAAGCTTTATGAAAAAATAGTTTCCCTTATAGAAAAAACAATCGTTGTACCCGATATAATTATTTATCTGCAGTCAACTGTTGACCGGCTCATGCAGAACATTAAGCACAGAGACAGAAATATCGAAAAAGAAATTAAAGAGGAATACATTCATGATCTCAATGAAGGTTACAATTATTTTTTCTTCAGATATAAAGCTACAAAAGTGCTTATAGTGAATTCAGCTGAAATTGATTTTGTAAACAATGATAAGGATTTTGAAAATCTTATCACTGAGATTTTAAAACCTGATCACTCTTCCATCGAATACTACAACCCGGCTTCAACAAAAATAGCAAAGTAAATTATTTTTATGACAAGACTGCTTATTATCTTAGTGCTTATCTTTATCCTGCTTACAATTATCAAAAATATTGTAAAAAGAGTCTTGCGAAATCCCTCTGTGAAAGACTTAAAGAAAAAATCAGAAACCTTAGATGACAATAAAACCGGAAATAAAGACGAAGATATTACGGATGCTAAGTTTGAAGAAATAAAATAACTTTCCGATATGCTTAAATTGTTATTTGAAATCTTTGGAAATTCCGGTAAATCTCAGACTTTGTTTACGGACTCCGGACAGGTAAAAAACATTCTGATCGTGAGACAGCATAATCAGCTCGGAGACATGCTTTGCTCTGTCCCGTTGTTTGCTGCAGTGAGGAAAAAATTTCCTGACGCACATATTACTCTTGTAGCTTCTCCCGTAAATTACGAAATTTTATACAGCGATATAAATCCGTTTATTGACAAGGTAATTACTTACAGAAAATCGCCGTTCAAAAATCTGATGGAGTTTTACAAAGAACTAAGGAATCATGATTATCAGATCGGCATAGTTCCTTCCACAGTTTCTATTTCCAGGACTTCTCATCTGATAAATTATTTTTCGGGAGCGAAGATCAGAGTCGGTGTAACGAGTATTGACGATAAGATTAATTCTGTCAGTTATCTTTTAAATGTTAAATCCGATTTCCACTGGGATACAAATAAGCTTCATCAGACTGAAAGAAATTTAGACGTCGGAAGACTCATCGGGTGCGATCTTACACCTGCTGAAAAGAGTGAGGTAATGATACATTTAAGCGGCGATGAAAAATCTTTTGCATCTGAATTTATTTCCGGAAATTTTCCGGATAAAAGCCGTGCAATAATAGCTTTTCATCCCGGAGCCGGCAAAGAAAAGAACAGATGGAGCTTGCGGAATTTTGTTTCGCTGATGAAACTGTTTTATGAAAAATACAACTGTTATCTGATGCTGACCTCAGGGTCAATTGACAAAGAGATTACAGATGCTGTGAAAAAAGAATTATCGGAAATGAATATTGATTGTTTGATTCTTGAAAACACTCCGATAAGAAAAGTAGGAGCGGTAATAAAGCTGACGGATCTTTACATTACAAATGATACCGGGACTATGCACGTAGCCGGAGGAGTGGATGCGAATTTAGTTTCGCTGTTTGGTCCGACACCGGGTTACGAATGGGCTCCTGAAGGTAAAAATAAAATTTATATTCAATCTCCTGGGTCTGACATTAATTTAATAACAATTGAAAAAGTTTTTGAGGTGTCTTCAGGATTACTGAATAAAATTATTTATGAAAAATCCGAAAACTTTACAGAGACAGTGTGACTTAATGATTTGTATAATTAAATTTTTATTTTGAATAATACTATTGCGGCGATAGATATCGGAACCAATTCTTTTCATCTTGTAATTGCAAGGATTGATGACAAGAAAAGATTTACTGTCCTTACAAAGGCAAAGGAAGTTGTGCGTCTCGGTACTAGCTCCAACGACATGAAGTACATCACTGATGATTCGATGAAAAGAGGAATTGAAACTCTGAAACGGTTTAATCTTATCTGCAAATCTTATAACGCTGAGATCATAGCAATTGCTACAAGCGCAACCCGCGAAGCTCTTAACAGGGATATTTTTCTATCGAAGGTTTTGAATGAGACAGGCATAGAGATAAATATTGTTTCCGGCTATGAAGAAGCAAGACTGATTTACCTCGGTGTACTTCAGTCACTGAGCATTTACAACAAAAAAATTCTTCTGATTGATATAGGCGGCGGAAGCACTGAATTTCTTATCGGCGAAAAAGGTGAAGTTGTATCAGCCATAAGTACAAAGATCGGATCTGTTAGACTTACAAATAAATTTTCACTTGCAGAAAAAATTGACAAAACGAATCTTAAAAACGCCAGACTTTTTGTAAAAGGGGCGCTGAATCAGGTTTTGAGATCAATTGAAAATGCGGAATATGAAATGGTCATTGGTTCATCCGGAACAATTACAAATATAGGTTCTATTATTAATTCTGAAAACGAACCTTCTGATGATTTTGAAATTAATCTGAATGGATTTGTAGTAAAGAAAAAACCGCTGCTGAATGCAGTTAATTCAATTTACAAAGCTGAAACTAAAAACGAAAGGCTTTCTATTCCCGGACTTGATCCGAAAAGAGCAGACATCATTACTGCAGGAGCGGTGATACTTGAGCAGATTTTTACGGATCTGAATATTGATAAAATGACATTATCCGGATACGCTTTGCGTGAAGGTATCATAATGAATTATATTCAGCAAAACAGCAGGGAATACAGCATAGATCATCTGAAGAATGTCAGATACAACAGCGCTGTTCATCTGGGCGAAAAGACAAATTTTGACAAGGAACATGCGTTTCATGTAATGAAACTCTCAGGACGCATTTTTGATTTTATCAAACTCAAATTAGGATTAACTGACGAAGAAAGGGAATATCTAGAAGTTGCTTCTCTTCTTCATGACATTGGTTATTCTATTTCGCATTCCGATCATCATAAGCATTCATATTATCTGATAAGACATTCTGAAATGCTTGGGTTTAATTATAAGGAAACGGAAATTATTGCAAACATCGCCAGATACCACAGGAAATCGCATCCTAAACTCAAACACGAAAATTTCTTAAAACTTGATCATCAAAGTCAGGAGCTGGTAAAAAAGTTGTCCGGCATTCTGAGAATTGCCGATGCGCTCGACAGAAGCCACAAATCGCTTGTTAATGATTTAGAAATAAACATTAATCAGAATATTTTTGAAATAAATCTTAAATCCGTAAATTCAGATCCATCCCTGGAATTATGGGGAGTAAATGTAAGGAAAGGTCTGTTTGAGGAAAGTTTCGGATATGAAGTAAAAGTAAAATACGAAACCTGAACAATCAGACTTATGATACATTAAAATTACAATTAATGTAAATTCATTTTTCCTCATTCCCAAACCCCGCTTGGGAATGTAGAGTATTGGCTAGCTGAACTGCTAGCCTCGCGTAACGGGGTGTTTAGCAAGCAGGAATTAATATAAATTCGTTTTATTCTTTTCTGAAAAACAATCTTCAAAGATCATCGCGGACTTCAGCAGTAAATTACTTTTTAGAATTTCTTATTTTCTTATAATTAATTTTTCTTTTACTGTTAAAAGCGGAAATACCTTCTTTTACTTCAGCTGATAAATTATGAATAGACAGCCAGTCTCTTGCATTGCCTATAGTCGTATGCCAGGACAGGTCTCTCCAGAAATTCAACTGCTGTTTTGTATATCTTAAGCATTCCGGAAGCTTATTGAATAATTTTTCTGCAAGTAAATTTACTTCTTCATCAAGTTTATCATAAGGGACAACTTTATTAACCAGTCCCCAGTCAAGAGCTTTTGCAGCGGGAATATCCTCGCACAGGAACAAAATTTCCCTGGCTCTTCTTTCACCGACTATCAGCGGAAGGAATTGTGTAGCGCCTGCAGCGGCGACACTTCCTCTTGCAGCGCCGACCTGCTTGATAATTATATGATCTGCAGCAACAGCCAGATCGCAGCTTAAATTCAGTTCGTTCCCGCCGCCGACCACCATACCATTAAGTCTTGCAATCGTCGGTTTGCCGGTATTGCGCATTACTTCATGAAGCTGAATGAATTCATACATCCATTTATAATAGTCATCAGGATTGCCTATAAAATATTTTTGCTGTTCATCAAGATCAGCGCCGGTGGAGAACGCTCTTTTCCCTGCGCCGGTCAGTACAATAACGGCTATATTGTCATCCCAAGAAGAATCCTTAAATGCCATTGTCATTTCATTGATAGTTTCCAGATTCAGGCAGTTAAGCTTGCTTTCCCGGTTAATTGTAATTACAGATTTATAATCTTCTTTTTTATAAATAATGTTTTTGAATTTGAATTTCTCAGGCAGATAAGATTTAAATTTTTTCGGCAAGATATTATTTATTAAGTTTTAAAATTTTTACAAATATATGTATAAAGTTTTTTTGAAAGAATTCAAAAATCAGTTTGTGCTTAAAAAATACTTTTTAAAATTATTTTGCTCAAATAAAAACTTATGCTTCACTTAAAGTTATTTCTAAATTGAAAATAGTAGTTAATAAAATTATATTGCACTTAACATAATATGAGCTTAGAAAAAAATTACGCGGAAGTAAAAACCAAAGTTAAAGAAATCTGTGAAAGAGCGGGCAGAAATCCTGATGATGTAAAGATCATTGCTGTCAGTAAGACATTTCCCATTTCAAACATTATGGAACTGAATCAGAACGGTCAGTATGATTTTGGCGAGAACCGGATACGTGAATTAAGAGATAAATATTATAATATTTCTTTTCAGTATGAAGGAAAGATCAACTGGCACATGATTGGTCATCTTCAATCCAGAAAAGTAAAAGATATAGTCGCATTTATTCATTTAATACATTCTGTTGACAGTTTTGAGCTTGCTTTGGAAATTGATACAAAGGCAAAGCAAATCAATAAGATCATTGACATCCTGATTCAGGTCAATACCAGCAATGAATCGCAGAAGCAAGGTTTGGATCCTGCTGATACTTTGAATGTATGCAAACAGATCCGTGATCTGAATAATGTAAGGATAAAAGGTTTAATGACCATGGCAAAATTAACTGAGGATACTGAGGAGATCAGAAGCAGTTTCAGATCTTTAAAAAAAATGTTTGATGAAATGAAATCTGATTTCAGCGACATGGAGCATCTGTCAATGGGCATGAGTCATGATTACGAAATTGCCATAGAAGAAGGCGCAACAATGCTTAGAATAGGAAGCGCTATTTTCGGTAACAGAACAGTATAAAATTTTCTTAAGAAAATTTTTTTATCATTAAAATAAATTTTTGCTAAATGAGCATTATATCGCCAAAAGATATTAAGAAAAACGATTTCAAAAAAAATTTCAGGGGCTATGATCCGAATGAAGTAGATGCCTTCCTGGAGACAGTGAGTCTCAGGTATGAAAGATTGTTTGAAGAAAATTCAATGCTTACCGAAAAGGTAAAATCACTGACTTCAGATGTGGATGTTTACAAGGAAAATGAATCTACACTTCAGAAAGCAATTGTAAAAACTCAGGATATGTCTGAAGAAATTATTGCTAATGCAAAAAAGAGAGCAGAAAATATTATTAAGGAAGCTGAGCTGAATTCACAAAAAGTGATGCAGGAAGTGGATAAAGATATTATGACAAAGAAACAGGAACTTGAAGAGATGAAATTACGGAATGATAAACTTGTAGAAGACGTGAAATTATTTTTTCTGGAAAAGCTTAATGAAATGGATGAGTTTATTAAAAACAGAAACATATATTCAATGGAACTTGCAAACATTGCCGCAACAAATGATGAGAACATGAATTCTAATGAAGATGAAGATTTATCGAAATTGAAAAAGGTTTCCATCAGTACTGCAAGAACAAATTTTTCAGATTAATATTTAGCATGACAGGAAGACATTATGAAGCAGTAAGATATTTAAAAAATCTTCAGCCGGATGATCATCCGGTAGGAATAATTTTAGGAACCGGACTCGGCGGACTTGTTAAAGATATAAAGATCAGTTCATCAATTGACTATTCGGATATTCCTAACTTTCCTGTATCTACAGTCGAATCTCATTCCGGAAAACTGATATTCGGTAAACTTTCCGGCAAGAACATAGTTGCAATGCAGGGGAGATTTCATTTTTATGAAGGTTATTCAATGGATGAAGTTACTTTTCCTGTACAGGTATTAAAGGAACTGGGTGTAAAATATCTTATCGTCTCCAATGCCTGCGGATCTGTAAACCCTGCTTTCAGGAAGACGGAGCTTATGATAATGACCTCGCATATTAATCTGCTCTTTGATACTCCTTTAAAAAACAAAAAGATAAATTTTAACAGCGGAAATAATTTTTATTCTAAAAAACTGATCCGGCTTGCTGAAGAAACTGCTCTTGAAAATGAAATGAATATACAGAAAGGCACCTATGTGCCTGTGCAGGGTCCGAATCTTGAAACGGTGACTGAATACAGAATGATAAGGAAGTTTGGCGGAGATACTGTCGGAATGTCAACCATTCCCGAAGCGCTGATCGCGAACAATCTTGGAATGGAAGTACTTGGCCTGTCAATTATTACTGATCATGGTTTCCCTGATACTCTAAAGGTAGCTATGCTTAAAGATATTCTTGAAGCTGCAAGCATTGCAGAACCCAAACTGACTTTGCTGATAAGAAAGCTGGTTCCTAAATTATAATTTTTACTTTTAATTTAATTTTTTTAATAGCGTCAAAGTTAATGTCAATTTCACGTTAACTATTAATTATAAATTCTATGAGCGAACAATTAGTTAAGATCAAAAAGACAACAGCATTCATTAAAAATAATTTTCCGAAGAAATTCAGACCATCTGTAGCACTGATCATCGAAAAGAATTTTGAAATGCTTTCAGGGTTCAGGATTTTAGGCGAAGCCGGATTCGATGAAATATTTTCACAGGATGAAAATCTGAAAAAAAATGAAGGGAAAGTAATTTTTGCAAATTGCGGAGGCAAAGATGTAATTGTTTATAAAGGAAGGTTTCATTATTTCGGAGGAGTGAAGATGAGAGATATTGGTCAGATGATTTATGTTCTCAGATATCTCGGCATTAAGAAAATCATTTCCGTGGATGAAGTCGGACATTTAAATCCCAGATTCTCGTGCGGTGAGATTGCTCTGATTTACGACCATATAAATCTTATGGGAGATAATCCGCTGATCGGAAAAAATGACAATGAACTCGGGCTTCGGTTTCCCGACATGAGTAATGCTTATGACAAATCACTTTACAAAAAGATATACAGAGTTTTTCAGGAAAAAATGATCAGGATAAATGAATCCGTTATGCTAGGCGCAATTGGACCTGAAAGCGAAACAGATGCGGAGGCGAGATTTTACAGGGAAATCGGAGCGGATGTAGTAGGGTATTCTATGGTACCGGAAAATATAACAAGCGTTCACGCAGGAATTAGTTTTGCGGGAATTGGTCTGATTACAAGAGAGCTTATTGCAGATAAAATGATGGAAGATGAAAGAACCGATCTTCAGAAAATTAAAATCCAGAAAGAGAATCTGAATAAATCTCTGAAAGAACTTGGAAAGGTCATCAGTCAGATTCTAATTAAAATTTGAGTGAATAAATTACCTGTTGTTTTTAAAATCTGATTCAATTATTAAAATATCAATATGACAGCAAGAATTGAAATTCCAAAAATGTACAAACTTCTGATTGGAGGAAAGTTTGCCAGGACGGAATCTGAAAGATATCTGACGGCATTGAATCCGAAAACCGGAGAAAAGATCTGCAATTATTCAAGAGCATCAAGAAAAGATCTCCGGAACAGCGTTGTGGCTGCCAGATCAGGATTCAATGACTGGAGCTCAAAGACAGCTTATGAAAGAGGTCAGATTTTATACAGACTGGCTGAAATGCTTGAAGGAAGAAAAGAACAGTTTATTAATGAAGTATATATTTCTACAAAGCAAAGTAAAGACAGTTGCAGGAAAGAAGTTGTGAAGTCTATTGACAGGATAATTTATTTTGCAGGATTTTGCGATAAGTGGATGCAGTTAACCGGAACAGTCAATCCGGTGCAGGCAGGTTACTTTAATTTTTCCGTTCCTGAACCTACGGGAATAACGGGTATCATACTTCCGGACACTCTGAGTTTACTTCCGGCTGTTTCAAGAATAGCGGCTGTGATTACATCAGGAAATTCATGCATAGTCATTGCAAATGAAAAGTCCCCTCTTCCTGTGCTGACATTATCTGAAGTCATTGCGACAAGCGATTTTCCTGCCGGAGTAATAAATATACTTACTGGAAATAAATCTGAGATCATCCCTCATCTCGCAGCGCACTTTGATGTTAATGCCATTGATTACTGCGACAGTAATATTGAAACTTCTAAAAATATTCAGGTGCTTTGCGCGAATAATGTAAAGAGATTTCATTCCTTAAAAGATCACGACTGGTACTCATCCGCTCAAAATGAAAATCTCCGGGAGATTGAGAAATTCATTGAGATTAAAACAGTCTGGCATACAATGGGGATGTAATTTTTAAAATTAAATTCATTCATAGATAAAAATGTCAAATATATTAAAATTAATATTAAGTATTGTCATTTGTCAGCTCGCGGGATTTATCGGTGCAATCTTTACTATGGATTCTATACCAACATGGTACGCAGCTTTAAACAAGCCGTCGTTTAATCCGCCCAATAATGTTTTTGGTCCTGTCTGGACAATATTGTATGTAATGATGGGAATTTCAATGTTCCTTATCTGGAAAGAAGGATTAAAAAATAAAGATGTAAAAAACGCTTTTATTTTTTTTATAATCCAGTTAATTTTGAACGCTTTATGGTCAGTAGTTTTTTTCGGAGCTCATTCTGTATTGGGTGGTTTGATAATAATCGTATTACTCTGGTTAGCAGTTTTATACTGTATAATTTCATTCAGAAAAATATCACGGGTAGCTTCCATTTTATTAATTCCGTATTTGCTATGGATTACATTTGCAACATTGCTTAACTATTATATTTTAATTCTGAATTAATTTTATTTATATGCTTTCTGCTTTTAACAGACTAAGTGTCTTTGTAATAACTTTACTTTTATTTGTTTCTCTTTATTCGGTTTCATCAGGTAAAATTCAGGAACATGATAAGTTCAGTGAATCAGACAATAATGATCCTGAAGTAGGAACGGAAAAACTTTTTTTTGAAATAGAAAATCCTGAAGCTGGCGAAGACGTGATAACGGAACATCTGAAGGAAATATTCCCGATTATTTCAGAAAAAGAGATAGCTGAGATAATTCAAACCAAGGTTATTACGGAGAATAAAAAGACATTCGGTGACAGCTTCAATGATACTGTTGTATTTTACAAAGTTTCATTTGAAGTGCCAAAAAATTATCTTGAAGACACTGCAAAGATCTTCTGGAAACTTAATATTCCTGAGTTTCAGTCAAAGATATACCAGCTCTACAAAGACAAGCAGATCTATATTGATACCTGGCCGAATGTTGTAGGCACTATAAAAGACAAGACATATACAGGAAATTTTCAGGCGTACAAGGTCAGGAACTGGCCTTTTTATAAAGATCCTGATCCGGCAAAAGCAAGTCTTCCTCCTACAAAACCAGGACCGGGAAATCCGCTTGGACTATTTGTGGTTCATTATGACGAAAATTCTCTGAGATATTTCCATGGTACGAATAATCCTAAGGTTCTGAACAATCAGCTCAGAAATCTTTCTCACGGATGTATAAGAAATGACAATGATAATATTGATAAAATGAAACAGTTCATTCTGAGAAGAGTCGTCAAATCAAAAGACCTTACAGGTTGGATAGGCAGCAAGAAGACAATGATTTATGAGTTTGAAGAAACGGATAAGTTTCCTGTCCAGATAGTTTACAAGACTTTTGAAGTGGATAATGATGTCAGAGGAAAATATATTTTGCTTTTTAAAGATGTTTATAATTACAGGAATGAAAGAAATATTAATGATATGTTAAATGATACTGCATTGATTACTCTGACTACAAAGGAAAATATAATTTCGGATTACAGAAAGATTTTTGGCAATGATATTAAAGATGAACCTTTATCAATGATGGTTGAATATGTTATTAACAACGGTATTGAGTATGAAAAATATTACATTGATGACCTTAAGGAAAAGTTTATGATAAAGAATTAAAAACTCTCGTCGCGCCATCTGACAATCTTCCAGATTTCATCAGTTGAGTTTCTATGGAAATTCATATCTGCAAAACCGTTTATCCTGACCACATCTCCTGGATTGAATGTGATGGTAAAGTTAAAACTCCTTTTAACATTTTGCTCAAGAGAATCCCCTCCCTGAAAAATAATATTGTTCCAGACTACTTCCAGCTTTTGTGAATTTCTGAACAACCCGTTTGTAGTTCTCATATCTGTCGCTCTGTCCCATGATTCATCAAATCCGGAAGCATAGTCTCTGTATGTAAACACAAAATCCTGTTCTAGAAGATTTCCATAAACTGTAGTATCTTTAAATGTATATGCATATTTAAAATTCTGAAAAACGCCTTCTATTGTTTTCTGATCAGTGAGAATTGAAGTTGCAGTGGAATTATCAACTCTCGGAGAGAAAATATTATCGCAGGAATTTATGAAAATCATCAGCACAAAAAGCAGAAGTATTGCGGCTTTAAACTGTAAATTCAAAAATATTTTTTCTGAGAAGCTTTTCACATTATTTTCCGGAATTTTTTAATTTGCAAAATTCGCCTTAATAACACTCCAGGTTGTATCATTATTTTGATTTATAAAATCATACCAGCCGTGAACAGACCAGAGACTCCTCGAATCAACACCCATTATAAATCTTAACTTTCCTTTAGCAATTTTAGCTACATTTTGTTTATTGTGATCAAAAATAAGAATATAATCAGAGTCCACTATTGCTGAGTCAATGCCGGAATTAAAAGTAGTATTGGAAAGAAATAAGTTTGAAGATGAATTGGTATTTGTAAATGAAATGAGATTGCTGTAATAATTTCGTTCATTTGTCAGACTCCATGTCTGAAACACAGGATACGAAGAAAGAGATATTGCATCGGGAAAGTATCTGAATCTTCTCTGTGAAAAATTACTGTCTGTAAAACATCTCAGATAGTTATCAAGATTTTTTTCAGCAATTGCAAAATTCAGGTTTGTTATTACAATGTCAGGAGAAGTGGGCTGCAGATATGTAGAGCGCGGCTCCGAAGGCGGTTCGACAGATCTTGAATCGAACAATCCGCATCCGCAGATAACTATAATACCTATGATCAGTATTTTATTTAATTTTTCTTGCAATGATTATCAGTCTGCCGGATTGAGTCCTGCTGTATTTATTTCCGAAATAATCTCCGAATATTTTTTCCGTTTTTAAACCTGATAAGGTAAAAGCTTTATTGAAATCCTGAAGCGAGTATAGCTTAAGCACTTCCTCGAATTGTTTAGTTGAGTTATTTCTGGTTATGATTATCTTTTTTCTGACAAAACCGTTTTCCAGTTTTCTTTTCTGGATTACTGTTGCGTTCCCGATCTTATTTCTGGAAAGAGGTTTAAGATTTTTTTCCAGGAAATGTTTATTCAGAAAATCGAAAACAAAATATCCTCCTTTTTTAAGAGAACGTGAGACATTTTCAATTACACTGAAATTTTCTTTATCATTATCAAAATACCCGAAACTGGTAAAAATGTTCACGGCAATATCAAATGTATTTCTGAAATTAAAATCTCTCATGTCTCTTATAAGAAATTTCACCTTCATATTTTTTTCACCGGAATTCTTAAGGTTTTTCCTTGCCTCGTTAATCAGAAATTCAGAAAGATCAAATCCTGTTACATCAAATCCTCTTCTTGCAAGTTCTATTGAATGCCTGCCGGATCCGCAAGCTATATCAAGAACACTTGCGTTTGTTTTAACAGCAATACTTCTCTGAAGAAGATTTATGATCCACCTTGCGTCCTCTTCATCTCTGTGCTGATAAAGATCAAGATAAAGTTTATCTGAAAACCATTTTTCAAACCACATGGATTTATTTGTTCCGGTATTATTTTGATTTTCAATTTTTATCATATCTGATTTTATTATACAGTAACTCTTCCTTCAAGTGCTTTAGCAAGCGTAACTTCATCTGCAAATTCCAGATCAGAACCAATAGGGATTCCTCTTGCTATACGGGTAATTTTAATATCAAGCGGTCTTAAAAGTTTAGACAGATAAAGAATCGTTGTTTCACCTTCAACGGTCGGATTCAATGCCAGGATCAGCTCCTCTACCCTCTGCCCGTTTTCTTTTCCGAGACGAATGAGCAGTTCACTGATTTTAATATCATTCGGACCGATTCCGTCAAGCGGAGAGATTATTCCATGAAGTACATGATACAGTCCTTTGAATTCGTTTGTCTTCTCGACTGCAAAAACATCCTGCGGCTCTTCCACAACGCATATTACATTTGAAGATCTCTTCGATGAAGAACATATCCTGCAGACTTCATCTTCAGTTATATTACAGCACACACTGCAGAATTTAAGTTTATCTTTTGTTTCAAGTAAAGCTCGGGAAAACTTTTCCACTTCTTCTCTCGGCTGTCTCGTTATGTACATTGCAAGACGCTGTGCGGTTTTTCTGCCTATCTGAGGCAGTTTAGAAAATTCTTCGATTAAAGAATCCAAAGCATCTGAAGTGCTGACCATTTAATTTTTATTTTTAGAATTTAGGCAGATTAAGTCCGGGTATATTCGGCATCATGCCTGATGTTGCTTTTGACATTTCATCATTTGCCATTTTCTGCGAACTTTCCAGCGCCTTATTAACAGCGGCTATTAAAAGATCTTCAAGCATCTGCGGATCTTCCGGATTAATAATCTCCTTTTCGATTTCTATCTTGGTAACAATATTTTTTCCGTTAACTGTTACCTTTACCATTCCTCCGCCTGATTCTTCGGTAATTGTTTTATTCTCAAGCTCCGCCTGCACGGCGTCCATTTTCTCCTGCATTTTTTTAACTTGTTTTAGCATTCCCTGCATTTGTCCGGGATTCATTTTTTCTCCTGTGTTTTATTTTTATTTGAATTTAAATTTGATTTATTACTTAACGGATATATCCTGATAGCTTATTGAATTTTCATATTTCAAATATGGTTTTATCATTTATCCTGATTGCATCATAACTGTAATACGGTTCACCGAATTCTGCACCGATTTTAAATCCGTAATGCCTTGCCCTTGCTTCTATTTCATTCCTGAAGAAAGATGAACTGATAAAGGTTTCCGGCTCTTTGCTTTCAGAGTCATAAAATTGTGTCCGGTAACATTTCAATACTTCAAGTTTCTTTTTGAATACAGAACTTATGTCGAATATAAAGCTGACAGGAATATCAATTGCGCTTCTGTAAAAATATAGTTTCCCCGGTTTGAATGCCTTAAGATTACCTGTCCTGATCTTCATTAATCCTGAATAGAAAACGGATTCGCGAATAAGATTTCCCGCGTAAATATGGTCAGGATGTCTGTCATTCGGATACGGAGCAAATACTATTTCGGGTTTATACTTTCTTAAAACCCTGATTATTTTTTCCCTGTTGATTTTATTTATTTCAATGCTGCCGTCTCTGATTTTCAGATTTTCCCTGAATGATATTCCCAATAATTTTGACGCGGCTGATGTTTCCAGGACTCTTGATCTTCTGTTACCCCGGGTACTAAGTTCACCTTCTGTAAGGTCAATGATGCCGACATTTTTCCCTGATTCAACAAGTTTTAAAACAGTGCCTCCGCAATTCAGTTCAATATCATCAGGGTGAGCACCGATAAACATTACTACTGGTTTTTTTGTCAATATTTACTGAGTGTTTTTGTGTTGTAAATATAGTTAATATGAACCATGAATAAAATTGAATTTTAATTTTTATAAAAATTAATGACACGATTTGAAAATGCATTTTTAGTAAAATTAGTGTGAATTAGTGTAATTCGTGGCAGAAAACAATCTAAAAGTTCAGAGCGGACAACTTGTGTAAATTAATGATCTGCAATTAGCGACGGATTATAATTTATAAATTTTATTTAACTTTAAATATTTCATTAATTGTAATAAATTACATCAAATTTAAATAGACGTGATGCTCAAATCCTTTGCCGAAGATCTAAAATCCGTGAGAGAAGAAAAAAATATTTCCCTGAAAGATATTTCTGCCAGAACCAGATTAAATGTTTCTATTCTTGAAAACCTGGAAAACGGAGAATTCAGTTTCCAGCCTCAGACATACATAAGAGCTTTTTTAAAACAGTATATTATTTCTATTGGACTGGACCCTGAAGAAATTTTATTTGATTATGATCTTGCAAGAAGCGGCAAGTACAAATCCAAAAGGCAGAATGTATCTGCGGTTAGTGAAGAATCCGCTGCCGGGATTAATGCAAAAGATCAAAAAACAGAAGTAAAGAACAGCAAGGAAAAGATTGCAGATAAACTAAAAGTCATAACCGAATCTCCTAAAAAGTTTGTAGAAGAAATTAAAAATCTGAAGTCAGATGATAAGGCAGAAAAAATTGCTGACAGTGGAAAAGAATATCCTGAGTTGAAACCAAGACAAAAACTATCAATAAGCACCACCGAAGATAAAAAAACCTCAGCATTAAATAACTCCGTCAGAGGAAGTTCGTTTTCATTTTCATTTCTGAATTCTCCGGTATTCAGGAATATATTCTTGATAGTTGTGATCCTCCTGCTGATTCTCGGATTATATTCCCTTGCTAACATGCTTTTTTTTGAAGGGAAAAAAGACAAACCTGAAATCATCAGACAGAATTTTGACGATGTAGTGAAAGAGCAGGAAAGGAAAATTTTAGGAAAAAGAACTCCTGAAGAAATTCAGGATTCTATAAGAAAAGCGGACGAAGATATTGCTGCATCTAAGGATTCAATTGTACTAATAATAACATCTGCGAATACCGGTACAGTTTTTATTTCTTCTGATTCTGTGAATTACAGCAAACCGGATAAAATCCTGTTCGAAAAGAACATGACAGGAACATTCAAAGCTAAAAAGTTCTTTCATTTATCTTCCGTGAATACTGAATCATTTAAAGCCACTGTTAACAATATTCCGCTTAAATTTCCGGACAAATCCGTGAGTAAGATTAAAATTACAAAAGCCGGTATCATAAGACAGTAATACATTTTAATATCGTTTCCGTTATTTCAGATATATAATTTTTAATTAAAATCAATTTTTCAATATTATTGACTGCACCTGCCGACATAATCGAAAAAGTAAAGTATCTCCGTGAAAAAATCACTGATGCGGATTACAGATATTACGTACTGGCTGATCCTGACATTGATGATTACAGTTATGATATGATGCTGAAAGAACTTGATGATATTGAAAAGAAATATCCGGCAATGATATCTGATGATTCGCCTACTCAGCGGGTTTCAGGCATGCCAACCAGAATCTTCAGGACAGTAAAACACAAGGTACCTATGCTTTCGCTTTCCAACTCTTATAACTTCAATGAGTTAATAGAATTTGACAACAGAATTAATAATATTTTATCTGAAAGCAATGAGAAGAATTATGAATATATTTGCGAATTTAAATTTGACGGTCTTGCAGTTTCTCTTGTTTATGAAAACGGGAAATTAAAAACTGCCGCTACAAGAGGCGATGGAAGCGAAGGTGATGATGTAACTCAAAACATTAAAACGATCAGATCAATACCTCTTTCGGTCAGACACAAAGATTTAAAGAATTTTGAGATCAGAGGGGAAGTTTTTTTCAGGAAAGAAGATTTTATTAAAGTTAACGAAGAGCAGGAATTAAAAGGCGAAAAGATTTTCGCTAATGCAAGGAATACCGCTGCCGGCACACTTAAATTAAAAGACTCAAGGATTGTTGCTTCCCGTCAGTTAAATTTTTTCTCATATTATTTTTATACAGACGAAATTAAAATCGAATCTCATCTTCATTCAATTGATCTTCTGCAAGAACTGAAATTTCCTGTAAATAAATTTTTTAAAAAAGCTGCTGACATAAAAGAGGTAAAAGCGTTTTGCGATGAAACAGAAAGAATGAGAGACAGTCTTCCTTATGAAATTGACGGTGTTGTTGTAAAAGTAAATTCATTCAGTCAACAGGAAATTCTCGGAACAGTCTCAAGATCTCCGAGATGGGCAATTGCGTACAAATTCAAAGCCAAAGAAACGGAAACGAAAATTGAAAGCATTGTTTGTCAGGTTGGAAGAACAGGCACTATTACACCTGTTGCAAATCTCAAACCTGTTCTTCTTTCCGGTTCGACTATCTCACGTGCTACTCTGCATAACTTTGATGAAATCAAAAGGAAAGACATCCGTGAAGGTGATTTTGTAAAAATCGAAAAAGGCGGAGATGTCATTCCGAAAGTTCTTGAAGTGATAATTAAAAAACGTGGCAGGAATTCCAAACCCTATTTGATTCCTTCTAAATGTCCTGTTTGCGGCTCTTCACTTAAAAAGCCCGAAGATGAAGTTTATTATTATTGTCCGAACTATTATTGCGATGCGCAGATAAAAGGAAGAATTGAACACTTTGTTCAGAGAAATGCAATGAACATCGAAGGTCTCGGCGAAAGCATAATTGATATTTTTCTGAATAAAGGTTTTTTAAAAAATTATTCCGACATTTATGCTCTTGTTAAAAAAAAAGCAGAACTTCTCAGACTTGACAGATTTGGTGAAAAAAGCGTGGATAACATAATAGCTGCAATAGAAGAATCCAGGAACAGACCTTTTGACAAAGTGTTGTTTGCTCTGGGAATAAGACACGTCGGAGAAAGAACCGCAAAAATACTTGCAGACAATTTCGGTTCAATTGAGAATATTGTTAGTGCTGATGAAGAACGCATATTGCAGGTTAATGAGATTGGTCCAAAGATTGCTGAAAGTATTTCGTTATTTATGAAGGATAAAAAGAATCTTGAGCTAATCGAAAAGCTGAAAAAAGCAGGATTGAAATTTGAGTCCGGTGAAAACACAATAAAAGAAAACATAAATATTACAAATAAGACATTTGTTTTAACAGGAACGCTTGAAAAATATAAAAGAGAAGAAGCGCAGAAGATCATTGAGGATTTTGGGGGGAAAGTTAGTTCGTCCGTAAGCAAGAAAACGGATTTTGTACTTGCCGGAGAAGAAGCAGGCAGCAAACAGCAGAAAGCTGTTGATCTCGGAGTAAAGATAATCAGCGAATCTGATTTTGAAAAAATGATTAAGGGATAGTATGACATTTGAATTAAAGATCAGCAAAGGATTATTAAAAGAGGAAAGATACAAATTGCTATTGCCTCAGATTGATGCGCTGATAAAAGATGAAATAAATTTTATTGCAAATATTTCCAATATTACTTCCGTACTTAAATATTCTTTTGATAATTTTCTTTGGGTTGGATTTTATTTTACCGACAATAATAATCCGGGAGAACTAGTACTCGGTCCGTTTCAGGGCAGGGTTGCCTGCACAAGGATTAAATTCGGGCAGGGAGTATGCGGGACTTCTGCTGAAAGGAAAGAAACAATAATAGTAAACGACGTCAATGAATTTCCCGGACATATAGTTTGCGATTCATTATCAAAGTCTGAAATTGTAGTCCCTGTTTTAAAAAATGGTAAAGTTCTTGGAGTTCTCGATATTGACAGTGAACGTTACGGAAATTTTGATGAGACCGACAAAAAATTTTTAAGTAAAATGTTAGAAAACATTCTCAATATTTTCCCGGATGAAAAAAGATAATCTGATCAAGCTTATTTCAAAAAGTTCGGGTCAGAAAAGAAAAAAATGCGAATCAGCGTTTGATACAATTACATTATTGATCTCGAAAAGTCTGAGAAACAAAAGAAATGTTGTAATTGATAATTTCGGATCATTCTGTATAAAAAGAAAGAAAACTGAAATCATTATCATTGGAAACTATTTTAAAAAAGTAATTCCTCCCGAAGATTATATTTCATTTGAATATTCTGAAAACATTGTTTGTAAAGAAGAATGTTCAGATTTTCTGGACTTAAAAGAAATAGTTTCGGCTTTATCAGTTCAGTTTAATGTTAATAAAGAAGATGCCGGCATTTTTGCTTTATGCATTATCAATACAATTAAAGATTGTTTCAGAAAAAACAGAAACATAGAAATTCCCAAATTAGGAGAGTTTAAAACCATCAATAGTATTTCCCCGGAGTTTAGACAATCGGTTAACTTTGTACCCGTAAAAAAGCTTGCGAAAAATA
The DNA here is from genome assembly GCA_016709315.1 of Ignavibacteria bacterium. GTDB lineage: Bacteria > Bacteroidota > Ignavibacteria > Tepidaquicellales > Tepidaquicellaceae > JAEUSI01. The sequence continues at coordinate 246,788 of JADJMZ010000004.1, forward strand.
TTAATCATTATTTTAACGACTTAAAACCGGAAGTACATAAATACAAAGAAATATATTCCGAATATTCAGACTCAGTTCCAGAGTTTAAAATTTCGGAAGAATTCATGAGTGAATATAAAGAGATGTGTAATGAAAGAGAGGATATATTAAAAGACGAAGTGAATAACAATGCTGGTGATGGTATCAGAAAAAAATTAATTTCAGACGAACTTATAGAACTCCATAAAGAAATAACAAATTCGGTTTCGTCAGAGAAAACAGAAAAGAGAACTAATCTCTGGGGTTGAATTTTTTAATTCTCATAAAAAAACTAAATCCGAACATTATTAATCCGCAATAAAGACAAATTCTGGAAAAAAAGTCTCCGTTTCTTGTATAAAAAGTATCCTCGCCTTTTAAACCAATTTCATGAACAATATTTACTTTTGTATCAATCTCTGTCTTATCAAGCATATTTCCGTATGGATCTATAAATTCAGAAATTCCGGTATTAGCGCATCTTGCAATCCAGATCCTGTTCTCAATAGCTCTGTAAACGGCAAACTGATTATGCTGATAAGTACCTGATAATTTACCCCACCAACCGTCATTTGTAATTATAACGGAGAAGTCAGCTCCTTTCTTTACAAATTCAGAGAAAAATTCCGGATAGACTGATTCATAACATATTGCAGTATTGAATTTATATTTTCCTTTAAGATCAAAAAGATTCGTATCATTTCCAATCTGCCAGCTTCCCAGTCCTACGCCCCATTCCATAAGATTTTTAGTAAATGGAAATAATTCCTGATAGGGCATGCGTTCACTTCCCGCTACAAGTTTCACTTTATTATGTTTCTGATAAGTATCTTTATTCTTTTCCGGTTCAAATAAAAATGCAGAATTATAAGTATCATATTTAATTCCGTTGCTTTTCATAATTTTAGCATCATTCGGAGCGGAATTCTGATCCTTGTATATTTCAAGATCAGGAGTACCGGCAAGGACAGGTAAACTGAGACTGTCCGAAACATTTTTTATAATTCTGTATTTCTCTTCAAAAATACTTTCGCGGAAATAATAAGGGAAAGCTGTTTCAGGAAGTATTGCCATTTCCAAATCCGGATTATCCTTTTGAATTTTTATAATTTCATTTGCATATCCATTAATTAAATCAGTTTGCTTACCTCCCCATTTCTTCCATGGATTAATATTCGGCTGTATAATTCCGATTTTAACTTTACCTTTACCTTTGAAATCTGTGTATTGGATTTTCGAATCTGAAATATAGTTTGCAACATCCGGAGCTATGTATAAAAATATGATAGCCAGTATAACCAAGAATGAGCGGAGAGAAATCAGTTTCCATTTTCCTATTTTAATTTTTCGGATATAAAAATATACTAAAATACTTAAGACACAAATCCAGAATGATACTCCGAAGACTCCTGTAAATTCCGCATACTGAATCTTGTCAAGAAGATAAGTCTGTGAATTACCTGCAAGAAGCCATGGAAAACTGATCTGACTCAGTGAAGAAAAATATTCAAACCCTGTCCATACAAAAGGAAAAGACAGAAAGAATAAATATGTATTCCTTTCTCCTGAATTTTTCTTAATGTAATAAAGCAATAACGACGGAATCACAAAAAATACAGGATAAATCAATACGACGACCATTCCGCCCGCTATCAGAAAAGGATCAGCGCCATCTCTTATTCCGCTAAAGGCAATCCATGAGACAGCAATCAAACCTGCTATCAGAAAAACAGTGTAACTTCGTATGATTATCTTTTTTAGATTTTCTGTTTTTAGTATAATATCTAAAAGTAAAGCTAATGATAAGAATATTAGAAATGAAAATTTTGACGGGGGGAAGGACAATCCGAATAATACGCCTGAAGAAATCACAGGTAAAAATATTTTTCTTTCAGAATTTTTAAGCAATATAAATTTAAATGGATTATTAATTATTGAAATGAAAAACTAAATTATTTTTAATCTTCTGTTTATAAACTTCCAGAAATAAATTATGATCAATGCGAAAATTACTCCTGTAATTGCTCCTCCAAGCACATCAAAGGGATAATGGACTCCGCAGAAAACTCTAGAAATCCCGACAACAAATGCGCCGGTAAATAAAAAATATTTCATATCTCTGTAGAAATATGAAAACAAAGTTGCAGCAGCAAAATTATTTACAGCATGAATAGAAGGAAACGAAAATGAATCAGTGCATCCGACAAGAAGACGAACATCCGGCAATGTGTGACATGGTCTGATCCTGTTTACTAATGGCTTAAGAATGTTATCCGAAAACTGATCACTGATTAATATTAGTATTAAGATAAGTACTGAAGCTATTTTGCCTTTCCTTCCTCCATAGAAAAAAAGATACAGCCAGATAAGGACGTAAAAGATAAACCAGTTATCCCTTTCTGTAATAAAAGGCATAAGTTTATCTGTGACTGGATTTGAAAGGTCGGAATTAATGAATTTAAAAAGTGCTGCATCAATCCTTTGGAGTGCTTCCAATTCTGCTTTTTGAAAAAAAATTATTTATAAATCAAGGATGTGCAGTATGCTACACATCCTTCCTTTCTTCCTACAAAGCCAATGCCTTCGGAAGTTGTTGCCTTTATTGAGATACAATCCGTTTCCAGTATTTCTGAAATGTTTTTCTTCATATCATCTGAATATTTATAAATCTTCGGCTCTTCAAGTATTACAACACAATCAATATTTCCTATCTTCCATCCTTCATGTTTAATAAGTTCATAGGACTTTTTAAGCAAAACCAGACTTGAAATATCCTTAAAATCGGGGTCAGTATTCGGAAACTGATTGCCAATATCACTGAAACCGGCTGCACCGAGAATCGAATCACATACAGCGTGAAGCAATACGTCTGCATCAGAATGTCCCTCAAGTCCAAAAGAATAAGGTATTTCCACACCTCCAAGAATTAATTTTCTGTCAGAAGAGAATTTATGAACATCATATCCGAATCCTGTTTTGAAATTTGGCTTTTCCACTTTGTTAACTTATTACTTTTTGTTAATTAATACAATCCGACAATTTATATAGAAAAGAATTTTTTTAAATAAAATTTCTCATTACTGAATTGTAATTAAATTCAAAAATTCCGAATTTGAATCCTATTCAGCCCGGGTGGCGGAATTGGTAGACGCGCAGGACTTAAAATCCTGTTGCCTGTAAAGGCAGTATCGGTTCGATTCCGATCCCGGGCACTAAAAACTTGTTTTCTTACGGAGACAAGTTTTTTTGCTTTTTATTTTAGATTAAGTGCCTCCCGGTCATTCGGGATTACCTCTATTATAAGTATCGGTACGAATCCGATCCCGGGTACAAAACTCAACCTCAGCAGATATTCTGAAGAGGTTATGATTTTGTATAATGAGAAGATTTCAATCAGGAAAAAAAATATTTTTTATCTGAATGATATACAGATTCAAAGATACCCGCACAATTTTATATTAAAAAAGCCCGCTGTTTAATCATGCGGGCTTTTCTCTTTTGAAAAAAATTTTAAATAACTTTTATTTTTCTTTAAATTTATTTCATCAGGATCATCTTCATTATTTCAGTTGAATTTGCGCTTGTAAGTTTACAGTAATATGTTCCGGAAGATAGTTTTGATCCGTCAAACTGAGCAGTATGAATTCCTGCTTCAAGATTTGCATTTATCAGAGTGTTTACTTCCTTGCCTGAAACATCATACACCTTAAGCAATACTGATCCGCTGACAGGCAGATTAAAACTTATAGTTGTTGAAGGGTTAAATGGATTTGGCAGATTCTGATAAAGTTTTAAAACTTCATTAGCTTTGTCTGTTGAGCTGTTATCCAGTTGCTCTCCGGGATTGAATGTCGGAGCTGTGCAACCGTTTGATGTAAGAAGACTCGCTCTTGTTCCGCTAAGTACAGCACTCATTCTGCCTGACTGTCCGTTTGTGAACATGAACATGCATCTGTCATCTGTATAGTCCATATAATTCATATACATTTCTCCGTTCGGACCATTAGAGCAGCTGATCGTCGGGAATGATGGACATCCGTAATTCTCATCTGCCTGGTTAGGTGTATCAGTAACAAGATCAGATCCGGAACATGATGTTCCGTCATCTCCCCAGATGTGTCTAAGATTCAGCCAGTGTCCGACTTCATGCGTTGCTGTTCTTCCTTTATTAAAAGGATACACAGCCGCTCCTGTATTGCCCAAATATTTGTAACCGATTACAACTCCGTCAGTGGCTGCTGCGCCTCCGGGAAATTGCGCATAACCCAAAACTCCGCCTCCAAGATTACACACCCATATATTAAGATATTTATCTCTTGGCCACGCATTTTTTCCTCCTCTGCTTGTATATTTTACATAATCATTTGTGCTGAAAGAAGTCTTGGTGGTTGCTGTTCTCGTTATTCCTGTTGTTGCAGCACCATTAGGGTCTCTTGATGCCAGACAGAAATTGATTTGACAATCTGCAACGCTTGATTGAAAAGCTGTAGGTACGCCGCTAACATCTGAATTAAGTTTTCTGTAATCCTGATTAAGAATATTAATCTGCGACTGAATCTGAGCTGTAGAAATATTCTGCGCTGAGGTTTTATAAACTACATGTACAACCACCGGAATATTGATTACAGCAAAATCCGACTGACGATTACTTTTGATATAATCCTGAATCTGATTCTCGATCTCATTAAGTCTCATTTCATAACCGGAATCTTCCGACTTAAGCCTGTCAAAGACTTCCATTGTGGAACAATTTCTTTGCTGTGGAGAAATCGCATTGTCAGACTCCTGCGAAAATAATACTAAAGGAAACAGCAGGAAAAAAACAGAAAAGATTTTTTTCATGATAATTTTTTTTAAGATTAATAAAATTTGGGGGTAACCAATTTAATTTTATAGATTTAAAAAGTCAACTGTAAATTTAGTTTCATCAATCTTTGTTTTGTAAATGGATAATTTTCTTAATATTGGGCACAGATATTTTTCCCGATTATTATAAACTTAAATAATGATTCATTTTTTTAATTTTGATCAAAGTTAATGTCAGAATCTGAATACAGACTGTTTTGTAATCTGCAAAAATATTGAAATATGCTTTGTTTTAGTTTATCTGCGAATTGTTTCAAAGTAAATCTTCGGGATGAATAAACTGCTGTTTATAAAATAATCTATTTAGATTACATGATTACAGATCTTTAATTATCCTGAAGGACTATTAGATCTGTAAATTGAAGAGTTGAGTTCTTTTGTATGTTATGTGACTGTTGTTCTATCTTATCAATATGTTTTTAATTCCTTTTTACTGATTCGTATTTTCTGTCAATATCAACTTTTTCAGTAAAATTACTGTCCCAGCTTCTGTAAAATACTTTTTCCAGTTCTTCGTTGATTCTTATATTATCGGTAACGATTGTTGCATTTCTTGAATTTTTGAAATAGCTCTGTTCCCAGTTAGATGAACTAATCCAGGAAATATTATTGTCGGAAATAAAATATTTACAGTGCTCTACTCTTGAATAAGGAATAAATCCGGCGCTGTATTGAGGAATGGAACTGAATTTTATCTCAATATTCTTTTCTGCGGAAAGACTTTTTATAAAATCTGTCGCTTCATCCCTTATTGCCCAGTCTGAAAAAATAATTTTAACTTTAACTCCTCTGGAAGCCGCTGATCTTAATGCATTATCTATCCTGTCGTATTTAATTTCTTTACTTCTTGTTTTTGGTGAATAAGAGTACATCTGAATAAGTAATCTGTTCTTTGAATAATCTATGATTTTTATCAACTCATCTTCTTCCGAACTGAGTCCGGGCATATTTAAATCCGGAGGACTGAATGCAGGATACATCATTACTTGACCGTATTTATCCGAACTGACAGTTACCGGATTATCTTTATTAACAAAAAAATGGACAGCCATATTTGTAATTCCATAAAAATTATTATCACACAGTTTCCAGTCGGTTTCAAACAATTCGCTGAAAGTCCTTCCCATATCCTTGTTCTTTACTCTTATTCCTATCTCATGAATGTGTATCAGAGCGCGCCAGTCAAAATTCTGACTTCCTGTAAACACATTTATTTTATCAGCAATAAAATATTTCGCATGCATTACACCTCCTGCAAGATTAGAAAAGGGGATTTTTTTTATTGTGATATTTTTTATGCCTTCAAGCTCATCAACTGATTTGTCGTTTTTCGAATAAAAACCTGAATCCGCTATAATCCGGACTATTACTCCCCTGCCGGCTGCATCTTTTAATGCTGCAATTATCTGTTCAAGCGGCTTTCCTTTTTCATTTGCAAAATAAAATGTTTCTATATCTACAGACTCTTTAGCTTCATTGATCATTTTTAACCACACATTCAGCGTTCGGGGAAGATCGGAATTTTCGAGCGAAGTTTCCAAAGGTATGCTTTCAACAATTTCAATTTCATCCTGAGAAAATATTTGCGTATTTCCTGAAAATAAAATTAAGAAAATTATTAAAACGAATATTTTAAATCTGAACTTAGTAATTAAGAATGAAAAATAATTTTTGTTATTCATGCGAACTATTTTATTTTTAAGCAAAACAAAGTGTTAAATTTTCTAATTGCCTGGATTTATTAAAATCATTTTCTTTAGTATAAACTTCAATTAAATTTCTGATAACTCTTAGAACAATTTCTTTATCGGTTGCAGGTTTCAGGTAAGGTATATTTTTGAAATCCTCATTTGTCATTCCAATGTTTTCAATAAATTCAGCAGCTTCTTTCACAGAAATAATAATTCCGTTATTATAAGGATCAATAAAGTATTCTTCTGTACCGCCTGTATACTTAAGAATGAAATGCCCTGGTAAATTTATTCCGAATACAGGTATGCCTAGTCTTTTGGCAATAAGCAGATAAACAACGGACAAAGTCACAGGAATCCCTGTCTTTCTTTCAAGAACCTTGTTGATGTAACTGTTGTCAGAGTCCAGATAATTCTCACTGTTTCCTCTAAAACCCTTTTCATTAAACAGATAATCATTTATTGTATTCAATAGCAGAAGTGGTTTTATAAGTAAATAATCTGAATTTAATAGATTAAGTTTTTTTGAAATATCTGAAGACATTTCATTGAGGATCGATTTGATTTCGTTTTTGTCTGTTGAAGGATATCCGAATTCCGCCAGCGCAATCATTGATTTTTCTAGCAGTTCATCGCTATCGCTGTTTGAAAGCCGGATAAGTTCGGCTCTGATATTATCATAATTTATTGTAGAAATTATTTCACTTGCTCTGTTTTTTATTAAGATATTCTCATCATTTAAAAAACTTCTGAGATATTCCGATGTATTTTCCCCGTGAGAAATAAATCTTTCCCTGACGCTGTTGTATATATTTTCATCTTCATCGTCAAGAAGCTTTATCAGATAATCAAGCTCAGTTGTTCCGTTAATTTCTTTTTCTTTTAATTCAGTCAATTTATTAGTACTCCTTTTCTTTTACTTTTTTTAATTGTAACATTCCAAGTATGAAAAAAACTCCGACAGAAAGCACAGCCAGTTTCTGTGAGCCTGAAAGCCATGAAACAAGTCCGAATGTTAAAGGTCCGAAAATTGTCGAAGTCTTCTCAAACAATCCGTAAAATCCGAAGAACTCTGTTTTAAAATCCTTTGGAGTAAGAAAAGTCATCATCGTTCTGGACAGACTCTGTGAAGATCCGAGGAATGTACCTGCAAATCCTCCGATAATATAAAAGGATATTTTATCCTGAGTAAAGAATACAGCCAAAGTAATAAGTGTCCATATAAAGAGATTTATGAAAATAGATTTTAATATTCCTATTTTGTTGCCTATGTAACCAAACAGGAATGAACCCGCCATGGCAGTGATCTGGACTATAAGAAAGAACACTGCAAGTTCAGTCGTCTCAAAATTCAGTGTTGTGCTTGCATAAATTCCCGCAAAAAATATTATTGTGTTAACTGCATCAATATATAAAAAATATGCAATAAGAAAATTTTTCAGATTACCGTAACTGTTGATATTTTTAAGCGTGTTGCCGACTTTATTAAATCCGTATCTGACATATCCGGTGTTTAGCTTTTCTTTCACGGTCTTTTTTTCTTTAAGAAATAAAAACAGGGGAAGAGAAAAAATAAGGAAAAAGGCAGCGCTTATGACAAATAAAAGACCGGGATTGTCCTTTAAGGGAAACACGAGAGTGACGGAAATCAGTGATCCGGCATATCCAACTGCATATCCGATACCGGAAACTTTGTTGTAATTTTCCGGCTCCGTAATCTCCGATATAAAAGCATCATAAAATGTAAGCCCTGTCTGAAATCCAATATTGGATAAAACAAAAAGCAGCAAAGCGTAAAATATCATTCCTTCTCCGGTGAAATACATAAGAGAAGTTGCAACTATACACAGAGTTGTAAAAAACAGTAGGAATTTTTTTTTGGAAGATGAATAATCAGCGATTGCTCCGCATACCGGATTTAAGACAGCGGAAACTGCCATAGAGATATTTATCCCGAGAGACCAGTAAAGATCGCCGACAGATTCACCGGAAGCGATAACTTTCTTAAAGAATACGGCAAAAACAAATGCAACAATTATAACAGCGTAAGAGGAATTTCCGAAATCAAAGAGTGACCAGATAAAAATCTGAGATTTATTCTTCATCAAATATTATTATGAAGATAAAAAATTTATGAACTGAAATAAATTATTCTTTATCAGAAGATTCTTCTTTATTGGATACAGGCGACTTTTCTTTCTTCTTAAGATTAAGAAGTCCCCGTCCGGTTTTATTAAGTTTGTCATCTTTCCTGAGCTCTTCGTGAACTGCATCAAGTATTCCGTTTACAAATTTACCGCTGTTCCGTGTACAAAAATCCTTAGCAATGTCTATAGCTTCATTTATTGAAACCTTCGGAGGGATTTCTGGAAAATACATTAATTCAGCAATTCCGATCTTAAGGATGAGCTTGTCAATTATTGAAATTCTTTCCAGCTCCCAGTTGACCGCTTTGCTTGTAATTATCTCATCAAGCAACTCTTCGTTTCTAAGAATTACGTCAATAAGAAGATTGGCAAATTCAACATTCTCAGCTTCTTTAATTTCAGAAAGCTGATCGGTTTTTACTTTTTCAATAGGATCCTTTGAAATCTTATGAGCATAAAGAACCTGCATTACTTTTATTCTTATATCTCTTCGTTTTAGCTGTGACATTCAGTTCTGTTTAATTCTTTCAAAGCTAATCAATAAAAATCAAATTTAATATTCTAAATAAAACTTATATACTATTTTTTTCTGCCCAGTAATTCTTAAATATTTCTTTTGTCCATTCGGGCTGAATCACATTACCTTCGGGTAAAAACTCTCTCATCACTGGTTTAATATCAATCACAGGTGTTTCGTTTATTGCATCAAGACCGGAAACTGTAAGAATATTTTTTTCCGCCTTTATAAGTTTTACTATTGTCGAACCCAGCATATTGGGACGGGCTTTTTTTCTTTGGGCAAAAATCCCTGTCTTTGGCAGTTTTTTATTGCCACGGGGATGAGAAGCGGAAATGCTGATCGCCGCGGGGTCAGCGAGATGGAAGTAAAAGATAATTTCCACGTGTGAAAATTCTTCTATGCCCTTTAAGCTGTCTTCTGATAATTTATCGCTTAGAATAATTTCAGAAATAACATTTCCCCAGTAATCATCTTCTATTTTATTTCTTTCGTTCTTAACGAAAGCTATAGGTTCGATTGTGTACATATACTATAATTTAAATTATGTTTTTTTTAACTCGTTGATTTGTTTTGTAATTTCAAATATTTCATTCATCATAGAAGTATCACCTTTCATATCCGACCTTTGTGTCTCGAGTTCTTTCACTTTGAATTTTTTTATCAGATCTTTTGCAAATTTCAGATTGTACTTTTTTCCGGTAACACCGGTAAGTAACATGTCTCTAGAGTTATTCTCCGGCTGACTTACTTCATGCAGATTCATTGCAGCTTTAGAAACAATAATTTTCGCTTCTTCGCTTTCAATGTCATTAAGAGCTTTTGAAAGTTCAATTTTTCCGTGATTAATGTATTCATCCAGAAAGTATTCCGTTATTTTTGATATTTCCTTATTTTTAATAAAATCTATTTCAAGATTGTTTTCAAGATAGGAAATTGCCTCTTCATTTCCGTTAATGAATAATTCCAGCAGATCCATTTCTACAGAAGCTATTTCCTTATCAATTTCTTTTTTAATGTTTAATCTTCTTTCCGGCAATACTACTGATGACTTTGGAAAGCTTTTTATTTTATTTTCCTTAAGTACTTTCTCAAGTTCATCTCTCATGTCTGATTCATAAAGCGAATATTTCCTCGCAATATCCTTGATATAAAAAGCTCGTACGATTTTATCCGGAATCTTTCCTATATATCCTATAATCTCTTTTATAAATGCGCTCTTATCCTGTACTGTTTCAAACTTCCCTTCCTTAATGTACAATCCCGAAATAAAATCAATCACTGTCATCTTATTATTCAGATACTTTTCGAACTCTTCTTTTCCGTTTTTATTTATAAAACTGTCAGGGTCTTCACCTTCGGGAAGCGATATTACATTCAGATCAAGACCTGCTTCCAGAATTATCTCAATTCCTCTCTTTGCAGCTTTTATACCAGCAAGGTCGGAATCAAACAGGACGCAAATATTTTTTGTATATCGCGAGATAAGTTTTACCTGCTCTTCCGATAAAGCGGTCCCGCTGGATGCGACGGTATTTTCTATTCCGGATTTGGCAAGCGACACAATATCCATGTAACCCTCTACTAATATTACATAATCATAATATCTGATCTTTTCTTTTGCAAAGTTAAGTCCGTACAATACTTTACTCTTATAATATATTTTCGATTCAGGAGAATTTATATACTTTCCTCCCAGGTCATCCTCGTATAATTTCCTTCCTCCGAATCCTACTACCTTATCGCTTTCGTTAAAAATCGGAAAGATAATCCTTCCTCTGAATCTGTCATAATATTTGTTTTCATCCTTTTCGCTTTTTATAATGAGACCTGATTTTTCAATATCTTCATTATTAAAAATATCCTCTTCCCGGAAATAACTAAGAAGCCCGTCCCAGCTTTTATTGGCATAACCAATTCCGAATTTAGTAATCAACTGCTTTTCAATCTTTCTTTTAGCAAGATAATTATAAACGAATTCCTTCTCGCTGCCTGTAAGATTTTCGAGATTTTTATGAAAATATTTTGCTGCTGATTTGTTGATTTCATATAACCTTGTAAGTTCGTTTGCATGATCCGGCTTCAGTAAATTCTTTTTTAATTCAATGCCGGCTCTTGCCGCAAGTTTTTCCACTGCTTCAATAAAAGTGATCTTCTCATAATTCTGAATAAATGTATAGACATTTCCGCTTGCCTTGCAGGAAAAACAGTGATACACCTGCTTCTGCTGGGAAATATGAAGCGACGGATTTTTATCGGGATGAAAGGGGCAAACTGCAAGAAAAGATTTACCTTTTTTTTTCACATCAATATAGCCGGAGATAACATCCACTATGTCATTTGCCTGTGCGATCTCTTCAAATTTTTCATTCGGTATGTTCATATCTGTAAAATATAAATTCTAATATTAATTTTCGTTTGAAATATTTTTTGACTGAGTAAAAAAATTTTACCCTGGAAAATTTCATTTTATCATTTATATAATCAATAGAATCTTTCCTGCAAAATAGGTAATTTATAAAAAATTTTTATGGAAAAAGACTTAATCTACGAAGGAAAAGCAAAGAAGATCTTCAGGACTGAAGATGATCAGGTATATCTTCAGGAATTTAAAGACGATGCTACAGCTTTTAACGGGGTTAAGAAAGATAAAATCCCTCACAAAGGAGAATTTAATAATTTTATCTCATCCGAAATTTTCATTCATCTGAAAAAAAACGGCATCCCTAATCATTTCCTGGGTAAAATTTCCGATACTGAAATGCTTGTCAGGAAAGTAAATATTATAAAAATTGAAGTTGTATGCAGGAATATTGCCTCCGGAAGTCTTGTTAAGAAATTCGGATTCAAAGAAGGTGAACGGCTCGGCAAACCTATTGTGGAGTATTATCTTAAATCGGATGAACTCGGAGATCCTCTTTTTACAGAAGATCATATTTATTCGCTAGGACTTGCTGACAGCCATGAATTAAGCACAATAAAGAAGATGACTCTTATGATCAATGAAATTCTGATAAAATTCTTTGCGGATAAGAGAATTGTGCTTGTTGATTTCAAACTTGAATTCGGAAAGGATAAGTTCGGCAACATTATTCTGGCAGATGAAATCTCCCCCGATACATGCAGACTCTGGGATTCGGAAACAAATAAAAAACTTGATAAGGACAGATTCAGATTTGATATGGGTGAAGTGGAAGAAGCTTACAGAGAAATAAAAAACAGATTAACTGCGGAATAAATTGATAAGACTCACTCATTATGGTAAAGATGTAATTCTTAAGGTGTTTATTCTAGTATTCATTCTGACAATTTCAGCATTGTTTATACAAAACAATGTTTATGTTTTTATAGTAATTTCAATTTCAGCTTTTCTCTGGATATTCACTCTGTATTTTTTCCGTGATCCTGAAAGGAAATTGCCTGAAGGGTACAAATCAAACCATATAATATCTCCGGGCGACGGCAAGGTTGTTGTTATTGAAAATATAATTAACAAAGAAAAGAATATTTTCGAAGCCGGAGAAGAGCTTACTCAGGTCAGTATTTTTCTTTCGCCTCTTAATGTACATGTTAACAGAATACCTCTTACCGGAGAAGTGAAATATCTGAATTATATCAAAGGCGATTACATTGTTGCATTTGATCATAAATCATCTGAAAGAAATGAAAGAACTGAGATAGGCATAGAAGATACTTTTAGTGGTAAGAAAATTTTATTCAAGCAGATTGCCGGGTTTGTAGCGAGAAGAATTGTTTACGAAATAAAATGCGGTGACAAAGTGATTGCAGGAGACAGATTCGGAATGATAAAATTCGGTTCGAGAGTAGATATACTTATTAGAAAAACTTCCCGTGTCCTTGTTGAGTTAAATCAGAAAGTTACTGGCGGAGAAACCATTATAGCCGAGTTATAGATGCTAATTTCAAAAAAATTCATACCAAGCTTATTCACGATTTTAAACGCATTCTGCGGATTTCTGTCTGTTATAAATTCAGCGAATCATGAATATGAAACGGCTGCTGTGTTTATTATAATTGCCACTTTATTCGATGCAGTTGACGGACTTGCTGCGAGACTTACTAAATCATCGAGTGAATTCGGAGTTGAGCTTGACTCTTTGTCAGATGTAATTTCATTTGGACTAGCTCCTTCATTTCTTATTTACGGAATTTACCTGAATGAACTCGGAGACATAGGAGTTGTTATTTCTTCTCTCATTATGGTTTTTGCTGCAATTCGTCTCGCAAGATTTAATGTTCAGCTTGTAGGATTTGATAAGGATAAATTCAACGGACTTCCTGCTCCTATGGCTGCCATGACAATTGTCACCTATATTTTATTTTATCATGACAAAATATTTTCTCTGTCTTCAAGTAAAAATTTTCTGTTTGTTCTTTCTATAATCCTCCCGGTACTTATGGTTTCCAGAATTAAATACGAGAGTCTTCCTAAACCATCTTTGTTTGCAATCAAAAAAAATCCGATCATCTTTGTAATTCTTTTAATAGCTGTGATCATTACATTAGCTACAGGAGGAGAAGGATCTTTTTCATTCTGCCTTTTTTATATCTTCAGCGGAATAATCATCAGTCTTAAAAATTTTGTTTTCAAAAAAAAACTGAATAAAGATGACATTCTGGATGAACATCTGGACTTGAAGAAATCCAAATAATTTATTTTTCTTTTATTATATCTTTCAGTGCAATCATAAAAATGTCTGTTTCTTCTGTAGTATTTTTTCTCCCGAAGGAAATTCTGAGAGAGCCGAGAGCCGTTAATCTGTCTCTCCCAAGCTCGAGCAGCACGTGCGAAGGCTGATGCGTCCCTGAAGTGCAGGCCGATCCGCCTGAGACCGCAATCCCCTTCAGATCAAGCTGTATCAGCAGCATCTCCTCGTCAAAATCAAGTTTGTTCCTGTCAAAGGAAATATTAACAATATTCGGAAGTGAATTTTCACCTTCAGCAGAGTTAAGTATCACTGCATCTCCGTAATATTGTTTTAATTTTGAACACAGGTAATTTTTCAGTGAAGAATAGTGCAGGATGTCTTTTTTAATATCGGTATTAAGTATCTCTACGGCTTTTTTAAATCCGGCAATTGATGCAATGTTCTCAGTGCCGCCGCGCATATCTCTTTCCTGTTTTCCGCCGTGCATAAATTTATCTGTTTGAGTCTTATCTTTAATATACAACGCAGAGATTCCTTTAGGTCCGTAAATTTTGTGTGCGGACAATGTTGCAAAATTCACGTTTAAATCTTTTACATTAAAATATGTTTTCCCGATACTCTGAACTGAATCTGTATGCACATAAATATTATTTTTGTATGCATCAGAAGTAATTTCTTTGATATTATTAATTATTCCTGTTTCATTATTGGAATGCATTACTGAAACTAAAAAAGTCTGAGGTGTATAATATGCTCTGAGCTTTTCGGCTGATATCCTGCCATCAATATCCGGCTTTACGAAAGAAACTCTGAAGTTAAATTTTTTTTCAAGATATTTAAGAGTATCAATGACCGCAAGATGCTCAGTTGAAGAAGTAATTATATGATTTTTATCCGTTCCTAAAAATCTCAGAGCGGTTCCTTTAATTGCAAAATTATTCGATTCAGTACCGCCGCCTGTAAAAAATACTTCCTTAGGACTTGCTCCGATAAATTCTGAAATTGTATCTCTTGCATCTTCAAGCAGCACTTTGGCAGACTTTCCGAAAGAATGATTTGAAGATGCATTGCCGAAATCCTCTCTGAGATAGGGCATCATTGCTTCCAGTACTTCTTCACTTATCTCCGTTGTTGCTGCATTATCAAAATAGATTCTTTTCAATTAAGAGTTTAAACGAATTAATGAATGCTTTCCCAAATGACATATATTAAGGTTAATAAATTCTTCAGATACAATTGCTCTTTCAAACATGATAATTTGATTATTACTTTTTTTTTATAAAATGATTATTTTCATTCTGTGAATACTTTAAAAGAAATTTTTTACATATCGAATTTAATATCTCTGTTAAGAATATTCTTGCTGATTCCTGTAAGTTATCTTTTACTCAGCGACTTTACCGCGCAAAATACACTAATAATTATTTTAGTTCTATGTATGTATTTATCAGATCTTCTTGACGGATATCTGGCAAGAAAATTAGGTCAGGTGTCTGAGCTTGGGAAGATCATTGATCCGCTTGCAGATAAAATTTCCGTGATTGTAATTTCCCTTATACTTTTATATCTGGACAAAATTCCATTATGGTTTGTATCAGTAGTTGTCATCAGAGATTTGCTGATTTTTAGCTTCGGAATTTATCTTGATAAAAAGAAAGATATACGGCTTATGTCAAATTATCCGGGAAAGATAGCTGTTTTCAGCATTGGTGTTATTATATTATTTGCTGTAATCAATAACTCTTATTTACTTAAGTTGAATTATTATCTCTACTTTGTTTCACTTATTCTGATTTTCTATTCGTCATATTTATATTTTAAAAGATTTAAAAAATCACTTGATTATAATAATGAACTATAAAAAACGAGTAAAGACATATACACGGAAAGATATTGAAGAAATAATTGAATCAAAACTTACAGGCAAACAGCTTACTCAAAAAATTATTACAGATACTTTTTTTGAATCTTTACGTGAACTTCTGATGAAAGCCGATCCGGTAGCACGCATTGAAATTAGAGAATTCGGCGTCTTTGAAGTTAAGGAAACTAAACCTAAACCCAAAGCAAGAAATATCAAGACCGGTGAGTTTGTGTATGTTCCGGGAAGAAGGAAAATGCATTTTAAACCGGGTAAAATACTCAAGCAATTTCTCAAAGAAGAATATAAAAAAGAAATAAATAATGACGGTTAATTCAAAATTACTTGCGCTGGATTTCGGAGAAAAGAGAATAGGTATTGCTGTGTCAGATGAAAACAAAAAATATTCCTTTGCACGAGATTACATGCAGAACGACAAGGATTTCCTTCCGGGTATATTTAGACTGATCAGAGAAGAAAACATTTCAAGGATAATTATTGGATATCCTCTGAACTTTAAATCAGAAAAGACTATTCAAACTGAAAAGACAGAAGCATTCAGAAAAATTCTTGAAGATTATCTTTTCAAAAACTCTTACACAGCCGATATTGTTTTTTTTGATGAAAGACTTACAAGCAAGATCGCAGAATCAGGTTTACTTAATTCAGGAATGAAAAAAAAGAAGAGACAGGAGAAAGGTATTGTTGACAGTATGTCGGCGCAGATTATTCTTCAGGATTATATTGATAAATTAAAAAACCAGGAAGATAGAATTTAAATGTATTTAGTAGAACTTAATGAAATGATCGAAGGCGGTGAAAACGACATTGTAGAGTTTAAAAGAAAATTTTCTTCACCGGAAAAAATTGCAAAAGAGATGATTGCTTTTGCCAATTCAAAAGGTGGAAGTATTTTATTCGGTATTGATGATGATAAAAGCATTGTCGGAGTTGAAAGCGAAAAAGGCGAACTTGAACTCATAACAACTGCTGCAAAATTTTACTGCGAACCAGAGATCGAATTCCAAACTGACATTGTACTTCTTAAAAGGAAGGATATTGTAATAGTAAATATTGAAGAAAGCAAAAAGAAACCTCACAGATTAGTGAAGAATAATGAATCGGATGATGTAAAGGTTTATGTTCGTCTGAATGACAAGAGTGTACTTGCATCTAAAGAAACGATCAAGATACTAAGGAACTCAAATCATGATTCGCCTCCCGTTAAAGTCTCTATCGGTATGATAGAGAAATCACTTTTCGAATATCTGCAGCTAAATGAAAAGATAACTGTTAAGGGATTTAAAAAACTTGTTAACATTTCAGAACGCAGGGCAAGCAGAACTCTTGTTAATCTTGTAAAAGCCAAAGTTATCCGCCATCATTTGTTCGGCAATGAAGAATTTTTTACTCTGATTTAACCATTAAATAATAATCAACTCACGCCACTTTAAAAAACAAATTAAATTTATTTTATGAGTTCCAGTTTTTTTGTATCTGTAAATTCTCCTGCTTCGCCTGTTGCCGTCATCTTATAAAAATAAACTCCGCTTGCTAAATTGCTTCCGTTAAAAGTTAAAGAGTATTTTCCTTTTTGATAAAAACCATTGACAAGAATGGAAACTTCTTTTCCCGTAATATCATAAATCCTGATAATGACATCAGAATTCTGAGGAATAGAAAACGAAATATCCGTTGAAGGATTGAACGGATTCGGAAAGTTCTGATTCAGTTCGAATGATGAAACATCTGTTCCGCCATATCCTTTTCCAGTCAGAGCAAAGTAATCGATCCATACATTATCCGAAGATGATCCCGTAGGACCTGCATTCAGGAGATAATAATTTACTGCGAAGTAAATGTTTTTTCCCTTAAATTCAGAAAGATCATATGACTTCTTATGCCAGCTTCCCGCAGGTCCGTCAACTTTAAAATAATCTTTTAAAATAAAACTTCCTGTTTCGTTGTCTGTTTCGGAAATATAAATTTTAAGAGAATCCTTAAATACTTTATCAATAGCACCGCACCAGAATGATATACTGTCATTTTCCTGAATGTTGTACAGCTTTGGAGTAATAATCCAGTCATCCGTGACATTTTTTGAATTGGCATTTTCAAAATTTAATTTAAGGAAGTAATTCCCTTTGTACGCATTCTGCTGAGCCAGTTTGAAAAATTCAAATGGGGAAAAGAAAGTCACAGTTCCGTCGCTGCTGTCCCTGTTAACTATTCTCCATCCTTTAGATACAATATCTTCTGATTCAAAGGTCTCTTCCCATTTTATTCTTTGAGAATAGGAATCATGAATAAACGGAAAAAGAAATATTACAATCAGAATAACTTTTAATTTATTAATATTTATGAGCATAAAAATGATACTTTCAAAATTTTTAATAATTCAGTTAATAAAGACATTCCGTCCTTAACGGTTTTTACGCTTTCAGGAAGATTGCCGTTGCCGTAAGCGTGAGCATAAGCAATACCGATAATGTCACGCTGAAATTCCGTCAGATTTTTATTCAGGAAAAATTCTTTGTCTCCCTGAACGCTGTCCTGCCTCGGAGTAATTTCAGGATAAGTATCAAGCTGACGCATCTGGGTTAAGTTGAATATATTACTCAGATCAGGCGAATTGAGATCTCTTCGCGTAAGATTACCGAGTCCCCATTTATTTGACATTGTTTTGATGACAGAAGTATGGGTAAGACTCTGATTGATAACTGTTCCTTTCTTAATGTAAGGAGAAACTATGACTGTCGGAACTCTCACGCCAAGTCTTTTAAAATCAAAACCCATTTCTCCCGGCGGCTGCGGATCATAAGGCGCAACTGCGACTGGCGGCTGCACATGATCATAAGTCCCTCCTGCTTCGTCATAAGTAATGATGAATAAAGTGTTCATCCAGTTATTACCTGTAGGGCTTTCAGATTGCTTGATAATATTATAAACTTTATTTATCAGAATTTCTCCCGGCACGACGCTTGAAGGAAAAATACTCCATCTGTCTTCGCCAATAAGCGGTGAAGGCGGATGCTCGTCATTATGAGCAAAAATAAGTCGTGGCTCGATAAAAGTATATTGAGGCAGTTCTCCTCTAAGACAGTCTTCCTGAAAATGTTCAAAGCTGCAGACATTTGTCGGAGCATATGGTCTTAGTGTGGAAAAATGAATCATCAGTGACATTGGCAAAATGTCTCTGTGATCAAAATAAATTTTCCAGGTTTTATTGTGTTTTGCCAGCCGCTGAAAAATTGTTTCCTGAGTATTTTGAATCCATTGCGGGTAAGGAGAATTACTTACGAATCCGGCCGAAGCGCCGCTGTTAAAGAATGATCTGTTGCAGAAAGTCTGACTAGGAACTGAGCAGTGCCAGTGATCGCAAACCGCGAACTCCTTTGCAAGTGTGCTTATTACAGGCACTACCTGAGGAGGAAAACAGCTCATGATTATTTTGTACTCAAAATAATCCGGCATCCTTCCCTGCGTTGCTCTGAAATTATTTATGTAATCCTCCAAAAAACCCTTCATAGGATAAACCTCAGGCAAAGTATCCGGAAGATTAAATGGAGCTGTCATATATTCGGAAGTTTTAAACCTGTTTGAATCAGGAATTACCGTTCCGAAAAATGATGTATTAATGTGCGGAAACTCTTCTCCCGGATCTGGATTTGGATTGTTCATTATCGAATCTTTGTAAACCGGTATGCTCCCGACAAAAGATGAATCTGCATAAGGAGGGATCGGATTGGACAAATTTCTGTATGCAACGCCTTCGAACTGCTGTCCGTCAGGCGGCGGATTGTCAGGTGTGTACAGATATCCGAGTACATTATCGAATGAACGGTTCTCCATCATAAGTACGACAATATATTCGAACTTATCCAGATTATTTACAACTTCTTTATTTTTAAGAATGGATGGAAATGAAGATCCGAGAGTTCCAAGTGCAACAGAAGAACCTGCAATCTTCAGAAAGTCTCTACGAGAAAATTTACTCATGTAATTTTTTTTTACAACATAAGAAAATCAGATTTTAAAAAAAAGTATTGAAATTATGAGTTTGAAGGATTTGCCGGAAACATTTTCAGCAGCTTGTTTACAAATCTCCGTGATTTGCTGCGCAGAAGATATATGACCTGATAGTTATTTATTTTCTATAACATAATCCCTCCGCTTCTGCTTTTCTTTTTTCGGATGTTTAACATATTCAACGAGTTTTTTTGTACGGTCATATTCTTCCACATATTCAATATGTCCTTCTATTGTTTTCTTTATTCTTTCTTTAAACTTATTCAGTGCTTCATCCGTCACATTATTTTTATTCAGCGAATTAGCTTTTTCATAAACAATATACCACACTACATTATCTTCAAGATTTATAATTGGATTCAGCCAGGTTGCATTTCCCTTCTCATCATCAGGATAATCCCATGGCTGCATTTTTTCCTTTTTCCTGAGATACTTAAAACATAACGCCGCAAGGTCATCATCTTTCCTGATTCTCACACTGTATTCCCTGCACCGGTTGTACATAAAATCGCGGTTGATTCGTTTCAGGAAAACGCCGAACTCTTTTTCGAGATTGTACTTAACTTTTTTCATGTTCTTTTTAATTTTAATTTAGCAGTTAAATTTATTTTAACTCTCCGCTAATATTATTTTTAAAAATGATTGATTATTCAGGAATGAAAACGTGTACAGTTTTTTGACATATACTAATTCTTTAATGCTGAACTTGGTCTATGCAGGGATTTAAGCTTAAGATGATTGCGATCAATACATATCATGAAAATCAGTTTAATTTTACTCATTAATCTTTAATTTCAAACTCCCGCTTCCGACTCTTCTTCACTGTCTGTTTCAAGAAGAATCTTAGTTTCAGGTGCCGGTAATTCTTCAAATGATTTCAGCTTTGCATTTATTTTTTTTGTCCTTGAGCCTACGAGTTCATCAATATCTTCGCTTGCTTTATTTATTTTCTCCTGAGCTTTTTTCAGAACTTCCCCGAATTTACCGAACTCGGTTTTAACTGCGCTCAGAGTTTTCTTTATCTCGCCGCTTCTCTGCTCCAGCGCCATAGTCCTGTAACCGAATGAAATTGTAGAAAGAATTGCCGACAAAGTTGTAGGTCCTGTAAGAATTATCTGATACTCTCTTTGAAGATATTCCATCAGTGCAGGTCTGCGAACTGCTTCAGCATACAATCCTTCAATTGGTAAAAACAATAAACCTATCTCTGTAGTATCAGGCGGGTTAATATATTTTTCATGAATATCCTTTGCTGCTTTCCTTATCGCATTTTCTAAAGACTTGCCTGCCCTGTCTGCGGCTGCCTGATCATTTGCGTCATAAGCTGCAAGCAGAGTGTAATAATCCTCGATCGGAAATTTTGAATCAATCGGCATAAGCAGAATCTTATTGTCCTGATTATGCTGAGGAATCTTTATTGCGAATTCAACTCTGTTGTTTGTTCCCTTTTTTGTAGTATAGTTTATCTCATACTGTTCCGGCGCAAGCAATTGTTCCAGAATATTTGACAACTGTAATTCACCGAGCAAACCCCGGGTTTTTACATTGCTCAATACTTTCTTCAGATCACCGACACCTAAAGCTAATTGCTGCATTTCTCCCAGTCCCTTGTGAACAGTTTCTAATCTTTCGCTGACCAGATTGAAAGATTGTGTTAACCTTGTTTCTAAAGTTTTTTCCAGCTTCTCGTCAACAGTTTTTCTCATCTCTTCCAGTTTTATCTCGTTGCTGTCCTGCAATGACTTCACTGAACTCTCTAATGTAGACTTTATCTCACTAAGCTTTTCACTACTCGCAGTATTCTGGGTTTTCATATTCTCTCCAAATTCAGCAAACTGTTCTTTGAGTCTGTCTCTGTAATCTTTCAGAGCATCATTGAGTTCTTTTTTAAATGAATCAAGATTCAATTTCAATTCAGACCTGCTTTCTCTGTTCCCGCTGTCTATGCGTGTCTGGAATGTCAGTAATTTATCTTCAGTAGTTTTGCGGATGAATTCCAGTTTTTCTTCGTTGGACTTTGTAAGTATGCCCAACTGTTCAGAAAATGTTTGAGTGAATTTATTCAGCTGATCCCCTATTTCAGACCGAAGTCCCTTGGAAGTGTCTGCATTTTCCTTTCTGTTAACAACAAATTCATCCTTCAGATTTTTTTCGGTATCCTTCAGATTTAAACTAATGTTGCCAATTGAATTTTTAATTTCACCAAGCGCATTGTTATCAACTTTTCTTGCCGCTTTTACAGTGAGAAAGATATTGATGATTATAAGAATGAAAAGAACTCCCAGAATGATGTATAAAAGCATTATTGATTTTTATTAATTTTAATAAACAAACTATATCTTTTAATGTGTAATGAAATATCCGGTAATGAAATGAGTCTCAGGTATTTCCTATTAACTTGTTTCAAATTCTGTTTTTATACCAAATAATAAATTGCCGTTGGCTTTAGCCAACGGCAGTTCCGGCAGTTCCAACGGCAGTTAAATCATTTGGAAAACTTTTCAGCAATCATTCATTACTGCTCATTCAGCAATGCAAACTTGTTTCAGCAAATGAAATAATTTGATAAAAATTATTATAACTTTTTATTGCAGCAGTATCATCTTTTTCGTTTCAACAAAATTTCCCGCTTCTAATCTGTAAAAATAAACTCCGCTGGACAATCTGCTCCCGTTAAACTCTGCTTCATAACTTCCCGCAGAAAGTTTTTCATTTACAAGTGTTTTAACTTCTTTTCCAAGAGCATCAAAAACAATTAATTTTACGTCAGAGGTTTGACCTGAAATGTTTGACAGGATTTCAAATTTTATTTTTGTAACGGGATTAAACGGATTCGGATAATTCTGATGTAGTGAGTAAACATCCGGAACAGCGTTGGAAACATTAATAACTCCTGTAACTCCGGTAAAGTCGTCTAAGCTTCTTGGCAGAAGCTGATAACCTCCAAAGAACGGAGCAGAGAATTTAAACTGTGAGCATTCCGCAGTAAGATTAAATGGAAAAGCGTGAATCGGCTGATTTGCAATATTGGTAGTTGCATAAATTCTTATATCACAGGAATCGTTTCCGGCGATTAGTCTGTAATTTGTTCCTGAACCAGATACACTCCATGTTATAACATCTGCTCCTGAAAAATTATGCACTGCTGTTACATTGACGATCTTTACCAGCATTCCTTCATAAACTTCCCCGTTATTTTTGATCTGAGTTGTGGTTGCTATGACAGGAGTTACTATTTTTCCGGTATCAAGTATAGTTACTGAAGTGACCGGAGTTAACTCCGTAAGACCTGAATATTGAGTTACCACGCCCGTAACTTCAATACTGTCACCTCTTTTAACGCGGTTGCAAATTGCAGTATCGTAGCCTACCAACCCTGCTGTTCTTGACTGAAAATAAACTAATACACCGCCAAATTCCCTGAATGTTGTGACGACGCCGCGTGTTGTTATGGACTGATTTAAAAGAAGAGGTACTCCGCTTGTGTCCTGAACCCTTATTGAATCAACAGGTATCCATTGTGAAAATGCCGTTGATGTTAAAATAATTAAATAAGTAAAAAGCTGTAATAAATTTTTCATTTTTGTGTTGTTTAATATTTACAAAATATTTCTTTAAGAAATTTGCACTTTGATTATTAACTTATTATTTACAAAGTATATCTTTTTCATTACATCTTAAACTTACTTTGGAATACCAGTTAAGTAAAAGTTTTTAAATATTCTTAATTATCAAACAGAATAAAAATTCATTTGCTGTAAATCCTGTATCCTTCCATATCGAATTCCTGATTCATAAAGCGAAAGCAATTTACATTTAATCAATGATCAGACAATTGTAAATTGTTATACTTTAAGTTCTCACTTTTAATCACGAAGCAGCAAAAATGAATACTCCGGCTTTTATGATTTTATTTTTTACAATTCTTATTTTTTAACTTTCAACTTTGCTTATTTAATTTAAAAAAATTTATAAAAGCATTTTAAATCAAATCTTAATTATATAAAAATATAGAATCCCAAATTTCATTTTATGTAATTATATTTTTTACCGGCAAATTTATCATCCCTGCTAATAAAGAAAGAGTTGTTATGAAAGGAGAGAATTTTATTAATCTTAAATCTCAAAATTATTAATATGAAAAATTTTATACTTATTGCTGTACTTACGCTTTTCTCTTTTAAAATATCTTTTGCGCAATATTCAAATATACTTATGACAAGCACCGGCTCTCCAAACGAACCTTCGATCTGCATCAATCCGAAAAACACAAACATAGTTGTAGCCGGGTCGAATCTTAACTTTTATTTTTATTCCACAAACAGCGGACTGAACTGGACAAAGCAGACTCTTACTTCATCTTACAGTGTCTGGGGAGATCCTTCAATAACCGTTGACACGGCTGGAAATTTTTATTACGGACATCTTACAAATCCTTCCGGAGGTTATTTCATTGACAGGATAGTAGTGCAGAAATCCACCAACGGCGGTGTTAACTGGAACAACGGCTCGTTCGCCGGTTACATTCCTCCGAAACAGCAGGATAAAGAATGGCTGTGCGTTGATCCCGCCAATAATAATCTTTACATGACATGGACACAGTTCGACAGTTATGGCAGCAGCAATTCAAATGACAGTTCGACAATTTTGTTTTCAAGATCCACTGATGCCGGAACATCCTGGAGCACGGCATTAAGAATAAATAAAAAAGCCGGAGACTGCATTGATGAGGACAATACTGTTGAAGGAGCTGTTCCGTGCGTGGGTCCGAACGGCGAAGTTTACACTTCCTGGTCGGGACCGCTTGGAATTGTTTTTGACAAATCCACAGACAGAGGTGTGACATGGTTAAGCGGTGATAAATTTGTAACGACACAGCCGGGAGGATGGGACTTCGGTATTGAAGGAATATACAGAGCAAACGGACTGCCAATTACTGCCTGCGATCTTTCAAACGGTCCGAACAGAGGAACAATATATATCAACTGGTCTGATCAGAGAAACGGAACAACGGATACTGATGTATGGCTCATCAAATCAACAGACGGAGGAAATACATGGAGCAATGTAAAGAGAGTAAATGATGATCCGGCAGGAAGACAGCAGTTCTTTACCTGGATGACGATAGATCAGGCGACGGGTTATTTATATTTTGTATTTTATGACAGAAGAAATTATTCGAATACGCAGACTGATGTTTTTATGGCGAGATCAACAGACGGCGGCGAGACATTTAATAATTTCAAAGTAAGCGCAACTCCATTTACACCGAACTCCTCCAGCTTCTTCGGAGATTACTCGAATGTAACAGCGCATAACGGAAAAGTAAGACCGATATGGACGAGACTGGATAATACTTCACTGAGTCTTTATACTGCAATCGTTGATTTTACATCGTTCATTAATCTGAGACTAAAAGTTCTGATGGAAGGATTTTATCAGCCGTTATTCAACCAGATCTCAAGGAAAGATACAGTAAAAGTTTATTTAAGAAATACTTCTTCGCCTTATGCAATAGCAGACAGCGCAAAAGGAGTTATAGACTCATTGAATTTCAACGGACTTTTTTTATTTAACAATGCTCCGTCAGGGACATACTACATTGTTACAAAACATTTTAACAGCATAGAAACGTGGAGTAAAACCGGAGGTGAAGCGTTGCTCAGAAATGGAACAGCTTATAATTATGATTTCACGTCTTCTGTTTCGCAGGCATTCGGCAACAATTTAAAACTTAAAGGAGGCAAGTATTCCTTGTTCAGCGGTGATATAAATCAGGATGGAATAATTGATGCGTCGGACTTAAGCTTTACTGATAATGATTCTTACAATGGAGTAACAGGAAGATTTGTAAGTTCGGATGTTACCGGAGATAATATTGTTGATGCTGCGGATGTTAGTTTGGTTGAGAATAATTCAAATGATATGGTGAATGTAAGCAGACCATAGGATTTATCAAAACTTTTCAAATCCTTACCGGCTGTGCATTCAGCCGGGTTTATTAATTTGGTTAGTTAATCTTAATATCAGAAACCTAAGGATAGTTCTTTAGTTAACACTGCAATATACAATTGCAGTTATCCAGCCGGGATTCTCAGAATAAGTTTTACATTCCGTCATTATTTTCAAAATGGACATTAGCTTTTATCATAGCTTTTCTCCCGTGTTCATCAAGGATTTTTCTTACAGATTCGTTATCAGCAATTGCCTGCCATTCAGCAATCAGATTATCTTTTACCTTTGCTCTCCATGATGCAGGGACTTCGAATTTATTTTCTTCGGTAAAATCGTCTGAATTGAATGTTCCTTTTGCAGTGCCAAAAAATCCGACTGTATCATCAGTAAGCAATGTATTCAGTGATGTTACATGATAATCCGGGAACCAGTCAAAAAATCCTTGCCAGGCTTTCTTCATTTCATCTTTCCCGAAAACAATCGTTCCCATTGAATCAACAAATTTATGGTCTTCGGTCATAAGTTCACACAGCCCTTCGACATCATGTTCATTTATTTTTTCAAAGAATGTTATGGCGGTTTTAAGTACATCAGTATTACCAGAAACTTTACTAATGGCAGTTTTATCTGATTCCTTTCCGAGATAGACTGCAAACATAGGAGTTTCAGTAATTTTGTTTCTCACCTTTCTGACTTTATATGCCGTCACTCCTGTGCGGGAAGCAATGACTTTTACCGGATCATTTCCTACAAAATGAACAGCAGCTCCGTCCTCGACTCCGAAACCTTCTTTGATTGTTCCTTCAAGTATCAGCTTTTCATAAGCTGACTTCAACTCTGCCCTGTCATCATAATGCGGACAAAAACTTCCTTTCAGAATTCCGAGACACGGTAAACGTGTAAGTACTCCGGGAGAAGGATTTGTAATGCCGTCATCGAACCAGCATATAGCCCCGGCGCTCATTCCTGTCAGTATGATTCCCGACTCCCATGCTTTTTTCATCATCTTATCCACACCGAATTTTTTCCATGTTTCCATTATCATTGTAGTATTTCCTCCGCCAACATGGATAATATCTTTTTCCATAATAAATTCTTCTATGTTATCAGGAGGATCAAGGAAGGATAAGTGCGACGGCTCACAGTTTTGTTCATTAAAAAATTTATAAAACATTTCCCTGTATTCTGCGCCGTCATTGCTGGCAGTTCCGAAGAAACAGATCTTCGGTTTTTCTTTCAAAGCAAGATTAAGAATGTATTTATCAAGCAGACCGTTATCCGCTTCCATTGAGAACATGCCGCCTCCGAGTGCAACAATCTGCCGGGGTTTCTTCATCTGTTCACATTAATTTTATAAAGTTTAAAATACTAAAGTCAGAAATGTTTTTCAGTGTAATTATTTTGAATTGCATTAAAGCTTTCCATTGCGACGGTCCGATCGGTGCGTTAAAATAAATTATCAAGAATAAATTGCTCGCGTTACAATAGACACTAAACTTTTTCAAAATTTTTTAAAGACCAAATCCGTACTTCAGAAATCCTCCGTCAACTGAAATACATTCTCCTGATATGTAGGAAGCTGCCGGCATGGAAAGAAAAGCAACTGCAGCAGCAACTTCGACCGGCTCACCCACTCTCTTCATTGGCGTTCTTAAAAGAATTTTTTCCAGATATTCCTTATTCTTAAGCACAGGTTCCGTAAGAGATGTCTTAATATACCACGGAGCTACTGCATTTACTCTGATGCCGTCTTCCGCCCATTCCACAGAAAGATATTGAGTGAAATGTATCATGCCGGCTTTTGATATTGCATAAGGCGAGCCCGTTCCGACAGAAGTATATCCCGCAACAGAAACAATATTGACAATCGAAGCGTCATTTGATTTTTTAAGCAGTGGATGAACAGTCTTACATAATTCGAATACAGACTTGGAATTCAGATTCATAATTTTATCATAATCATCTTCGGAATTATCAAGAGTTTTCTTTCTAGTGTTTGTTCCGGCATTGTTGACAAGAATATCGAGCTTTCCCCAAAGCTCTTCTGTTTTATGAATCAACTTTTCCCTGTCTTCTCCAATTGTTACATCACACTTAACACCGTGAACGTCGTATCCGCCTTTTTTGTAGCGCTCAATTTCACTGTCAACATCATCCTGACTTCTCGAAACGATCATGACTTCCGCACCGAGTTTCAGAAACTCTTCAGCTACGGCTTGGCCAATTCCTCTTGTGCTTCCGGTTACTACAGCTTTTTTATTTTTTAATGTCCATAGTTCTTTGCTCATAATTTTAATTAATTTAATTTAATGAACTAAGTTTTTTATTTATCCAATCAATGTAATCAATGTATATAAAAGCATTCTTTTCATACCGTATCTTCTTTAAACTCATAAGTTCTTTATGCAAAATACTTAATTTCTTAGCTGCAAAAGTTTTTTCATTTTTAACTGCAATTAATTTTATACAATTGATGACTGCCGATTCTGTTTTGTAATATTTATTTTTGCTTTTCAGATATTTGACGGTTGCCGGGATCACATATTTCAGGAGTTTATAATTTTCCAGTTCGAAATGAACAAGTATGTTAAGCATTCTGACATAAATTTCAAGATGCGGCGAGTATTTCAGGTGTCTGCTTTTATAAAGTTCATTTATAATTTTCAGTGCTTTATTGTGATTACCCTGATACAAAGTAGAACTTTGCTAATTTAAAATAGAGACTGTTATGTATAGCAATGGTAATTTTATTTCTGTAATTCAAAAGATCCTTTTCAAGACCGGAAATATGTTCATTTATTTCGCCTGCATGTTTTGTATTAATGGCGTGGTTAAGATAGATTTCCGCTCTGCTGAATATTATATTTAATTTCTGAGCTTCTGATCTTCCGTAAAGTTTTACAAATTCTGAAAACAAGCCGAAAGACTCCCTGAACTTACCTGCCTCAGAAGCCGCTGTTATCTTCATAAGGAAAGAATCCTTAAGATTGTCAAACAATGTGTCTCTGAAAATTTCCTTATTGCGGGAAATCAGTTCAAATCTTTTCTTTATAAATCCATAAGCAGAATTGAAATCTCCCCTTAGCGCACCTGCAATGTAATTCGCAAAGTAATATGTCTCTTTCACAATCACCGGAATTGATTTTTCATTTTGCGAAGGAACCAGACGCAAAAGTATATTACTGATCTTTTCATCCTGAGTTTTACTTCTTATTATCCCTTCCACTCTGAGCAGGTTAAACAGCATGTTTACAGCCCGCTTGTGTTCATTCACCTTTTTTAAAATATCTATAACTTTATTCTCTTCATTGTAGACATTACTAAAGTCTTTTCCCGGAATATCCTTTTTCTTTATAAGCTGCCTTTCGATCTCTAGAAACTCTATGAGATAACTGAATCTTTCATATCTGAGAGCAAGCTGTTTTCCTGATTCAAGCGTTTTGAAATACTGTCTGATAAGAGATTTGTCAAAGAGTATTCTGCATCTGTTCAGAATGTTTGTGAGTTTAGAATCAACGGATCTTTCTTCTTTATAAGAATTAAGACTTTTAAAAATAAGTTTATACAGATAGTTTTTTGTAAATGTAAGATTCTTTGCAGATCTTTCCCTGCCGTAGCTTTTCCGAAGAATCTTCTCATCAAATATCTGCATCGAGTCTATCGCATTGAAGAGATCCTTATAATTCTTATTTCCCTTCTGCAAAGATGCATACATTTTGAAATATCTCTTTTCACTCGATGTCAGGGATTTTATCAAATCAAATAATACAGCAGATGGCTTCATCAGGTTTACAATTTTAATGCAATGAATGTTTTAGATGCTTTTTATTTCAATGAATAAAACGGGTAATTACATTTTTCAGGAATCAAATAATGGTTCATTTATTTCCATACTGAAACGAATCAACTTCATTTAAGTGTCGTAATTAATTTCATAAGTTAAATTAAATATTAAACAAAATATAAACCTAAATCATGAAAAAATATTTATTAATTCTTTCCCTTCTGGCTTTAAATTCTTTGAGTGTTCATTCACAGGATTTTATTAAAATGACAAACAGCATTGTATCAATTGACAGCGGAGCATCGAGAAGCGTTAACTGGATAGATTATGATAATGACAATGACCTCGACCTTTTCATTTCAACCGGCTACAGATACGGAGATAATAATTACCTTTACAGAAATGACAATGGTACCTTTACAAAAATTTATGATCAGCCGCTTGTCCATGACAGTCTTCCTTCTGACGGAAGCAGCTGGGGAGATTTTAATAATGACGGATTACCTGATCTTTGCGTAGTTAACTGGTGGAATAAAATAAATCTTCTCTATCAGAATAACGGTAACGGAAATTTTGTTTTTCTTAATGCAAGTCCTGTAAGTTCTCTTCAGAGTTATTCGGAAACATGCAGCTGGGGTGATTATGACAACGACGGTTTGCTTGATCTGTTTATTACAAACAGTGATGGTCTGAATCACAGAAACTTTTTGTATAAAAACACAGGAAGCGCTTTTGTAAAAATTGACACAGGCGCAACTGTAAGCGAGACAGCATATTCAAGAGGAGTAAACTGGATTGATATAGACAGCGACAGGGATCTTGATTTGTTTGTCTGCAGGGAAGGTAACAGGGTAAATTTTCTTTACAAAAATAACGGCAACGGTTATTTCACTAAGATCACGAATACAGCGCTGACTTCAGAGGCAGGAGAATTCTGGAGCGGAAGCTGGGGAGATTATGATAATGATGGTGATCCGGATCTTTTTGTAACAAACAACGGAAATCAGAAGAACTCACTGTTCCGTAACGACGGCAATTTTAATTTCACAAAAATACTGAACGATCCTCTTGTCAATGAGATAGGGTATAATGCAGTATCCGGCTGGGGAGATTATGATAATGACGGTGATCTTGATATGTTCGTAACACAGGCTTACGTTCCTCCGGGATTTACTCAGAAACTCACCAATAAGCTTTATAAAAATCTGCTAATGGAATCGGGTACAGCTTCATTTCAAAAAATCACATCGGGTGAGATTGTGAATGATTCGGGATATTCATACGGATTTGCCTGGGGAGACTACGACAAGGACGGAGATCTTGACCTTGCAGTTGCAAATACATTCAGTGAAAATCAAAAGAATGCATTGTATAAAAACAATAATCAGAACGGGAATAAATACATAACAGTTAAATGTACTGGAACAATAACTAACAGATCTGCTATCGGCGTAAGAGTAAGGGTAAAAACTGTCATAAACGGAACTCCTGTTTGGCAGATTCGTGAAGTGGAAGGACAATCCGGATACTGCGGGCAGAATCTTATTTTGCACTTCGGACTGGGAAATGCATCAGTAATAGATTCCATAAAAGTCGAATGGCCGGCTGGAGGCAATCAGTATTTTACAAATGTTCCTGTTAACAGATCCGTTACAATTACAGAAAACGGAACACTGATTTCAGTAAGCGAAAAAAAAACTGAAACAATTAAAGATTTTACATTATTTCAGAATTATCCAAATCCTTTTAATCCGGTGACAGTAATCAGATATAATCTGGCAGTCAGTAATTTTGTTGTTTTAAAAGTATACGATGCTCTTGGAAAAGAAGCATCGACATTAGTTAATGAAAAGCAAAATGCCGGTTTACATTCAGTTGAATTTAATGGTAACAATTTACCGGGCGGGATTTACTTTTATACTTTAAAGACAAGTGGCAATATTGAAACCAGAAAACTAATGCTAATTAAATGAAGCCGTGAATGTTTTATGAATTTAAAAGTTTATCCACGAGCTCTCTTGTTCCTTTACCTGCTTTCTCCTGAATGAAAACTAAATTTTCCCTGTAAATATGATACTCGGGTACTGCAGGATCTATAAGATACTTCGGGGAAATGTCAGGAACAAATTCAAGCAGTCCGGCAGCAGGATAGACGACTAATGAAGTTCCTATAACAATAAATATTTCAGCGGACAAAGCTTCAACAATTGCCTTATCAATCATCGGCACAGGTTCACCGAACCAGACTATATTCGGTCTGAGCTGCGATCCTAGTCCACATTTATCACCGACAATAATATCTTTTCCTTCCAGTTCATAGATTAATCCAGGATCTGCCGTACTTCTTGCCTGATTGAGTTTGCCGTGAAGATGCAGGACATTCTCTGAGCCGGCTCTTTCGTGGAGGTCGTCAACATTCTGAGTAATGACTGTCACATTAAATTTTTTTTCCAGCTTAACAAGTGACAGGTGTGCATCATTTGGTTTTACATCCTTAAGCTGTCTTCTGCGCTGATTATAAAATTCAAGTACAAGTTCTTTATTCCTTCTCCATCCTTCGGGAGATGCCACATCCATGACATTATGACCTTCCCATAAGCCGCCTGAATCCCTGAAAGTTGACAATCCGCTTTCAGCACTGACTCCAGCTCCTGTGAGAACGACTAATTTCTTTTTCATAAAAGATAAATACAATTAATTTTACAATTCGTTTCCGCTGAATTACATTCAAAACATAATCTATTTTAAATTCGCCGAACAAATAAATAATAAGAAAAAAAAAGGCGAAGTGAAAATACTCCGCCTTAAATATTCTGTAAATTGAATTATACTTATTTGCCTGAAACTTTATCAATTAAATACTTCGCAACTGCATCGGCTTCTTTTGGCTTCAAACCCTGACTCGGCATAGGCGGATAATCAGGTGACACTTTAACAGGATTAAGAATAAATGTTGCCAGCTTCTTTACATCTCCATTATATTTTGGAATAGTTTCCTTATAAGGAGGTCCTACAACCTTAACATCAAATTTATGACATGCAATACATATTCTGTTATAAATTTCCTCACCATTAACGCCTGCAGTATTAATTGTCTTTCCTTTTTTCTCTTTTTCAAGTTCCTGGGCTTTCAGATTAATTACGGCTAAATGTTTTTCTGAAGCAGCGCCAAATGCAGCCTGATTTTTCAAAATTATAAAACCAAGTGAAATAATTAAAAGATAAAAAGCAGCGCCGATATATTTCACTTCGGAATTCTTAATAACCGCATAAAGAAAGTTACATAGGAAAAGAAGCGAAATAAAAGCAAGAGAAGTATAAGTAAAAACGGATCCTGACAAAGCAATATCAGGTATCACCAGAAAGCTTAAAAAAAGTGTTACCGGAAGAAGCACTGCACCGGTAAATGCAATATTACCTGCAATCTTTTTACGAAATTAGAAAATTCCCTGTCCATATCGTGAAGCCCGCCCTGCCAGCTGAAGAAGAAGAAAAGTATAGCGCTGCCTGACACTGCGATGGACAAAACAATCAGAAAGAGAAAGTTAAAATATGTTGCTCCCGATAAAAAAATCTGCGCAATGTTTTGAAAATCCTGATACCTGTCAGAGAACTGCGCAATGGTAGTCCCGCCGGCAAAGAAAAATCCCGAAAGCAAAAGAAGAACAAATCCGTAAAGACCTGAATTTGAATTTGTGTTCATAAGATCAAATTCATAATCGGTTATATCTTCAGGGATTTTTGTATCAAGTTCATGTTTATCAAGACCGGAAATATTTTTCAGAGTTTCTATAAGAGATTCGACCTGAAAAGTATTCTGATAACTGTAAATAAAATTTATGGCAATTGCCAGAAGAAGAGTTCCGACAAACAAAAGACTGACTGTAATTACTTTCACTTCAAACATAAGCTGTGCATAACAGAAAGTAATTGCAAGCATTGGAATTACGCCGAGACCTAAGCCGACAAATCTGTTTATCGCAAGTTTGTCTATGATATCTTTTGCAAGACGGATAAAAAGTTTATTTTTTATTTTTCTGCCGTAAGCATTAAAAATTACAGAAAAACCCGTGCCTCCGAGAAGCATTCCGAAAAACGGAAGAAAAATCAGCATGGCAAGCACAAGAATAACTTTTAATAAATCAAGATGCTGTGTTGTAGCGGGTATAACTAAATTTTCAAGTAAATCCATTTAAAGATCCTGTTAATTTATGATAAAAATAATTTAATAAGTTTGTCTAAAGATAATACTGTAATTACCAGAAGAGTGAAAATATTTATTCTGATAAACATATTTTTATTCACTTTGCTGTCGCTTGCAGATCTGAGAAATTTAAGTGATTCTGAAAAAAGCCAGACAGATATTAGCGCAAGAAAAACATTTGAAACATAAAAATTAAGTATTCCGAAAAAATTTATTGACAAAGCCAGAACTATAGTCAGAGTGATCCAGCAGAAAGTAATATTTTTAAGCTGTCTTTCGGAAAAAACATTTGTCAGTGTAGGAAATCCGCCTTTGTCATAATCCTTTCCGTAGATCAGCAGAAGTATCCAGAAGTGCGGTATCTGCCAGACAAAAAAGAATGAAGATATCAGTATAATTTTCGGATCAAGAATATCTCCACCGGCGGCAACCCAGCCGGCAAGAGGCGGCAATGCGCCGACAAGCGATCCGGGAATGATAGCAAGTGAAAATACTTTCTTTAAAGGAGTATAGACTGCATTATACCAGAACATTGTAAATAACCCTATGCTTAATGCCGGTAAATTGGATTTCCAGAAAAGCAAAGAACTTCCGGCGATAAGAAATGCTAAAGAGATTATTAATACAGCCGAAGATGAAACCGTTCCTGACGGAATAGGTCTGTTCTTTGTGCGGTCCATTAAAACATCAGTGTTTCTTTCCTGATAGTGATTCAGAGCAGATGCGCTGCATGCAAGAAGAAAAATTCCGATAACAGGATAAAAAGAAAATCCTGAAAGACTCTGTGACGCAAGTATATAACCCAGTCCTGTCGTAAAAGCTACAAGGATGGTTATTCTGATCTTAGCAGTTTCCAAAATGATCTTAAGCCATTTTGCAAAACCTGATTCAGAAGAAACTTTGTCAGTAGTTTCGTTTACATCAAGTATTAATTCTTTTTTATGTGACGTTGCAGTTTGAATAATGCTTCAATTATAATTTATCTATTTCGATTTTAAAGTATCCTGCTTAACGGAATTTGGTTTTATTGTATCCGTTTTTACAGAACCCGTTTTTAAAGTATCCTTATTTAAAGAATTTACAGCGCCTGTTTTTAAAGTATCTGTTTTCAGTGAATCAGTTTTTACAGGTGTAACTGATTTAGTAGTGTCGGGCGGAGTATAATTTTTCCATTCGATAAACTTTTTTTCAGGTATTACAATAACAGGAGCATACATATAAGAGTGGTTAAGTCCGCAGTATTCAGCACAAGCTGCATAATATACCTCCGGCTCGTTAGTTCTTATCCAGTAATGATTTACCCTGCCCGGAATTGCGTCTTCTTTAGTCCTGAAAGCAGGGAGATAAAAACTGTGATTCACATCTATAGATTTAATATCAAATTTTACATTCGTGTTTGCAGGAAGGAACAGTGTGTCGGATTTTTTCTTGTTATCGTATTCAAATGTCCATTTCCACATTTGCCCTGTAACCGAGACAACCATTGCATCTTTAGGCACATCTCTCATATTTTTAAATCCTGCCCAGCTGACAAAGAACATAATCAGAACTAATATCACCGGAATTATAGTCCAGACAATTTCAAGAGTTGTATTGCCTTCAATGTTTTCGGCGACAGGATGCCTTTTTCTGTTGTACTTATAGACAAAGTAAATCATTACAACTGTGATGAGTGCAAGCAGGATAATAGAAATTCCCATTATCAGCCAGAATGTTTGATCAACTTGATCAACTATGTTAGGTCTCATATTAAATTAAAAACTTTTTAAAAACAATTATACAATTTATTTAAATTCTGAAAGTCAGATCGAAGAAAGTTAAAATCATAACAACGATAAAAGTAATCATGCATATACCGAGAAATATTTTAAAAACCTTGTTGTCAAATTTAAGGTGCATGAAAAAATTTATCACAAACATTGATTTAACAAGAGCTATAACCAGAGCTACGGTTAATGCTAGACTGCCGAGATTGATTCCGGCTACTGCAACAGTAATGGCTGTAAGTGAAAGCAGCCCGATCCATACAAGTATGTTAATCCCGTAACTAGGATGATGCGCTTCGGCAATATGGCCGTCATTTTGTTCTTCAGTGTGATGATTGTTTTCCATAAATAATTTTAATGTATTAAATAAAATAACGGGAAAAGGAAAATCCAGATTATATCAACAAGGTGCCAGTATAATCCCGAATTCTCAAGTTTCTGAAAATTGCTGCTTGTTATAACATCTTTTTGAATCTGTCTCATTACATAACCTATAAAAATAAGTCCGACAACGATATGAAGTCCGTGAAGTCCTGTCATTACAAAATAAAGACCAAAGTACATTACTTCTCCTTCTGACATATTCTGTAAAGCCGGACCTTTCGGATAAACTCCGTGATGGAATTTAGCTCCCCATTCAAAATATTTATTGACAAGAAAAATAAGTCCGCAAATAACAGTTACCCAAAGAAAAAACAGTGAAAGCTTTTTATTCTCTTTTTGCAGAGCTACTATTGCAAGAACAACAGTAAGACTGCTTGTAAGAAGGATAACCGTATTGATCGTGCCGAGCAGAACATCGAGTTCAGTTGCGGCGGCGGCAAATCCTTCTGAATAAATGAACCTGTATCCTGCATACAAAATAAATAATCCGCCGAAAAGCAGAATCTCTGTGAAGAGGAAAAGCCACATCCCCATTTTTGAACCGAAGTCATCCCGGTGAATATGAACTTCCTGAATTTCCTGAACTGATGAATCAGAATTATAACTCATTTATTTTTTTACCTCCTGTGATTCTGTAATTGAATGATCGTAAGGACCTGTTGTTACTGTAGGAATTTCTTTAAAATTTTCCATTATCGGGGGAGAAGATGTTTTCCACTCAAGTGTAGTACCGCCCCATGGATTGTCAGGCGCTTTCTTACCTCTTTTTAATGCTATAGCAAGATTGATATACATTATAATTATTCCCGAGACAAGCACCCATGAACCAACAGTGGCAAAAACATGATATTTCTGAAACTCCGGCAGATAATCATAATATCTTCTCGGCATGCCCAGATAACCCATAATAAACATTGGGAAATAGAGCATATTAAATCCTATTCCAATCCACACAGCGGCTGTTTTGGCAACTTTTTCATTATACATCTTTCCGAACATTTTCGGAAACCAGTAATGTAGA
This sequence comes from Ignavibacteria bacterium, assembly GCA_016709315.1. Taxonomy (GTDB): domain Bacteria; phylum Bacteroidota; class Ignavibacteria; order Tepidaquicellales; family Tepidaquicellaceae; genus JAEUSI01. The sequence goes on from JADJMZ010000004.1 coordinate 283,701, forward strand.
GCTGCAAAAAATATTATTCCCATTCCTCCGAACATAACATAGTGGAAGTGCGCAACTACAAAATAAGTATCAGTAAGATGGAGATCAGTATTAAGAGCACCCAGTACAAGTCCAGTTAAACCGCCGATTGAAAAAATAAATATGAAAAGCAAAACATAAAGCATCGGAGCAGTTACTTCAATCGAACCTTTATAGAGCGTCGCTACCCAGTTGAATATCTTTATACCTGAAGGAAGCGCTACAAAAAATGTCAGCAGAGAAAAAATAACCCTGGAAGTATCGCTTATACCGCTTGAAAACATGTGATGTCCCCATACTAAATAACCTACCAGAGCAATTGCCAGACTTGATATTGCTATCGGCACATAACCGAAAATAGTTTTCTTTGAAAAAGTAGGGATGATCTCGGATACTACACCCATCGCAGGAAGGATCATTATATAAACCGCCGGATGCGAGTATATCCAGAACATGTGCTGATAAAGCAGCGGGTCACCTCCGAGAGCCGGATCGAATATCCCGATGCCAAATGCTCTTTCAAGAATTATGAGTATAAGCGTAATTCCGATAACCGGAGTTGCAAGCACCTGTATCCATGAAGTCGCATATAAAGCCCATGCAAAGAGTGGCATTCTGAACCATGTCATTCCCGGACATCTGAGTCTGTGAATTGTCGTAATAAAATTCAATCCAGTAAGTATAGTCGCAAATCCCAGAACGAATGCTGCAAACACAGAAAGCGAAACATTCGTAGTGGTTCTTATGCTGTAAGGCACATAAAATGTCCAGCCGGTATCCATTATTCCTCCCCCTGAAAATAATGAAGTAAGAGCCAGAACTGCGCCTATAACATACAGATACCAGGACAGCAGATTAAGCTTGGGAAACTGTACATCCTGTGCGCCAAGCTGAATCGGCAAAAAGAAATTTCCGAATACTGCCGGCACAGCAGGTATAATGAAAAGAAATATCATTATTACTCCGTGCAGTGTAAAAAGAGAATTGTAAGTCTGCGGTTTCATGAATGTCTCACCGGGTGTAAGCATCTCAAGACGCATAAAAACGCCTATGGTCATCGCCACCAGAAAGAAAAACACCACAGCGAAAAGATACATAATACCAATTCTTTTGTGATCGATAGTCAGCAGCCAGGATAGAATACCTTTGTGTTTTGTCCTGACGTTATAAAAATTAACTTCAGCCGTCTGAGGTACTGCGGCTATAGTTCCGTTTGCCATATTATTATATATTAATTTTGTTTTTTTTCTTTTTAACATTTAAAAACACTACGAATATTCCGAGAAGCAACAGAATCCCTGCGCCGGCAACTCTGGTCACATTCAGAACATACCTTCTTCCTTCCGGGTCAAAGCTGAAACACATCTTTACTATTTTACTTATTGAAGGCACCACTTTGCCTTCAGTTGCTTCCGTAACTGCCATTTTAAAATCAAATGGTAAATAATCTGTTCCGTATAAATAACGAACGATTTTCCCTTCTGGCGAAACAACCATTATTGATGCTCCGTGAATGAAATCATTTCCTTCTCTTTTGAATTTAAATCCAAGCGCATCGGCTGTTCTGCGTATATTCAGGCTGTCTCCGGTCAGAAATCTCCACGAATCCCCCGGAATTTTTCTTGTAAGCTGATCAATATAATTTTCTTTTTTTTCTGCAGCCATCTGATAACCTTCATTCTGATCGAAGCTTAAGGTAATAATGTTATAATCTTTTCCCGGCTCTATATCAGTTATGTCAATTGTCTTTGTCATTCCGTTCAGAAGCGGACTGCATATTCCGGGACATCTGAAATATACCAGAGAAAATATTGTCGGCTTTGTAATAAGACTTTTTAAATTTACCTGCTGTCCGTATTCATTAATAAGTGTAATGTCGGACGGAATTGTCTCGCCAAGTCTTTCGTAAATTCCTATCTCCGGCTTAGCTGTATTTTCGTCCTGTCCGGTCGAAAAACCGGTAATCAAAAAGAAAAATACACTGAGTAAAAAATAGTTCAATTTAATTTTAATCATTTTATTATGCCCTGCTTTTTGTAAAAAGATTTTTCAGATAAGAATATATCTGATTTATTTTTTCCGGGCTGAGCTGATAAACAGTTGCTTTAAATCCCTTGTCCAGAGGATCAGTTCCTAAAAATTTTGTAAACTCTTCAGGGCTTTCTTTCCATTTTGTATTCCCTGCAAGAGAAACCAGAGCTTTGTTCTTATTTGAAACTATTTCATTTAAAATTAATGCTGACGTATCCTTTTTGCTTTTCAAATCATTTTCAAATGACTGTACTGCATTGTTCAGATCAGCTTTTAGCGTATCATAATCCAGCATTTCAAGATCTATTGCAAGTCCGAGAGGAATCTGATTTGCCATCTTAACTCCGTTTTTCAGACTGTATTTATCATCTAACATAACAAGATCTTCCGGAGTATCTTTAGGATAGGAAAGATTAAATGTATGGACGTATTGTATTACTGCGAATCTGTCTTCGGGCGGAATTGTACTGAAGCTTGCCATCCCTGTATTCGGGATACCTTCCTGAAGTGTAATATACATCTGAGAAATTTTCGGTCCGTTCTTCCATAGCTGCGGATTTACAAAGTTCCTCGGCGGCGGATTCAGTGCCGCTCCGGCAGGACCGTTGCCTGCTCCTGTTTCACCATGACAGCTTGCGCAGGAAGCATTATAAATATCTTTTCCTTTTGCCAGAAGCTCGGGAGTGGGAATGCTTAGTTTCGCAACATCCACAGGAGGTGTAATGCTTCCTTTTTTGAGCGGAAGAGTTACTCTCATATTTGTATCGGCTGCAAGAAGCTCCTTTGCATAAAATAATTTATTGTAATCAAGTGTCTTTACATACTTTGCTCCGAGAAAGACTATGAAAGAAAGTACAAGCAAGTAAAGTATAAAATAAAACTTAGTCAGGTCTCTGAAAAGATTGAAGACATTAAACTTTTTTCCGCTATTATTATGTGACATATTTGTAAAAATTGAAAATTAATTTAAATGAAAATTCAATCCGCTCTCTAACTTCGGATCTCCTACCGGCACTAAGTTTGTCTTAGCAGCTCTTATTCTGAATACAGTTATTATAAGTCCGATCGCAAACATCATAAATCCAAGTTCACTCCATCCGAATACAAAACCATCTTTGAAATATGTCGGCATTATTAGCCAGTACAGATCATAAAAATGAGCAAGTACAAACCATACTGCCATTTTTGTCAGAAGACCGGGTCTTACTTTTGAACTTCTTGGAAGAAGAATTAAAAACGGTATTATAAAATGAACGAACACAAGTCCTATTGAAAAATACGCCCAGCTTCCTTTCATTCTCATAATTATCCAGAATGTCTCTTCAGGAATGTCGGCATACCATATCAGCATGTATTGTGAGAATGCTATGTAAGCCCAGAAGATATTGAAAGCAAACATAAATGCTCCGAAACTGTAATAATGATTGTTGCTTAGTCTTTCCGAAAGATATCCGTTCTCATTCAGTTTGACAGCGAAGAAAGCAGCTACAGCAAATGATACATATAGCGTTCCTGCAAAGTAATAAACCCCGAACATTGTAGAATACCAGTGATACTCAAGACTCATCATCCAGTCTATCGCAGTTACTGATATTGTTACTATAAATAAAATAGCGAATATTGCAGAAAGTTTAATACTCTGTCTTGTCAAAGCAGGATCCTTTGTAACATCCTGTTTTTGTGAATTTCTTATGAAAAGAAAATAAAATGCAAGCCAGATTACAAATATGATTGCAACTCTTACTATGAAAAAATTTACATTCAGGTAAGAAGCTTTTGACTGAAGCAAAGGATCGTTTTGTAATGTTTCAGGGTGCGTCCAGTGAAAGAGATCATGCATTCCGAAGAAAAGAGGAATAACAAGTATGGCAAGCACCGGAATTATTGATGCAAGGAATTCCGATATTCTTCTGAACGGTGTGCTCCACGTTGCGCCTACAAGATACTCAAGAGCTACAAGAGCCAGCGAACCAACGCCGATGCTTACAAGAAACATATACATCCAGAGATAGTCAAAGAACGCTCTTTGTGTATTCACGGCAAAAGCTAAGATCATTAAAACTAATCCGATTCCAAGTAATCCGAATCCTGCTTTCCCGACTACCGGCGGTAAAGGTTTTTTCTTATAATCCATTATAAATTTTTTTGTAATGTAAATTGCTTATTCAAATTCTTATTAAAATTGTTACTTCGCTTTTGTCAGATCTTCATCCGATGCATTCTTCGATCTCTGAAGTGTTCTTATATAATGTATGATCGCCCATCTGTCATCTACTGAAACCTGCTCTGCATAACTCGGCATTACGTTCTGACCGTTCGTGATCACATGATAAATATTTCCGTCTGACCAGTTAAGTACTTTCTGATTGTGAAGACTCGGCGGTTTCGGGAACTGATCTTTCATCCTTCCGTCTCCTTCTCCGAAATATCCGTGACATGGACTGCAGTATATATTAAATCTTTCCTGACCTCTTTCGAGAACTTTTCTGCTGACAGCCAAAGGATTTGAAAGTAATTTTACTGATGAATCCGGCATACCTTTATATTCATAAGGTAGAAATCCTCTTGCAACTGTTCCGTTTACAGGTTCCCTCATTCCCGCTTTATTCGGAAAAAAATCGCTCTTACTCTGTGAATTAATCTTTGCCTGCTTCCACATCCAGTCAAAAGGAACTACATCATATAATACTATATTAAGCGTGATATAAGTTATGATCGCTGTTAAAATGGCTGTTGCAAATATTATCGAAATAAACTTCCCGTCGAATATCGGCGTCTTTATTCCTAAGTTGGTTTCCCTGTAATAAATCTCCTGAATTTCAAATGCTCCCCCGGAAAGGAATAATTTCCTTACTTCTGAATCGCTGAATTTTTCATCATCAGCTTTTATTACTACACCGAATTTATCCGAAGAAACTCTTTTCATAAAATCAGTGTCATTCAGCGGACTGTTGATCTTCGGAAGCTGATTAAAAAGTATAAGCATTCCGAAAACTGTGGCTATACCTGTCAGAAGCACAGTTCCCTCAAATGTAATCGGAATCGCAGGCGGAAGCGAGAAGAAAGGTTTACCGCCGATAATGTTCTGATAATTTACGGAAGACATCCACCATATCATAAGCAGGGCAAGACACATTCCTGTCAGACCTAATGCGAATGAGACATATCCTACCTTCGAACTTTTCATTCCCATCGCATCATCCATTCCGTGCATCGGATACGGAGTATACACATCGAATTTTTCGTAACCTTTCCCGGCTACATCAGCCGCCGCTGTGATTATCTCGTTCGGCGTATTGTACAATGCGGCAAGTCCGAAAAGCTTTTTGCTTCTTGGCTCTCTGTCGTCTTTAGAGTCGTACTCTTTTACAAAATTAATTAGTTTTTTAATCATGATGCTGACCATTGCCGCCCGGGTGAGGATGTATCGTCGGCTGCGCTCCTTCCACTACGGCTTTTATTTCTGAAATAGATACCAAAGTTAAAGTTTTTAAGAATAATAATAAGAATGTAAAGAAGAATCCGAAACTTCCGAGAAGCAGTCCGAGATCAACTAATGTCGGATAATACATCGCCCAGCTTGACGGAAGAAAATCCCTGTGCAAAGATGTTACTATAATTACAAATCTCTCAAACCACATTCCGACATTCACTAATATCACAAGCACCATCGTTATTGGAATAGATCTTCTTATCTTTTTAAACCAGAACAACTGCGGGAAAATCACATTGCAGCTTACCATTGTCCAGTATGCCCAGGCATAAGGTCCGAAAGCCCTGTTGATAAATACGAACTGCTCAAATGTATTTCCGCTGTACCATGCGATGAAAAATTCCATTCCGTATGCATATCCAACCATCATACCCGTTGCAAGAAGAATCTTGTTCATCTTCTCAAGATGACCGATGGTTATTATGTGTTCCATGTTGAAAACTTTTCTCACGAGTATAAGCACTGTTGACACCATACCGAATCCGGAGAATATAGCTCCGGCAACAAAGTAAGGAGGGAATATAGTAGTATGCCATCCGGGTAATACAGAAACTGCAAAGTCAAAACTAACGATTGTATGAACAGACAATACAAGCGGCGTTGAAATACCTGCAAGTATCAGATAAGCTCTTTCGTAATTGCTCCAGTTTCTGTTGGAGTTTGTCCAGCCGAGTGATAAAACAGAGTATATTGTTTTCTTAATCTTGCTTGTCGTCCTGTCCCTTAATGTTGCAAGATCAGGAATCAATCCGATTCCCCAGAATAAAAATGAAATTGTAAAGTATGTTGATACTGCGAACACATCCCATAACAATGGAGATGAAAAATTCACCCAGACTCCGTTTTGATTTGGTAATGGAAGCAGATAACCTGCAAGCCACGGTCTTCCTGTATGTATGATTGGGAAAATACCTGCAGTCATAACGGCAAATATCGTCATCGCTTCTGCGAATCTCGCAATACCTGTTCTCCATTTCTGCCTGAAAAGAAATAAGATAGCGGAGATAAGCGTTCCCGCGTGACCTATACCGATCCAGAAAACAAAGTTGATAATGTCAAAAGCCCATCCGACAGGATTATTATTTCCCCACATTCCGATTCCGTAATAGAATGTAAGAGACAGACAGAATGCACCGATAAGCAGTGCAGTTGATGATATTGAGAATGCTATCCACCAGCCCTTAGTCGGCTTCGTCTCGGTGGGAAGCGCGATCACTTCATCAATCTCTTTAAAAGATTTTTTTGCTTCTACAAGTGGTAACTCTCTTGTATAGGTTGAATCAAAACTCAATGATGCTCCTCCGTTTTTTCGATTTCAAGAACATTTCTTAATTTTGCAAGGTATGTTACATTCGGCTTTACTTTTATCTCTTCAAGCACAGTGTATCCAAGCTTGCTGTTATTCAGTTTATAAAACTCCGCTTCTTTGTCATTCTGATCTCCGAAGTGAATCGCGCTTGTGTTACAGGCTTCCTGACATGCGGTCTTTACATTCGAACCTATGACATATCTGTTTTCCTGAATTGCCATCTGTCTCTCTTCCATTATTCTCTGTATGCAGAATGTGCATTTCTCCATTACTCCTCTTGACCTTACCGTAACTTCGGGATTCGCCATTAATGAGTATGACTCTTCGAGCTGAACTGAATCTCTGAACCTGTCCCTGAAGTTGAAATAGTTGAACCTTCTTACTTTGTAAGGGCAGTTATTCGAGCAGTATCTTGTTCCTACGCATCTGTTATAAGCCATTCCGTTCAGTCCGTCCGCGCTGTGTGATGTTGCCGCAACCGGGCATACATTTTCGCAAGGCGCGAAATCACAATGCTGACACAGCATCGGCTGAAAACTTGTCTTCGGCACTTCGGGTGTTCCCGAATAATATCTGTCAATTCTTATCCAGTGCATTTCCCTGTTTGCCTTTACCTGATCTTTTCCGACTACCGGAATATTGTTTTCTACATTACAAGCCGCTGCGCATTCATTGCATCCGGTACATTTATTAAGATCAATGACCATTCCCCATTTCGTTCCGGTGTGAACATACTGTTCGTTTATGCTTCCTACTTTCAACTTCTCTGTTTCTTCTTCTGAATATTTTGTCTTATGCGCTGTCAGAAAATCAGGATCTTCTTTGTACTGAAGATATGTACCTTCCTGAATGATCTCCCTTCTGTACTGAATGTCTTTTAACAGCGGCTCGTCAAATGCAAAGTGTTCCTGCGTTGAAACAAGTTCGTAAACGCTTCCTGTCTTTTCAATTTTTGCATCGTTAAACATCCATTGCGATACTTTTGAATTCTTTGACATCATCTTATTTGCATTCACGCCGACATCTTTTCCTACTGTTCCGCAGACACTTCTTCCGTATCCGAGTTCGACTGCTATGACACCTTCGGCAGTTCCCGGCTGTATGAATACCGGCACTTCAATGCTTCCTGCTGATGTCGTTACTTTTATAATGTCATTTGATTTCAGACTAAGAGCTTTTGCTGTCTGCACTGATATCGCTGCATAATTGTCCCAGACTATTCTCGATAACGGCTTTGGCAATTCCTGAAGCCAGCCGTTGTTGGCGAATCTTCCGTCTCCGAGAGATGAACTTTTTAAAAGTATCAGAACAGTTTCGTTGCTTTGTGTTAATTTTGAATTGCCGGAAGTCAGCGCTTCAGATTTGAATGCTGTTGGTGAATTTTCTCCCGCTGCTGAAACCGTTTTTGTACTTACAACTCCGTCATTCAATGCTGCATACCATTGTTTCATAAAATTAGCATCACTTCCTGCACTCTGCAATGCGCCTGCTTTCCAGTTGTCCATCACATATTTCTGATATATCTCATTATTGAATGCATCCTTTGTTCCTTTTGACCAGGTAAGCAGTATTTCTTCCTTCTGTCTTGTGTTGTACAAAGGAGCGATAACCGGCTGCTGAAGACTGTAAAAATTATTTCGTGTCTGAAAATCTCCCCATGATTCGAACATTGTATTCACCGGCAGTACAAAATTACTTTTGTCTGAAGATTCATTTATGGTCTCTGTAAGTGAAATTACAAGCGGCACTTTGCTCAATGCATCCGCATATCCGTAATCTCCGGGTAAATTGTAAACAGGATTTGAATCAAAGTGAATGACTGCTCCGACTTTTCCCGATTTCATGTCCGAGATAAGATTTTCGAGTTCAGATTTTGAACTCAATGGAACTTGCTCAACAATCGAAACATCTTTTATATAAAGCTTGTTGTTTCCGAGTACTTCGTTTAAAAGATTTACTGCAATGTGCGTTGACTCCGGCAGCATCGAACCTGCAGTCACAAATGAACTTCCCTGATTTTTCTTAAGGTCTTCAATTAAATGAGCGACAGTTTCCTTTGATAAATTATTTTTCTCAACAAAGCTGTTCAGATTATAACTCTGTAACTTTCCGGTAACTCCGCCATCTGCTGACAAAGCTGATACTTTCTGCTTTGATACAAATTCATTCAGAAGACAGTAAACAAATTCTTCAATCGCATCCGTCCTCAGTATCATTCTGTAATCAGCATTCATCCCTGTTACGCTCGCATTTCCTTCGACCGAATAAAGTCTGTTGAATTCTTCTCCGTTAAATGCATCTCTTCTTTGTGAATACAGTCTTGAATTTTCAACTTTGTTTCCTTCATTGCCCAGAAAATCTGATTCAAGGGCAAGTATTACATTTGCCTTATCAAGCTGCACAAGAGGAAAAGTCTTTGCGCCGTAACATTTTTCAAAAGCGCTGTTCTTATTTGCATCGCTGAACAATTCAAACGAATAAACTTTTGCAGTCGGATAAGCTGTCTTAAAATCTTCAGTAAGTAATTTTTTCTGTGAAGGTGAATTAATTTTATTAGTAACGATGACAATTTCCTTACCGGATGACGCTGCGCTTTTCAGCTGTGTTATGATTTTATCATCAGCTGCAGCCCATGTAATATCATTTCCGCCTGTATTATTAATCCTTTCGGATGGATTCTTAAGTCTCTCCGGATCATAAAGATTCATCACGCTTGCCTGACCAATTGCGCAGATCTTGCCTTTGCTGACAGGATGATCGGGATTTCCGTCAACTTTTATCGGACGTCCTTCAAGTGTTTTTATAAGTATTCCGCAGGCATACTGACAACCGGTACAAGTGGATGCATAGTAAGTCGGATTACCGATCGTAACTGATTCGGGTTTCTTATTATAAGGTACGATCTCACCTTTATCCCTGAAATTAGAACAGCCGGAAGCTGCAACTGCTGCAGAAGCGCTCAGGAGAGCAAGAAATTTTCTGCGCGAAACTTTCGAGAATGAATTTTCATCCGGTCTGTCAAGAGCGCCGGGCATGAATTCATTTTTCTTTTCACGGATAAAATCGGGATCGTTATAAAGCTCTCTGAAACTTCTCCAGTAATTCGAATCCTTTTCCTGATTTTCATTTACCGGAACTGTCGTTTCAGTAACTGCCGCGGTCTCAATTATTTTACCGCTTATGTCTATGACCTTTTTATCCATTATTGACTTGTCTTGATTTTCTCTTAACGGCATTAGGATTTTCTGTGATTTTTATTGTAGAATCTTTTGAAGCTATTCCTGAACGGAAGAGTGAAGAAGGGATATTTAAGAATGCAAACAATCCCAACAGCGCTGAACCGGAATAAATAAAAAACTTCTTTCTCTTTATTGTCACTGATTCAGTATTTTTTATTAAGTTATTTTTTTCTGGCATAATTTATTTTATCTGTGGCATGCTGAACAGTTTTGCGGACCGGTATTGATCTGCAGATTCTCTTTGCCGGGAATGATATTTTTGATATTTACAGCAGGATTTCTGTGGCAGTCGATACAAGCTCTCATGGAGAAATCCTTTACCTGCTCTACTACTTCCATCTCGGCAACATTGCCGTGACAGTTTGAGCAGTCTATACCTTTGTTAACGTGAACGCTGTGATTGAAATATGCAAAATCAGGAACTTTATGAACCCTCTTCCATTCAATCGGCACTCCTCGTGTATAATAATCTGTGAGCTTTATTATTTCCGGCTTATCTTTTCTTGCAATAGAATGACAGTTCATACAGACCTTGGCTGACGGAACGTTTGCATGCCTGGATTTATCCACATCACTATGGCAGTAACGACAGTCAATTTTAAGATCGCCTGCGTGAAGTTTATGGGAATACAGGATTGGCTGTGCAGGAGTGTAACCTACGCCGTTCCTCTCAGCATAAGATGCATAATAAGTTACTGCGAAAACTGTTAAAACTACAAAAATTAATACCGGTAAGCGTACTTTGAGGTTGTAATCGAGTAAAAAATTTTTCATTAACTAGTTTAAAGTTAGCAACAAATATATGTAATTTCTTTTTTTATTTCTATGGAATATTTAAAAATCTTTCAGAAATTTTTTAACTTCTGAACAATACTTTCTGTAATGAACTAAAAACTTTTATAATTATGTGAATATAAAAATTTGTGTGGTTTAATATTTAATCTGTCTCTACCCGACAATGTCATTAAGTTAAGAGAGTTTCTAATCCTTTTCCCTAAGATGACTAAGTAGACACTTCTGAAATACCCTTATTGTCATCCCCGCGTGCTTTTAGCGGGGATCCAATCATTGAAAACTAACTTAAAAATGGATTCCCGACAGGAGCACTCGGGAATGACAATACGAGGAGAGTTGATTTTTCAGAAGTTTCTAAGTAATAATATATTCCCTTTTAAAACGCAAAGACTCTAAGAAAAATTAAAAGAATTATAGAACTTCGAGACTTGGAGTCTTTGAGGCATATTTGAATTTAAATTTTTGTTGGACATCTTTGGCAAAGATGTGAAACTTTTTTTTAAAATATCTGTCGGATGTGTAGCAAGTTCAGTGAATATCAAGACTAACTTTTTAAATTTATTTATTTCCCCAACACTCTACACACTCCAAACACTCCACACACTCCAAACACTCTACACACTCTACACACTCCGCACTATAATCTCCGCAGCAAGTTTTGCATTATTCATAACCAGACGAATGTTCGATTCAAGACTTGTCCCTCCTGTAATGTTATTTATCTCAGAAAGTAAAAACGGAGTTACATCTTTTCCTTTAATATTATTCTTATCTGCTTTTGTTAATGAAGCTTCGATTGCTTCGTCTATTATTTTTTTGTCCATGGAAAACTCTTCCGGAACAGGATTTGCAATTATCATTCCTCCGTTAAGACCAAGCTCCCTTTTCACCTTCATCGCTTCTGCAATTTCTTCCGGCGAATCAAGTCTGTAATTGACTTTATATCCTGATTGTCTTGTATAAAATGCAGGAAATTCGTCTGTCCTGTATCCGATTACAGGGACTCCCATAGTTTCTAAATATTCCAGAGTAAGTCCTATATCAAGTATTGACTTTACACCGGCAGATACTACCGCAATGTTTGTTATTGACAGCTCCTTTAGATCAGCTGAAATATCAAATGTATTCTGTGCATTTCTGTGAACTCCGCCGATTCCACCTGTAGCAAATATCTTCAGCGAAGCCAGTGCTGCGCAGATCATTGTTGCCGAAACTGTCGTAGCTGCATTTAATTTTTTTGAAATGATAACAGGAAGATCTCTTCTCGAAGCTTTTAGAATATTTTTACCCGTTGAAATAATTTCAAGATCTCTCAATGACAATCCGACTTTTATTTTTCCGTCAATAATTGCAATTGTAGCCGGCACTGCATTATTTTTCCTTACAGTGTTTTCTACTAAAAGAGCTGTATCATAATTCTGCGGATAAGGCATTCCGTGTGAAATTATCGTTGACTCAAGAGCAACGACAGCTTTGTTTCCGTTGATAGCTTCTTTTACTTCTTCGGAAATTATGATGTAATTCTCAAAACTCATTTGATCTGGATTTTATATGAAAAAGTTCTGTAATCTTTTTTAAATAAATATCTTCTGATACTGATTTAATCGTCCTCAATGTTAAATAAGAAGCGCACGTTCCCATTCTGATTGCTTCATGTTTAGAATATCCGTTCATTAATCCGAAAATAAAACCTGCATTGAATGAATCTCCTGCCCCGTTAGGTTCGGCTATTTTAGTTTTCAAAGCTTTGCACTTTGTAACTGTTCTGTCTGCTGTTTCTATAAGACTAACTCCTGAACTTCCTTTCTTTAGTATAATATGACCGAAGCTCTGAAGCACTTCTCTTTGTTTTTTATTTTTGAAACCTGCTGAAATATCAATCTTTCCGAATATGCTTTTGAATTCATTTTCATTCACTGAGAGATAATCAATTTTTCTTTTTAAATTCTTAATTACAATTGCCTTCTCTGATGAAACTGCATCGGCAAAAACCGGAATTTGTTTTCTGTCCGAAAGTTCGATGATTTCCTCTATTACATCTTCTTTAAGATTTGCGTCTATTACGATCATAGAACTGTTCTCAAGTATTGTTTTAACTGACCTTATATATTTCAAATTCGTTTTACCGGATGATTCACTCATATCATTTACCGCGTAAAAAATTTTATTCGCTTCAGATGAAACCGATAGATACTTTGCAGTTTCTACAGAAGCGCATTTATTAATGAATTCTGTATTTACGCCTGATCTTTTAGATTCTCTTATTATATAATTTCCAAAATAATCATCACCGGTGGTGCCGAACAAATAGACTTTCATCCCGAGCCGCGCCATATTTTCTGCAATATTTCTTGCAACTCCACCGGGAGTGAATATAATTTTTCCTTTATAAGAATCACCAGCACTTTTTCCGGAATCAGCTATACCTTTTATATCAATGTTGATTCCGCCTATAACGGAAATTTGTTTTTTCAATATTTTTATTAGAAAATTTGCGGATACGTAAATTGAGTTTACTCACTTATAAAAAATATTGCATGCCCCGTTGAAGAGACATGCAATAATATCATTATGATTAACACAAACTACATTGCGTCAGTATAAGCGTGTTCACCGTGAAGAATTTCATCGAGTCCGATTTCTTCTTCCGCCCTGGTAAGTTTTACCGGCGTGATTCTGTCAATGATCCAGAGCATTACCCATGTAAAACCAAATGCATAGATTGAACTAATGACAACTGCCAGAATCTGTTTTATAAAAAATCCCGAATCGCCGTAAAGCAGACCGTTAGAACCGTTTGCATTTACAGCTACCGTTCCGAATACACCGAGAAGAATAATTCCGATCATGCCTCCGACTCCGTGGACTCCCCAAACGTCAAGGGCGTCATCCCATCCAAGTTTGTTCTTCAGAGCTACTGCAAAATAACAAACTAATCCTGCAAGTATTCCGATAATTACAGCGGAAGTAGTAGTAACATAACCCGCAGCCGGTGTAATTGTTGCCAGTCCTGCAACTGCACCCGTCAGCAGTCCGACAAACTTTGGTTTTTTCTCGATCCACCATGCAAGCAAGATCCATACTACTGCAGCGAAAGATGCGGCTAAATCAGTATTCAGAAATGCATTGGCAGTTACACTGTCAACTGCAAATTCGCTTCCTGCATTAAAACCGTACCATCCGAACCAGAGCAAACCCGTACCGAGCGCGATAAGCGGAATGCTGTGCAAGCCCTGATCGACAATTTTTCTTTTGCCTACATAAAGTACCGAAGCAAGAGCTGCCATACCTGCAATGTTATGAACAACTATTCCTCCCGCAAAATCCTTTACTCCCCAATTCCAGAGAATTCCTCCGCCCCACATCATGTGTACAAACGGAAAATAAACCAGCAAAAGCCAGAGAGTCAGGAAAATTAAGTATGCAGCAAATTTTACACGGTTTGCAAATGCGCCTGTGATAAGAGCAGGAGTGATGATGGCAAACATCATCTGGTAAGCGGCAAAAACTATCATTGGAATTCCTGCATTACCGTATATGGGGATATTGCCTGCAGCCGTAGATACGGCTGAACTTGTATTCAAGTCAATACCACTCATGAAAACCCAGTTAAAATTGCCGACGATACCACCAAGTAAATCAGTACCGTCAACACAATTACCACTGAAGCACATTGAAAACCCGAAAAGATACCACATTACTGTTGTCCAGCCCATTGATACAAAACTCTGTATCATAATGGCAAGGACGTTTTTTCTTCCGACGAGACCGCCGTAGAAAAATGCCAGACCCGGAGTCATTAACATTACAAGACTCGTAGCCAGCAGCATGAAACCGGTATTACCGGTATCCCAGTTGGGCATAATTACCTCCTTTTAAGTTTTTAAAGAACGAGATGTTTTTACAAAATTAATTAAATATGAAAAGAGTAACAATTAATAAAAAATATTTATCTGGGGGGATTTGAACTGAAGATTTCTATCCGGGATTTTTGACTGCAAGTACAGGTATGTCCGATAAACTTATTACGGATTCGCTGACTCTGTCCGTGAAGAATAATGAAAGTCCTTTTTTCTTTTTAATTCCTATCGAGATCAAATCTGCATTTATGCTGTTTGCATATCTTACTATTGATTCTTCTGTGTTTTTACCTGCTCTGATAACTATGCTGAAGTCTGCGGAAAAATTCTTTTTGAATTTTTCAATTCTTGATTTGACTGTTTCATATTCCTCAAATTTTGATTTAGTATTTATGTACAATAGTCTTATTGAAGCATTTTTTTCTTTAAGAAAACTGTTTACCTGTGAAAACACTTTCACAGAATCTTCGGAAAAATCAGATGCAAAAATTACTTTTTTTATTTTCGAAGCATTAGCTGATTTTTTCACAATGAGAAGCGGTAAATCCGTCAGCCGCAATACTCTTTCTGTGTTAGCGCCGATTTTAATTTTATCTGATTTTTCTCCGTCTCCCATAATAATTAAATCCGGCATTAGCTCCTCTGCAAAATCCAGTATCCCGTTGTAAATGTTTTTTGCAATAATTACTCTGCAAATTACTTTGGAAGTTTCGGCGAAATAACTTTCCTTCATTGCGTTCAAAAATGATAAAGATGCATCACAGATTTTTTTGACCGCGCTTTTTAGTTCTTTATGATACAAATTATAATCGCTTAATTCGGCTACATAAAACTCCGGAAGTACTGCAGAATGAAAAAGATAAATTTTTGTGTCAGGAGCATTTGACAGTTCGGCAGCGTAACGGATTGCTGATTCGGAATTCCCGGATAAATCAACAGGTACTAAAATTATTTTCTTTTGTGACATGATTAAAACTATTATAATTTCTTTTAAAATTACATACAAAATTTCAGCGGCTTGTTTAGAAGTGAGCTCAAGTTCTTTTCTCTCGCAGATTTGCGCAGATGTTCTCTCGCAGATATCCGCCACGAACTTTATTTATCAATATTTGCAAATTTCAATATTGATATCATGTTTATTGCCAGTTAATGCAGATTACACTTAATAAATTTATATTTACCAAAAAAATCCATGGGTAAGTCATAATCTGAAGCGCTATTTTAATTTAAAATTTTGCGGAAAGAACATATCAATCATTTTATGATCAACAAGAAAAAAAAGATTTGAATTTATTTCATTAAAATTATAAAGTAATACAGCAGGATAATTGTATTGAATGACAATGACCGTTTACAAATATTTACAAAAAGGCAGAAATCTTATGCTTAATTTTATGAAAATAAAACTATACTCATGACGGGAATATTTTTAAAATCCGCAGTTATAGTATTTATATTTACGACAAGTCCTTTTGCTCAGATGAAACAGGACTTCACTCCAATCTTTAAAGAGATCATCAGACCTCCTCAAAACTGCGCTGAAGCTGATGCTATGACTATAAAGGATTCGACAGGAAAAGAATTGATCCTAAGTAAGCTGATCACAGATCAGAAAATAAAATTTGAAACAATTCAGAAAGATATTTCATATTCGATAAAGGCAGTTGAAAATGATGAACAGAGAATGCCAATGCCTCCGGGTGATCTTGGTCCGCTTGGTGACATACAGATGCCTGAAGATTTCAGGAAGATGAAAAAGATTATGGATAAATGCAGGTCCGCGTCAGATGAAATTTCGGCTGTGAAAGACAAGCTAAAAAATGAAATAATCGTTCTACAGGACAGTCTGAACAGAAAGCTAAAACTTACAAAGTCGGAAGACAGGGAATCAAGGAAAATTCTTGCAGATGAGTTTTTGAATTCAGTGGAAACTGAATTTGATAATGAGATCATCACCATTGAACTAAAGTCAGCAATTATTGATAAAGCGGTTAAGCAGTATTTTTCAAATAAGGATTTGCTTATCCCTCCATTAATGATCACTTTGCTAAAGTCACAGCAGACTGAGATCAATGCGGCGATCTTTCTTTTGAAAATTACGGAAGAGTGCGTTAAGATCGGTTCGAAATTTTATTTTGAGAACTGACATATCAGCTTTTTCAATTATGAAAATATTATAGAGCAAATATAAAACTCAAATAGTCTTTCCCGTGCTTCCAAAAACTTTATTCCGGACTTTATACTTCAGTATCTTATTGAACAATAACTGCATTGTACACTAAACCCCCAACAGGTAAATTTACATAACTCAAATTCATATCAATATGAATTTACTCATCAGAAAATATCTTCCCTCAAAAATTAAATTAATAGTTTCATTATTTATTTTTTTTTCTCTTTTTAAAAATTCGGAAAGTTTTTCTCAGTGGTATGTTCAGTATTATTCCCCAAATCATTTTACTGTTGATGTAAGGTTTATTAATAAAAAATAGGATGGGCTTGCGGAAGCAGCGCAATATTAAAAACTACTAACGGAGGCAATAACTGGTTTCAGCAGAATAATCCTACTTCAGGTTACCTCACTCAAATTCATCCCGTAAATGACAGCGTGGTATATATCTGCGGTTGGTATGTAATACTTAAAACAACTGACGGAGGTAATAACTGGAACATAGTCAGAGTCGGACAGGATCAGGCGCCTCAGCTTGACGGACTATGGTTCATCAATGAAGAGACGGGATGGTTCTGCGGTGACAGAGTAGTAATGAGGACTACTAACGGGGGAAATACTTTTATAGATTCAACACGATTATCAAATTCAACTTATGACATACATTTCAAAAATGATTCAACAGGTGTTATTGCCGGATATTCAAAAATGTTCAGAACTACAAACTCAGGTACAAACTGGTACTCTGTAATACTCCCTTCTACAGTTGCAACTCCATTTTGTGACAGAGTTACATTTATTGGAGATACCGGATGGACAGCAAGCTGGGGGAATATTGTATTTAGAACTACAAACTATGGAGTAAGCTGGGATAGTATTACAAGAATTCCCAGATCTAACAGCAGTGATGCAACTTATTGTATTGAGTTTTCAAATAAAAACACAGGATACTCCGGAGGTGATAATGGTAAGATTTACAGAACGACAAACGGGGGTTTTAACTGGACATTGTCGGCAAATTTAGGTGTCGGACCTTTTACCTCAATATACTCTTTAAATGATTCTAATGTATGGGCTGTCGGAGGACCGGGAAGCAATTATATTATATTTACAAGTAACGGAGGATTAACTTTCATAAACAATAATTCTCTTAATGAAATTAAAATTTTTAATCTTAAACAGAATTACCCCAACCCGTTTAATTCAGAAACAAATATAGAATATTTATTATTAAAATCAGGATTTGTGACAATAAAGATTTATAGCTTAATGGGTAAAGAATTAATGTGCCTGGTAAATGAATTCAAACAGGCGGGAAGATATGAAATTTCATTTGACGGTTCGAATCTCCCGAGCGGAGTTTATTATTACAAGATCAAAGCGGGTTCGCCTCGCGACGCGGGAGGATTTGAGCAGGTAAGGAAGATGCTTCTTATCAAATAAAATTTTAAAATTCTGCTTACCCAGGCCGTGGCTTGGGTAAGAGAAATAAAACTTTCGTAAGCTGGGGCTTGGGAAAGAGAAGTAAAAAAATTTGCATTAGTTTTTTTCGGATTCTCTTATCTTTTATATTTGCAAATTTTTGGATCACCAACAGCGGCAAGAAAATAAATTTTATGAATCATGAAAAAAATAATTTTAAAGTTGATCATATTCCAGTGTTCGATATGCATTGCGGAGGCGCAATGGATTATCCAGCCGACTGGAAATATACATGATATACGAGATGTCGAGTTTATTAACAGGTATACAGGATGGGCTTGCGGTGATAATTATATATATAAAACAACAAATGGAGGTAACAATTGGATTGAGCAGTCGCATCCTTATGCATATACAATTCAACAGATATTTCCGGTAAACGACAGTGTGGTTTATGCTTGCGGTTGGTGGAATTTTATGAAAACAATAAACGGAGGAAACAACTGGACAGCTTTTTTTGCAGGAGGAACAGGACAAGGATTACCCGTACTTGAAGCTTTATATTTCATAGATGAAAATACAGGCTGGCTCGCAGGTAATGTAGTTGTAATGAAAACCACAAACGGTGGAAATTCTTTTGTCGATTCTATGAGGATTGAAGGAGATGTTCGTGATATTTATTTTAAGGATTCATTGAATGGAGTTGCATGCGGTATGGTAGCAGATTTCCAAAAGACAACAAATGGAGGGAGAAGTTGGAATGAATTAGAAATAATAAAAAATGGTTGGCTTTATGACTTCATTCGTCTCGGTATTATAAATGATAATGTCTGGGTTGGAGGTAAGTCTATTTATAAATCCACAAATTTCGGAATTTCTTTTGATAGCATTGGTTTAGTTCCAACATTCTTCGAAAATGTGACTATGTATGGTTTATCTTTTACTTCAAACACTACAGGATACACCGCAGGTAATAGAGGTGAAATGTATAAAACAACTGACGGGGGTTATAACTGGAAAAGAGAAAACTGTGGAACATCAACTTCAATAATATTTTCAATTGAAGCATATAATGACAGTGTTGTCTGGGCATCGAGAGGAAACGGTACAATTATTCACACTGTAAATGGCGGACAAACATATATTAAGAAATTGAATTCATTTCAAACTGCTATTTATAAACTTTGTCAAAACTATCCAAATCCATTTAATCCAACAACCAATATTGAATTTGCAATTCCGAAAGATAATTTTGTTAGTTTAAAAATTTATAATCTGCTTGGAAAAGAGATTATGAGCTTATTAAATGAATTCAAACAGGCGGGAAGTTATTCAGTTACATTTGACGCGGCAAATTATCCGTCAGGAGTATATTATTATAAAATAAAATCAGGGTCTTTCGTTCAGGTGAGGAAGATGGTTTTGATCAGGTGAAAATTATTATGTTAATATTAACTAAGCCGGATTTGAGATTATTCAGATCCGGCTTTTTATATTGCAGTAAAGCCCTTTTAAATATTATACAACAAACACAGTCACTACTCCGGCTTAATCATATTGGGTTATTCTCCTTAATTTACGAATTACAAAACCCTTACAAAAAATTCATTTCTTTTACATTCTAATTAAAAGTTAATCATGTATTCTTTTTCAGCATGTATTTGCTTTGAGGAGTAGCGGGGTACGCAATATGTTTTGATTCAAATCTGACAGCAGGAGTTAACTTATGTACATAGAAAAGTAACTTACATTCGCATTCATTTATATTTACATTAATAAAAAAAATCTTCCCCAATAAGTAAAAACATTCTCGCACCAGAGTACAGGTTTTAGTTTTTTACTATATTTAAAATATCCTCAATTATCTAAATAAAATTATTATGAGAAAAATAATTTTTATTGCAATTATAATTTGCATTTCATTTCAAATCGCAGAAGCTCAATGGATAAAACAATATCAAAATACCACCAGTGTCGGACTTCATGATGTAAAGTTCATTAATGAAACTACAGGCTGGGCTTGCGGAGACGGTATCATTCTGAAAACAACTAATGCTGGAACTGAATGGGTAGCTCAGCCTCATTTAGCAACTAACAAAGCTCTTTTCAGCATTTCACCCGTTGATTCAATGACAGTTTATTGTGTTGGTTATTTTGAAACAATTTTAAAGACTACAAACGGCGGAACAACCTGGGACACACTTAGAAATGGACCTTTTGGACAAGGCACAAGTTATCAAGGAACATTTTTTCTAAATAAAGATACGGGTTGGATTTGCGGAACTCTAGGAGCAATTTTAAAAACCACAAACGGTGGTGTGAGCTTTGAGTACAATCCAATTTTTTGGGGTTATACAAAAGATATGTATTTTATAAATGCAAATACGGGATTACTCTGCGGGGATTTCGGTGGAATGTTTAAAACCACAAACGGCGGATTGAATTGGTCAAGAAAGACAATTCCTTATTGGAATGGAATCGGAGATTTCAGAAAACTTTCTGTAATAAACAATCAATACGTTTTTGTTGGTGAAGACGGAAGGCGGGTATTCAGAAGCACAAATTTCGGAGACACTTGGGACAGCATTGGATATATTGCAGGAGCTAATCAGCCATACGTTTGCCGGTTTTCCAGTTTGAATACCGGCTGGGTTGGAGGAACATTCGGAGAACTTTATAAATCAACAGATGCAGGAGCTACCTGGAGAAGAGAAAATACAAACGGTGACATTCGATATATTGGAGCAATGTACTTTTTAAGCGATTCTGTAGGATGGGCAGTGGGCGGTAATACAAAAATATTTTATACTACAACGGGAGGACTGACTTTTATCAAAAATGAAAACTCCGGTATTATTAATCATTATAAACTTCATCAGAATTATCCGAATCCGTTTAATCCATGACAATGATTAAATATGACCTTCCAAATGACAATTTTGTAATGATTAAGATTTATGATATACTCGGTAAAGAATTATTGAACTTAGTAAATGAATTCAAACAGGCGGGAAGTTATACTGTTACATTTGATGCGACAAATTATCCAAGTGGAGTTTATTATTATAAAATAAAAACAGGCTCGCATAGCGGAGCAGGTTCTTTCGTTCAGGTGAGGAAGATGATCCTTATTAAGTAATTTTTAAGTAAATATACAATAATTATTATCCTTATAAGAAAGAAGCAATCAGAGATGATTGCTTCTTTTGTTTAAAACCATAAATAATATACTTCTACAGAATATAAGCCTGATAATTAATGCGTTATTTCAATTTAAGTTTACAAAGATAGCAGAGAAATTTAATTAACTTAAGTAGAATAGTTCAAAATTGAAAACAAGAGCTCGCCACTAATTTCACCAATTGACACGAATTTGAATTAGACACTCTCTCCCATTGACAGAGTCCGTCTCAAATCTAAGATTTTTCCACAAAGACTCCAAGACACTAAGGTTAAAAGTTTAAAAACAGAAATCTTTGTGACTTTGAGTCTCGTATGTTACAAAAAGTTTTTTGAAAATGTATTGTGAAATAGTTAAAATACGGTAGGAGATTTTATTCCATACTTTGCTGCAAACTTTTTAGTGACCAAAAACACGACTTTTCCAACTGATTAAATAAATTTACTATAGTTAAACTCTTCAAAAATGAAACAATAACTCGCCGCTTATTACACTAATATGAAAAAAATATTGAAATATAATTAGTGTAAATTAGTGTAATTCGTGGCGGAAAAAATCTTTCCGTATACTTTCAGGACTTTCGTCCATACAATGTAATTACTTCCGCCGGAGTCCCGTAAAGCGCGGACACCGGTCATAAAAATTCTCTGATAATTATAAAAAAATAATTGCATTTAATCTTTAAGCATTCATTAATACTTTAAAAGAAAATATTAAGGGCAGAATTCACTCTGACAACTTTCTCATTCCGCTGAAAACTTCAAAACATTCTATGCATGTACAGCATAATCAAAATCATGAAAAAATAATAATCATATTCTTAATACTAACCGCTAAATTTCTCTCTGCGCAGGTTACGCAGGAGTGGGTGGCTACTTATCCCGGAACAGGTTCAGGTTATAACTTCCCGAGAGAGAAAGCGCTATAGATAAAGACGGTAATTTTATCGTAGCCGGAAACAGCGACAGCACACACGGCTATGACTATATTGTCTTGAAATACAATCCTTCGGAAATCTTATCTGGAAGCAAAGATATAACGGAACCGGAAACAGTTATGATTATCTGATCGGAATGGATTTGGACGATTCTGGAAATGTATATGTAACAGGCGAAAGCGATGATGGAGCAGCACTGGGAGGAATAAACTGGGTAACAATTAAATACAATACAAACGGTCAGATGAAATGGAAACGAAGTCTTAACTGGATTGGAAACAAAACAGATGAACCATTCGGAATGAGCATTGATAAAGAAAGAAATATATATGTGGTTGGATTTGGAATTACAAGTTCTGTTTACAGACAAATGGTGACAATAAAATACTATTCAAATGGAGACTCTTTATGGACAAAAGTATATCGTACTTCCCTAACTACTCATGACTGGGGATATTCAGTTGTCTCGGATGATTCTATGAATGTTTATTCTTCGGGATATGGAACACTGCCGACAGGAAACGGAATTGTAAACATTAAATATGATCAGAATGGAGTTGAAAAGTGGATTGAAAAATATCCTACTTATTATGGTGATTGGTTGAGACCTACATATTCTGCCATTGATAAAGAAAACAACTTAGTAGTAGTTGGATACAGTTATATTTCAAATAATTATGATTTCGTTACTTTAAAATATTCAACGGAAGGAAATTTATTATGGAGCAGGCTTTTTGCAGCAGCTAATGACGATTATGCTAAATCAATTTTTTTAGATGATAATAATAACATATTAATAGGAGGTTCTGCATATTCAATAGCTTATTCGGATTACCTAATTTTAAAATACTCGCCAAACGGAGACACTTTATTAATAAAATGATTGATGGCGGTGGTTTTAAATACTGATCAAGTTCATTCAATTATTTCCGATTATT
>JADJMZ010000005.1 GCA_016709315.1 Ignavibacteria bacterium
AAGCAACGGATGGGGCATACTACAGTACTTCGGATATTCATTGAGTCCCGCAGGCGATTATAACGGAGACGGATACGATGATATAATAGTGGGTTGCCTGGATGGAGGATTTGCTTCTAACAATTATTTTACGGGAGCTATGATATTTTTCGGATCTGAGAACGGTCTGATAAGCATTTATGCTCATTATTGTCATCTGGATGTACCTAATTACTCAATCCAGGGTTTTGGAAGATCTGTGGCTTGTGCCGGTGATGTAAATGGAAATGGACAGGATGAGGTTATAGTTGGAGCTCCAGGATACTATCAGGATGGTGCTGCATTTGTTTACAGCGCGTCAGCATATTTTGGCGGTATTCAAAGTATAATTTTCTGGCCATATATTTACGATTTTGGTTCATGTGTAAACGGAGCAGGAGATGTGGATAATGACGGTTTTGATGATGTAATGATTAATGACTCCAGAGGAGTGATCCGCACTTTCAGAGGATCAAGTCAGGGCGTGATAGAACCTGAGTTCAGAACAGATACCATTGACAATGTTAATTTTAAGATTGGTGATTTTAATGGTGATGGTTTCAAGGATATTTTGACTCTGGATTTTCTTTATTTTGGAAAGTTATCTTTGAATTACGGTGAGCCGAGCAGAAGTTTCAATATCTTGCCATGGCATAAGTTCAGTTCCGATTTTACCGGTGATGTTAATGGTGACGGATTTGATGACATTATAATCGGAACACAAATTTACACAAGTTATGTTTTTTATGGAAAAGGTCTTTCAGTATCTTACATTAATATTACTCCCCGGTTTTCTCATTTGTATCAGGGTTCAGAGCTTTGTCTGGAAGCAAAAGTCACTGATCAGTTTGGGCAAATTATGGAAAATAAGGAAGTTACTTTCAAAGTTAATGGAGCAAATCCTGATACTGTAATAATACTTACAAATAATACCGGCATCGCAAAATTCTGTTATTTCGGAATAAATCCTGGAAATGATACTATTACAGCTATTGCTGGAGGCTTGCAGAATCAAGCTCGCGTATTCTGGGATTTCCCTACACCTGTCGAACTTTCAGCCTTTACTTCATCAGTATTAGGAAGAAATGTAACTCTAAACTGGTCTACATCTTCCGAATTCAATAATTCTGATTTTGATATTGAAAGATCTTCAACAGAAAATAATTGGATCAAAGCAGGATTTATCAGAGGTCACGGGACAATTTCAGAACCGCAAAATTATTCATTCACAGATAAAAATCTTACGACAGGCAAATACAAATACAGACTGAAACAAAATGATTTCAACGGCAACTTCGAATACTACGAACTCGCAGAAGAAGTAAGTATTGGCATTCCGGATAAATATGAACTTTCACAAAATTATCCGAATCCGTTCAATCCGGTTACGAATCTGGAATATGGAATTGCGAAATTAGGATTTGTATCATTGAAAATTTATGATGTACTTGGGAGAGAACTGGTAACATTAGTGAATGAAATAAAAGAGCCCGGATATTACAAAATTAAATTCAATGCAGGCAATCTATCTAGCGGAGTTTATTTTTATAGAATGGAAGCTGGAGATTTTGTTGCGGTGAAGAAGTTTGTTGTGATGAAGTAAGTAAATTGTTAATTGTTAATTGTTAATTTAAAGAGAGGTTATCAAAATGAAAAAATATATGTTAGCTTTATTGATTATCGTAAGTATTTCTAATGCAAAAGCACAAAGCTCATGGCAGTGGCAGAATCCCCTCCCCCAGGGAAATAATCTTAATTCCGTTACTTTCATTAACAACACTACCGGCTATGCCGTTGGTGATGTTGGTATGATAATGAAAACGACTGATTCAGGTGAAAGCTGGTCAATTCAGAAATCAGGCACTTATAACAGATTAGCTTCAGTTGATTTCACTGATCAGCAGAGCATCGGATATGCTGTTGGTAATAACGGTACGATTCTCAAGACCACTAATGGCGGTGTTACCTGGATCGACAGACCTTTTAATAACAATGAATTTTATTACAGTGTAAATTTTCCGTCTGATGATCAGACAGGATATTTAACAGGTATTAGCTCAACAGATACTTTGGGATTCATATACAAAACAGTAAACGGCGGGGACAGCTGGTTTCCGTTGAATGCCGGAATAAACGGATTATTCAATGAAGCAGAGTTTCCTGAAAACAGTAATACAGGATTTGTCTGCGGCAGGGATTACAGCAATGTAAATCCTATAATTCTTAAGACAACTGACGGAGGGAATACATGGACTAATCAGAGTCAGGGGCTTACGGGTACTTTTAATTCAATGAGTTTTCCGCAGAACAGTCAAACCGGCTATGTCACAGGTTATCCGGGAAAAATTTATAAAACTACAAATGGCGGAGTTAACTGGATTTCGCAATTGTCCGGTTCAAATGCACAATTCTATTCAATTGAATTTCCTGAGAATGATCAGACCGGAGTTGCAGTTGGTACATTTGGATATTACATGCGTACGACTAACGGCGGAGTTAACTGGACGGGATACTCTGTAACGGATCCGAATAACAATTTCATGTATTCCGTTTCTTTTTCAAATTTAAATACAGGCATTGCAGCCGGGATGATCGGGGCTTTGCTAAAAACAACCGACTCGGGTCTTACCTGGAACAGTTTAAAGAAAGGATCAAATAAATGGACCGAATCAGTTTGTTTTCCGGTAAACAGTCAGACGGGATACGTCTGCGGCTCCGGGATGATTATGAAAACAACTAACGGCGGAGCTGAATGGCTGCCGCAATCTGCTGACGGCAACACTGTTATGTTTCGTGAAATACTTTTTCCATTCGACAATGAAACAGGTTATGTCGTCGGAGGTACCGGAAGGATCTTCAAAACCATTGACGGAGGACAGAACTGGGTTCGACAAATTGTATTCGTTGGAGCAGAGTTGATGGATATTGATTTCCCTGTAAATGCCAATACAGGTTACATTTCAGGAGACAGAGTAATTCTCAAAACAACTAATGGCGGAAATAATTGGGAGCAGTTGAGTCCTCCGTCAATATGGCTCAATGCTGTAAGCTTCCCGTCAGATAATGAAACCGGTTATGTTGCCGGAGAATCAGGATCTTCAGGGAGAATTTATAAGACTACTAACGGCGGTGCAAACTGGCTTCAACAGACTACGGAAATAGTTACAGGTCTGGTTGATGTGTCATTTCCGTTTGATGTTCAAAATGGTTATGCCGTTGAGTGGGCTGGAAAGATTCTGAAGACAACTAACGGCGGGACAAACTGGAGCTCTTATCAATCGGGTGTCAATACTTACGGTATTTGCTTTCCAAATAATAATCAAATAGGATATGCTACCGGAGGAAGCTATGGCGCATCCTATCTGCTTAAAACTACGAATGCAGGAGAAAGCTGGAATAAACTGAATACTTCCTATAATAATCAGCTTACTTCTGTCTGCTTTCCATTTAATAATGATACCGGATATATAGTCGGTGTCACGGGAGCGATTCTAAAAACAGTTGACGGCGGAGGATTTACAGATGTATATTCAGTCAGTGAGTTCATCCCTGAAAAATATTTTCTTTCACAAAATTATCCGAACCCGTTTAATCCGGTTACGAATCTGGAATTTGGGATTTCAAAATCAGGTTTTGTAACATTAAAAATTTACGATGTACTGGGAAGAGAACTGGTTACATTAGTCAATGAAAGTAAACAGCCCGGTTATTACAAAATTAAATTCGATGCAGGCAATCTTTCAAGCGGAGTTTATTTTTACAGACTTGTGGTGAGCTCGCCGAATCCAATGACTGCGGATGATTTTGTTGCGGTGAAGAAGTTTGTGGTACTGAAATAATTTTATTTTCCGGTGTAAGGATGAAAGTTCTTACACCGGATTTATCTCAAACATAACTTCAGATGCCATGTTTTTTTACAGCTGATTATAAATAGCTATGCATTTGCATACGCTCAATGATAATCAATTCCGGATGGATATTTTCACTCCCGGTTTCATTTTCAAATCGGGTCTCCCTTTGCCGGATGTATAAAGAAGTTCATTTGTCTTTTCAATCAGCCATAATTTATTCCATATCCCGTTAATACCCTCTATTTCAGACAATACTTTTTTAAGTTTAATTTCATTATAATTTTCATTCAATCTGAGCAAAGCACTGAAAAAATTATAAAAACTTCTTAGTGAGTTTTTCAATATGTCTGAAAGGACTGGATTGTTTTTAATAAAATGTCTTAAGCTGTCTGATACAGATTTTGCTGTATCTAAAAATCCCAGTTCATAAAATATTTTAGATTTCAGGATATAAATATCAATTGTTATGGGAAGTAATTCATGTTGAATCATTGAAATATGATCTAATGATCCCGAATAATTTTTTTTATGAAACATTAATATCGCATAACCAAAATTAATAATGTTATCCCTGGATTCTTCTTTTATCAAACTTACGCTTTCATTTATAAATTTTTCAGCCCATTCTATTTCATTAATTTTAGTAGCAGTAGAAAGTATTACTCTGTAATCAACTAGACGAAGATCCGGTATTTCTTCCAGAAAGAAAAGCTTTTTTTCAAGCATAAATCTGTAATTTTCAAACAACTCCTTATTCAACCCGTAATTTCCATTTGCAATTTCAATTCCACAGTATAAATTCAACCTTTTTAAATAATATAACAGCAATGTATTGCTTAGTGATTCGAAATTTTCAAACACAATCTTTCTAAGATTCTTATAAGCATTTAATTCATTCTTTCCGGAATTCATTTTCAGATCGTTCAAAATGAGTTCCAGAAATAATAAACGCTTTTTATCATCAGGCGGAGTCTGTTTAATGATCCCGGCGACATTTTTTTCAATTTCAGTTCTGTTATAGAATATTCCTGAAGTTCTGTCGAGTTCTGAATATTTATATGATAATTTATCAGAAAACAATTGATTGATACATGAACTTGAAATGATAAATAAATAATTAATCAGATAATTATAAGAATCCATCAGATCTTTATGAATTGAAAACTGATTATTAGATCTGGCTTTGTCATAATATTTTATATCGGATAATTTATGTTTAAGCAGGTAAAAGTTATCATCAATTTTTAGATTTTCATTAAAGTTCTTCTCGACTTCATTTAGTTTTCTGGAATAAACATCCTTCAAATCTCTTTTTGAAAGCTGATAAAGAATTTTTAGATCTTTATCATTCTGATCTTTGCGCAATTCAAGAATACTCAGATATTCTTCAGCCAGTTTATTCATCCGCGAAAGATATTTCTGAAACAACATATCATCATATTTTTTTCCGGGATTCACAATTTCAAACAGATATTCTTTTGTCAGTAATTTATCAGCAAACTGAGGATAGAATTTTTTCAGTTCACGAAATAGTTTTGTAATTGTCGAGTGATTGTTATAGAAAGGAGAATTCAGGAACTTCTCAAAGTCAGACATTTCTTTCTGTTTAAACTTTTTCAGTATTTTTATAATAGTAAAGTTAGAAATACCTTTCAGTTGCGAAGATTTATTCAAGGTCATAAATTTTATAAAATATATTCAAAACATCATTAATTAATAAGTGAAATCAAATATTTTACCGGGATGGTGTGTTTTTGAAGTTCATAAAGTTAAATAATTTTCCAAAGAAATTGGGTTTAAAGAATTGTTTGTCCAAAAAGATTTTTTCAAATTTGTTAAGATTAATTTAGAATAATAATACAACCTGTTTTGCGGAATATTTTATTTTAGTAAATCTCCCCGAAAAAATTTAAACTAACCTAATATAAATCAAAAAAAATCAAAATGAAAACTTTAATGAGTTCAGTAGCAGTAATTGCTTTAGCTTTAGTTTTATTATCAGGTTGTTCAGGAAGTAAAGACGTAAAAGCCCCGAGCATGACAAATCAGATATCCAAAGATCTGGGAATAACTAATTCTCAGACAGACGCTGGAATCGGAGCAATGATGATGCTTTCAAAAAAGAAACTTTCTGCTGATGATTATTCAAAACTAAATAAAAGCATTCCCGGTGGCGGAGACAGTTACATTAATAAAGCTACAAATCTTGGAGTACTGCCGGGTTCAGTGGGAACTTCAGCAGATATAATAAAAGTACTTGGATTAGTAGGCGTAGGTCCTATTCAGGCAGCAAAATTCACAGGTGAAGTTTTGAAATTCACAGGCGGTTTAGGCTGAAACACATTAGGGATGATATCTCAAGTATTTTGATTGAATTAAAATTAATTTAAACAAATATATCTCTCTGTTATGAAATTAAATTTATAATACTAAATTAATTTAAATAAAAAATAAAATGGCACTCAAAGAATATAAGACCGGAAAGACTTTTCCGGGAGTAATAGGCAGGACTTACGATCAGTCAAAGCCTGCATGGCCTGAACCGATCAGAGCAAAAGAAGGATCGCCGAATGTAATTTTTTTAATTCTGGATGATACCGGATTCGGACATCTCGGTTGTTATGGCAGTCCGATAGCAACACCGAACATTGATAAACTCGCTTCCGAAGGATTAAGGTATAATAATATGCATACGACAGCGCTTTGTTCTCCGACAAGGTCGTGTATACTGACAGGCAGGAATCATCATTCAAATCATGTTGGTTGTCTGACCAACGGTTCAACCGGATATCCGGGAACAGATGGCTACATGCCTTTTGAGAACGGAGCTATGTCAGAGATACTTCTTAAGAATGGTTACAATACATATTGTGTAGGTAAATGGCATCTTGCTCCTGAAGAAACGCTGTCCGCTGCAGGTCCATACAATCGCTGGCCGCTGGGAAGAGGTTTCGAAAGATTTTACGGATTCCTCGGTGGTGATACTTCACAGTATTATCCGGAACTGACTCGTGACAATACACAGACCGAGCCGGAGAAAACTCCTGAAGAAGGTTACCATCTTACGCCTGATCTTGTTGAACAGGCAAAAGCAATGATCGCAGATTCAAAACAGGTTGCTCCGACAAAACCATTTTACTTATACTTTGCAACCGGCGCAATGCATTCTCCGCATCATGTTCCGAAAGAATGGGCTGATAAATATAAAGGCAAGTTCGACAAAGGCTGGGATGCATACAGAAAAGAAACATTTGAAAAACAAAAGAAGCTTGGAATTATACCAAAGAATGCAACTCTTTCAAGACACGATCCTGATGTACAGGACTGGGATAAACTTTCTGCTGATGAAAAGAAAGTTTATGCAAGGATGATGGAAGTGTTTGCAGGATTCCTTGAGCATACTGATCATTACATTGGCGAGCTGATGGATTTTCTGAAGGAGATCGGTGAATATGACAATACGCTTATAATGTTAATTTCAGATAACGGTTCGAGCGCTGAAGGCGGACCTACAGGATCAGTCAATGAATGCAGATTCTTTAACAACATTGACAGTACAGTTGAAGAAAATCTCGCTGCATTAGACGATATAGGCGGACCTAAATATTTCAATCACTTTCCGTGGGGATGGACTTACGCAGGAAACACACCTTTCCGCAGATGGAAACGTGAAACATACCGCGGCGGAATCAGTGATCCGTTTATTGTTCACTGGCCAAAAGGAATTAAATCCAAAGGCGAGATAAGAGAACAATATACACATGCAATTGATATGGTACCGACAGTACTTGACGCTCTTGGAATAGAACCGCCTGAATCAATTAACGGAGTCACACAGGCGCCGATCGAAGGAATAAGTTTAGTCAGTACTTTTGACAATGCAAAAGATCCCGGAAAACACATTACGCAATATTTCGAAATGATGGGACACCGTTCATTGTATCACGACGGATGGAGAGCAGTATGTCCATGGCCAGGAACTTCTTTTACGGAATCAGGAAGAAAATTCGGAGATCCGATAGACGATGCTATGCTTACAAAGCTTGATGCTACTGGCTGGGAGTTGTATGATTTAAAAGAAGACTTTGCTGAAACAAATAATCTTGCTGAAAAAGAAAAAGACAGATTAATTGCAATGATTGGAATGTGGTATAATGAAGCGGGAAAATATAATGTATTCCCGATTGACAGCCGCGGAACTCAGAGGGGATTTGAAGAAAGACCTCAGATCTCTGGTGAAAGAAGCAGGTATATTCTGTATCCTCATACACAGTCAATTCCGGCAATTGCAGCTCCGAAAATTTTGAACAGGCATTATTCATTCACAGCAGATGTAGAAATTCCAAAAGGCGGAGCGGAAGGTGTACTGCTCAGTATGGGCGGAAATGACGGTGGAATAAGTTTCTATGTACAGGAAAATAAATTGTGCTTTGTTTTTAATTATTGTGTTGTTGATTATTATTACGTTAAATCAACATCAGATTTACCGGAAGGTAAGCATTTCTTAAGTATGGAATTTACACCGACAGGTGAACCGGATGTTAAAAAAGGAAAAGGCGCTCCCGGAACTGTATCGCTTATGCTTGACGGCAAAGAGATCGGCAAAGGAGATATACCCGTAACCAGTCCGATAAGATTAGGGCAAGGTGCGCAAATGCTTGTAGGCGCTGATAATGGTTCGGCGGTTACACCTGAATACACTGCCCCATTTAAATTCACAGGAAAAATAAATAAAGTAATAGTAGATGTGAGCGGTGAACAGGTGAGAGATCATGAATCGGAAATGCGGATTTTCCTTGCAAAGCAATAATGCAGATTTGGAAGTTGCTCGCCTCGCGGAGCGGGGATTTGGAATTTATTTAAAATTAATAGTCTGTCTGCCTGCTTTCGCGGGTTTCATGATAGTTCCTGCTGATGAAAATTAATTTTGGCAGGCAGACATTTTTAATGATTCAGCTGTTTGTTTTAAAATATCTTTTAATATTTCTTTTAGTTTTAATTAACAGAAAAATAGTTTCTTTAATTTAAATCTTATGAAAATACTTATTACTGCTTTAATTTTTTTTCTGTTTAACATAAAGCTTAATGCACAGAATAAGGGTGATGAAGAGAATGCTGCATCTAATGCAACCAATCCTTTGGCATTTGTAACTAAACTTCAGTTTCAGCCAAACTACAACTTCCTTGATGAAGGAGGAGATCAGCTTTCACTTATCAGCCGGATAATTCAGCCGACTGAGTCTATCGGACTGCCGTTTATAAAAAGTAAAGATCCTTCAAAAGTCTACACTATATATCGCCTTGAATTTCCACTTATCAGTCAGACGCTTAACGATAGTATAAATGTTGGTAACGGAACCGGCATAAGCGACATGGTTTTTCTTGATGTAATTTCATTCAAACAGAAATGGGGTCTTCTCGGCATTGGACCGGCGCTGATAATGCCTACCGCTTCTCCGGAATTTTTCGGCAGCGGGAAATGGTCTGCAGGACTCGCTGGAGTTGTTTTATACACAAAGACAAAAGGCATGCAGATCGGAGCGCTAGCGCAGCAATACGTTTCTTTTGCCGGGAATGAAAACAAGGAAGATCTGAATTTCATGTTTTTGCAGCCAATATTCAACCTGATCCTTGGAAAAGGATTCTTCTTTCAATTTTCTCCGACCATAAAATTAGACTGGCAGAAAAGCGAGTACACTCTTCCAATTGGACCGTCCATTGGAAAAGCATTCGCAAAGAATTTGTCAATGTCTATTGGTACTGAGTATTTAGTCAGCGGACCGAGTAAGGGAGATTTTATAATCAAACTTAATATTAATGCAATGTTTGCAAAACTATAAACCAATTAAAAAATTATAATGAATCTTAGAAAATTTTTACTTCTTATCATTTGTATTATTTCCATAAACTTTTCTTTAAAAAATGTTCTTGCGCAGGGAGACGGACCAAGAGCATGGATGCTGGGTCCAACTAATCTATTCGGAATAGATGCAAAATGGATCAATCTTAAGCAGAACATAGTGCCGTCAGGAAGTATCTTTATACCAGAAGCTGATCTTAAAGTAAATGTTTTTCCGACAACATTTCTCTATACTTTTGGCTTAGGCGGAAGATATGCGATGATACAGGGAAATTTTGCTCCCGGCAATGTTACCGGAACCATTGATCTGTCCAAATACGGTCTTGCAAAACAACAGTCTGTTAGCAATTCAGGATTTTCAGATGGATTTGTCTCATTCAGGATCGGACTGATCGG
This sequence comes from Ignavibacteria bacterium, assembly GCA_016709315.1. Lineage (GTDB taxonomy): Bacteria > Bacteroidota > Ignavibacteria > Tepidaquicellales > Tepidaquicellaceae > JAEUSI01. Next base: position 10,126 of record JADJMZ010000005.1, read on the forward strand.
AGCGCCTGCATTGAACATAGGACAGTTCCTAAAGAAGAAACCCGGATTCTCTATGATGGGAATGTTCAGAACCTGGTATTCGGGAACTTATGAATCATCAGTTAATATCAATGAACCATCGAAACTTATAAACATGGGAACCAACCGCTGGACATTTGAACTTGGTCTGCCTATGGCAATTCCGTTCGGAGGAAATAAAAAAATGCCTTTCTGGTGGGAAACTGTTCCGTCAGTCGAATTTTATACAACAAACACAAACCCTTCAATTACTTCATTCGGAGCAAAGGAAACATCACAACAGGCATTGCTCAACTGGGAGAATCACATTACAAAAAACATCACACCTAAATTCTGGGCTGGAATAGATTTTCGAGTACAATTAGGAGGAGCCAGTATAGTGGATGACAGCGTTAAATCAGATACCAAATTGAATATATTCGGTGGAGGAGTTTCAATGGGTTATCAGGTTCTTCCTTTTTTAAGTCTGAAAGGTTCTTACGCTGAGGTTATCTGGGGATACAACGGTGCGGATTCACGGATGTTCAGACTGGGTGCAACATTTACTTATGTGAATGTAAGCAGTCTTAAGAAAAAATGATTGTCCTGAAGGCAAGAAGGTGTTTTAAAAACCTGTGAAAGCTATCCCAAACTGGGCAGACTATCTGAAAACAAAGGAATAACCTCGAAGACTCAAAGACTCGAAGTTAAAAACTTTCAAAACAAGATTCTTTGAGCCTTCGAGAATTTGTTCTCGTTACGAATCTCCCGATTCGTAACGCAATTATGTTCCCAATCGGGAGATTGGGAACAAGTATAAATCAGGAGATTGGGAACAAGAAATAATCAGGAGATTGGGAACAAATAAAAAAATAATCCATGTAAGAAATAATAAAAAAAATTAAAAAAACAATTATATCCGGAGTTATTTGTTCTCGTTACGAATCTCCCGATTCGTAACGCAATTATGTTCCCAATCAGGAGATTGGGAACAAGAAAAAAATCAGGAGATTGGGAACAAGAAAATTATGTTCCCAATCAGGAGATTGGGAACAAGAAAAATTAAAAAAAAGATTCTTTGAGCTTCGAGACTTGAGGTCAAAATTCGTTTTCGGACAGTCTGAGGGCTTGGGAAAGAAAATAAAAAAACCCGGGAAAGCTATAAGCTGGGGCTTGGGATAGAGTAAATTGAAATAAAAATTATACAAGCAATGAAAGAAACTGTTAAAAAATTTAAGAAAACATTTATCGCCGGAGTTATTTTATTCCTTCCGGTTTTTGTACTTCTATCAATCTTTCAAAAGGTATATGGATTTATATTTGGATTTGGGAAAAAGCTTACGGACCTCCTTGGCTTGAGCAATGTTCCGGGGTGGGATTTTGCACCTGCATTGACAACAGTTTTATTAATTGTAATCTTTTATTTGTTTGGATTACTTACAAAAATATCTGCGGTTACTAAAAGCAAGGAGTGGTTTGAAAACAACGTATTAAGTTATGTACCAAATTATTCAAAGTTTAATGCAAAAATGACAATCAAGTTACAACCGGGTGAAGACCTGAGACAGCCTGCTCTGATTGAAATAAATGATTTCCGGAGACCGGGTTTCCTGATTCATTCTGAAGAAGGAACATCAACTGTGTTTATGCCTTCAACACCGGATACTGATTATGGTGAAGTCTGGGTAGTTGATACAAAAAAAGTTAAACAGATAAATATGAATGCTAAAGAATTTAAAAAGTCTATTCTTCTTTCGGGAAAAGGACTTAAAATTAACTAGAGTTAATTGCAGTTCCGATGAGTCTTCCGCCCTGACGATTGTTTTAATTTAAAATGCGTAAAGGCTGAATAACTCTGAGTTAAGAAATAATATTATTTTATAAAACATTTTAACTTAACAAATAATCTATAATCATGAAAACTATAAAAGCAAAAAAGGAAAGCGGAAAAGTTCTTCCTTTCCCGACAATTCCAACGGCAAGTGTTGCAGGACCGACGCTTGCAAAGAGTACACATAAAAGAAGACCGCAGCCGGATTATCTTTCAAAAGATGCTCCAAACGTTCTGATAATTTTAATGGACGATGTGGGATTCGGTCAGACTGAAACTTTCGGAGGTGAAGTTCACACTCCGACACTGACTAAATTAAGAAATGAAGGACTGGCATATAATACTTTTCACACGACGGCTATTTGTTCTCCGACAAGAGCTTCACTGCTCACAGGAAGAAATCATCAGCGTGTTCATTCCGGAACTATAGCTGAAAGAGCTGTTGACTGGGACGGATACACAGGAGTCATTCCAAAAACTTCTGCTACAATAGCTGAAGTATTGACACAGTATGGATACAAAACCGCTGCATTCGGAAAATGGCATAATACACCTGCTGATCAGACAACTGCAATGGGACCTTTTGACAGATGGCCGACGGGACACGGATTTGAACATTTCTACGGATTCCTTGCAGGTGAAACTTCACAATATGAACCAAGATTAGTTCAAAATTTAGATAGCATTGAACCGCCGAGAGATGAGAGTTATCATTTAAGCGAAGACATTGCTGAAAAAGCAATTGATTGGTTAAAAAAGCACAGAGCATTTACTCCGGACAAACCGTTCTTTATGTACTGGGCTCCGGGAGCTGCGCACGGACCGCATCACGTTCCTAAAGAGTGGGCTGATAAATACAAAGGAAAATTCGATGAGGGCTGGGATGTTTACAGAGAAAGAGTTTTCGACAGACAAAAGAAACTCGGCTGGATCCCGAAAGATACAGAACTTACAGAACGGCATAAGACAATGGCAGCATGGGACAGCATTCCTGAATCTGAAAGAGCTTTCCAAAGAAGACTGATGGAAGTGTTTGCCGGATTTGCGGAGCATGCTGATGTTCAGGCAGGAAAACTTGTTGACAGTCTTGAAGAACTCGGATTAAAAGAAAATACTATTGTAATTTATATCTGGGGAGATAACGGGTCAAGCGCAGAAGGACAGAATGGAAGTATCTCGGAACTTCTTGCGCAAAATATGATCCCGAATACTATTCAGCAGCAGATGGATACACTTGATACACTTGGAGGATTAGATGTTTTAGGTTCATCTAAAACAGATAACATGTATCACGCCGGCTGGGCTTGGGCAGGTACAACACCATTCAAACATACAAAACTCATAGCATCACATTTTGGCGGAACAAGAAATCCTATGGTAATCTCGTGGCCAAAAAATATCAAACATGATGATATTCCCAGACAGCAGTTCCATCATGTGAATGATATTGCTCCGACACTATATGACATAATAGGTATCGAGCATCCTAAATCAGTTAACGGATTCAGGCAGGATCCGATTGACGGCGTGAGCATGAAATACACATTTGAAAAGCCTAAAGCAAAGGGAAAGAAGAAGACACAATACTTTGATAATAACGGCAGCCGGGGAATTTATCACGACGGCTGGTATGCTTGTGCATTCGGACCATTGTATCCCTGGCTTACTGTAAGTCCCGGACTTATGGAGTGGGATCCTGACAATGATGTCTGGGAATTGTATAACTTAGAAAAAGATTTTTCACAGCACAACGATCTTGCTGATAAACATCCTGATAAACTTGAGAAATTAAAAAAACTGTTTCTTGAAGAAGCTAAAAAGAATAAAGCATTTCCAATCGGAGCAGGAATATGGCTCAGACTTCATCCAGAAGACAGAATTGCAAGTCCTTATACAAGCTGGACATTTGATGACACAACTGTAAGAATGCCGGAATTTACAGCTCCGGGTTTGGGAAGACAAAGCAGTAAGGTGGTTATAGATCTGGAGACGGGTAATAATGCAAACGGCGTTTTGTATTCACTCGGTGGATTTTCCGGAGGACTGACGTTGTTTATGGAAAACGGGAAAGTTGTTTATGAATACAATATGATGATGATAGAAAGATATACCGGAGAAACAAAAGAAGCGCTTTCACCCGGCAGACATGAGATCGAAGTTGTAACACAAATACTTTCGCCAAAACCTTTATCTGAAGCGACAGTTACTATCAAAGTTGACGGAAAAGAGCAGGCAGTAATAAAAGTCGGAAGAACAGTGCCGGCTGCATTCACTGCAAGCGAGTCTTTTAATGTTGGAATAGATCTGGGTTCGCCTGTATCAGCCAGATATTTTGACAAAGCTCCGTTTAAGTTTGATGGAAAAATTCATACTGTAAAAGTAGATTTGATTTAATTTAATCATAAAAATTTTATATGGCAGAATTAATTTTAACTGTATTAAAGTACAGTGTTATATTGGCGATCCCTGCATCAATGATGGTGTTAAGTATGGAAGCGGAAAAACCATATCTTAAGGTTCTTTATAACAACCCTAAAATGATGTTAAGATATTTTTTAGTAATGTTCGTATTAGTGCCGGCGCTTGCGCTGGCGCTATATTATTTTGATATTGATAATCGTCATACATGGCTGGCGGTTCTTGTAATTTCCTTATCCCCGGCATCACCGGGTATGCTTAAAAGCCTGAACAAGATCAACGGAGATACTAAGATAAGCATTGCCTGGATGATAACGGCGATACTTCTTTCCGTTATTATGCTTCCTGTAAATCTCTTTATCATTGATAGATTTATCAAATTCAAAATTGATCTTGGAATAGATGACGTAATGATCAAATTATTCATTATGTTTTTATTGCCGATGATTGTGGGATTTATGATAAGTAAATTTATTCCGAAAGCTGTTCCCGGACTTAAGAAAATATTAGGACTAATATCCAAAGTTGCTTCGATTACTTTGATCATTTGCGTGCTGATTATTGCTGTCCCCGTTTTAATGAATAAAAGTTTAGTCAGTATGGGATTGATCTTAGCATTCCTGATAATAACTCTTGGACTATCTTTGCTATTTGAACTGCCGGGAGAAAAATACGGACCAATACTGGCTTATTCTGTTGTATTGAGATTACCAGCGCCGGCGCTTGTTCTCGCCTCTATCAATGGCATGACTAAAGTCTATGCCCCGGAAATTATTACATTCTTGTTATTTGGAATAATATTAATGATGATATACAGTAAATTGTTTTATGGTAAGAAGAAAGTTGTAAATTAAGAGTTGTATTTAATAATCAACAGATAAAATTTCAGCAAATTCATTTAGAATAAATAATGTTTTTATTATGAAACTCCCGGAATTTTTAATACTCCGGGAGTTTTTTCATTTATACGAAATCTATTCACAGATATACATTTCCAAGCCGATATACTTACATTCATATTTTTTATTTCATTACAAAATTCTATTCAATATTCTATTTAATATTTGTAATTTGTAATTTGTAATTTGTAATTTTTAATTCGTAACTCGTAACTCGTAACTCGTAACTCGTAACTCGTAACTCGTAACTCGTAATTCGTAATTCGTAACTCGTAATTCGTAACTCGTAACTCGTAATTCGTAATTCGTAACTCGTAATTCGTAACTCGTAATTCGTAATTTGTAATTCAAAAATTATATGACTCCTCCAACCGGCATAGTAACATTTCTTTTCACAGATATCGAAGGCAGTACAAAGCTGGCGCAGAATTTTCATGACAGGATTTCAGAAGTTTTGGAAAAGCATCATTTTATAATGAATATTGCTGTTGAATCCAATAACGGATTTGTTTTTAAAACAATCGGAGATGCTTTCTGTTGTGCATTTCATAATGCTGATGATGCTGTAAGAGCTTCAGTTGATGCACAGAATAAACTTAGCTCTGAAGAATGGAATGAAGCAGTGATCAGAGTGCGTATGGGAATTCATTCCGGCAATGCCGAATGGAGCGGTAAAGATTACATGGGTTACATTACCCTTGCTCGTACAGCCAGAGTTATGTCTGCAGCTTACGGAGGACAGATATTAATATCAGAAAATACTTTTGAATTAAAACAGGAAGAGTCTCTTAATCAAATTACTTTCAGAGATCTCGGCAGCAGAAGATTAAAAGATCTGATACAGCCGATGAATTTGTATCAGGTAATGTCCGCAGATATTCCTGCTGACTTCCCTCCCCTGAAAACTCTTGACGCAAGACCGAATAATTTACGCGTTCAGCTTACAAGTTTTATCGGACGGGAAAAAGAGATGACGGAAATAAAAAAATTGTTTTCTGTTACCCGCCTGCTTACTTTGCTCGGACCGGGCGGGACAGGCAAAACACGACTGTCACTTCAGGTTGGCGCTGATCTTATTGATGAATATGCTAACGGAGTATACATTGCTGAACTTGCTCCTGTTTCTGATCCGGCTATGATCGTGCAGACGATTATTGATTCACTTGATTTAAAACCAGAACCGGGAAGATCTCCGGAAGAAACTTTAACTGACTATCTCTGTGAAAAAGAGATGCTGATTATTTTAGATAACTGCGAACATCTTATAAATGAATGTGCCGGCTTAGCGGAAAAACTTCTGCAGAATTGTTCTAAGATTAAAATTATAGCAACAAGCCGCGAAGCATTGAATTGTTATGGTGAGCAAACCTTCAGACTTCCTTCAATGTCATTCCCGGATAAATCATCAAACAATACTCCTGAACAGCTTACGCAATATGAATCCGTCCGTCTTTTCATTGAAAGAGCATTATCTGTCAATCATAACTTTCGTGTAAATAATAACAATGCTCCGGCGCTTGCCGGAATATGCACTTGTCTTGACGGGATACCTCTTGCGATAGAACTTGCTGCTGCGAGGACAAAAGTTTTGTCTGTTGAAAAAATTTATGATAGATTGGATAACAGGTTTAACCTTTTAACCGGAGGAAGCCGAACTGCACTGCCTCGTCAGCAAACTCTTAAAGCTTTGATAGACTGGAGTTATGATCTCCTTTCAGAAAAGGAAAAGAAGTTATGGAGCAGGTTGTCTGTATTTAAAGACGGCTGGACTCTGGAATCTGCAGAAGTTATTTGCACTGATGAATTGTTGACAGAGGGAGAAATACTTGATCTGCTAAGTCAGCTTGCAGAGAAGTCAATAATTATTTATAATGAAGTTAAAGAGCGTTACTCGATACTGGAAACAATCAAACAATACGGAGAGGAAAAACTTAAAGAATCTGATGAAACAGAAAAGTTTTATCTAAAACATCTGGATCATTTCACAGAACTTACCTCAATGTCGAAATTCAAATTATCCGGAAAAACAAATCTTGAATATCTGGACAAAATGGAGACGGAACACAATAATTTCATCTCAGCAATAGAATGGTCTGTTCATAACGGGAAAAAGGAAAAAGGCTCTCTGATCGCTTCAGAATTAGGTCATTTCTGGATTACAAGAGGACATTATCTGACAGGTCTAAAACTTTTGCAAAGTTTATTGAATGATGTCTCCGGAATCAATAAAAATACAATTTCAAAACTGTTAAATGTAGCAGGTAATTTAAACATAGTTCAGGGTAAATATGAAAAAGCAATGGCATATTATGAAAGAGGTCTCTCTTTAAGCAGGGAAATACAAAACAAAAATGAGATTGCTATATCTTTAATAGGCATTGGAAATACAGAAGCTGAAACCGGTAATTTTGAGAAAGCTCAAAGTTATTTTGAAGAGAGTCTTAAGGTAAGCCGTGATTGTAATTTTTACAGCGGAATTACTTTTTCACTGAATAATTTAGGGAATGTGGCGCTGATACTGGGTAATTTCAAGTTGGCGGAGAAATATACAAAAGAGAGTCTCGAAATGAACCGGAAATCCCAAAATAAACATGATATTGCTTTCTCTCTTGATACGATGGGAAATATTATGACAGAAAAGGGTAATCTGGAACTTGCGCAGGAATATCTGGAAGAGAGTCTTAAATTAACAAGAGAGATAGGTGATAAAAGCGGTATAGCTTATTCACTTATGAATCTGTCCGGCATTTCAAACAGAAACGGAAATCAGGAACAAGCGCTTTCTTATTTAGAAGAAAGCCTCAGATTAAGGATTGAGCTTGACGATAAAACAGGTATTGCCTACTCACTCTTTAGCATTGGCAGTATTTGTTTTGATCAGAAAAAATATGAACAGGCAAAAGAATACTATAAAGAAAGTCTCTTAATACGGACAAAGCTGCGGGATAAATACGGCTTAATGCTTTCTCTTTTTTCAATTTCGAAAATTCTGAATCATGAAGAGAACCTGAGCGATTCCGTGAAAATCCTCGCTGCTGCTGAAACCATTGTAAAGTCATTAGGCATGGATTTAAACAGTAAAGAAATCGGGATGCAGTCTGATTTAATTAAGGAACTGCGTAATAAACTGAGCGATGAAGAGTATTCAAAATACTATGATGAGGGAATCAATATGACAACCGATGAGGCTTGTGAGTTAGCAATTAGGCAGTTAGGCAGTTAGGCAGTTAGGCAGTTAGGCAGTTAGGCAGTTAGGCAGTTAGGCAGTTAGGCAGTTAGAAACTTCTGGAAAACCATCTCTCCTCGGATTGTCATTCCCGAGTTTTCCTGTCGGGGGTACCCACTGGGTCATCCATTTTTAAGTTAGTTTTCAATGATTGGATCCCCGTTATAAGCACGCGGGGATGACAGTAAGGGTTTTCAGAAGATTCTAATTAGTAATTTGGAATTCGTAATTTTTAATTCGTAATTTTTAATTCGTAATAAAAAATATTTATTTTCTTCAACATGTGATTTTTTAAACCTTCCTGCGAATAATACATTATAGATAAATAATTCATATTGATAAGAGATCAAAATAAGAAAGAAGAGTTTCTGAATCTCATACAGGAACACAGAAAAATCATTTTTAAGATCTGTAATTCCTATTGCAAAAACAAATCCGACAGAGAGGATATAGGTCAGGAGATTGTATTTCAGTTATGGAAATCATTTGACAGTTATAATTCCGAGTTAAAATTTTCTACCTGGATGTACAGAGTTTCTCTCAACGTTGCTATTTCATTTTACAGAAAAGATAAAAGATATAATGATACAATTTCTCTAGACGAACATCTTATTGAAATTTCAGCTGAAGAAGATCTTTCCGGTGAAACGGAAAGGAATTTCAGCCTTCTGCAGCAGTTTATCAATGAACTTAAGGAGTTAGACAGAGCTTTGATGATACTTTATCTGGAAGAGAAAAATTATAAGGAGATAGCTGAAATACTTGGCATCACGGAAACAAATGTCGCAACAAAGATCAGCCGGATCAAAGAAAAGATCAAGCATAAATTTAAAAACATACATAATTAAAATTAAAATGGATTCAGCAGAATTAAAAAACCTTTGGAAGTCTCATGACAATATTTTAGAAAGATCGGTAAAGTTAAATATATTGTGCGTAGAGAAGTTACAATCACAAAAAGCTAAAGCAAAAATAAAACCTTTAATGATTTTAAGAATTATAGAATCAATGATACTGGCAATGATAATACTTTTTTTGTTCAGTAATTTTATCGATGGATCAGCAAGCACAGGAATTTTAATTTCGGCAGCGATATTAATCACTTTTTCTTTGTATGCTCTTTATTTATGCGCCTTGCAGATCATGACGATTATTAAGATCAGCTACAGCGACAGTGTTACGGATATACAGAAAAAGTTAGCTTTGCTGCAGACGCATATTCTGGATTATTTCCGGATGGCATTTCTGATGATCCCTTTCTGGATTGTTTATCCTGTCATTGGATTTAAAATATTTACCGGGGCAGACATTACTCAAATGCTTCCTGCTAGCTGGGTGATAGCGCAGTTGATTCTTTTGCCACTCTGCATTTATTTATACCGACAGATATCATATTTAAATATTGACAAAAGCTGGGTTAAGTTTTTGATAAATAATGCCGGAGGAAAATCTGCTGCAAAAGCTTCAGGGTTTCTAAATGAAATATATGAGTTTGAAAAGATCTAAGATAACGTTTTTGTAATAATTTGATTCGGGAATTATTTATATTGAGTGAGATAATTGTGTTAAGTATTTTACGGCGGTAAGTTTGAGTTATCAACACTTTAAAAATTAATTCATTATTATCAGCTCTTCGGGAACATTTGGAAATATTATAAATCAAACTCAGCAGACATGAAATTTACTGATGAACAGCATGAGATAATAAACTCTTCAGGCAATATCAAAATAAATGCAGTAGCCGGTTCAGGAAAGACCACTACAATTATCGAATATGCAAAAGCCCGCCCGAAAAACGCCCGGATACTGTACCTGGCTTTTAATAAATCAGTTAAGACAGAAGCTATAAAAAAGTTTTCGGATAAAGGACTAAGAAATGTTACTGTTGAAACAGCTCATTCTCTTGCATACAGACACATTGTTTACAATAACAATTATAAGATCAGAGCGCAGGGTTATAAATCTCATGAGATAGCGGAGATACTGGGACTTCGCATTGCCGGAGAAAAGCACGGCGAACACATTGCAGCTAATCATATAATTAAATTCATTTCATATTTTTGTAACAGCTACAAGAATAAAGTAAACGAGCTTAATTACCGCGAAGTCGTGTCTGATGCCGCTGCTCAGATATTTGTAACAAGGCATTATGATTACATTGAAACTCAGACACGTAAGCTGTTAAGTAAAATGAACAGCGGAGAGATTGAAGTAACTCATGATTTCTATCTGAAAAAATTTCAATTATCAGACCCCGTACTGAATTTTGATTATATTCTTTTTGATGAAGGTCAGGATGCATCTTCCGCAATGCTTGATATTTTCTTAAAACAGGAAGCAGTGAAAGTAATTGTCGGTGATACGCATCAGCAGATTTACGGATGGAGATATGCGGTGAATTCTCTTGAGAAAACGGATTTCAAAACTTTTATGCTTACAAAAAGTTTCCGTTTCTCTCAGGAGATAGCAGATCTTGCAATGGATATTTTGAAATTGAAAAGTCTTATTTCAGAATATAATCCTGTATCTGTAAAAGGAAGCAGTGTCCCGATGGATGTAAAAGTCCACGCAATACTAGGTCGAACCAATCTCGGTCTTTTGCTAAAAGCGATAGAGACTGTAACAGAAAATAAAAAACTTAAGAGTCTGTATTTCGAAGGAAACATAAATTCATATACTTATGCTGATGAAGGGGCTTCGCTCTATGATGTTTTGAATCTTCACAACGGAAAGAGAAAGCTGATCAGAGATAAACTTGTAAGACAAATGAAAGATATCAAAGAACTTCAGGATTACATAGAAAAGACAGGTGATTCACAATTCGGAATGCTCGTAGATATTGTCAAAAAGTACGGCAATGATATTCCCGGGATTATCAAAACCATAAAGGACAAACATGTTGACAATGATGAGAAGGAAAAAGCCGAAATTATTTTTTCAACTGTTCATCGATGCAAAGGAATGGAGTATGACGTTGTACATATTGTTAATGATTTTATCACTGAAGATAAATTAGAGAAACTCTCTGATGACAGTAAGGGAGACGCATTGAGTCTTTCCAGACTAAATGAAGAGATCAATCTGCTTTATGTAGCAGTTACAAGAGCTAAAAATGTAATCTATATTCCTGAGACACTCATTTCTAAAAACTTTCCGCAATCGCCTCACATAAAACTTCTAAAAAACGAATCAAAGAAATATTGTAAAGATAGTAACGACAGTTCGGGAAGAAATTCTAAAATATCCGAAAGAAATAATAATTCATTTGAAAAAGCATATTCAGTTGACAGTATCAGGCGTTATCATAAAGCAGCTTACAGACCATGGACTGAGAAACTGGATGATGAACTTACAGTAATGTATTGCGAAGGAAAAATAATTAAAGAAATTTCCGAACATTTCGGCAGGACTGAAGGTGCGATAAGATCAAGGATTGAAAAACTGGATCTTGAGAGGATATATTCAGGCAGTTGAATGGTGAATAGTGAATTTAGAACAGTGCTGTCCAAAACGTTTTGGAATGAGTAAATAACTTTTTAATTTTGCATCTAATAACAATAATATCTAAGGTTTAAAATTTAATCCTTCCCAAACTTTCTCACTTAAAGATTGTTTCTCAAAACATAGTGACCACCCCCTTAATCCCCTCCTTTGAAAGGAGTGGGAAGCCCGCTGAAGGCGGGCAGGGGGAGGTCATACAACTGCACATACCATTACCCCTGCATTATAAGGAGTTGGAAACCAATTGAAGAGGTATGTCTCAAAACTTCCCTTTAACGTTTTGGACGGATGTGAATTTAGAATATGGAATCATTCAATTAATGAATTATCATTATTAATTTATTAATGTATTTTAGTAATAAATTAATATGGCATGTGTTTATTCAAAGATTTTTATAATTCAAATATTAACAGACTTCTGAAAGTATTTTTGCTGCTGGCACTTCTCTCATCATCCGGTACTGAAAAAGCATTCGCTCAGGAAAAGACTGATGATGATAAATACAAAAACCAGAAAGATATTAAGGATGTTATAAAGGATCTTTTTGGAACAAAAAAAACAATTTCAGATACTATTAAAGTCACTGATAATTCAAAGAAACTTTCATTAAGCATATTACCGGGTATCTCATATAATCCTGCAACTGATTTTGTTGTCGGTGTAAGTACAGGAATTTCGTGGTATATGGGTAACAGTTCAAATACTTCAAACTCAAGTATTTTCACTGCTGTTTCTTATACTACTAAAAAACAATTTAAATTATCAGCTCAGTCAGGGATTTATACTGAAAACAATGAATGGAATTTTCAGGGAGATATCAGATTCTGGAAGTATTCTCAGGATACTTATGGTCTGGGAACGGGCACTCCGCCTGAAGACAAGCAGTTCATGAATTTTAAACTCGTCAGAATAAATGAAAATGTCTTAAAAAAATTATTTAAAAATTTTTATGCCGGTTTAGGATACAGTCTGGAATATTATTTTTCAGTAAATACTTTAGACGATGACGACAAACCTGTTTATCCTAATTACAATAGTTCTTACAGTATCAAGCACGGGTTTGACAGCAGTAAATATCTTTCATCAGGATTAGTTTTGAATACAAACTTTGATTCCAGGGATAATACTATTAATCCATATAAAGGCATTATGGCAGATCTGAAATATTATCTTTATAATAAAGTACTTGGAAGTGATAAAAACAGACAAACACTTAATTATGAGTTCAGAGCTTATAAATCTTTTAGTAAAGAATCAAAGTATGTCCTTGCATTCTGGACAATGGGTAATTTTACATTGAACGGAGAGACTCCTTATTTATCATTATTCTCTAATGGCTGGGATAAATTCAATACTACCGGCAGAGCTTATATTCAGGGAAGGTTCAGAGGTAATGATCTTTTGTATGCTGAAATTGAGAACAGATTTTCACTCACAAAGAACGGTCTTCTGGGACTGGTGCTTTTTGCAAATGCCGTCAGCATCAGCAATCCTGATGCAAATATTAAACTGATGGATCATATAGAACCGGCGGCTGGTTTCGGGCTTAGAATTAAATTCGATAAGTATTCAAGGACAAATATCTGTGTTGATTTCGGAATTGGCACTCATGGCAGTAAAACAGTATTTCTGAATATAGGTGAGATTTTTTAATTTTTATTTTAGAATACTAAACCCCCCGTCAGAGTCTCCGGCGCTCTTCCGGGACTCTGACGGATAGCTTAGCCAGTTGAAATTACAGATCGTAAATATTAATTATACCCCCCGTCAGAGTCTCCGGCGCTCTTCCGGGACTCTGACGGATAGCTTAGCCAGTTGAAATTACAGATCGTAAATATTAATTTCCTCGGCTTATACCCCCCGTCAGAGTCTCCGGCGCTCTTCCGGGACTCTGACGGATAGCTTAGCCAGTTGAAATTACAGATCGTAAATATTTATTATACCCCCGTCAGAGTCTCCGGCACTCTTCCGGGACTCTGACGGATAGCTTAGCCAGTTGAAATTACAGATCGTAAATATTAATTTCCTCGGCTGAATTAAGAGGAGGATTTTATGGCTACAAGAATCAGGAATTTTACACCGGAAAGAATTTATTTTATAACGTATACGATATACAGGTGGAAAAATATTTTTATCAGTGAAAAATATTTTAATCTGATTTACAAATGGTTCGACTATATGAATAATCATTATGCTAATAAAATTCATGGTTATGTAATCATGCCCAATCATCTTCATTTATTGTTGTACATTTCACACCATTCGCCTGATGTATCTAAATTAATACAAAATGCCAAAAGATTTCAGGCTTATGAAATAGTTGATTTTCTTGAAGAAGATAACAGAAAAGATTTACTAAAAATATTTTCAGAAGCTGCAGAGATTCAAAAGGGAGCAAAGCATAAAGTTTTTAAAGACAGGTTTGATTCAAAAGAAATGGTGAATTCAGATTTGTACAGGGAAAAATTAAATTACATTCATAATAATCCATGCACTCCGAGATGGAGACTGGCAGAAAAGCCGGAGGACTATAAACATTCAAGCGCTTCAAATTATATAATTGGAAATGGAGTATATGATGTCGAGTTAGTTTATTAGTTGAAAGTTCGGAGTTTACCGTCAGAGTCCCGGAAAGAGCGCCGGAGACTCTGACGGGGGGTTTAATTCATAATAATCCATGCACTCCGAGATGGAGACTGGCAGAAAAGCCGGAGGACTATAAACATTCAAGCGCTTCAAATTATATAATTGGAAATGGAGTATATGAGGTCGAGTTAGTTTATTAGTTGAAAGTTCGGAGTTTACCGTCAGAGTCCCGGAAAGAGCGCCGGAGACTCTGACGGGGGGTTTAAAAAATTTTTAAATCAAAAATCAAAAATCTAAAAACAAAAAAAAGTTCAGACCGATCACTCAGTCTGAACTTAATCTTAAATTCACAGTTAAAAATCTAAAATCCAAAATCTAAAATTCCGAATTATGGCTTGCTGACAGATACTCCTATCGTCGCATTATTATCGCAATAAGAAAGATCTGTAGCATCCACAAATGAATCACAGTTCAGATCTGAATTATTATAACCTGACAATCCCGCAACTGCATCATTATCAATAATGCTGAGATCGCCTGCATCCACTATCTCATCCTGATTCACATCTCCTGTATAAAATGAATATTTGCCGCTCACAAGCACCATATTGCTTCCGTATGCCTGAACTGCTGCCGTAGTAAAATTATAATTCAATAAGCCGGCTGTAAATATTTCACCTCCTGACTTGCTCCATGTTGCGATCGAGTTTCTGTGGTTTACTACAATGTAATAACTTATTCCGTCCACTGCCTTTGCAAAATTGACTGATGCTGTGCCAGTCCCGCTCAGATATACTTTTGTCATTTCTACCAAACCAAAAGGCGAAGTGCTGTTTCTCAGTGATACAGTAATTGTATCCTGCATCGGTGAGCAAGCTTCGAGATTTACAGTGAGATTTAAAGTTTTTAACTGGAATGCAGTGGATTCATCTGCTCCTTTATATGGAAAAGAAGCGTTTCTCAGATTACCGTCTATATCAGTAGTTATTCCGGAAACAGGTCTTGCGCTCAGTTCGGGATCCTGAATTGAACCGCCGCTCAGATGCAGATCGGTACCCGATACAAAAGTCACATTATGAAATCTTGAATTTTGTTCGTTAGGTGAAGCTGCCGTTTGATATGCAGTCAAAGAATTATATCCGACGGCATTTCTGTATGAATTGAATGCGCCGCTGCCGTCTGCATAATAAGAATTATAATCCAGATTTGTTGTTCCTGTTGTATCATTTTCTATGTAAGCAAATGCTGTATGCACATTCCCTGCTGTACCTCCTGTGCGGTTGTTTATGCAGATATTATTTTTCTGATTATAAACAATTCCCTGCTGATTGGAAGTTTTATTTATACAAGCCGAAACAATATTTCCTGATATACCGCCGGTTTGTACTCCGCCGATTTTAATAGTATTGTAATAAATATTACATGTGTAAATTTCAGCAGTTCCGGTTGTCAAAATTCCGTAAGTACTTGCCGCACTGTTATTATTGGAATTCAGTGAAATAAAATTGTTGTAAATATTCAGAACTGAACCTGTACCGGGAGCTGTTACAGTATATATTCCTCTTACATTAAGACTTGTTGAAGTATTCGTCGATACTACATTTGTGATCTTATTATTTCTTATAGTTAAATTATACCCGTCATATGTACTTTGAATATTTATCCCTGAAGGGTTTGTAATGCTTACTCCTGTTGTATTGTAAATTGTGTTGCCTTCAATGATCATATCAGCAGATCCGTTTAAAAACCATATACCTGTAAATCCCCAGTCAACTATTGTATTATTTCTGACTGTATTATTTCTGTTCGGATTTGCCACAGTACCGTCTGAAGCTACACCTGATCTGCCTCCGCTGACATAACATTCTTCAACTAAGTTATCTGAATTTCCTGTTGGATTTGACGCAGAAGTTCTGAATACTACATTTTTAGGTCCTGTTGTATTTTCGGTTGCATTATATGATTTGATATACCTTATTACGCAATTTGTTGCACCGTTAATCATAGCTACTGTACTTGCATTTGTTCCTGTTGTTACCGTGTTTCTTATTTCTAGATCAGGAACAGTACCGCTACCTCCGGGTCTTCCGTCTATAATTATATAATCAGCATTATCAATGTTTAATATTCCTGCAATATTAGATGAAGAAATTATTTCCCCTGTATTTCCTGCATCCGGTCTGACCGTAATTGTGTTTGAACTGCTGCTTCCTGTTCTTAGAGTCAGAGTAATCGGGTATACTTCACTTGCTCCGGTGTATGAAGCTAATATCTCAATTATGTAAGCCTGTGAAATTGTTCCGGGAATCGCATTGTAAGCTTCTGTTATACTCGCATGTGAGGATATGAATACTCCTCCCCCATCCTGAAGCTCGACAGATCCTGCCTGTGCAAAAACTGTTTTGCCTGTAATTTGAAAGCATACAACTGTAAAGAGTAAGATAATAATTTTTTTCATGATGTTATTTTTTAATTAAAAAAAAATTGTTTTAAAGTTTATCACTTCTTGTCCCAATAAATCCATTGGGAACATATTAAAGCGTTACGAATCAGCCTGCCTCGCCTTCAGGCGGGGAGATTCGTAACGAGATCAAATGCAATCATAGATCCACAATCCAAAATCAAAAATTCCGGATTATGGCTTACTGACTGATACACCTATCGTCGCATTATTATCGCAATAAGAAAGATCTGTAGCATCCACAAATGAATCACAGTTCAGATCTGAATTATTATAACCTGACAATCCAGCAACTGCATCATTATCAATAATGCTGAGATCACCTGCATCCACTATCTCATCCTGATTTACATCTCCGGTATAAAATGAATATTTGCCGCTCACAAGCACCATATTGTTTCCGTATGCCTGAGATGCCGCCGTAGTAAAATTATAATTCAATAAGCCGGCTGTAAATATTTCACCTCCTGACTTGCTCCATGTTGCGATCGAGTTTCTGTGGTTTACTACAATGTAATAACTTGTTCCGTTCACAGCATTGGCAAAGCTAACCGCTGCTGATCCTGTCCCGCTGAGGTATGCTTTATGTGATTCAACAATTGTAAAAGGATTGATCGTATTCCTGATGGAAACTGTGACTGTATCCTGCATCGGCGAACATGCTTCCAGGTTTACAGTCAGATTCAATGTCGGCAATGTAAACGCCGTGCTTTCATCCGCTCCTTTATATGGGAATGATGCGTTTCTCAAATTACCGTCAAAGTCTGTTGAATATCCGGATACAGGACTGCCTAACAGATTAATATCTCCGATCGAACCGCCAATAAGATGCAGATCACCATTGACTGTATTCTGAAAAGTGACCGGGACAGATTTAGAATTTGATTCACGGGGTGAAACTCTCACCTGATATTGTGGTAAAGTCTGATCACCGTTAGTGCCGTCGAAAAATATCAGAGTGTTTCCGGAAGGTGAACCTGCATAGAAATTATTATAATCCGAAGATGATGAAAAATTTGCGAGATTTGCCAGACTTCTGCGGTAAGCAACTGTATTTCCGCTTGTGCTTCCCGGAGTGGATATATTAATGAATATGTTATTCCTCATATCCAGAGCTGCAGTTGTGGCTGTTGCATTTGCAGTTACTGAAATTCCCGACGAGCCGAAAGTTGCTCCGCCCGTCGCTGACAGATAAACAGAGTTGTAGTACACTTTTATTGTACTCGAAGCAGTTGTGCTTGTCAGATTTATTCCTGTTACTGCGTTTGAATTTGTAGATAAAGGGGTCTTGATTTCAGAAATAAAATTATTATATATCTCGATCCCTGATCCTGATGAAACCCAGCATCCTCCGGCTGTTCCCGTAGAACCGGTATTTGTAATATCATAAATCTTATTTTCATGTATCTTTGTGCTTGCAGATAATGAACTGTATAATCCGTAAACTCCGCCAGTTGTAACTGATCCGCTAACTCCGGATAGTCCGTAAATCTGATTTCCGTAATATTCTTTAATTGAAGTTGAAGCGGCATTTGAGCGTATGCCTGCTACTAAAGATGATGCCGATGTATTAAATCCGCCTACAGTTAAATTGTAGATTGTATTTCCGTAAACAATTTCCCGTACGGAAGAACTGCTATTTATGTAACCGTATATAAAACTTGATGAAGTCCCGGAAGAGTTTGGAATGGAATTATTATAAACCAGATTGGAGTCGCATTCAAGTGAAGCAGTTCCAGTCTGAATGCAGTTCATTATTCCGCTTGCTCCGGTTTTCTGATTTCCATAAACCTGATTTGAATGTACGATTAAATAATTTATGGTTCCGCTTCCTACAAGCAGATTACATGAGCCTGTCCCCGAAAGTGTATTATTCCGGACTATGTTATTATAAATGTAAGCTGCATTCGTTACGCCTGTCGGATCATGAACGATTCCGTTGAAAGCTGAACTGGAATGAGCAGCATTACAATTTTCAACAGTGTTATGATGCAGCAAGACTGTATCTCCTGTCGCAAGAGCTCTGATTCCGAATGTTGCGCTTGATGATGAATTCACAGTTACTGAAACCTGATTATAACTTATCTCATAATTAGGAGCGCTTGCCGTTGCACCGAAGAGTGTTGCAATAATTCCGTAAACTGCATTGGCTGTTCCGTTACCTCCTGAAACTATATTGTTGTTGATCTTCACATTGATCTGTCCTTCGCATCTGATGCCTTCAGCTGAAACAGTGCTTCCTCCCCAGTTTGTGATGGAATTTGCAGTCTGACCGTTTACACCGATCTCATTGTCAATATCTCTTACCGTAGAAGAAGAAATTGCAACAATCCCTTTGTAAACATTTGATATTACATTTCCATAAAGCTTGTTGTAACTGTTTAGTCCATTGACATCAGAAGCCGCAACAACCGTTCCGTTCGTATCACGGTTAATTATATATATACCGTAGGATAACGAACTTATCTTCTGAAGCGTGATGACGCAGTTTTTAATGACATTATGCTGAGACCCGTCTGTCGTTGATGCTCTCATAAAAGCATAACCCCATTCCATAACGGCATTCCCTGTGTTTGATACAGGATCAAAAAGATCTATTGCGTCAAATGTAATATAATCAGCTCCTGAAAATTTTATGATTCCGTCAAAACTTGCGGATATACCCGGCGCAGCTGTAATCAGAGGATTTGTTCCGCCTCCGTTTTTCTGAAATACGACTGTATTAGATGATGTCGGCTGATTAGCCGTTATTGAAATCGTTAAGTTGGATGCTGTTTCTGTATGTCCCGCAGATACATTGAATATAACTCCTCCGGATCCTACTCCCTGAAAGTTCAGATCTGCTATTGCAGCTGAAATTGTCGGATAATCTCCGGGTATTGTTTTTATCCCTGTTAATGCTGCATGGACATTAAAATTCATTCCTGTAATGATCAGGAATACAAAAGAAATAAAAAATTTTTTCATGATTTATTAATTTTGAAAAGTTAGTAAAATAATAAAAGCATTTGTTTAATTTAATCAAGATTTATTTAAACTATTATCTTTAATTTTAGTCATTGCTGTTCAAAATGCTTTTATACATTTTTATAACTTATCATAAAATTTTAATATTACTGTTACCTCTCGCTCCAAATCCCACGAGTTGGGAAACATACATGAAGAAAGACCTTCGTCCCCTATTTCCTTTTGCGAACAAATCTTAAATTATAAGTATAAAAAAAAAGTTCAGACCGATTACTCAGTCTGAACTTTTATTTTAAATTATTATGAACGCAATCAAAAATCTAAAATCAAAAATCTAAAATCAAAAATCTCTTTTTCCTACTTTACCAGCAGCATTTTCTTTGTTGAAGTCAGTCCGTTGGATTCAAGACTATAGAAATATATACCTGAAGACAATGCTGAAGCGTCAAAATTAATTTCATAGCTTCCTGCATTCCTGAATGAATTAACAAGAGTGCTCACTTCTTTTCCCAGTTCATTATAAACTTTTAATGAAACATTTCCTGAATTCGGAACATCAAATCTTATCTTTGTAGAAGGATTGAATGGATTAGGATAATTCTGTCCGAGACTGAATTTATCCGGAATTCCTGTTAATGTATTTTCGCTTATCGAGGTAATTACAGTATACACTACATTCAGCTTATAAACATTGGTTCCCTGATGGCAGATTATGTATCCTCTGTCAGGAATTAAAATTCCTCCGCCGTGTCCGCTTAATCCTGAACTGACGTTTGTCCAGTTATCACCGCCGTTAACAGATATTGTTGCTGCAGCTCCCCAGCTTCCTGTAACTAAAAGAGTAGGGTCTTCATGGCATACATCTGATCCCCATCCTGAGAATGAGTTTGAATGATGTGTTACCCAATTGTCTCCGTAATTAGTTGATTTATAAATATTACTACCGCTCCATTCAGTTGCCCAGACAGTGCTTTTATCAAATACTGAATTGGACATAGAAGGAACTTCACTGGCAGCAGCAGTATGAACAAGAGTCCAGTTTGCACCGCCGTTCACTGATTTATATATCTTTGCAGTACCGCTGCCGGTTATTCCGTCAGCGACAAAAACTACTTTTGAACTGTCATACATTACAATAATATCACACGGACTTCTGAAAGGATAATTTCCGCTTATCTCCGAAAATGTAGCACCGTTATCTGTGGATTTCCAGAAACCGCCGTTATCAGGAGCGAAATAAAATACACTTGGATCGTTCTGATCCATTTCAAGCGGCTGTCCGTAGTTGCTGAAGTTAAGAGAAATAACTGCTGTCCACGTCTGTCCGTAATCTGTTGTTCTGTATACTTTGTCAGGTGAACTTTCAGTAGCAACTAACCATATATTTGTATCTACCGGACTTACAAAAAATGAGTGAGGCGTGCTTCCTGTAGGTATTGCATTACCAACTGCATTCCAGTCTTCGCCTTTAGTTCTGCTTTTATAAACCTGATTGCCGAAAGCAATGAATATTGAATTTCTGTCTGTTGGATGAAGGCACATATTATTTCCAAGAAAACTACCGCTGGCTCCGGGTTTAGAAACCCATGTATAATTTACTGATGTGCCTGAAGGTAGCGCCCAGCTTAAACCTCCGTCTGTTGTTCTGATGATTGCATTGTTCAGGCTGCTCACTGCAAATCCCATCCCGCTGTAATAAACTATATCCACTAAATTAGCAAGCATCGGATTTTTTTCAAAGGTCGTGAAAGCGTAATTTCCGTTAATATTATTTCTGATGAAACCCCCGCCGCCGCATACATGCATGTCATTAAATGAATCACCTGTTACTCCTCTTACATCAGTATTTATTCTTGAAGCAACATGAAACCATGACGAGACTGTACTTCTGTATAAAATTGTTCCGTATTCACCGACAATTCCCATTCCGTCGGTATAATATTTTGCATCAAGTAAATTTCTTGTAGTTAATACAAGCTCAGGAGTCCAGCTTGACCCTGCATTACTCGTAAGATAAACTTTTCCGTTGTTTCCGACAACTATACCATTGTTTGCATCTTTAAAACTTATTGAATTAAGATTTTCAATCCCTATTCCTGCATTGCTCAGTGTCCAGGAAATTCCCCGTTAACAGATTTATAAAGCGCTCCGTTGTCTCCGCATACATATCCTGTCAGCTCGCTTGTAAAATGAATTGAGTTTATTGATGTTGTTACCCCCGTATTATAAGGTGTAAGTATTGTAGAAATCGTTGTGGATTTATAAACTTTTCCATTGTCCCCGGTAAGCCATACACTACCCTGCAATGTAAATACGCTTTTAAAATTTACGGAGGGCTCTGTGTATTTTGCCCAGCTGCTCCCGCTGTTAATTGAACGAAAGATGTTTCCCTGATCTCCAGCTGCAATAACAAATACTCCGTTTGATGTGTGTACGCTGTTAAATCCGTCTGCCAATGCCTTATTGCCTTCTGAAAATAAAAATGCAGAAGCAATAATGAAAAGAATAAAGAATTTTTTCATTTAATTTGTTTAGGTTAGTTTTTTGAATTGAAAAATAGATGTCGAAACTTAAATAAATCAGAATATATTATCAATTGGAAAATGCTTTTAAAATAAAAAATTTTTCACATCCGTCCAAAACGTTGAATGGAAGTTTTGTGACAAACTTCTTCAATTGGTTTCCACATCCTTAGAATGTAGTGTAATGTTAATTGAAGTTGTATGACCTCCCCCTGCCCGCCTTCAGCGGGCTTCCCCCTCCTTGCAAAGGAGGGGGATTAAGGGGGTGGTCATTATGTTTTGAGTCAAACTCTTTAAATGAGAAAGTTTGGGAGGGATTAAATTTTAAATCTTAGATATTATTGTTATTAGATACAAAAATTAAAAAGTTTTTGCTCATTACAAAACGTTTTGGACACCACTGAAAATTTTTCAACCATGACAATGAATATTTGTAGTGCTATATCAGCTCTTAAATTCATTTAAGTAATATTCCCCTGTTCATAACAGATTTACTCATGTTAAAATAAAATGGTTTAATTAATATCTTTAATTTGGTAATTTATAAAAACAGTTCATTAAATTTGATAAAATGAAAAAGTTAATTTTACTATCTGCATTAATTTCTTTCTTATACGCTGAGTTTGCATTATCCCAGTCATTTAATATTCCTATAGTCTTCGTTTCAAGAAATCATGAAATAAACGGCAATATACTTTATCCTCAGGCAGGACTGCTTCCGGGAATGGGAGCTTTTTCCAGATTTAAAGTCGTCGGAGGACGGCTTATGATGCGTGACAGTCTTGGAAATATTTCTGTTTTAATAGACAGTACAATGCTTTTCGGAGACATACGTTTAATTGACGTTCAGCAGCCGTGTGTTCACTGGAACGGGAAAAAGATTTTGTTCGCAGGAATAGAACACAGAGACAGTAACTGGAGAATTTATGAAATTAAACTGAACAGCCCGAGACTTAGCAAACTCACTTTTACTAACAGAGAAATCAATCTGTCGCAATTCGGCAACGCTGCTGCAAAATTTATCAGATATGATGACATTGATCCAATCTATCTGCCAGACGGTAAAATTATATTTGCATCCACAAGATATCCCTGCCTGTCTGAATTCGGTGGCGTTCAGACAACTAATTTATATATTGCTGATACAACAGCTTCTGATATTTACAGGATCACTACTGAAAGAAACGGTGGCGAGAAACCAACCATTGATCCTGTTTCAGGTCTGATACTCTATTCACGCTGGTGGGCTAATATTGACAGACCAAGCAATCTCACTTCCACAGGATATACCAGAGAGGATTCTCTCGCTCTTACTACTGACAGAGGAAATATCTGGCAGGTAAGTCTTGTAAATCCTGACGGTGATGCGCTCAAGCAATACGGCACTGATCCCAGAAACAGAAGAAGTTTGTTTTCTTACAGACCACGGGTAATGGCGGACGGAAAACTTCTTAGTGTGTTCATTCCTCACATGCCAATGATCAATACAAGCGGAAGTCCGGGAATAAGATATTATACAAAAGGTTTTTCTGAAATTCATAATGTGATCGGCGTTGATACTCTGACTCCCTTGTTTATTCAGACTCCTCCGTCATACGGTACTATGCAGCCGCCTTATGCTACTGATCCGGTTCCGCTGCCAGACGGAAAGATTTTATTTTCTTATGCGACAACTGTTTCAGAGCAGGATTACGGAATTTATACCTGCAATTTAACAGGCACAGGTCTTACGCAGGTTGTTGATTTGCCGGGAACTCTTGAACTTAATGCTGAGCTTCTTACACCGAGACCTACGCCGCCTTTGATAAGTTATCTTACTGCATTCGATACAAACCTTGTTCCTCCAACAACCAATCCGAATACATTTTATCAGGGAGGTTTATTCAGATTTGACTGCCTTAATGTTTATTCAAACGGTCCTGTAGACGCTCCTATTGATGACGCTCCTTCGATAAAGAAAAATGCTAAGTTCAGATTCTTCTTTAATTTTCAGAGACAGGATGAGAACGGACTCGATCAGCCTATTCTTTTCAGGGAAATTGAGTTAGACAGAGACGGTAAAATTGCGGAAGGAGACATGCCTGCAAATATTTCTATGTTCGAACAGCTTGTTGACAGTAACTCGAAACTTCTGACAAACAAAGAAGGACATTTAGCGCACGTGCTGGGAATGAACTTCGGCAATAACGGTTCAGGGACCAAATGCGTAGGTTGTCATGCCGGTCATACTCTTATAACTGTTCCGTTTAATGTTACTGAAGGTTCATTTACAAATCTTTCCACTTCTGCTGAAGTCAGAGAAAGCAGCTTTAAAAATTTCAACGGTATAAATTACAAAGGCGTTAAAACCGTTGACAGAAAAGCAAGAAATAATGATCTGAGTGTTAACTGGATTGCTGATGGTACTGTCAATGAATATGTAGTGTTGAAATGGGAAATTCCGATTGACATTAGAAGATTTATACTTTACAATATCATTCCGAACTCTGCTAACAGTACAAACATACAGGTCAATGACTGCGAAATTTTTATTTACAAAGATAATAATATTGTTAAACATATTGAATCTACAGGTCCTCTTGATGTTAACGGAACAACAATTCAGGTAAGTCCTATTGCTACTGCAGACAGCGCTAAAATTATTGTGAAGAGTTTTACCGGTCTTATCAATAATGTATCACTCGCAGGTCTTGCAGAGATTGAGACAAACTCAAGAGTCAGCTCTGTAGATCTGATGGAAGTTAGTAATCCTTTTGCAAATGCTGCGGATTACAGATTAGATCAGAATTATCCGAATCCTTTCAATCCTTCGACTCTGATAAAATTCTCTTTGCCTAAAGCTCAGAATATTACTCTTGAAGTTTTTGACATTACAGGAAAGACAGTCGCTACTTTGATCAGCGGACGCGTTGAAGACGGGAATAATTCAATTCCTTTCTATGCAGCGAATCTTCCTTCAGGAATATATTTTTATAAACTTACAGCTGATAAATTTACTCAAAGCAGGAAAATGATTTTGTTAAAATAAAATTCAGACGGATTTAACTTAATTAAATATTCTTATGAAAAAAAACATTGAACCGGGAAAAGGCAAACTTCTTATATCAGCTCCTTTTTTAAATGATGTTTTTAAAAGATCAGTAATTTTACTTACGGAGTTTAATGAAGAAGGCAGTGTTGGATTTATATTAAACAAACTCACTGATTATAAACTCAATGAAATCATTGAAGACTTTCCTGAATTTAACGCACCTGTTTACCTTGGCGGACCTGTTCAGACTAATACACTGAATTTCATTCACAAAGCGGGTCATATACTTGACGGAAGCCATGAGATTATTGAAGGAATTTACTGGGGCGGCAATTATGAAACGCTAAAAATTTTAATTGAAAATAATTCACTTGATCCTGAAGATTTCAAATTCCTGCTGGGCTATGCCGGCTGGGGTCCGGATCAGCTATCAGATGAACTAAAAATTGATTCATGGATTCTCAATAATCCTTCACCCGAAAATATATTTGATAATGAACCGGATAATCTATGGAACAGAATTCTTAAATCTATGGGAAAAAAATATTCTCTGATTTCTACTTTCCCGACTGATCCATCTGTCAATTAACAATTAGCAGTTAACAATTAGCAGTTAACAATTTGAGACTACTGAAAACACTTACTATCATCTCCGCGTGCTTTTAGCGGGGATCCAATCAATAAAGGGTTCCGATATTGGTTTAAAGAAGATCTTTAAGAATTTTAGTGACCGATTCTTCAAGTGAATTCCTTTTTATAACGAGTGAATTAAGTTTATCCGTGTTCATAGATACATCAGCAACTTTGTGCAGATCCGGAATGTCATACATAGAAGTTCTTTCAATAAGAGAAGTATCAAATCCTCCTGCTCTGCAGACGATCTCGCCAAGTTCTGTTCTGGATATTCTTTCCATCCCTCCGAAATTTATCGTTATGTTTCTGATATTATTATTTATTAACTGGGATATAATTTCAGACGCTTCATTAAGAGAAAGCGGAGTTCTATACTGATCATAAAACAATTTAACTTTTTTGTTTTTTCTGAAACTTAATATCATGTTATGAAAATTATTTACGGAATGATTTTTCCCCATTCCGAATAAAAGAGAAGTTCTGAGAATAACAAAATTATCAAAAGTATTTTTTATGATATCTTCAGACTTTATTTTTGTCTCCGCATAAAACGAAACCGGATTTATAAGATCCTCTTCGCTCATCATTCCTCCTGAATCCCCGTCATAGACAAGATCAGTTGATGTAAAAATTAATTTTGAATTATACCTTGCGCATAATTCTGCAATGTGTTCCGTAGCATTAATATTTATTTCCGTAACATATTCGGAAGGCAATGAATCACACAGTTCAGGTCTTGATATTGCCGCTGTATGAATAACAACATCAGGATTAAATGTAATAAATATTTCATCAAGTTTTTCTTTATTGCTAAGATCAATTTCCTTTGAAGCGTAGTTTTTACAGTTACCGGGATTTTTATTATAAAGAGAAAGTATTTCATTATCCCAGGACAATTTTACATTTAAATATTGCCCGAGAAGTCCGCTTCCGCCTGTAATAAGTATTTTCATCTGAATAATTAATTTATAAATTTATTGTAAAGTATTTTTTTTAACGTGAAAGTGCAAATCATAATAATTATATTGAATTAAATTCAAAGCACTCATGTATTTTTTTGTAATCTTCACATCTTTGATTTCTCACCCCAAAAAAAAATTTATAAATATTCTAATTAACATCTATGAAAGATAATATACAAATAACGGGTACACTGAATGAACAGTATAATGAAATTCTGACAGAAGATGCTATGAATTTCATTTCGAAGTTGCAAATAAATTTCAATCAGAAGAGAAAAGATCTGCTCAGTAAAAGATTAATAAAACAGGAAGAGATCAGCTCAGGGAAGATGCCTGATTTCCCTGAAGAAACAAAATCTGTAAGAGAAAGCGAATGGAAAGTTGCTGCAATACCTGAAGATCTTATTGACAGAAGAGTTGAGATCACAGGACCAGTTGACAGGAAAATGATAATTAACGCACTCAATTCCGGGGCGAATGTCTTTATGGCTGACTTTGAAGATTCCAATTCTCCTACATGGAATAATATTATTGAAGGGCAGATTAATTTAAGGGATGCGATTGACAGGAGTATTTCATTTACAAGTCCCGAAGGAAAGATTTATAATCTGAAAGATAAGCCGGCGACATTAATGGTTCGTCCGAGAGGATGGCATCTCGAAGAAAAAAATGTAACGCTTGATAGCGAACCTTTCTCAGGTTCATTGTTTGATTTCGGATTGTATTTTTTTCACAATGCAAAAAAATTGATTGATAATGGTTCAGGTCCATATTTTTATCTTCCAAAACTTGAGAATTACTATGAAGCAAGACTTTGGAATGATGTGTTTAATTTTGCACAGGATGAATTAGAAATTCCCCGCGGGACAATCCGCGCAACCGTTCTTATTGAAACGATACTCGCGGCATTTGAGATGGATGAAATTCTTTATGAACTAAGAGATCATTCAGCAGGGCTGAACTGCGGAAGATGGGATTACATATTTAGTTTTATAAAAAAATTCAGGAAGTTCAATGAGTTTGTATTGCCGGACAGAAGTCAGGTATCTATGAAAGTTCACTTTCTTAGATCTTATTCACGTCTTCTGATCAAGACCTGTCACAGAAGAGGAATACATGCAATGGGAGGAATGGCTGCTCAGATTCCAATAAAGAATGATGAAAAAGCCAATGAAGAAGCATTGAAAAAAGTTAAAGAAGATAAGGAAAGAGAAGCCGGCGACGGACATGACGGAACGTGGGTCGCTCATCCGGGTTTAATTAAAATTGCAAAAGATATTTTTGATCAGCTAATGCCTGAGAAAAATCAGATCAGCAAAAAGAGAGAAGATGTTTTTATAAATGCAGGTGATCTTCTTTCAGTTCCTGAAGGCACTATTACAGAGAACGGATTACGGCAGAATATAAATGTATCTATTCAGTATCTCGAAGCATGGCTTAACGGGAACGGATGTGTTCCTATTTACAATCTTATGGAAGATGCCGCAACAGCTGAAATCTCAAGGGCTCAGATCTGGCAATGGATTCATCATGAAAGAGGATTGCTGAATGACGGAAGAAAAGTTACCGAAGATCTTTATAATGAATTAGTAATTGAAGAACTTGATAAAATTAAAAAACTTGTCGGAGCGGAAAATTTTACAAAAGGGAAATATGTATTAGCGACAGAACTATTTAACAAACTTTCTACAGACAAAAATTTCAGTGAATTTTTAACATTGACAGCTTACAATAAAATCTAACAATTAAAAAATACAATTATGAAAAAAACAGAACAAATTAAAGAAATCGCTCAATCATGGAAAACTGATAAAAGATGGAAAGGGATTGAAAGACCTTATTCCGCTGAAGAAGTCTATAAGCTCAGAGGCTCTGTGCAGGTCGAACATACTCTTGCAAGACTCGGTGCTGAGAGATTATGGAAACTTCTTCATACGGGACCTTTTGTAAGAGCTCTCGGCGCTTTAACGGGTAATCAGGCGGTTCAGCAGGTTCAGGCAGGCCTGCAATCCATTTATCTAAGCGGATGGCAGGTTGCAGCAGATGCGAACAATGCAAGGCATACATATCCTGATCAGAGTTTGTATCCGGCTGACAGTGTTCCTGCGGTTGTAAAAAGAATTAACAATGCTTTCATTAGAGCGGATCAGATTTCTCACATGGAAGGTCATGAAGATGTTCACTGGTTTGCTCCGATAGTAGCCGATGCGGAAGCAGGATTCGGTGGCACTTTGAATGTGTTTGAGTTAATGAAAGGTATGATAGAAGCTGGAGCTGCAGGCGTTCATTTTGAAGATCAGCTAAGCTCAGCTAAAAAATGCGGTCATATGGGAGGAAAAGTTCTTGTGTCCACAAGAGAATTTTTAAATACACTTATATCTGCAAGATTAGCTTCAGACATTATGGGAGTTCCTACAATACTTATTGCAAGAACTGATGCCAACAGCGCAAACTTACTCACAAACGACATTGATGACAGAGACAGAAAATTTATTCACGGCGACAGGACTTTCGAAGGATTCTTTCATATTAAGGGAGGAATAGAATGCGCTATAGACCGCGGACTATCTTATGCGCCTTATGCTGATCTGATATGGTGTGAAACAGCTCATCCTGATGTAGAAGAAGCAAAGGTATTTGCTGAAGCAATACATGAAAAATTTCCGGGGAAAATGCTGGCATATAACTGCTCACCTTCTTTTAACTGGAAAAGAAATCTCAATGACAAACAGATCGCAAAGTTTCAGGATCAGCTCGGTGAACTTGGATACAAATATCAGTTTATTACTCTTGCAGGATTTCACGCTCTGAACACAACTATGTTCCAGCTTGCTCTGGAATACAAAGATGACGGTATGACAGCATTTACAAAGCTTCAGGAACTTGAATTTGAACTGGAAAAAACTTCCGGATACAAAGCGGTGAAGCATCAGTCTTTTGTAGGAACCGGATATTTCGATCAGGTTCAGATGTCTATAACTTCAGGTCATACTGCAACTATAGCTCTGGAGGGATCTACTGAAGAAGAACAGTTTTCAAAATAAATTTTGCAGCACTGATTCTGATTTTTATAGATTTAAGTTTAAAATTAATTATTTCATTGCAGATAATTATCCGTATCTGTAAGTTTCATAAATTTTAATAATACAGGAGAAAACTTTGAAAATCATTTTAACAAATTTAATAATTTTAGTTTTACTGATCTTTGCAAAAACAACTTTCGCAGAAGATGTTATATTTACACAGGGCACATATCAGGAAATGCTTGATAAAGCAAAAGCTGAGAATAAGACAATAATGATTGACTTTATTACTGACTGGTGCAAGTGGTGTGTAGAGACTGACAGAAAAGTATACACAAACACTGAAGTCTCAGCGTTTGCTAATGCCAATCAGATCAACTGGAAAATTGACGCTGAAAAAGGAGAAGGACCCGAACTTACTAAAAAATACGGAGTGAAAGGTTTTCCCACAATAGTTTTTACTAATGCTGACGGTTCAGAAATTGACAGGATATACGGATATTTACCCGCAGAACAGTTCCTGATAAAGATGAAAGATTATAATGCAGGGGTAAATACATACATAGCAATTAAAAGCTTGCTCGAAGCAAATCCTAATGATCCGGTAACAAATTATATGATGGCTGATAAAATTTCCTCTAACGGGCTTGGAGGAGATGTAAAAATGTATCTTAACAATACTATAACTTATGATCCTTCAAATGAAAAAGGATATACTGATGATGCTAAATTCATGCTTGCTTATTTGAATGAAGATCCGCAATCTCTTATTGCCCTTTTAAAAGAATATCCTGAAAGCGAAAAGGTTAAAGAAGGTTATCTGAATCTTGCATCCTATTATGCTGACAAAGATAATCAAAAGGAAGCTGAAAAATACTTCAATGATGCTTTTGCAAAATTCGGAAAAAATGATTTTGATATAAAGCAGAGTTACGGAGGATATCTTATGGGATTAGGTTATGCAGTTATGAAAAATGAAAAATCTACAAAAGGTGAAAGAGAAAAAGGGATAAAGACACTTGAGAAATGCGTTGATTATGTTAAAGGAACTGTAAACGAAGCCAGCGCCTATTTTATGATGTCTGAACTTTATTTGCAGAATAAGAATATTAAGAAAGCGAATGAATGTATAGATAATTCAATTTCAATCTATGATAAAAAATCGTACAGAGATCAGAAAGAAAAGATTAACAAAAAGGAAACAAAAAAATAATTTATAAGCTGTACCATCACAGCATAATAAACTTCAATATCAAATTACCGGCATTATATTATTTTATTGCCGGTTTTTTTATGTCCTTGCCGGGATTAAGTTATCTGCCAACATTAAAATACATTGATACAAAAGGTTCATCCCATTTAATTTTTATTTTAAATCTTATTTTAAATGTATTCTGCTGATTTCATTACATTTTTTATCACAACTGTCCAAAACGTTTCGGGTTAATTAGATAAAGTTAATAATGAATACAATTTTTAACAGAATTCCCGGACATTTAAAACTATCCCTGAAGTTCAATCAAATTTATATTTAAAAAACAAAACAAAGCTTTTCTCTCACAGATGGCACAGATTTTCACAGATACACATTTATACTCTTACCCGGGTGTTCAAAAATTGAAACAAAAATGCAAAGTCTTATCTGTGTTAATCTGTGTAATCTGTGTAATCTGTGAGAGACAAGCCATTTGATTTGCAATATAGTTTTTGTTTCGTGAACAATTATTCAACATTTTGGACGGATGTGATTTTTTATATTAGTCTTCCTGTATTTTAATACCAATGATTACTCAATAACATCAGAATCTGCACAAATACCGAATATATAATTTCCGGAATCGAAGCTTACAGAATTTTTCATTTTATCTTTTGAATGTAAATTTTCTAAAAGAAAATGTAATTTAAAAAATCAAATATTAAACAATTAATTTAATTTATAATCATTACAAAATTATCATTACAATGAAAGAACAAAATTACAAAAATCACAGAAGATTAGTTGCCGGTTATCACGGGTTAACATTTTTTATTTCAGTTGCTCTTCTTGTATTATCTATTTACAGTTTATATGCTTCATTAAAAGATCATTATGATCTGAGATACAGTGTTATGTTTTTCTTAACTGCAATTTTATTCAATCTGATGTTTTATTATGCAAGATCATTTGCATTAAAAGCCCAGGACAGAGCCATTAGAGCAGAAGAAAATTTAAGACATTTCGTTTTGACGGGGAAGTTGTTTGACAAAGGTTTAAAAACATCCCAAATTCTTGCTTTGAGATTTGCTCCTGATGAAGAATTTCCTGACCTGACCGCTATAGCTTTGAAAGATAATCTGAATAATGACGCTATTAAACAGTCTGTTAAAAACTGGAAAGCGGATCATTACAGGGTATAAGATTATTCTTTCATATCTTCCAGATGAAATCTGTGAAGCAATCTGTGGATCAGTGGTGAGATTACTATTGCTGTTCCGGAAATAAAAAGAACACCGCTGAATATTGCATATAGCCCGCCGAATAACTTTGCGGACTGTGTAGCTCCTTCAAACATATCAATAGGACCCATTCCACCGAGAATCATGGACGCATTCAGAAAAGAATCAATCCAGGACATGTTTCTTAATTCATGATAACCTAATACTCCAACAGTAAGTGAAATTATAATTAATAAAAGTCCGAAAAAAAGACTGTTGATCAATCTGGAGAAAAAAACTTTCCTCGAGGCAAGTTTATTTAAATTATTATTCATATTTCAATATTTTATTTTTGAAATAAATATTTTTACAGGCAGCATAAAACTGGCGGCATAAAATTAAAAACACAAAATTACTTGTAATATCACTAATTAACAATGAAATGTAAACTAAAAAGTATATAATATTAGAATGAATATATGTCTTAAAACAATGCTTTGATATTTTCTCAATTAAATTGAGTAAATGATTTAAGGGAAATTAAAATAAAAGGTTTTTGAGATTAATTTATTTACAGAGGTTTGTTTAGTACCATATTGATTTGTGCGGAACAGGAATATATAAGTATGCTGTTTATCAAAGCAAAAGAAATTGCTTTAAAGGCAGGAAAATATAATTTTGTTATGAATGAATAAATTACTTTACTAAATGATAGAAAATTAGTAAGTTACACAAGACTAGCCCAAAAAGTTGATAAAGAAATACACCCCTCAAGGCCGTTCAACCCCAAATTTTGAACGGTGAAAGGAGAAACGAGGAGTGTATTTTTTTTATTTTAATCCAAAAACTTTAAATCAAGAAAAAATTACAAAAAAAGTTTTAATTAATAATCGATAAAATTATTTTGCTTAATAATTCGGTAAATTAAAATATATTACTACGTCAGATTTCTATTAATTAATACTTTCTGTTTATAACTCTTCAAATTTTGTAATAAATATTCCGCTGTCAGTATAAATACTTATGTACGTCACATCATTTTCTACAGTCCTAACAATCAGCAGATCAACTTTCTCAGAAGTCTTAGCAACATTTGAATTTGCTTTACAATCCGAACTAAAAGAAATGTTTACAGCAAGAACAAACAATAGAACTATTAATAAAGATTTTAATACTTTTTTCATAACTTCTCCTTTTCTTGTTAAAGTTTATACAAATTACTAACATATATGTTTTAAAACAAAGAAATAAAATTTGATTTGTCGCAGTTTTTTTGTTATAAATAAATTCGGAATATATAAAATATTGTAATTCATTCAAAATATTGCTATTTTTGTTATAAATAAACCAATTTATCTGTCGCAATATTACATAATCAAAGTATATAAAAAGTGTATACACATCAATTAATTGAACTCCTTAAAACCTTTTCTGCAAAGGAAATTATGTGGTTTGGAAAGTTTTTAAACTCTCCTTATTTTAATAACAGGAAAATGCTCATAAAACTTTTTCTTGTTCTTAAAAGATATTATCCGGAGTTTGAAGGCAGAAAATTTACAAAAGAAGATATTTATTCTTCAGTATACGGGAAAATAAAATATAATGACTCAACTTTCAGAAACCTTATGTCAGATCTTCTTCAGTTAACACTTCAATTTGTAAAGCTTGAAGGTATTGAGAAAAATGTTATTGAATCTGATTTGTTTCTGAGTGACGAATTGTTTGAAAGGGGGAATGTGAATCTGCTGATGTCAAAAATTGTTCAGACTGAAAGATCTCTCGAAAAGAGAAATGTTATAGACTCTGAATATTTCATGAGCAAATTCAAATTAAATGCAACGAAATTTTTCACGAACATGATCACCCAAAAAACAACCAAGAAATCTTATGTAACAGGAGAATCCGAAATTCTGATCGAAAGTATTGTTTTTATGCTATGCTATTTTGTAATGGAATCTTTAAAGCACAATGAAATCCTTCTGAATTATTCCAGGTCTTATAATATTAAAAAGAATATAGATACAGTATCAGATTTTCTGGATATTTTCAAATTCGATAAAATCATAAAGTATATAAGAGAAAATTCGAATATTAATATTCCTGTAATTGAAATTTATTTCAAACTTCTTGAGACATTTCTTGATATGGATAATTCAGGGAAGTATTTTGATTTCAAAAAAACCCTTTTATATCATTCAAAGAATCTTGGAACTAATGAAAACAATTTCCTTCATTCAAGATTAATTGATTATTGTATTACAAAAAAAAACAAGGGAGCCAGCAGTACATTCGATCTCGACAGGGAGATTTTTGAGCTTCAGAAAATATTTATTAAAAAAGAATATTATAAATCAGATTCAAATTCTTATCTGACTCTTGATCTGTACAGAAATGTTTTGTTAAACTGCATAACAATTCGCGAACTGCATTATATGGAGGAATTTATCTCTAAATATTCGAAGAAGCTGATCCCAATGCATATAACGAATGTTGAAAATTACAGTTATGCACTGTTATATTTTGAAAAAGAATCATACAGTAAAGCTCTAAACTGCATTAATAAAGTGACTTTTGACCAGTTTGTATTTAAAGTTGATATGAAAAATCTGCAGTTGAAAATTAATTACGAACTCGAATACTTTGAATCAGCAATTTCAGTAATTGATTCTTACAAGCATTTCCTTAAAAACAATCAGTTGCTTTCCGAAAACAGAAAGATACTTCATAATAATTTTGTTGCTTATACTTTAAAGCTAATTCATTACAGGACTGGCTCTAAAAAAGTCAGTCTGTCATTTCTTTCTGACAGGATAAAGAAATCAAAAAATACCTTCGACAAAGGCTGGCTGCTTGAAAAGATAAAACAGCTTTCGGCTTTTGAAAAAAAGCATAAGAGTTGATTAAATTATTTTCTACTTTAGTAAATTTATTGGTTATATCTTAATAATAAAAAAAAGATCCGGAGACAGTAATCTCCGGATCTTTTTTATTACACTTTAAACTTAATTTACCCGGTCTCTGTTTTTGTTCTTCTTTCCTTTATGACCGGTTTTATTACCGTAATGATTGTTTTTAAGACTTTTCATTTTTGTTATCTGGTCCTGATTAAGAATACCTTCAAGTTGTTTTCTGTATTCTGCTTTGTTCTGCATTTTCATACTCTTCCTGGCTTCTTTATCCAATGTTTTGTATTTCTCTTTATTTGAAGCGTGAGTTTTTACTTTCTCCAAAGCAAGGTTATAAATCTGCTTATACTGATCATCTGAAAGTGAAAGATTCTGCTTCATTCTGTCAGCCATCTTTGTAGCTTTCTCTTCAGGTGTTTTTCCCGACTTATCATAACTCTGAGAATAGGAAATTCCTGAGTAGACTAAAGTGATGAAAACAATAATGAATAATTTAAACCATCCGCTCATTATTACGGGAAATTTATCTAATTTCATTTTGATTTGTTTTAGTTAATAAATTTAATTCGCCTGTAAGACAAGATAAATTTTTTTAAGTTTAATGCTGTATCAAAAATAAATTTTATGATATTTGCAGAAATGATAAATTAATCCGCAGGATTTGAAAAGTTATGATACGGGGTAAAGCAGGACAGATATTATTTAATAGTTATTTTCATTGGAAAGTACTCCGGAAAGAAAGCATGAAAATGAAATCTTTATTCCGGAGTTTTTGAAATTAAATTTTTTATTAAATTCTTTTATCTATGCTGATAAATTAATTCTTATTCGGAATATCGCTTTGCTCAATCTTTATTTCATTTAGCTTATCCCTGAATTTATTTACTATCTCTATCGCTCTCGGTATGTTATCAGGAAGTATTACAAGCAGGTCATCTTTCTTTGCATTCTTCAATCCGAAATTTATTGCTTTCACTTCATCTTCTATTGTCTTTACAGGAACATCCGGCTTTTCACTCCTGACTCCTTCAAGAACAATTTTGTTTACTTCTCCTTCTTTCCTGCCCCTTAGACTTGCATCTTCCCTGATAATTATGGATGTAAGCATTTTTGCGGCTGACTTTCCAAGGTTTCTTATGTCTTCATCCCTTCTGTCTCCGGTACCGCCAATAACTCCTGTCTTTACTTTATTCGGGAGCTTTTCGACGAACTTTGATAACGCTTCCATACCAGCAGGGTTGTGAGCAAAGTCTATTAGAACAGTGAAATTACCTACATCTATAAGATTTAGTCTTCCCGGAGTCTGAGTTACAGAGGGCACAAAAGAACTAAGTCCGAACTTTATATCCTCAATGCTAACTCCATGTAATATATAGCTCGAAAGTGTCGCAGCAAGTACATTTTGTATCATAAACGCTGCTCTTCCTCCGAATGTCAATGGTATGTTTATAACTTTTTCAACTCTTAATTTCCACTGACCTTTTAGAAGTGTTATGAAATTATGTTCATAAACACAGGCAATTCCTCCTTTCCTGATATGCTTCTTTATTTCAGGATTATTTTCATCCATGCTGAACAATGCAACATTACTATTGAGTTTATCGCGCATATTCAATACTAACTTATCATCTGCATTAAGAACTGCATATCCTGATTTGAATACATTCTCAGGAACGATCGCTTTAACTCTTGCCATGTCTTCAAGTGAGTTAATGTCTTTTAATCCCAGATGATCCGCCGTTACATTCATAACAACTCCAATATCACAACCGTCAAATCCTAAACCTGCTCTAAGTAATCCTCCCCTTGCAGTTTCAAGCACTGCAATTTCAACTGTAGGATCCCTCAGGACCATCTGCGCTGAAACAGGTCCTGTATTATCTCCCGCCTGAATTAATTTATTTCCGATATAAACTCCTTCTGTTGTGGTAAATCCAACATTCTTGCCGACATTTTTCATTATATGTGCAATCAGTCTTGTAGTAGTCGTCTTACCGTTCGTCCCGGTTACTGCAATTATCGGAATTCTGAATTTCTCTCCAGGTGGAAATAACATATTAACTACGGGTTCGGCTACATTTCTCGGAAGTCCTTCCGAAGGTGCAAGATGCATCCTGAAACCGGGCGCTGCATTAACTTCTACAATTCCGCCGCCGTTCTTTACAATAGGTGAAGAAACATCCGGTGCAACTACATCAATTCCCGCTATATCAAGTCCTATTATCCTTGCGATTCTTTCAAAAAGAAAAATATTATCCGGATGAACTTCATCTGTCCTGTCTATTGCTGTTCCTCCGGTGGAAATATTAGCTGTAGATTTAAGGTAACATATTTCATCTTTCTTCAGTACTGTTTCAAGGTTAAAACCTTTCAATTCGAGTACCCTTTCTGTCATATAATCAATTGTTATCTGTGTAAGTATTTTCTCATGTCCGTAACCTCTTCTCGGATCACTGTTTACCTTTTCTACAAGCTGATTAATAGTAGAAACTCCGTCACCTTTTACAAATGCAGGCGTCCTTTCGGCGACTGCAATTAATTTATTATTTATTACAAGCGCTCTGAAATCATTCCCTTTCAATGACTTTTCTACTATAACAGCCCGGGAATATTTTTTAGCTGATTCAAATGCCTTCTTTGCATCTTCAGGAGAAATGATATTTGCAGAAATCCCCTTCCCGTGATTTGAATCTAACGGCTTAATTGCTACCGGAAATCCTATCGAATATATTGCATCTTCAAGTTCCTCAATATCATAAATTTTAAATCCCTTAGGAACAGGCACTCCCATACTTGCCAGCAGATTCTTTGAAAGATCCTTATCACTTGCAATGTCTGTGGCGATGTAACCTGTTCTGCATGTCATCGTTGCCTGTATGATCTTCTGATAAACTCCGTATCCCAGCTGTACAAGAGACTGACTGCTGAGTCTTATATGAGGAATTCCCCTGTTCTCCGCTTCTTCAATAATCGAACCCGTACTCGGTCCGAATCTTACTCTTTCCCTTATCTCCCTTAACTTCTGTATGTTCCCGCTTAACTGCTTTTTCAGTTCTTCAATAGATTTTCCTTCCGCTATTGCTATAAATAGTTTCACTGATTCCCCGGCTGTATAAAGTCCCGCTTTTTCCTCGATGTAACTGAATATCACATTATAAATACCCTTATCATTTGTTTCTCTTGTTCTTCCGAATCCTGTTTCCATTCCTGCAAGTGTCTGCATTTCCAGAGCAATGTGCTCTATGATATGACCAGCCCATGTTCCTTCCGAAACTCTTTGCAAAAATCCTCCTTCATAACCGTAACTGCAGGTATGTGTTTTCAGCGAAGGAATAAGTTCATTCAGTCTTTCGGTAAACCCTGGGATTTTATCCGAAGGTCTGTCTTCATATTCACCGATGTCAAGTCTCATTACAATAAGCTTTTTCCATCTGTTGCTCCAGTAATTTGCTCCGCGAAGCGCTTTTAACTCCAGTATTTTCATGTTGAGATTTTTAAAACTTATTTAATGATTAATTATGACTTCTGTTATCATATCACAATTGCGAATAATTTCCTACAATCGCAAGCTGTTCCCTTTTAAAAATATCATACCGCACTCCGCTGCTTAATATGTTAACCTGCAGTCCCATTACTGAAAAAGGTTCAGACTCATGAACTTCTGCAATTGTGTTATAGCTGATCTTCGAACCGTCTATAATAGTTACAGTGCCTCCGCCTAAGACTTCAAGAACTCCTTCTTTTGTTAAGTGAATGGCAGTGTTCTCGTCTATACCAATTCCAAGATTTCCTGGATTATATGAAATAGCGGTTATAAGTCTTGTCAGTCTCGCTCTCTGTGTAAAATGCTGATCAATGATTATATTCTTTAATATTCCCAGACCGGGACAGAGACGAATGGAGTCTTTTAACGGCTGAACTGACGGCTCGCCTCTAACTATCATTGTTGAACTCATGCTTGCCGCCCCTGCGCTTGAACCTGCAAGTATTATTTTTCCTTTGCGTACTTTGGATTTAAGTTCGGATAAAAATTCAGTTCCGCCAATCAGCGAACAAAGTCTCATCTGATCGCCGCCCGTTAGGAATACACCTGTCACACCATCCAGTAAGGATTTCGCATTGATTTTTATTATCTCCTGTCTGGATGTCGAATCGAGTATCGCTATTTTATTTATTCCGAGATTCTCAAACAAACCTTTGTAAAGTGTAGCTGTAACAAGCGGAAAGTCGGATGGTACAGGTACTATCAGCAATGATGCATTTCTTCCTCCGGAAATGTCAACAAATTTCCTTAGTATATGTCTTTCATTTAATTTGTCTTCCGCACCGCCGATTATAAGTATCTCACTTCCTATTTCTTCATGGTAATGATCTCTTCTCAATTAATTATTTTTTATTATTAAATTTTTGCTAAAATAATCATATATATTTTGAAAAGATATTTAAAACTGTTTTTAATTAAGTGAATTGTTTAGATACTTATGTTTTCATTTATTTTTACAAAATTTACTGACTGAATGTTAACAGGAATGTACATGTAACTTCTAACTTCTTTATCAGATGCTGAATACAATTCGCAGATACAATTCTGAGGTTACTTTGAATTTGTAGTTTTTATTTCGTTGCTGAGGCGGAAATCTTTAAAGACAAAAATCACAAAGTATATATTATTCTCATTCAAATAAAAAAGCAGCAAAAATAATTAATAGTACTTAATAAATTATTTTGCTGCTTTCAAAATTGATATTAAACGTCTTACGCTTCTGCCAGTTCTTCCATTTGCCAGAAGTCGCCATATTTAGTCGGCGCAAGATCTTTGAGTGCAACCACCGCCTGCTCTCTGCTCGGAGGAACGCCGTGCCATTTGAAATTATCTTCCATGAATGAAACTCCCCTGCCCATGAATGTATTTGCAATAATAACTTTTGGCTTACCCTTAAATTTCTTGGACTCTTCTACTGTATCCATAATCTGCTGAATGTTATGCCCGTCTATTTCATATACATGCCAGTTGAACGCTTTGAATTTATCCGCCAATGGTTCGAGCTCCATAACTTTGTCAGTTCTGTTGTCTATCTGACAATGATTTCTGTCAACTATCATAGTCAGGTTATCTGCTTTGTGATGAGCTGCTGTCATCACAGCTTCCCATATCTGTCCTTCCTGAAGTTCTCCGTCGCCGTTGACACAGTAAACATAATTATCTTTTCCGTCCATACGAAGTCCGATTGCTGTCCCGACTGCTATTGAAAGTCCCTGTCCCAGAGATCCCGATGCTATTTCTACACCCGGAACTCCGTGAGTATAAGCCGGAGCAGGATGTCCCTGAAGTCTTCCGTTTATCCTTCTCAGAGTCTTTAATTCTTCCAGAGGAATAAATTCTCTCCTCGCAAGCGTTGCATACCATACCGGCGCTATGTGTCCGATTGAAACAAAGAAGTAATCTCTTTCTTTCATTAAAGGATTTTCATTGTCGAGTTTTAGTTTATTGAAATACATTGCCGTGAAAATATCAGCCATTCCGAGAGGCGCTCCCGAATGTCCCGTATTCGAAATAACAAGCATGTTGATTATATCTCTTCTTATCTGACGCGCCATTTCATTCAGATCTTCGATTGATGTAAGTTTTGGATTTGTACTCATAGTATTTTAAGATTAATGAATATTGTTGTTGATTGTTTTTTTGTTTTTTAAATATGTTAATACAGGTTCTATATGTTTAAACAAAATTATTATGCAGACCGCCGAACAAAATGAAAAAAGGAATGTTAACTCGCTCTCTGAATTTTTCAATGCCGGATTTGTGAATTGAAAAACTAATCCATGCAATACGATTAATGTCATTGGTAAAATGATCAGAGCAACTGCGCTTGCTATGTGAACATTTTTTGACAATTTATAAAGAACGAAATACAGCAAAAGCCATATAACTACAAAAGAATAATTCACTGCCAGCAGCATCCCCGCTCCTGTAGCGAGTCCGCGCCCTCCTTTAAATTTAAGCCAGATTGAAAAATTGTGACCTGCCAGCAAAAACAGCGCCGGAATTAATATCATTTCGGGATCGTATCCTGAATAATTTACAAACCATATAACAGGTATAAAACCTTTCAGAAGGTCAATCAGCAAAACGATTATTCCGTCCGACTTTGAATCAGTAACATCATAAGTATTCATCGCTCCGATGTTGCCGGAGCCCTCTTCAGAAATATTTTTTCCGTGTTTCAGCTTAACAAGAATATATGCTGTCGGTAAAGAACCTATAAGATAAAATACAAAACAGATAAAAATGAAAGACATTGATTTTATTTTATATCAGTAACTCTTGCTATCACAATCCCGGTCTGCTTTGGATTTGACATTAAATAATCCATTAATTCAACTGATGATATTTCCACCTGCTTATTCTTCAGTGAAGCATGCATAAGATATGTTTTTCCTCCGTCCTTATACACAAATCCTGTGTGAGCAATATCGAGTCCTTCAAGTGCTGATGTAATTCCTACTATATCTCCGGTCTGCATGTTTTCATAATGATCAGCAATCTGATCTTTGGGAATGTAAAAATGTTCGCGTGAATTAATGCTGTTTTCCACATCACCAATTTTTGAATAATTATCTTCGTCATTCGTCATCTGATTATATGAACCCCTGTGCGTTGTCATAAAATTTATCGTCTTAGGATATTCAATTCCTCCTGCCTCTTTTGTAATGTCCTTTACAATTCCTTTCTGTTCATTATCATAAATCCAGTCAGTAAAATAATGCAGTCTCGAAGAATAACCGTTATTGACACCGTCTCTGTAGCGAATTTTTTCAAGTTCCTTCATGTAATCTTCAAAATTTGTTTTACCCTCTTTTATTAGTCTCGAAAAGATAAGGCAGTTCTCCACAAAAGTAACGCAGTCAAGTCCAGTAATGCTTACAACAACAGATTCACCAGCCGGATTCTGATCAAGTGTTCCTGCGACATAAGGCGTTCCCATGAACGTCTTGCCGACTTCGGCTATCACTTCATTCAGGGGAAGTTCTTTCAGAGATGCATCAAACGAAGCAAGCTTTTTTCTGCATTTCATTTTTTCGTAATCGTCGGATATGTTGTGCTTAATAATATAACTTCGGGCTGAAGAAATAAATACGTTGTTTGAAATGAAGCAAAAAAATATTGCTGAAAAAATTATTACAACTGATTTATTTTTAAACTGCATTTTGATAAATTTCTTATAACTTAAACATTATAATTTTTATTTTAAATGTTAAAATCTTAATTTGACGCGAATGGAAAAGATTAATATCAGACCTGCCATGAGAGCAGACTCAAAAGCAATTCTTAAACTTATTGACGAACTTGCTGAATTTGAAAAGCTTACTCCTCCGGACAGCAAAGGTAAAAGAAAACTTATTAAAGATGCATTTTCTGAAGAACCTCTTTTCTATGTATTGCTTGCGGAATATGATAATATGATAATCGGATATGCATTTTACTTTTTTACGTATTCATCTTTTCTTGCAAAAAGAACTTTGTATCTCGAAGATATATTCATTTCCAGTGAGCACAGGAACAAGGGAATTGGGAAACTTTTCTTTAAAGATCTGATAAAGATTGCAAAAAAAAATAAATGCGGAAGAATGGAGTGGGTTGTGCTTGACTGGAATATAAATGCAATTGAGTTTTATTCAAAACTCGGAGCGGAAGAATTGAAAGAATGGAAGACGTTTAGAATGAAAATATAATTCTATTGATAGATTAAACTAATTTACAGTTTATAATGTCTAATTAACCGGAAACATAAATTTATGACAACACCTGCAGAATATTTTTTACTTACTACGCTTTTTATGTTTAAAAATAATCTTATTTGCTGAATTATTTGACTGATCAGAGTTTAAATACAAAAAGCGATGACAAGAATCTCATTGATGCATTTTTAAAAGGAGATCAGAATGCATTTAATCTTCTTATAAGAAAATATCAGGAGGGTATTTACAGAGTTATACGAAAAATGGTATTGGATCATGATGATGCTGATGATCTTACGCAGGAAGTTTTCATAAAAATTTATAATTCTGTCAATGAATTTCGCGGCGAGTCAAAGTTCTTTACTTATATTTACAGAATAGCTGTCAATTTATCACTGAATTTTCTGAATAAAAACAAGAGGAATTATTCAAGGAATGTAAGTCTGAGCGGAAATGAAGTAAGCTCGTCTGACCTGAAAGCTGATGAAATCATTGACGCAACAAACAGGACAGTTCTTCTTGAAAAAGCAATTGAATCTCTTCCCGCTCAGCAAAGAGCGGTTTTTAATCTGAGATATTATGAAAATCTCAGTTATGAAGAAATTTCATCAATAATGGAAAAATCAACAGGCGGTATGAAAGCTAATTATTTTCATGCTTTAAAAAACTTGCAAAAATTCCTGATTAGCAATAAAATGTTTGAACTAATGGACACAAAATAAATAAAAGATGGAAAAT
This sequence comes from Ignavibacteria bacterium, assembly GCA_016709315.1. Classification (GTDB taxonomy): domain Bacteria; phylum Bacteroidota; class Ignavibacteria; order Tepidaquicellales; family Tepidaquicellaceae; genus JAEUSI01. The sequence continues at coordinate 53,983 of JADJMZ010000005.1, forward strand.
AAAATTATGAATGACGAGTTATCGGAAAATCTCCCGGATTACATTCTCAATAAGTTAGAAGATAAAAATCTTATTGAAAAAATTGAAAACCGTCTCAGTTCGGATTCTTCATTTAAAACAGAATATGAGGAAATTAGAAATACGATGAGTTTCCTGAATAGCGCAGAATTCACTCCCCCTCCGGATAATTATTTTTCAAACCTTTCCGTAATTATTAACAGAAGAATTGAAGTTAAAAATAAGAAATTCGGATTCTTTACTGATCCGCTGTTTATATTCAGAAAACTCATTCCGGTTTTAGGATTAATAATTCTGGCAGCTTACTTTATTTTCAGTTATGTAAAAAATGATACAGATAAGAATGAAACATCCGTTAATGAAAAAATTAGTTCTGATACTTTCAGCAAGGCACAGGAAACTATTGAAAATAAAACTAAACCACCGGTAGAACTTTCTGAAATTATTACTCCTGATAAGACATCTGAAAGTAAAAATAAATCAATATACATCTCCGCGAAGAACAAAAAAATTAATTCTTCAAGAAATAAAAATAATTCTGATTTTACTATTATGAATGAAGAAACAAAATCTGAATCAGAAACAAATTATCCATCTGATACTGAAATAACTAACAAAAGCGCTTTGATCGCTGATAGTCATTTATTTTATGATGATTTTGATTCTGAAGAAGCTATTGAAGAATCTGAAGATACAGATATGATTTATCAGACAAGCACTGACGATAACGAAGATCTTGAAGAAGAGCTGCTGCTGCTTTCACCTGAAGAAAAATATGAATTAATTAATAACTTAAAAAAATCACAATTATAATGAAAAACATTTTACTCTTTTCGGTTTTTATTGTTTTTACATTTGTCAATCTGTCTACTGCTCAATTTGACAATAATAAAGATAATGATAAAAAACAGTTCCGTGCGCAGATTGACAGTATTATGAAACAGAAGCTAATTGAAAAACTTGATCTGAGCGAATCATCTGCTGATAAATATATAATTGCAATCAGGGAGAATAACGGCAAGGTCAAAGATCTTCTGAAGGAAAAGAAAACTATCATGAAATCAATTGAAGCCGATCCGGAAGCTGCAGATGTCGGAAGCAAACTTGATAAGTCATTTGAGATAGATTCCAGGATAATTGAAACAAGAAAAGAATTCATCAGGGATGTAAGTTCATATATGACTCCTCAGCAAATTGCTAAGTCCATGATTCTTAAGAAAAATTTCAATAAAGAATTTAAGAATCAGATAAAGAAGCATAAAAACAAAGATAAGATCAATAAAAGAAATCAAAAACAGAAGTAAAATTTAATTTTCCTGTTACATTCATCAAAAAAGAGGCGAAGTGAAAACTTCGTCTTTTTTATTAACTAAATGATAAATAAAACATTTTCTACAGAAAGTATCCACTCAATGCAAAAATCCCAGCCTGAGTAAGGTTCTCAATTCCAAAAATGAATTTTCAATTAAAAAACTTTAAAATCTCAGGAGTTTAAGAATTATAAGTTAGAATTTTTTAGAAAATCCTATTTCATAAAAAAGTCTGATCTGTATATTTCTCAAGTTGGTACGCGTCAAAAATATTTTCTCGCAGATATTCGCTGAAAAAATTCGCAGATTTACTCAAAAAATCTATTTAAATCTTGTTTCTGCGAAATTCTGCGTGAAAAATTCTGCGGTCATCTGCGAGAAATTCACTCCGGAAAATTTTATCGTGTACAGAGATTTCTCAATCCGCACTATCTTATTCATTGATATTAAAATGGTATTTTTTTAGCTTGTCAACTTATTCTTTAAGTATGTATAAAAATTTACCAGAAAATATATTTTTACCGGAACTTGAGAAGAAGGTTCTTGAATTTTGGAAAAAAGACAAGACTTTTGAAAAAAGCGTTTCCTCAAAAAACAGCGGAAAGCACTTCACTTTTTATGAAGGACCTCCGACTGCAAACGGACATCCCGGAATACATCACGTTATTTCCAGAACAGTAAAAGATATGATCTGCCGGTACAAAGCAATGAATGGATACAAAGTGATCAGAAAAGCAGGATGGGACACTCAGGGATTGCCGGTGGAAGTGGAAGTGGAAAAGCAGCTCGGCATTAAGTCAAAACAGGAAATTGAAGATTACGGAGCTGTTGAATTCAATCAAAAATGCAAAGAATCCATTTTTATGTATCTGAAAGAATGGGAAGATCTTACAGAAAGAATGGGTTACTGGATAAATCTAAAAGACGCTTATGTAACTTATCATAATGATTACATTGAATCTGTCTGGTGGGCTTTAAAGAGATTTTATGATGACGGAAAAATTTATAAAGGATTTAAAATTCTTCCTTTTTGTCCCGTATGCGAATCCCCTCTTTCTTCACATGAAGTAGCGCAGGGATATCAGGATCTTAAAGACCCGTCTGTATTTGTTAAATTCCAGATTCTTTCGGGAGAATTCAAAGGTTCGGATTTTCTTGTCTGGACAACAACTCCCTGGACACTGATCTCTAATTCAGCTTTATGTGTAAATCCTGATTTTGATTATGTAAAAATAAAAACTTCGAAAGATGAAAATCTTATTCTTGCAAAAGAAAGATTAACTGTAATACAGGAAGAATACAGTATTGAAAAAGAATTCAAAGGTAAAGATCTTGAAAGAATAGAATATGCTCCTTTATATGAATTTCTTAAAGATGAGAAGAAAGGATTTTACGTTACTAACGGTGATTTTGTAACTATTGAAGACGGATCAGGAATTGTCCACATTGCGCCGGCATTCGGAGAAGATGATTATCAGATAGGAATAAAATATGACCTTCCGTTCTTTCAGGCGGTAGGCAAGGACGGACTTTTTACTGATGAAGTTCTTTTGTTCAAAGGAAAAAACTTCAAAGCCGCCGATCCTGAAATAATTCTTGATCTGAAAAGCAAAGGAAGACTTTATAAGAAAGAAATGTTCGTTCACTCTTATCCTCATTGCTGGAGACATCACGTTCCGCTGATGTATTATGCAACTGATTCCTGGTTTATAAAAACAACAGCATATAAAGATAAAATGCTGGAACTAAATAAATCAATCAACTGGCATCCTGAAACCTTCGGATCGGGCAGATTCGGAAAGTGGCTCGAGGAAAACAAAGACTGGGCAATTTCAAGAAACAGATTCTGGGGAACTCCGCTGCCTATATGGTTTTACACAGATGAATCAGGGCAGGAACATTATGAATGTATCGGAAGTCTTAAAGAACTTACTGAAAAAGCTGTCAACTTTAATGAAGTTTATAAAAACGTAAAATTAAAAGGCAAAGATCCTGTCAGAGATAAAAATCTTGATCTTCACAAACCTTACATTGACGAAGTAATTATCAGATCAAAAGACGGTCATGAAATGAAACGTGTCAAACAGGTTATAGACTGCTGGTTTGACAGCGGCTCTATGCCATTTGCGCAGTATCATTTTCCTTTTGAAAACAAAGAAGCTTTCGAGGCAAATTATCCTGCCGACTTCATTGCTGAAGGAATAGATCAGACACGAGGATGGTTTTATTCAATGCATGCTATCGGAACTTTCCTTTTTGATAAACCTGCATACAGCAACTTAATTGTCAACGGTCTGATACTCGATAAATTCGGCAAGAAGATGAGCAAGTCAATGGGAAACGCAATCAATCCTTTTGAGCTCATGGAGAGTTACGGAGCTGACGTTCTCAGATGGTATCTTATCTCTTCCTCCCCTATTGGCAATTCCAAACTTTTCAATGAAGAAGATCTTTCAGATATACAAAATAAATTTTTTGATACTCTGATAAATACAGTAAGATTTTTTATTATTTATTCCAATCTTGTTGACTTTGATTACGAAGATGAAAAAATCACGAAACCGGAAGACAGGGATATTCTTGACAGATGGATACTTTCTGAGTTAAATACATTAAAGAAGAATTACTCCGAACTGATGGATGATTATGATATTACAAAAGCTACAAGACTTCTGTATGATTTTACGCTGGATGAATTATCCAACTGGTATATCCGCAGAAACAGAAAGCGTTTCAGAAATCCTCACAATGAAAAAGACAAGCAGGCGGGATATCAGACATTGTATGAAGTGATAATCGAACTTCTGAAAATGATCGCTCCTGTTTCACCTTTTATATCTGAAATGCTTTACAGGAACCTTACGGGAAACGGAATTTCTATTCATCTGACTGAATTCACAGTTCACGATACATCTGTCATTGACAAAGAACTCGAATCGGAAATGAAACTTGCACAGGATATTGTATATCTTGTCAGATCAATGAGAGTTAAGAATAATCTTAAAGTAAGACAGCCGCTTCAGCAAATACTGGTTCCGGTACTGGATCCTGAGGATTATCAAAGACTTCTTAATATAAAAGAAATAGTGCTTGAAGAAGTTAATGTAAAAGAACTCAATATAATTGAAGGCGATTCGGATATTATTATAAAAAAAGCTAAACCGAATTTTAAATCCATAGGACCGAAATTCGGAAAAGATGTAAAACGAATTCAGCTGCTGATCAATAACCTCACATCTTCGCAGATTTCAGAACTTGAGAAGAAAGGAAGTTTGCAGGTGGAAGATTTTGCTATTCAGTCAGACGATGTGGAGCTATACACTGAAAACATTGAAGGATGGATAGTAGAATCATATAATGGAATTACAATTGCGCTCGACACAAAACTTGATGAAACGTTAAGAGATGAGGGCATTGTGAGAGAATTTATTAACAGAGTGCAGAACTACAGAAGGACAAACGATTTTGAAGTTTCGGATAAAATTAAGATTTATTTAAAAACTCCTGAAAATATTAATTCCGTTTTGTTGAATTACGAAGATTACATAAAAGATGAAACATTAACAGAAAAAATTCTCAGCGGTGAAGGAAAAGAATTTGAATTTCTAAAAACAGAAATAAACGGTGATCCGTGCGAGATATATATTCAAAAAGCAATTTAACCTTTAAAATATTCTAATCAACCATTACAAGGAGCAGTGAATTGGCAAAACTACAAACGAAAAAGAAATCAGCAGCAAAAGCCAAAGTTAAAGCAAAACTAAAGCCGGGTTTGAAAGTAAAATCCGCTGTTAAAAAGGTCAAGCCGGTTACCGCTAAGACTTTAAGCAAAAAAAGCGCCGGTAAGGTGACAAAAATTATTAAGGTTTCTGAATCAGCAAATGTGAAAGAAAATACCAGTAAGAAAAAATTAAGTCCTTTTTCAAATGGTAAAAATCACATAAAAAGAGAAATAGTAATTCCTGTTGAAAAAAAGATTAAGAAGTTTAAACCGAATAAAAAAGTAAAATATACTGCTGCCGAACTCAGACATTTCAGGGAAATTATTATTAAAGAGAGAAAAGCGATTATTGAAAGCGCAAAAGCAAATATGGATGCTCTGGTAGACAAAGAGTCCGGAGAATACAAAGGGGATAATCTTACTTATTCCTCACACATGGCGGAGCAGGGAACTGATGAAATGGAAAGAGAAAAGAATTATATGTTCGTTCAGAGAGATGAAAAATATCTTGGATATCTTCAGGATGCGCTGATACGGATAGATCAGGGTACATACGGTATTTGTGTTGACTGCAAGGATCATCCGAAAAATCTATGCAGATCCTGTCCGCTGATTCAGAAAGAAAGACTTGAACTTGTGCCAATCACGCAGCATTGCATTGAGTGTAAAAACTTAAGAGGATAAACATATAATTTGAGAGTTTTAATTTATACTTTTTTTATAGTTGCAGCTGATCAGATCACGAAATTGTATGTTAAAGGCATAAAGATACCTTTTCTGGGAATTGATATTACAGGAATGCCTTATCAGTCCTCGATCAATGTTATTGGTAATTTTTTCAAGATTACATTTATTGAAAATCCCGGCATGGCTTTCGGGTTACAGATAGGGGGAAAATTATTCCTTTCTTTATTTACAATATTCGCGACTCTTCTTTTAATTGGTTTTTTATATAAGAACAGAAACGAAGGTCTTCTTTTAAGATTAGCGCTTTCATTCATACTCGGCGGAGCGATAGGAAACCTTATTGACAGAATATTTTACGGAAAGATTTACGATTATGCTCCCATATTCTATGGCAAGGTAGTAGATTTTCTTCACTTTGATTTTCCGAATTTCACAATATTCGGTAAAAATATTTACTCCTGGCCAATATTTAATATTGCTGATGTCTTTGTAACAATCGGATTTCTTATGATACTTATAGGATATAAAAGGATATTTGATACAGAGGAAAAAAATCAAACTGATTTAATGACGGGCGAAGTTTTAGTGCAGGGTAATGATATGACATTTCCGGAAAATTCCATTCAGAATTCTGGAAATACTTTGCTGAAAGATGAATACAAAAATTCTTTAACTGAACAGGAGTTTCCTGTTCAGGAAGAAACCGATAAAAATTTAAATCCTGCAAAAGAAAAAGCAGATATTATTGATTTAAAAAATGATGATTCTGTAGAAATTAATATTGAAGATAGCAAAACTAATCCGGGAAATTCCTGATAAAATAAAAAGACCGGCTGATAAAATTACCGACCGGTCTCTGTTAGAATAAAAATACTTAATTTTACCTTCCTTCTTTATCCAGTTCTTCTTTTCTTTTCAGCAGAGTATCCTTATCCTCCACATGATTTGGATCGGGAATGCAGCAATCCACAGGACAGACTGCAGCGCACTGCGGTTCGTCATGAAATCCTACACATTCAGTACATTTATCCGGTGAAATATAAAAGTATTCACTTGAAAAGAAACCTGTTGCTCCTGAAGGCGCAGCATCTCCTTCTCCGTAAGATTTGCCGGACAGGACCCAGTTGGCTCCGCCTTCATAGATCGCAGTGTTCGGACATTCGGGCTCGCATGCACCACAATTGATACACTCCGTTGTAATCATAATTGCCATAAAAATAACTCCTTATAGTTAGTTAATAGTATTGTTTTTTGTGATACAAATTTACTTAAATATAATTTTGTATTCAATTTCAATATTTATATACAAGCAATATTTTTTAAATTTTAATTATAAAGGAAGTTGGTTAATGAAGATACAGTATTTTAAATTAGTGTATATAAAAGAAGAGACCTGCTTTTATTTATTTTAAAATTTAGATAAAAATAATCAAACAAAAGCAGGTTTTCGATGTGAAAATAAATATGATTTTTATTTTATTGCAGTATACATATTTCGAAAAGATCTTTGGTTATAAAATTGTAATTAATATATTAGTTATTGATTCAAATTCAGATTCAAGCTATTCACTTTCTATAAAGGCTGATTCTTGTTTTGCATGTCATATCTTGGTTTTGGTTCATTATTATTCATCGAACCAGCATTATCACCGTCAATTTCAATATTTACATCTGCTTTATAATTCAAATCATGAACAATTTCTATGAATTTTTCTGTCTCAGCATTTCCCAGGGTATTATTTTCTGTTTCCGGATAACTATCTGTATTGATTTCAGGATTTTTCATCTTTAATAAGATTTAGTTGAATAAATTTTTATGTTTAAATTAATGTACTAAGAATATAAAACTTATTAATACTGTTTTGATACTCTGTACTTAGATTCAAATTTTCAATTTGAATTGTATCTGTTTTGGAATTATTATCTTTCTCTTCACTGTAATCTGAACTGAAATCGAATGCTGAACGAATGCCATAAACTGCAAGTTCATATTCAATCTCTTTAGAACTTTTTAAATTCCTATCATTAGAATTTTCCATGAAAGCCGCCTTCATTTAAAGTTATATTACTTGTAACAACATTTACTGTGCCACCAGTATTATTTTAACTTTCATTCTATAAACAAACTAAATTGAATACTTAAAAATATAAGTTTTGACAATAATGACAGATAATGTCAAAGAGTAGTCAGGATAGAAATTTTAATAAATTAAATATGCAGGATTTATTGAGGACAGTTTGTCTTCAAAGATAATTTTAAGATGTATAAACAAAGTAAGTTTAATGAAGGAAAGTTGAAATTTAAAGCAATTGCGAGAGTATTTCAGGCAATTTATCACCAATCAGCCTTGAATCCAAGGCGGAGAAAGATTTCTTTCTATCTATCTGTTAATAGAAATAAATAAATTGGAAATTTTTAAAATTTTTTTAAGTAAGATTTTTGGAAGGATATGAACTCAGATTCAAAAGTAAGATAAATTGCTTGGTTTGTTATGTATTCAGTTAATACCAAGATTCTTAATTTTCCTGTAAAAAGTCCTTTCATTCATATTCAGATTTTTAGCGGCCAGGATTTTACTTCCGTTTGCATCCTGAATTGCTTTTAATATGATATCTTTTTCTATTTCGTCTTTTATTTCCGAAATGGAAGTTGTCTTTGCGGTTTCCTGAGACAGAAATCTAATATCATCAGGAATATCTATTGAATCTATTATCTCTGCTTTTGACATTAAAACACTTCTGCGAATTATATTTCTGAGTTCTCTTACATTTCCATTCCAGGAATGTGACATCAATTTATCCATTACCTTAACGGAAACGCCTTTGACGTTTCTATTCAGTTCTTTATTACTGTCATTTATGAAATGTTCAACAAATAAACTGATATCTTCTTTTCTTTCTCTTAAAGGAGGAAGCTCCAGCACAAATTCATTTAATCTGTAATACAGATCCTGTCTGAATCTCTTGCTGTTTACTGCATCGGCTAACTTAATATTTGTAGCTGCAATTATCCTTATATCCAATGATATGGATTTCTTAGCGCCAAGTCTTGTGACTTTTCTTTCCTGCAAAACTCTCAGCAGTTTTATCTGATTTGCTTCCGAAAGATTTGTAATTTCATCAAGAAAAATTGTACCTTCATTTGCAAGTTCAAATTTACCTTCCTTTGCATTTTTTGCATCTGTAAAAGCTCCTTTTTCATGTCCAAACAATTCGCTCTCAATAAGCGATTCCGGGATAGCTCCGCAATCTACTGCAATAAAATGTTTATGTTTTCTGTCACCTGCGCTGTGTATCATACATGCGATTACTTCTTTCCCGGTTCCGCTTTCGCCTTCTATTAAAACGCTTAAATTAGTTGGTGCTACTAAATTTACCTGCTCAAAAACCTTTTGCATTGCTTCGGATTTTCCTATAACATTACCATGTCTGTAATTTTCATCCAGTTTTTTTCTAAGTATATTGACTTCCTGACTCAGATATTTCATTTCCAGCGCTTTCCTGATCGAAATAATAATTGCTTCATTATCAAATGGCTTTGTAATGAAATCATGAGCGCCTTGCTTAATTGCCTCAACGGCGGTTGTTATTTCACCAAAAGCCGTAAGCATTATTACCGGCAATGTTTTGTTACTCAGTTTGACCTTTCTTAATATCTCGAGACCATTCATGCCGGGAAGCCGCAGATCCAGAATGACCAGATCGTAAAAGTTATTTTTTACTTCTTCAAGCGCTGCAATTCCGTCCCCAACTGCATTACATTCAAAACCGGACTCTTCTAAAAGTTCGGTTAAAGTAAAACGCATGACTTCATTATCGTCAACTATTAATATTCTTTCCATTTTTTAATTAATTAATTTCAACCGGCAGCTGGATATGTATTGTTGTTCCCCTGCCGACTTTGCTTTCTATTTTTAACTTGCCTTTGTGAAGTAATATTGTCTGATAGGACAATCCCATCCCCAATCCGACTCCGTCATCCTTTGTAGTAAAAAACGGTTCAAGAATTTTATCTAAATTATCTTCTGATATGCCAATACCAGTATCTGAGATATCAATTTCAATTTCTTTATTGACTTTGTCTTCCTTTACATTTACAGTCAGAATTCCGCCTTCTTCCATTGATTCAATAGAATTTAAAATAAAATCCATGAATGCATTTTCAAATCTTAACTTATCCAGATACAGAATACTTAAATCGCCCGGTATGTCTTTGATTATTTTAATGGCATTAATATCGCATTTGCCCTCTATATTTTCAAGAACATTACTCAGCATTTCCCCTAAGTTTACTTCCTGATAATCAAGATCTCCCGGAGTAGCAAAGCTCAGAAGGTTTTTTATAATTTTATTGGCGATTTCGACATTTGATATTATATAATTAAGGCGTCTTTTATTTTTTTCATCCAGACTGGTTTTGGAGATAAGCTGTGCGAGGCTGCTTATATTTGCAAGCGGATTTCTTATCTCATGAGCTACGCCGGATGAGAATCTTCCGAGAGCAGCAAGCTTTTCATTGTAAATAAGTTCTTTCTGTGTTTCTACTAAAATTGAATTGGTTTTTCGAAGTTCTTCTTCTGCATTTTTAATTTCTGTTATATCCTGACAAATTCCTGCAATCGAAATAGCCTCGCCTTCGTCATTACGGATAAAAGATGTAGATAAATAAGTATAAAAAGAGGTTCCGTCCTTTCTCTGAGTCATTAGTTCTCCTTTCCATCCTCTCATCAGTGTTCTTTCCTTTATATCTTCCTTTAAAGCCGCAGAAATATTATTACCCGATAATATGGGAATTTCTTTCCCTGCAATTTCAGATAAATAATATCCATAAGTCGATTCAAATGCTTCGTTAACAAAAATTGAATTGAGATTCAGATCTGTAATAAAGACACTGTCTCTAATACTTCTGACTGCATGTGCGAAAAGTTTGATTTTATTTTGGATAATTTCTTTTTCTTCACTTTCTTTGATTAATTTTTCAAGTGCATTTGCCAGTTCATTTGTTCTGACTTTTACTTTTTCTTCAAGTTCAAGATAAGCTAATCTCAGTTTTTCTTCTGCTTTTTTTCTTTCTATGAAATTACCTATCTGTCTTCCGGCAGATTCTAAAACTTCAATCAGATCTTTTTTTTCCTCAATATTTTTTTTATTAAAGCATTCGAATATTGCGATAGTTTCTTTTCCATTAGATATAGGAATCCCTAATCCTGAATTCCAACCGTCTTTTGAAAGCCCTTCCAGTCTTTTAAAAGATTTTGCACTGCTAAGATCCTTTGTCCACATTGATTTTCCCTCTTTAAATATTGTTCCGGTGAAATCCATGCCTTTTGAAAATTTCATCGAGTCATTATACAAATCTGAATTCAGTTTAGTATCAATTTCATCTTCACTCCAGAAATAATCCGGTTTTACATATTCATTTTTATCGTCAGCAAGCCAGAGAATACCGAAATTCCAGCCAATGTCGCTGCAAATATTTCTTAATAGATTTTTGGAAGCTTCTTCGAGGGAATTTGATTCCGCAAGTGTTTTAGATATATCATATTGTATTTTTAAAAATCTTTCATTTTTCTTTATTTCATTAATATCCATGCATGATCCCGTATATCCCGCAAATTCTTCACCTTCATATCTCGGAATTCCTTTATCCAGCAGCCAGATATATTCTCCATTTGCATTTCTAAGTCTGAATTCTGTTTCGAATGGTGTTTTTTTTTCAAAAGCGGTATTAAATATTTCCTGATATTTTTTGAAATCATCAGGATGAATTCCTAATCTCCATCCGTTACCTGATTCATGCTCAAGTACTCTACCTGTGAATTCCAGCCAGGCTCTGTTGAAATAATTATACTGTTTATCTTTATCTGAAATCCATATCATAACTGGCGCTGAATCCGCAAGCAGCCTGAATCTCTGTTCGCTCTCGCGAAGAATATCTTCTGCTTTTTTTCTTATAGTGATCTCATCATTTAATTTTTCATTTGATTCCTTTAACTCTAATGTCCTTTCATTAACTCGGTTTTCAAGTTCGCTGTAAGATTCAAGAAGTAAACTGTCAGTTCTTTTTTTGTTTTTAATGAGTATGTCTGAAACGTACAGAGAAAATCCTATAACTGCAAAAGAAAATACCCCTGTGATAATAATGAATAACTGTATCGTGGAATTTGTACGATTGGCTTCTTCATTTCTGCTTCTTAATATTGTGATTTCGCTTTCTTTTAATTCGTTTGCTTGCTCTTTTATCTTTGATAAGTTATTCTGCACATTATTAGTGGCATCTATTTGTCTTTTTGAGAATTTTAAAGATAAAGAATCAAAAAACACCGTGTCTAAAATTGCTGCATTAATTATTGAAAAATTCTCTGATATCAGGGAATCAACAGAAATAATGATCTTCTGATGTTTCGGATTTTCCGAAGTCAGCTTTTTCAGATTGATCATTTCACTATTAAGATCATTTATCAGATAATCAAACTGCATTAAGTAATTTTTATCTCCGGTTATTGAATAACCCCTTCTGATCAGGGGCATTTCAACAATTTTGTATTTAATCTCTTCAATTTGCTTAATCACTTCATTTGAATGATTAATCCGGTCTAAATCTCTTCTATACCGTTCGATGTTATGATATGTAATAATACTTAATACAAATACAGATAAAAAAAAAATAAGAAATGCCGTCGGGATAAATTTCTCTAAAGGAAAATTCCTGTCAATACTTATGAATCTGTCCGTAAGTTTTTTCCCGCTGCGTGATCTCATAAATTAATTACTGACATATATTGTCAATTATGTCATTCAATATCCTAAATTATTTAATTATTGCTTAAAAACAAAACATAAGGAGTAGAATTACTTTGGCACCGAAAATGAATTAGTATATTTCAAATACTAAGTAATGTCATACTTATGATTATGGTAAAAGATACATTTTAATTTCTGCATTTTCAAATGTCATATTTTGTATTCTAAATTTTTTTAATCAAAAACAGAAAGGTAAAAAAATGAAAACAGTTAAAACTCTATTTGCAACATTAGTATTATTTTTAGTGATGGGCGTTTCCGCTCAGTCGCAAACAAAAATGAAATCTCCATATCCTGTATTTTCAATAAGTCCGGTTGGCGGAGTAGCATTTCCGATTGGAACCTTCGGCGATAATTTTAAAACAGGTCCGAGTTTTGGACTGGACCTTAGTTACAGAGTAAATAAAGAAGTAGGATTCTACGCTAAATTCGGTTACAATATTTTCTCAAACAAAGTAACTGACCTTCCGAAAGCTAATTATATGGAATATACTGCAGGTCCAAGATATTTCTTTACTGCAAAAAATCTAAAATCATCAATATTTGTTGAAGCGGGAGTAGGCGGATATACATTAACACAGGATGCATATACGCTGACGTCAAGCGGTGTATCAACTACCATACCTGAGGTTTCAAGTACAGATTTCGGTATAAACGCAGGTATAGGCGCGACATTAAATCTTGGTAAAACAGTAGATCTTATTATCAAACTGAAATATCACAATGTTCTGACTGAAGGCGGATCTACAAGCTTTATTTCACCGTTAGTCGGAATTGATATAAGACTGTAATAAAACAGTAAACACTTTAGAGTAAAAGGCTAACTCCCTTTTACTCTAAATTTTTAAAATCACAATTCAACTGTAACATTAAAGAAATAAATTTAAAAAATAATTTAACAAAAGAGGAGAAATCAGAAATGATTGAAAAGGTAATAAATAAAAAAGGTTATCTCAGCGGATTGATAACAGGCGGAGTAATCGGGGGCTTAGCAGCTCTTTTATTCACTCCAAAAAGCGGTAAAGAATTAAGAAAAAACATTGGTGAAAAACTGATGAGTTACTTGACAGTACAAATCAAATGTATGAAAATGTAAAAGATAAAGCTTCGGAAGTAATAACTGATACTAAAGAAAAAGCCGGAGAATTGATTGACAGCGGTAAAAAGATGTTCTCATCTGCTTCCGAAACTACAGGAGACATTTTATCAGAAGGAAAAGATAAACTGGAATCAGTTACCGATAAAGCAAAGGATTATTTAAAACAAGGTAAGGAAGAATTAACAGAAGGAGTATCAAAGGTAAACTATGCAGTTAAAACAGGATTGAACGGTAATCAGGAAGAAAGAAACAGTAAGAAAGACAATTCGACAGGTTATAAAAATACTTATAATGAAGACAGAACCAAAAATAAGAAACAAACTTTATAATTGAGTTATTGATGAAATAAAGGAAATAAAGAAAATAAAGGAAATAAAAATACAATTAATCATTAATTAAAATAAACCAAGAAAGGAAAATTATTATGTTGTGGACAATTTTTATAATATTGCTTGTTCTATGGGTTTTAGGAATGGTCACGTCATACACTATGGGAGGTTTTATACATATTCTGTTGCTTATAGCTCTGGTATCTCTGATCATAAGCGTAATAAGAGGCAGAAGAGTAGTCTAGAGATGGTAAGATTCAATATGAAAAGTAAAGATGAAATATCTGTAATTTGTAATGCTCAACCGGTTTAGATTTTAAATTATAATCTAAACCGGATGTTTTAAGAATCTGAATTTAGAATTAAGTGTTTCCGCTGTTGAGAATTTTCAGTAAATATTAGTTAAAGAACTTAAAGGAATCAGGATTCATTTTCATAAGTTTTCAAAAATTTTTGAATTGGATAATAAATTAAAAACACTCATTTAATTTTGGGGACTGATGTCATATACAAAAGAAATTAAATACATTAAATAAAATATCATGGACAAATTATTACGAATATTACTTTTATTATTAATTCCCCTGACTGTTAACGGATGTGAATTCATCGGAGATGTCTTTAAAACAGGGATATGGGTTGGTGTAATAATAATTTTAGCTATTGTAGCAGTAGTAGCTTTTGTTATAAAATTATTCTCCAAGTGAAAGTGTAATACTAAATTAAAAATAAAGTACAATAAACAGAAATAGTAAATTCGAAAGAATAAAAGAAAATCATGTAATACAGAAGTACTTATTTTATCAAAAATTAACAACCGGGATGCAATAAAAGCTGTAACTATTAACTCAGTTAAATCTATGCAAAGCCCCCTTTATTTTCTTTTTCAGTAATACCATGACTTCAAAATGATCCCAAATTTCATTTTAAATAAACTGAATCAGTTTATTTTTATTTTTAACTGAAGTGAAATGAATTCAAATTACTCAACCATACCTGCCTATATACGTTATTCCATATTTTTTACCGGAATATGCGCATTAGGTTTTTTATTATACATTGGTCAGGATATCATAATCCCGATTTGCTTTGCTTTACTCTTCGCAATACTTCTGGATCCGCTCGTTACATTTTTTCAGAAAATTAAAATTCCCCGCACATTAGCCATAACTTTTGCTATCATTTTTGCATTCCTGCTTATTACAGTAACAATTTATTTCATTTCAAATCAACTGAGTTTATTCAATGAATCACTTCCTAAATTCAGGGAAAAATTTAATATTGTTTCAGAACAAATCAAGAGCTGGATATCATCAGAATTCAATATCAGTCTTCAAACAATCAATTCCCAGACGGATAAATGGAGCAAATCCATTTTTGATAAAAGCGGCGCAATGATCGGTTATTCGGTAAACAAAGTGACAGAACTGATCATAATGTGGTTATTAATACCTGTTTATGTTTACCTTTTTCTCTATTATCAGTCTCTGTTGCTTTTATTCATTGAAAGGGTAAGTGATAAAGGAAATCAAAAAAAAATTGGTGAAGTGATGATTGAAGGAAAGAAAATGATTCAGTCTTATCTTCTGGGATTGCTTTTTGAGGCAATTATAATGTCAATTTTAAATTCTGCCGGATTATTGATTTTAGGAATTGAGTATGCAGTTTTACTCGGAATAATTGGCGCATTATTGAATGTTATTCCGTATCTGGGCGGGATAGTATCAACTGCTTTACCTATGCTGGTTGCAATAGTAACAAAAGATTCGCTTGCTTCTCCTTTGATGGTTCTGGGTGTATATCTTTTAATTCAGTTTATTGATAATAATTTTATTGTTCCGTTTGTAGTAGCTTCCCGTGTAAAGATCAACGCTTTATTTTCTATAATTGTTGTCCTGATTTTCGGATCATTATTTGGTATAGCCGGAATGTTCCTGGCAATACCATTTATTGCAATAGTTAAAATAATTTTAGACAGAATAGAATTGCTTAAGCCGTATGGTCTGCTGCTCGGCGTTGATACTCCGGCTAATTCAAAATTTATTAATATTTTTGAAAAGTTTAGAAAAGACAAAATCAATAAGACAAAACAGTAGTTATAGTTTCCGGATTTAATTCAGCAATGTAATCTGCAGGATACAATTCATTTTAATCAAATCATTAAGACATCTGTCCAAAACATTTTGTTATGGACAAATAACTTTTTAATTTTGCATCGAAACATAATAATAACTAAGATTATAAATTTAAATTCTCGCTAACATTATCCTTTAAAGAGTTTATCACAAAACATAACGACCACCCCCTTAATCCCCCTCCTTAAAAAGGAGGGGGAAGCCCGCTGAAGGCGGGCAGGGGGAGGTCATACAAGTGCTCATAAACATACCCTTACAAGGTAAAATTGTTTTTCAGTATTAAGACAAACTCCTGCCAAGAATATGGTTGGGATATGTCTAATTAGCCATAATTATTAATAAATAATTTTTTATCGTGTGCAACGCATTCTGTTTTCAGATTACTTTTTCTTTTTCTTTTAGTCATTAATATTAGTAAATTGTTAGTCAAATTTTAAATAAAAAAATAGAATAAATGTTTGGTTTTATAAAAAAACTATTCCCTTCAAAACACGAAAAGGATGTAAATTCAATTCTTCCGATTGTTGAAGAAATAAATAAATATTATGAAGAATTCGAATCTTTGTCTGATGAGCAGATAATAGCAAAGACTGCCGAATTCAAGCAAAGAATTAATTCCGAAACCGAAGAAACACGTAATCAGATAAATGCTCTTCAGGAAAAGCTTAAAGAAGACATTGAGCATAATGAAAGACAGGATATTTATGATGAAATGGAAAAGCTTGAGAAAGAAAATTATGAAGTAACCAAAGCAGTTCTTGATGATATTCTGCCTGAAGCATTTGCAGTAGTAAAACAAACCTGTAAAAGACTCTGCGGGAAAGAGTGGACAGCAGCAGGAAATAAAATCAGATGGAATATGATCCCTTATGATGTGCAGCTTATCGGAGGCATTGTGCTGCATCAGGGAAAAATCTCGGAGATGGCGACAGGTGAAGGAAAGACACTTGTAGCTACGCTTCCAATGTATCTGAATGCGCTTGCCGGAAGAGGAGTTCATCTGATTACTGTAAACGATTACCTTGCAAAAAGAGACAGCGAATGGATGGGAGAAATATTCAGGTTTCACGGATTAACAGTTGGGGTGATTCTTAATGATATGGAATCCAACAAGAGACGTGAAATGTATAACAGCGATATTACATACGGGACTAACAATGAATTCGGATTTGATTATCTGAGAGATAATATGGTTGTGGATAAAAGTTATCTTGTGCAGAGGGAACATTTTTACGCAATCGTTGACGAAGTTGATTCCGTTCTTATTGATGAAGCAAGAACTCCTCTCATTATTTCAGGTCCTGTCGAAGCGCCTACTCATAAATTTGACGAACTGAATATCAGAGTTAAAAAACTTATTGAGGCGCAGAGAAATCTTGTAAACAAACTTACCGGAGAAGCCGAAGAAATTATCACAAAAGGAAATATGTCCAAAGATGATGAATCAAAAGCCGGAATGGCTCTTTTAAGATCGAATCATGCATTGCCGAAACATAAAAAACTTCAGAAACTTCTGAGCGAACCTGCAAATAAAAAACTTCTTCTTGTTACTGAATCTGAATATCTTAGGGACAATGCCAAACAGATGCATATCGTAGATGATGAGCTTTATTTTGTGATAGATGAGAAATCACATATTACAGATCTGACGGAAAAAGGCAGAGAGCTCCTTGCTCCGAGTTCTATGGAAAGAGATTTTTTTACTTTACCTGATTTGGGAACGGAATTTGCAGGCATTGAAAATAATGCCGAACTTTCTATTGAAGAAAAAGAACTGAAGAAAGATGATCTTACTAAAATATATTCTGAAAGAAGTGACCGCCTTCATACAGTTCAGCAATTGCTGAAAGCACACGGGCTTTATGAAAAAGATGTGGATTATGTCGTGCAGGATGGTAAGGTAATGATTGTGGATGAATTCACGGGAAGAATTCTCAGCGGAAGAAGATATTCGGAAGGCCTTCATCAGGCGATAGAAGCCAAAGAAGGCGTTCATGTAGAAAAGGATACACAGACTCTTGCCACGATCACATTGCAGAATTATTTCAGACTCTACAAAAAATTAGCCGGAATGACAGGAACTGCGGAAACAGAATCTGCTGAATTCTTTGATATTTATAAGCTTGATGTAACGGTTATTCCTACAAATATGGACTGTGTAAGAGATGATGTCAATGATTTCGTTTACAGAACTAAAAGAGAAAAATACAATGCAGTGATAGACGAAATTACTGCAATGAAGGAAAAAAGAAGACCTGTGCTTGTCGGTACGACAAGTGTTGATGTTTCGGAAACAATTTCAAGACTGCTTAAAAGAAAAAGTGTCGCTCATGAAGTTCTGAATGCAAAACAGCACGCAAAGGAAGCTCACATTGTGGAAAATGCCGGATTGCCGGGAGCTATTACTATTGCTACAAATATGGCCGGAAGAGGAACAGACATAAAGCTGGGTCCTGGAGTAGCAGAGGCAGGCGGTCTGCACATAATAGGTACGGAACGTCATGAATCAAGAAGAATTGACAGACAGCTCAGAGGAAGAGCCGGAAGACAGGGAGACCCGGGTTCATCTAAATTTTTTCTCTCTCTTGAAGATGATCTTATGAGATTATTCGGAAGCGAAAGAATTGCCAGCGTAATGCAGAGACTCGGCATTCAGGAAGGCGAGGCGATCGAACATAAGATGATCACGAGCTCTGTAGAAAGAGCGCAGAAGAAAGTAGAAGAGAATAATTTTTCTATAAGAAAAAGACTTCTTGAATATGACAATGTAATGAATCAGCAGAGAGAGGTGGTTTATACCAAAAGAAGATCTGCATTAATGGGTGAACGCCTTAAAGACGAGATTTTTGAAATGGTGGAAAAAGCTATTGATGCCATGGTCAATAAATATTATGCCGACGGAAACATTGACGGACTTAAGGAAGAAGTTCAGAGGACTTTCCTTGTACTGATCAATGTCACACCGGAAGAATTTCAGAAAATGGGTGAAACAGGATTAAAGGATCTTATACTTAAAGATACCAGAGCTTTTTATGACAGAAAAGAAGAAAGATACGGAGCTGATCTGATGGGACAGATCGAAAGATTTGCAATGCTGAATGTCATTGATGAAAAATGGAAGGAACATCTGAGGGAAATGGATGATCTCAAAGAAGGTATTAATTTCAGAGCTTACGGTCAGAAGGATCCGCTGCTTGAATACAAGACGGATGGATTTAAATTATTTGTCGAAATGCTTGACACAATATCAACTGGCGTGATCAACTTTATTTTTAAATTCACTACACAGACACCTGAAGAAGCCAAGAATATCAGGACTCCGAGACAGGTCAACGAATCAAGATTAAGAACTTATCATGAATCAACTGAAGGTATGGGATATATTGGAGGAAGTGACGAAGATAACGGTCAGGACCCAAATGTCAAAAAAGAACCTGTGAAGGTCGGTGAAAAGATCGGAAGAAATGATCCGTGCTTCTGCGGCAGCGGAAAGAAATACAAGAACTGTCACGGAAGATCTTCAAAAGAAGTTGTTAAGTAATTGTTAAAATGAAATTTTCAGAGGCAACAAATAATTTAATAGATGATATAAATTCCGAATCGGCGATCCCGGTAAAAAATTTATACGAATTTTCTGTGATAACTGAAATCGCTTTCAGCAAAGACAGGATAAGCGAATTCAAAGATCTGATCTTCACTGCTAAATATGTGAAAGGTCTTAAATCTGTGTTAAGTAACAGAATTGTAAATGCTGATGATTTCACAGAAAAAATTTTTGATGAATTTAACAGCAGTCTCAGAAAATTTATAGATCTGCTGAAAAATATTTTGAATGATTCTGATGAAAAGATTTTCAAACACTTTAATGAAAAATATTTTCAGCTTGATCATGAATGCATTGTAAACTCACTTGAGCTCATTGATGATCTCTCACTTTGCAAAGAATATCTTAACAGAAATCCAGAAAGACTGTGATTTCCGTATTTATAGAAAACAAAAAAGGCATTGATCGTTTCCGGTCAATGCCTTTTGAATTTAATGCAAATCAGTTAAACGTTTTCCATTTCCCGAATTTTAATATCTTCGACAGGAATAATTACTGAAGTATCCTTTTTGCTTAAAATATCAAAAGCTTCCTTCTCTTTGTTATTTTTTAACTTCTCCTGCAGGTCGAGACTTCTGCGGATCTTCATCTCGAATTCTTTCAACTTATCATCAATGCTTTGAAATTTATTTTTCTTAGAGATCATATCTTCCCTGTATCTCTTAAGGAAGTATCCGATTGTTTCCACTCTTATCTTGATAGAACCGGATGGTTTATTTTCATCAATATCTTTAAATGAAAAGTACGGTGTTCCCGAATCTTCTACGATTTCCTGTATGACTGTATAGATCGGAGCATCGTGTCCGCATTTGAAAGATGATAATTCGAGAGCAACAAGATTCGGATGTCTTGCCGTGTATTTTGCAGCCCAGACTTTGCGGGAAGTATTTTCAGAATAAGAATTCTTCCACACATCGGAAATGTCAAATCCTGATCTGATTATCCCGGCTTTGATCTCATCACCGAATAAGCTTTCCATAGATTCATCGTCAGTCGGCAATGCATCCTGATAAAGTACAGGATAGCCAAGCTTCTGGAATTCCTCAAGTATTTCATGATTGATGCCCGGATCATTATGATATGGTCTTGCAAGCACAACGATTCCGATCTTATCCTCTTTCTCAAGTTTATCCAGGACAGATTTTGACTCTGATTTAAGATCATTCATGAACTTATAATACGCCTTATATCCTTCCTTGACAGCTTTCCTGTTTTCTTCAGCGCTTAACCCCAGCTTTTCACTGAAGCATTCATACATCTGTTTTGCAGTAAGTTGCTCATTATACAACTGTACAAAAGGACACATGTACTCTACTCCGAATTCCTTAAAGAGATCTCCTTCTTTTGTGAATGCTGCTTTAGCCGCTTCAATTGTCGCAGTAATAGTCGGACAGGCAGTGTGCGCCTGAGCGAATTCAAGGTCTGAAGGCATAGTGTCCACAATTGGTGAAAACAGAAAATCAATTTTCTTTTTCTTGTTCTGAACATACAGCAGATTATGTATGTGAGGTATTGCAACTTTAGACGGGAAACACGGATCTATGCTGCCGCGCTTAGCTCCCGCTTTATACATTTCTTCGGAAGTGAATTCTGAATAAACAAAATTACCGGGCATTACTCCAAGCGCTTCGAAATATGCCGTGAAGAAAGGAGTATGCTGATACATATTCAGAACTCTCGGAATACCTATGACCAGCTTCTTCCGCTTTTCCAGCAGCTCTGATTTCACAGCGTATTCTTCCTTCTGTTTTTTACTTACAAACATACCTTTAGGTTCGTCAATTTTATCAAATACCAGATCAGGTTTGTAAGTTATCCATGCATCTTTTGCTGCAATTTCAATAATGTTCGGATTTTCTTTCTTAATGTCATCTAATTCTTCTTTGATACCTCTCATATCCGCAATGTCTTCTACAGTCCCCTTCTCGCATGTGGCAATAATAAGTCTCTGTGTTCCTTCAGCCATCGGAACTTTCGATTTCGGATTGGCAATTAATTCCGGTTCGATAACATTTAATTCTATAAATTTCTTTCTCTCTTCTGCTAATCTTTCCTCAGGTATGGATTCGGTTTTCACATCAATGAATGTCCTTAGACATTTGTTTTTGCAGAAGTAACATCTTGTTGATTCTTCCCTTGTGGTTTTAAACAATATCTTTGAAACCCTTTCAAGTCCTATGAATTCCGTTCTTTTTCCATTGTGATACAATCTCGCAGCTTCAATGCCGCAGCCGATTGCGCCTGCTTCGCCGGTGTGCTTATGAACAAATACTTTCGGAGTAATGCCGCTGCCTTTGAATCTCTCTTCAATGAAATCAACCTGAGTTTTTACTGCTGCTAAATTATGCTGAGTTCCGCCCTGAAGTACAAATGTGGAACCTAATTTTGCAAGATTCGGTATTTGAGAAACATACAGCCAGATATTTTTCGGAAGTACATTTGCCAGTCCCGCCATGATCTCTTCTGCTTTCCATCCCTGTCTCTGAAAGTCCACAATGTCAGACTGCATGAACACAGCGCAGCCGTATCCGAATGTCGGGAAAGTTTTGGCAGAGAAAGCTTTGTCAGCAAATTCCTCTACTGTATAACCGAAACCTTGTGCTGTTGACTGAAGAAAATAACCGTTTCCTGCAGAGCATTGTGTGTTAAGCTTAAAGTCAACGACTCTTCCCTGATTAAGAATAATTATTTTAATGTCCTGTCCTCCGACATCACAGATTACATCCGTATCAGGATAATAATGAAGCCCTGCCTGAGTGTGCGCTACTGTTTCCACAAGCGCAACATCAGCGTGAAGAACATCTTTTAATATATCTTTTGCATAACCTGTCGTTCCAACTCCGAGAATTTCAAGAGTTGCTCCCTGCTCTTCAACCTGTTCTTTTAATTTCCCGAGAATTTCAATTGTATCTTCGATAGGATTTCCTTTTGAAAGCTGATATGCTTTTACAAGAACTTCTTTATCAAGAGAAACTAATGCGGCCTTAGTAGATGTAGATCCTCCGTCAATTCCGATAAATCCTTTTACAACTTCACCCGGCTGAAACTTTGCAGGAATGAATTTCTCTACTTTATGCTTTTCTTTAAATGCGCTTAGTTCAACTTCATCTTTCGAAAGTCCTGTCGTATTTCCACCGCTGAATTTTTTCTTCTCCTCTTCCCTACCGACTAAGATATAATGCTCCAGATCTTTCCATCCTTTGTAAACGCCAATGTGTGACTCTTCATCTTTCCCGAATTCGATCGCACCGATAGCTGCAAAGTACTGAGCATTCTCCGGAACCTTGATAAGATCTTCCGGCGCAACACCGGACGGGAGCTTAACCTTTCTCTCTTCCCAGATCTTCGGAATATTATATTTCCAGCAATCTTTCATTCCTTTAATGTAACAATTGGGTCCGCCAAGCAGCAAAACTTCCGGCATCAGTGTATGTCCTCTTGTCAGCACTGAAATATTCTGCTGAATGATAGATTCAAACAGAGAAGCCATAAGCTGATCAGCCGGTACGCCTGATTTTTGAAGTCCGTTGATATCAGTTTCGGCAAATACTCCGCATTTGCCCGCTACAGGGTGAAGACGCAGATCATAATATCCCATGTTGCATAGTTCGTCTGCCGGAATTTTCAGTTTCGCATTTATTTTGTCAATGACAGCGCCTGTTCCTCCTGCACACTTGTCGTTCATTGAAGGAATTTTCTTTTTCTTTCCTGTCTCAGAATCAGGTTTGAAAATAATGATCTTTGCATCCTGTCCGCCGAGTTCGATCACAGAATGAGTCGCCGGATAAAATTTTTCCACAGCAAGAGATACAGCATTTACTTCCTGCACAAACTTTCCGCCTATATACTTCCCTATATTCGTTCCGCCGGAACCGGTAATGAAACATCGCACTTCATTTGGATTCCGAATGTCACATTCTTCTTCGATTCGCTTCAGAAGTTCAAGAGATTTTTCCGGCTGCTTTGTATCATGACGCTGATAATCAGACCAGATTATGACATCCTGATCAACGTCAATGACTACTGCCTTTACAGTTGTAGATCCGACATCAAAGCCGATGGAGAGGTTTCGTTTAAAGGACATTTTATTATTTTAGATTTTTGATTTTTGATTTTATGCTCCAATGTTAAATACTCATTCTTCTTCTGCTACACACTCAACGAACTCCACACACTCTAAACACTCCACACACTCTAAACACTCAAAACACTCATCACACTCTTAATCCCCTCTTTCTTCATCATCTCTGCTACATCCAAAATGAAATTCGCACCCATTCCGGCTACTCCTTTTCTGTGCGAGATATGATGGAACGGTCTCTGAAGTTCATCATGAGTTTCAACATACGCTTTGATCTCTTCCAGAGAATAACCTGTTTTGTCAAGACAATCACTGAATTCTGCTTTAGCTTTTGCTTTTGCTTCTCCAAGCGCCATCTGAACTCTTGAATGAGCATTGACATCGCCTTCACCTGAAGTTTCGATCGGAAGGAATATCATATTCTTATAATGATTCGACACAGCAGACTGCACTCCGTCTGACTGCGTAGAAGGCATACATCCGAACGGCTTAAGTGAAAGCACCATGTGACATAGTTCATTCACTGTATAATAAATACTTTTTCCAACTTCGAGATGACCTTCGCCGCCTTCAACCCGTGAGTGATAGAATGGATGAGCAAGTTCCTTCAGTACCTTCTGATCAACAAGCTCGTGAGGCATTTCCCCGAAAGCTTTTCTGTAACGGTTATATTCTCTTTCAAAAATTTTCTCGGCAAGCGTCAGAATTGTATAATTTGATTTATGAGCTTTTGCCAATCCTAATTTCTCTTTGAATGAAAGTTTGGAATCAAGATCTTTATAAACATTTAAGCCTTTCTCATCGTCATTTACTGACTTCGCCTGATGAAGCATATACATTATCCATGTTGCTATCGGCTCCACAAGAACCTGCGCTCCTTCTCTTTCGAGGAACGGGAACATATTAAAATTACCGTCGCCTTCAGTTGTCTGCGCCCAGAACTCTCCTGTAACTTTAACTATAGGTTTCAGTCTTGTCCTGTCAACCTTTATGCTGTTGAATTTTTCCTTTGCTTTATCAACGGCTTCCATATAATAGTCTCCCAAAACCTGATCTATGAACTTTGTAAGATACTCAGATGCAGGAAGTTTCTGAAGAATCTTTCCCATTCTCGAGTTGAAATCAAAATACTTTTTGCTTTTCAGTTTTTCATAAAATATATTTATTACTTCATCCATTACTTTATTCGTTTCGCCTTCATTGACTTCATAAGGTCTGATATTATAACCTATCTCATTAATAATGTCACCGAGCATTAGAGCATTAATTATCCCGAGGAAAAAATCCAGATTCATTTCCAACCCGGCTTCCGCTTCCTGTTGTGATAATCCGCCTGTTTGCTGAAACAGCAGTACTCTGAAACCGTCATAGCCGGAATTTCTCAGAGCGAGTCTGTATTCCGCTTCATACATTCCGAATCTGCACGGACCGCATGCTCCTGCTGTGAAGAAAACATATTTGTCAATAATTTCCTGCTTTGGAATTCCTGATGCTTCAAGACCCTGAAGATGCTGCACAAGATTACCAACGGTAAAATAAGTAGGATTGCACTGACCGTTATTCCCGTATTCTTTTCCAAGCTGAAAAGCTTTCTTATCGGCAGTTGAAACGTATTCAGTTTTATAACCGATTCCTTCAAGTGCACCCTTGATCAGCTTTTCATGCTTCCATGTAAGCCCGCCGAAAAGAATTGTAGTATCCCCTCTCTGATCTTTTGTAAATGCTTTTTCAAAAGGCCGTTTGAAGTGATCTATCTTCTTATTTTCTACACCGTATTCGGCTTCAAGTCTCTTCTTTTCTTCAAGCAGCATCTGTTGTATCAGCTGCTCTTTGTTTGTCTGGTCTTTCTGCATTTCGTCCGGCATTTTAATTCCCACCGGGTTCAGAGTGTTGGTTTCCATTTGCAGTTTCCTTTTTGTTTTATTAATTAAAATTTTATTATAATTTTTATTTCAATATTCAGATTCAATAATTTTGTCAGCGCATATCCTTCCGCTTAATATTGCCCCTTCAATTGTTGAAGGCAGTTTTGTATCCGTCCAGTCACCGGCGATAAAAAAATTCCTGCTTTCAGTAATCTGTCCCGGACGATATTTACTGCTTTCTTTATCCGGAATGAAAGTTGCTCTTTTTTCCTTTATCACTTTATAATCCGATATCATTGTTTCATCAAATTCAGTCAGAGTTGATTTAAGATCTTTTAAGCATTTATTGTAAATTTCTTCATTGCTCATCTCAGTTATTCCTGATGCATCTGCGTTGCTTATGACTAAGCTGAGATGAAAATCACTTCTTTTGAATAACCACTGAACATCAGTTCCGATAAGTCCTGTCATTCCAAATGAATTATCAGAAAGCATAGACTCACTGATTTTATTGTGAAAGAACAGGTGGACAGAGACTATACAGCTTGATTTAAGATGTTCAGCTTTAAATCCTTTTGATTCATAGGTTTTTTCATCAAACAATTTCCTGAAAGCAAAAAACGGAACAGCTGATATTATATAATCCTGACTGATCTTACTTCCGTCTTCAAAAGATACATATTCAGCAGTTTTCAAATCTTCACTGAATTCTATCCGCTTTACGATTCTGTTAAAATTGATCTCTGCGTTTTTATTTTGTAAATAAAACAACGCATCATTTATCAGAAGGTCGTTAAGATTGACTTCAGGTATAACAAGAACTGAATTCTGATTTGCGCTGAATCCTTTTTTAATGACATTAAGAAATATTTCAACGCTCACATTCTCAGGAACAGTATTGAAAACTGCGTAAATAAACGGTTCCCAGAAATACTTTATCAGATTATCCGTCTGTCCGATATTCAGAAGCAGCTCGCCTGTATTATCAAATTTTCCATTGAGATCTTTTCCATTCAAAAGTTTTCTGATCTTAAGCACTTCCTTTTTATCTCTGAAATTAAGAGCTCCGAATTTCAGCAATCCCGTTAATATGTTCAGAGGCGGTTTCAGATCCGGAAATTTTAATCTGTATACTTTTTTATCAGCATTGATAAAATTTATTTCAAGCTGTTTCTGAAAATTTAGTTTGTCATAGCTTCCAATGATTTTCAGATATTCAAATGTATTTTTATACCAGCCGGCTAGTATATGCTGACCATTGTCAAAGAACTGATTTCTTTCCCTGTCAAAAAAACTATAAGCCCTTCCTCCGGGCTTGGGAGACGATTCAAATATTGTAACCTTAAAATTTTTCTCTGCAAGAAATACAGCTGCAGATAATCCTGCTATTCCGCTGCCGATCACTGATACAGTTTTTCCGGATCTCATTCGTTTCCTGTTGCTAATCTGCTTTCATCAAAATTGTAAAAGAGTTTATATTTTATGAAAACTCCTGCAGTGATAAGTATTTTCTTAAATTTCGATACTCTGATTTTTTCTTCAAAGACATTATAATTATTTCTTTCGATCTTATTTAAAACTCTGAAATAAATATGTTCCATTATCCTTGCTGCAAACATGAGTCCTTTGTCTTCTTTGGAAAGCTGACTGTCAGCTTCTCTGTAGAAATATCTCGCCCTGTCACATTCAAATTTCATTAGTCTTATAAACTCATCATTGTATTTGTTTTCCATAAGACTCTTTTCATTGTAATTAAATCTTCTGAGATCTTCCAAAGGAATATATATCCTTCCCTTTTGCGCATCCGCTTTAACATCTCTCAGAATATTCGTAAGTTGCAGTGCTATCCCGAGATTAATTGCAAAATCTTTTGTCTTCGGATTGTTATAACCGAAGATTTCAATACTCATAAGCCCGACAGTCGAAGCAGCATTGAAGCAGTATTCCATAAGTTCGTTGAATGTATTATATCTGTTCTTCTTAAGATCCATCTCCATTCCATTTATAAGGTCAAAAAAAGGTTCAGCCGGAATATTGAATTTATTGATGACCGTATTCAGATTATTAAGCAATGAATATTTTGAATCTCCGCTTACCATAGCTTTCTCCAGCTCATCTCTCCACTCCCTGATCTTTGAATATTTTTTTTCAATATCAGCATTTTCTTCATCCACAATATCATCAGTCTCTCTGCAGAATGCATACACTGTATTTATGGCTTCGTTTTTTTCTTTCGGTAAAAGTGAGAACGAATAAAGAAAATTCGATTTGCTTTTTTTTGTGATCTCCTGCTCCCTGCTGAGATCCGGCATATCTGAAACAGTTTTGTTCATTTGATTAATACTGAACTTATAATTCTGAGTTTATCATAATTACTTATTTTTACTCTCCTGCTTAAAACTCTGTAATTCATGCTTTCTATCTTATTAAGTATTTCCTCCCCGCCGGAGATTGTCGCCTTTAGTTCCAGTCTCAGTCTTCCTTTCACATGATCAAGAATTTTCCTGCCCTCTGCGAACAATATTCTCGTCATGTCAATCAGAGCTTTCATCATCTTTAGAAAATCATCATTCTCTTCCTTCCTGAAAAGCAGATCATAACTGTAATTGTATTCCTTCATAATATCTTCAGGAATGTAAATCCGGTTTAATTTTAAATCTTCGGAAACATCCTGCCAGAAATTTGTCAGCTGAAGAGCTGTACAGACTTTGTCAGAGTATCTGAATGCCTCTGAGTCTGTTGACTTGTTGTAATTGAAAATTAAAAGAACAAGATGTCCGACAGGATTTGCTGAATATTCTGAATACTCAGCAAGCTCACTGAAATTATTATATCTTTGTTTCACAGCATCCTGTCTGAATGCTGTCAGCAGATTTCTTAGTTCATCTGCAGGAATATTCAGTGTATTAACAGTATCATAAAGAGCGATAAAAATGTTTTCAGTTTCAGGTATTAACTTATCAAATTCTGAATTCAGCGATTTATTCAATTCGTTTTCAAACTCGTACAATTTTTTAAGCTTAGTCTTTTCATCTGATTTAGAAGAATCTGCAATATCATCTGCAGTCCTTGCAAATGCATAAATACTATAGATAAATTTCCTTTTTGATTTCGGAATTAATAAAGAACCAACCGGAAAATTTTCATAATGTCTGATTGCTATTTCTTTGCAGTATCTGTATGCGTATTCATAATCTAAATTTTTTAGATTGTTCAATTCAGCCGGAATTAAATTTGAATTTGTAAAAAGAGTTTAAAAAGAAAATGATCTAAATCTGAAGTGCGGATTTTAATTTAAACAATTCCACGTAATGGAATTTAATATTTTGAAGATTTATAACAGAAGATGCGAATATAATTATCTGATTTGATATACAGTTGAGAAGATTTTGCAAACTGAGTTTAAATCCTGAAAGGAAATGAATTACTTTCCTGTAATAAGAATTCCTGTTTGAGTTTGCAGGATCAGTTGGTAAATAGAAAAATGAAAAAAACATTGCAGTTAAAAATGATAATCCGATAATCAGAATATTTTTTGCAGTGCTGTGTTTTGAAGAGTAAACATTGCTCCAGTAGCATTTATTACATATCTTCCTGTAAAATTCCATTGTAAGAAAATGCTGGCAGCACCATGACACTTTCAGCATGAATTCGTTGAAGAATAGTATGTAATAAATAAAGTCCATTAAAAAATTATTTCGTGAAAACTATGCTTATTAATTTTAAATGTCAAGATTTATTATGATGTATGAAAATATTTAGATAAAAAAAAGCCTGTAAATCAAGTTTACAGGCTTTGTGATAAATGCTTTTTTTAAAAATTACTTTACAAGTGTTAATTTTTTTGTAGATGTGAAATTTTCAGAAGACAATGTATAGAAATAAACTCCTTAAGTAATATCAGACGGTACGTTAAATTCATAAGAATAATTTCCTGCAGCTTTGAATTCATTTACAAGTGTGTAAATTTCTTTTCCGAGCGCATCATAAATTTTCAAAGAAACGTTAGAAGCTTTTGGAATTGAAAAATTAATCTTTGTTGAAGGATTAAAAGGGTTCGGATAATTTTGCTTTAATTCAAATCCTTCCGGGACTTCATTATTATTCAGGGAAATTCCTGACGGATTACCGTATCTTAAAAATGTACCTAAGTTTCCGCCTGAAAATCCTAAAGTTGCGTTAATAAACTGCATGTGCTGAATTCCGTTTGTTATTCCTGCAGCAGGAAGTGTTTCCTGTGTCCAGACAACACCGAGATTTGTTGTCCTGTAACAAAAGTAAGATGTTCCGTCATTTGCGCTCATTCTTATAGTACCTGAACCGTCTTTGATTGAGTTCATTGAAATTGTCGCAAATGCTGTAAGACCTGATGGAGGAGTTACTGTAGTCCATGTTGTTCCGCCGTCTGTGGTTTTCTTAATGTCATTGCCGTTTGATCCGGCCATTCCGTTTGTAGCATTTGAGAATGCGATTGCCTGATAATACAAACCTGCTGTTCCTCCGGTTCCGGGTAATGTAGCAGAAGTCCAGCCGCCGCCGCCAAATCCGTTTACTGTTTTATAAACTTTTGCAGTTGTCGCGTTGGCAACTGTATTTGCAGAGCCGATCCAGAAAGTACTTGTATCGATCCAGTCCCATGCATTTATAACACCGAATTCACTTGCTGCGATTGGCGCGCCGGGAGACAGAAGCCAGTTGGCTCCGCCGTTTAATGTATATCTGAACTGATACGGCTGTCCTGTTCCTGTAGGATCTCCTTGATATACTCCGTAATTACTGTTGAACATTTTTATTCCGTTTGAAAAACTTCCGGCAAGAGAGAATTGCAATGTCCAGCTTGTTCCGCCGTTTGTTGTTTTGTAAATACTTCCGTTAACTGTACCTACCCAGCAATTAGAAGAATCAAGCGCTGAGATACCATAACAGTTTCCTGAAGGAAGACCTGTGTTTTTAAGAACCCAGTTAAGTCCTCCGTCTATTGATCTGTAAACTTTATTTGCATCGCAGGCGATCCAGATTAAATTCTGATTAACTACAGATATTGAGTTAATATTCGGGCTTGTAGGCACAGTGCTTATCAGAGCCCACTGACTGTTTGCATTTGAAAATGCAAGAATAAAAAAAAGTAATAATAGCTTTTTCATTTCTAAATCCTTTCAGATTGTTTTAATTTTTTAACTTTGTAAATATAACAATTAGAACAAATATATTTAATTAATAAAAAACCCTTAATTAAAATTTTTAATTAAGGGCTTTATGAAATTATTTGCGGATTCTTATTTTAGCAAAAGCATTTTTTTTGTTGCTGTGAAATTTTCTGAAATTAATGTATAAAAATAAATTCCCGAAGTCAGATTTACTGAAGCATTAAAATCATACGAATAACTTCCAGCTTGTTTAAAATCATTTACAAGTGTTGTAATTTCTTTTCCGAGTGCATCATATACTTTTAATGTTACCTGCGAAGATTTCGGAATTGAAAAATTTATCTTTGTCACAGGATTAAATGGATTAGGAAAATTCTGATCAAGATTGTAATCTTCCGCGACTTCTGAAACAATACTGCTGATTCCCGAAGGATTTCCGAATCTCATGACTAATCCGCCTTTACCACCTGAAAATCCTAATGATGGATTTACATAATCCATGTGACTGATTCCTGAAACTATTCCCAGCGCCGGAAGAGTTTCTTCTGTCCACGTTGCGCCAAGATTTGTTGTGGTAAAACATCTGTTTGTTGGTCCTGAAGTTAATGTAGCTACTCTTATAAGATTACTTCCGTTCTTGAATCCTTCCATATCGTTAACTGAGAAAGATGTAATTCCGGGAGGATTTGTAACAAGACTCCAGTTAACTCCGCCGTTAGTAGTTTTTCTGAAATTTCCGTTATTGGATCCGACCATACCGTTATTGGCATCCGTAAAAGCAACTCCCTGGTAATATAAGCCATCTGCAGTTCCTGTTCCGTTTAATATTGTTGAAGACCAGTTGCCGCCTCCGAATCCTGAGCATTTAAATACTTTTGAGGAAGATGCATTTGCTACTGCATTTGCAATACCAATCCAGACAGTTCCTGTATCAATCCAGTCCCAGGCGTTTACAAGACCATATTCGGAGTTTCCTATTGGTGAATTCGGCGAAAGCAGCCAGTTGGTTCCGCCGTTTGTAGTATATCTGAACTGAAACGGCTGTCCGGATGTTGCTGTCGGATCGCCCATGTATATTCCGTAATTCAAACTGAACATCTTTATTCCGTCTGAAAAGCTGTTTGATATTGAAAACTGATTTACCCAGTTAAGTCCGCCGTCTGAAGTTCGGTAAATACTTCCTGCTACTGTGCCTATCCAGCAGTTCAATGAATCTATTGCTGAGATCCCGTATAAATTGCCTGCAGGTATTCCGCCGTTTCTCAGTACCCAGTTCACTCCTCCGTTTGTAGATCTGTAAACCCTCGTCGTATCACAGCAGACCCAGATAAGATTCTGATTCACTACCGAGATTGAATTAATGTTTGGACTGCCCTGTATTGTACTTAAATAAGTCCACTGACTTTGTGCATTTGAAAAAATGAAAACAATTAAAAGTAAAATTAATTTTTTCATGGATAATTCCTTTCTGAATTTGATTTAAAAATAATTTTCTTATAAGTATAAAACGATAGTTAAAATAAATTGTCCTGTAATATATTAATTCAAATACATTTCTTATAAATGTATTTCGAAAATTATATTACAGTAATATGTGGGTAAATTACGGTAAAACTCAGATGAGATAAATAATATTTTTAATATAATTATTTTTCAGATTAATTATAATTAAAAACCCGTTCTGAATATTTTCAAAACGGGTTGAATAAATATATATTAAAACAAAATTTACTTAACAAGCATAAACTTTTTGGTTGAAGTAAAGTTTTCCGATGTCAGTGTATAGAAATATATTCCTGAAGTAAGATTTGATGTTGCCGTAAAATCAGCAGAATAATTTCCTGCGTTCTTAAATTCATTTACTAAAGTTGCAACTTCTTTTCCGAGAGCGTCATAAACTTTCAACGATACAATTGATGATTTCGGAATTGAGAAGTTAATTGTAGTTGTAGGATTGAACGGATTCGGATAATTCTGCTCCAGTGAGTATTCAGAAGGAACTATACTATTCACAGCTGAGACTTCAGTAACAACGTCTGTAACTTTCAGCATTGCTCCGTTAGCTGTTGCAGCAAATCCGTATACTGTAGTTCCGGATCTTCTTGAACTCCATGTGTGTAATACCTGTTAAGCCGGATGTTGTCATTGTGGTCCATGTCAATCCTGCATCAGTGCTTTTCTTTACAACTCCTGCTGATCCGACATTTGCCGAGATATAACATGTATTTGTACCTTCGATCCATTTAATTGTGCAGTATCCGGTAAAATTTGTTCCTACATTAACTGCTGACCAGTTTGTTCCGCCGTTTGTAGTTCTGGCAATACTTGGAAGGGATGTACTGGTCGCGCTCAGACCTATAAGTCCGTTGTCTTTAAAAGCAGCACCCGAATTAAATGTTCCTGCTACTCCTGTAGCTCTTGCATTCCAGGTAGTTCCGCCGTCTGTAGTCATTATTATTGTTGCAGTAGCATTACTTCCAAAGCCATAGATTTGATTGTTCACAACAAAAATGGAATTTTGCGCTGAAGCAGCTCCGGCTACACCAGGAGGATTTGTCACAGTCCAGTTATTTCCGCCGTTTGATGTTTTCGCTAAGTAATAAGGTTGACCTGTACCTGTTGGAGGATCACTCTGTGCCACTCCGAAATTAGGATCAGTCTTTGAGAAAACAATTCCGTTTATGAAACCGGCTGATCCGCCTGTTGATGCAACGGTTGTCCAGTTTAAACCGGCATTTGTGGTTTTGTAAAAACTTGCATTTCCGCCTTGTCCGCCTGCTGTTCCGCCGTCACCGACATAAGCTGTATTTGCGTCAACTGCCCATACGCAATAAAAGTTCAAGTGTAATTCCGGCTGTAGGAACTGAAAGCCAGTTTGTACCTCCGTTTGTTGTTCTGCAAATTGAAGGAGTAAGTTGCACCGCCTGCAACCCAGACATTATTCTGATCAAAGACTGAAATTGAAGGAAATGTTCCTACTCCAGAAACTGCCCCGGCAAGTGTCCATTGTGAAAAAGAACTCTTTACTGAGATCATAAAAAGTGCAATTGTAAGAATTGTAACAAGATGTAAAATTTTTCTGTTCATTATTTTTCTCCTTTTGGTTTATTAAAATTTTTGGAACATAGTTTAGATATTATAAAGAATCAAGATTAAATTATTGAAATCCGGATTTTCGTAATATTTATTTTAAAAGTATCATTTTCCTTGTAATGTTTATTTCGTTTAGTATTAATTTACAGAAATATATACCTGAAGTAAGTCCGCCTGCATTAAATTCTTCATTATATTCTCCTGCTTTTTTGAATCCTTCAAAATAAGTTTTAACTGCTTTGCCGTGAACATCATAAATTTTTAATGATCCGTAACCTTCTTTTTGAATTGAGTAATTGAATTTTGTAGAAGGATTAAATGGATTCGGATAGTTTTGAGAAAGTGTGTATAATTCAGGGATCTCGGAAGATTCGTTTAAAATGTTATCAATGATAATGTATCGCGCTTTTATATCTGTTCCCGCTCCTGCCATTAATATATGCGGAATATTAATGAAGCCACCAGGGGTAGGTCCGCAGTAATAATTATAACTGAAAGGAACCTGATTGTAAATCGTCTGAAGATCCGAACTGAATGTAAAATATTTTCCATCTGAAGGTACTGACGCTCCGTTGCCTGCATTTATAATCCCGAACTTCCCGATCGCAAATCTTGGATTTATTGTTCCTGAAGAAACTAAATCAATAGATGAATCCCTTGCTGCACCTGTCAGATGATTCAGTCTGTATATTTTTCTGCCATAAGGAATATATACTGAACTGTCATTGCCTGTTGCGATTTGTGTATAAGTCCCGACAGGATGCGAAACTCCCCTGCTCCATAACTCCGTAAATCCGCTGCCGTTATCTTTAAGAGCATACATTAACCCGCCGTCTCTTATGCAATACACAACACCATTCTTTGAAACTGTAAACGGTATTTCCTGATCACCGTCTCCCGGCAAGGTTGCGGAAGAATATTTTGTGATTCCGGTATTTACATTTACTGCAATGATTTTTTTGGGAGTTGTCAGTCCGCCTTCCCATGCGTAAAGAGTATTTCCGTTAATGCACATTGTCTCTGCTCCTGTATTCGGAATTATTCTGTTGTTTGTCCAGACTGTATCGCCGTTGAGATGATTTATTCTCATGATCCTGTAACTACCCGATCCGGGCAATACTAAATCTCCGTTATCAGTGAATGCTGCAGTCCATATTATTCCGCGCTCAACAGTGAATCTGGACTTCCATAAGAGAGAACCGTCTTCAGCATTCAAAGCAAATATCGTATCATTTCCGTTTTGCTGAAAATCCCTGACATAAATAACATTGTCATTAAAACCCATTATTACATTTACACCTGATGATGCACCGTATGTCCAGACAGGATTCACGCTGTTGAAATTAAATGTTATGATAAGAGCTCTGAGCGGGTTGAGTGAAGTATATCTGGTAGTTGTGAATTTATTTCCGTTACAGAAAACAGGCATTCCCCAGATTGTATTAGGCGCATTGAATGTTTTTTCAAAACCAATTGTAAAATCAAAAAGATCTTTACTTATCCCGTCGCGGTTACTGTTTCCGCCTACAGTATTCCAGTTTATAAAATCCTGCTGCGAATATGAAACAGTATAATTTATGAAAATCAAAAATATTAAAATTAATTTTTTCATGGCAGTAAAATTTAATTTTCTTTCAATGAAAATATTCGTTTTCAAATGAAAGTATTTTCCTTAAATAAAAAAAGCGAGTCAATTAAATGACCCGCTTCTGCAAGTAATGATATTAGTTAATTAAAATATTTCTTACAAAGATATAATATTTAATTTAATAAAAAAAGCGAGTCAATTTATTGACCCGCTTTGCAAATGTTGATATCAGTTTATAAAAGAATTATTTTGACAGAACCATTTTCTTTGACTGACTGAATTCATTTGTTGTCAAAGTGTAAAAATAAATTCCGCTTGATAATTTTGAACCGTCGAATTCGACGCTGTAAGTTCCGGCTTTTACAAATCCGTCAAGATATTTATCCACTTCATTTCCAAGTATGTCATAAAATTTCAGACTGGCGTTTCCGTCTTTCGGTAAAGTAAAACTAAATACAGTCGAAGGATTAAATGGATTCGGATAATTCTGAGTTAAATTGAAATCCTTTGCAACAGAAGTATTATTTGTAATTCCAATCGTTCCGGTTAATGATGTTCTCAGCGACTGTTGAATGTTGCTGTTTAGTCCGATATTCGATCCCTGTTTATAAACAAAAATATTAAGATTGCAATTTTCCGGATCGGCAATCTGCGGTGATACCGGTACAGAATAATTGATCGTTTTTACAACCGGAGTCCCGGTTGTCCAGGATCCTGATCTGACGAGTTCCCCCAGATCTCCGTTCATCATACTCTTTACTACATCTTCATGGACATAATTTGAACCGCCGGTACATGTACTGTTTCCGCTCTGAGGATAAATAAGATTATTCTCTGTCAGAATATAGTTTACATAAAAATCTCCGGTAAGATCTGTATTTGCAGTGATCGTTACAGTAGCAGATAATGTTCTTGTATTGACATCATAATTTTTACCTGAAATGTTTATTGTTACTCCGGGCTGAATGAGCAAAGACTGAAGCACAACTTCATTGTTCCAGGCATTGTAACTGATTATGCCGGTCTTTCTGCCGACAACACCTGACGGGTAAGAACTGAATCCGAACATTCCTCTGATACCTGCAGAATAACTTAACCATGGATCGGTGTTTGCACCGTGATAAGCGAGAACCATAGTATTCGGATAATTTAATAAGATATCGTGGATGTTTGAATGTCCGCAAGGACACCATACGCACCAGGTTCCTGTGCAAAATTCAAGAACTGTATTATAACCGGTTTGCGCATTAACTTTTTGGGGGAAATTAATACTGGTAATTAAGATAATAACTAAGACTGAAAAGCCTGTAAATAGTTTTTTCATAATAATTTCCTTTTTTAAATTTTAGTATACAACGATATTCATTTCAATTTTAAATATCAACTTATTAATGATAATATATTATACAATTTCATTTGTTCAGGATTAAAGTTAATTTTGTTTCATTAAAAATTACAGATGATAGAAATAAAAAACCTTAAGAAAAAATTTGGTGACAAAGAAGTTCTCAGAGGTGTTAATCTCAGGATTGAAAACGGAATTACACTTGTTATAATTGGCAGAAGCGGCTGCGGAAAATCTGTTATGTTAAAACATATAATCGGACTGTTGAAGCCCGATGAAGGAACCGTAAGCATTGAAGGAAATGACATTACTAAAATGAATGAAAAAGAAATTTTTGAGATTAGGAAGAAATTTGGTTTTCAGTTTCAGGGATCTGCATTGTTTGATTCAATGGACGTAGAAGAAAACATCGGACTTGCATTAAAAGAAAATACGAGGATGACCAAAAAAGAAATTGATGAAATTGTAGCTGAAAAACTTGAGCTTGTCGGCTTGCCCGGTATTCAGAAAATGAGACCTTCTGATCTTTCCGGAGGAATGAAGAAAAGGGTCTCGCTTGCAAGGTCTCTGGCGACAAACCCTGAGTATATTCTCTACGATGAACCCACAACAGGTCTGGATCCCGTTATGAGCGATCAGATTGATGATCTGATAAAAGATCTTTCGGATAAATTAAAAGTAACTTCCGTTGTCGTCACTCATGATATTTTCAGCGTGTATGATGTCGCTGACAGAGTCGCTATGATGCATGAAGGAAAAATTTATTTTGAAGGCACTCCGAAAGAACTAACTGAAACTAATGACGAACTTATCAGGGATTTTTTGAACAGAACGGATAAGAGAATCTGACAATTTGGAATTTGGAATTTTGGATTTGGGATTTGTTTCCAATCAATTTTATATATCAATTTAAACATAATATCCAAAATTCCTAAATTCCAATTCCTAAATTCCTAAACTCCAAATCCCGGAATTCCAAATCACAAAATTCCAAATCCGAAATTCCAACTTCCAAATCCCGGAAATTCCAAATCCGAAATTCCCAATTCCAAATTACACAACTTCCCCTCCCTCTGCATTCCACCCTTTCCATCCGCCGTCCATTGAAATTACATTTGTGTAACCCATATTCTGCAATGAGTGCGCAGCAATTACCGTTCTGTATCCTCCGCCGCAATATAGAACTATTTTTTTATCGTGATCATTTACAAAAAGATGAATATCCCTTTCAATAATTCCTTTTCCGATATGTACGGATCCTTTTATACTTCCGGCATTGAATTCATTATCTTCTCTGATATCAACAAGCAAAAAATCTTCTTTGCTTTCCTTCATTTTTTTAACATCACTTACTGAGCATGTTTTAACATTTTTTTTTAATTCATCACAGAGTTCATGAAATGTTTTTGACATAAAATATTTTTAAATTATTTAATAAGATTTTTTAATACACTTGTCATATTGACAATATCCTTTTCACTGCAGCCCCTTGAAAGATCCATTACCGGCTTGGCAAGTCCCTGAATTACAGGTCCGGTCGCATTCGCTCCGCCGACTCTTTCAGTTATTTTATAAGCTATGTTACCGGAATTAAGATCAGGAAAAATAAAAACATTTGCATCGCCTTTTATTATTCCTCCGGGATTTTTTCTCATTGCAACTTCAGGAACAAATGCTGCATCGAACTGCAGTTCAGCTTCGCATATCAGTTCAGGAAATCTCTTCTTTGTAATTTTATACGCTTCAAATATCTTATCAAGCGATTCATCCTTCGCGCTTCCTTTTGTGGAAAATGAAATAAAAGCAACTCTCGGCTTTTTTCCTGTAAGCAATCTGAAATTTTCGGAAGTCTGAATTGCAATGTCTGAAAGCTGCAATGCGTCAGGTACAGGTATCACTCCGCAGTCAGCATAAGCAAAGACTCTGTCCCTGAATCTGCCGGATGAAGGAAAATTGAAAAGAAAGAATGATGAAACAGTTTTGTTTCCTTTGGATGAACCTATAATTGAAATCGCATTTCTCAGCACATCGGAGGTAGAATAAACACTTCCTGCTATTATCCCGTCAGCAAAATTATTTTTTAAAAGCAAACATGAAAATGTAAGAGGGTCTTTGATTTCTTTTTCGGAAACGGATAATTTGTAATCAGGATTTTTTCTGATTTTTATAGAATGGTATTCCTGCAAAAATTGCAAACTGAATGCCTGATCAATAACGATTAAATTCTTATCCGCTTTAAGAGGAATCGCGGTGGCACCTTCCTTCTGTATCAAAACAACCTTTGCAGCTTTTTTCCTGAGAATTGTTTTGACAGCTTTTATTACTCTCGGATCATCAGATTCGGGATAAATTATAGTTTTAAGAAATTTACCCGCTCTTTTTTCTAATGCTGAATATAAATTCATCTGATTAATTTTGTTTTTAAAATTAAATTAAAATACTTTATCAATTATCCCTCCGCCGATAAGATCATTTCCGGAATAGAATACTGCTGACTGTCCGGGAGTTATTGCCTTCTGAGGTGAATCAAAAGTAACTTTAACTAAATCTTCACCTGTCTGCTCTATTAATGCTTCGCTTCCCTTATCATTATATCTGATCTTAACTTTTGCCTTAACGGGAGATTCTATTTTATCAAACATCATTAAATTTATCTCATTAGCCGTAAATCCTGAATGAAAAAGTCCTGATTCATCATCTACTGTCACTATATTTTTTTCAGGATCTGTTCCGGAAACATAGATTTTCTTTCCGATCGCAACATTCAGACCTCTTCTCTGACCGATTGTATAATAAGGATAACCTTTATGTGTTCCGATTTTTTTATCATGATAAAGTATATCTCCTCCCGATAATTTTTCTGACAACTCCGGAAGTCTTATTTGTATTAATTCCCTGTAATCATCATTCGGCACGAAACATATTTCCTGTGAATCGGGAGTATCGGCAGGTTTAAGTCCCATTTCCCTTGCAATATTCCTGATCTCTGATTTTGTATAATTGCTGAGAGGAAAAAGGGTCTTGCTCAGAGCATATTGCGAAACTCTCCACAATGCATAAGACTGATCTTTTTGATTATCATTTGCCGCAGAAACGATGAACCTTTTATAAATCTCATTGTAATTAACTTTTGCATAATGCCCCGTGGCAATATAATCAGCGCCGAGAGATTCGGCTTTCTCAAGAAGCGCTCCCCATTTAATGGCTTTATTGCACAGTACACAGGGATTCGGAGTATTTCCTTTCAGATATTCGGAAATGAAATTACTTATAACTATATCATTGAATTTTTCCGTGAAATCAAGAGTGTAATGAGGAAATCCAAGATTATGAGCCACATTTTTTGCACTATAGATAGTTTCAAGAGAACAGCATCCGGAATCTTTTTCAGGAAAATCGTCAAATCCCCAGGTTTTCATTGTAATGCCAATAAGATTATAACCCTGCTCTTTCAGCAAAGCTGCTGCCACTGATGAATCCACGCCCCCGCTCATCGCTACTACAACTGTTTTATTTATATTACTATTCATAATTTTATTTAATGTAAAATATTAAACTTAATGATTGAATAAAAGTAAAAAAAGAATTGTATTTTAAAGTTAAATAATTTAACTTTGACCATTCCAAAATTTATATAGGAGAAAAGCATGTCAAAAAGAGCATTGTTGGTAATGTCCTTTTTATTTGTTTTTACTTTTGGCGGTACGGTTAGCAACCTCTCTCTACTGAATGCAAAACCAGAGACAAATTCAGAGCAAACCGATAAAAGGAAAAAAAGTAAAAAGTCCAAAGGTAAAAAATCAACAAAGAAAAGTAACAAGAAATCTTCAGGAAAGAAGAGTTCAAAGAAAAAATCTTCCGGAAAGAAAAGCTCAAAGAAAAAATCTACGGGAAAGAAGAAATCTTCCAAAAAGAAAGGTACTAAGAAAAACGGTAAGAAAAAAAGCAGCAAAAAAAGAAATACAAGCCGTAATTACAATACCGGTACTTACACTCCCCCTAAAACTTACGAAAGCAACAGCGGAAGTGAAAATACCAGCAGAGAATATAAAAGATCTGAGAATTCCGAACCAAAGGAATCTTTCAAAAAAGAGCCCAAAAAAGAAGGCGAAAATTAAATATAAGTTCATTTAATATCAAGCCGGGTGACTTCACAGTCATCCGGCTTTTTTTATTATAATTCGTATGATAAGCTTTATTAGCATCTGAAGTAAAGCAAGTGTCAGTTCTTCAATTCAAGACCACTCCTTAACACGTCTTCGGCGAGGCAAGCCCACTTCTTGCCGGAAATGGCTCAATACTAATAAAAAAATTTTACCACAAAGATTGCTGTTTTAAACTTTTCTTCTTAGTGTCTTGGCCAGCCTCGCTATGCGGGAGTCTTTGTGTTAAAAAGGAAGTAATGTTAGACGCTGGAAAAGAGCAAGGTATGATCAAATTAATTGCATTTCAAATTCAAAACTG
Source organism: Ignavibacteria bacterium (assembly GCA_016709315.1). GTDB lineage: Bacteria > Bacteroidota > Ignavibacteria > Tepidaquicellales > Tepidaquicellaceae > JAEUSI01. The sequence goes on from JADJMZ010000005.1 coordinate 95,273, forward strand.
TGTCTGTAACTTAATTAAGTATCAATTATCATAAAGGAATTTAAAATAATATCCTTATGAAAACAAAATCAAAATTAATATTTGCTTCTCTGATATTATCTCTTCTAGTGTTTAATAATCAAACATCCTTTTCTCAGTCTGCGTGGTTCTGGCAGAGCACAGTTCCTCAGGGAAATACATTAAACGATGTCTGCATAATTAATTCAAATAAAATAGTTACTGTCGGAGGTTTAAGCACTGTGATGAGATCGAACAACGGCGGTGCGAACTGGGACATTAAGTATCGCGTTGCAGGACCGTATAAATATCTCAGCTCAGTATTTTTTGTTAATGAAAATACCGGATGGATAACGGGATATCAGGGAACGGTTTTAAAAACCACAGACGGCGGAGTAAACTGGACACTTCAGGAAGTATTATACTCTTTTTACAATTCAACTTACTTTGCAGACAGTAATAACGGATGGATTACAGGATATTCCGGAGAAATTATCAACACAACAAACGGAGGTCTGAACTGGAACCGTCAGACTTCAAATGTTGCAGACTATCTTTATTCAGTTGAATTTGTCAATAAAAACACCGGCTGGGCTGTCGGCGGCAACGGAGATGAAAGAGCTCATATAATTAAAACAACTAACGGAGGCGTAAACTGGCTGATACAAAAGACACTGTATAATTACGAAGTGATGAGATCAGTAAGTTTTATAAATGAAAGTACAGGATGGGCAGTCGGAGATAACAAATTAGTTTTGAAGACAACAGATGCAGGAGTGAACTGGATAATCACACGAACTGCTAATATAGCTAATTTGTACGGAGTTGATTTCAAAGACAGCAATACCGGCTGGGCTGTGGGATATGAATATTATTTTGATTCCTTATATCTATATAACACCAAAGGCGCAATTCTGAAAACTACTGACGGCGGAGCGAACTGGATTCCGCAAATTAACAGCAGTGAAGTTACATTGCTTTCAGTGGAATATAAGGATAATGTCTGCATGGCGGTTGGAAGCACAGGAATACTTCTGAAGTCAACCGGTGATAACGATAACTGGATTAGCTTGTCTAAAGGAGTTCAGCATTCTCTGAACGCAGCTAGTTTTTTAAATGACTACACAGGATGGAGCGCGGGCAGAGAAGGAACAATTGTAAAAACCACAGACAGCGGAAACAACTGGCTGAGACAGCAGAGCGGAACATATTTTGATCTTGCTGACATTCAATTTGCAAATAAAGATACCGGCTGGGTTGTAGGCGGATACGAAGATATTTTCACCGGTGATAAATTTTTCATTAAAAGATCCGTTGACGGTGGTCAGAGCTGGCTTACACAGGACAGCGGTTTATTTCCTTTTTTAAGTTCAATCTGCTTTACTTCAAACTCTGTCGGATGGATCACCGGTCAGGGAGGGACATTGCTGTATACTTCAAATGCCGGTGATAACTGGAATTTCAGATCAGCAGGATCCACCGATTTCTTTAAATCAGTATTTTTCATTGACAGCGCAGCAGGCTGGATACTCGGGGAAAGAGGTAATGTTTTAAGGACAACTAATGCAGGCGTGAACTGGACTATCAGGCAGGTTACTTCTTCAGCTAATTTCGGTTCATTTTTCTTTATTGATCATAGTACGGGCTGGATAACGGCTGGAGGCAACAGAATTTACAAGACTACTGACGGCATAAACTGGTTTCTTAATTATGCAGGTCAGAATGATGCAAACGGATTTAATTCAATTTATTTTACAGATGCTAATACAGGATGGGGCGCCGGATATCAGTATGGCGAACCACAGGCAATAAAAAAAACCACTAATGGCGGACAGAACTGGGTGGATCAGATTGTTGATGCCGGGACCAGATTTAATTGCGTTGTTTTTACAAGTCCGAATACCGGCTGGGCTATCGGCGATGATGGCGTAATTTTAAAAACAGATAATCTCGTAGGGTTAAATGAAGTTAATAATATTTTGCCGGATAATTATTATCTGAGACAGAATTTTCCGAATCCGTTTAATCCGACTACGAATTTGGAATTTGGAATTTCGGATTTGCCCGCCTCGCGAAGCGGGGGATTTGTTTCTTTGAAGGTTTATGACATACTTGGAAAGGAATTGGCTGTACTTGTAAATGAACAACTTTCACCCGGAAATTATGTTAAAGAATTCGAAGGAAGCAATTATCCGAGCGGAGTTTATTTTTATTCATTGCTGATAGATGGAAATGTCAAGGATACAAAACGCATGGTTCTTTTGAAATAAAAAATGGTTTAATCGCAGACAGTCAGACTGACATTGCAAAATCAAATGCTCTTTATCATAAATTAAAATCAAAAATTTTTTCATCTCTTATCATTAATTAAAAAAGCCGGCAGAATAATCCGCCGGCTTTGATTCAATGTAGAATTATAATTATTAATGGAATCAAGGTCTAATCACTACTATAGCATTGATTGTATTATTATCCACAATGGAAAGATCTGCAGCATCCACAAACAAGTCACCATTCAGATCAGTGACAACATATCCGGTTACGAAATTTGATGCGTCATTATCAATTAATGATAAATCATTTCCATCAATAATTCCGTCCTGATTTACATCTCCGGAAAGTATGCCATACCAAAGTGGAACTGAGTCAATTAAACCTACATTACCTCCATAAACATTTGCGGAAGATAAGAAGTCAAAATTCAGAACATCTCCGCTGAAACTTTGTCCGGGTGTTATACTCCAGGTTTCAATCGAGTTTCTGTGTTTAAACACTATGAAATAATTAACTCCGTTAACTGCATAATGAAAATCCAAAATACATTTGCCCGAGTCATTCAGATATCCTGTTGCGCTTTCAACTAAACTGTAAGGTGAAAAGTTATTTCTTAATTCAACTTCAATAGTATCCCCGATCATCAGATCTTTTGTCTCTATGTATCTGCCCTGTATAAACGCTCCCAGATTAAGATGGAAAGTATCACAGGAAGGCAGAGTATGAGGCAATTCAAAATAGCAGCATTCAAAATTACCGCTGAATAATTTTATTCTTATCGGGAAATTAAGACCGGTATATCCGCCAAGTATCTGTGCTGTTAATTCAGGAAATGCCTGTCCAGGAGGAACCGGCGTATCGAAATGGAATATCTGCGGAACAAATGCAACAGATGAAGTTCCAGGTGCAGTAAGCTGTATCTTAGTAACATCATAAATTGTTCCGTTCTGGAGATGGAAATTATAGAAGTAATCTCCGTTAACACAATATAAACTGTCATGTAAAACTTCAGCGCAATTTCCGCAATCCGGAAGCTTTATGCAATTCTCTATAAAGCAGCACCATGGACAATCGTCATTTACAAAATGAGCTGAAAGAGTATAGCAGACCTGTGTTCTTGCAGTTGCACCCGGTCCGATAAGATTTACAGTGTAAATTCCCGAAGCGCTCTGCGGTGGTATCGTAGGAGAAATATTTATTGTGCTCGGAATTGTTACTACATAATTCGGCGGCTGAGGAGAGTCAACAGTTATCTCCAGCTGCTCAATATATTTTGTAGGTGAATTATTAAATATTTTAAACTGATAAGCGTAAGTTCCGTCTGAATTACAATAAGTTGTATCCCAGACAATTCTTATACAGTTTGTATCACTGCAAAGATCTTTTCTGTAAACATCCACATCCCCTGATGATGTTTTTGCTTCAACACCATCCAGGACTCCGTCTAAATCAACATAATCACCAAACAATCCCTGATCTGATCTTCCTGACATCTGAAATCCGTAAACGATCTGATACAGATTCGGAAAACAGTTAGGACGGTATAAAGCATCTCCTGTGCCAATTATTACACTGTCGCATAATGAATTTAAATTCGCTACAGAATCATAACTGCCGTAAGCAAAATCAACGCCTCCGTTGCTTCCGAGAGTATTTTGCAAAGGTCCGCATGAACTGATAAACGGATCTAACAATCCGACATAATTAACTGTAAATGATGTGTAAAATCCGCTCCCGTTTCTTTTGTATTCCAGTATTCGGGAACGGTGTGAATATGAACCGCTTCCATTTCCGCAAGGACCCATATCTCCTGACATTGTTCGCTCGCCAAGAAGCATATCACCTGAAAAAGAAAATTCAATATCAGCGACCGGATGAGAAAGAGTTGAATCTGCCAGTTTTTGAACATTGATTTCTTTCCTGACAGTAGAAGGAATAAATTCACCATTAACATCAAGCGCTACAGACCAGATCTCGTTATACTGTAATGCAGTGTTTGGCTGTGTATTATCAAATCTCCACCTGCTGAAATATACACGGACACTGTTAACATCCTTTCCGTAAGCTCCAATCCCCCATAGTCTTTCTCCCCGCACTGCAAAACCATTGATTTTGTTGTCAAGGGTGAATGGGTCAAACCAGCTCTTCACCTGACCAACTCCCGCATTATCCTTAACTCTGTATATTGTGCCGTCTTCATGATTAGTAACAAATATCTGTTTGTGAAAATTGTCATAACAAATATTACCCATACCCGGACCAGTATTTGGAATCCAGTTCGCATTAACCTGCGGCGGACCTGCAATATTCCTGCCTTTAACATAAACAGAAGACGCCCAGTTGACTCCATTTAATTTATATACAAGCCCTGAATCCGGGCGCAGAGTATAAGCATCCGAACAATATACCGTTGAACGTGAAACAAATATATTCGGAGCGGGTGCATCATCTATAGCTATTCCATATACATTTCCAATCTTTGTATTCGTCCAGTCTGCTCCGGAATTTTGCAGAGGCGCGTTCCAGTATGTTCCGGGTGTAATAAAGTTAGGTCTGTTTTTTCTGATCTCGTAAGCTCTAACAACCAAATCGCTGGTCTGATCGAAACATGTTACAACACTTTGCCCGAGCTTAAGCGGAGGCGACGGTATTTGTGAAAATGCTTTTGTGTTAATGAATAAGCTTAATAAAATTATTACAGCGATCGGAAATTTTAACTGTTCTGTTATTTTTAATAAAAGGTAAGAATTTAACTTTTTCATTTAATTTTTTTTAGTTTTTAAAATTTTATTTTTGTTGAAACAAATCTTATTGCAGCTTAATGTATATCAGTATTAATTAAATATCCGTAACCTGACCCGGTTACGCAGGTCTGTAAGATCTCCTTTAATGATATTGAATATTTTAATTTTTAAATAAAGTACTTCTGTGTTTTTATATTTAAATAAAATTTTAATAGAGTTAATTAAAGTCAGGAAGAACGCAGGGTACAGACATAATCCGAATTCACTGAATGTGAAATTCAAACATTCTGAATTTTTATAATGGATACAAGAATAGATATGCAATGTTCTTTTCATTATTTGATATTCCTTTGAAAATAAATCACTATAACATCCTTATTTTACTGATAAATATAATTTTTCACAAACCGGAATTTTTACCATTTGACAAATCACTCTATTAACTATAAGTTTGATCACAATCTTAAGATTTAAAAAAATATTTATTCATTAAACAAAAAAACTAAAACTATGCCAAAGCAATTCTATCTGCCTGTCACTGATGAAGGCAAAATGACATGGCTGAATAACTTAGCCGTGAAACTTCCTAATCATGCTGCAACATTAGGAATCAGTACTGAAACAGTTACATCTGTTCAGAATGATGCTAACATGTTTTCTTACATGATCAATTTAGTAAACTCTTTCAAAGCGGGTCTGGGAGAAAGAGTAGGATACAAGGATATAATTAAAAATGGTCCTGAAGGAACAGCCATCGGACCAGTCCCTGTATTTAAAAATACTGCCCCTCCTACCGTTGTTCCCGCCGGTATCTTTATCCGTCTCAGAAGATTGATAAGGAACATTAAATCCAACAATAACTACAATGAATCAATCGGAAGTGATCTCGGAGTCATTGGCGCTGAAACAGATGAAATTACTCTGGAAATGAAGCCTGTGCTTAAGATTAAAATGGTTGCGGGCAAACCTGAGATCATCTGGTAAAAAGGAAATGCTGATTCAATTGATTTGTATGTTGACCGCGGGGACGGAAAGTCGTTTGTCTATCTTGCAAACGATTCAAATCCAAACTACACAGATGTTTGCCGAATAAAACAAAATCGCTAATTACTTTTCTGCTCTTGATGAAAAATAAATCGTACACAAACGCAAATAGAAAAACAGAAATTTGGAAAAAAGGGTTATTGCTAAAAATGTTTGTTTAAATTGATAACGTAATGAATTGATGAACGCCAAACCAACCAAACGCCAACAAACAAATGATCAATTATGAATAAAAACAATGCCCGATAAATTTAAAAACAAATATCGAATTAATTCTGCCAGGTTACAATCATGGGATTACGCTAACAACGCTGCCTATTTTATTACCATTTGCACAAAATACAGGGAACATTATTTTGGTGAAATTGCAGATGATGAAATGCATTTGAATGAAATTGGAAAATTTACAGAACAGGAATGGATAAAGACACCGGAATTTCGTCCTGATATGAATTTGGAATTAGGTGAATTTGTCGTAATGCCAAATCATTTTCATGGAATAATAATTATAGGGGAAAACCAATACAATAAGCGATTTGATACACCAACGGTTTCGACGCGTAGAGACGCCATGCATGGCGTCTCTACGAACAATATCAACGATATCAAAAATAAATTCGGACCACAATCAAAAAATTTAGGATCGATTATTCGTGGATTTAAATCATCGGTAACCACACAAGCGAAAAAATTAGATAAAGACGCAATGCATTGCGTCTTTACAGATTTTGCCTGGCAACCGCGTTTTCACGATCATATTATTCGTGATGCCGAATCATTTGAACGTATTCAAAATTATATTGCCAACAATCCAAAGAATTGGAAAGATGATAAATTTTATTCTTAAATGCCCAAACAGCCCGAACAAATATTAGAAGAACAATTGGTAGCACAGATTCAAAAACTGGGTTATGGTTTAGTGTTAATTAAAGATGAAAAAGATCTCATTGATAATCTCAAAAAGCAATTAGAAAAACACAACAACATTACTTTTTCAAATAAAGAATTCGAAAAAGTCCTTAACATACTAAGCAAAGGATCTGTATTTGAAAAAGGAAAGACTTTAAGAGAAAGACAACATATTGTAAGAGACAACGGCGAAAATTTATATTTCGAATTTATACAGACAGAGCATTGGTGTCAGAATCAGTTTCAGGTAACACATCAGGTTACAATGGAAGGCAAATATAAAAACCGTTAAGATGTTACATTGTTGATTATCGGTTTACCCCTTGTGCAGATCGAACCTAAAAAATCACATCCTCCCGGTTTTTTCTGTTTTAACTCCAAATTCAAATTTATATATTATTTTCTATGAAAATTAGCTTAAACTGGTTAAAAGATTACATTCCCGGTCTGGAATTTGATTCTGAGGAATCATTGGAAATTCTTCATAACAAAATGATCTCCTGCGGACTCGATATTGAAAGTATTGAAAAAGAAGGCGGGATTTATAAAAATTTCGTAGTCGGAGAGGTTATTGAAAAGAAGAAACATCCGGATGCTGATAAACTAAGCTTATGTAAGGTGAATACTGGAGAAAAGATTCTTGACATAGTCTGCGGAGCTCCGAATGTTGAAGAAGGTCAGAAAGTCTGTGTAGCTGTCACCGGCGCAGTAATTCCTAACGGCGGATTTGAAATAAAAAAATCGAAGATACGCGGTGAAACGTCCGAAGGCATGATCTGCTCTGAAAATGAACTGAATCTTTCTGAGAATCATGACGGAATTCTTGTTCTGGATAAAGAAGCTCCGATAGGTCAGAGTTTTGCTGATCATATAAAAGCAAACGACATTGTTTATGAAATAGGCATCACACCGAACAGAGGCGATCTTTTTTCTCATATCGGTGTTGCAAGAGAAATTGCCGCATTGTATGATAAAAAAACTGTGTTGCCGGAAATTAAGTTTACCGAATGTGATATTCCTACATCATCACTTATAAAAATTAATATTGAAAATACAGATCACTGCAAAAGATTCACCGGCAGGGTCATTAAGAATGTCATTATAAAGGAATCTCATGACTGGCTGAAGAAAAGACTTAAGTCAATCGGACTCAAGCCGAGAAATAATATAGTTGACATAACTAACTTCGTTATGTTCGAAACAGGTCAGCCGCTTCATGCTTTTGATTTTGATAAAATCAGGGGAAATGAGATCATTGTAAAGAGCGCAAAGGAAGGAGATAAATTTGTAACGCTTGATTCAAAGGAAAGAATTTTGAATTCAGATTCGCTGATGGTATGTGATGCGGAAGGATATTCCGGAATTGCAGGAATTATGGGAGGTGAATTATCTGAGATTACAGATGCTACAAAAAATGTATTTCTTGAAAGCGCATATTTTGATCCTGTGTCTGTCAGGAAGAATTCCAAAAAGCTCGGACTTCAGACAGATGCTTCGCAGAGATTTGAAAGAGGCGTTGATGTTAACATGGTTGAATTCGCATCAAAAAGAGCAACACAGCTTATACAGGAAATTGCCGGAGGCGAAGTTTCAAAAGACCTTTATGACGTTTATCCTGATAAATTCGCTGAACTGATAGTTGGAATGAGAGCAGAGAAAGCATCATCTCTAATTGGTATTGAATTATCAGAAGAAAATATAATAACGCTTTTATCAAAGATAGAAATTGAATTAGTAAAAAAAGAAAATGATTATTTATATTTCCGCATACCGGAATTCAGAAGACTTGATATTACAAGAGAGGCGGATCTTATAGAAGAAGTGGCGAGAATTTACGGGTATGACAATATTCAAGAGAGTACAAATTTCAATATAAATGTATCAAACTCAGCTAAAATATCGAATTCAAATAATAAAGTAATAAATTTAATTAATAATCATCTGATAGGAAGAGGATTCAATCAGATAATTTCAGAGACATTAATTGATGATAAGAGAATAAGCATTTTTCAGGGAAAATCTATCAGATTGATGAATTCTATTTCCGCTGAAATGAATGCGCTCAGGACAAATCTGACATTCGGAATGATGAGTGCGATCAGAAATAATTTCAATAATTCCGGAAAAAATATTTCCTTAAAGCTTTTTGAATCGGGAAAAGTTTTCTTCGAGGAGGGAGAAAATTTCAGGGAAGAGAGCAGATTAATTATTGCAATTGCAGGGAAAAAGGACATGGAGCTTATCTACGGAGGTGAAAAAGATTTTGATATTTTTGATATAAAGGGAGAAGCTGAAATGTTTTTGTCTAAATTAAATCTTGAAAATTATAGATTAATTTACTATAATGACAAAGTTTTGGAAGGTGTAAAGACAGGTGTTAGTTTAAATGATGAGCTGATAGGCAATATTTATAAAGCAGATAGCGCATTATTAAAGGCATTTGACATAGATTCCGAAGTATTTTATGCAGAGTTTTATCTTGACAAAATATTTAAAAAAGTAAAAATTGGCGGTCAGTATAAGCCGGTTTCAAAGTTTCCCTCAGTAAAAAGGGACATAGCAATAGTTGTGGAAAAGAATATTACTTATGATGATATAAGGAGTTCGATGCAGAAAAGCGGCGGACGGATCCTGAGGGAAGTGGAGTTATTTGATCTTTACGAAGACGATAAACTGGGTGAAAACAAAAAGAGTCTGGCGTTTTCGCTGGAATTTGTATCAGATGAAAAGACAATGACAGATGAAGAGACTAAAAAGATTATGGATAAAATAATAAATAATCTGGAAAAGAATACAGGCGCAAGATTAAGAAATTGAAATTAAAATCAGAATGCAATAAATTTTTGTATGAATCAGAAAACAACAGATTTGAGCAAAGAATACTTTAAAGAGCAGAAGAATCAGATAAGAATAGTTCATGACGAGTTATTGTCAAAAACAAAGCTGCTTATTTCAAAGTTAAAAGATACAAAATCTGAAAATTCAATTTTAAAGGAAAACATAAAGAATTTAAATTTAAAAATTTCCGAGCTGAAGCTTCAGCTTACAAAGATCAATACAGAAGTAATCAACAAGGAAAAAGAAATATCAGAATTAAAAAATCTGGTATTGAACTCGACAAATAATAAAATTCCTGTGAAGGATAAAGAAGAAGTAAAAACAAGAATAAAGGATCTGATTTCAAGAATTGATAATCACTTGGAACAGCACGGTAGTAATGACAGATATTAAGCACCTTAAATGTTTGACTGATTTACAAAATTCAAATTCACAATTAAATATTTCTATTAAAAATCACTTATTATTGACAGTTTATAACAAAGTATGAATCAAAAAGAAATAAGAGTTAAAATTTTCAATAGTGAGTATAACCTGCAGGGCGAAAATACTGAAAAGGTTGAGAGAGTTTCAGATTACGTTGACGGTATAATGAACCGGATCAACAGCGAATCGCCTAATCAGTCTGAAGAGACTATTGCAGTAGTATCAGCGCTGAACATAGCGGAGGAATATTTTAAGGAAAAAGATATAAAGGCGGAATTTGAGAAAGAGTATTCAAATATGCTTGACGAATACGAATCAAAGTTAAGATCTCTTTCCGTTTTAATAGACGAAAATTTGTGATTTGAAAAAAAAGATCTGCCCGTTCATTACATAGAGTCTTTTAGGTTTATAAAACCGCACAGACAAATAGTCAAACATTATATAAAACCAACAGGTTTAACTATATGGGAGGAAAGCTCATACAAAATGTTGATTACAGGCCTCAAAAGGAGAAATCCGGAATTTACTGACGCTGCATAAGTGTCATATAGTAAGCAGAGGAAGCAAAAGACATTGTGGCACCACCCACCGTATTATAGAAAAGGTTTTTTTATAACCTTTGAACTATGAACATTGTCTGCTGCGGTTTTTTTATATCTAAAATGAATTATTTATAAGAGTTTTAAAAAAATAAAATTAAATATTAAACAAATAAATTACCCGTTACGGAGGAATAATTAAAAAATGGATTTAGAATTATATATATTACTGCCTGTTCTTGTGGCGCTTTGCCTTATAACTTTTTTTCTCGGATGGTATTTAAATTCAAAAGCTAATAAAACGAAAATAGACGGCGCTGAGAATGTAGCTAAGAGAATACTTACTGATGCTGAATCAAAATCAAAAGATTCAATATCCTCTGCTGAAAAAAGAGCCAAAGAGTTACTGATGGATGCAGAAAAAGCTTCACAGAATCTGAAGAAGGAAAAACTTCTTGAAGTAAAAGATGAATTTTACAAGAGAAAATTGAAATTCGACGAAGAAACAAAGGACAGAGAAAAAACAATTATTGAAGAAGAAAAAAAGATTAAAACAGAGAAAGACCTGATTGACAAGACAAAATCAGAATTAAAAAATCTTGAAGAGAATTACATAAGGTCAGAAAAAGAATATACAATCAAATCGGAAGAAGCGAAGATAAAATCCGAAAGCGCTGAAAAGATCATTTCTCAATACTCTGAAGTTTTGGAAGAACAAAAGATAAAGCTACACAGGATTTCTGGTCTGAGCGAAGAAGAGGCTAAGAAAGTGCTTTTTGAAAATCTGCTTAACGTGACTAAATTAGAAGCAGCTCAGAAAATTCAGGAAGTCCGTGAAGAGGCGAAACAGGAATGTAACAGAATCTCAAAGAATATTGTGATACAGGCGATTCAGAGGACTGCTTCCGATCATTCAGTGGAGACAACAGTAAGCGTGCTTCAGATAAATTCGGATGAATTAAAAGGAAGAATCATTGGCAAGGAAGGAAGAAACATCAGGGCTTTTGAAGCAGCGACAGGAGTGGATATTATTGTTGATGATACACCGGAAGCAATTATCATTTCGGGATTTGACCCGTTCAGAAGAGAGATTGCAAGAGTTGCTATGGAAAGATTGATTGCAGACGGAAGAATACATCCTGCCAGAATTGAAGAAGTAGTGGAGAAAGTTCAGAAAGAATTAATAGAGGAACTCATAAGGGTTGGAGAAGCGACTTTGATAGACATGGGAATACAGGGAGTGCACAGGGATATTATTACACTCATCGGAAGGATGAAATACAGATCGAGTTACGGACAGAATGTGCTTAACCATTCGATCGAAGTCGGTCATCTTGCCGGGATCATGGCGGCGGAACTCGGACTCGACGCACAGATGGCAAAAAGAGCGGGACTGCTTCATGATATGGGAAAGACAATTGACAGAAGCATAGAAGGACCGCACGCTATACTCGGATATGAAGTAGCTAAGAGATGCAAAGAACATGCGATCATCTGCAATGCAATCGGCGCTCATCACGATGAAATGCCAATGGAACATCCGATATCCATACTTGTACAGGCGGCGGATTCCATAAGCGGAGCAAGACCCGGAGCAAGAAGAGAATCAGTAGAAGCATATTCAAAGAGACTTGAAAAATTAGAAACGATAGCAACATCATTTGAAGGAGTTGCGAAGACTTATGCAATACAGGCGGGACGTGAAGTAAGAGTGATAGTAGAGCAGGACAAGGTAAATGACGTATCCCAGGATCAGCTTGCAGCGGATATTGCTCACAAAATACAGGAAGAAATGGAGTATCCCGGACAGATTAAAGTTAATGTGATCAGAGAGCGCAGATCTATAGCTTATGCAAAATAATTTTTACAAATAAATTCTTTAATGAATATGATAAGAAAAAGAAAATTAATAATCGGCTTAACCGGCGGCGTAGGATCAGGTAAAACTCTTGTCGCGAAGTTACTTGCAAGAAAAGGATTCAAAGTCTTCTATGCGGATCTTGTTGCAAAAAAGTTATATAATGAGGACAAGAATCTTGTGAAAGGTCTTGTTAAAGTATTCGGAAAGGATATTCTTAATTTCAAAGGAAAAGTAAATCTTCCTAAATTAAAAGAAATTATTTTTGCAAATAAAAAAAATTACGAAGCGATAAATAAACTCGTTCATCCTGCTGTAATTAATTATCTAAAAAAGGAAATCAGGAAAAGCAAATATGAGCTTGTAATTGTAGAAGCAGCTGTACTTTTTGAAAGCGGTTTCAACAAATCCCTGGATTATGTAATTACTGTTTACTCAAACAAAAAAATCAGAATCGAGAGACTTATGCTAAGAGATGAAGCATCAAAAAGTGAGATTAATCATCTGATGAAGTTTCAGATAGATGAAAAGATAAAGATGGAAATGTCGGACTTCGTTATCATGAATAATAAGACTGTTGACGACCTGAAGATGCAGGTTGAATTTATGAGTAAGGTATTGAAAGCTTTGCAGGGATAGAACTGAAAAGACTTTAGGAATTAATTTCATTTAAGTGTTGCATAGGGTAAATTCATTTTACTGAAATAACAGTTAAGGGGTTTTGCATTCAGTTTTTTATTACTGGTAAAATTTATATCTTAAGAAAAAAAATATTTAGTGATTTCAAAATTCATACCGGCATTTCTGATTTTTGTTTTTTCCATTAATATTAATTCAAATTTATTTTCTTATCTTTTATTCAAAGCAAATCAGGAAAAGATTATTGCCAGTTGCTGCGAGAAGAAAGTAATTGATTGTAATGCCAGATGTTTTTTGAGCAAGTCATTTGACAAAAATGAAAAAGAGAAAGAGGCAACCGGAGAAAATGAGAATTTAAGAGTAAATTTAAATTCGGTTCTTTACTGCGAGACAAATGAAACAAACACAATACTTTTCAATAACCGCGAAATAGTTTTTCATCATTCATTATTTAATACTTTAACAGGTCATTCTGTCACAGAGGATCATCCTCCCAAAATCTAAAATCAGTTTTACTAAATTTCACCTTTATAAAACGCATCCGGTAAATTAACCGCCGGTAATCTGTTAATTTAAATTATATTAAAATTATATGAAAAAAATATTTTTATTGTCAATTATTCTATTTGCAGCTTTAGTTATACAATCATGTTCTGACGACTCTGTTACAAATCAAGATCCGCCTGTTAATGACAACCTGACGTTAATTGGCACACAATACTCAAACGGAATGAAAATCAATTTGTACAGCGATACTGTTCTTTTTACAGGTTACAATGATTTATATGTCGAAGTTAAAGATTCCGTTTCAGGAATATATGTAAATGACGCTCATGTAGAATTGATGCCAATGATGAATATGGGTTCTATGAGTCATTCATGTCCTTTTGATAATCCTTCAAGCTCAACACCAGTGAACGGAAAGTTTCCCTGTGACGCTGTTTTTATAATGCCTTCTTCTGCAGGTAACTGGACACTGGAAACAAACATACATAATCATATTACAAATGAAAAAGCAAGTGTGATTTTTCCTCTGACAGTTACCGAACCGGTATATTCAAAACTGAAATCTAAAACCGTAAACGGAAGTACATATTTTGTATCAATGATAGAGCCCTCCAAACCAAAAGTAGGAATAAATGACCTGATGCTAAAAGTCAACAAAAGAGTAACAATGATGGATTTCCCGAATGATTCGGCTTATACATTCAGCGTATATCCATGGATGCCTTCAATGGGTCACAGTTCGCCGAATAATGTAAATCCGGTTTATACCACTCAAGGTATGTACGACGGGGATGTTAATTTTACTATGACAGGAGACTGGAGAATAACGTTGAAGTTCATTGAAAGTCCTCAGGATTCATTGTCATTTGATCTGGTATTCTAATTTTTTCATAACGGGGGAAGTCCATGCTTCCCCCTTTAATTTCATAAAATGAATTTCAGAAAAATATTTTTAAATGCAGTTTACTCTGTTATATTTATTACTTCCATTTTACATGCTCAGGAAGCTGACACTTCTTTCAGGCATTATATTATAGACAAGGGCATTAATGTAAGCAGAATTAATTTATCTAAAGAGGAGCTCGGATTTTATAAAAGCAGTGATCTGAATTCAACTGAAGAGATTTTAAACAGATTGGGAATTTCTTTTATCAGACGAGGAAATTACGCCCCGGAGCCGGTAATCCGCGGCTTGAATACAAATCAAACGGATATTACCATAAACGGAATGAAAATCATGCCTGCATGTACAGATAAGATGGATCCTGTAACCTCCTATGTAGAAACAGAAAATCTTGGTGAAATTGAAATAGAATCCGGTACAGGAACAGGCAGTCTTTTATCCAATTCAGGAGGAAAAATTGATCTGGGACTTTACACTCCTAAGTTTTCTGAAAGCTTCAGATATAACGGGAATATAAAATCAGGATATCAGTTAGCTTCCGAAAATTATAAAGGAAGTTTTAATCTGAATTTAACGGATAGAAAGTTCAGCATTAATGTAAACACTACATTTAACACAAGCGGCGATTATAAAAAAAGCGGAGGAATTGCAGTCTGGAATTCCGGCTTTAAGAAATATAATTTTTCTCTGAACGGTTCATATAAGCTTAAAAGCAAAGATTTAATAAACATAAACGGAATAATAGATGACGCTTATGATGTTGGTTATCCGGCGTTACTGATGGATGTCGGCTCTGCCAAAGCGAGAATTATCGGACTCGATTATCAGGCGGATAATTTTATGAAATTTTTTAATAACATGAGATTTAAAATTTATTATAATAAGGTAGATCACATTATGGATGATTCCAGGAGGCAAAACGGATTCAGAATGGATATGCCCGGCAAAACGGAAACTTTCGGGAGTTCATTAACAGGATCAGTTTATTTTGACTCAAAGACACAATTGACATCCGGTTTTGAATTTACTAATTCGCTTATCAGCGCCGATATGACAATGTATTTCAGCAATAACATTCCAATGTATATGGTAACATGGCCTGATATAAGAAAAAATGCCATTAATTCAAAATTTTCTTTGCTCAGATCAGTTACAGATAATTTAACGGTATCCCCCTTCTTTGGATTCGGATATCAGAATTCAGATATAGGAAACATAGTTGGGTTTAATTCACTGCAAATATTTTATTCAGATTTAAAAAAGTCATCTTCACGAAATTTATTTTCGGGAGGCGTAAAGATAAGTCAGAGAATCACAAATTCTGTTTTAGCCGAACTGACGGCATCTTACTCAGAGAGATTCCCGACTGCAAGTGAGGAGTTCGGATTTTACCTCTATAACAAATTTGATAATTATGATTACATTGGAAATCCGGAATTAAAAAACGAAAGTTCTTATCAGTTAAATCTCGGAGTTGATTACTCAAAACACAATTTATCATTTAAGACGAACGTATTTGGTTATTTCTTTAGCGATTATATTATGGGTGTATTTGATAATTCTGTTTCTGCTATGACACCCGGATCAAACGGAGTAAAATTTTACAGTAATACCGGAAACGCATTAATAACCGGATTTGAGATGAACTTAATGATGAATCTTTCAGAAAAATTTTCTTTGGTTACAATTGTTAATTATATTTACGGAAAAGAATTTAACGAAGACCCTTTGCCTTTAATACCGCCTTTGAATTCCACTTTTAGCATAAGATATTCGAATAAGAATTATTTCATACAACTTGAAGAAATATTAAACGCTCCTCAGAACAGAGTCAGTAAGCGAAACAGCGAGTCAGCTTCGGCAGGTTACGCTATTTCAAATTTACGGGTCACTGACAGAATAAATAAATGGTTTAGTATCAGCGGAGGCATTGAGAATATTTTTGATAAAGAATATTACAATCATCTTGACTGGCTTAAGATTCCTCAAAAAGGAAGGAACATTTATTGCGATCTGAAAATCAGTTTCTGAAAACAGCTAATGATTTGAATTTTTACGGAAATCAGTAATTATAATTTTTAATTTCTTCAAACACTCCGGTTGTAATTTTAATAGTTCAATCCTTTCCTTCACAATAATAGATTGTTAATATTTTGACGATTGGGTAAATTGACGATTAATTTTTCCATAAATTTTTAAAACAATAAAAAATAATTATGTGCGGAATCGTATGTGTATTCGGTTTAAACAGCAGTGTAAATGAATTAAGACCGCGGATACTCGAAATGTCAAAGAAGATACGTCACCGTGGTCCTGACTGGTCGGGAGTTTACAGCGATGATAAAGTAGTTTTTGCTCATGAACGGCTTGCGATTGTAGATCCTAAATCAGGCGGGCAGCCGTTGTACAGTGAAGACAAAGAACTGATACTTGCGGCAAACGGTGAAATATATAATCATCAGGAATTAAGAAAAGAAGTTGAGGGATACAGATTTCAGACAGAATCAGACTGCGAAGTAATTCTAGCTCTTTACAAAAAGAAAGGAATCAGATTCATAGAAGAGCTGAACGGAATTTTTGCATTCGCTCTTTATGATAAAGTTAATGATTCATATTTTATAGCGAGAGATCATATCGGTATAATTCCTTTGTACATTGGATGGGACAGATCCGGAAATTTTTATGCTGCTTCGGAATTAAAAGCTCTCGAAGGTGTCTGCAATAAAATACAGGAATTTCTTCCCGGACATTATCTGTACAGCAAGGAAGGACAGGAACTTAAGCAATGGTATAAACGCGACTGGACGGATTACGAAAGTGTCAAAGATAATTCATCAGATATTGAATTACTGAAATCCTCTCTTGAAAGCGCAGTTCATCGCCAGCTTATGTCTGATGTTCCTTATGGAGTGCTTCTTTCGGGAGGACTTGATTCATCAATAATTTCCGCAATAACAAAAAAATATTCTGCAAAAAGAATAGAATCCGGCGACAGGCAGCAGGCGTGGTATCCGCAGCTTCATTCTTTTGCAATAGGACTTTCGGGATCCCCTGATCTGGAAGCGTCAAGGAAAGTAGCGGAGCACATAGGATCAGTTCATCACGAAATAAATTTTACTATTCAGGAAGGACTGGATGCAATTAAGGATGTGATCTATCATCTTGAGACTTATGATGTTACGACTGTCAGAGCTTCCACCCCGATGTATCTTCTTGCAAGAGTAATTAAATCCATGGGTATAAAAATGGTTTTGTCAGGTGAAGGAGCGGATGAAATTTTCGGCGGATATCTTTACTTTCACAAAGCTCCGGATGCAAAATCTTTTCATGATGAGACCATACGCAAATTAGGAAAGCTTCATTTATATGACTGCCTCCGCGCAAATAAATCCCTTGCTTCATGGGGAATTGAAGGGCGTGTGCCTTTTCTGGATAAAGAATTTATGGATGTCGCAATGAGATTAAATCCAAAAGATAAAATGGCAGATTCAGATTCGGGTAAAATGGAAAAATGGATCCTCAGAAAAGCATTTGAAGATTATCTTCCTGAAAGCATTGTGTGGAGACAGAAAGAACAATTCTCTGACGGAGTCGGATACAGCTGGATTGATACATTGAAAAAAGTTGCGGAGGATGAGATAAGCGATGAACAGCTTAAAAATGCTCAGTATCGTTTCCCGGTTAATCCCCCTATGTCAAAAGAGGAATACAGATACAGAAAAATATTCAGCGATTTATTTCCTTCGGATTCAGCGGCTGCATGTGTTCCATCAGTTAAATCCGTTGCCTGCAGCACACCTGAAGCTCTGGCATGGGATGCGTCTTTTCAGAATGCAAATGACCCGTCAGGAAGAGCTGTAAAGAATGTTCATATCGAGGGATATAAATAGTCTTCATTAGCAAGGCTGGCACTTCATTTTGTTCCATAAATTAAAATTGATTCTTCTTTAGAATATCTTTAATTTATAACATCCAAAAATAAAGGAGGTTGTCTTCTTCGAACATGACCATAGAAACAGTTTTAATCATCAGGTAAATTATCTTAACGGCAAGGTTTTGGTTTTAAATCAAAATTACGAACCGCTTACGATATGCAATGTCAGAAGGGCAGTTGTACTTATATATTTGGGCAAAGCGGAAGCAATATACTGCATAGCCGAAAAAAAAGTCAGAAGTATCAAAAGGAGTTTTGAATATCCGAGCATAGTCAGACTTATATTTTTTGTCAGAGTTCCTTTTAAAAAAATAATATTATCAAGAAAAAACATATTAAGAAGAGATAACCATAAATGTCAGTATTGCGGAGCTGCGACAAATCTGACTGTTGACCATGTTATGCCAAAATCAAGGAACGGCGAAGACAGCTGGGAAAATCTTACCACTGCCTGCATAAAATGCAATAATAAAAAAGGAAACCGTACCCCGGAAGAAGCGAAAATGCATTTAATGAATTTACCAAAAAGACCTTCCCATATTACTTTCATTAAAAATTTTGCCGGCAGTATAGATAAAGAATGGAAACCTTATTTGTATATGTAATTCTTCTGTTTTAAAATCAATTTTAAAAATTTCAGTTCACTGAATACAAATCATTTTAACTTTTATTATTTTCAAATTAAATCTATATAATGGAAAAATATTTATTATACATTAACGGAGAATTCCGTGAATCTTCTGACGGTAAAACTTTCGACGCAATAAATCCGGCTAACGGAGAAGTCATCGCAAAAGTATCAGAGGCTACAATTGAAGATACAAGAGCCGCGATAAAATCAGCAAGAGACGCTTTTGACAGCGGCGTATGGAGTGATATGCCCGGGGAAGAAAGAAGCAGGATCATTAAACAGATTGTAGACAAGATCAATGAAAATGCAAAGATGCTGACAAAACTTGAAGTAATGGATTCAGGGTCAACAATAAGAAAAGCAGGTGAAGATATTTTCCTCTCTGCAAAAAGTATGAATTATTTCTCGAAAATGGCTGCAATGGATATGGATGAGAATATTGAAGGATTATCAAAAGCAGGGGTCAGTAAAAATATTATCAGAAGAGAACCTGTGGGAGTCGCTGCGCTAATTATTCCATGGAACTTTCCTCTTAAAATGGCGATCTGGAAGATCGGACCGGCGCTTGCTGCGGGCTGCTGCGTGATTTTAAAACCTGCTCAGGAAACATCTTTAACAGCGTGTGAACTTGCAAAATTAATTGATCAGACTGATATTCCCAAAGGAGTTGTGAATGTTATTACCGGAAAAGGCAGTGTTATTGGAACAGAGCTTGTATCAAATCCCGATGTAGATAAAGTGGGATTTACAGGTTCAACTGATGTAGGAAAAATTATTATGAAAAACGCTGCTGTTAATCTGAAAAAAATAACACTTGAATGCGGAGGAAAATCAGCGAACATAGTTCTTGATGATGCAGACATTGATATGAGCGTTGACGGTGCTGTGTATGCTGCTTTTTATCATCAGGGACAATGCTGCGAAGGTGGAACACGGCTTCTTGTTCAGGAAAAGATTTATGATGAATTCATTGAAAAGCTTAAAAATAAAATTTCTCTGATGAAGACTGGCGATCCGATGGATAAGACTTCTGATTGCGGACCTGTGGTTAATAAGAAACAGTTTGACTCAGTAATGAATTACATTAAAATCGGTAAAGAAGAAGGAGCGGAGATATTGACCGGCGGCAAAGGAACAGATACAACCGGATTTTATATAGAGCCGACAGTTTTCATTAATGTTAATAATAAAATGAGAATTGCGCAGGAAGAAATATTCGGACCGGTGCTTGTAGTTATTAAATTCAGCGATGATGATGATGCAGTCAGAATAGCAAACGATTCTATATTCGGACTTGGCGGGGCTGTATGGTCGGGTGATGATGAAAGAGCTATGAAGATTGCAAAGAGACTAAGAACCGGAACCGTATGGATCAATGAATATCATTTATTAAGTGACAGAGCTCCTTTTGGCGGATACAAGCAAAGCGGGATCGGAAGAGAGTTCGGACCTGAGGGAATTAAGGAATATACCGAAGCCAAG
This sequence comes from Ignavibacteria bacterium, assembly GCA_016709315.1. Classification (GTDB taxonomy): domain Bacteria; phylum Bacteroidota; class Ignavibacteria; order Tepidaquicellales; family Tepidaquicellaceae; genus JAEUSI01. The sequence goes on from JADJMZ010000005.1 coordinate 115,999, forward strand.
CATATTCACATTGACGAAATTAAAGACAGAAGCAAAAAATTCTGGTACGATACTGTAGTCCCGAAAAGCTAAAACTATATAATTCATTGAACTTCAGAAAAACTCTAAAAGGAAAAGACTGTTCATTAACAAGATTTAAAACAGACGATGCGAAGACGGCAGACTTATTAAAAGATCTTTTCACCGAAAATGAGATAGCGGAATTTCTTAATCAGGAATATCTTAAAAACAGGACTAAGCCGAAAATAAGGCGATGGATGAAGGAAAAAGCTGATCATCCTTATGAAATATGGTATGTAATTAAATGGAAGACAAGACATGTTGGTTATATTTGTTTCAAGTGGAGAAAACATTACGACGAGGCGTGTGAAATTTCCACGGCTATTCATAAAGATTACCGGGGTTTAAAACTTGGCTTTCATTCTTCGAAATTACTGATTGATTATATTCTTGATCTGAAAAAATTTAAATATATTGTCGGTTATGTTTTTCTGACTAATAAGAAAGCTGAAAACAACTTAAGAAAACTTGGATTCAGTATGAATAACCGTTTGCATAAGATAATCACAAAGGAATTTTACGGAAGCGACGGTTCTGATAAAGAAGACAGGAAGTATAATCTTATGGTCATTTATGGTAATAAGTTCAAACCTTCCCTCCCCTTTGGAGAGTGACTCAAAACAAAGATTTTTACCACGAAGACTCCAAGACACTAAGAAGAAAAGTTAAAAACAGTAATCTTTGTGCCTTCGGGTCTTAGTGGTAAAATTTAATTTTTAGTTTTTGAGACAAACTCTTTGAAACTGGGTGTCTAAAAACAAAATTTTAAAGCAAAGACTAAGAGGAGCAGAGGAATTATAATTTGAAAATAAAACTCTCTGTGATTTAGTGTCCCTGTGTTGAGGAATATTTAAATGTATTGAGACATTGTCGAAAGAAGTGAGGGTTCGGTGTGATTAAATTTTGAAACTTATATTTTATTTAATTTGGATACAAAATTAGTTTTTACACACTTTCTGTAATTGTAAAGATTTCTGTTTTTACGACTTAAATATGAAATTTTCAATAACTATATTTGATAAAAAGATATCATAATATTTTCAAATTCTTAATCATTTTAACTTGGCAAATATTCTATCAATTCTAATTTTTGTTCCTTTCATATTATCGCTGCCGCTGATCTTTTTCAGAAAAGAAAAAGAAACCCTGATCAAAGTTTACTCTTTTATTATTTCGCTTATACCTTTTGCAATATCGGTGTATTTATTCTTTGCATTCAATCCGGCTTCGGGAGATTATCAGTTTGTAGAAAAGTTCAAATGGATACAGATAATAAACACACAGTATTTCCTCGGTATTGACGGAATATCAATGCTGCTGATAGTCATGTCCACATTCATGTTCCCTCTTGCAATAATGGCGTCATGGACTTCAGTAACAAAAAATCACAAGGGATTTTATTTTCTTTTGCTGGTGCTTGATGCCGGTCTGATAGGTGTTTTTGCTTCGCTTGATCTTATACTGTTTTATATCTTCTGGGAAATAATACTTATACCGATGTATTTTATAATTGGTATCTGGGGTTCTGAAGACAGAATATACGCAACTGTAAAGTTTTTTCTCTACACTATGTTCGGAAGTCTTCTGATGCTGATAGGAATTATCTGGCTTGGATTCGTATGTATTCCATTTACCGGAGGGCAGTTTACAACTGATATTACTCAGCTCACTGAAATTGCATACAGAATACCAGTTGATAAACAGATCTATCTTTTTATTTTATTCACACTTAGTTTTTTAATAAAAGTACCTTTGTTTCCTTTTCATACCTGGCTGCCGGATGCTCACGTTCAGGCGCCGACTGCAGGAAGTGTAATACTTGCGGCTGTACTTCTGAAGATGGGAACTTACGGTCTGATCCGTTTTTCACTTACACTGTTTCCCGCTGCATTTGTAAAACTTACTCCTTATATCTCAGTTTTGGCTGTAATCGGAATTGTTTACGGAGCTTTGCTCTCTATCGTGCAGACAGATGTAAAAAAATTAGTCGCATATTCTTCAGTCAGCCATCTTGGATTTATTGTGCTTGGTACGTTTGCTCTTACCGATATTGCAATGCAGGGCAGCGTTATACAAATGATAAATCACGGATTATCTACCGGAGCATTGTTTATGATTGTCGGCGTTCTTTATGAAAGAAGACATACTAAAGCTATTGCAGAATTCGGCGGGATAATGAAAATCATGCCGGTGTTTTCGGTAATCTTTATGATAGTAGTGTTATCATCCATAGGACTTCCGGGACTTAACGGATTTGTCGGTGAGTTTCTTATTTTACTCGGTTCATTCTATTCCACTAATCTCGGCTCAAATATTTATACTATCATTTCCACTACTGCAGTGATACTTGCAGCAGTTTATTTACTGTGGATGTTCCAGAGAGTTATGCTTGGTCCTGTTGAAAATGAAAAAAATAAAAATCTCAAGGATCTGTCCGGAAGAGAAATCGCATCATTCATTCCATTGCTTGTTTTCATAGTTTGGATAGGAGTTCATCCGAATACTTTCCTTTCTAAAACCGAATCAAGCGTTAAGAAGATCATAGACAATTTTCATAGCAACTCCAAAAAGCTCGGACTGGAAAAAGAACTTGAAATGAAATTATCGGAAAAGAAATAAATTTTTATCAGATATATCTTATTCCCGTCAGGATTATTTCTGACGGGAATCTTTGTTTATAGAAATATTTAAATCGTTTATAAATTTTAAAAATTTCTAAACTAAAAACCATGACACATACAAATTACGGCTTTACAAAAATAGTCCCTTATTCTTTTGATGAAGCTGTTGTAAAAGCTACCGAAGCGTTGAAAGACAAGGGTTTCGGCGTTCTGACAGAGATAGATGTAAAGGAAACCATGAAGAAAAAATTAGATGAGGATATGAAACCATACAGAATTCTCGGCGCATGTAATCCGGGATTTGCATTTAAGGCGCTTCAGTCTGAAGAGCAGGCGGGATTAATGCTTCCCTGCAATGTAATAGTCTATGTAAATAAAAATGATGAAACGGTAGTCTCAGCAGTAGATCCTATAGCTTCTATGAAAGCCATTGATAACCATGAACTCGGGGATATTGCCGGATCAGTTCAAAATCTTCTTAAGGAAGTTATAGAGAAGTTATAGATTAAAATTTTTATTTTTACGAACCGGCAGATTTTTTTAAACGTGGAGGTTTGCTTTTATTGATCATAATTGATGAAAGCAGTTTGTCTTTTATGTCCAGAAGATATTTTTTCGCTTCTTCATAATCATTTTTTATTTCTCCATCAAGTATCGCTTCTTCAATTTTGCTTTTAATAATCCCTACTTCCCTGCCCTCTTTTAATCCGCATATTTCCATGATCTCATTTCCTCTTACAGGAGACTGAAAGTTTCTTAATTCATCTTTTTCCTGAACTTCAATTATCTTCTTCTCTACCAACACATAGTTGTTCATAAACCTGCTCACTTTATCCGGATTCTTTGAAGTAATATCGGCTCTGCATAAAATCAGCAGATCCTCAAGTTCATTTCCCGCTTCCGCAGCAAGTCTTCTGAATGCAGAATCCGTCACATCATCCTTTGCAAGAGGTATTGGTCTCAGATGCATTCTTACTAGTTTCTCAACATATTCAAGCTTGTTAATGGGAAGTCTCATTCTGATAAATATTTTCTTCATCATCCTTGCGCCAAGTTCTTCGTGACCGTGAAATGTCCATCCTGTTCCTTCTATGAATTTTTTTGTACGGGGTTTTGCTATATCATGCACAAGCGCTGCAAATCTGAGCCATAAATTTTCTGTCTTCAAAGAAATATTATCCACAACTATCAGAGTGTGATAAAATACATCCTTGTGATGATATTCTTTTCTTTGCTCGACTCCCGCAAGAGCCGACAGCTCCGGAAATATCGTATCCATAACACCTGATTTGAAAAGAAGATCAAGGCCGTAAGATGGTTTGTCCGTCATAAGTATCTGAAGAAATTCATTCGTGATTCTTTCCTGTGAAACGACTTTATCCTCAGTAAGTCTGTCTTTCATTTTTTTAATTGCGTCAAATGCCCTGTCATCAATTTTGAAATTAAGTCTGGATGCAAACCTGACTGCACGCATTATTCTTAAAGGATCATCGTCAAAAGTTTTAAGCGGATCAAGCGGCGTCCTGATGATTTTGTCCTGTATGTCCCTGTAACCGTTAAAATTATCCGTAAGTATTCCGTAATTATCTTCATTCAGACCAAGCGCTAAGGCATTAATTGTAAAATCCCTTCTTGACAAATCTTCATTTAGTCCTGCTGTTTCTACTTCCGGCTTTCTTGAACTTCTGTTATAACTTTCTTTTCTTGCGGATGCAAATTCTATTTTGTAACCGTCAATATTTAAAAGCGCAGTTGCAAAATTTTTATAAACCGCATCCAGCGGCTTTTTAAATTTTTCCGCAATTAATTCCGCAAACTGAATTCCGTCTCCTAATACCATAATATCTATGTCATTGTCAATCACGCCGAGTATCAGATCCCTTACATATCCGCCTACTACAAATATCCTGTAACCGCTTTCATCCGCAGCATTTCCAATCTTTTTAAGAATTATATTTTGGGGATCAAATATCATTTTAATGAAATTGTTTCAACCATAATGTTCTTATCAGTTTCTTCCTCCGAAGGTATGGAAATAATATTATATTTTTTTGTCAGATCTTCTGAAAGCGGCATTATGCTAGCTGAACTGTTTACAAGCGATAATCCATTCCTGTTATAAACTTCGCTTACATGCGTATGACCGTGAAGAATGAGATTTACTTTATACTTTTTAAAAAATTTAAGAAGCATTTTTCTTTTGCGTATTTTCATCTTCCAGCTGATTGTTTTCAGCCAGAGAGAATGTACCGGCAGGTCTTCTCTTATTTCCTCCTTGTATAAATGATGATGAAGTATAACTATCTTGTATTTATCCCTGACCTGTTCTGATTTTAATATTTCTCTTATCTTATGAAGATCTTCTTCGCAGATCCTTCCGTTCGAACCTTCCATATTCTCATCTTCTGACCATCTGTCAATCGAATTTACAGCTATGACAGCAATGTTATCAATTAATTTTAAATAAGGAAAAGTATTATTACCGGGAAATGATTCACAGAATATTTCAGAGAATGTTTTAAGGTTATTGTCATAGTCTGTATTTTTACAATGTGTGGGAAAATAATATCCCGGCTCACCGTTATAAGCTCCGCCGAATATATCATGATTACCGGGAACAATGCTGAGTTTTTCGGGATAAAGTAAATTGAAATGTGAAAGAATTTCCTTTACATAAAGCATATCGAGTTTAACTGCATTTTCCACAAGATCGCCGGTAATTATTATATGATCGCATTTCTGCCGCTCTATGCTTTTCAGTAATTTGATAAGCTTTCTGCCGTGTTCATTTTCATCTCTCAAACTTATGTGCATATCTGAAATGTGTGCGATTTTATACATAATTGTATTAAATTAATTTTATATAAAACTTCTGATTGAAAATTCTTTAATTACAAATATCCGAAAACATCAAACAGGATTCTCTATTATTCTGATAATTTCATTCGCCACTTCAAGCGCCTGCAAACCGTCTTCAAGTGTAACTAACGGCTCAATATCATTTACAATTGAATCGAAAAACTTATTCTGTTCATACTTCATGGAATTAACTTCTTTTACCGGTGGTCTTTCATAAAATAATTTTACTGTGTTATCTCCCTGGACAAATTCTGTCAGTGCAATTGCATTTTCTTCCGCTCCGCTCAGAGACTTGCCGTCTGAAAGTCTGAAGACTTCCGAAGTGTTCTGAAGAAAATCAATTGAAATATATGCATACTTCTGAAACAGTCTCATCTTTCTCATTTTATTCAGCGAAATTCTCGAAGCCGTAATATTTGCGACACAGCCGTTTTCAAACTGAATCCTTGCATTCGCTATGTCAATCTTTTCTGTAATAATTGCTACACCGCTTGCGTCTATTTTTTTAACTTTTGATTTTACAAGATTCAGAATAATATCAATGTCATGTATCATGAGATCCTGAATGACCGAGACATCCGTTCCACGGGGATTAAACTGCGATAATCTGTGCGTCTCTATAAACATCGGAGCTATCTTATAATTATCAAGAGCAAGTATTGCAGGATTAAATCTTTCAATATGCCCGATCTGTATTTTAATATTTTTTCCCGAAGATGCTGTAACAAGTTTTTCCGCCTGCTCTGTAGTTTCAGTTACCGGCTTTTCAATAAAAGTATTTATGTTATTGTCTATACACTTTATCGCAATATCAAAATGAGCTGATGTGGGAGTAACAATAATTGCAGTATTTATCTTTGAAATTAACTCGTCAGGCGAATTATTTATATCAAGTTTGTTTTCGTCCGAAATGATTTTATTTTTTTCAATATCTGTATCAAAAATACCCGTTAACTCTATATCATTTCTTTCGCTGCATATCTCCTTAATAAGCTTCAGATGTGTCTTTCCCAGATGACCTAATCCGAATAAACCGGCTTTAATCTTTTTCATTTTATTTTTTATTAAATTTTATTTTACCGACGGCTCTGCGTGAATGATTACATTTGCCAGCTTCGGGTATCTGTCTTTTAATTCAAGATATATCCTGCTTTCCAGGACTGTCACCATGTCATGAACTTCATCAAGCGAATGTATATAATTGAAAATGCAGGTAAGCGAAACTCTCATTTTTCCGTTTGTGCTGATCACCTGTATATCGCTTCCTGAAATTACATTTTTATTGTCATTCAAAATGCGGTTAACATTGCTTATGATCTCTTCGGAATTTTCAGTTATATCTTTTGTATCAAAAAGTATTTCACTCGGTTCGTCTATGTGTATTTTCAGATGCGAGATCACCTCTATTTCTTTTTTAATTCTTACTTCAATTTCCGTTATCATATCGTGAGCTTTGATAAGATCATTAGTAGAATCAATTTCAATATGCAGTTCGGAATATATTTCATTTGCAATCTTATGGGAAAAAATATCATGACACTTTAATCCGAAATCATTTACAATCATTCTTATCTTGTCATTTATAGTTTCATTCTTTGTCTCTACCGGTTCGGAATGAATTACAATATCTGCGTTCGGAATAATCTCATTAATTTTTCTTTCGACATTATCCATTATGTCATGAACTTTTGAAAACGGGACAAGTCTGCTGATGAATATTACCATGTCAGCATACATCCTCGGACCCGAACTTCTGAGTCTGCAGCTTTTAATGTCCTCAACGCCTTTTATAAGCAGCGTCTCATATTTAATTTTTTCATATAATCCTTCCGGAACTTTATCCATTAAAGTATCTATGGATTTACGCGAAAGCTTGTATCCGAGAAATATAATAATTATAGTGACGATTAATGCTGCGATTGTGTCAGCTATTTTGCTGATCCCTGTGACTGTAAATAAAAGTCCCGCTATTACCACTGATGAACTTATAATATCCACCGAAAAATGCAGAGCATCAGCTTCAAGTGCGCTTGACTTGGTTTCATTAGCAATTTTCTTAAGCGCTCTTGCTCTGTAAAGATCTATCGCCATTGAGATCAGCAGCGCAAGAATGATCCATACGCTTACCTTCACTTCATGATCTTTATTTATGAACAACCTGTTTATCGCTTCATAAATAATATATGCTGATGTAATGAATAGAACGAGGACCTGAAACAAGGCGGAAAAATTTTCTATTTTTTCGTGACCGTAGTTATGATCTTTATCGGGAGGTCTTGAAGAATATTTAATTGAAAGGATTGTGACGAGACAGACAAATATATCAATGCCTGAATTAAAAACTTCGGACAATACTCCGAGACTTCCGCTGAAATAAGAAGCAAGAATTTTGATAACAGTAATTATAACAGCCGCATACATTGATTGCGTAGCGACTTTGATTTTTTTCGCTGCTATTGTTTCATTAGATTCAGTTATGTCAGTCTTCATTGAGTTGTAAATTTTCTTTAACTGATTTTCCCGAAGGTTCGTCTTTTATTCTCTGTGTTAAAAAAACTCCTGTCATTGTTATAGCCGCTCCCATTATAAAAAAATAAGATAAATTTTCTTTTAATAATAACCAAGAAAACAGAATAGTGATAACGGGTGACATATTTGTTAGAGTGGTTAGTGTGCTTGTCTTTATTATCTTTGTGGAATAACTGTAAAGAAAATAACTTCCGAATGCAACTAAGAAAGTAAGATGAAGATATGATAAGATAACATATCCGTCTACCCTTTCAAATGTAAGATACTTCACATCAAACAGAAATACCGGAATGTACATTAATATTCCTATCAGAAAAGTAAGCGTCTGAGTCTTCAGAGCGCCGTATTTAGCTACCATATTACTGCTGAAAGCAAGATAAACTGACCATGAAGCTACAGCTAAGAAAAGAAGAATATCACCCGTTAATATTCCGAAGCCCGATGTTTTAACTGCTGTAATGTTTTCGTAAAATATTACGGCTATACCGGCTATTGTCAGAGAGATAAAAAGTAATTTCCTTAAGCTGAAAATTTCGTTTTTTAATTTTACTGAAATCAGATAAATTATCAGAGGTGTGCTTGCATACAAAATGCCGGAATGAGATGCCGCAGATAACTTCACTCCTTCAAGAAAACAAATCTGATTAATTGGTATTACAAGCGCTCCGAGAAACAGAAACAATTTGTAATCCTTTTTTTCGATCCTGAAATTATTTTTTTTAATCAGGAATACCGTTAGTAACAACAGAGTTGCAACGCCAAATCTCAAAAACGCTAACGAAAGCGGAGATATCGCTGCAACTGCCACCTTTGCAGCTATCGGAGTAAAGGCCGCAGTGAAAGTTAAGAAAAATACTAATAAGAATTTCTTCATCCGCTTCCCTGAGCTTCATTCCCGGCTGCTTTGAAAAAAATTTATAACCGGAAATAAATTACTCGTTCGGTTTGGTTTCTTTTTTGTTTGCAAGAGAAGCTTTATTCTTTGCTTTTCTTAATTTTGCTTTCTTTCTGTGCTTAGCTACAACTTTCTTTTTTGGTTTATACATTTATTTTTTTTTTAATTTAATTATTATTTTTATGCAATTGTTATTTCATTGTCAAGATATACATCCTGTATGAGATTAAGAAGTTCAACTCCTTCTTTCATCGGCTTCTGAAATGCTTTTCTCCCGGAGATGAGTCCCATTCCGCCTGCTCTTTTGTTTATAACTGCTGTCTTTACCGCTTCCTGAAGATCAGACTCGCTCTTCCCTGTTGATGCGCCGCCTGAATTGATAAGTCCGGCCCTGCCCATGTAACAATTCGCCACCTGATACCTTGTAAGATCTATAGGATTATCTGTCGTCAGTTTGTCATAAACATCCTTATGGGTTTTACCGAATTTCAGCGCATTGTATCCGCCGTTATTCTCGGGAAGTTTCTGTTTGATTATGTCCGCTTCTATTGTAACTCCGAGATGATTCGCCTGACCGGAAAGATCCGCTGACACGTGATAATCTTTATCTCCTTTAACATTAAAAGCAGGATTCCTTAAATAACACCAGAGTATTGTTACCAATCCGAGTTCGTGAGCGTATTCAAATGCTTCAGACACTTCCTGAAGCTGTCTTCCTGATTCATCCGAACCGAAATAAATAGTAGCGCCAACAGCAACAGCTCCCATATCAAACGCCTGATCTATTCCTGCAAACATTATCTGATCATATTTATTCGGATAGGACAAAAATTCATTATGATTGATCTTAAGTATGAATGGTATTTTGTGAGCGTATTTTCTTGAAACCGAGCCAAGTACTCCAAGTGTTGATGCAACAGCATTACAACCTCCTTCGATCGCAAGCTTTACTATATTTTCCGGATCAAAGTATGCGGGATTAGGAGCAAATGACGCTCCGGCTGAATGTTCGATTCCCTGATCTACAGGCAGTATTGAAACATAACCTGTCTTTGACAATCTGCCTGTATTATAAATCGTCTGCATATTTCTAAGTACATTCGGTGTTCTGTCTGAATCTTTCCAGACTCTGTCAATAAAATCGCCTCCCGGTAAATGAAGCATTTCCTTTGGAATGGATTTTGATTCATAAGTAAGTAAAGATTCATTTTCTTTACCAAGTAAGTCCTTGATGTTTTTCATATAAATGTATTAATTTATTTTTAAAATATTTAATTTTATTTTTCCGTTTTTATTTTCCGTGAAATATTGTCTTTCAAAATCGAGATTCGTACTTCTGATGAATCCGAGAGAAAGAAATTTATTATTCAGTTCAGCAACGCTGGAGATAAAACCGCATTCAGAGTTTTGATCGTCGTAAATTTTATCTTCGCAAAACACCTGACCTTCAGAAGTTAATTTCACCATCTGCTTTGGTATTTTGCTTTGCGAATCAAGTCTGGCTATGACTTCCTGTCCGATATAGCATCCTTTCTTAAATGAAATATATCTTTCAAGCCCGCATTCAACAGGATTAATGTTTTCGTTTAATTCATTTTTTCCTTCAGGGATTCCCGATTCAATTCTGAAATAATCGTATTCAGCAGAATCAATTTCCTTAATGTCTTTTAAAATGGATTTATATTTTAAAAGATTTTCAGAACGGCAGACAATGTTTAATGTCATTACTCTGAATTCATCCGTAAATAAAAAATCTTCATTGCTTATCAAACAGACCCGTCCTTTGTTAATTTCGGTTTCAAAAAGATCTTTTCCTGTCTTCACTGGATCTTCAGTAAAAATAGATATCATCACATAATTCCTGTCAGACTTCTTCAGAGAAACATCATCCATGATAATGTACTTTTCCAGATGAGATATGACTTTATCCTGAAAATCACCTGAAGTCAGAATAATCACGCCTTCTTTAGTATTGAGAACATTAACAAGATCAACTATCCTTCCTTTATCAGTAGTAAGCACTGTCTTTTTAAATTCATCTGCACCAAACTTTCTCAGATCATTCGTTGACATCCGGTTAAGGAAATCAATTGCTTCGGTACCCGCAGCATTTATTAAACCGGCATTTTTTATGAAATATCTTAAAGGCAATTATCAGAAATATTTTACAATTACAATATAAACGGAAAATGAAACTGTGATAAGTGTAGTCAGAATAAGCACAATAGTAAAAATATAATCAGCTTCTCTCTTGTTCCTGTAATAAAACTCTTTTATAAAAGATCTTTTTACTGTAATATTCGCAGCCGAAGGATCTTCAGGAAAATGTGATTCTGATTTTGGAATATTCTTATCTTCTGTAAACATTCAATAAATATAATCATTAAAGATTTCAGATTAAATGAATGAATGAAGGAAATCGCAAAAAACTTTGCACTTCAGTATAAAACGTTCTTCCGTTCCCAATCAGGAGATTGGGAACGAGGGGTAAAGGGTAAAAAACTTTTTTTCTTAGTGACTTCGTGGCTTCGTGGTGAAGAATGTAATTCTGATTTCATATTTATTTTCTAAAATCATCAACAGCGAAACGGAATTAAATGAATAATTTAATTTATAAATACCTATAATCAAATCGGATCCTTTATTCATTCTTCTAAATTCCTGAAAATTTTTCTTTGATATATTTTCTAAGTATTTATATTTTTGTTCTCTTTGAGATTTATATTATCCGGTAAAACTAATTTAGCCAAAATCAAAATCTGAATTGAAAATGAAATTGTCTTTATATAAATTTATCAAAATTAACGTGAAAGGAGAAAACATGAAATACTTATCAATACTCTTCAGTTTACTTGCCTTAACATTTTATTCAAGTTGCGGAAGTGATTCCACAGGAAACAATGGCGGTATCGGGCCAGGAGGCGGTGGCACTGGGTCTGTTACATTCACAATGCAGGGACAGGCAAACGGCGCAAATTACAGTTTTTATTTCCAACCAAGTGTAGATGTAAAAGTATCAAGGATCATTGCAAATTTACCTGCACAGCCGTATTCTGATACAATTACAAATACAAACACAGCTTATGTATTCAGTAAAGATACTGCATACACCTGGTATGAATATCAGGGGATATCAACAGGTCAGGCATGGAATTTTGTTTTCACCGGTAACATAGTAAGCAGCGGCAGCGCATATACATCAACAGCAAATTTTTCAGTTCCATAGACAATATTCGTAAAAAGTAAAATTTCAAATAATTATTTCTAATTAAAAACTAAAAGGAGAAAAAATGAAAAAAGCACTATTATATTTTGTTTTAGCATGCATATTTTACACTGGTAATGCATTTTCACAATCAATTTCACTTGGTTTAGAAGGTGGAGTGAATATTGCAAATGTTAGCATTACACCAGATCAGACATCGAATGCCAGAACCGGTGTTATTGTAGGAGGAATTGTAGATATTAATCTTTCACCTACCATCGCAATATCTCCGGCATTAAGATTTAACATGAAAGGTTTTAAAACAACAGTTAATGGAGTAACATATACAGATAAATTAAATTATATAGAAATTCCGGCTTTACTTAAAGTAAAATTTCCTTTAACGGAAGTTAAACCATATCTCATTGGCGGTCCGGTAGTTGGTTTTCAGATTTCTGCAAATGAAGAACAATCAAATGGTACTAATTCACAAACTGTAGATGCAAGCAGTGCATACGAATCTATAGACTTCGGATTATTATTTGGAGGTGGAATTGATTTTAAAGTTGGAGCTAAAACTATTCTCTTTATTCAGCCGGCTTATTACCTTGGATTGTCAAATATATGGAAACAATCTACTGCAGTTACAGTAAAAAATAATGGATTTCAAATAACAGGCGGAGTAAAATTTAACCTGTAATTTTCAGAATATATCTCTTTAATGCCGGTTAGACCTTTGGTTTAACCGGCTTTTTTATTTTCTGTTTCAGCTTTATCAAGGTTGATTTTATGAACTAAATCTGATAAGTTTAATAAAATAATTTTATAATCTAAATTATACCATTATGAATTATCCAAACAGAGTCATCAAAAAGGGAGACAAGGATAAAAAAGTCGTCAAAGCGGTTCAGGAAAAACTGAATGAAGCGGGATGCGGTCCGCTCGATGTCGACGGTGATTTCGGGAATAAAACTTTCAATGCAGTAAAATTATTTCAGGCAAGAAGCGTTGATGAAAACGGAAATGCGCTTATTGTTGACGGGAAAATAGGACCGATTACCTGGTCAGTTTTATTTGGTGAGAATTCCGTGCCTGTCAATAACGAAACAGATAGTGACCTGCTTACAAAAGTTGTTAAAAAAGCAAAAAGCCAGAATGGAGTTCTTGAAGATCCCATAGGCAGTAACAGCGGTCCGGAAGTTGATGAATATCTTGCAAGTGTTGGTCTTGATCCCGGATATTTCTGGTGCATGGCTTTTGTTTACTGGTGTTTTGATAAATCAGCGAAACAACTGGGAGTTACAAACCCTGCAATTAAAACTGCCGGTGTGATTGATCACTGGAACAGAACCAAAGGCAAGAGAATAACTACAAATGAAGCTATAAATAATCCATCTAAAGTTAAGCCCGGTCAGATATTCATAATGAGCTACGGCGGAGGGACTGGTCATACGGGAATTGTTGAAAGTGTAAGCGGAGGATTTATAAATACCATCGAAGGCAATACAAACGAATCAGGCAGCAGGAACGGTATCGGTGTTTTTAAGAGACAAAGAAAGATCAACTCTATTAATAAAGGATTTATAGAGTATAAATGATTTTTGAATTTTAATTAATGTAATCAAGTTCTATTTTACTCACGAACTCAATCCACCAAAATTAAATTACGAAAGGAAATAAAATTTACATGAAAACATTTTCATTACTCGCAATTCTTATTGCAGTATTCATACTCAACATCAGCAATGCAACTTTCTCAAATGGTAACTCTATCTCATCAGACAGTAACTACATCGAACAAGCTGATCCGTCTGTAACAGCAGAATATTGTCCTGTAAGCGGAGAGAAGATCGAAGGCAGCGGAGTTGTGTTTAATTATCTTGACACAAAAGTAAAATTCTGCTGCGAAGGTTGCGAGAAATCATTCAAAAAAAATCCCTCAAAATATCTTAAGGCAGGTGTAATAGATCCTGTTTGCGGAATGACTGAAACAAATTCTGAAATTACTACTGTAAATGACGGAGTTAAATATTATTTCTGCAGCGAATCATGCAAGAATAAATTTGAAAAAGATCCTACTGTCGTATTAGAAAAATACAATAAATAAACGCTTCAGATAAAGTAAGTTTAAAGGATTATACAAATCAGAAATTTATCAATTGGTTTGTGTAATCCTTTTTTTATTTTCATTCCGTAATTAAGTTTAGGGAAGTGTAAGTTTGTTAAACCGATTCGAATCACAAAAATCTAATCCTGTAGGGTTAGAATTTAATCCAGCCTGCAATACATTTCGTCCCTACAGGACTATAATGTATTGCATTTATTGCTACCAATATTTCATCCCTACGGGATGTTTTATATTCTAGCTTAATCAAAATCAATTCACCTTTGTAATACGCGGATACTGAATAATCAGAACAAAGTCAAAAAATATATAGTGTAATTAAATATAATCTTAATCTTTTTTTTGAACTTTAAATCTTCTTAAGTTAAATGACAATTTAATTGCTAAAAGAATATAAGGGAAAATCAGAACATACATTTGGTACAATGAAGAGTTTTAACTTTTATTAAAGCCCGCAAAGCCCTACAGGCAGAGCGTTTAGCGATGGTCATAATTCTCTTCAACCTCTGCATTCAAACAAACATCAGGAGACAGGTAAAGTTTATTAAGAATAAAATTATTAGTTCATAATAAATTTGCTGTGATGATTTGGAAGAAAGTTGCAAACTTTTATTAAGCAAAACAAATTCCCTTTTTTATTAAAATGACTTTATATACTTTTACACAGATTAATTTATGTTAAACTTTCATATGCTGTTACTCAAATACATAAGTTTTCATTCTTACCTTTCACACAATCAAACTACATACATATTATGAGCTCCGAAGGAATAATATTATTTTTCCTCGTCGGACTTGCAATGGTCGGCGGAGGTATAATTATATCAACTATTCTCGCCCCTTCATCCAAGAATGCCGTAAAAGAAGAAACTTACGAATGCGGAATTCCTACAGAAGGTGTTTCGTGGGTACAGTTTAAAGTTGGTTATTATCTTTTCGCAATATTATTTTTGATATTTGACGTTGAAACAATTTTCATGGTGCCGTGGGCAGTGGTTATGAAAGAAATGGGAATGGCAGCATTCATTGAAATTTTAATTTTTCTGATAATAGTTATAACCGGCTTAATATACGCCTGGAAAAAGAAAGCTCTTATATGGGATTAGAACAGGATCATACAAAATTATTAAAAGATTTTCCGGGAACAGTCACACGTACGCCGGACGCGAATATTGTCGTTACATCCATTGACGGAATAATCAACTGGGCGCGATCAAATTCACTCTGGCCGCTTACATTCGGAACAAGCTGCTGCGCAATTGAAATGATGGCTACCGGCGCATCAAGGCACGACTGGTCGAGATTCGGAACGGAAGTTGCAAGAGCAACACCGAGACAGGCGGATCTCATTGTTATTGCAGGAACTATAGTAAATAAAATGGCTCCGGTTTTGAAAAGACTTTATGATCAGATGGCTGATCCGAAATATGTTATTGCAATGGGCGCCTGCGCAATCTCTGGCGGTCCTTTTTATTATAATTCATATTCAGTTGTAAAAGGCGCAGATCATATTATTCCGGTTGATGTATATGTACCGGGATGTCCGCCAAGACCTGAAGCATTGCTTTACGGCATTATGCAGCTGCAGGAAAAAATAAAAAAAACTTCAGTGTTCCGTCCTGAAGACAAACTTAAGGACTATAAAGATTGAATTAGTAATTATTAATTAGTAATTAGTAATAAAGAATAATAAAGTATTAAAGATGAGTAATGATGAATTAAAAAATAGGATATTAAAGGTGGTGCCGGAAGCAGAATTTTCGGAAGAGGGTTCGGAGTTTCTGAATGTTACAGTTACACCGGAACATTTACATAAGCTTGCTGAAGATCTTAAAAACAATGCAGAGATATTATTGGATTATATGTTTTGTCTTACGGGCGTTGACTGGGTAAGTCATTTAATGGTTGTTTACCATCTTGAGTCAACAGTTCACGGTCATAAAATGGTATTAAAGGTAAAGATCTCAGACAGGGAAAACCCGGCAGTTGATACAGTATCAGATATATGGAAGACAGCGGAGTTCCATGAACGCGAAGTATATGACCTCTTCGGTATAAAATTCAATAATCATCCCGATCTCAGGAGAATACTTCTTGAGGAGGACTGGGAAGGTTATCCGCTAAGAAAAGATTATAAGGACGAAGTTAATATTGTAGAATTGTAAAATTATGAGTAACATATTCAGTTTAATTTCAGATAAAGACAGCAAGGGTACATCGTCAGCAACAGAGACTCAGGAATATTTTGTAAACATGGGTCCGCAGCATCCTTCCACTCACGGAGTCCTCAGACTTCTTCTTACTCTCGACGGAGAAATAATACGAAAAGTAGAGCCGCATATCGGATACATTCACAGATCAATTGAAAAGATGTGTGAAAAGGATTCTTATCAGCAGATCGTTCATCTTACGGACAGGATGGATTATCTTTCCTGTCATATGAACAATGAAGCAGTATGCCTGGCAGTAGAGAAAGGATTACAACTTGAAGTTCCGGACAGAGTAAAATTCATACGTACAATTATTTCCGAACTTACAAGACTTTCATCTCATCAGCTCTGGTGGGGTGTAATGGGAATGGATCTCGGCGCTATTACAACTTTTCTTTACGGATTCCGCGACCGTGAACAGATCACTGATATTTTTGAAGAGACCTGCGGAGCGAGACTTACAATGAATTATAATGTACCGGGCGGTGTGATGTTTGACATTCATCCTAATTTTCAGAAACGAACGAAGGATTTTTTAAAATATTTCAAAGAAAAACTTCCTGAATATGACGAACTTCTTACGGGCAATGTAATTTTTGTTGAAAGGACCAAAGACATAGGATACCTTTCTAAAGAAGATGCAATTTCATTCGGCGTGACAGGTCCGTCAGGAAGAGCTTCAGGATTTGCCTGTGATGTAAGAAAGAAAGATCCTTACAGCGCTTATGACAGAGTTGATTTCAAGGAGATCATCCGCACAGACTGTGATTCTTTTGGAAGGTATAAAGTAAGAATAGCTGAGATGTATGAATCACTGCATATAATAGAGCAGCTAATAGACAATATTCCCGAAGGAGATTTTAAGGCAAAGACAAAAGCTGTGATCAAACTACCTCCGGGAGAATATTATCAGAGAGTGGAAACAGCAAGAGGAGAGCTTGGAGTATATGTTATAAGTGATAACAAGAAATCACCTTACAGGGTAAAATTCAGATCTCCCGGATTCTCAAATTTATTCGCTCTTGATACAATGGCAAAAGGGTACAAGATTGCCGACTTAGTAGCAATGATGTCAACACTTGATCTGGTAATACCGGATATTGACAGGTAATAAATAAAATAATTATGAACTTCAGCATATACGACTTTACGGAATTTATAAGATCCATTCATTTCTGGCTGACAGGAATTTTCTCTCCCGGATTAGCTGATGTCATCGGCTTAGCGATCATCGGCGTTTGTTTCCTTTTATTTGTCACTCTTCTGGGATTATCATTAGTTTACGTAGAAAGAAAAGTTGCTGCATTTTTTCAGCAGCGGCTCGGTCCGATGAGAGTCGGATTCTGGGGAACTGCTCAGACGGTAGCTGACATTATCAAGCTCATATTCAAAGAACCTCTTGTTACAAAGAATTCGGATAAATTTCTTTTTAATCTGGCTGCCTTTATTGTGCTGATAGCTCCGTTCATGGTAATAGGAGCGGTTCCGTTTGCAAAAGGTCTTCACGCGCTGGATTTCGATATCGGGTTATTTTATATAACAGCAGTTTCGTCAATCGGTGTAACAGGGATTCTGCTTGCAGGATGGTCAAGCAATAATAAATACTCTTTAATAGGCGCAATGAGAAGCGGAGCGCAGATAGTAAGTTATGAACTTTCGGTAGTATTATCACTTATTACTATAGTTGTACTAACCGGAAGTCTTCAGTTATCAGAAATTGTAGCAAGTCAGAGTGACGGCTGGTGGATATTTAAAGGCAACATTCCTGCAATAATAGCATTCATAATTTTCATTGTAGCAAGCACTGCAGAATCCAACAGAGGTCCTTTTGACCTGGCTGAAGCAGAGTCGGAATTAACTGCAGGTTTCCATACAGAATATTCAGGAATAAGGTTTGCTTTCTTTTTTCTTGCAGAGTATGTGAATTTTTTCATTATTGCAGCAGTAGGAGCTACAGTGTTTTTCGGAGGATGGATGCCGCTTCACATAGGAAATATTGAATTCTTTAACAATGCAATGGATGTAATACCGCCCGTAATCTGGTTTTTTGGAAAAGTAGTGGTTCTGCTTTTTCTGATTATGTGGTTCAAATGGACCTTCCCGAGACTAAGAATTGATCAGTTGTTAACTCTCGAATGGAAGTATTTATTACCGATCAGCATAGTGAATATATTGCTTATGTCACTGGTTGCTTTAAACGGATGGCATTTATAAATCGAATTTATCAGGACAAATGTTCAAAAGTATATATAAATATTTAACAGACATATTTAATGGCGCAAGAACTCTGCTTACAGGCATGAAAGTTACAGGTTATTATTTCTTCCATCCGAAAGAAATAATTACCCAGCAGTATCCTGAGAACAGGGATACGCTTAAGATGTTTGACATGTTCAGAGGAGAAGTGGTTCTTATTCATGACGAGAATAATGAGCACAAATGCACGGGATGTTCTGCATGCGAGCTTGCATGTCCAAACGGCACTATTGAGATAATAAGCGATAAGGCAATTGATCCTGAAACAGGCAAATCAAAAAAAGTAATTGATACATTTGTCTATCATCTTCAGATGTGTACAATGTGTAATTTATGTATACTCGCCTGCCCTACTGATGCGATCAAGATGGCACAGACATTTGAACATGCAGTATTTGACCGTTCCGAATTAACGAAAGTTTTAAACAGACCGGGCTCTAAGATAATGGCGGGTATAAAAGAATAAAATTATGGAACTTATAATATTTTACATATTAGTTGCGGGGATTCTGATTTCTTCGGTACTGACAGTAACGAGCCGGAGGATTCTGAGAGCTGCAGTTTATCTGTTGTTTATGCTACTGGGATCGGCGGGATTGTTTTTCATGCTAAATTTTTATTTCCTTGCGGCGGTACAGCTTACAGTCTATGCCGGAGGAATAATCGTGCTGATAATTTTTTCCGTTATGCTTACAAGTCAGGTCAATGAAAAGCTGGAAGCTGCCGGAATAAAGAAATCCTTGTTTTCACTGATCGCGGTCGCAGCGGGAACAGTGGTCTGTATCTCTGCAATTTTGAATTATAATTTTCCTGCTGTCAGCAGCGCAGAAAATGACAGCAGCATGAGAACTATCGGATTGCAGTTATTAAGTTACAAAGAAAACGGTTACGCACTTCCGTTTGAAGTCATCAGTATTTTACTGCTTGCTTCAATGGTGGGAGCTATTATCATTGCAAAAAGAGATGTTTCTAAATAATTAATAATCATGATAGAAGGAATACAACTTGAATTTTTTCTGATACTCGGAACGCTGGTATTCTTCATAGGCATATACGGATTTCTTACACGTAAAAATCTTATTACTATGCTGATGTCAGCCGAACTAATACTAAATGCCGTCAATATAAACTTTGTTGCTTTCAATAAATATCTTTATCCGGAAAACCTTGAAGGACAGTTTTTTGCTTTATTCATAATTGCAATAGCGGCGACGGAAGTAGCCGTTGCAGTTTCTATCATTATAAGTCTTTACAGAAGGATTAAATCCATTGATGTGGAAAAAGTCAATGAAATGAAATACTAATTTACTGAAATTCATTTATTGTCATGGAAAATTTTGGTTACACAGTCATTGTTCCGTTTTTACTTTTTATTTCTTTCCTGCTGATCGGTCTTGCGGGAGGGAAATTTAAACCCGCTTTATCAGGGATAGCCGGAACATTCAGCGTTTTAGTTTGCACCGTTGTTTCTTATATCACAGCTTTCTCTTATTTCTCTGGAGCAGGATTGGTAAATGATGTTTATCAGAAAATCATACCTTATAATACAGAATGGATGAGATTTACTGATAAGCTTGTAATTAATATGGGCATATTGCTTGACCCGATTTCAGTAATGATGCTTGTAGTAATTTCAACTGTCTCACTGATGGTGCATATTTACAGCTTAGGTTATATGAAAGGTGACAGCGGTTATTCGAGATATTTCTCTTTCCTGTCATTATTTACTTTCTCAATGATAGGTCTTGTTATTTCTACAAATATTTTTCAGACTTATGTTTTCTGGGAACTCGTCGGCGTTTCATCTTATCTTCTTATTGGGCATTATTATCAGAAACCTTCTGCTGTATCGGCTTCCAAAAAAGCATTTGTAGTAACAAGGTTTGCCGATCTTGGATTTCTCTTAGGTATATTAATTCTTTCAAACATTACCGGAACATTTGATTACAGCATTCTGACAGATCCTAACGGTTCTGCATTAACACAGGGATCGGCAATTTCATTTATGGGTTTATCTGTAATGACCTGGGCGCTGATACTTGTTTTCATGGGCTGTGCGGGAAAATCCGCAATGTTCCCTTTACATATCTGGCTGCCAGATGCGATGGAAGGTCCAACTCCGGTTTCAGCATTGATTCACGCAGCGACAATGGTTGTCGCAGGTGTATTCCTTGTAGCAAGACTGTTCCCGCTTTATGCATTGTCAGCACCTGCTGCGCTGCATTTAGTAGGATATGTCGGAGCTTTCACTTCCCTCTTTGCTGCCATTATTGCATGCACTCAGACTGACATAAAAAGGATTCTTGCTTTCTCGACAATTTCTCAAATAGGTTTAATGATGCTTGCTTTAGGAGTTTCGGATTTCGGCGGTGAAAAAGGTCTTGGTTATATGGCATCTATGTTTCATCTCTTTAATCATGCTATGTTCAAAGCTCTGCTCTTTCTGTGCGCCGGCTCTGTAATTCATGCAGTTCACAGTAATGAAATGAACGGAATGGGAGGACTTAGAAAATTCATGCCGGTAACTCATATAACATTTCTTGTTGCATGTCTTGCAATAGCAGGTATTCCGCCATTCTCGGGATTTTTCAGCAAGGATGAAATTCTTGTTGCAGCTTATGAAAAAGACTTTTTGCTATTCATTGTTTCAATGATCATTGCAGGACTGACTGCTTTTTATATGTTCAGATTATACTTCTCTGTTTTCTGGAATAAAGCCAGTGATTACAAAACTGCTCCGCATGAATCACCATTGAATATGGCTGTACCTCTTATGTTCCTTGCTTTCGCATCACTGATAACAGGATTCATTCCTTTCAGTAAATTTGTTACCGCAGACGGTAAAGGTTTTGAAACTCACATTCACTGGGGAATTGCACTTCCGGCGGTTGGAATTGCACTTGCCGGAATTTTTACCGCAATGGTTATTTATAAAAAAGAATCAGATCTGCCTCAGAGAATCAAAGCTTCCCTTGGAAGTTTATATAGTTTGGTTTATAAAAAGTTTTACATTGACGAGATATATATTTTCATTACAAAAAAAATAATATTCAACGGCATTTCAACGCCTGTTGCCTGGTTTGACAGAAAAGTAGTTGATAATACAATGAACGGAATTGCGGCTGTTACGAATTTTGTTTCTGTTAAAATTAAATCATTTCAATCCGGACAGCTTCAGCAGTATGCTTATGTAATGGTTTCAGGAATGATCATCATCATACTTTTCGTTCTGTATTTATGGAATAAATAAATTGTGAATAATTAAAATGGATATTCTTACTTTATTATTAATTGTACCGGTACTGACAGTAATTGCGATCATAATCAGCAGAACGCAAAATCAGATCAGAATGTCTGCTGCTGTTGGAATGGGAATACAGCTTATTCAGACCGTCAATCTTATTTTCGCATATCTTGCAGAAAGAAGAAACGGCAATATTGACGATATGCTGTTTGTAAAAAGCTGGATGTGGTTTAAATCTTTTAATATTCAGTTCAGCATAGGAGTGGACGGAATATCCGTTGCGCTTATAGCTTTGACCGGAATAGTAATTTTCACCGGAGTGCTGACTTCATGGAAAGTTGATAATCTTTCAAAAGAATTTTTTATTTCGCTTATAGTTCTTACCACGGGAGTTTTCGGATTTTTCATTTCACTGGATCTGTTTACAATGTTTCTGTTCTTTGAACTTGCTGTTATCCCGATGTATCTTCTTATTGGAGTCTGGGGAAGCGGTCCGAAAGAATATGCTGCAATGAAACTCACTCTGATGCTGATGGGAGCTTCAGCGCTGTTGCTTCTCGGAATTCTGGGATTGTATGTTAATTCTTCTGCAGCACCCGGCGGTCTCATGACATTTAATATAATTGAATTATCAAAGCTCAACATTCCGATTGAAGTGCAGAGAATTTTCTTTCCGATGCTGTTTATCGGATTCGGAGTTCTCGGAGCATTATTTCCCTTTCATACCTGGTCTCCCGACGGACACTCGTCAGCGCCTACGGCAGTATCAATGCTTCATGCCGGCGTTCTGATGAAAATGGGTGGTTACGGTTGTTTAAGAGTTGCAATGTTTCTTATGCCTGATGCTGCAAATGAAATGGGATGGATTTTCATTGTTCTGACAAGTATAAGCGTAGTTTACGGAGCGTTTGGAGCAATTGTACAGAAAGATTTGAAATACATAAACGCTTACTCTTCAGTAAGTCACTGCGGTCTTGTACTGTTTGCAATTCTTATGAGCGATAAAATCTCAACTAACGGCGCAGTGCTTCAGATGATATCGCACGGATTAATGACAGCTCTTTTCTTTGCTTTAATAGGAATGATTTATGAAAGGACGCACACAAGAGACATAAGATTCATGGGAGGTCTGATGAAAGTCATTCCATTCCTTGCAGTAGGATACATGATAGCGGGACTTGCTTCGCTGGGACTTCCGGGATTAAGCGGATTTGTTGCGGAGATGAATATATTCGTCGGAGCTTTTCAGCATGCAGATACTTTTCACAGGATCGCTACGGTAGTTGTTTGTTCATCAATTGTTATTACGGCGGTTTATATACTAAGAGTAGTTGCAACACTGCTGCTCGGTCCGGTTAAAAACAATGATTTCAATCTGATAAAGGATGCTATCTGGTTTGAAAGAGCTACTGTTGTTATTCTGATCATTGCAATCGCAGGGATCGGAATGGCTCCAATGTGGCTGTCGGATTTTATTTCCAACAGTTTGAATCCGATCATTAATAAACTAAGCATGATTAAATAAAGATAAAAATTATACGAGATGGATTTTGGACAGTTTTTATATATGAGACATGAAATAATACTTTCAGCTCTGGCGCTTATTGTACTGATAATGGAAATAAGTTCGGACAAAAAAAGCAAAGCGAATATAATACCGGTGCTCGTAGCATTGTTTTTTATTAACACAGTAGCAGGATTTTTACCGGTAGAAACAGGAAGTTTATTCGGAGGAATGTACAAAACTACCGCCCTTATAATCTTAATGAAAAACATTCTCAATGCGGGAGTTCTTATCGTATTCATACAGTCAGCCGGCTGGCTTAAAAGTAATTTCACCGGAAACGATAATATCGGCGGATACTTTTTCATTGTCATTTCTTCTCTGATCGGTATGGATTTTATGATCTCGGCTGGTAATTTTTTAATGTTCTATATCGGCCTGGAGCTTGCCACTATTCCTCTTGCAGCGCTTGTCGCTTCGGAGAAACTTAAGGAAAGATCTGCTGAAGCCGGAGTTAAACTCATTCTGTCAGCTGCATTGTCTTCGGGAATTTTACTTTACGGTTTATCTTTATTATACGGAACTAACGGCTCTCTTTATTTTGACAATATTGCATCTTCATTTCAAAACAACAGTCTGCAGGTGCTTGCTTTTATTTTTATTTTCACGGGTATCGCTTTCAAAATTTCTATTGTCCCGTTCCATCTCTGGACAGCAGATGTTTATGAAGGCGCTCCTGTAAACATAACTTCTTTCCTGTCTGTTATTTCGAAAGCATCGGCTGTATTCATTTTAATAATTCTGCTCTTTACAGTATTCAGAGGAATTGAAGGTATATGGAACAGTGTGCTTTACTTCACTTCAGTTCTTACTATGACTATCGGAAATTTATTTGCAATCAGACAGAAGAATATCAAAAGATTTCTTGCGTTTTCTTCAATCGCTCAGGCAGGTTTCATTCCGCTCGGTATCATTGGAGGAAGCGCTCTGGGATTCAGCTCGGTTGTTTATTTCGTGCTGATTTATCTTTTTTCAAATCTCGGAGCTTTCGGTGTTGTAGCTGCTATAACAAATAAGACAGGTAAGGAAAGCATTGATGAGTATAACGGATTGTATTCTACTAACAAAGGTCTTAGTCTGGTAATGATGCTTTCTTTGTTCTCTCTTGCAGGAATTCCGCCGGTTGCAGGATTTTTCGGTAAGTTTTTTCTTTTTACTTCTGCTGCAAAACAGGGATACTACCTTCTTGTATTTATAGCTCTGATCAATGCAACTGTTTCTCTTTATTATTATTTACTCGTTGTGAAGGCAATGTTCATTAATAAAAATGATGTACCAATTGAAACTATTAAAAACGACGGTTATACCAAGCTTGGACTTATAATCTGTACTATCGGCATCATAGCGATTGGTTTTGCCGGAATTATTTTTGATTACATCAATTCATTAACTTTTGGAATAAAGTAACTTATGTCACTCGGAAGCGGAAAACATATTGTAAAGGAAATTGAAGGGGTTAGATGCACGATTCTGGAATCAGGAATTACAGAAGACAGAATGAAATTCCTTAAAAGTATCATGGAGCATAACGGCTATACTGTAAAATTTACAAAAGAAGCTAAAAAAAGCGAAGACCTTCCGGATACTTTTATGATCGGAGTAACTGATATAGTATTCAATCCGGTAATTGCAGTTTATGAAAGACAGCTGAGAACACATGACAATAAAATATTAACAGCACCCTACTGGAAGCAGCAGACCGATGAAAGCAAGGGCTGGTACTGGAAGTTTAATCCGCAATAAAATATAATCATCTCCATTAATCTTTATTGATTCAATATAAATTCTGAAATAAGAAAAATAAATTTAATAAACAGACTCTCTAAGGTTTAGAAAGTCTGTTTTATATTTGTTCAAAAAACTTTTCCTCATTCCCAAGCCCCAGAGGCTGTGTGAAAACAAAAAATTATACATTTCCAGAAGATAGATTCACTCATTTAGGCACTGGATGACCCAGAGGGTACCCCCCGCTTTCGCGGGAATGACAAGTGCGTTAGTTGACATTTTCACACAGCCTCCCCAGCTTGGGAATGTCGAGTTTTGGCTTGCTAAGCTGCTCGCTCGCCTTGCGGAACAGGCCTCGCGGAACGGGGGCTTAGCAAGCAGGGAAAAAAATTAAATATAAAAAAACAGACTTTCTGAAATTCGGAAAGTCTGTTTTACATTTGTACAAAAAACTATAACTAAGCTATTTCCCACGTCTTGGTTCCTGAAAGAATTTTATTCAGCGAAGGTTTTCCTTTTTTCTCAATGATCCTGTTAATCTGTTCACTCATATTATCTTCATAAGTAGAATGATCAACAGCATAAAACACACCAAAAGGTCTTGGCAGATGTTCGTTAGGATCATCCTGAAATCCTGCGATCATGTTTGCTTTTATTCTGTCCTTTTCATCATGTACCCAGAGATCATTTACGGAAACACCGCTGTCGTTTAAATTCACTACCAATGGTTTGTATCCGTCAAGTTTAATTCCTTTGTCATCATTTGCACCAAATATAAGCGGCTTGCCGTGCTCGACAAATACAGCATTATCCTTTTTTGTTTCTTTATCAGAAAAAAGAAAAAATGCAGCGTCGTTAAAGACAGGACAATTCTGATAAATTTCCACGAAGGAAGTTCCTTTATGATAATATGCCTGTTTCAAAACTGCCTGCATGTGCTTTGTGTCCCTGTCAAGAGTTCTCGCTACAAAAGTTCCTCTTGCTCCGAGAGCAAGCTCAGCAGGATTAAAGGGCTGCTCGACAGATCCGTAAGGAGTTGACTTTGTTATCTTGCCGATCTCCGATGTAGGTGAATACTGACCTTTTGTAAGACCATAAATCTGATTATTAAACATAAGCAGATTAATATCAAAATTCTTTCTCAGAATATGTATGAAATGATTTCCTCCGATTGACAGCGCATCTCCGTCTCCGGTTACAACCCAGACGCTGAGTTCAGGTCTTGAAGCTTTAAGTCCTGAAGCGATCGCAGTCGCTCTTCCGTGAATTGAATGCATTCCGTAAGTGTCCATATAATAAGTGAATCTGGACGAACAACCAATTCCGGAAATAAATACAAAATCTTCTTTATTCACGCCGAGATCCGGAAAAATTGTCTGAGTCTGTTTAAGTATGGAATAATCTCCGCAGCCGGGACACCATTTTACATCCTGATCAGGTGCAAAGTTCTTGCTTGTTAGTTTCTCTGTTACAGGTAAATTATTTGTTTCAATCATTATTTTAATTTTTTAATAATTCCAGAATTTTAGATTTTATTTCTGATGTTGTAAAAGGCAGTCCCTGTATTTTGTTTAAACCGATAGCCGGGATCAGGAACTTATCTCTGATAATTTTTATAAGCTGCCCGTTATTGATTTCAGGTATTAACACTTTCTCATAATTCTTCAGAAGATCTCCGAGATTTTTCGGAAACGGATTCAGATATTTTATGTGTATGTGAGCAACATCCGCTCCTTCTTCTATAAGTTCGCCAATAGCGGTTTTTAAAGTGCCGTAAGTCGAACCCCATCCAAGTACAAGCAGTTTAGCTTTTTCTTTCCCTGTATCTATAATTTGCAGAGGTATATAATCAGCGATCTTTTCAATTTTAGCAGCCCGCATTTTTACCATAAGCTCATGATTCTTCGCCTCGTATGAAATATCTCCTGTCTCATGCTGTTTTTCCAAACCGCCGATCCTGTGTTCTAAACCTTTAATTCCGGGCTTTACTCTCGGACGAACAAGTTTCTCATCTCTTTTGTATGGAAGAAAAACTCCGTTATCAGAATTTGCAGCTGTTACAAAATTTACTTCGATTGGCTTAAGCTGATCTTCCGTAGGAAATCTCCACGGCTCTGAACCGTTTGCAATATAACCATCGCTAAGTACAATTACAGGAGTCATGTGCTCAACAGCGATTCGCGACGCTTCATAAACAGCGCTGAAGCAATCCGATGGAGATTCCGCCGCAATTACCGGAAGCGGAGATTCTCCGTGTCTTCCGTACATTGCCTGCAAAAGATCTGACTGCTCTGTTTTTGTCGGCAGTCCCGTTGAAGGTCCGCCTCTCTGAATATTAATTACTACAAGAGGAAGTTCCAGCATCAATGCAAGTCCCAGCGCTTCAGTCTTAAGTGACATACCCGGACCGGAAGTTGTAGTTACGCTTAAAGCTCCTCCGTATGATGCTCCGATAGCCGAGCAAATTGCAGCGATTTCATCTTCCGCCTGAAAAGTTCTTACACCGCATTCTTTGTATTTAGACAATTCATGCAGAATGTCTGAAGCAGGTGTAATAGGATAAGATCCGAGGAACAAGGGAAGTCCGGATTTTTCTGAAGCGGCGATAAGAGCTATAGCTGCCGCAGTGTTTCCAGTAATGCTTCTGTATGTTCCCGGCGTTAAATTAGAAGCGGTAATTCTGAACCTTGTGTTAAATATTTCAGTATTGTCACCGTAATTCCATCCGGCTTTAAGCGCATTGATATTTGCCTGCGCTATTAATGAATCTTTTGTAAATTTTTCCTGAATGAATTTAATTGTAAAATCAGGTGACTGATCGAATATCCAGTATAGCAGTCCGAGTACAAACATATTCTTTGATCTTTCTACTTCCTTATTGCTTAAACCCATTCCTGCCAGCGCATCTTTTGTAAGACTCGTTACATTCATTTTATAAACAGTATAGTTCTCAAGCGAATCATCCTCAAGAGGATTTTCACCTTCAGGAAATTCTGCAAGTCTGAGATTCTTCTGATCAAAGCCGGAAGTATTTGTAATAATAATTCCGCCTTGTTTTAAATTTTTCAGATCAACTTTAAGAGCTGCCGCATTCATTGCTACGAGCACATCATACTGATCACCTGCCGTAAATATTTCTTTGCTTCCAAACTGCACCTGAAATCCTGATACACCTGAAACCGTTCCGACAGGAGCTCTGATCTCAGCAGGAAATTCAGGGAAAGTACTCAGGTCTTTTCCCAGAAAAGCCGCTGTATCCGTAAATTGCATTCCGGTCAACTGCATACCGTCTCCCGAATCACCGGAAAATCTTACAACCACACTTTCAACTTCAATAATTTCTTCTTTTGTTTCCACTTATGCTTTTATATAATTTATTTTTTAAATAAGTTTTTATTAGTATTTATTAAAATAATAATTTTCTTTAACAGTTTCCGTGCAAACATTTATCCTTAACAATATTTTTATTTTATGACAAAAGTCATACAGTTTGTAATTATAATAGTTTATTTTTACAGGTGCCTATAATGAATAATGAAATTCAGCACAGAAAATTAATTAAATATCAATCTCAAAAATAATAATGGAAAGATTAAAAGTAACAATTGACGGAAATGAAGCAGCTGCTTATGTTGCGCACAAAGTAAACGAAGTAATAGCTATTTATCCGATAACACCGTCTTCTCCGATGGGAGAGCTTTCAGATACATGGTCGTCAACAGGTAAAAAAAATATATGGGGAACTGTCCCGTCCGTAATCGAAATGCAAAGCGAAGGCGGCGCAGCAGGCACAGTACACGGAGCCCTTCAGGCAGGATCTCTGACAACTACATTTACAGCTTCACAGGGATTGCTTCTTATGATCCCGAATATGTATAAGATAGCAGGAGAACTCACATCAACAGTTTTTCATGTTACTGCGAGAACTTTATCAACACATGCTCTTTCAATTTTCGGAGATCACAGTGATGTAATGGCGACCAGGCAGACAGGTTTTGCAATGCTCTGTTCCAATTCCGTTCAGGAAGTTATGGACTTTGCACTGATATCACAGGCGGCTACACTAAAGTCAAGAATTCCATTTTTACATTTCTTTGACGGTTTCAGGACTTCACATGAAGTAATGAAGATCGAACAGTTGGATGTCGAAGATATAAAGAATATGATTGACGATGAACTTGTCAAAAAGCACAGGTCAAGAGCATTGACTCCTGATAATCCGTTTATCAGAGGTTCAGCGCAGAATCCGGACGTATTTTTTCAGGGAAGAGAAACTGTAAATAAATTTTACACGGCATGTTCATCAGTTACTCAGGAAGCAATGGATAAGTTTTTTACTATTACCGGAAGAAGATATAATCTTTTTGACTACTATGGCGCACCTGATGCGGAAAGAGTAATTGTGATGATGGGATCAGGAGTTGAGACTGCAGAAGAAACTATTGATCATCTGATCAAAACTACAGGCGAGAAAATCGGTCTTCTAATTGTAAGACTGTTCAGACCTTTTGATACTTCTTTTTTTATAAATAAACTTCCGAAGACAGTAAGAAAGATATCTGTACTTGACAGGACAAAAGAGCCGGGAAGTATAGGCGAGCCGCTTTATTTAGATATTGTCACTTCTGTAAGCGAAGTTATGAGCAGAAAAGATCCTCCGTTCGAAAAGATGCCGCTGATCACAGGAGGAAGATACGGCTTATCGTCAAAAGAATTTACGCCGGCAATGGTAAAAGCTGTTTTTGATGAATTAAAAAAAGATGAACCGAAAAATCATTTTACGGTCGGAATAAACGATGATGTAACTTTTACCAGTCTTGACTTTGAAACTGATTTCATTCTGTCTCCTGAAGATCAGATCTCAGCTTTGTTTTATGGACTTGGCTCAGACGGGACTGTCGGAGCAAACAAAAATTCAATAAAGATAATAGGTGAAGAGACAGAAAATTATGCACAGGGTTATTTTGTATATGACTCAAAAAAATCAGGGTCAACAACAATTTCACATTTAAGATTTGGCAAGAAGCCGATTAAGTCAACTTACCTTGTTCAGAAAGCTGATTTTATTGGCTGCCATTTATTTAATCTGCTTGAAAAATTTGACGTTCTGAAAGAAATTAAAGAAGGCGGGACATTCCTTCTGAATTCTATTTATGGTAAAGATGAAGTCTTTGAAAAGATGCCTGCAAAAGTTTGTGAACAGATATTAAGTAAGAAACTTAATTTTTATGTAATTGATGCATTCAAAGTTGCAAAAGAAACAGGAATGGGTTTAAGAATAAACACAATTATGCAGACTTGTTTTTTTGCAATATCAGGAGTTCTTCCAAGAGATGAAGCAATAGAACAGATTAAGAATGCGATAAAAAAATCCTACAGTTCAAAAGGTGATGAGATCGTTATAAAAAATTTTGAAGCAGTAGATAAAACTCTTGCCAATTTATTCAAAGTCGAACTAGAAGGTAAAAAGATCAGCAATATAGAATTAAAACCTGTAGTCTCTGACAATGCTCCTGATTATGTAAAAAATGTTTTGAGTAAAATTATCGAAGGGCTGGGAGATGACGTAAAGGTCAGCGAAATGCCTGAAGACGGTACATTCCCCTCTTCCACTGCGCAATGGGAAAAAAGAAACATTGCTCATCAGATTCCTGTATGGGATGAAGAGATATGTATTCAGTGCGGAAAATGCGCTATGATTTGTCCGCATGCATGCATCAGGATAAAAGCTTACGATAAATCATTTCTTGAAAATGCGCCTGCTTCTTTCAAGCACATGGAAGGGAAAGGAAAAGAGTTCGGCGAAGATAACGCTTATACAATCCAGGTAGCGCCGGAAGACTGCACAGGGTGCACTTTATGCTTTGAGATTTGCCCTGTGAAAAATAAAAAGCAGGTTAAGCTGAAAGCTCTGAATATGCAGCCGCAGCTTGAGCTTCGTGAACAGGAGAAAGCTAACTGGGAATATTTTCTTACTATTCCTGAATTTGAAAGAACTCAGGTCAATACCGGTCTTGTTAAAAGCAGTCAGCTTTTTCAGCCGTTGTTTGAATTCTCCGGCGCCTGCACAGGTTGCGGAGAAACTCCTTATGTCAAACTTGTTTCTCAGCTTTTCGGAGACAGAACAATTATTGCAAACGCTACAGGATGCTCTTCTATTTACGGAGGGAATCTGCCTACGACTCCGTGGACGAAGAATAATGAAGGAAGAGGACCTGCGTGGTCAAATTCATTATTTGAAGATAATGCGGAATTCGGACTTGGAATGAGAATGTCAATTGATAAGCATAATGAATTCGCAAAAGAATTGCTCACAGGACTTTCGTCTGAAATTGGAGAAGAAATTGTAAATGATATTCTTAATGCAGATCAGTCAGATGAACCCGGAATATTTGAACAAAGGAAAAGAGTTGAATTGCTTAAAGAAAAATTATCACTTATAAATAAACAGGAAGCAGGTGATCTGCTGTCTTTGTGTGATTATCTTGTAAAAAAATCCGTATGGATAATGGGCGGTGACGGATGGGCTTATGATATAGGATTCGGAGGACTTGATCACGTAATGGCTTCAGGAAAAAATGTAAATATACTTGTTCTCGATACTGAAGTTTATTCAAATACAGGAGGACAGATGTCAAAATCAACCGGTCTGGCTGCTGTTGCAAAATTCGCAGCATCAGGAAAACCAAATCCGAAAAAAGATCTTGCTATGATGGCTATCAATTACGGAAATGTATATGTAGCCAAAGTTGCAATGGGAGCGAATGACACTCAGACGCTCAGAGCTTTTCTTGAAGCTGAAGCTTATGACGGACCTTCCATTATAATTGCTTATTCACATTGTATAGCTCACGGATTTAATATGGAAAGAGCCATAGAACATCAGAAAGCCGCAGTTGACAGCGGTTACTGGCTGCTCTTCAGACATAATCCTTTATTGGCCGGTGAAGGAAAGAATCCGCTGAAACTTGATTCAGGAGAGCCGAAGATCAAACTCGAGGATTATTTTTATAAAGAAACCAGATACAGTATGCTGACTAAATCAGAACCGGAACATGCAAAAGCGCTTCTTAAGCTTGCTCAGGAAGATGTATGGAAAAGATGGAAAATGTACAAACATTTATCAGAAGTAAATATGAGCGAAGATACATCGAAAACTGAATCACATAATTAAAACATTTTAAAACTTAAATTATATCAAAGTGGACTTATCAACGACATACATGGGTTTGAAATTAAAGAACCCTATAGTAGCTTCCGCTTCCCCTCTTTCAAAATCAATTGATGCGGCACGATCCCTTGAAGATGCAGGTGCTTCTGCTGTTGTGTGTTATTCACTTTTTGAAGAGCAGATTTCGCATGAAGCGAACGAACTTGTTTACTATCTTGAATCCACAGCAGATAGTTACGCAGAAGCGCTTTCTTATTTTCCTGAATCCGGGGATTACAATCTCGGACCTGAAGAATATGTAAATCATATCAGAAAACTCAAAGTAGCATTAAGCATTCCAGTTATCGGAAGTCTTAACGGTGTCAGCAATGGCGGGTGGATCAATTATGCAAAAAAAATAGAAGACGCCGGAGCTGATGCTATAGAGCTTAACATATATTACATTCCTACAGATTTTCAGATTAATGGTCTGAGAGTAGAGGACATGTACATAGAGGATGTAAGAGCTATAAAATCCGCAGTTAAAATTCCTGTTGCCGTAAAATTAAGTCCTTACTTTTCTGCTATGGCGAATATGGCTAAAAAACTTGACGAAGCTGGTGCCGATGCTCTGGTGTTATTTAACAGATTTTATCAGCCCGATATAGATCTTGAAAATCTTGAAGTATTTCCTAATCTTGAATTGAGCAATGAGTGGGAATTAAGACTGCCTCTGAGATGGATTGCAATCCTTCATAATAACGTTAAAGCAAGTCTCGCAGCTACCAGCGGAATAAGTAATTATACAGATGTGCTAAAAGTAATGATGGTAGGAGGTGATGTGGCTATGATGTGCTCTGAGCTTTTAAGACACGGCGTGAAAAGGATCGGGGAAATTCTTAAGGATCTTGAAATCTGGATGGAAGAAAAAGAATATGACTCTGTTTCCTTGATGAAAGGAAGCATGGATTACAGTTCAGTAAAAGAACCTGCTGCTTTTGAAAGAGCAAATTATATGAAATTGCTTGCAAGCTATAAAATATAAAATTTTCAGAACCGGAATAAAAATAAAAAAGGCGGACATTCATCCGCCTTTTATTTTATAGTCTGAAATATTTTACTTGATAACTGTCATTTTCATTACCTTGCTCAATCCACCGGATTCCAACCTGTAAAAATAAACGCCGCTTGAAATTCCTGATGAATTAAATGCTGCAGAATAATATCCTGCCGGCATGAATTGATTTATAAGAACTGATACAATTTTTCCGTTTATATCATATACTGATAACTTTACATTTCCGTTTTCCGGTAATTGGAAATCAATAATTGTTTTCGGATTAAACGGATTCGGATAGTTTTGGCTAAGAGCAAATTTGTCCGGAATTCCAATCTCTACCGAGTTACTCAGATTATAATATTTATACTGACCGTTGAAATCAATTTGTTTTAATCTGAAATTATAAACACCTGATTTCAGATCTCTGTCTCTGAATTCATAAGTTTTCGGTTCGTTTGTAGTTCCGTTACCTGCTACATATCCTGCTTTTATCCATGAATTATTTTCTGCTGATCTTTCAATATCAAATCCCGAATTATTCAGTTCGCCTGCAGTAATCCATTTAAGTATCACATCATTCTTATCTGTATTATAAGTGAATGAACTTAAATCAACCGGCAGAGCGCTTTGCCATATTTTTAATACTGTATCCGACAAACTTCCTGATGATCCGATTATTGTATCATATCCGATATTTACGCCTGTGTAACAGTACTGTGCAATTCCACTTGTATTTGTGAATGCAAATCCTGCTCCTGCGTTTGCTCCGGAGATCAGATAATCTACTCTGATACCGACTAGCGGAATACCATTCTGATCTTTTACAAGTCCGTCAACGCAATGCTGTGTGCCAACAATGTTAGTTGCAATTTCAGGCGTTACATCAAGACTTGAAACGATTGCGATCTGTGATAATGCCTGTCCGCCGGGATATCCGTATGAGTCAGCATCGTCAAAGCCGTAATCGAATAATCCGAATGGCAGTGTAGCGGCAACAGTATGTGATCCTAAGCCAACTGTAAGCTGCGCTCCGGAAAATCCGCTAACTCCGATTGGTGTAAAATCAACTACCGGAACAGGAACTCCGTCAAGTGTTAAAGCTCCTACAACTGCATTTGGAGCTACTACGTTGATGTAGTTTCCGATGAATCCTGAAGCGGGAGTTGTAACCGTATAGTTAGCAAGGAATTGTTCATACGGAGGAACAAGCATCATAAACGGATCTGATGTTACTCCGTCAAAAGTTGTCCCGTTGGAATACTGAGCTACTAAAATCGGTTTATCCGAAGAAATAGCTGAATAAGCAGATAAAATCTGTTCAACATATTGACCTTCATTTATTGGGGCTTGCGGAACACCGTTGATAGTAACGGTAGTGGCGTTTTGAGAAGCCATGAATCTCCATGTATCGCCATTGAGTCTCGTCTTTAGCGGAACAGTTACAAAATTCTTTCCCCATGCAGAGGTCGGAGGAAGCATTTCACAAATGTGATCGCATGCATAGGTAGTTCCGTTTGGAATATTCGCGCACTGGTGCGCTCCTGTTACGCCTATTGGCTGATCAGAAGTGATTTTTGTTCCTGTAAGATCAGCAGGCGCATTGTTGCTGTTTCTGAGTTCATAAGTTTCGCCTTCATTAAGAGTAATATTATAAGGAACTCCTGCAATTCTCGGTCCTGTGGTTTCGGAAGGCGTGATTGTAACGGTCGTACCGTTCACTGTACCGACAATTCCGAATTCAGTACCGTTTACAATGTTTGTGTTTTTATAAGTCAGCACAATATAATCCGTACCCAGTATGTCTACCGGTAATCCCAGAAAAGCATCTGTAGTATATTGGTATCTGTTTAACCCGTAAACAGTTACTTCCTGAAGTGAAGTTACATGTATTCCTTTATAATCTACGACATCACTTGTATGATTTGAAGCTGCTACCGGAATGCTGACTGTCGTTACGGTATTAGCTGTTACAGTAAAAGGAGCATTGTAAGCTAATCCCGGAATATCAACGACTCCTGAAGTATTTACATCGGATGTTATAAACAAAGACAGCGTTGGATTTCCGGTATGATTTACATCAAACATTAACCAGAAATTTGTTCCCTTGCTGTCAAGGGCTGCATTTGCTATACTTGCAGAAATAAATAGTAAAGCGACTGCTGCTATTATTAACAATTTTGTTAATTTGGAAATTGTATTTTTCATGGTTTTATCCTTTCATTTTCATATTTTTTTGAAGAATAATTATTTTGCAGAACTTTGACTGAATTGAAATCTGAATTGTCTTTATGGCGGATGATCTGTTCTGTAATTCATATTGCATTTAGTTTAAATTAGTTAATGCAAAAATAAAAAATGAATTTTTTGAAAGATTATCAGAATTATTCAGGAGAAATCTGAATGAATCTGAATTGTTATAAAATTATTAGCAGGATATTGTTTTAACAAGTCATAAAATTGTATACAAATAATATTTATTAAAAAAAGAGGCGGACTTTATTGAAAAGTCCGCCTCCGTAATATTGCTAAAGAAAATCAGTCTTATTTCAGAACTGTCATCTTCATTACTTTTTCAAGAGTATTTCCGTTGGATGAGTATTCCATTTTATAAAAATAAACACCACTTGCAAGATTTACTGCATTGAAATCAATTGTATAATATCCTGCAGATTTAAATCCTTCAGAGATAGATGATACTAATTTACCGCTGTTGTTATAAACAGATAATTTTACATTTCCGTCAAACGGTAATTCAAATCCGATCTTTGTTGAAGGGTTAAATGGATTAGGATAATTTTGAGTCAGGTTGAATTTTTCAGGTCTTCCGATTTCAATTTCATTACTTAAGTTATAGTAATGATAGTTACCGTTGAAATCTACCTGTTTCAGTCTGTAGTTGTACTTTCCTGAAGAAAGATTTCTGTCTCTGAATTCATAGTTTCTGACTTCAGTTGTAGTTCCGTTACCCTGAACAAATCCAACTTTACTGTATTCTGAATTCAATGTTGATCTTTCAATATCAAATCCTGAATTATTTAATTCTTCCGAAGTTGACCATTTCAGAAGTACATCTTTCTTATCTATTGAAGAAGTGAATGAACTTAATTCAACTGGTAATGCATCTTCCCATAGTTTGAAAGCTGTATCCTGAATTCCTGTAGTTCCGATAGCAGCATAGATTGAATCTCTTCCTGCATTAGGACCAACATAGCAGAATTGCGCCTGACCGCTGTTGTTTGTTAATGCAGCGCCGCCAATTACACCGTTAACTCCTCTTACAGTAAAGATAATATTTAAATTTGCCTGAGCTACACCGTTTTGATTAACTACAGTAGCAGTTATGCAATGCTGTGTATTGATTGGATTTGTTGAATTTTTCGGTGCAACAGAAATAAAGAGCTGATTAGCAACTGTGATCTCTCCTTTAACAGCTAATCCGAAAACTGTGCTGCCGGTTGCAGTTCCAGTATTGAAAGATGAAATGACTGCGCCTGTTGCTATGTCAATTCTGTAAACATTTGAAGTTCCAAAATCAGCGCTCCAGAAAGAGGTTCCGTCCGGTGCAAGGTTTATAGCAAACCATGAGTTTTCACCAGCAACATCATAAGTCTGAATTATTGCGCCAGCTGAATTTAGTCTTAAAATATTTGCTCCGTTAGCAACAAGAACATCACCATTAGGTCTGATCCTGAGTGCAAAAGCATTTCCGCCTAAGCTGCTTGCAAATGGTGTTAAAGCTACATCATTTACAACGTCCCATCTTAGGATGCTACTGCCTTCCTGTGTGTACAGCATTGTGGATTGATCAGGCTGAAGATCCATGAAGTCCACTCTTGTTCCGCTTGCTCTGACTCCAAGAAAATTTCCAAGTGCATCAAATTTTCTGAATCCGCCGCCTGTATTACCTACCCAGGCATTATGCGAACTGTCAAAGATTATCATTTCAGGAGTGGAATAACCGCTTCCGAAAGTTCCAATTAAGTTACCGTTAATGTCAAATCTGCTGACAGAGTTTGCAGAGAAGTTTGTAACATAAAGTGAACCTGCTGAATCAAATGACATACCGGTTGTAAAACCACCCTGACCGGTATTTAAGGTTTGTACAAGCGCTCCTGCTGGAGTTCTCCATTGAACGCTTCCGCTTGCAACTGCGACGAATACGTCGCCTGTCTGGAACTGTGCTCTTGCATTAATTGCAAGTGTGATTATGCCAAAAAAGATGAGCATAAATTTAGTAAAATTTCTCATTTTACTACCCTTTCGTTTATGTTTAAAAAAAATTTTTAGAAAAAATTGAAATGAAAACTGCGTAAAATTGTATTATTAAATTCGGCAAAAGTCTTTCAATTCGATTTTCCTTTTTTGATGATACCAAAATATTAATTCCAATTGAAAATATCAAGATTAGAATTTGTTTTCAGGATTAAATTTATATTAAGATTTGCATCGAAGTAATTCATTTTATAAGATAAGATTAATAAAAACATAATTGTTGACTTGTGAAAATTAACATGCCCTCATAAGTATTCATCAAAAGATAATTATAAAACTGTAAGTCACCGGAAATATAAATTATAGTTCGCAGCAATAAATTTTCAGTACAATAAAACAAAAAACCCGGAACATAATATTCCGGGTTTGATTGTGAGACCGGGTGGTATCGAACCACCGACCCTCTGCTTAAAAGGCATGTGTTTATATTTTGCCATTCGCTAACAACTGCATTATAATTATGGTTGTTACTAAAAATTAAAGAACTGAAAAATATCTTCTGTATACCATTTTGTATACTTAAAAATTATTTTTTAATTTCAGTTTGTGAAATTGCATTTTTAAAAGCCAAGTATAAAGGATCATCAGGTTGTATTTTAGTTTTAGTAAATAATGGTTCATTTCCAATTTTTTCCCTTGCAATCTGGATTATTTCTTCCCCAGAAATTTTTCTAATCTCATCTAAAAGTTTATTCAAATCATGAATTTGAAGATACATCGTGTCAAAATTATCACTAAGAAATTCATTAAGAGTTTTTTCATTTCCGGATGGTTTCTCTGAAGTAAATAAAGTTCTAAAACTTAAACTAAAAAACTCAAGAATACCTTGAATATATTTAATCTCATTCCAACCATTAGGATTTTCAAGTTTTCTTCTGAGAGTCCCTTGCTGCATTCCTATATGATTAGATAAACTGTATAAAGTATCATCACCTTGTTTTAGTTTAAGTAAATCTATGATTTTTTTTGAAATATCGTTACCTGGAATAATCTGTTTTTCTTTGGGTCTCATAAATACATTTTAGTTGTTTACTCAAGATAATAAAATTTATTATAAATTAATATATTACAAAACCATAATATAATTTTTTTTTCATTGTAAACTAACTTTTCACTGTTTATGAATCTGAATGAAAGGGAATCTATTCAGGAAGAATAGATACTTCTAGTAAATAAAATCACTACACAAATCCTATTACAAAAATTTAAAAAAAATTAAATTAATTCCAAATATTATTTACTTTTGCTGAGCATTTTAAAAATAAAATTCTTATAACAAATAAAAAAACCGGAAGTACAATTTCCGGTTTTTTATTATAAAATAATATATTTTCTATTGATCTATTTCACCAAAACCATACGCTTCACAGCAGTAAAATCACTGGCAACAAGTTTGTAAAAATAAACTCCGCTGGCTAAATTACTGCCATTGAATTTATATCTATATGTTCCTGTGTTTAAGTTTTCATTTACTATCGTAACAATTTCCTTACCAAGTAAATCATAAATCTTTAATGTTACAAATTGTGATTTTGGTATTTGAAATTCCAAATTTGTAGTCGGATTAAAAGGATTTGGATAATTTTGTGATAGGTTGAATTCTATAGGTATTATTCCTTTTTTAGCATTTACAGAATTGTCGTAATTTATTCCAAATACCTTCTCAATATTACTGTTCATTTTGTTTATATGCTCACTAATATTTTTAGGTTTACTTGTTTTGATCAGTTCATTCAGAGTCTTTTTAACAGTTAGCTCCGATTTCTCATTTTCATTAGCAATTCCATCGGATACTTTTTTCTCAAGAGTTTTTAAAATTGCTGTTTCTTTCTCTCTTGAGGTTTCATAGGATTTAAAAACATTTTCTCTTATATTTTTTCTGTCCTCTTTTGTAAATGATTTTGTATCATAGTTATCTTTTACATTCGGATTATCATCAAAATATTTCCTTATTAATTCATTTTTAAAATTCTCATTATCTTTTGAATTTTCTTTGGCATTACCTAATTCAAAATTTTCTTTCTCTCCGCCGCCTGAACCGCCTTGCCCATTTAACAAAAGACTTGCAGATGCATAATCCCAGCTTGCAACCAATCCTTCATAACTGTATGGATTTTGATCTATGATCTGCTGAAAGCCTGTCATAGCTGAAGCATAATCTCCTAAGCTTACTTTACATTTTTGAATATAATAGAATGCTTGTTTTATCAATAGTTCATTTTCGTTGTTGTTTAAAATCAAAGATTCCAAATAAGATTTTAAATCTGATATTCTGTTACCCGAACTGTCGAGCCTCAGATCTGCCAGGTATAGTTTTGAAATAACTCCACCGCTTTGTAAGCTATCTGAATAATTGTTTAATATTGTCCGGCAGTCCGTATTTACTTTTTCATAATTTCTTTTCCTGATATTAATATTAATCGAATCCATGATACTTTTCATTGATCCTGTTTCCATAATATCTTTTTTAAATCCCAATTCTCTGGTACCGCCTCCATTTCCTTCCGATTCATAATAAATCGTATCAACCATTCCTTCTCCGAGATCAACAACTAATTTGCCTTCCGGTTTTTCTATTACACAATTATATGGCTCGAATTCGAAATTTACAGGTGCACCATTGAACCATTTTACAATCTGAATTACATTTGTATTACTGCCTGAAACTTTGAAACAATTACCAAATGCCTCTACGGGTTCATTATCCGGTTTTGAAGGGAAATCACCATAGAGATGATATGCCTGACCGGCTTGATAATTTTTTAAATCAAATATATTCTCTGCTTTATAAATATCAAAATATGACTTCTCAACAAAAATACATTTCGCATTCGCGCCTTCAGAAGAAATTTC
The DNA here is from genome assembly GCA_016709315.1 of Ignavibacteria bacterium. Classification (GTDB taxonomy): domain Bacteria; phylum Bacteroidota; class Ignavibacteria; order Tepidaquicellales; family Tepidaquicellaceae; genus JAEUSI01. The sequence goes on from JADJMZ010000005.1 coordinate 156,627, forward strand.
ATTTAAACCTGCAAGGTAATAGTTTCCATTGTTACCCAGACCAACATTACTTTCGGAAAACGCCTGAATACCGATTGAATTATCATAACTACCGTCAATAATATTACCATAAAAATCCAACGAAGAAGAAAGCATAATGACACCGTTTTTATAGCCGGTAATATTATTGTTCTTAATTGCACCGCCGGAAATATTGTTCACAAATATTGCATTCAGACTGTTTGTGCTTTGACAATCGAAATTATTATATTCCATTATAATCGGAAAAACCAATCCGCCAGTAGAAATGATTGATACAGCGGGAATATTTCCTGCATCCAATAAAAATTGATTATTAGAAATATATGTATTAAAATCTCTGTCATTATTAACAGAATAACTTCCTCTAATGCCACCGGTATTATTTGCGTTGTCAGACTTGAATGAACTTCCGCTGACATTTACAAATTCACAATTTATCATATCAAGAGCGTAAGTGCTATCAAGCCGGTAAGGCGAAACATTTTCAAAATAAGTTCTTAAAATTTCAACTCTGCTGCAATTCTGCAATAAAAGTCCCTTCCAGAAATTGCCGTCTTTTCCTTTTAAATTAACAGGTGCAGAATTATCTCCGGTTGAATAACCGCTTTTAAATTCTCCGCCGTTCATTTTTATTCTTGCATTTATATTCGAAAAATAAATTGTTGTTGCCGGCTTTAGAGTAATATTCTTCCCGTTATTATTTACTTCACCTTTACAATCAAAATCTCCTGATACTTCTTCATCAGCCACCAGCGTCCCGCCTTCCTGCATTACAGGCGCTAGTTTGTAGAGCTTGCCTTCGCCGGGAAGAAACCAGCCAAGATTTATATCTGCCAATGTGTTTTTGTCAAATGTTTTTATTAGTGAATCATTCTCTACATTATAAATATTCCAATTATTGAATCCGGCAAAAGATGAAGATCCGGAATGTAATTTTATTTTTACAAATCTTCTCCCTCCGTTATTATCATCACTTGTTGTATCTATGAATGGCGAGCATCTTCTGTTTACTATCATAAAGAATTTAGTATTTGGTTCGATGTTCTGAAACGTCGCAACCTGTAAATAGCGTTTGTCTTTACATTCAAAATAAGCTCCTGTCACACTTGAATTTGGATTTTCTTCAGGACAAGTTGGAGTGCCGCCAAATGGTTTGTATGTTATTACTTCTGAAAAATACGTTTGCGAATAAAGATTACTGTATTCACTTCGCAAGATGTAACTCTTTCTGTTTTCATTATCAAAGCTCATTAAATACGTACCCCATTTATTTAATGTCGAATTAATTTTCTTTACTCCCTCCCATTTATTCTGACCATACACATTCAATCTCCTGGGAGAATTATCAGGGTTGGCTAAACCTCTTGCAACCTCATGATAAGAACCCTGATATAAGGTATCGTATGTTGGATTTGAAGAACCATAAGAAAAATACATTATTCCTTTAGCGCCATAGCTAATTGCAAGATTAGTAGTAAGGGCAATCTCTTCATTAGTTGGCTCTTTAAGCATATGTCCTCTGCCTATCCATAAATGTGCTTGTGTCATAAAATTAAAAGGAACATCAGCTAAGTTGGAAATTGAATCAGAAAATTCTAAGATATGCTTTAAGTTTAAACCCTTTACACGGTAATTATCAAAATGTTCCTGAATCCAAGTGTCATAATCCGCCGGAGATTTTTTGTAAACTACAAGTCCATCCTGAATTTGATATTCCAGTCCGTTATAAAGTGTATTTGGAACATAAGATTCCCTTCCCCCATCATGTTCATCATTTCTCCATCCTTCAAGATTATAACATAATGTAAATATCTCCCTGAGTTTTGCAGAGTCTATTAAATACTTTTTTGCCTAAACTGCGGAAAATAACTTACCCCACGAATTCGGTATAAATGCTTTCACCAGATCATGATTGTAATTCACCATCAAACTTAGTCTACCACCTGAATATTGTATTATTTTTTTATTAAGATATCCTATGCTTGGCAGATGATTCATTTCAAATTCCTCTATATAGAATTTATATGGAGATTGATTTCCGCCGCATGGCTCTGCTAATACGATGTCCTCTACTTCAGCTCTGATCCATTCTTGTATCTTAGGCAATTCTAAAGTCATCATCTCATGAGCAGGTTTATCTTCAACTCTAATTCTGTCTATCCACATATCACACTTATCATACCAGAACACTTTAAAGTCAATCCTGCATTTTGTATCTCCAAATGAAATATGCGCACTGTCGTTAAACCAATCTCCTGCTGGGATTATTAAGTTTGTTATAGGATCTGACGGATATTCGTCATAAAGTGTATCCAAATAATTTCCGTGATAAATAGAACCAGTGAAATTTGGTTTAAAATGTTTAACTTTAATTATTTGTGTTAACGAATCACCATCCCTGTTTTTAACTATTATTTTGCAGACTTCAATATCCTGATTTGCCGGATTATTTGCAAAAGCCGGATCTATTCTGATTCGAGGCATGATATACCAGTCATAATGCTGATCTCCGAGCCATGTGACAGGCCAGTGCGTATTGATCTGTTCCATGTTTCCCTTTAAAGAATCGAATAGCATCTGCGCATTTGCTCCGGGATTTGATTGATTATAAAGACATTGTTTTACATACTCGCCGCTTCCGTGAGTAAAATCCTGAGTATCTTTAATGGAAGTTCCATTGTCTGTATTGTTGTAGTAAGTATAAAACCAATAATCAGGATCAACCTTCGAAGCATTTTCACATTGATAATCCGACCTTTGACCGAATGCAAGATATTCAAACTTTGGTCTGTCAAGAAGAGTCATAAGATTTTCTGAATTATTTAATTCAATTCTTTCTCTTATGGCGGAAGCATATCTGTAAACCGGTGTATCAAGCCGATCTGCGGGAATTGTATTGTTAGTTCCAATAGTTGGCCATCCCCACCCATTAGGTATAGTATATTTGTGCCAAATATTAAATCCCAGAGTATCCGATAAATAAGTATAAACCGAATCACTGAAATTATGCATTGCTCCAAGTATAAATTTGTTCTGATTCGGATCTGTTGATGTCGGCTCTTTTGCTGAATTGTTATCCGACCTTGTAAATGAATACATTGTTACTGCCAAAATTAACAGGCACGAAATTGTAATTTTAAATCTCATAACGTTCTCCTTAAACTAATTTAGGTTTTGTTAAAATTAATAATTTTTTAATTCTCCTTTCAGATTTCATTGAATTGGGGAAGGACATCCTTTCATTTAATTTTTTGTAATAACTTTTTTACCTGATTAGTATCATTTTTTTTGTGTCAATAATTTTATTGTCAACATAAAGACTGTAAAAATAAACTCCACCCGGATAATTACTTGCATCAAAGCTGACACCATATTCTCCGGCTGATTGTCTTGCATTAATTAAAACTTCAATTTCTTTCCCGAGAATGTTAAATACTTTTATATTTACAAATCCGGATTTATTTAACTTATATTTTATTTTTGTTGATGGGTTGAACGGGTTTGGGTAGTTTTGAAAAAGCTCAAAATCTGATGAAACATTATTGTTTAAACTTTGAATACCAGTATAAATATAAGAAATTGTATCTCCTCCTTTTATTGTATGTACTCCAGTTGTGGAATTTGCGTAAGACCAACCAATGTTATTGTTTATAAAATTTAAATATGAATAACTTCCATTTATTCGAATACTCGTATCTGGTAATTGATATCCCCAGTTTTTCCCTCCTGTTGTTGTTTTTAAAATTATTCCTCTACTTTCCAAATTCGGAAAATAAATGTATGAGCCAATTCCCCAAATAGTATCATCATTTATTACTGAAAATTGATTAATTTCTTTGCTCGGATTCCCAGATTTAGCAATTAAAATTGTTGACCAATTTATACCTCCATCTGTTGTAGATCTTACATTATTTATAGATATTAAACTTCTCCAACCTGATAAGCTATCTTTAAAAAAAATATCTTCCCAGCCGCCTGCACCAGATATTAAATTCCAGCTATTTCCAGAATCGATAGTTTTTCTTAAGAAATTATTTGTTCCATGTCCATCGCTTATAAATCCAATCCGTGAATTTATCATATAGACCCTATCTGCAGGACGTGAAACATCATAATATTTTCTATCCCATGTTTGTCCGCCATCTGTAGTTCGATAAACACCTCCGTCGAATGCAATATTATCTACTATCCAGAGTTCATTTTCACTCACTACACTAAGATCAAGATATGAGGGTCCCAATGGAGGATTATTCAATAATGACCAGTTATCTCCTCCGTTAATAGTTTTATATAGTTTCGCACTTCCCGAATTCCATTTTGTACAAGCAAATCCTGTGACTGAGTTAATAAAATTAACTTTTGTAAAAGCTCTGCCTCCGCTGTCCTGTAAAATGATATTCCAGTTATCTCCGCTGTTTGATGTTTTGATTATATAAGACTTATTTTCCGAATCGACTCCTGTTACTGCATATCCGTTCAGACTGTCTGTAAAAGTGATGTCGGTAATACCCGGCAAGTTTGAAGGAAGAAACTGCTGCGTCCACCCGCCGCTACCGTGATCGGAGAAGTTAAATCCAATAATAAATAGCAGAATACTGAAATAATATATTCCAGAGGAAAGTTTTTTATAGAATTTATTTTTATTCATGACTCAAAGTTTTAAGTTACAGTAACGTATAAAACAAATCATTCAGAATCAATTTCTAAAACGAGTGAATATAAAATTATTGTTATTTCGAGGAGTGCATAAAGTGAATTACATTTTGGGGAATGCTCTTCTATTAATATTATTAATGAACAGTATTAATTTCAGGTAAAAATCGGATTCAAAATCGTTGAGTGAAACAGTTGCAAAGAATCCGTCATAACCGCATTTACAATAAGGCGTGTGTTCGCTTTGTGCCGTGTGTTGCTGGAAATACTCCTGGATGTATAACCTTCTGTAACTTTAACGGATGAATGACCAAGAATGAATTTTACATTTGATAACTCGGATCCCCTTTTAATAAGGTCTGTTGCTGTTGTATGCCTTAGACTATGTAAGTGAAGATATTCATAAATTTTATTTTGTCTTAATATTTTTTTAAATTTATGACTAACATAAGATCCTGAAAAGTTAAATAATTTCATTTCAGGAGTAAAAAATTTTAATGAACCATCCTCATTGTAAAAATAAGTTTTTAAAATTTTTTTTAATTCATCTGTAATGTGTAATGATTTGAGACCATGTTCTTTCTTCGGTTTTTCTTGATAAATATTAATCAGACCATTTTCTAAATCGATATCTTGATATTTTAAATTCAAAATTTCATTTCTTCTGCTTCCAGTTAAATACGTTATTGAACAATAGTCTTTAAATGGTTTATCATCTATACTATCAAAAATAATTTTTATTTCTTTATCAGTAAAAATTTTTCGCCTGTCGTCTTTAATCTTATATAATTCAATTTTTGAACTGATATCTCTTATAGTCATTTCGTTCTTATATGCAAATTTAAAAAATTTCTTCATTGACCTGAGTTCTAAATTACTGGAAATTTTACTAATATTTTCACCTCTCAGAATTTTATATTGATTTATATCATCAGTTTTAAAAGTGTTTAATTCTTTGTCTTTAAACAGGCTGTTAAGATGCTTAAAGACGCTCTTGTATATCTTAATTGTATTTGGACTATAACTTTTCGCTTCAGCATCATGTAATACTGATTTTTCCAAATCCCGTAAGAAATATTTTCTATTCAGATCAGGTTTATTATTTTTTAAGTAATTTCCTAAAATTGAATTTGCTTCCTGTTTAGATTTAGTTTTTGTTGACATGTATCTTCTTTTGCCAGATGAAGTTGGCTCTACGATATTCCAAAATCCATTCGGTCTTTTTGTTAAGAATGACATATATATTTAGTTTAGATTTTTAAAAATGTATACCTAATTGTATACTTGCGTATAACAACTTGAAAAGACTTATACTTGCTTAATGCATTTACTGTGACCTAATAAAACCGCATGCAATATTGTAATATTATATGCGGTTATTAGTGTTTATTCGTGAGACCGGGTGGTATCGAACCACCGACCCTCTGCTTAAAAGGCAGATGCTCTACCCCTGAGCTACGGTCCCCTGAAAAATATATCTAACTTTTTTCTTTAAACTTAATCCTGTTTACTGCTCTCTGAAGCGCAAGCTTAGCGTCATCTTTCTCATCTTCAGTTATCTCTATCATTTTGAGTATTTCTTCTGCTCTTAACTTTGACTGACGCGCTCTTTCAATATTAACTTCATCTTTAGATTCTATTGATTCTGCAAGAACAATAGCTTTATTGCTTTTAACTTCAAATACACCGCCGCTTGTAGAAAATTCTATAATTTCAGAATCTTTTTCGATTTTAATTTTGCCTACTGAAAATGTGGATATCAGCGGGGCATGATTTTGTAAAACCTGAAAACTTCCAGATGTTCCCGGAATGGAAACAGAATTTACTTCTCCGCTGTACACCATCTTTACAGGACTAACTATTTCTATATTAAAACTCATCGGATTATTCTAAAATAATTTATTCGGATAGTTTCTTAGCTTTTTCAACAGCTTCTTCTATTGTTCCGACAAGATAAAATGCGTTTTCCGGAAGATCATCATATTCGCCGTTGATAATTCCTTTAAATCCCTTAATTGTATCTTCAAGTTTTACATATTTTCCGGGAAGATTTGTAAACTGTTCTGCAACAAAGAACGGCTGCGAAAGGAACTTCTGAATTTTCCTGGCTCTTGCTACAGTTAATTTATCTTCATCTGATAATTCATCAATTCCAAGAATATTAATAATATCCTGCAGATCTTTATATGTCTGAAGAATTTTCTTTACTCCCTGAGCAACATTATAATGATCTTCACCTACTATCAGAGGATCAAGAATTCTGGAAGTCGAAGTAAGAGGATCAACAGCAGGGTAAATTCCAAGTTCTGAAATTTTTCTTGAAAGCTCAGTTGTAGCATCAAGGTGTGCAAAAGTCGTTGCCGGAGCCGGGTCTGTATAATCGTCAGCAGGAACATATATCGCCTGAATAGAAGTGATCGAGCCTGTTTTGGTAGAGGTTATTCTTTCCTGTAATGCACCCATCTCTGAAGCAAGTGTCGGCTGATATCCTACTGCCGAAGGCATTCTTCCGAGAAGAGCTGATACTTCCGATCCTGCCTGTGTAAATCTGAAAATATTATCTATAAAAAGAAGAACATCTTTTCCCTGATCTCTGAAATATTCTGCAATTGCAAGTCCTGTCAATCCGACTCTCTGCCTTGCTCCCGGCGGCTCGTTCATCTGTCCGAATACCAAAGCAGTTTTTTCCAGTACGCCTGATTCTGTCATTTCCAGATAAAGATCATTTCCTTCTCTTGTTCTTTCTCCTACACCGGCAAATACTGAATATCCGCCGTGATGCTTGGCAATATTGTGAATGAGCTCCTGAATTATAACTGTCTTTCCTACTCCCGCTCCCCCGAATAATCCGGTCTTTCCTCCTTTTGTGTAAGGCTCGAGAAGATCAATTACCTTTATACCTGTTTCAAACATTTCCTTTTTAGTGGAAAGATCTTTGAAATTAGGTGCAGGTCTGTGAATAGGATATTTTAAATCTGAATTAATCGGTCCTTTGCCGTCTATAGTTCCGCCTGTAACATTAATCAATCTTCCAAGTACAGCTTCACCTACCGGTATAGAAATCGGTACTCCGGTATCAATAGCTTCCATTCCTCTCACAAGTCCGTCTGTAGAATCCATTGCTACGGTTCTTACTCTCGACTCTCCGAGATGTTGCTGAACCTCAGTTATAAGAACTTCATCTTTACCTTCTGTGCTTTTCCTCTTAATCTCCACTGCATTATAAATAGATGGTAATGTACCCCCACTGAAATCTATATCAAGCACAGGTCCTATAATTTGTACTATTTTACCTTTGTTAATTCCGTTTTCTGACATTGAAAATTATTATTTATTATTTTTTATATATTTTACAAATATACGGAAAATGGAATTTAGTTCAAATGTTTAATTAAAGACACTTGTATTTTTTTTAGTTTTTGTGGCAGTAAACTCTGATTGTAGTATCTTATCATATTCTATTAAACAAAAAACCTCCTTAAAATTTTAAAAGGAGGTTTATTTTTAAAAAAGTATTCATTTTATAAATTATTCCACAGTAACACTCTTTGCAAGATTTCTTGGCTGATCAACATTGCAGTTTCTTGCAGCGGCAATATAATATGATAAGAACTGCAAAGGTATGCTGTTAAGTATTGGAGCAAACAAAGGCACTGAAGCAGGCACTCTTAAGACATAATCAGAATAACCTGATATTTCAATATCGTCTTCATTTGCAATTGTTATGATCTTTCCTTTTCTGGCTTTTATTTCCTCAATATTTGAAATTATCTTGTCATAAGTTGAATCTTTTGGAGCAATAAACACTACAGGCATATTTTCGTCAATCAATGCAATCGGACCGTGTTTCATCTCAGCAGCCGGATATCCTTCTGCATGAATGTACGAGATCTCCTTTAGTTTAAGCGCTCCTTCCAGAGCTACAGGAAAATTGAATCCCCTTCCGAGATAAAGAAAATTCTTTGAATCTTTAAACTCTTCCGCTATAAATTTATAATCATTTCGTTTGTCAATAATGCTTTTCATTTTTTCGGGAAGAACTTTAAGCTCATCTGCAATTTCCTTCAATTGCTTTCCCGATAATGTACCTTTATTATTTGCAATCATCAAAGTAATCAATGCAAGCGACATAAGCTGACAAGTAAAAGCTTTTGTAGAAGCGACTCCAATTTCCGGACCTGCATGTATATATGTACCAGCATCCACTTCTCTTGCTATTGTGCTGCCTATCACATTGACTATACCGATAGTACTCGCACCAAGTTTCTGCGCTTCTTTCATGTCAGCGCGGGTATCTGCAGTTGCGCCGCTTTGGCTGATAAGTATAACTACATCATCTTTGTTAATTATCGGATTTCTGTATCTGAACTCCGAAGCGTATTCAACTTCAGTTGGTATTCTGCAGTATTGCTCAAGCATATATTCACCTACCAAACCTGCATGCCAGGCAGTACCGCACCCGGTAATAATAAATCTCTTTGCATTAAACAATTTATCGGAAACATTTTCAAGACCTCCGAGCTTTACAACTCCTGTATCAAAATTAATTCTTCCCCTGTATGTATTTTGCAAAGCATCCGGCTGTTCGCAAATCTCCTTCAGCATAAAATGTTCAAAACCGCTCTTCTCGATTTCTGTAAGATCAAATTCTATTTTCTGCACTTCCCTGAATATATCTTCATCTGAAATAGTTTTGATCTGAAAACTATCCTTTTTAATTACAGCCATTTCACCGTCTTCAAGATAAATAACATTCTTTGTGTGATTGATTATAGCGGCAGCATCTGAAGATATTATTGTTTCATTTTTTCCAAGTCCTAACATCAGTGGACTTCCCATCCTGGCAATAATTATTTTATCCGCCTCTTTTTTATTTAATACAGCTATCCCGTAAGTACCTTCGACTTCAGTCAAAGCTATTCTGACTGCTTTTTCAAAATCATTTTTTATTATGAAATGATATTCAATCAGATTCGCAAGGATCTCGGTATCAGTATCTGTAAAGAATTTAAATCCTTCGGCTTTAAGTCTTCTTTTTATTGATTTGTAATTTTCGATAATGCCGTTATGAACAATCGCAATATTTCTGTTCATATCAAAATGCGGATGTGCGTTATTGTCATTCGGCTCTCCGTGAGTCGCCCATCTTGTATGCCCAATGCCTGTTGTACCTGATAAAAGCTCAAGATCAAATAGTTCCTCTATGTCCTTAACTTTACCTGCTTTCTTGAAGGAATTAATTTCTCCGTCATCATTAATTACAGCAACACCTGCCGAATCATAACCGCGGTATTCAAGACGTTTCAATCCGTCAATTAAAATACTTAAAGAATTTCTTCTTCCTATGTAACCCACTATTCCGCACATAGATATTCTCCTTGTTTAATTTTAATAAAAATGTACATAAAGTGTCATTTGCAAGATATTTAAGTTTATGTGCCGAAAAAGGGAGTCGAACCCTTACGGGATTTAAGTCCCGCTGGATTTTGAGTCCAGTGCGTCTACCAGTTCCGCCATTTCGGCTTTTAAATTTTCTTTAGAGCTTGTCTTCCTGAATATGTTTTAAAATATTTTTCTCTCTTCAAAGCCAATTGTCTCGTTTCATGCTTTTCTTCATAAATTATCTCATACGGAATATATGGTTTCGTTGATTTCACATTACCACCATTATGCTCTTTTAATCTCTTTTCAATATCACAGCTTTGACCTACATAAGTTCTTTTGTGCTGCCTCGAATACAATATATAAACATAATACATATTTGACTCCAGTGCGCTCGCCTTGCTTCGCAACGCGGAGCAGGTCTACCAGTTCCGCCATTTCGGCTTTTAAAATTTATAAATCTATGTTTGTAAAACTAAAGGCATAATTTAAGAATCATATTAAGTTTATTCAACTCATTTATACATTTTAAATTAAATATAATTCCTCATCCGTCCAAAACGTTTTGCAATGAACAAATAACTTTTTAATTTTGCATATAAAAACAATAATATCTATGATTTAAAATTTAATCCCTACCAAACTTTCTCATTTAAAGAGTGTGTCTCAAAACAAAATAACCACCCCCTTAATCCCCCTCCTTTGCAAGGAGGGGGAAGCCCGCTGTAGGCGGGCAGGGGGAGGTCATACAACTTCAATTAACATTACACTAGATTATAATGATGTGGAAACCAATTGAAGAAGTTTGTCACAAAACTTCCTTTCAACGTTTTGGAAGGATGTGTTCTAATTCATATCAGTACAGAAATATTATAAAAAAAAACAGGGCTGGAAAAAATTTCCAGCCCTGAATAATTTATTTAATAAGAATTAACTTACTAAAAATTAAAAATATTACTTTGTATTTTTTATGTTAGCTTTATTTATTTCATCAGTTGATCTCTTATCCTGCTCAGGTAAAGCAATGTATCCGTCAAATGGTCCCGGAACTCTTTCTTTTACCACGAAATCATTTGGGGACGGACAAGGTGAATCTTCGAAATATCCGAATGCAACATTGTTGTCTCCGGCAGATAGATCACTACCGTCAACAAATGCATCACAGTTAAGATCTGTCGGGAATCCGCTGATACTTCCTTCTACACCGGATATTGCATCATTGTCAACAGATGAACCGTCAGTAGCATCTACAGTACCGTCTTTATTCACATCACCTGTTATAATGCACCAGGTTCCGCCGTTATTCTTTAAGTTATTGCCGCCATAAACCTGTGTTAATCCGGTTGTGAAATCATATGTGGCAGAATATCCTGTAAATGTAATTGCATTACTCCAGACAGTAACTGAATTCTTGTGACTGACTTTTATGTAATATTGTGAAGGAGTATTATCAACTCCGGCAAGACTTAAAGGAACTGATGTTCCGTTAACTGTTACCTGTCTTGAGTCTATTAAACCGCATGATGTATTGTATAAAGAAACTGTTGCTACATCTCCCGGACAAACTTCAAGACATGCTTTAAGGTTAAGTGTAGCACATTTGTTATTGAGAGTAGCTGCGTTTGTTCCGAATTCAACTGCTAATTCCGCGCCGCCAACATTAGCAAACATAGGTCCGAATGCTGTCAAAGTCGTTATTCTTTGTCTGTATGCAATATATTGAATATTATTACTCTGAAGACCTATGACATGATCTGCAAGTGTGTTGTTGTTTACAGCAGTTACAAATGAAGCTGTCGTTCCTTTTGAAGCATCGCCGTACTGATATATTATTCTGGAGTCAGTTGCAGTATTTACTAATTCGATTGAAGCGCCGAAGAATACTACATCAGCACTTGGTCCTCCTACATTGTATGTTCTAGCTAACCAATAGACATAAAGTCTTGTGCCTCTTACAAGAACTTTTACATAAGAGTCGGGTCCTGCTTCAGTTCTCAGATCAAAATCTTTCCAGAGAGGATAAAGCTCTACTCCGTGAGTTGCGCTCGGTAATGCTTCAGGACTGAAATCACCTAAATTTGTATTGAAAGTTAAACCTAAAATTCCGTTTGTTGAAACAAAAATAGAATCATAATCAACTCCGTTCAGTCTGATTTTATAACCTGCCGGTAATCCGAGATTAGATCCGCCTAATCTCCAGTAACCATCATCGAGTGTTCCTGTGAAGACAGTACTGTCAAAATATACTCCGTTTTTACAAAGTGTTCTTCCTCCTGTAGTATCTGCAAAGCAGACTTCAGGTTTTGAAGGCGCGCCTGTTGCAATGGAATTTGCAAAGAAAATTCCGCCTGTTCCTGTTCCGTAATCAGGATTATTAATAATATTAAATGCACTTACTAAAGTGTCATTTAATCTGTTTCCGTCTGTAGCAGCACCGCAATATACAGAGTCAATATAAGAACCGAGTGTATTTGGCACAAATGTGCTGTCAAATATAACCTGGATCTGTGCACCTGCATTTAAAGTTGTAATTGTTTTTGTGCTTGTGTAATTGACCGGTCCCCTAATTTTAAATGTAACAGGAATACTTGTCATATTTGTTGTACCGACATTTTTAAATGTAGCTTTGGGAGCGATGGTCGGTCCGTTTACTAAAGTATTACCTACCGGAGAATCAATTGACAATGTGCTTGCATCAATTGTAATAGGCAATATAGCTTTAGTCTTAATGTTATCAAGGAAAAGATTATTTCCGAAATCGCTGATAGCCGTGAATTTTATCTTATTAGTTCCGACAGGCAAAGCATAAGCTTTTGTACCCCATTCTGAAGCTAGTGTAGGAGGTGCTGAAGATGTTGAAGGAAGTCTTGTAGTCATTCCGACTCCTACTGTAGGGCTGCCTTCAAGTGTTACAAGGACTGACCAGGTTGTACCGGCGTCAGTTGAAGTAAAAATTCTTAATGTATCTACTTCACCGCCTGTATAAGTCCTGTACGAGTGATCAAATTTCAAAGAGTCTCCCGCACCACTTGTCAGAAGATTTGGAGTGATCAATGATTGTGTAACATTAGTTGAAGCATTGAAAAAATTAAATTTTGCTGAACCTGTACCGACAGCATAACCGCTTGTTCCGGCTAATCTGCTCCAGTACAATGTACTTGTATATTCAAGAGACCAGATACCTGGTGTTACGGGAGGAAATGTAACTAATTCGAAATCCTGAGTTGGCTGAGCGACAGCATTCATCTTTAAGCTGAAGATCATTAACAAAGCAGGCAGTAACATGAAAAGTTTTTTCATTTTGTTTCCTTTTTGTTTGATTTTTAAAATATTTTTGATTTGATTTTAATGTTGATCAAAATAAAGTAAATAATTTTATAAATCAATATATGAAATGAAATTTTTATTTTATCATATAATGCAGATGTATACAATCGACAGAAAAATCATCTCAGTTTACAGAATCAATATAAACTAATTTTTGTCAGGGCTTCAAAATATTTTTAAAAAATTTCAATTGAATTTAAAAGTAAAGTTTTTGCCGGATATGCATTTTATAAAAATATCTTTTCATGAAATTGATTGTAAATAGAAAATGTTTTAACTATTTTTGTAATCGAAAATCCAAGCGCGATTGGCGGAACTGGCAGACGCACTAGACTTAGGATCTAGCGGGGTGACCCGTGGGGGTTCGACTCCCTCATCGCGCACTATTTTAATAAATCTGTGACAGATAATATTCGAAATGTTTTCATTTAATCTTAAATCAGCTTTCTTAAGACATTTTAAAAAATGAATACCAAATCAACGACAAAAAACAATGCTGCAAGATGTTCCTTTTGCGGAAGGAATGCTGATAAAGTAACAAACATGATCAAAGGTCCTGCAGATCATAATGGTAAAGATGTGTTTATCTGTGAAATATGCGTCAGTAATGCCATGCAGATTATTAAAAAGAATACTTTATTCAGTTCGACTAAATCCATAAATAAAGTAAGATCCAATCTCACACCTCAGGCAATAAAAAAATTCTTAGACGAATTTGTTATCGGACAAAGCAGAGCTAAAAGATCCCTTGCAGTGGCGGTGTATAATCATTACAAGAGAATAGATTCCAGTGATTTTAATTATATTGATGACGTAGAAATTGAGAAAAGCAATATTCTGCTGATCGGTCCGACCGGTACGGGTAAGACTTTTCTTGCTCAGACCTTAGCCAAACTTCTTGATGTTCCTTTTGCAATCGCAGACGCTACAACGCTTACGGAAGCTGGATATGTCGGTGATGATGTAGAGTCTATATTGGTTCATCTTCTTCAAAATGCAAATTTTGATCTTAACAAAGCGGAAAGAGGAATAATTTATCTGGATGAGATAGATAAGATTTCCAGAAAAAGCGACAGTACTTCCATAACAAGAGATGTATCAGGTGAAGGAGTTCAGCAGGCATTATTAAAACTTCTTGAAGGCACAGTCGCAGGCGTTCCTCCAAAAGGCGGCAGAAAACATCCTGAGCAGGCACTTATAAATATTAATACAAAAAATATTCTGTTTATATGCGGCGGGGCGTTTGACGGACTTGATAAAATTATTGAAAAGAGGGTTGCTAAAAGTTCAATGGGATTCGGATCAGATTTGTATTCCAAGGATGATATAGATTTAGATACAATAATGACTCAGGTAGAGCCGGACGATCTGATTCATTACGGACTCATTCCCGAACTAATAGGCAGACTTCCTGTAATCACCAATCTCAGTTCACTTGACAAGAAAACAATGCTTTCTATTTTAACCGAGCCAAAGAATGCGATTACAAAGCAGTATCAGAAGCTTTTCAGAATGGAAGGCGTGGATCTGGAGTTTACTGAAGATGCACTAGAAGCTGTTGTAGATTATGCTTTAACAAGAAAAACGGGGGCACGAGCTCTTCGTTCGATCCTCGAAAATATTATGGTTGATATCATGTATAAAATTCCATCAAAGGAAAGCATTTCAAACTGCATTATAACAAGAGAAGTTATTACAGAGAAGAAAGAGCCGGTATACCTCAGCAATAACAGGAAAATCATTGCTTAAAATATTTTAGGAAACAAATTCAGATTTTCTTATCCTTAGATCAAAATTCCTTTCGTAATTACATATCAAAGTTAATACAATAATTATATTAAAAAATAATGTCTAAATTAAAATCCGTTTTAAAAAAAGATAAGAATTTTATTTTAAGAGAAGAGTTTCAGAATAATCTTCTGAGAAGGATTAACTCGGAAAAAGATAAGATAAAACTTGGCGGAGGTAAAAAAGCGATTGACAATCTTCATTCAAAGAAGAAACTTCATTGCAGAGAAAGGATTGAACTTCTTATTGACAGCAACACTTATTTTATGGAGCTTAATACTTTTGCAGCTTTTGGTATGTATGAAGAGCATGGCGGAGCACCTTCTTCCGGGACAATTTTCGGGATAGGAAAAATTCACGGAAGGAATTGCGTAATAGTCGCAAATGACGCTACTGTCAAAGCCGGAGCATGGTTTCCCATTACATGTAAAAAAAATCTCAGAGCTCAGGAAATTGCAATGGAGAACAAACTGCCGATAATTTACTTAGTGGATTCTGCCGGTGTATTTCTTCCGATGCAGGATGAGATATTTCCGGATAAGGAACACTTCGGAAGAATTTTCAGAAACAACGCAGTAATTAGTTCAATGGGTATTCCTCAGATTGCCGCTATCATGGGACCGTGCGTTGCAGGCGGAGCTTATCTTCCGATCATGAGTGACGAAGCTTTAATAGTTGAAGGAACAGGGAGTATTTTCCTTGCAGGAGCTCATCTGGTAAAAGCGGCTATTGGCGAGATCACAGACAATGAATCACTTGGCGGAGCTACAGTTACAACTGAAATTTCAGGGATCACAGATGAAAAGATGCAGAGCGATGAAGAATGTTTGGAAAAGATTCGTGAGCTCGTGAGTAAATTCGGTGAAATGGACAAAGCCGGGTTTGACAGAGTGAAAAGCAGAAACGCTGCTTATGATGAAACTGAAATTTACGGAATAATTCCGCAGGACAGTTCAAAACCTTACGATACTTACGAGCTTATATGCAGAATAATTGATGACGGTGACTTTGATGAATTCAAACCAACTTACGGTAAAACAATAATCACGGGATATGCAAGGATTGACGGATGGGCTGTAGGAATTGTAGCTAATCAGAGAAGCATTGTAAAAAGCAAATCCGGTGAAATGCAATTCGGAGGAGTGATCTATTCTGACAGTGCCGACAAAGCGGCAAGATTTATACTCAACTGCAATCAGAGAAAAATTCCTATCTTGTTTCTGCAGGATGTTACCGGCTTCATGGTCGGATCAAGATCAGAGCATGGCGGTATTATTAAGGACGGAGCGAAGATGGTAAATGCAGTAGCAAACAGTACTGTGCCTAAGATAACAATAATAACAGGAAACAGTTACGGCGCAGGAAATTATGCGATGTGCGGCAAAGCTTATGATCCCAGATTCATATTCGCTTATCCGAATGCGCAGATAGCAGTAATGGGCGGATCGCAGGCAAGCAATGTTCTTCTGGATATTAAAACAGGTCAGCTTAAAAAACAGGGAAAAGAAATTACTGAAGAAGATAAGAAAAAATTCCTTGATGAAATAAAAAAAAGATATGAAGATCAGACAAACGTTCTTTATGCTGCATCACGTCTATGGGTAGATGAAATTATAGACCCTGCTGATACGAGAAAGATCGTATCGTATTGCATAGAGCTTGCAAACAATAATCCCGAAATGAAAAAATTTAATGTAGGAGTTATTCAGACTTAGAGTCAGAACCGTTTTCACGTAAAATATTATTTCATAAGATGTTTCAAAAAAGAGGAAGAGATTGATCTTCCTCTTTTTTTATATAGAAACCCTTACTGTCATCCCCGCGTGCTTTTAGCGGGGATCCAATCATTGAAAACTTACTTAAAAATCTATGACCCAGAAGGTACTCCCGACAAGAGCACTCCTGCCTCGCGGTTCACCTCGCTTAAAGAGTGCAAGGCGGGCGTGAATGACAATCCGAGGAGAGTTGGTTTATCAGTTTCTATATACCCTTATTATACATTTTCAAATTCGTGTCAATTAGTGAGATTAGTGGCAATTTTTTGAATACACTTTTGGATCAGTCACCTTTTTTAATTCAGATAAAATCTTATACATCCAGAAAATTATACTTTGTTTAAACAAAACTGAAATAAAATTTAATTTATTTTAGCATTGAATTTAAATCTTTAAAGAAACTAATTGCAGAAATAACATTTTTAAAATTAAAAAACTCAAACAATAAAGTTCTTTTATATCAGATACTCCCCAAATATATAAAAGAAGATATTTATTTACCCCAAGAATAAATATCAGGATTTAAAATAAAACCCACATAAGATTTATCACAAATTTTTTTACCCCAAAGAGAAAGTTTGAAATTCATTAAGATTCATTTTTAAAATTTTTAAATGGCGGAACTGCAGATGTAAATTACATTTGAATTCCGAAATAAAATTTACTTTAAAATTTTCTTTATGAGGACTTATACACTTTCAGGATACTTGCAGAAATTCATTACCAGATTTATTCTTATCGGTTCATTTATATTTTTATCAGATATCGAAACTGCTTTCGCTTCGGATTTTACAGTCAATCCAAACTTAAGAGTTTTCCCTGATACTGTAACTCAGGTGGAAACTACAATTGCCACTCATCCTCTGAATCCAATGATCATGGCGGGAGCTGCTGTAACAGATGTATATCCCGGCGGTTATACTACGGGAGTTTATCTGACAACTAACGGCGGACTGAACTGGCAGGGAAAAAATGCAATCAAAGATTCTCTCGGAGGAATAATCACTACAGTCGGTAATCCGAAAATAATCATTGATAAAAACGGAACATTTATTCTTACATACATTGCTCCTTCTCCCCGCCCGGGCGCAAAAGACTTTAAAGTTGGAGTAAGCTATTCTACAAATAACGGAACATACTGGTCAAGGACAGTTTATATTCCCGGTATTGATACCGCCGATAAATGTATTTGCGCTACAGACAATGTTCCGGAAAGTGCTTACTACGGAAACAGTTATGTTGTGTATAATGAAAGAAGAGGAATTTATTTTTCGTGCACTACAAATAGCGGCAGGTCCTGGTCAGCAGTAAAAATGATCAGCCCTCCGATGTATTACACAAGGACGGGAGCATTCGTAACTGTTGGTCAAAACGGTGAAGTATATGTTACATGGCCTTATTTAAAAAATTCGGAAAAATATGTCGGCTTTGCAAGGTCAACAAACGGAGGCGCGACCTGGGATTCGACTGATACTTCCTGTCCGGTTTATCCTGTAAAAAATGATTTCAGAATTAATCTTAATCTTGTAAAAACAAACTGTCTCCCTAATGCAGCCGTTGATAATTCCGGCGGTCCCCGGAACGGCTGGATATATTTTGTTTCTTCGGAAAGATTAAACGCAAACAGTCCGGCTTATGACAGCTGCGATGTTACTGTTCACTGCTCTACTGATAAAGGTGCAACCTGGCCTTACAAATACAAAGTTAACAGGGATTCAGGAAGTTATCATTACCAGATTTTTCCGGCAATCAATATTGATAATTCAGGTAATCTTAACGTTGTTTATTATGATACCAGAAATACTGTTACAAGAGATTCTTTTCAGGTTTATCTTTCTAGGTCAACTAACGGGGGTCAGAACTTTGAGGATATTCTTTTGTCTGATCACAAATTCAAACTGAAGCAAATGGTTTCATCAAAGTGGCTGTTCGCTATTCCAAGTTATATCGGTACGGGAATAGGAGTTACTTCATCTGACAATAAAGTAGTTCCTTTCTGGTTCGATAATTCAGTTAATGATGAATATCAGGCATTTACTTCTATAGTTGAATTCAAACCGAAATCATTTATAAAAGCTATTCCGGAAGGATTTTTTAATTCAGTAAGCCAATCTTTAAATTCACGGGACACGCTGAAAATTTATCTTAGAAATTCAGTGTCTCCGTATTTAGTAGTAGATTCCGCAAAAGATAAAATTGATTCTGTTACTTTTAATACGGAAGTTATTTTTATCAATGCTGTCACAGGTAATTATTATGTTGATATTAAACACAGAAATTCCATCGGGATATGGAGCAAAAATCCTGTCTCTTACAGCAGCTCCACAGGATTAAATTTTGATTTCACATCTGCAGGTCAAAGTGCTTTCGGAGACAATCTTACTCTGAGAAACGGTAAATGGTGCCTTTACAGCGGTGATATCAACAGGGATGAAATTATAGATATTGAAGATATCTCAATTCTGGAAAATGATATTTCAAATAACTTAGGCGGATATATAAATTCTGACGTTAACGGAGACGGTATAACAGATGCTTCGGATATGATTTATATTGATAATAATTCTTTTATCAATGTATCTTGTATTCATCCGTAAAATTATTGTTCTCTGAAAAAGTTTCTTTAATTTGAAATTGCTTCGATTATAAATTTAATTTCAGAGGTGTCCGGAAATCTGACTGTTACGGTTCCGTTTAATCTTGTATTACCGATAATATTGCCTGTAAATTCAATAGAGACCGGTTCCCCATTGAAATAACCCGTGGAAGAGGAATTAAATAAAATTACCTTGTAAGCAATCGCTCTTCTGTCATCAACCGCAGATGAATAATAACTGTCTGCATCCGAATAATTTCTGAATGTTTCGCAATACAATTTACCATTTTCAAATTTAATTACTTCATCGTAAATGCGGGGCATCCTGTCAATATCAGGAGGAGTAATTTCTGTTGCTTTCCCATAGAATATTTTTCCGTTCAGATCATCATCTGCTTCTGAAATTGTCAATCCTGAAAAGGAAATTAAAATAATTATTAAGCTTATTAATGTTTTCATAAAATTGTTTTTCTTTTCTAACTTAAGTTAAAAAATTTAGTTCCAATATTTCTGTTTAAATTTCTCTCTTCAAAGCTTCCTTTTCTATTTCTATCTGCTTAATCTTTCTTTCAAGTTTGTCAAGCTCTTCAGGCATGGAATCAATTTCTATTCTCAATTTGGCGGCAGCTTCATCCACAAGGTCTATTGCTTTATCCGGTAAGAATCTATCTGAAATGTATCTGTCGGATAACTGAGCTGCTGCTACAATTGCGCCGTCAGTAATTCTTACTCCGTGGTGAACTTCATACTTTTCCTTAAGTCCTCTTAAAATTGAAATTGTATCTTCTATATCCGGTTCGCCTACAAATACGGGCTGAAATCTTCTTTCCAGTGCCGGATCTTTCTCAATATATTTTCTGTACTCATCAAGAGTTGTCGCTCCGATTGTTCTTAAATCTCCTCTTGCAAGAGCCGGCTTAAGCATGTTCGAAGCATCAACCGAACCCTGAGCAGCTCCTGCTCCCACAACAGTATGTAGCTCGTCAATGAATAAAATTATTTCGCCGTTTGATTCCTGAACTTCTTTCAAAACCGCTTTCAGTCTTTCCTCGAACTGTCCTCTGAACTGCGCTCCTGCAACAAGCGAACCCATATCAAGAGCTATTATCTGTTTGCTTTTCAGACTTTCCGGTACATCTCCCTGTATAATTCTGTGAGCAAGTCCTTCTGCAATAGCTGTTTTACCTACTCCCGGTTCTCCAATTAATACAGGATTATTTTTTGTTCTTCTGGATAATACCTGAAGCACTCTTCTTATTTCATCTTCCCTGCCAATCACCGGATCAAGCTTTCCTTTCGCTGCAAGTTCGTTCAGATTCTTTCCGTATTTCAGCAATGCCTGATAAGTCTCTTCAGGATTCTGTCCGGAAACTCTGTTCGTTCCTCTTACTTCCTTAAGCGCTTTTAAAACTTCATTCTTAGTAACTCTCTGGGATTTCAAAAGATCAGCGACTGCAGAGCGCTTTGATTCTGTGAGAGCAAGAAGTATATGCTCTGTTGAAACATACTCATCTTTAAGTACACCCGCTTCCTTAAAAGCATTTTCAAGTACATCTGTAGTTTCTCTCGAATACGACTGAGCTGAACCTGCGCCTGTAACTTTCGGAAGTTTTTCCAAAAGTTCGCCTGCTTTTATCTGAATGTAATCCTTGTTCACTCCCAGTTTCATCAGAGTGGAAATAACAATCCCCTCTTTGTCCTGTATCAGCGCTGCAAATAAATGTTCGGGCTCTATAGTCTGATTTGAATAGCTTGAAGCTATTTCCTGGGCATTCTGCAATGCCTCCTGAGATTTTATGGTGAGTTTGTTGAAGTTGATTGCCAATGTAGTATTTGTTTGTTTAAAATAAATATAAATATTTTATTGAAATATGTTTAGTCATATAGGCAATGGGCAATAGGCAATTGGCAATAGTGAAGTGATTTAACTATTCAATGAATTAAATTAATTGTGGCTTTTATTAGTCCGGATAGCATTTTAAATAGTTGAATGAAATCCTCTTCTATTTTATCTAATTCTATTTTACTAATGTAGTTAAGCATTAAAGCAATTTCCAATTGAGTATCTAATTCAACCGCAGATGACCTTGCAATTTCATAAAACCTTCTCCGTTCCAGACAAGATTTCCTCGATGCACCTTCAGCAATATTCGAAGCAATAGATATTGAAGCTCTTCTCATTTGATTACTTAATCCAAACATTTCTTTTTTTGGGAAATTTTCAGTAATAGAATAAATCTCACTAATTAGTTTAATACTTCTTTTCCAAACTTCAAGGTTTTTATGATTTAGTTTTAACATTTTGATTATTCCAATTAAATTTTTTAATATTAAAATCTAAATTCTTTAATGATCATAAGCTATATTTTTTCACATCTAAGACTAAATCATACTCAATTTTGTTGTTGGATATAAACAATTCACTTAAATCAATTCGCCATTCACCATCGCCATTCACTATTGCCTATTCACTATTGCCTATTCTATTGCCTATTGCCTATTGCCTCCATTAACTATTCACTACAACTTAAACCTAATTATTCATATTTTGAAAACATTAAATTATGAAAACATCTCTCGTCATTTCAGTTTATGATAAAAGTGATGAACTGAAATTAATTTTCACGGCTTTATCTGTTCAATCTTTTACAGATTTTGAAATAATTATTGCCGAAGACGGTATGAATGAGAATATGAATAAATTAATTAATGACTGGAAATCTAAAAAATTATTTCCGGTTAAACATCTGACTCAGCAAGACAAAGGATTCAGAAAAAATAAAATACTGAATGAATCTATCAGAAGAGCAGCTACAGATTATCTTATATTTTTTGACGGCGACTGTATACCGCATCCGGATTTTGTAAAAGAACATTTTGAGAACAGGCGAAGCAATTCCGTTCTCTGCGGAAGAAGAGTTAACCTTACTAAATCTGCTTCGGAAAAAATTAATGCGAACAGTATTCTTAATAAGGAATACAGCAGATTAAAACTCTACCGGATTATATACTCTTCACTGAACAGAGACAAAAATGATTTTAATTTTAACATCGAAGAAGGTTTCATAATCAGGAATAGTCTGTTAAGAAAGCTTTTTACAAATGAAGACGAACATATACTCGGCTGTAACTTTTCGGTGCATAAAGCACTTCTCGAAAAAATTAACGGCTTCGATGAAAACTACGAAGGTCCCGGACTTGGCGAAGATTCCGCTATTGAATACAGACTTCGGCTGGCAGGAGCTGAATTCAGATCTGTAAGAAACCTTGCTGTTCAGTATCATCTTTATCATCCTAAAACAAAGGAAGACGAAAAGAATATGAAATATTTCACGGAAGTAAAACAAAGTAAAAATTATTTTTGCAAAAACGGTTTAGTAAAATATGAATAAGATCTGCGGATTAGTAATTTGTCATAATGAAGAAACAAATATTGAAGAATGCCTGAAAAGTATTTTATGGTGTGATGAGATAGTCGTGGCTGACAGTTTCAGTTCGGATAATACTCTTAACATTGCAAAAAAATACACAGATAAGATTTATCAGAACGAATGGAAAGGATTTGCTGCTCAAAGAAAATTTGCGCTTTCAAAAGCCGGCTCAGAATGGATTTTATCACTGGATGCTGATGAGAGGTGTACGCCGGAGCTTGAGACAGAGATCAGATCTGTTCTTTCAAAGGATAATGTTTCTGAAGAAGGATTTGAGATTCCGAGAAAAAGTTTTTTCCTTAATAAATGGATTAAGCACGGCGGATGGTATCCGAATTATCAGCTTCGGTTATTCAGAAAAAACAATGCTGATGTTACAGACCGTCTTGTCCATGAAAGTTATTCAGTTAAAGGTAATAAAGGCAGATTAAAAAATGATTTGCTGCATTATACAGTTACTTCAGTTTCGGAGTTTGTAATCAAGATCAATTCATATTCAGATCTTTCTGCCAAAGAAAAATACGGAAAAAGTAAAATTGGATTTTTTCATATATTTTTATTACCGCGAATAGCATTCTTTCAGCAATACATTCTTAAAGGAAATTTCCTTGACGGAATGGAAGGACTGATGGTTTCTAAATTTCACATGATTACAAAACTTCTTAATTATATGAAAATACTGGAAATGCAGATCAAAGATAAAGTAAAATAATTTAATGAAACCATATCCGAGAATTCTGAAATATGCAACACGATACAAGAAATATATTTTAATTTCTGTCGGGCTGTCTGTACTGTTTTCCATATTCAGCGGCTTATCAATTTATCTTACTATCCCCCTTCTTAAAACTTTGTTCATCTCAGGAAATTCTGTTACAGATGCTGTTCCAGCCGGCAACTTTATCAGAAATTCAATGTATGAATTCGAGAAATTCATACTTTCAGGCGGAAAAGAAAATGCTTTATTCCTGACTTGCGCTCTTATACTTATTGCTTATCTGTTAAAAAATATTACGGGTTTTTTCCAGTCATTGTATATGCAGAAAGTGGAAAAGTCGGTGATGAGAGATGTCAGGTATGAAATGTATGAAAAGGTAAATTCATTTTCGCTGAGATACTTTACTTCAGAAAGAACGGGAAATCTTATTTCAAGAATGACTAATGATGTTAATGTCATTCAGGGCGGATTGTCTGCTGTATTTTTTAATCTGTTCCGGGAACCACTTCTTATAATTATTTATCTTGTCCTCGCGCTTTCAATAAGCTGGAAGATGACTCTGATAGCGCTTGTTGTTTTTCCCGTAACCGTCCTTGTAGTGGCTAAGATCGGATCATCTTTGAGAAGAAGAAGTCAGAGAATGCAGAACAAAAACTCCGAGATTCTCTCAGTCATAACTGAAACGATTTACGCATCAAAGATCATCAGGGCGTTTAACGCTCAGAATTTTCTTAACCGGCTTTTCAGAAAAGAATCAGATGAACTGTACACTCTCACGATGAAAAACGTAAAGGCGAGCGAACTTGCTCAGCCAATAACGGAATTCCTTACTATACTTGCAGGAGTTTCTATAATCTGGTTTGGCGGTAGAGATATTCTCGTGACCAACACATTAAGCGCTGAAGATTTTCTGGGATTTCTTTTCATCATATTTCAGCTTGTTGTTCCGATAAAAAATCTTAGCGGTGTGAACAACAGCATTCAGCAGTCTTCTGTGTCAGCAGAAAGAATATTTGAAATTATTGATTATCCTCTTGAGATAACCGAAAGCAAAGATGCATTGGAAAAGAACTCTTTTGATAAAAGCATAGAACTGAGAAATGTCTGTTTTGAATATGATGTGAACAAACCCGTGATAAAAAATGTAAGTTTTAAAATTGAGAAATCACAGGTGATAGCACTTGTAGGTCCTTCGGGAAGCGGTAAATCAACTCTCGCTGATCTCATCGCGAGGTTCTATGATGTAACTTCCGGAAACATTCTAATAGATGATATGGACATTAAGAATATCAGTATAAAATCTCTCAGGAATCTTATAGGAATAGTTCAGCAGGAAACTATACTTTTTAATGATACAATACGGAACAATATTATTTTCGGAATGGAGAATGTCAGCGAAGAAAAACTTATTGAGATATGCAGATCTGCAAACGCTTATGATTTTATTCTGAAAACAGAAAATGGTCTTGATACAGTTATAGGAGAAAGAGGACTTAAGCTTTCCGGCGGTCAGAGACAGAGAATTTCCATTGCAAGAACTTTGCTTAGAAATCCTGCAATACTCATTCTTGATGAAGCGACATCATCTCTTGATTCGCAGTCGGAAATTACTGTTCAGAATGCCATTGAAAAACTTATGACAGGAAGGACCTCGATTGTAATTGCACACAGACTTTCAACAGTAAGGAATGCCGATATAATTTTTGTTCTTGAAAAAGGCGGGATCGCAGAATCCGGAAATCATGAAGAATTGCTTCAAAAGAAGGGACTTTACAGACAACTTTATGATACACAGAATATTCAAATTTAAATCAACTCTGTTTAAAAATTTTCTGAATTTATAAATTGACAACTAACTTTAAAACTGTAACAGACAGATTAATTTTAATCCTTCTTACAATACAGATATCCTTTGTAAGTCTTTCAATTGCCTTGTCTTCAATTGCATTCGGGATATGGTTCGGAATATGGCTTATACAGATAATTGTAATAAAGAAGATTAGTTATGATGAAATTCTTTTCAGGGAGATGAAGATACTTAACCTGTTCGTTATACTTTATTTTGTCACTGAAGTGATTTCAAGAATCTTTGCAGTCTATCCGGAAGGCGCATTCAGCAATCTTAAGAGACTTCTTTTATTTTCAATATTTTTTATTTCAATTTTAAAGATCACGGATTTCGAATCTCTGATTAAAATTATTTTCGCAAATATATTCATAATCTCATTGATCTCATTTGCAGAACTTATTCAGTACTCCTTAAAATTCAGCGATCTGATAAGTAAGGTGCCTTTTTCGGAGATCAGAATAGATTATTTCAATTATCCTCTCACTACAGCCGAAATAAAAATGATAAGTTTTTTCTCAGTCTTTCCGCTCTTATTCATTAAAGAAAAATTACTTATTTCTAAAAAGTATATTTTGATGATGATCATTCCTCTTTTTCTGTCAATGCTTCTTACGCAGTCGAGGAATGTTTTCGTAGGTGTATTCGTAAGCTTTCTGCTTTTCGGGATAATAGCCAACAGGAAATTCCTTTTATCATTTATAGCAGTGATGTTACTTGCCTGGATATTCCTGCCGGCGGGAATGACTAACAGAGTCAGCAGTATAGCGGATATTAATCACTCAAGCAATTCCGCAAGATTATCAATGTGGAAAGTCGGACTTCTAGACATACAAAAAGCCGGAGTCGGACGCAGAAGGAGTTCATCTTCATAATAATTATCTTATGATTCTTGCAACGACAGGATTACCCGGATTCATAGCTTTCGCAGGATTATTTTTAAGCATTTTTTTATTCCAGTTAAAAAAATACAGAACTTCAACTGACAACATCTCAAAGACGCTTATTCTCGGAAGTATTCTCGTTTCGATTTCTTTTCATATTTCCGGATTCTTTGAATGGAGTTTCGGCGATCATGAAGTCATGACGGTTTTTTTCTTCCTCATATCTGTTCCGTTTGTATTGTCAAAGGCGGGAGTGGTTTCATTATTGCCGGATAAATCCTATTGACCTGTTCAGAATTGAAAACAAGAACTTGCCACTAATTTCACTAATTGACACGAATTTAAATATGAATGTTAAGCACAATTAGTGTTAATTTGCGTAATTCGTGGAGGAAAACAATCTTCAAAGATCGGAGAGGTTATATTTAGTATTCAAATAATAAATTAAATAAGTGATCACTGATTATTTTTAATGTTAAAAAATTATTTTATAAAATCTTTAAATCGGATTTAAGAAATTTGTTTGTATTAAAAAGTCAGCCTGAGTTATTTGATTTAGTATTTAGAGACTTCTGAAAAACTAACACAGTTTGTCATTCCCGCAAGCTCCTGGCGGGGGGTACCCTCTGGGTCATCCACTCATTAAAGCTTAATTCTAATTCATATTTGTGATTGGATCCCCGCTAAAAGCATGCGGGGATGACAGTAAGGTTTTTCAGAAGTTTCTATTTACTAAAAAATTCTGATTAATACCGGGCGGAATTATTTATTGAATATATTGTAATATTATAATTTTTTACATTTGTAATAAAAAAATATTAACCATGAACGAAGACAAAAACAAACAATTATTTCTGTCACTTATCTATAGTTTTCAGATGCAGACTATGATGCAGCTTGGAAAACTCGCAAATCCAATGTCAGGTAAAATCGAAAGAGAGCTTGAAGGAGCGCAGGTAACTATTGATATGCTTGATATGCTGAAAGAAAAGTCCGCTAACAATATTTCCGATGATGAGAAAAGATTTCTTGAACAGGTAATTGCAGATCTTAAACTCAATTTCGTAGAAGAAAAAGCGAAAGGTCCTTCCGATGCTCCGGCAGAAGAGATTGAAGAAAAGAATGATACTGCAGAAGAAAAAAAAGAAGAAGTTAAGGACTGATCTCTAATGAAGCAAAACGATACAATTACTATCGGAATATTCGGGAATACAGGTAAAGAAGACGTTAAAAAACTTCTGACCGAGATTGTTGATTTTCTGGTGCGTAAAAAAACAGGATTTCTGGTTGATGAGAGTCTGGTGAAAATTTCAAACAGTAATCTTCGCAGACATTCTGCAGGGAGAAATAAAATACTTTCGGAAGCTGATTATATTTTATCATTGGGAGGCGACGGTACGTTTCTCAATACTGCAAGGATAGTAGGCAATCGTAATATTCCCATACTCGGTGTAAATCTCGGCAGATTAGGATTCTTTTCGGAAGTAAGTCCTGATGAAGTTAAAGAGTATATTCCCAAACTGCTTCAGAAAAAGTTCAGGATTACCGAGCAGGTAATTATTAAATCCGTTTACAAGAATAAAGTTTTTTACGGTTTGAATGATATTGTCATTGACAAAAGCGATTCGATAAGAATGATCGAAACCGAAACCTACTATAACAATGAAAAAGTAGTGAAATGCATTTCAGACGGAATAATAGTCTCAACACCTGCGGGATCTACGGGATATTCTCTTTCATGCAACGGTCCTGTTGTAAATCCTGAAAGTAATGTTTTTGTCATCACTCCAATCTCTCCTCATACATTCAATGTCAGACCGATAATTATTCCGGACAGCGGTGAAATAAAAATTCTTGTTCCTCAGAAAACCAAAACCCGGATCACAGCTGACGGT
This sequence comes from Ignavibacteria bacterium, assembly GCA_016709315.1. Taxonomy (GTDB): domain Bacteria; phylum Bacteroidota; class Ignavibacteria; order Tepidaquicellales; family Tepidaquicellaceae; genus JAEUSI01. Next base: position 184,943 of record JADJMZ010000005.1, read on the forward strand.
CAGAAAAGCTCGATCATCAATGCACCCTGCGAGATCATTCTTACCAAAGCAGATTATACAATAAAAGTTATAAAAAAAATTCATTCAACTTATTTTAATACACTGAAGAAGAAGCTTTACTGGAATGTGGATAAGAGATACAGTTGAGCAGTTAGGCAGTTTGGCAGTTTGGCAGTTTGGCACAATATATTTCAAACTAATTTAAACCTCTTAAAATAGTATAAAGTATCTTTTTCAATTCCACACAATCGAATTCAAGTGATTGAAACATCTTTAAATCTATATACTTTGTTCGGTATAAAAGTTTTAACCAAAAATGTGATTCTCTGGCTTCTTTGTATGCTATAGAAAGTTTGTTTTTAAAATCTGCTTTTGAAACTCCTCCTGAAGCTTCTTCAATATTTTTATCTAAACAAGTGCCTAGATCGGTACTTAATATTTGCAAAGATAAAATAAATTCTCTTTTAATTTCAAAGATATATTTAATTTAACAATCCTTCAATGCAAATTCAAAAGATTAAACTTCTAACAACAACTTTTGCCATATTGTTAAAATTACAAACATTAATTAATTTAAGAATTGAAAATTCTAATTCCTATTCTAAGATTTTAAATTACCATTGATTAAATAAACTAACTGCCTAACTGCCACACTGCCACACTGCCACACTGCCTCACTGCCTCACTGCCTCACTGTCACACTGTCACACTGCCTCACTGCCTCACTGCCACACTGCCCTCACTGCCACACTGCCACACTGCCTCACTGCCCCACTGCCGCAGGTGGTTTTGTTTTTCCCACAAATCCAAGAAGCACAACTATAGTTATGAGATAAGGAAGCATCTGAATAAGCTGTGTAGGAATGTGTGTTCCTGATATCTGCAAAGATATCTCCAGAGCTTCAAATGCCGAGAATATAAGACAGGCAAAGAAAATGTTCACAGGTTTCCACTTTCCGATAATCATTGCTGCAATGGCTATATAACCTCTGCCCGCAATCATTCCGTCGCTGTATGAATTCTGATTTGACGCAAGCCAGATACCGGCAAGCGAACTAAGGAATCCGCTTATGAGTATTCCGGAAAGTTTGTAAATCCTTACTCTGATACCGAGACTTTCTGCAGCCCAGGGATTCTCTCCGACAGAGCGGAGTCTGAGACCGTATTTAGTTTTGAACAGTACAAATCCTGAAATGAATATTAATGCAAAACAAAATATCGTAAGATAATCCGAGAACACTATGTCAAGGAAAGGAACATCTTTGAAAATATTCAGATCAGGAAGTCCTTCGAATCGTTCAGTGTTGCTTGAACTTTTGAATACAAGCACAAGAAGGAATTTTGTTATCCCGGCAATGAGAAGATTAAATCCCACACCAGTTACTATCTGATTTATCTTAAGATTTACCGTGAAGAATGAATAGAGAAGACTAAATAAAAGATTAACAATTATTGCAAGTATGAATCCGGCAGTAATACTGCCTGTCAGTATTGAAAACAAAGCAAAGCTGAATGCGGAAAGATTCATAAATCCTTCTATCGCAATATTTATCACACCGCCTCTTTCTGAAAAATTGGCTGCACTTGCTCCGAGATAGAAAGGTGTCATAAGTCTTAAGACCTGCGCAAAAAAAGTAAGCGATATAATGGAGTTCAGCAGTTCCATTTATACAAGTCCCCTCTTTTCAAAATAATTATTAACTATCCTGTCCACACCGAGAATTGATAAAATAATTATTCCCTGAACTACAAGCATAATTTCTTTCGGCACAAGCTGATTTACCGACAATCCTCCGTAATCAAGTATTGCAAAAAGCAAAGCGGAAAAGATTATGCCTATCGGATTATTTTTTGCAAGCAAAGCAACAGCTATAGCCGTAAAGCCGACATTATTGGAGAAACCGAATTCGTAAAATCCTTTGTAACCGAAAATGTAATTTATTCCGACTAACGATGTTATGCCGGCACCGGTAAAGAACGAAGCAAGAATTATTTTATTTGTTTTGATGCCAATATATTTTGATGCTGTTTCATTGAAGCCGACTGCGCGGAGTTTGTATCCGAATTGTGTTTTGTAAATTAATATGTAAGTGATGACAGCCAGAAGTAATGCAATAATGAAACTTGCATTAAGAGACGAACCCTGAAAGAACGGAAAAAGATCTGAAAGCTTAAAAAGCATATTGCTGTCTGCGATTTTTTCTGTTCTCATTGTAGCTTTTACTGCAAAGAAGTCAACCAGAAAAAAGTTCACAAGCGCAAGTATAATAAAATTCAGCATGATGGTTGATATTACTTCGCTTACATCTTTTTAATTTTAATATAAGCCGGGATAAGTCCTGTAATGCCGCTCACAATAAATCCGCATAAAAGACAGAGTAAGAACATGACAGGAAAAGGAAGATCTCCGGCATAGATCGCTACAAGAGCAATAGTAAACGAACCCGCATTAAGCTGACCTTCAGCGCCAATATTGAAAAGAGAAGCGTGAAAGCAAACTGCAAGACCGCATCCGCAGATTATTAAAGGAGTGGCTTTGAAAAGAGTCTGTCCGATACCGTAACCGCTTGCAAACACTTCGCTGAAGATAAGAGAAAATACTTCAATGGGGTTTTTATTAATAAGTAATAAAAGTATGAATATTATCGCAACAGTGACAAGGAAAGATAAGCTTACAGATAACAGATTAATTTTAGTTTTTAATTTCAATCTGCTATCCCGATCATTAACTTTCCGATCTCTTCATACAATGACTGATTGGTTTTTGCATCAATTTCAGGAAGGAGCTTGTCTTCTGTAAAACTTCTAAGCTCTTCGTTCCCGAAAGTTCTGACGATCCGTCCGTTATAAAGAACGCTGAGCCGGTCTGAAAGACTTATAAGTTCGTCTAGATCAGAAGAAATAAGCAGCACTGCTTTGCCTTTATTTCTTTGTGCAGTTATTGTAGAATGAATGAAAAGCGTTGCATTAATATCAACACCTCTCGTCGGATGTGAAAAAATGAGTATGTCATTATCAAGCTCGATCTCTCTAGCAAAGATCGCCTTTTGCTGATTACCACCGGAGAGAGATCCTAATGGCGAGTTAACATCAGAAACACGGACATCATATTTATTAATTATATTCTCCGACATTCCCGTTAAATCTTTTTTTGTAATAAAAAAACTTTTCTCATTCTTAAGAAAAATATTTTCACCGATGGAATATTCTTTGATCATACCTTTCTTAAGCCTGTCATCAGGAACCAGAGATATATTTTCAGTAACGGAATTGATACTGCCCTGATAATTTTTTTCAAGCCCGGTAATTATATCAACGATCTCATTCTGTCCGTTACCTTCCACACCGCAGATACCAAGTATTTCCCCTTTCTTCAGTTCAAGATCGAGACCATTAAGCGCAGAAACATATTTCTTTTTCAGATGAATATTTTTAAGAGTGAGAAAATTAATATTTTCGGGATTTGTATCAGGAATTTTATTTAAATGAAAATCTTTGCCTGACAGTTCTTCCCCGACAATGGCATTGCTCAGCTTATTAATATCAAGCTGCTTTCTGTTGTTATCAGTTTCATAAACAAGTTTACCTCTTCTTAGTACAGATACTCTGTCAGAGATCTCTTTGACTTCATTAAGTTTATGAGTAATGAGAATAATTGTTTTTCCGTCGGCTTTGAAAGTATCAATTATCTTAAAGAATTCTTTTACTTCTACCGGAGAGAGTACTGCTGTTGGTTCGTCGAAGATCAGGATCTCAGATCTTCTGTAAAGCAGTTTAAGGATTTCCGTCTTCTGCTGTCCGCTTATGCTGATGTCTGATACTTTTTTATTCAGTTCAAGTCCGAGATTATATTTCTCAATAAGCTCATTCAGAATTACTTCGGTTCCTTTTACATCAAGCTTAAAATTTTTTGTCTTTTCATAACCGAGAATGATATTTTCCAGTACGGTAAAATCCTCAATAAGCATAAAATGCTGATGGACCATTCCGATTTTTTTATCAATGGCATCATGTGGAGAAATGAATCTGACTTCATCGTCAAATATTTTTATCACACCTGAATCCTGTCTGTAGATCCCGAAAAGTATTTTCATCAGAGTAGTCTTCCCGGCGCCGTTTTCACCGAGAATACAATGAACGGAGTTTTTCTTTACAGCGAATTAAATTTCTTCATTCGCATAAAAACTTCCGAACTTTTTAGAAATGTTTATAAACTCTACAGCTGTCAATTGGATTATTTTGTATGCAATATAAATCAATACGAATAAAAAAAAGATATAATAATCAGTAAAGTTTTCCGTATACATTTCTTCTTTCCCAAACCCTGAAGACTGTCCGAAAACAAGGGAATAGCCTCTAAGACTTTAAGACTCAAAGAAATAACTTTTAAAAGAATATTCTTTGAGTCTTTGAGACGCTGCAGTAAAATCTTATAAAAGTTTTGAAACACTCTCCAGCTTGTGAAAGTTGAATTCCCGTTTGAAATTCTGTAGTTATTTATTTTTTAAATGAGTTTTGATTAACAGCGAAAAGAATACACTCCCGGCATTAAGAATTCAATTGTTAAAAATTTTAATTAAGGTTATTTTGATTGTTTAAAAACTATTATTGAAAATTGTATACTCATTTTAAGGAAATAAACGATCTCATAAAGAAAAGCAAAAATATAATTCTGACAACCCACGTAGTTCCTGACGGTGACGCTATAGGAAGCGTTATGGCTTTTGCAGGATATCTTAAACAAAAAGGAAAAGACCCAGTCATTATTAATCATTCCATTACCCCTGACAATCTGAAGTTTCTGGATAAAAAAAATACTATCCGCGTATTCTCAAAGGATCAGGAAAAAAACGAAAAGTTGATTAGTGAAGCGGATGTAATATTTATACTGGACACAAACGATTTCTCAAGAACAAAATCACTTGAACATTATCTTGTAAATTCGCCTGCAAAGAAAGTCTGCATTGACCATCACATGGGACTTAAGCCGAAGATGTTTGATTTTGTAATAACAAATACTGTTTACCCGGCTACCTGTCAGATATTGTATGAATACATAAAAGATGATGATGAAAAGTATCTTACAAAAGAAGTTTCATCCGCTTTGTATGTTGGCATAATGACTGATACAGGTTCATTCAGACATCCGAGAACAGGTTCAGATGTGTTTATGGTTTGCGCAGACCTCATTAATGACGGCGCTGATCCGGTAAAACTGTATGAAGAGATTTACGGTAACACGACAAAAGAAAATCTTCTGCTGATGGCAAGATTTATTTCGGGGCTGGAGTTTTATTCGGGAAATAGAGTCGTGCTTGGAACTGTAACTCAAAAGGATTTCAAAACTTTCGGTCTTGATATAGATCATGTTGAAGGATTCACATCACTTATTATGAATATAAAAGGAATAAAATTAGGAATAATTCTTGTTGAGTTAAAAGACAACATCAAAATTTCATTCAGGTCAAAGGGAAATATTCCGGCAAATAAACTTGCAGCGGAATTCAATGGAGGCGGACATAAAAATGCAGCAGGAGCAAATGTGAAAGGGTCTTCAATACCTGAACTGAAAGAGCAAATATTGAAAAAAACAGAAAACTATATTGACTAATAATTAAATAATAAAATCATGGAAATAATATTTGAAAAAAAGATAGTGGATAAAATAAAGCGGATGCGTTTTTATTTTTGTGTTATGAGGATAAAAAACTTTTTTATGAAGAACTCAAACTGATTGAGAAATTACTTAAATGTAAAATTTCCAAAACAGGTCTTGAAGATTTTGAAGGTAAGGAAAAGCAGACAGTATTGATTTATACAGGAGAGAACAGGATAATTCTTTCAGGACTCGGCTTAAAGAAAGATCTTACACTGGAAAAAGTCAGAAAAGCTACAGCACGAGGAGTTAAGAAAACAAGATCACTGAAAATCAAAAAAATTGCGATAGAAATTCTTCAGGATCAGACTTTAGAGGGAGTTCAGATAGAAGATATTGCCAGAGCGGAAACTATAAGTTCCCTGCTCGCTCTGTATTCATTTGATAAATATTTTACAAAAAAAGATTCAAAAGATTCAAAGGGAATTAAAGAGATAATGCTTTTTTCACAATACCATTCTCTCGAGAAATATTCCAAAGAGATTGAAAGAGGAATATATACAGGCTGTATCATTGGAGAATCAACTAATTTTGCAAGAGACCTCGGTAATGAACCTTCAAATATAATTTATCCCGAATCACTTGCTAATCTTGTATCTAAAAGACAAAAAGAAAGAAATTATTCGGTTGAAATTCTTGATAAGCAAAAACTGACAAAATTAAAAATGGGCGGTGTACTTGAAGTTGCCAGAGGCAGCAGCAGGGAGCCAAGATTCCTTATTTTAAAATACAACGGCGGCGCAAAGAATGAAAAGCCGATCGTCATTGTAGGAAAAGGCGTTACTTTTGACAGCGGAGGTATTTCAATAAAACCTTCAGCGGGCATGGCTCTGATGAAAGTGGATATGGGAGGCGGCGCAGCGGTAATCGGAGTATTCGAAGCTATCTCACAGCTTAAGCTTAAACAAAATGTGATCGGACTTATTCCTTGTGTGGAAAATATGCCAAGCGGAAATTCTTTTAAACCCGGAGATGTGATCACAGCATACAACGGAATGACGATCGAAGTGGATAACACTGATGCCGAAGGAAGATTAATTCTTGCAGACGCACTTTCCTATGCTTCAAAATACAGTCCTAAATATGTAATTGATATGGCGACTCTTACGGGAGCAAGCATTGTAGCTATCGGAAGTGTTGCATCCATCATCATGGGTAATGATCAGGATCTTGTAAATAAACTTATTGCGGCGGGTGAACAGACTTATGACAGGGTTTGGCAGCTTCCTCTCTGGGATGAATATGACAGAATGATCAATTCGGAAATTGCCGATGTAAAAAATACCGGTCAGTCAAGACAGGCAGGTACAATAATGGGAGGGATGTTCCTGAAAAGATTTATTGGAAATTATCCGTGGGCTCACATTGACATCGCGGCTACTGCTATGCGGGACAGCGAATCTGATTACGATCCCAAAAATGCAACCGGCTCAGGCGTAAGACTCGTGACTCAGTTTTTAATGAACGAATGTAAAAAATAATATTTTTATTTATTCTAATAATCATGCGGCAGTTTTGTAAAAAACTGCTGCATTTTTTTTGTACATTATTATTTTCATTGTAAACGCTCTTGTATGACCTCCCCCTGCCCGCCTTCAGCGGGCTTCCCCCTCCTTGCAAAGGAGGGGGATTAAGGGGGTGGTCGTTAAGTTTTGTGACAAACTTTTTAATGTAGAAAGTTAGGGCGGGTTAAATTTAGAAGTTTGTAAATCATTTTGTTTAGATACAAAATAAAAAAGTTGTATTTACATTGCAATAAGTTTGGGACAGTGTTTGCTCAAAGACACTCTTAAATTATATTTTCATCTTTATTAAATAATTTATGAAAGTTAATTTGAAGAACATTTATATTGTATGAAAACAAAAATTACAGCGATCATATTTTTTTTCTTACTGACAGCATTCAATTCAATGAATGAAATGCATCTCAGGACTGAAAACAATTTCAGACTCGGTAATGAAGTCCTGATAAGCAGGTTCCAGTCCATGCTAGTCAATAAAAAGATCGGACTGATAACTAATAAAAGCGGAGTAACGCAGGACGGTAAACTTTTTCTGGACGCTCTCATAAAAGAATTCAATGTCACGAAAATATTTTCACCTGAGCACGGTCTGAGAGGTGATGATAATGAATCTGATTTCACAGACCCTGTAACCGGTATTCCTGTTGTTTCGCTTTACGGCTCAAAGAAGAAACCGGACAACGCAGATCTGGAAAACACTGATGTATTAGTTTATGACATTCAGGATGTCGGCGCAAGATTTTATACTTTTATAAATACTATGTTCTATTGTATAGAATCGGCAGTTGAAAATAATAAGGAAGTAATTGTATGCGACAGACCTCTTATTCCTTATGGCAGATATACAGACGGATTCATGCTTGACGAGGAAGTCAGTTCATTTGTTGGATTACTAAATATTCCTATCGCTTACGGAATGACTTGCGGTGAACTTGCAAATTTTATTAACGGCGAATATTTTCAAAGCAAATGTAAACTGAATATTGCAATGATGGAAAATTATTCTCACGGCACTGATTATGGTTCTTTAAATCTTCCATGGATTAAGCCGTCTCCTAATATTTATTATCCGTCATCAGCAGTCAGCTATCTTGGGACATGCCTGTTTGAAGGTACGAATTTTTCTGAAGGAAGAGGCACTGAAAGACCATTCGAATATGTAGGAGCCCCGTATTGCGATGGTGATATTCTTGCAAATGAAATGAATAATTTAAATTTAAAAGGGGTAAGTTTTGAAAGCATTACTTTTACTCCAACTGTAATTACAAGCCCTTCAAATCCTCCGAAATATGTAGGAGAATTGTGCAAAGGTGTTTTTATAAATGTAACTGATAAAAATTTATTCGAACCTGTGAAGACGGGAATTGCTCTTCTTGTTACTCTTAATAAACTTTTCCCCGGATTTGAAATTAAAAAAAATAATTTCATTGATAAGCTCGCAGGCACTTCTGATTTGCGAACAATGATAGTTTCAGGAAATAGCTTTGAAGAAATTACAGATAGTTATAAAGACAATCTGAAGATATTCGGTTTTAAAAGAGATAATTATATTTTATACAAATAATAAATATTCTTATATAACATTTACAAAATACAATTTTATGAAAAGATCAGATATAAAAATTATGCCGGTTTATTTTGATAGATATATAAACCTCATTGAAGATATTGAACTGAAGGAAGCTCTTGAAAAATCCGGAGCAAAAATCTTAGAAGAGAATAAAAAAGAACTGATCGAAACAGGAGATAAAGTATACGCTGAGGGAAAGTGGACTTTAAAGGAAATCATTCAGCACCTTATTGATTCAGAGAGGGTGTTCAGCTACAGAGCGTTAAGGTTCGCCAGAAATGACAAGACTGAATTGCCGGGATATGACGAAAATGTTTTCGTAATGGAATCAAAAGCCGGAGAAAGAGATATTTATGATATGCTGTATGAATATGATCTTCTAAGAAAATCAACAGTTTGCTTATTCGACAGCTTTGATGAAACTATGCTCGGCAGAACCGGTGTATGTTTCGATAAAGAAATTTCCGTTCTTGCTCTCGGCTTTACGATGGCAGGACATACTCTGCATCATACAAATGTAATCAGGGAAAAATATTTTTCTCTTTGAGAAACTGCTGTCGCATTAAATACAAAATCAGTAACCGGACAGCAGAAAATTAAATTACGGAATTACAATTTAAACATCCCTTTTAATCACCATCGTGCTTGCCTGAGCTTTTGGCAATAACACCATCTCAGCTATTACAAAATTCTCTCTCCTCGTTGCAGCAAAGATAATGGTTTCCGCTACATCATCCGGAGTAAGAGGTTCCATCCCGGTATATGCTGTTTTTGCTTTTTCTGCATCTCCTCTGTATCTGACGAGACCGAATTCGGTTTCGACAAGACCCGGATCAATAGTAGTAACCTTAATGCCGGTATCAACTAACTCCATACGCATGCTTTTTGTTATTGCATCTACTGCATGCTTTGTCGCGCAATAAACGTTTCCCATCGGATACACTTCCCTGCCTGCGATTGATCCGATATTTATTATATGACCGGAATTATTTTTCAGCATTAAAGGAATGATACATCTCGAAACAAACAAAAGTCCTTTCACATTTGTGTCTATCATTTCATTCCAATCCTTTACAGAGCCTTCGTGAATCTTGCTTAATCCTCTTGCTAATCCGGCGTTGTTGACAAGTATATCAATATTCTTCCATTCTCCGCTGAGACTTTCGATCTTGCTTTTGACTTCATCATAATTTCTTACATCCATTTCGATTGTAAATACTTTCACGGAGAATTCCGATATCATATCCGATGATATCACTTCAAGACGGTCAGTCCTTCTTGCTGCAAGAATCAGATTAGCTCCGAGTTCAGCGAATTTGTATGCAGCCGACTTCCCTATTCCGCTTGTTGCGCCTGTAATAAAAACTGTTTTACCTTTGAGGTCTTTCATTTATAATTAACTTTTTATAATGTTTATGAATGAATATTTTTGTTTAAACAATTTCTCCCTTATCTGATCTTACTTTTGAATGGACAAAGCTGAGATATTTTTTACTTAATTTAACTTTCGTCAATTAAGAATTAAACTTATAAATTGATTTACAAAAAAACAAAAATCGTATGCACAATTGGTCCGGCTGCAGGTACAGTTGATAAGATATGCGAACTTATAGATGCCGGAATGGATGCTGCAAGATTTAACTTCTCGCACGGAACTCATTCTGAGCACAGTCTGTACATTGACAATGTCAGAGAAGCCGGTAAGCTGAAAAATAAAATGATCGCTGTCATACAGGATCTGTCCGGACCGAAGATCAGAGTGGGTTTGCTGGAGAGCGGCAGTATTTTTCTCAAAGAAAATCAGATGATTAAGATCACTTCACAAAGTATTACGGGCAGCAGCCAAATGTTTTCTACAAATTATTTTAATCTTATCAATGATGTAAAAAAAGATGAGATGATACTTTTAGATGACGGCAATCTTAAACTCCGCGTAGTTTCAATTCACTCATCTGAAAGTTACATTGAATGTGAAATAATTAACGGAGGTCTTCTTAAAGAACATAAAGGAATTAACCTTCCGAATACAAATCTGAATCTTCCTTCGTTAACAAAAAAAGATATGGAAGATCTTGATTTCGGACTTGAGAAAGGAATTGATTTTGTTGCAATGAGTTTTGTTAGGAAACCGGAAGACATAAAACTTCTGAGAGATATTATTCACTCAAAAGGAAAAAGCATACCTATCATTGCAAAGATCGAGAGACCGGAAGCAGTTGTGAACATAGATTCTATAATAGCTGAGACAGACGTAATAATGGTAGCAAGAGGCGATATGGGTGTAGAAATCTCGACTGAGGAAGTTCCTTTAATTCAGAAACGTATCATCCGCAAATGCAATGAAGCGATCACGCCTGTGATTACCGCCACTCAAATGCTTGAATCTATGATTGAAAATCCGACACCTACAAGAGCTGAAGCATCTGACATTGCAAATTCAATTCTCGACGGGACTGACTGCGTAATGCTTTCGGCAGAAACATCCACCGGAGCTTACCCCGTTCTGGCAGTAAGAACAATGGCAAAGATAATTCTTAAAACTGAAACAATAAAAAAGACAAACTACTTTACTGAAATGTTCGTGGAAGATTCTCCGGAGAATACACTGCATACAATTTGTAATTCAGCAACTGAAATTGCAACGAGAGTCAGTGCGAAGGCAATTATTACTATCACTCACACGGGAAAATCTCCTCTTCTGCTTTCAAATCACAGACCGGCAGCGCAGATTATTTCGGCAACTTTTGATGATACAATAATAAAGAAATGCAAACTCATCTGGGGAGTGGAATCAATTTTGATAAAACAAAGCGATGATTATATTGAAACAGTTCAATCTATAAAAAAGGAAATTCTTGAATCTAAAATTCTGAACGAAGGAGACAGGATAGTAATAATTGCTCCAATGCCTTTTCTTCAGTCTGAATCTGCAAATATGATTCAGGTAACACAATTATAAATTAAATTTTTATGACCGGAATTAATATTTATGATGTTCTTATCGTCGGAGCAGGTCCGATAGGGATTGCATGCGGTATTGAAGCAAAAAAAAACTCGCTTGAATATATTATCATAGAAAAAGGATGCCTTGTAAATTCAATTTTCAATTACCCTACTAACATGACATTCTTTTCCACTTCCGAAAAAATCGAAATTGGAGGAGTGCCTTTCGTTTCTCACGGAATCAAGCCAACACGCAGGGAAGCGCTGGAATATTACAGAAGAGTGTGTTCTTTTTACGATCTGAAAGTTAACACTTATGAAGAAGTAATTTCCATTTCAAAGAATCCGAAGAAAGAAAAATATTATACTGTATTAACCGGGAAGAATAAATTTTTAGCAAACAACGTGATTATTTCAACGGGTTACTATGACAATGCCAATTACCTGAATATTCCGGGAGAAGAACTTCCGAAGGTCAGACATTATTTCGATGAACCGCATCCTTACGCTTATCATAAGACTGCTGTTATCGGCGCAGGTAATTCGGCAGTTGATGTAGCGCTTGAATTATACAGAGTAGGCGCTGAAGTTACGATGATAATACAGGAAGATCAGATCAAGCCGTCAATAAAGTACTGGGTAAAACCGGATATAGAAAACAGGATCACGGAAGGTTCAATCAGATCGTATTTTAATTCTGAAGTAGTAAAGATAAAGGAAAAAGAGATCATCATTAAAACTCCGAAAGGAAAAATTACTCTTGAAAATGATTTTGTATTTGCTATGACGGGATATCATCCGGACTATAATTTTCTTAAAAGCTTTGGCGTAAAGACAGACAAAAATTCAAATCCGGTTTTTGACAGAAAGACATTTGAAACAAACATGAAAGGAATTTATCTTGCCGGTGTAGTATGCGGAGGAAAGAGAACCGATAAGTATTTTATTGAGAATTCGATTATTCATTCGGAAATAATAATCAGAGAGATTTCAAAGAAGATTTAATCCTGTTAATATACCTGACAAAACTCCCTTATTTAATCAAGAGCTTCGATTCTCCTGCTCAGATATTTTAAAGCCCAGAGATTGAAGTCATTATTTTTATTGATAAAACAAAGAAATTCTTTTTTGCTGACTGCAAATACGTTTGTATTCAACAGCGCTACTGCATTGCTTGAATATTCATTACTGGTAAGAGCATCATAAAATCCAAGTATGTCACCGGAATGAGCGGCTGTACTGAAACAATAATCGGGATCATTTTTTATTTTTGTCAGATTTACTTCACCTGAAAGAATAAAATATATTTCGGCAATATAGGAATTTTCACAAAAAATAATTTCTCCTTCTTTAAAAGTCAGAAATTTCTTATTTGTAAATTTTTCAAGAAGAGAATCGAAGTTAAAATTATTTAAAAAAGAATCTGAATATTTCTCAAACATAATACATGGGTTTAATTTTTCTTTAATCGTAAAGATTAGCAAGTTTCAGCAATGACTCATTATTTATTATTGTAATCTTTTTACCCGACAAATCAAGTATTCCCTCTTTTTTCAGTTCGGATAAAAGTCTGATTGCAGTTTCTGTCGCTGTGCCGATAATGTTAGCAATTTCTTCCCTTGTGATATTTATATTAAGTGAATTATCATCATCTTCGTTTCCGTAATATTCTTTCAGCATAATTAAAGCTTCCGCAAGTCTTTCTATGACAGGTTTTTGCGCAAGGTTGATAATTTTACTTTCCGCTTCTTTGAGTTCGGTTGCAAGAAGTTTCATTATAGATTTAGTAATCTCCTCATTCGACTGCAGAAACTGGAAAAATATCTCTTTTGGTATAAGACATATTTTTGAATCTTCTATTGCTGTAGCTGTGGCTGAATAACTTTCACCGCTGATAAGAGCTCTGTATCCAAGTATATCACCGTTCTTTGCCAGACGTATGATCTGCTCCTTTCCACCATAACCGCACTGATAGATCTTTACTTTTCCGCTGTTTATGCAATATAAACCTGCGGGCATATTTCCTTCTGTGAATATAGTCTGACCTTTCTGATAATAATTACAATACTTTTGTATGGACAAAACTGAAAACTCATCACATGTAAGTTTGTTAAATACCGAATCATTCTTGGTCTGACAGGACTCGCAGGAAGGTGCATGAAATTTTTTAATCATTCTGACCTGATTTGTTGTTTGTTTTTCAAACATAGCTCAATATATTTTGAATTACAATTCAACATATTTTGCGAGCAAATCAAACTGTCTGTCGACCACCCCCATAATCCCCCTCCTTTGGAGTCTGTCTCATTCATACCGACCACCCCCTTAATCCCCCTCCTTGGCAAGGAGGGGGAAGCCCGCTGAAGGCGGGCAGGGGGAGGTCATACAAGTTGCTTATTGAATAGAGTCTGTCTCATAACTAAGATTTTTACCACTAAGACTCCAAGACACTAAGAAGAAAAGTAAAAAACAGAGAACTTTGTGTCTTTGTGGTAAAAAAACTTAATCAGAATACGAAAACGTTAAAGAACTAATACAATTTTAATGACACTGCAGATCTCCCTGATCTGCTTTTGTATTTTCATACTTAGGGCTTATATAAGGAATTCCAAGATTCAGACCTCTTGCAATAAACAACAACGCCAGAATTACAGTAAAAGCCGGAATTAACTTTGTGATTCTTTTTCTTAATTTTATATTTATAAAATTGCTGAAGAATGAAAGTCCCAGCATTAGCGGAACAGTCCCAAGTCCGAATAAAAGCATATACAACGCTCCGTCAAATGCTGCCCCTGTAAGCATAGCTCCAGATAATCCTATATAAACAAAACCGCACGGAAGAAATCCGTTAAGAATTCCTGTCATAAGCATTGCAGACTTAGACTTAACTTTATAAATTTTACTGAAAGCAATTTTAAATTTTACGAAAGCGGAATTAATAAATGGAATTCCTGTAAATATGTTTTTCCCTTTTATTGTAAAAAAGACTGTAACCAAAATTACAATCCCTGTAAATACTGACAGACCCTGCTGAAATCCGAACAGGAATATTCTGTTTCCCAGCAATCCGAAGAGCGTTCCGAGAAATGTGTAAGTTATTATTCTGCCTGAGTTGTACAGAACTCTGCCAATTACAAATGATGTACTTCGCGGGTTACCGGAAGGGAGAGACAATACAATAGGACCGCACATTCCTACGCAGTGAAAACTTCCCGCTATTCCCAGTATAAATCCGCTTAGCAATTCCATCAGTTTATAAATATACTTTTTTCAAGGAAATAATTTTTATTATCTTTTTTAAAACTGAACTGGACTTTCCATAATCCTTTTTCCAGATTCATAACAGGAATATGCTGAATTCCTTTATCCCCTGTTTCAATGTTTACTTTAAAATCTTTTTTTGCATCAGAAGATCTGTAAAATTTTATCTCACCGGAAAAATTGCCTTTTAAAAGGTCTCCGGAATATTCAATGAGAAGCCCGCTGTCTTTTAATTCAGTTTTAATTTTATCACTGAATTCAGCGGAGTTTTTATTCATATCTATCTGATCCTGATATTTTATACCCTTTTCGTAATAGTTGTCGCTAACAAGATCAATATTTTTAGTCATTGAAACAGACACCATAGCAATAATACCGGCAGCGAATAATGAAAAACCCAGCATAACTATAATTCCCCAGCTTATTTTCATAATAATGATTGTTTAATTTTGCGGTCCTAAAAAAGTAGTATTCACAATGTCAATTTGCTTTCCGCCTGACAATATTTCAATCTTCAAAGGCGTGTTTGTCATTTTAATTTTTTCTTTATTCAGTATTATAAGCAAAGTGCCTTCATGTATCTCAAGCGGTTTAAGATTAATTTCGTGTTCAATGAGTTTTATTTCTCCGTCATTATCTATAAGTCTGAATTCAAGCGGCATCTCAGTAAACGTTTTGTTTGAAACTTTCAGGTTATACATATTGCTTATTTTATCATCCGGCTGTTTCTGAAATAGCATACCCGGAGTTCTCAGAATGTTTATATCAAGATCTTTTCTTTGCGCAAATAAAACTGTAAGTGTTGTAAGCAATACCAGCAAAACAGTAGTGTAACCTATTACTCTCGGAGTAAATTTTAACTTTACATTATTTTTAATTCCTTCCATCGAATCAAATCTGATAAGTCCCCTCGGTCTGTCAACCTGATCCATTATAGAATCGCAGGCGTCTATGCATGCCGTGCAGTTAACACATTCGAGCTGAGTTCCGTTTCTTATGTCAATTCCGGTCGGACAAACATTAACGCATAATTTACAGTCTATGCAGTCTCCGAGATGATCCTCTTCCCTGTTCTTAACTTTTCCTCTCGGCTCGCCTCTTATGTAATCATAAGCTATGACAATAGAATTCTTATCCAGCAATACGCTCTGCAGTCTTCCGTAAGGACACACAAGTATGCAGGCCTGCTCTCTGAACCATGCAAATATAAAATAAAATATTCCGGTAAATATTAATACAGCCAGGAATCCTTTTACATGCATTGATACCGGCTCTGTTATTATTTTCCACAACTGATCAACACCTATAAGATAAGACAAAAAAATATTCGCAATCAGAAAAGACAGTATGAAAAAGATTGCATACTTAAGTCCTTTTTTAAAAATTTTATTTGCATTCCACTCTGAATTATTTAGCGCAATCTGTCTGAGATAATCGCCCTCTATAAAGTATTCGATCTTCCTGAAAACCATTTCAAGAAAAATTGTCTGCGGACAAAACCATCCGCAGAAGATCCTTCCGAAAACTGCAGTTACAAGAAACAGTGTCACGAACAAAGAAATCATGAGCAATCCGAAAAGATAAAAATCCTGCGGTACAAAGACCGTTCCGAATATTATAAATTTCCTTTCGAAAACATTCAGCAGCATGAAAGGATGTCCGTCAATTTTGATGAAGGGCAGTCCGAACAAAGCTGCAAGCAGAAAGAAGCTCAGCAAAGTTCTTGCAGTTGTATATCTGCCGTTCGGCTTTTTGGGATATACCCATTTTCTGCCGCCTTTCTTGTTAACTATTGATATCGTATCTCTGAACTTGTCAGCATCTGTTTCCGGTAATGACATTATATTTTTACTTTTTAATTTTTGCCGAATCTGTTTTCGTACTGTCTTTCATACTTACTGATTTTACTTTTGATGAATCTTTCACAGAAACCGAATCAGCTGTCTCAATGAATTTATCCCCTTCCGGCGGTTTGCCGTTAGCAGGATTTGTTCCCTGAAGCGAAAGTACATAGCTTCCAACCTGCTGCATTTTTTTTGGGATTGAACTGATTCTGCCATGCTATCATTCCTTTTACAGGCACTCCGTATTTAATTGTCTTAAAAACATTTTTAATGCCTCCGCCATGAATCCAGAACTGATCAGTAAGATTAGGACCGACCGTTCCGCCGGCGTTTTCACCGTGACATGGAACGCAGTTTGCAAGAAATATCTGCTTTCCTGCGCTTAAAGATTCGGGGTCATTCAGAAGTTCGACTGTAGTCTCATTTATGAATGCGCCTGATTTTATCAATTCATCCCGCTGAAGCTGAGCTGCAAATACTTCATCGTTGTATTCCTGAAAAGGCAGTTTGCCTGTTTTAAATACATGAAAGTTAAGCATGTAAATTATAGCAATGATTACCGTTCCGTAAAACAAAATGTTAAACCAGGGCGGAATGTTATTGTCAAGCTCCTGTATCCCGTCATAATCTTCATCTAAAAGAAGACTTTTTTCCGCTTCGATCGGCTGTAATCCTATGATTTTACCTGTTAATACTCCGATTAATTTTTTCTGCGCTATTGCCGAAGCTGAAATTTCCTCCGCTGTCTTCGGGCTTTTCATTAAAGGAATGAAAATTAAATTCAGCAAAAGAAAAAAAATCACGAACATAATAATATAATATGTATTCATGTTCATTTCTGCCTGCACAGGTTCCGTCACAGTCTGAGCAAACAGCGCAGATGCACTTGAAATCATGACAGCAGCAAATGTTAAGAAAAGGAATTTTAAAGTATTTTTAATTTTCAAATTCATAATTATTATTTTTTAAAATCTGTTTAAACTTTTAATGTCTGTTTAATTTTTTTCAAGAGGAAGCTTTTCCATTTTCTCAATATAATCCTTATCCGTTTTGAAAAAACGGATAGTGACTATAATAAAAAAAATAAAAAACACGATCAGAGAAAATACAGGATAAAGCTCCACTCCGTCTATTAATTCAAAATATTCTTTAAACATTTTATTTTATAGTTTTTTTTATTTTATAACCGGGCTTTCCCCTTTAATATCTGTACCTAATCTCTGCAGATATGCGATCAGCGCTATAATTTCTTTATTGCTTTCTACTCTGATGTCATTCTTTGCAAGATCCTGTGTAATTTCGTTCGCCTGTTTCATCAGCTCTTCATTTGCCGACTTTTCAAATCCGTCTGCATAAGGCACGCCAAGTGTTCTCATTCCGTTGATCTTCGATTCGGTTGATCCGGTGTTTAATTCCTGTGTAAACAACCAGTCATAAGCAGGCATGATCGAACCGGGAGATATTGCTCTCGGATCTGCCATGTGATAAAAATGCCAGAGATTCGGATACTTCTTTCCTTCTCTCTGAAGATCAGGACCGGTTCTTTTTGAACCCCAGAGGAATGGATGGTCATAAACGAATTCACCTGCCTTCGAGTATTCACCGTATCTTTCTGTCTCAGATCTGAATGGTCTTATCATCTGTGAATGACAATTGTTACAGCCTTCGCGAATATAAATATCCCTTCCCTGAAGTTCGAGCGGTGTATATGGCTTTACACTCGATATGGTCGGAATATTTGATTTAATCAGGAATGTCGGAATCATCTGCACTAAACCTCCGATAAGTATTACAACTGCTGACAGTAAAGCGAATTTTCCCGGACGGGATTCAAGCCATTTATGTTTTGTCTGAGCAGAGTGGTCGCCTATCATCGGCGGAGCTTCGGTTGCTTCATTATCTTCAAACTGTCCCTGCTTCGCTGTCTTTACAAGATTATAGACCATTACAAGTACACCTGCAAAATATAATGTTCCTCCGATGGCTCTTGTGATATAAAGCGGAATTAATTTTACAACTGTTTCAAGAAAATTCGGATACTGAAGAATTCCTTCCGGTGTGAACTGTTTCCACATTAATGACTGTGTTATTCCTCCCCAGTACATTGGTACGGCATAGAAAACAATTCCTAATGTTCCGATCCAGAAATGGAAATTCGCAAGTTTGTTTGAATAAAGATCTGTCCTGTATAATCTTGGTATCAGCCAGTAGAGTATTCCGAATGTCAGGAATCCATTCCATCCTAAAGCACCCACATGAACGTGTGCAACGATCCAGTCTGTAAAGTGAGCGATTGCATTTACATTTTTCAGTGAAAGCATTGGTCCTTCAAATGTTGCCATGCCGTATGCAGTAACTGCAACTACCATGAATTTCAACACTGGGCTTTCCCTTACTTTATCCCATGCTCCTCTCAGTGTAAGAAGTCCGTTTATCATTCCGCCCCATGACGGTGCAATAAGCATTATCGAAAAAGCTGTTCCGAGTGACTGCGCCCAGTCCGGTAAAGCTGTGTATAATAAATGGTGAGGACCCGCCCAGATATAAATAAATATAAGAGACCAGAAATGCAGTATCGAAAGTCTGTATGAATAAATCGGACGGTTTGCAGCTTTCGGAAGAAAGTAATACATCAGTCCCAGATAAGGAGTTGTAAGAAAAAATGCAACCGCATTATGTCCGTACCACCACTGAACAAGCGCATCCTGAACTCCCGCATAAACCGGATAACTTTTTAAAAATGAAACCGGAAGTTCGATGGAGTTTACAATATGCAATACTGCTATCGTAACTACTGATGCAATATAAAACCATATTGCTACATACATGTGCTTTTCTCTTCTCTTAAAAATCGTACCGAACATGTTTATTGCAAAGACTACCCACACCAAAGCTATCAGTATGTCTATAGGCCATTCGAGTTCTGCATATTCCTTGCTCGTAGTAAATCCCAGAGGAAGTGTTACCGCAGCGCAGACAATAATCAGCTGCCATCCCCAGAAATGAATTTTACTGAGAAGATCGCTGAACATCCTTGCCTTGCACAGACGCTGCAAAGAATAATAGATACCCATAAAGATTGCGTTGCCTACGAATGCAAAAATAACAGCATTTGTGTGAAGAGGTCTTATCCTGCCGAATGATGTGTACTGATTTGCAAAGTTCATCACAGGCGCAAATAACTGAGTTGCTACGATCAGTCCGACCAGCATACCCACTACCCCCCACAATACTGTGGCAATTGCAAAATTCCGCACGATCCTGTTATCGTAGCTGAATTTTTCCATTTCCATAAATTGGATTCTCCTTTTTGTTATATTAAATTAATTTCCTTTAAACACTTTTTGATTCTTTCAAATGCTATTGTAATATCATTGTCCAATCCGATCGAAAATCTTACAAGTCCTTCGCTTAATCCCATTGACTTCTGTTCCTCTTCAGGAATTTCCGATGATGTGCTGTGACCGGGCGAACTGAATAATGTCTTAAAATATCCTAAGCTTACTGCCAAGTAACCTACTTTTTCTTCCTGCATCCTTGTCATTAAAGCCGATGCTTTCTCATAAGAGCCGGCATCTATAGCCATCATTCCGCCGTAACCAAATCCTTCATTCATGATTGAATTAATAAGATCAAAATTTTTATTAGACCTAAGTCCCGGATAGAAAACTTTTATTCCGAGTTTCTCAAATTCTGTTGCAAGAAAAAGAGCATTCTCACTGTGCTTCTTCATCCTGATGTGAAGACTGTGAAGATTCTTTAATATACTCGCAGCGCGGTAACTGTCAAGCACAGGTCCGAGGAGCATTGTAGCTCCGGAATTTATGTCAGTAAGACTTGCAATAAAATCATGCGTCGAGCAGATGCATCCGGCAACACAATCACTTGTTCCGTTTATGAATTTTGTCATGCTGTGTATCACAATATCAGCGCCGAGTCTTATCGGCGAAATTATCATCGGACTGAATGTATTGTCAATTACTAATTTAATTTTTTTTTTCTTTGCAATAATGCTGATCGCCGGGATGTCAGTAACTTCAAGCAATGGATTGCTGATTGACTCTCCGTAAATGATCTTCGTTTTATCTGTGATCGCATTTTCTATTGCTTTTAAATTCTGTAGATCTACAAATGTAACTTTAATGCCGAACCTTGGAAGAAAATTTTTGAAAAATGCATAAGTGCCGCCGTAAATTGTTCTGCCTGAAATTATCTCATCTCCTGTCGAGCAAATGTCCAGTATTGTCGAACTTATTGCTCCCATTCCCGAAGCCGTAACCTGCGCTGATTCTGAATCTTCAAGTCTTGCAAGAGCATTCGAAAGATATTTGTTAATCGGATTCCAGTGTCTTGAATAAAGAAAACATCCTTCTATTTCATGATCAAATAGATCTTCCATTCTCTGAGGATTGATAAAAGTAAATGTTGATGAATCCGTAACCGATGGATTCACATCCCCGAATTCTCCAAAGACTAAATAATCATGTATGCTTGTACTTGGATCAAATTTTTTCATGATAAATTAAGTTTAAATTTTCTTTAAATCATCTTTCTCAGGCTTCTTATCATCATCAAAAAGCATTCTTACCGAAGGAGTATACTTGTCTTCATACTGTCCGCTTCTGACAGACCATATAAATGCTGCGAGAAATCCTATAGCAACAATAAGGCTTGCTGCTATCAGCACTACAATCGAAGTCATAAAAGTTTTCTCCTTTTTGCGCAGAAGTTTGTCATTCCTGTAACGAAGAGTATTATTGAAATCGAATTGAACGGCATTAATACTGCCGCAACCAGCGGTGAAAATGTCCCCTGAGCCGCAAGATATAATCCTATAATATTGTAAATAAATGAAATCGCAAAAGATATTTTTATTATGTTCATAGTCGTCTTTGAATACTTTATGAAATCATTCAGCTTGGTAAAAACTCCCGCGTCAATTATCACATCGCATGACGGAGAAAAATTGGTTACATCTTCAGCTACGGATATTCCGGCATCGCTTTGCTTTAAAGCTCCGGCGTCATTGAGTCCGTCCCCTATCATTAAAACTTTCTGTTTATTTTTCTGTAATGTTTTTATGTAATTAAGCTTATCCGATGGTGTCTGTTTGAAAAGAAGCTCTTCATCATTCTTGAAGAAGTTATATAGATTGTTTTTTTCCGAACTGTTGTCTCCTGATATCAGAGATAGTTTATAATCTTCTGAAAGATCGCTTATGAGTTCGCTCAGCCCTTCCCTGTATTTATTGCTGAAAGAGTAAAAACCTTTTACACAGTCATCTATTGATAAAAAAACATTTGTAGTGAATGCCGCACCTGAAATTTCTTTTTTAAGTTCGCAGAAGCTGTTCTCTAATCCTTCCAAAACAAATCTTATAGACCCGAGTTTTATCTTCTTCCCGTCTATACAGCAGGATATTCCCTCGCTCAGCGATTCCTTAAAATCTTCAGCTGCGAATACATCTTTTATTTGTATTGAATCAAAGATCATCCTGCTCAATGGATGAGATGAATTCCTGACTAATGATTTGACCATTCCTTCTTCGCACAGATTCAGACTGCTTCCGGTGAATTTTACATTTATATCTTTGGAATTTGTAATAGTTCCTGTTTTGTCAAAAACAATAGTATCTATTCCCGCAAGACTTTCGATAACGAATGCATTTTTAAGATAGAATTTATTTCTTCCTAAAATTCTCATTGCATTTCCAAGAGCAAAAGGCGTTGTCAGCGCAAGAGCGCACGGACAGGCAATGATCAGAACAGTCGTAAATGCATTCAGAGCATAATTAATATTATCCTTGCCAAGCCAGTAAAATGCTGATGATACTGCAACGAGAAGCAGGACTGCGGTGAAATATTTGCTGACAGTATTTGTAAGCTGCTGCACATTCGATTCAGTCTTATTAAAAGCTTTGTCATTCCAGAGTTTTGTAAGATAGCTTTGAGAAACTTTCCTTACGACTTCAAGTTCGATAGCGCTTCCGATGTGCCTTCCGCCGGCGTAAATAATTTCGCCAAGCACTTTCTGCTCAGGTATGGATTCGCCGGTAACAAAACTGTAATCAATGCTGCCCGTTCCGCTGAAAAGAATTGCATCCGCAGGAATGATCTCATTGTTCCTGATAATTATCCTGTCACCGACATTCAGATTTGAAACGGGAATGCACTGATGAATGCCGTGCTTTTTGATTGTGACCGAAACAGGAAAATATGATTTATAATCTCTTTCAAAATTGAGAGCGTCGTAAGTTTTATTCTGAAATAATTTTCCGAGAAGCAGCAGAAATACAAGACCTGCAAGCGAGTCAATAAATCCTGCATTATTAAAAAATAAAATTTCATACATGCTTCTTACAAACAAAGCGGCAAGTCCCAGTGAAATCGGCAGATCAATGTTTATTAGTTTATTCTTAATGCCGTTCCGGGCGGAAATAAAATAATCCGAACTGCAGTAGAAAAATACAGGAAGCGAAAAGAGAATATTCAGATAATTGAAAAGAGTCTTTAAGTTACCATCCATTAATGAATCAAGTCCGAGATATTCAGGAAAACTCAGAAGCATAATATTACCGAGACAGAATCCGGTAATGCCTATTTTCAGAAGAAGTTTTTTATTCGCATTCTTAATGAACTTTTTCCCGGTTTCATTATTGTCGGGATTTATCTGAGGTTCGTATCCTATTGATGAAAGCAGTATCACAACTTCCTTCAGCGAAATTTTTGCATGTTCAAATACTACTGAAACTGTTTTCTGAAGAAAGTCTACTTTTGAAGTAACTATTCCTTTGTTTAATTTATAAAGTTTCTCTAAAAGCCAGATGCATGAAGCGCAGTGAATATTGGGAATATTAAATGTAACGGAGGATAAAGTTTTATCGCTGAATTCAAGAATCTTATTCTGAATATCCTTATCATCGAGATAATCAAATTTCTTTTCCAGGACAGTATCAGCTTTTTTGATACCTGATTTATCTTCAATGGAATAGTAAGCGCAAAGATCATTTCCGTATAAAATTTCATATACAGTTTTGCAACCGGCGCAGCAGAAATGCTTGTCGTTTATAAAAATATGCTCATCCTTGCACTCATCTCCGCAATGATGGCAGATAATATTTGTTTTATCCTGTATTTTTGGCATAAATATTAATCAAAAATACAAAAATTCATTCTAAATTCAGCATGATAAGTATCAATATAAAGTATGACATTTGTCATAATTTTTAATATTACATAAATATTAATACAGGTAAAGTCTAAAATCAGGTGATTGAGAGAAAATTGTATTTAGAGACTTCTGAAAAACACTTACTGTCATCCCCGCATGCCTTGCCCGCTTTCAGCGAGGTAAACCGCGAGGCAGGCAAGCTCCTGGCGGGGATCCAATCATTAAGACTTAATTTTAATTCCAAACCTTTTTCCTGCTTGCTAAGCCACAGCTTAGCAAGCCAAAACTCGACATTCCCAAGCTGAGGCTTGGGAATTAGGAAATAATGAATTACTCAAGATCTTTCTTCTACGTCTCTGCTTGCCTCGCTATGCGGGAGTCTCCACGTTAAGTGTCCGCGTTTAGAATCTGCAAGATTTCTTCCTTCATTTCAAAAGAATTTAATTCTGATTAAATTTACTCAGACTTACTAATAACATCACAGTCAGTTCTTATATTGTGAATCTGCAATAATAACGTTTCATAAAATTATAATTTATGAAAACACTAAAAGAAATATTTGATCTAAACAGACTTTCCACCATTCTACTTTATACAAGCATCATTTCATTCATCATCGCCTTCAACTTCTCAGATAATCCTCCTGTAAGCGGATGGCAGCAGCAGTTTATGCCTTTTCTGAATAATATGCCTCTTGCTGATATTACATTTCTTGACAGTCTTACAGGGTATGCCGTGACAGGGACAGATACAGGTGTTCCTGATACAAACTATATATTAAAAACAACTAACTCAGGTTATAATTGGAATGTTATTTTAAGCAGGGTTTATAGTTTCAGAAAAGTAATATTTCTTAATCCGGATACCGGCTATGTATCCAATATAGAAGTTATTCTCCGTACAACAAATGGCGGTAAGAGTTGGGAAAATATTCCTGTCCCACCTGATTATATTGGAATATTTGATATTTTTCCTGTCAGTTATGACACTATGTGGATTACACTTCAAAACTTTGGATTGGATTACATTTACAGAACTACTAATGCAGGACTTAACTGGACAAGACAAATACAGGGAAATAGTTTCGATAAATTATATTTTTTTAATAATAGAATTGGATTTGTGGGAAGTCCTCTCGTTAATGTGTTTTTAAAAACTACCAATTCCGGAATTAACTGGACTCCAATTTCAGGTAATGGATTTAAAGAGTTATACTTTACCGATAGTTTGACAGGATGGAATGCAAGAGGCAGTATGAAAAAAACTATTGATGGAGGTGAAACCTGGATTAATCAAATTATTCCACAGGGAGGAAATATCATTACAAGTTCAATGGAAACTTTTTCAAATATTAACAACGACACTATTTGGGGCGGAGGCGGATATATCAGATTGGGTTCAACTTTCAGAGGAATGCTATACCGAACAACTAATGGAGGAACCAATTGGGTATATCAGGTTCCTGATACTTCATTTAGAATTTCAATATATGATTTTGTAAATTTCAGCAATAAATTTATTGGATGGGCTTATAAAAAAAATACTTTAGGGATATATACAAATGCAGGCGGAGATACTGCATTCGTAACTAATATAAAAACAGAAAACAATTTTTTAACTGAAGATTATGTATTATATCAAAACTATCCAAACCCATTTAATCCAAAAACAATAATCAGCTATGAACTGGAAACTTCTTCATCTGTATCAATTAAAGTTTTTGACATTCTCGGAAAAGAGATAAATGAATTAATAAACAAAAAGCAAAACCCGGGAAAATACGAAATTGACTTCGATGGATCAGCTTTGTCAAGCGGTGTTTATTTTTACAGTCTTGTGACAGACGGAGTGACGAGAGATACAAAAAAGATGCTTCTGATCCGTTGAGGAAAGATTCCTGTTCAAAAAAAAATTAAGACTAAATATTTAAATAAGAATAAAAAAAGTTTAAACAAAAAATTAATATCATCATGAAAATTAAAATGTTAATTGCGGTCGCGCTCTGCCTGAGTTCCTTTGCTTTTATATTTTTAAATGAATTCAATAAAGTGAAGACTGAAATCATTCCGGTAAGTGCAGCAGAAAAAAAACTCACACCGGAGGAACAGCAGAATCATCTGGAATATTTTCTCAGCGCCAGGGCATTTAAGCTTGAATGCGAAACAAGTTACGGGAATATCGGAACAGGTAAGGTCATTGAAGACAATTCCCAATACGGCAACAGGATACAGGTCATATACTGCAGCGCAGGGTCAGATAGTCCGGGATATATAAAAGGCGCGAAGATTCCCGTTCCGGGAGATATAATTACAAAATATTCCAATGATACTCTGCATACATTTTATATCAGACCGAGAATGAGAATAAAACGGGAGCTGATATATCCGATGAAGGAAAATTACAATGATCAGAATCTGAATACACAGATTTGCCGGCTTGAAATAGTTAATGCAGAAGGCAAAATAGTACGGGAGGTTGAGTTTATTGCAAGAGATTTTATGGAAAAAAATCCGGATGATGACGGCAGTATGTATTACAGCGGAAATTATCACGAAGGAGCAGGCGGGTTTTTAAACAGGGATTCATTGATAGTCATAAATGGAAAGGATATCAATCCCGCAGGAATATCTGCGGACAGTAAAACAAAACTTGATTTCAGGATTTACTGGTATGGTTATACTGATGTTTGGCTTGATTACATAGAAGTAAATAATAATGTGGCAAGAGACTTGCTGTCGGGCATATATGATAACTGGCTGAATGCAATGGATAATGTCAGCGCAAATATAATTGAACAAATTAAATCAACATCTTACACCGGTAATTGCAATAACTATATCTATGAAAAAATCATAAACAATAAATATTCTTTAAGATGAGGTAAATTAACAAATGAATAATTTTAAACAAACATTCAGATCAGACACAATTGGTATGGTTTTACTATTTACTATTGCCTGTTGCCTATTCACTATTGACTATTGCCTTTAGTATGTACTGCGAACAATAATTATTTCAATAGTATCATCCTCCTCGTCTGTGAAAAACTGCCAGCATTTAACTTATAAAAATAAACTCCGCTTGAAAGATCACTTCCCTGCCTCGCATTGCGGGCATTAAAACTAACTGAATATTTACCTGCATTCCGGAATTCATTGTTAACAAGCTTAATTACTTCCCTTCCGTTTATATCAAAAACCGTTAAATCAACTTCAGCATTTTGTGGAAGTTCGTAATTTATTTTTGTTTCCGGATTAAAGGGATTAGGATAATTCTGCTCTAAAGCAAATGCGTCCGGAATATTTTCATTAACATTATTTAGACCTGTAAATACATCTCCCCCGGTAGTAGTCTTAAGAATTGTTCCGTAATTCCCCGCTGCATATCCTGTAAGCGAATTTTTAAAAAATGTAGAATTAAGAATGTTATTTGTTCCGGACGTCTGTGAATACCAGTTTGTTCCTGAATTACTGGTCTTATAAATCCTGCCTCCTGCACCTGTAATGAATCCGGAATAATCATTTATAAAATTAATATTTGTCAGACTGATAAATGTTCCCATTAAGTAAGAACTCCAGCTTGTTCCTCCGTCAGTTGTTTTCAGAACCAGTGTATTAAAATCCTCATCTTCACCCATTGCAAATCCGGTATTTCCGTTTATAAAATCTATAATGCAGCCCCAGTAGAAAAAATTGTTATAATGTGAAACTGAAAACCAGTTTAATCCTCTGTTTGTAGATTTAAATAATTCAGCATTGATTATGGCGTCATCAGAGGCATAAATAATATTTTCTTCCGCAAAGCTAACTGATTTGACTGAAATAAATACCGGGACTGTCGAATATTCAATCCAGCTATCTCCTGTATTTGTCGTTTTCAATACTCTTCCTTCTTCATCAATTAAAATTCCGTTGACGGGATTATCATAAAAATGTAAGCCGGTTATTTTTGAACCTGTTCCCGTTGAATGCATAATCCAGTTCAAGCCGCCGTTCGTTGTTTTATAAACTCCGGAATATTCGCCTGTAAATCCCGTATTGTCATTAATAAATACAAGATTTACAAAGTTTGTAGTGATACTGTTTGGAACTGAAAACCAGTTATTCCCGCTGTTAGTTGTTTTTAAAAATTCACCATTTTTACCTGCAGCATAACCGATCTGATCTGAAGGAAAATATATTTTGTATAAATCTGATACTGTAAGAATTGGCGACTGAGTCCAATTGTTTCCCTGATTAGTTGTTTTTATAATTAATCCTCCATAACCTACAATTGTGCCATAACTCATATTGGCAAAAGAAATGGAAGTTGATGTCAGACTTGTATTAAGATTAATGATGTTCCAGTTTTCCCCGCTGTTAGTTGTTTTAAAGAGAATTCCGTTAGTCGCAAGAACAAACCCTGTCATACTGTTTAAGAAAGTAATCCTTCTCAAAGGAATATATTCCACACCGGGGGTTTCTGTCCAGTTCAGTCCTCCGTTCACAGTCTTCCACAACTGATTTCCGTTACCGTTTGGAAAGTATCCGGTTATAAAACCTGTATCTGCTGAAGTGAAATAAACTTCGTCAAATACAAACAAATCGCTTAAAGGAATTACAGACCAGTTTATTCCTCCGTCGGTAGTCTTAAACATTTTGCTGCCTGCTGAAGCGTAACCAGTCAGAGCATCGGGAAAACTGAAACAGGTTACAAAATAATTATACACAGGACCCTGTTCTGTCCAGCTGATTCCGCCGTCCGTCGTTTTCATAATTACACCGTTAAAAAGCTGGTCAAACCTGTTACCGCCGATGTAACCTGTATTTGCATTTATAAAATTTATTGCTCCGAAACTGTAATTTGTACCTGTCGGCATATAATTCCAGTTAATTCCGCCATTAGTTGTTTTCAGTATTTTTCCTCTGTTGGCTTCTGACAATACTGTAACATATCCGGTACTTCCGTTAACGAAATATAATTTGTCATAATTATTCTCGTCAGGCGCATTCAGCAATATCCA
Organism: Ignavibacteria bacterium; assembly: GCA_016709315.1. Taxonomy (GTDB): domain Bacteria; phylum Bacteroidota; class Ignavibacteria; order Tepidaquicellales; family Tepidaquicellaceae; genus JAEUSI01. The sequence continues at coordinate 213,912 of JADJMZ010000005.1, forward strand.
TGACGATCCGTTATCAGTTGTTTTATAAATCCCGGAAGCTATTGAAAAGGCAGTAGTTGAATTTACATATTGAATTTCAGTTCGGTTGATCTGACCGGGTGTCAGATTCTGCCATCCTGCCTGCGCTGAAACAGTTTCTGTCTGTAATATTAAACTTAGAATAAAAACAACGAAAATTAATTTTTCTGTAATCATAATTTATCTGATTTAATTTACACAAATTCAAATCAATATTATTTTATTCAATACACCCTGTTTGACTAATAAAAATATTTTCACTTCTAAGACACAAAGACTCTAAGAAAAAATTAAAAGAATAAGAACTTCGAGATTTTATGCCTTTGAGGCATTTTAATTTTTCCTCATTCCCAAGCCCCAGCTTGGGAATGTCGAGTTTTAGCTTGCTAAACTGCTCGCTCGCCTTGCGGAGCAAGCCTCGCGGAGCGGGGGGCTTAGCAAGCAGGAAAAAAGTAAACTTAGTAATCGACCTCCCCCTGCCCCCTCCTTGGCAAGGAGGGGGTTTGGGGGTGGTCTTGAATTGAAAAATTGACATTACAAAACTTCAGTTCCCCTCCTTGCCAAGAGTCTGTCTCAAAACCTTCCTCATTCCCAAGCCCCCAGACTGTCCGAAAACGAATTTAGGACAAAAACCTCAAAGTCTCGAAGGCTCAAAGAATCTTGTTTTGAAAGTTTTTAACTTCGAGTCTTTGAGTCTTCGAGGTTATTCCTTTGTTTTCAGACAGTCTGCCCAGCTTGGGAATGTCAAGTTTTGGCTTGCTAAGCTGCTCGCTCGCCTTGCGGAGCAGGCCTCGCGGAGCGGGGGGCTTAGCAAGCAGGAAAAAAGTAAACTTAGTAATCGACCTCCCCCTGCCCCCTCCTTGGCAAGGAGGGGGTTTGGGGGTGGTCTTGAATTGAAAAATTCACATTAAATAACTTCAGTTATAAATTTTTTCGTTTTAATTATACATTTATTATTTCAGATACAGCATTTTTGAAAACAGGATTTCATCTCCGAATTCTATTGCATAAAAATAAACTCCTGAAGACAACTTTGAAGCATCCCATTTTATGCTGTAATATCCTTTTCCGTTTACTGATATACTAATTAAATCCACTAATTGTCCTGCTGAATTAAAAATCTTTACGATTGCATTTCCCAAAAATTTATTATTCACAAAAAATCTGATATTAGTGGATGGATTAAAGGGATTCGGATAATTACCCAGCAGTTTATAATTTCCGGAAAAATTTAATTCCGTTTCATTTACATTCTCATTCCCTTCGGTATTAACATGTGTGGGAGTACCGAAACTTGTAAATGGACTTATTACCCCGTAAGCTATGCTCAGATCAATGATCTGCTGCTTTAAAGCAATGGCTTCGGGTGAGATCGGGTTCAGACTGTAATAAAGAATGAGAAGATTTTCGATTTTCTGTTTAGCCCAGATTTTAGTAAGAAACTGATACCTAACATCAGGAGTATCTATTCTGTTCAGGCCGTAATTATAAGTAACCGGCTGGTTAAAAGCTCTGCCGGATAATGTAACCGTAACGGGACCTGATTCAGTGTATCTTCCGGAAACAATCATCTGCTGACCAATGTAAAGATTCTGCAGTGGATTCGGATAAACATTGTTTATGTATGAAGACGAGAATGAAACTGACGGACTTAGCAAAACCGGATTTTTTATTCTCCTGTAAAAATTTGTAATTCTTTCTTCGACCTGATCATTAAGCAGAAACTCGGCAAATCCGTTGTTCTGAGATGACATTAATGTCAGAAGCTGCTGATCCACATCAGTGCCGATCCCGAAAGAATAAAGAAAGATCTTAGTTTCTGTAGTCAGAATCAGATTTCTTACATGAGCAAGTAACTGAGTTGTTTGCGTAATGCCTACAGTCGGCAAACCGTCTGTCAGAAAAATTATAATGTTTGCAGTGCTGTCATTTGCTGCATTGAAGTGAGGTACGGCAGTTGAATACGCTCCGGATATGTTGGTGGATCCGCTCGCCGATATGTTCTGAATGTAAGTAAGAGCAGAATCTCTTGTCTGTACAGAGTATGGCACGTGCCTGTTTCTGAAAGAATATACATTGGTTTCAAAATCAACAATATTAAACTTGTCTCCGGGATTTAAATTATTTACAATATAAGCTGCAGCGTTTTTTGCCTGAATAATTTTTGTACCGGACATGCTGCCTGATCTGTCTAAGATCAGAGTAAATACTTTGTTGATAATATTTGCTGTGCTTCCCGGATTTGGTTCGGCAATGAACAGAAAAAATCCTCCGAGCGTATCGGGAAGCTGACTGTCGGGGATCCTTGTGGAATAACTGTATAATCCGAGTTCATTCAGATTAAGGGAATATTTGATCTTATAATTCACAGAAGGAATTGCGCTGTACTGATTGCTTATGACAGTTGCAGTATTTCCGTTATTTGTCAGCGAAGTCAGTGGATTTAAACTTACAAGCCTGATGCTGTCTATTGTCCTCTGAGATGAAAGATTAAATGCTAATTCCTGGGATTCTATTGTTTGATTCTGAATGAGTCTGTAATCATTAGGATAATCATAGAAGACATTTCCGAAATCATATTTCAGGAGCTGAACATATGTAACCTGAACTATCAGAAGCGAATCCCGTTTTACCTGTTCCGGAATTGAAAAAAACAATGGTCTTGCTCCGAGATAATTCCTCAGATTTACATTCATTGTTCCTCCGGGAAGGTTAGTATCCTGCGGACTCGGGGATATCGGAGCAATGTGCCAGACCCCGTTCAGTTTCCATCTGAGCTCAGTTGAACTTGCGCCTTCCGGAAGCGGGAAAGCGTAAGCAACAGTTTTATCCGATCCGAGATTATTATAAAAAAGCTGCTGAGATTTTGTAACTGACACCTGCATTTCTACTGATGCAGAAATGCTGGTTCCGGTAAGTTTAAGGTAAATGCCTGTTGAAGCATTTACTACACCTACGCCGTTTGAATATGAATTTAAGTAAGAAAATAAGAGAAGGAATGTAACCAGGAAAAAATACTTTGATCTGATCATTTTTGTATCCTCCTTTCATTAAGATAATGAAAGTTAAATTAAATGCAGAGAAGATTGATTTCTTGTAATATATTATCATTCCTTGTTTTTCTAATCAATTCATTTTACTATACCCTTTTTCAAAAAATGCAAAGTAATTAAAGTGCTATTTCGTGAAATTAACGGCAAAGATCCTTGCCACGAATTACACTAATTTTCACTAATTTTTATTTTGCCATTCTTGTAGTCTTCTTTAAAAATTATTTAACTCATAAATTCAAAACACAGTTGATCTCTGCAGCAAAGGGTAGGATAGTCCGGTGTATATAAAAGGCGCGGAGATTCCGGTCCGGGAGACATAAAGACAAAATACTCCAATGATACACTGCATACATTTTACATCAAGCCGAGGATGAGAATAAAGAGGGAGCTGATAAATCCACCTGATAATCAGGTTCGCTTTTTAGCAAGGAAGACAGGATTCTTTCTTCATTTCAAAAGCAAATCATTCTGTTTAGATTTGGACATATTCATTACATAAAAACTTAAATGGTTTTTGATATGTATTTTTAATTAATTCATTCTACAAAATAAATTTATTATCTCCCCTCTTAATAAATCAATACTACAATTTTCAACCCCCGTCGGAGTCTCCGAGCTCTCCGGGACTCCGACGGTAAAGCATCCCGGCAGAGTCCCGAAAAAACACGGAGGCTCTGCCGTTGGACGAATTTGTGTAATTCGGAGCATAAACAATCTTATGAAAATAATAATATTTGTAATCTCAACTTAATTGGAAATTAACGCTTTGCAGCTGAGCAGAACTTTCTATTGCAATTTAAGTGTCTGCAAGAATTCTTTCTTCATTTCAAAAGCAATTAATTCCGTTTAAATTTAATCAGACTTACAAACAACATCACAGGTTAGTTTTTATATTGTGACTCTGCAATAATAACGTTTCATAAAATTATGATTTATGAAAACACTAAAAGAAATATTTGATCTAAACAGACTTTCCACCATTCTACTTTATACAAGCATCATTTCATTCATCATCGCTTTCAACTTTACAGATAATCCTCCGGCAGGCGGATGGCAGCAGCAGTTTTGCCATTCATGAATAACAGACCGCTGTCTGATATTACTTTCGTGGATAGTCTGACAGGATTCGGAATTACCGGTGATCATACTGCAAATGTAACAAACTATGTTATCAAGACAACTAACGGCGGGGATAACTGGTTTGTAGTCGACAGCATATATCAGGACTTAACAAAAGTAAATTTTATTAATACAAATACCGGTTTTGTTTGCGGTGGTCTGAATCAGATAGGCGGATATCTGACTAAAACCACTAACTCAGGAAAAAACTGGAATGTTTTAAGTACACCGTTCGGAGGATCGTTTCAGGATTTGTTTGTTCTTAATGAAGATACGCTCTGGGTGACCTCACCAGTAGGAGGCGGATTTGGTGGATTATACAGAACAATTAACGGAGGAGTAAGCTGGATAAGACAGGATGATAGAGTAGTAAACAAAATATATATGCTCAACGGGTTAATAGGATTTATTAGCCTTAGCGATGTTTCTTATTTAGCAAAAACAACAAACGGGGGATTTAACTGGACATTTATTTCAAATCAAAATGGATTCCGTGATATTTATTTTGCAGACAGTCTGACAGGATGGAAAGTGTCTGGAAGTATGAAGAAAACAACAGATGGTGGATTAACTTGGCAGGAACAAACACTTCCTGTTACATCAACTACATCAATGAGGGAATTTTCACATATGAATTCTGATACTATGTGGGGGGTAGGGGGAGTAAAGTTTTTCCCCGGAATTGGTGAACGTGGAATTATTTATAAAACTACTAACGGGGGAATTAATTGGGGATATCAAATTCCGGATACAACAATAAATATTTTCAAATATTTTTATTGTAATTTTGTTGATAGAAAAAATGGGTGGTGTAATTCAACAATACCGTTAGGAGTTCATACAGTAAATGGAGGAGATACTGTTACAATATATTCCGGAATATCAAACAATAGTGTAAACATTTCTGATGTGTTTTCACTTTATCAAAATTATCCAAATCCTTTTAATCCAAAGACAATAATAAGTTATGAACTGGAAACTTCTTCATCTGTATCAATTAAAGTTTTTGACATTCTCGGAAAAGAGATAAATGAATTAATAAATAAAAAGCAAAACCCGGGAAGTATGAAATTGACTTCGATGGTTATGCTTTATCAAGCGGAATTTACTTTTATTCAATGTTTGTAAATGGAAATAGAATTCAGACAAAGAAAATGATGCTGCTGAAGTAACGACATTTGTCTTTTCAAGTAGTGCGATAAAATTAAAATACTTTAATCTGATGATCATTAGCAGCAAAGATCCTTGCCACGAATTACACTAATTTTCACTAATTTTTTTATTATACAATTTTATACACTTCTTTAAATATTATCTAAATCGAGACTTCTGAAAAACCCTAATGTCATCCCCGCATGCTTTTAGCGGGGATCCAATCACTTAAAACTAACTGAAAAATGGATAACCAGAGGGTGCCCAACGCCAAGAGCACGCCTGCCTCACGGCAAGGCGGGCGTGAATAAAAATCCGAGGAAAGTTAGTTTTTCAGAAGTTTCTAAATCATAAATTCAAAATACAGTTGATCTATGAAAAGGAGTCAGAACTGACGGAAATCTTGCCAAAGATAAACTCGGAAGTTTATCATGAATTATATAAATTGTAATTAACTTTTTATTTGCTAAGTTCACAGCCGGAAAAAGTTAGTGAGCTTCTGGAAAAAATGAGTAAGCTTACGGAAAAAGTAAGAACGCCACAGGAAAAAGTAAGAACGCCACAGGAAAAAGTAAGAACGCCACAGGAAAAAGTGAGCAAGCTCCGGGAAAAAGTGAGCCAGCTCCGGGAAAAAGTGAGCCAGCTCCGGGAAAAAGTGAGCCAGCTCCGAGAAAAAGTGAGCAACCTCCGGGAAAAAGTGAACCAGCTCCGGGAAGGGAAAAGTGAGCCAGCTCCGGGAGGAGCCGGAAAAAGTGAACCAGCTCCGGGAAAAAGTGAGCAACCTCAGAGAAAAAGTGAGCCAGTTCCAAGAAAAATTGAGCAAAGTGCGTGAAAAAGTGAATGAGCTACCGGAAAAAGTGTGTGTGCTGCGGAAAAAGTGAACACGCAACCGGAAAAAGTTAGCAGATCATTTGAAAACACAAGTTTGTTTCCGATAAATGTAAAAAATTATCAAAATAGTTCAAAACAGTTCAATATAATGTGAAATATATGACTTATCTGCAGAAATCTTTATTATATTGAAAACATTAAGACTCAAACCGATAAATAAACCTGTATAAAGTATTATAGAAATCTGAATAAATAAAGTGTATGGACTTGAATATTTAAAACAAAATTCTTAATTTAGCACTCTAAGCAGGAGACTGCTAATCACAAATAGAAAATTAAAATAACATTAACAATAACCGAAAGGAAAATCAAATGAAAATTAAACCATTAAGCGATAGAATTATCGTGAAACCTGCAGAAGCAGAGGAAAAAACAGCTTCAGGTATCATAATTCCCGATACTGCAAAGGAAAAACCAATGAAAGGCGAGATCATTGCAGTCGGAACAGGAAAAGTTGCTGACGACGGCAAAGTAATAAAAATGGAATTAAAAGTCGGAGATCAGGTTCTTTACGGAAAATACTCCGGAACAGAGATCACATACGAAGGTCAGGAATATCTGATCATGAGAGAATCAGATGTTTATGCAGTTATTTAAGCTGTGTAAAAAAAGTCTTATTTAAAATTTAATTATTAATTAAACAGGAGAAATAATAAAATGTCATCAAAAATCATAACCTTTAATTCAGAAGCAAGAGCTGCATTAAAGAAAGGTGTTGATACACTCGCTAATGCAGTGAAGGTCACACTTGGACCAAAAGGAAGAAACGTAGTTATTGATAAGAAATTCGGAGCACCGACAGTTACAAAAGACGGTGTTACAGTTGCAAAAGAGATCGAACTCGAAGATCCTATTGAAAACATGGGCGCACAGATGGTTAAGGAAGTTGCTTCCAAAACTTCAGATGTAGCCGGAGACGGTACAACGACTGCTACTGTACTTGCTCAGGCAATTTACAGAGAAGGTCTTAAACACGTAACCAGCGGCGCAAATCCTATGGATTTAAAAAGAGGAATTGACAAAGCAGTTGAAGAACTCGTAAAAGGTCTTAAAGACCTTTCTTCAAAAATAAAAGGAAGCAATGAAATTGCCCAGGTCGGCTCTATCTCAGCTAACAACGACAAATACATCGGCGATCTTATCGCTCAGGCGATGGATAAAGTCGGAAACGACGGCGTCATTACTGTTGAAGAAGCAAAAGGAACAGAAACAACAGTTGATGTTGTAGAAGGTATGCAGTTTGACAGAGGATATCTTTCACCTTACTTTGTTACAAATGCAGAATCAATGGAAACCGAACTCGAAGATCCTTACATCCTGATCTACGATAAAAAAATCTCCACAATGAAAGATCTTCTTCCGATTCTTGAGAAATCAGCTCAGACCGGAAAGAGCATGCTTATAATTGCTGAAGATATTGAAGGCGAAGCGCTTGCAACATTAGTTGTAAATAAATTAAGAGGCACACTTAAAGTCTGCGCAGTAAAAGCTCCGGGATTCGGCGACAGAAGAAAAGCTATGCTGGAAGATATTGCAGTTCTGACTAAAGGAACTCTGATCTCAGAAGAACAGGGATTCAAACTTGAGAATGCAACTCTTACATATCTCGGAACAGCCAAGAGAGTTGTCATTGACAAAGATAATACAACGATCGTAGAAGGCGCAGGAAAATCAGAAGACATTAAGAAAAGAGTGAACGAAATCAAAGCTCAGATGGATAAGACAACTTCAGATTATGATAAGGAAAAACTTCAGGAAAGACTTGCAAAACTTTCTGGCGGCGTAGCTGTATTAAAGATCGGCGCATCAACTGAAATTGAAATGAAAGAAAAGAAAGCAAGAGTAGAAGACGCTTTGCACGCAACAAGAGCGGCAGTCGAAGAAGGAATCGTTCCCGGAGGCGGCGTTGCATTGTTAAGAGTCAGTTCCAAACTTGATAAACTTACAGACGATAATCACGATATAATGACCGGAATTTCAATTATCAAAAAAGCAATTGAAGAGCCGATAAGACAGATCGTTGAAAATGCAGGACTTGAAGGATCAGTAGTGATCAACAAAGTAAAAGATGGTAAAGGAAACTACGGATTCAATGCAGCAACCGAAATATATGAAGACCTTGTAAAAGCAGGTGTTATAGATCCTACAAAAGTAACGAGAGTAGCGCTTGAAAACGCAGCATCAGTTGCAGGATTACTTCTTATGACGGAAGCTACAATCGTTGAGAAACCAGAAAAGAAAGACATGCCGATGATGCCTCCGGGCGGAATGGGCGGCGGAATGGGTGATATGTATTAATCAGTTAGGCAGTTAGGCAGTTAGGCAGTTAGCAGTTTAGCAGTTTAGCAGTTGATATGATGAAATCGTAAATCAACAATCCAAAATCTAAAATATAAAAAGCCTCCCGGGTGAATGTCCGGGAGGTTTTTTTATAAGACATTTTATTGTTGAAATGAAATTAGTATTTTAAATTGAAACAAATAAATATGGTTAAAACAAGAATCTATATTGATACTTCTGTTATTGGATGATGTTTTGATATAGAGTTTGAAAAAGATACAAAATTATTTTTAGATAGACTGGAAAATAAAGAAGTAATTTTTATTTTATCAGATTTATTTGAATTTGAACTTTTAAATGCTCCTGTTAATGTTAGAGAAATACTTAAAAATTATCCCGAGAACTCTTTTGAAAGAGTTAAATTATCAGAAGAAGCCATTATACTTGCTGATCTTTACATTAAAGAAAAGGTTGTAGGAAAATCAAGTATTGAAGATTGTCGTCATATAGCTATAGTGACAATTTGTAAAGCAGATGTTTTGGTCAGTTGGAATTTTAAACATATAGTAAATCTTAACAAAATAAGAGGATACAATTCTGTAAATTTAAAAAATGGATATTCGATATTAGAAATCAGAAGTCCAAAGGAGTTAATAAAAAATGAAACCTAAAATAGAGAAAGATTTTGATGCTGTAAAAATGATGAGAGACATACGTGATAAAATAAATAATGAAACTATGGATATGAGTTTTGTGGAGTTAAAGAAATACATGTCAGAGCGATCGATTAACAATCAGGTTGTGAAAGATAAGAAAAGTGATTATTCAAAATCTTAAAGAGATATATTTGATAAAATGAAATCTGAAAAGATTACGAAAGTATCCGATAGAAAAATAAATAGAAAATACAAAGCTTAGTTAAAACACCTTTTACTTCCCATAATTTTTCCCGCTTAACGTTGCAACCTTCTTCGCAGATATTATTACCATTGCCAATTGAACCTTTAAAATATTAAAATGAATCACTTAATCTGTAAAATAATCTCATTGGGAATAACAGCTCCTTATACTTTAGAACTGAAATTTATTGACGGAGCAATTAAAGAAATTAATTTTGAAAGAATGTTATTTGGTGAAATGTTTTCGCCATTAAAAGATCAAAAGTTATTTAATCAGGTTTCAATTGATCCGGAAGTTCATACTATAGTCTGGCCAAACGGAGCAGACTTTGATCCGGCAATTCTGCATGACTGGGATGAATTTAAAGATGAATTAATAAAGAGATCAAGTAAATGGGAAATTTTACAAAACAATAATTAATATGAAATAAGAATTTGATACCGTAAAGATGATGATAGAAATACGTGATAAGATCAGTAATGAAACTATGGATATGAGTTTTGAGGAATTGAAGAAATTCAAATCAGAAAAATATAATAAAAACCAGGTTGTCAGCTTTTAGCACATAATCTAAACTATATTCTTACCAGTTTTCTAATAATTCAAGTTTTCAAATCAATTTCACAACTATAATTTCAAAATCTGATTTAAAATAATTGTTAATAACCCTCATTTTAATCCAAAATCAACGTTTTTGATTAATCTGCTATAAAGAATGAACACCTTTTCAAACAAAATTATAGCAAGGGCAAAATACATATATTTACTTTGAAGTCCGTTCTTATGATATTTTCTAAGTTAGAATCAAAACAATATGACATACTATCATCAGCAAACAAAATTCACCTGCGGACCTGCTTCTATAAGAAACTGCCTCCTGGCTTTTGGTTATATTTATTCCGAAAAGAAAATCAGAGACTACACTAATACCAGCAGAGACAGCGGAACGAATGAAAGAAAGATATTCCGGGCTCTGAAAAAACTCGGATTCAGTTATAAAGAGTTTTTTAATAAAAGCGAACAGGCATTCAGACAAAGGATAATCTATAATCTGAAGAAAGGAAATAAAATTATAATTTTGACCGATCATGAAGATCACTGGATCAGCGTTGTTGATTATTCAAATAAAAAACTTGAAGTCATTGATCCTGAACGCACGAGAATAAGAATTGAACTTACTCCAAAGGAACTCGGCAAATGGTGCTTAAATTTTAATAAACATTCAAAAACAACTTACTACTACGGTATAATAATTCATAAACCCAAAGAAGCATAATTTTTCACTGCAATTTCAAATAAATTTATTCAATTACCTCCGGATTTTAGATATTAAGAATATAATACTTCCTTATGACTGCTATGATCAATTAAGATTGTATTCTGATACGAATGCCTGAATTCACACAAATTTAATTTTTTCCTGCTTGCTAAGCCCCCCGCTCCGCGAGGCCTGCTCCAAGGCGAGCGAGCGCCCAAGCAATATCAACATTCCCAAGCTGGGGGGCTTGGGAATGAGGATAAATATTTTAATTCAAAATCTATCAATCTGTCTCTTCCGGACTCATCACATGAACATTTAATCCTATATTGTTTTCTACAAAACTAATATCCTCAATATCTGTAATTCCGTCATTGTTTAAATCTGAAGTCAAATATCCTGTGGTTGAAGTAAAGGCAAAATTATCTGTAAAGCTGAGATCCGAACAGTCAATTGTTCCGTCCTGATTTACATCGCCGGAATAAAAATAAGCTTTTGAATTTATCATCTTCAGATTATTCCCGAATGCCATTGTCGAATCAAGAGAAAAATCATAGTTAAGGGAATAAGAACTGAATGTCTCCCCGTTTAGTTTACTCCATATTTTAACAGAATTTCTGTGTTCAATAATTATATAATATCTGCTTCTGTCATCAGGCAGAGTAAATTTGCATGTTCCGGTTCCATCCGGATGAATGTAAACATTTTTAGTTTCTATCTTCAATCCCGGATTGTGTATATCTGCTAAAGAAACTTTCACTGTATCACTTCTCGGATAAACAGCTTCGAGCAGAACTTTAAAATTAAAATCTGATGCTCTTGAATTCAGTTCGTTTTCATACTGACCGATTTGAAGCGCAAGTGATGAGTTGAATATAGACCCACCTGTAGTAACATTTGAATTATCTCTGTATCTGTAAGTAAGCGAGTTTGTGCCTGAAATGTTTTTCATACCTATCAGATGAGCAGGAAGAGAGTTACTGTAATATTTATTCAGAAAGCTGTTTCCCGTTCTGTCCTGATTAAACTGAATAACAATATCCGAGTTTGCAGTAAGAGAATTGCCAACCTCAAGACATATCTGAAAGCTGACATAATCATCGGAACCGCCTGATTTCAAAGGCGCTTTATCATAAGTTATAATCATCTGATTTTCAGTAACTTTATAACTCAGTCTGTTACCGGTTACTTCAGTATTCTGATAATCAAGATCAATCCAGAATGAAGCAATCGCTGGAACCGGCTGTATCATGAGTAAAAATACCTGCGAAGGATCATTTGAAGTAAGAATTCCGTTCCTTTTAAAAGCTATTATACCGTTAGTTGTAATGAAAACAGAATCGTATTCAATATTAAAAAATTTAATTTTTTTATCTGAGGGGAGAATGTTTCCCAGACTAAAATATCCATTGTCAATGTCGCCGGTAAAATTTCCTGCAGATTTCAGATTTCCGTTTAAAATCAGATTTGTTGATAAAGTAGTATCTCTCCAGTTGAATTGCGGATTAGAAGGAGCGTTGTCAGAGCAGTCGGATGAATTAGCAAAGTAATAATTTCCGTTTGATGTTGCGCCGCCGCCGTAATTTGATGGTGAGAGAGTGAATGTCGAAGTAAGCGTATCATTACTTCGGTTCATATCACTTTCCAGGCATGAATAAATTTTCACATTATAAACTCCGGGAATATTTATATTAATCAGACTGTCAAAATAAATAATCTTTGTATGATTGCCTGATATTGTATCTGACTTAGTGCTTGTAAAGGATACAGGTCCTGTTATTTTATATGTAATGTTGAAAGGAGTGATTATACTTGATGAACTGTTATTTATCAAAGATGCTTTTGGCACAAAACCTCTAAGCGTACAATTTCCCCAGAGACCTTTCGGAAAAATATTATCTGTAATGCCGACTTCACCCGGCACATCATTTCCTATCTTCACTTCATCTATCCTTATATTTTCTCCGTCCAGATTTGAATGGACAAATCCAATCCAGACTTTTTGTCCTGAATATGAATTCAGACTCACAGCAACTCTGCTGTATATATTAGGATTAAGATAATTCAATCCTTCATACATAGTAAGAAGTGTTGTATTCATACTTGAGGCCAGGGAATCCGTATTTGAAATTTTAACCTTAAGAGTATCTCTGTAAACATTCCAGAATGTCTGTCTGAAAAAAAACACAAGCGAATCTCCGGTAGAAGGTATGATACTTTTTGTTATAAGATAATTCAGGGAAGCTGAGGAAGAGAAATTGGAAACTGCACACCCGGAACCGAGTTTTGTAGTTCTTACTGATCTGTTCCATTGCCCGTCTGTAGCGCCGCTGCTGTATGAACTCCAGCCCTCGGGAGGAAACCCGGGTCCGTCAAAACTTTCATTTATTTTTATCTGAGCAAAACCGGTGTTACTGTTTAAACTTACCCCAATGCAAATGAGAAGAATAAGACTGAAAAGAAAATTCATAAAATTTCTCCAACTTAATTAATAAAATACTGATTGAATTTTTTTGGGGATTTCTTAGAATTTTATTTTGAGGAGAGCAAGATCATTGCCCGATAAAATGCCATTTTTAAAAATTGTATGAAAAGATCCTTGGGAAGACCTTTGAGAATTTTACATGTATACAATTTTTGTGTGTGCAAATATGAGTATTTATATATTGTAAGTCAAGAGAGAGTGATAATTATATAAAAATATTTTAACATTGCTAAAAATTTTCCTGCTTGCGTCGAAGCAGGAAAATTCATATTGGACTTTGTATTTCATACCACACATATTGTGGTATTTACAAGAGTTTTAATCTGTTAAGGTAAAATTGAACTCACTGAATTGAAAGCATTGTTATCAACCAGAGAAAGATCCTGAGCATCCACGAAATCATCTCCGGTCAGATCCGAGACTACATATCCTGACAAAGAAAGCGTAGCATCATTGTCAACCTTGCTGATATCCGATGCATCAACTGTTCCGTCCCTTACCACATCTCCTCCGTAAAAAACATATTTCCCTGATTTAAGGATCATATTATTTCCGAATGCCTGTGCAGCACCGGTAGTGAAATCATAAATTTTCGTTGTACCCGCTGTAAATGATTGCGGGTTTTTGCACCATGTCTCGATGGAGTTTCTGTGAATCACAGAGATATAATATGTTCCGCCAGGAGCAGAACTGAATGTCAGTGTACCGTTTCCGCTTGAGCTGAGTTTTATTTTTGCCTGATCCATAATCGCATAAGGACTTGTCTGATTTCTGAGGTAAACTCTTACAGTATCCTGAACAGTGACCGTTCCATTCCAGAAACCTTCCATTAAAGAAGTAAGATTTAGCGTAACCAACGGAGCTGAAGCTGTTATTACGCCGACCATTCCGCTGCCGCCGTGAGGAACGCATTTATAATTGTAAGTTCCGGCAACTGTAACTTTATACACAAATGTGTTAGTAACAGAATTTATATTCGAATTCCATGCTGCAGCACCTGCAGGTCTTGAAGTAAGCGCTGACCCGTCGCAGGTAGTAGTGTGACTTCCGTTAAGCCAGTTCCATCTCACAGTATCACCTACCTGAACTGAAATACTTGCTGGTGAGAATTGAAAATTTGAAACAGAAACATTAACTGTTGTTGAAAATGAATTTTTACAATTAAAGAAAAATGCAAGAAGAACAATTGCAATAAATAAAGTTGGTTTAAATTTTTTCATGAGATGTTGTTTAGATTTAAATTTAAAATAATGATTTTTTACTTCAGTTAATATACTTGAAAAGCAGTTATTTTATCTCAGGGTCTCCCGAAAGAATGTTACTTCTAACTTTCAGATTAAATCACAATACAGTTAGCATTTGAGAATAAAAGACAAAAGCCGCAGTTCATTAAACCTGCGGCTTTAAGGATAACTGATATTTTGATTTTTTAAAATACTTCAGGGAGCGACAGTTGAGACCCCAAGAGTTGCATTATTGTCAACAACAGAAAGATCCTGAGCATCCACAAAATCATCTCCTGTAAGATCAGTATTCACATATCCGGAAACTGAATTGTTTGCATCATTATCTATGCTGCTGATATCAGACGCATCAACTGTTTCATCTTTATTTACATCACCGCTGTATATGCAATATTTAGATCCTTTAAGAGTCAGATTATTCCCGTAAGCTTTTGTTGATGCATCAGAAAAATCATAATTCATTAAACCCGAACTGAAACTTACAGCCGTCGCGCTCCATGTATTAATTGAGTTTCTGTGATTTACTACAATATAATAAGGCGTTCCGTTTGAAGTGTTGTTAAAGTTAAAAGATCCGTTTCCGTTTGCATCAAGAATATCCTTTGACTGATCAATTAAATTAAATGGAGAAATATTATTTCTTAATTCTATAATTGCAGTATCCGATGTCATTATATTATTCACATTATCATACAATCCTTCAATGTATGATTTAAGATTTAAAGTACTGAAAATGTTTATTATCCCTACTTCCCTTCTCAGTAAAGTTTTAGTATTTGTTCCGTTCGGAAAAATTCCGTCAGCATCAGTATAAGAAGAGAATAAAGAATAGTCTGCATTTCTGAATTCAATTCTTCTTATTCCATTTGGGTTATTTGCACCGATAGGGACAATTGCCGCAAAATCACCGGCAGCGCTCGTTCCGCTTTGTAAGAATACATCATTTACAGATACAGGCAAATCGCTTTGAGTAGTATTTGTAGCAGTAGAGTTTCTTGTCTGATAAGAGTAAACAGGATTACCTGATCCGGAAACATTATTATAAAGAAGTACATATTTTCCTGATTCATTAATAAATCCTGTGCCTTTTATAAATGCACCGTCATCAGCCGCAGTGACAGTCCTGGCGGTGGCGGGTATATCAAGCGCTGTGATCTGTTTTGACCCGATGAATGCAGGATTTCCTGAAATGCTTCCTCCTGTTATTGCGTAACCGATGCGGAGATTATGAACCTGTCCTGCATCAAATCTCGAACCGTTTCCTGTCGGCTGAATGAATGACCAGAATGGTCCGCTGTCTCCGTTACCATCTGTTGTAAAAGCAAGCGTGTCCCTCTGTCCGGTGAATGCATTTCTGTTTCTGTTCCAGACATTTCCTGCACCGAACGAAGTTACTGCATCTGTAATTAATCCAATTCCAATCTGTACGTCATAAGCTGTGTTTGGCAGCAAACCTGTAATCTGAAGGCAGACAGCAAAAGGCGTCCTTGCATTGTTTGTACCGCTTGCTGTTTTACTTCCTATGAACTGGGGAACTACTTTTTCAACCAAAAGTGTATCTGCAAATATTTTTCCTGAATTCCCGGTGATTAAAAAAGAAAATAATATTGCCGTTATAAAGACTGATTGGTAAATAGTTTTTTTCATAACAAATGAAATTAAAATTTTGAATTATAAAAATAAATTTTTTATTCTGAACTGATATAAATTCTGTAATTCAAAATTATGAAAATCACTTTTAACTTTATATGCAATTGTGTTAATAAATTGTAAATTTTTGTAACAGATTAATAATCTAAAGCAGTCATCTTACTGAGTCGCAGGATCCCCCCGAAAAGATATGACTTCCTGTTTTAGCAGGGTCATTCCGCAGGTAAAGAATTAGAATTAATGCAAAATCTATATGCTAAAGACCCTGTTAGTTATATCACTTACCAGCAGCCGGTAACCTTTCAGATCAGAAAGGTATTTTAAATAAATTTCTAATTATAATTACATTGTTTAAATTAACTTACATGAATGAATTTCAGAAAATGTTTAAAGACAAGATAGTCCTTGCCCCTATGGAGGATGTATCCGAACCTCCGTTCAGGCTGATCGCAAAACGTCTGGGAGCGGATATTGTCTACACTGAATTTATTTCCGCGGAAGGACTCATTAGAGACGCAAGAAAAGCCAGAGCTAAACTTTTCTTTTATGAAGAAGAGAGACCTCTTTCTATTCAGATATTCGGTGGAAATGAAGAAGTACTTGGTGATGCTGCGAGGATCTCTGAAAGTGTCAATCCTGATTTCATTGATATCAACTGCGGATGCTGGGTGAAAGATGTAGCTATGAGAGGCGCAGGCGCAGGACTTCTTAAGGACATTCCCAAGATGACAAGAATCGCAGAAAAAATAATCAGCAGTGTAAATCTCCCTGTAACATTAAAAACAAGACTCGGGTGGGATGAGAATTCGATTGTGATAGTCGAAGTTGCAAAGATACTTGAAAAGACCGGAATACAAGCGCTGACAGTTCACTGCCGGCTTCGTCATCAGGGCAATAAAGGAGAAGCTGACTGGACATGGGTTAAAAGAATTAAAGATGCCGGTGTTCAGATTCCTATTATTTTAAACGGAAATATAAAAACTCCCGAAGATGTAAAATATGTGTTCGATACTTTCTGTCCTGATGGCGTTATGATCGGACAGGCGGCTATTCAGAATCCGTGGATATTCAGGCAGGCGAAATTTTATCTGAAAAACGGTTATCACGAAGAAGAACCGTCAGTTGAAGAGAAAATTGATATCTGTATTGAACATCTGAGATTATCAGTCGAACTCAAAGGTGAAAAATACGGCGTCCTTGAACACAGGAAACATTATTCGGGCTATCTGAAAAATCTGAGGGATGTCAGCAAGTTCAGACTCGAGCTTATGCAGTTTCATGAATTCGAACCGATAAAGGAAAAATTATTAAGATTCAAAGAAGAATATGTTTTGCAGGAACATGAAAGTTCAAATTAGAAAGTACCTTTTACCAATTACAATTTTCTTAAATTTAAATTTAATATATGGAAGCATTAGCAGGATTACTTTTCGGATTCGGAGGAATAATAGGATTTATTCTAGTAATAGCTATACTCAGATCATTCAGGGTTCTGAATGAATATGAACGAGGCGTAATATTCCGTCTTGGAAAGTTTTCGGCGGTAAAAGGTCCTGGCCTTATAATACTTATTCCGCTTCTTGACAGAATGACTAAACTCAGTCTCAGAACGATTGCGCTTGACGTTCCCGGACAGGATATTATCACAAAGGATAATGTATCGGTGAAGGTTAATGCAGTCGTTTATTTCAAAGTAATCAATCCTCAGCTTGCGATAATTCAGGTCGAAGATTATATGTATGCTACTTCACTTATTTCCCAGACAACATTAAGAACAGTTACCGGTCAGGGAGATCTTGATGATCTTCTTGGGCACAGGGAACTTGTAAATTCCCGTCTGAAGGAACTTATAGACAAATCTACCGAACCCTGGGGTATTCAGGTGATGAATGTGGAATTAAAGAATGTTGATCTTCCGGTCGAAATGATCCGCGCAATGTCCAGACAAGCGGAAGCTGAAAGAGATAAGAGAGCGAAGATCATAAACTCCGAGGGTGAATTCATGTCTGCTCAGAAACTTGCCGAAGCAGGAAAGATTCTCGGAACTGATCCGAACGCTCTGCAGCTCAGATATCTTCAGGTCATGACTGAGATCGCTACGGAAAAAACTTCTACTATGATAATTCCTTTGCCGATGGAAATTATGAGATACTTTACAAGCATGACGGAAAAATATGAAAGAGAGAATAAAGAAATTAATAAATAATTAGATTATGAATAAATTGTTTTCAATGAATGTATTTTTTATCTCTCTTCTGATTTCACTCCTTGGTTCAAATGAAATCTTAAAAAATAATATTTCAGAAAATAAGATAGAAAAAAAATCAGCTCCGGATCTCTTTTCAGAATCAAATCAGTGGACTGAGAATAAATTAAACTCAATGACACTCCGTGAAAAGATAGCTCAGATGATAATCACAAATTCATTCGGGTATGCACTGGATAATAATTCGGCTGAATATAAAAGACTTTCTAACCTTATTGTAAATGAAAAAGTCGGAGGCGTTATTTTTTTCAAGGGGAATTCCGTTCAGCAGGCGGAGCTTACAAATTCGCTTCAGTCTTTGTCTGAAACTCCCCTTCTCATCTCTGCAGATTATGAGCGCGGAACAAAGATGCGCCTCGATGACGGAAGTCTTTTCCCAAGCAATATGGCTCTCGGAGCTACAAGAAATCCTGAACTCGCATATCTTATGGGAATTCAAATTGCTAAGGAATGCAGATCTATAGGAGTTCACCAGAATTATGCACCCGTAGTTGACGTTAACAATAATTCTCTGAACCCTATAATCAATGTTAGGTCTTACGGTGAAGATCCGTCGCTTGTCTCGTCTATGTCAGAGAAATTTATCAAAGGACTGCAGGAAGGAAATGTGATAGCAACTGCAAAACATTTTCCGGGACACGGTGATACAGATATTGATTCTCACAGCGATCTGCCTGTACTGAATTTCAGCAGGGAAAGACTTGACAATCTCGAACTCATTCCTTTTAAGAATGCAATAAAAAATAATGTGATGTCAGTAATGATAGCTCATCTGTCGCTCCCCTCTCTTGATGCTGAAGCTAATGTTCCTGCTTCTTTATCGAAGAATATTGTCGAAGGATTGCTGATAAATGAACTTAAATTCAACGGGCTTATTGTTACCGATGCACTGAATATGGCAGGTGTTGTCAATCATTTTTCCGTACGGGAAGTCGCTCTGAGATGCGTAAATGCAGGGATAGATCTGATACTAATGCCTCAGGGAGAAACTGAAGCTATTGATGCAATTGAAAATTCAGTGAATAACGGTTCGATCAGCGAAGAAAGAATAAATCTCTCCGCAAAAAAAATTCTGAACGCCAAAAGCTGGCTTAAACTTGATGAAAATAAACTTTCAGATGTCAGCAAAGTTTCTTCGATTGTAAATTCAGATGAATCAATGAAAATTTCTCAGCAGATAGCTGATGAATCAATCACATTAGTAAAAAACAGTTACAACATTCTACCTTTCACAATGGCAAGTGAAATGTCCTGTCTTATTGTTTCTATGAATAACGGTAATGAAAAAGCAAATTCAGATTTCTTTCTGAGTAAATTCAACGAAGAGAATAAATTTAAAAGCACTTCCTTTTTTGATCTCACGGGTGATGTAATTAATTCAAATGAAATATTAAGCGAAGCATCTTCTTACGACGTTGTAATAGTCCCTGTCTATGCAAAAGTAAAGATCAAGACAGGAACAGTCGGTCTTCCTCAGTCACAATTAGACCTTATTAATTCACTCATATCAAATGGTAAAAAGGTTGTAGTGGTCTCTTTCGGAAATCCTTATCTTATACAGGGTTTTCCAGAAGTGGGTTCCTATATCTGCGCTTATGCTGATGCGGAGACTTCTATTAATTCAGTTATAAAATCATTTTACGGAACTATAAAATACAAAGGCAAATTA
This sequence comes from Ignavibacteria bacterium, assembly GCA_016709315.1. Taxonomy (GTDB): domain Bacteria; phylum Bacteroidota; class Ignavibacteria; order Tepidaquicellales; family Tepidaquicellaceae; genus JAEUSI01. The sequence goes on from JADJMZ010000005.1 coordinate 233,897, forward strand.
CCTGTTTCAATCAGCAATGAATTCAAATACGGTGATGGAATTACAAATTAGATTATTCAAATCTGTTATCCTGAGTTTTTTTATCATAATTATATTTACCGCAGGAATATTTTCTCAGGATCTTGTGCAGAAATTTGACGGAATAAATTTCACCATTAACGGCAATACTTCTTACGCTCCTTTTAACGGAGGCCAGAACAATGCCCGTTACCAGCTCATTGACATTGACGGTGATAATGACTTTGACCTTTTTACTTTTGATAATGACACTACATTATATTTTTACAAAAATACCGGCACACCGCAAAACGCTTCATTCAAACTTATAACAACTCAGTTTCAGAATCTTAATTTCAAAAACTGGTTTTACTTCGTTGATATAGATATTGATAATGACTTCGATCTTTTCACAGGCGGAGATCTGCAGACAATAAAATATTATAAAAATACGGGAAGTACTACATTACCGGCTTATACTCTGATTACTGAAGAGCTGCGGACTAATACGGACACTGTAATTTACAGCGAATCAAACAGCGTACCTGTATTCTGCGATATTGACGGTGACGGAGACAAGGATTTCTTTACCGGACAGGCGCTTGGAACCATTGTGTATTATGAAAACATCGGTACCGGCTTAAACTTCAGTTTTAAATTTATTACAGACTTCTGGCAGAACCTGCTTATTATTTCTCCTGCATTGAATGAAAGACACGGAGCAAATTCAATTGAATTCACAGACATTGATGCTGACAATGATTTCGATCTGTTCTGGGGAGATCTTTTTTCAAAAGGAATTTATTTTATCAGAAATAACGGCACTCCTGCAAATCCGGATGTTGCAATTGTAGATTCGGTTTATCCTCACAACTCTTCATTCATCTCGCAGGGATATAATTCAACAAGATTTGCAGACATAGACGCTGACGGAGATAAGGATCTGTTTATTTCTGTTCTTTACTCTTCGCAGAATCAGAATAATTTTGCTTTTTACAGAAATAACGGAACTGCTGCTGCTGCAAACTTCGCAAGGATAACTGATAATTATCTTGTAAATGTTGATGTAGGAGGCAACAGCAATATAGTGTTTACAGATATTGACAATGACAACGATAAAGATATAATTATAGGTAATGACATACCTGCGAAGCTCACATTGTTCAGAAATACAGGAACAGTTTTTTCCCCTTCATTTAATCTTGAAATAGATTCAATACCTTTGAGATCTGCACCATTCAATTATACTTACGCTCCTGCATTCGCTGACATTGACAATGACGGTGACTTGGATCTATTTCTGGGAAGTTATATAAAAGATTCTCTCTGGTTTTTCAGGAATACAGGAAGCTCAGCAAATTATGTATTCACTTATGCAGGAACAGGCAGACAAAACGGAATTGATTCAATGGGTCAAAGCAGCGTTCCGGTTTTTGCTGATATTGATAATGACAATGACAAAGACCTTTTCATAGGGGCATCGAACGGAAGAATTTTTTATTATGAGAATACAGGTACTCCTTCAGTCTTTCAGTTCACTTTAAGATCAGCTTATTACAATTCAATAGACATTGGTGATGACGCTGTACCGAGATTTTTTGATATTGACGGAGATAATGACTACGATCTTTTCATTGGCAGACGGGACGGCAGAATTTCGTTTTACAAAAATAACGGGAGTCCGGCTATTCCGGTGTTTACATTGGAAACAAATGAATACAAAAACATTGTCAACCATCAGAACGCCTGTCCGGAGTTTGTTGATATTGATAATGATACTGATCCTGATCTTTTTATTGGTAATGTAAAAGGAGGAATTTTCTTTTATCAGAATCAGAAAGTATCTTATGCAGAAAACAATTCAGTATCAGTTCCGGGCAGATTCACACTTTACCAGAATTATCCAAATCCATTTAATCCTGGAACTGTCATAAAATACGAACTAAATAACCCCGGCAACATTACTTTGAAAATTTATGACATCACAGGTAATGAAGTTGCGGTTCTTGAAAATGAATTCAAACCCGCCGGTGAATACACAATAAATTTTAATGCTTGTGATAATATTAACGATCTGCCGAGCGGAATTTATTTCTATCGTCTTACAGCAGGAGGTTTCACCGAAAGCAAAAGAATGTTGTATATTAAATAGGAATAAATTAATTTGTATACATACAACTACCCCAAAAAAATTTTAACTTAAATTATATGGAAAAAAAATTACAATTACTGATTGCTGTCATTTTATTTGCAGTCACACTGACAAATATTTCTCTCGCAGGTGACAGAAATATTCTGCTCGAAAGATTTACAAGTTCAACATGCGGTCCCTGTGCAACCGCTAATCCTGCGCTTGATGCATTTCTATCAGCTACGGATCCAAACAGATTATCAAGTGTAAGTTATCACATGAACTGGCCGGCGCCGGGCAATGACCCGATGTATCTGGCTAATCCAACAGATAATACTTCGAGAAGAACTCAGTACGGCGTTAATTCTATTCCTTACTGGTTCATGGACGGAACATATATCAACGGTGTATCACAGCCGGTCCTGCAGGCTGCATTTGATTCCAGAACAAATGTTTTAAGTCCGATTACAATAGTAGTTACAGAAACTGCAAACGGAAATAATATTACAGTTAAAGCTGATATCTATTGTGAATTCGGAGTTTCAATTCCTACAGCTATAGTTCATTTTTCAGTCGGAGAAAAATTAATTACTTATGCATCTCCTCCCGGAACAAACGGAGAAAGAATTTTCAAAAATGTTTTCAGAAAACTTTTCCCATCTACAGGAACGCCGGTTACATTATTACCGGGAAAGAAGATTAGCTTAGAGTTTAATTATACACTCGATCCGTCATGGCAGTTAAGTCAGATAGAAAATATTGTTTTTGTTCAGGGATATGCAAATGAAATTTATAATTCCGGAAAACCTACAACTGATTTTAATTTAATTTCAGCGCCGGCGTATAAAGTTGTAAATCTTGGACAATCCCAAAGCGCTGATTACAAAGTTAAGATTCCGGTAATAGCTTCCGGTTTCAATTCAGCTGTTACTTTTACTGCAGCTTTGGAAACTCCGGTTGCTGGTATAACTACAGAATTTCCGGATGGAAACGTTCTTAGTAATTTTCCTGATTCTCTTGCTTTCAGAGTTAATTCTACTGCTGCCGTTCCGGCAGGTATTTACAAAGTAATAGTTACCGGTACAAGCGCAAGCGGGAAGGTTCATAAAACAGTTATGAATTATCTGGTTGGTAAAAATTATGCGCTCTTTGGAGCTAACAGATCTCAGGCATCTTACAAAGTAGACAATGTTTCTTATAATACATCCAGATTATTCACGTGGGATATAGGATCGTCACATACAGTCGAAGCTGTATCACCAATTACTGTTGGCAATACAAGATATGTATTCCAGAACTGGAGCAATGGCGGACCAATTTCGCAAACCATTAATGTCGGAACTCAGGAAATTAATCTTTTTGCAACTTATAAGATTCAATACAAACTATTGGGATTAGTAAGCCCTTCAGGAATTCCTGCTACAGTAAACGGCGGAAATATATTTTATGATTCAGCAGCCGTTGCTACTATCTCTCCTGATCCTATGCAGGTTCAGTTCAACGGTAAAACATATTTCTTTCAGTCATGGTTAGGTTCTGGAACAGGTTCATACACCGGACCAAATCCAACCCCATCTCTGTCTGTAAATAATATCTTTGTGGAAACTGCGATTTATGATACAATTGATGTAGGAATTTCTAACTACAGTTCGGTCATTCCTTCAAAGTTTGAACTATATCAGAATTATCCGAATCCGTTTAATCCTGTGACTAACATTAAATTCGATATTGCAAAATCTTCTTTTACTACTCTGAAAGTTTATAATTCACTCGGTAAAGAAGTTGCTTTACTAGTAAATGAAAATCTCAATCCGGGAAGTTATCAGTATTCATTTGACGCCGGTAATTATCCGAGCGGAATTTATTATTATAAGATAAGTACCGGATCTTACAATGAAATTAAGAAAATGATATTGATCAAATAAATATATTATTCATTTTTTATTAAAAGCCGGCAGGATTATTTTCTTCCGGCTTTTTTAATGTTGTCTGCCATTTAAAAAGACATTATCATTTGCTTAAAATATACACGGAATGACTTTTTTCATAAATTATAATCCGGGATAAAATTATTTCTGTTAATGGAAACCCAATCGGAATTTTTTCGTCTAAACATGTAACTAATCTTTTTAAATTTAAAATCTATTACTCATGAAAAAAATTTTTCTGATTGCATTTTCATTTTTTATTTCAGCACAACTTTCAGCTCAGAATTACATTGATTTTACTAATCACTATAAATCTTTCCGGCTATTTGAAAAACCATCAATAGAACTCAATTACGGATCTTCCGGCATTAAGCTTAACGGTACCGCAAATAATCTTGCAAACGCAGGTCTTATTGAACTTAAACTTGGATTTACAACAAAAAGAAAAAGTTATTTCGGCAAAGACATCACAGGATATGAAAACAGATATTTTTTTGTTGGAAATGCTTCCGATAAAAACAATCCTAAGTCTAAAGGAAACGAAGAAATAAAAAATGACCTCTGGAGATTCGGTTTCGGAAACAAGGATGCTTACGGACTTAAACTTGGTTCAGTTGAAATTATGCCTTACAATTCTAATTCATTCGCCTGGTCGAAATTCACTTATGACAACGGAGCTATGACTACTGAAGCGGATAAGAACTATTACAATGACTTTAACGATGTGTTCAGATTCGGAAGCGTGACAGAAGGCGGAATAAACCTGCAGTTAACTCCGGGCTTTTCCATTCAGCCGCAGTTTGAAACAGCAATCATATTTCCAAGACACCTTTTCGGTAAGCAGCTTATGAGCAGCGTAATAGAAATGAGCGGATATTATCTTATTGATAATTTCACAAAAAAGATAATGAGGAATGCTCCTGCTGCAGGAACTTTCGTGAATTTCATTCTTAAGAATGCTTATGAATTTGGATTCTATCAGCTCAGAAAAGACAAGATGAACTGGCCGTTTAACAGCGCAGCTCCGATGAGGTATTATACTTATAAGTTAGGATTAGCTTTCACATTCTGATCAGAATGCATTTTCGATGTGATTGATCTCAGCTTTTTCATCAGCAAGTAAAATGCTGACAACATCTATCCTCATATCATGATTTGAAAACTGAGGAAAATTATTTACAAAACCAAGTGCGGCTTTTCTGATATTATTCTGTTTTGAAACTGTAATGGATTCTTCAGGCAAGCCGTATTTTTTATTCCTTCGTGTCTTAACTTCAGCGAATACAAGCATTTTGTTTTTTTCATCTTCAAATATCAGATCAATCTCGGCTCTTTCGTACCTGTAATTTGCTGTAATGAATTTATAATTTTTTTTCAAAAGAAAATTCTTTGCCATCAACTCACCGCTTTTGCCAAGACGGTTCTTATATATGCATTTCATCCGGAAGAGTTTAATTCGGAAATAATGTTTTTCAAAAAACTTTTTCTGTGTATCTCACAGAGTCCGTGCAGTCTTATCATTGCATAGTGCTCTTTCGTTGCATAACCTTTGTGTTTGTGAAAATTATATTCAGGAAATCTGATGTGATAACCACGCATAATATTGTCTCTTGTAACTTTTGCAAGAATGGACGCGCAGGAAATTTCGAATACCTTAGCATCACCGTCTATCACAGTCTCATAATCAAGATCCTTTTCATAATTATCAGGCAGTTTAAAATAATTTCCGTCAATAAAATATTTAGCCGGTTTGAGACTTAAATGCGCAATTGCAGAATGCATTGATTTCATAGTTGCTTTGAGAATGTTAGTGTTGTCAATTTCAATATTGTCAGTAATGCTTATTCTGTAATCGAGACAATTGTTTATTATCCTGAAAAAAAGTCTGTCCCTTTCAGATTCATTAAGCACTTTGGAATCATTTACTTCTTCTATAATGAATCCTTTCTCAAACACTACTGCAGCAGCCACAACCGGACCTGCCAAAGGTCCCCTTCCCGCTTCATCTATTCCGCAAATAAGCATCCTGGTTTTTTTGAAAAATACTTTAAATCAAATCAACAATAAACTTAAATTATTGTTCGGTTTGAATTAACTTCGCACGACAAGACATTTTAGAAATCAACACTGAGTCACAGAGACACAGCGATAAGTAAACAATAAAATTAAAACTCTCTGCGTCTCTGATTCTCGTGTTGAAGAAACCTTAGGTTTTGAGAAAGACTTTTATCAATGACAGAGATTGGCAGGAGTCAATTTACCGGAATTATTAATTAATAATTTTTTGTCGTGAAAATTAAAAAACCGGAAGATGAGTAACAGATGTTAAATCAAATTCTAAAAGTTAATTAATTTTAAATTTCAATTTAAAAAGGAAAGTAATATTATGTAAAACGAAAATTTAACTTATCAAATTATAATTTATGAAAAACAATATAGCTCTCGTTACAGGAGGCGGAAGAGGTCTCGGGAAAGATATGGCATTATCTCTGGCAAAGAAAGGAATTGATGTCATTATTACTTATAACACAAATAAGGAGGATGCTGATAAAGTCGCTTCAGAAATCATAAACACAGGACAAAAGTCTGCCTCTTTGCAGTTTGATGTTTCAGACATTAAAAGCATTGATAATTTTATAAAGCAGCTTTCGGAAACATTAAAGACAAAATTCAGTTCTGAAAGATTCGATTTTTTAATTAACAATGCTGGCATTGGCGCGACTATTCCTTTTGATAAAGTTACTGAAGATGTATTCGATAATTTTGTCAATGTACATTTCAAAGGGGTATTCTTTCTTACTCAGAAAACCTTGCCGATGATTAATGATAACGGTTGCATAGTCAATGTATCATCAGGAACTACACGCTTTTGCGTTCCGGGATATTCCGTTTATTCTTCAATGAAAGGCGCTGTTGAAGTCTTTACTAAATATCTTGCAAAGGAAACGGGACAAAGAGGAATCAGAGCAAATGTCATTGCGCCTGGAGCTACTGAAACTGATTTTAATAATGCGATTATAAGAAGCAATCCTCAGTTAAAAGCTTTCATCACAAGCCAGACGCCTCTAGGAAGAGTAGGTCAGGCAGACGATATCGGAAGTGTCGTTGCATTTCTTTGTTCGGATGACGCCAAATGGATAAACGGACAGCGGATAGAAGTATCGGGCGGAATAAATTTATAATATTAGTGTTATTGAACATTGCAAAACTACAAATGAGATCCGCAAGAATTCTGATCATCGGAAACGGAGGGACTGGCAAATCCACACTCTCTGAAAGACTCGGTAAAGAATATGACATTCCGGTTACTCATCTTGATCTGCTTTCCTGGAAAGATAATTATATAAGAACTGATGAGAATGTATTTAAAGAAGAATTATTAAATAAAATGAAATCGGAAAGAATGATTATCGAGGGCTGGGCTTATCATTCAACAATGAAGGAAAGACTTGAATGGTCTGACATTATCATTTATCTGAAGTATCCTCTTGAATATTGTCTCAAAACAGTCTTTGAGAGGAACAGTCTTTACAATTATAAGAGTTATCCTTTTGATCCGTTCACAGGAGACAGAGAAGCAAGATATGATCTGTACAGGGAAGCGGTTGAGAGAGTTCATTATAAGTACGAGCCGGAAGTCAGGAAATGGCTGAAAGAATTTGCGGATTCAGAGAAATGTATATATACTTTTGAGTCTATTGATGAATTGAATGAAAACTACAATCTCATAGCTCAGAAAATTCATGAACAACTGAAACTTTCTGAAAACGGATAGCATAGTTCTCAACGATTCTGCAGAGATGGATACTCCCGTATCTCTTTAATATTTTTTCAACACTGGAAATAAGAAACAAAAATAATTATTTCTTTGTCATTTTACATATTGTGCATATATTTCTTCACAAGCTTTTTAATCTCATCATCCTTGCCGAACAATTCTTCGCGCAGATTTTTATCTTTGAATGATCTGAGATTATCAATGAATCTGTCAATAGTACCTTTTGGGAAGACCTTATTCTTTTCAAAGAAACTTCTGTCTTTTTCAAGAGCATCTGCGGAATCAGAACATGATACAGGAAGTTGCTCAAACTTAAATGCTGTTTCTCTGTTTTCTTCTTTGAATATATTTACGCCTGAATATAATTTTTTTGAGAGTTCAAGTGAGTCAGTTTTTTCAAGACCGGACTGAGCAGCCATTATCAGACCTGCCATCAGGTGATAAAGATCAGCGGAACCGTCGGGAGTTCTGAGTTCGACTGTTTGCTTACCTGGGATATAAGGCACTTCATACTTTTCAAAAGGATTTGCATCTCTGACCATATTAGTTTTTGCGATCCATCCGAGAGGAACTCTCATAAGAGCCGAACGGTTCGTATCGCCCCAGCAGATATTCACCGGCGCTTCCTGATGCGGGACGAGGCGCAGATAAGAAAGCGGAACAGTATTTCCGAATGCAGTAAGTTCTTTCGCCTTGCTCAGAATCCCTGCTATCATTTTTTTTGCTGTATCAGTAATTCCTTCATCATCAGCCATTAAATTCACTCCGTTCTTTTCCGCAAGAAAATGAATATGAAGACCGCTGCCCGCTTTGCCGACTGTTATTTTCGGAGCAAAGCTTATGTTAACATTATGTTTCTTTCCGAGCATTCTCAGTATCCATTTTCCGATAAGAAGCTGGTCAACAGCATCTTCAGCTTCTACGGGCTGAAATTCAATTTCCTGCTGTTCATAATATTCATCACCCGAAGTAAAATTACCAACTTCCGAATGACCGTATTTTATTTTGCCTCCTGCCTGCGCAATAAGATTCATAGCTTCCCTGCGAAGGTTTTCCCATTTTGAAAACGGCTGCGAGTCTGCATAACCCTTCTGATCCTTTGCCGGGTAAAGCGTATCTGTTTTGCTGATTACATAATATTCAAGTTCACCCATCGCCTTAAAAACAAATCCAGTGCTTTTTTTAAATTCATTATGCGCCTTTCTCAGAATATATTCAGGAGCGCTTTCGAGAGGTTTGCCGTCTTTTGTGTAATAGGAACAAAGAATATCTATTGAAGGAATTTCAGAAAAAGGATTTACAAATGCAGAACTGAATCTCGGTATCACATACAGATCACTTGAATCCGCGTCAACATAAGAGAACAGGCTTGATCCGTCAACCCGCTCTCCTGTTGAAAGAATTGACTCAAGATAATCGCGGCTTGTAATTACAAAGTTAAGAGTTTTCAGCTTACCGTCCTCACCGGCAAAACGAAAATTTACCATCTCTATTCCATTCTCTTCTATGAATCTTATAATGTCGTGTCTGGTAAATTCTTTCGATGGCTTTCTCAGATACTTTACAAGCTTATTTGGATTTAGCGATACTTCGTATTCTCTCATGATATTTCAATTTAAATTTATTTAATAATTTAAATAAAGTAATTTTTTATTTCAGGACAATAAGCCGGTAGTTAAACAAAATTTTAATCTATTATGAAAAAAGTATTCAATAAAAATACTGGTCTATATATTTCCGGCTACATTTTATGAGTAAAATATCAGTTTTAAATTATTATATTTGCAAAAAAATAATGGCAGCAAAATTCAGAAAAGGAGTTAAAGGGGCATTGCTTGATGAATATCAGAATGCAGTTAACGACCTGAAAAAAAATATTTCGGATATAAATGAAACTGATCTGAAAATCATATCCGGCCACAAGACTTCAAATAAAGACTGTGTTTCAGTTCAATCAGTTCTTACGCATGTGGTTTTATGCGGATATAATTACATGACAATGATAGACATTCATAAAGGCAATTCAGACAGTCCCTGGCCAAAAAGAGTTTTTTTCAATACAATTAAAGAATACAATTCAGCCCTTGACAGGATGTTTGATCATACTGTCAAAACATTTGACAAAGTAGCTGAATCCGAGATGTATGAACCCGATCCTGCAAAGAAGATACTAACCGGCTGGGGTCAGTTGTATGACTATGAACAGTTAATGGAGCATGCAATAGTTCATATCTCAAGACACAGAAGGCAGATACAGAAATTCATTCAGGACAGAAAATAATTTTTTAATAAAACATAAATTATATGTCTAAAGAACCTCCTTTTGATATTGATATTGCGCACAGATGGTTTGGCGCAGAATATAACAACAGTATTTTCCCGCTTCTTGAAAAAGCTGACAGGACTGAAGAGGAAACGGAGAAGATGATCTCTATGGCTTACGCTACAACGCTTCACTGGAGCAGTTACTCCAAATGTAAAACCGCCAATCTCGCAAGAGGTGAATATATGATTGCAACTGCGCTGGCATATGCCGGAAGAAAGGAATCCTCTCTTCATCACGCAAAAAGAAATTACGAAATTACTTTCAGTCATATAGATGAAATGGAAGACTGGGATATTGCATTTTCTCTTATGGTAAATGCCAGAGCATACGCTCTTAACCGAGATATGGAGACTGCGGAAAAATTTTTAACAGAATGCATTACATCAATAGAAAAAGTAAAAGATCAGGGAGATAAAAATATACTTGAAATGGATTTCAATTCAGGTCCATGGTACGGATTAAAGTAAAAAGCATATTGCTCCAAAGCGTTGAATATTGTTCACGAAACTAAAACTATATTGAAATCAAAAGGCTTGTTTCTCACACATTAACCAGATCAGACTCTGAATTTTTCTTATAATTTTAATTACTCAGTTAAGAGTATAGGTGTGTATCTGTGAAAATCTGTAACATCTGTAAAAGAAAAGCTTTGGTTTATTTTAAAATTAATTTGATTGAGATCCAGGGATTTTTATAAATTCATGGGAAATCTGTTTAAAATTGTATCATAATTAACTTTTACATCTAACCCGACACGTTTTGGACAGTTGTGTCAGCTCAATCCAAAATAATTCAAAATTCCCTTTAAATACTTACCAAATATAATTATATTGATAGTTAATAATAAATTATAAAAAACAAATCATTTAATGACAAAGCATCAAACACATCATACTGAAGACAAGCTGATGGCTGTATATTACAAAGCAGTCGATTTCTTTGATAAGAACAAGAAGAATGTTTACTATGTACTATCTGCAATAGTTATAATTATCGCAGGCATCATATTTTTTACTAACAAAAGAAAAGCAGACAACGAGAAAGCTTCTCTCGAATTATCGAAGATACAGCAAATATATAATGCAGGAAATTTTCAGCAGTCGGTCAGCGGGGATTCGCTCGGACAGACTAAAGGACTTCAGTTTATCGTTGATGAATACGGTTCGACTGAAAACGGCGAGTTAGCCAAACTGATGCTTGCAAATTCATATTTCAATTTAAGGGATTTTGAGAAAGCGGAAAAGTATTACAAAGATTATTCAGGAAGCAATAAACTTCTTCAGGTTTCTTCTGCAGCCGGATTAGCTTCTGTATATGAAGCGAAGAATAATTATTCTGATGCTGCTAAACAATTTGAGAAAGCAGCAAATATTGACAAGGAAAATCCTTTTGTTGACCAGTATCTGTTTTATGCAGGTAAGAATTATATACGGGCGGATAAACCTGATGACGCTAAGAAAATTTTCAACAGAATAAAAGAAGATTTTCCTAAATCGAAATATATAGCAGAGTCTGAAAGATATAAATCATCAATTAATCAATAAGAAGTCAAGTCATAGATTATGAGTTTAAAAGTTAAGATAAATGAAGATCTGAATAATGCTTTAAAGGCAAAAGATACAGTGAAAATAGATACGCTCCGTTCGATCAGAGCTGAGATTCTTAAAATGGACAAGTCGGGTATGAACAGGGAGATGACTCCGGAAGAGGAAATTCAGCTGCTGGCAAAGCAGGCAAAGATGAGAAAAGAATCAATAGAATTGTTTGAGCAGGCAGGAAGAAAGGATCTTGTAGATAAAGAACAGGCGCAGCTTGACTTAATAAATCAGTACCTGCCCGAACAAATGTCTGAAAAAGAAGCTGATGAAATTATATCAAAGATCATATCGGATGCAGGGACAACCTCTCAAAAAGATTTCGGCAGATTAATGAGCGAAGTTATGAAACAGCTTAAAGGTAAAATTGACGGTAAGATTATACAGGACATATTAAAAAGCAAACTTTCGTAATACTGCAACTCATTTCAGACTGATTTTTTACTGTCCGGAAATTAATGATACAATGTCTGAATCAATTTGAATAAGTTAGATATCATAATATCCGTTATCATTTTAATACCCGCTTTACTGGGTCTGAAAAACGGTCTTCTTAAAAGCATTTTCTCACTTGCAGGAATAATTACAGGATTATATCTTGCGACCCGCTACAATGACAAACTTGTCAGCTTTTTAAAATTCATTAAGACTGACGAAAAAATTCTTAGCTTCATCTCTTTTGTTTTTATTATTCTTACAGCGTATTTTATATTTACTTATATTTCAGGAAAAATATCGGGTTTGAATTTCATTACCAGAACCATTGATAAGATATCAGGGACATTGCTCGGAATTTTTAAAGGACTAATTATCGCCAGTATATTTTTAGTGGTTTCAGCAGGTACTTTTAAAATTTTTTCGGAAAAAGAAATAGCGGTTTCAGTGTTGTACCCTGTGACTGTAAATATCGCTCCTGATGTTTATAATTATGTAATAAAATTTTTTCCTGAAGCAAAAAGTTTTTATGAGGAGTTAAGCAAAATGATTTTACGTTCAAATTAATTTACATTTATTGAATCATTTATAAATATGGATCTGGCAGAATTAAAAATAAAGTTAGAGTTCGACAGGATCACAGGCAGTGTCAAACATCACGCCTATTCTACGCTGGGAGAAGTCCGCTGCGATGAAATTGATTTTTTCACTGACAATGAATCTTTAGAGAAAGAACTCGATAAGGTAGTCGAAATGAAAATTATTCTTTCAACCGAAGGAGATCTGCCTCTTGACGGACTGAAAGACATAAGCAGATGCATCAGTAAAATTAAGATAGAAGGATATTACATAACTCCTGAAGAATTTCTGCATATACTCGACTTTCTGAAAATCTCAAGAAATACAAAGAAGTATATTTCTGATCTCAATAGTGAAAAGGACAATTCATTTGAACTCATAAACAATCTTGCTAAAGATCTTTTTTTCAATAAAATACTTGAACACAATATTGAGATAACAATAGATGAAACAGGTAATGTAAGAGATAACGCTTCGGCTGCTCTAAGTAAAATCAGAAAGAGCATAAATTCACAGTCCGGAAGATTAAGAAAAACACTTTCCGCTATACTGAAAAAAGTTTCGGAAAAGGAATTTCTTCGTGAAGATATTATAACACAGCGTGAAGGAAGGTATGTTATTCCTGTAAAAGCCGAGAACAAGAGAAATGTTCCCGGTATCATACACGGATCATCGGGAACGGGAGCTACAGTTTTCATTGAGCCATCTGAAATCATAAATCTCAATAATGAAATTACGGAACTTCATTTTGAGGAAAAAAGAGAAATAGAGAAGATACTTCGCGAGCTTTCGGGACAGCTTGCACAGTACACAGATGAAATTAAGAACAACCTTGACATTCTGTCCGAGATAGATTTCATTCAGGCAAAAGCAAGATATGCAATCGAAACTGACTCAACAAAACCTGTTATAGGAAATAAATATTTAAATCTTATTACAGCATATCATCCGGGACTTTTGAAAACTAAAAAACGAAACGAAGTAATTCCGCTTAATCTGACAATCGGAGGAGATTATAACACGCTGGTAATATCAGGGCCGAATGCAGGAGGAAAGACAGTTGTACTTAAGACAGTCGGATTAATACAACTTATGCTTCAGTCGGGAATGCTTGTTCCCGCATCTCCCGAAAGCGAGTTCAAATTGTTTAACGACATCTTTATCAGCATAGGTGACGAACAATCTTTAGAAAGCGATCTGAGTACATTCAGTTCACACCTTCGCTCTATAAAAGAGATTTTAGACAAGTCAGACAATAATTCTCTCATTCTCATAGATGAAATCGCAAGCGGAACTGATCCTGTGCTGGGAAGCGCTTTATCTGCATCCATTCTGAAAACATTTTCAAAAAGGGATGCTTATACAATAGTAACGACACATAACAGCGAACTGAAGGAATTTGCATACAGCACTGAAAGAATAGAAAACGCTTCGCTTGAATTTGATGTAGAGAACCTTACTCCGAATTTTCATTTTGTTTCGGGCGTGCCCGGTCAGAGTTTTACATTTGAGATCGCAAGGAAATTTGATTTTCCGGAATCAGTTTTAACAGACGCCTACAGTAATCTTGATGAAAATGAAAGCAGACTTGAAGACCTTCTGAAAGATCTCAATGAAACAAAACAGAAGTATGATCTTCTTAAGAATAAGTTTGATATTGATAATTCAAGATTAAAAGGTCTTACTGCAATGTATGACAGGAAGATTAAGGAATTAAGCAGGAATGAAAAAGAGATTAAATATAAAGCAAAACTTGAAGCGGAAAGAATTTTAAAAGATGCAAATAAACTAATTGAAAAGACGATCAAGGAGATCCGTGAAGACAAGCATACTCCCAAGGAGATCAAGAAAGAATTTAACCTTGAATCGGAAAAGATCATTACTGTTCCTGAAGAAGATAAGTTTATAGAAGATGAAGATGTAAAAGTTCTTGACGAAGTGATTAAAGTAAATGACACAATAAGAATTAAAGACTCGATCGCATCAGGCGAAGTTATAGATATTTCAGGGGAACATATTTCAGTAAATGTGAACGGAATTTTAATGAGATTAAAACTTCATGACGTAGAAAAAATAAATAGGAAAGAATCAGTAAAAGAATATTCGGGACATTCGTTTGTAGAGGTCAATGAAGGAAAAATTGAATACGAACTTGATCTGAGAGGAAATTATCCGACGGAAATTGAGGATAAGATAGAAAAGTTTATATTTGATTCAGTGAACAGCGGTTTAAAGGAAGTAAGTATAATCCACGGAAAAGGCAGCGGAAGGTTAAGAACAGAAGTTCAGAAACTTCTCAGGAAACATAAATCTGTAAAGACTTTTCGACTGGGCAACTGGAATGAAGGTGACAGCGGTGTAACAATAATAGACTTATGAAAAAAATAATCGTTTGCGGCGCAGGAATCGGAGGAATGGTAAGCGCAATATTGCTTTCAGCTAAAGGACATGAAGTGAGTATTTACGAGAAGAATGATGAGCCCGGCGGAAAAATGGGAGAGATAAGAAGAGACGGTTACAGATTTGACACCGGACCATCGCTGATAACGATGCCATTTGTTTTCAGGGAATTCTTTGATGAAATTAAAAGAGAGATGACGGACTATTTTGAACTTACAGAGATTGATAGTTCATGCAGATACTTCTGGTCTGACGGCACTGTATTTAATTCTTTCACTGACAAAGCAAAATCAGAACAGGAATTAAAAAAAGTATTCGGTGATGATACATCTGACAGTTACTTCAGATATCTTGAATATGCAAAAATATTTTACAATTTATCTCTGGAAGATTTTATAGGATCGGATATAAATATCAGAAACTATCTTTCAAAGGAAGGCATAAAAAATTTATTCAGACTCATATCAGGAAGATCAGTTAACGATCTTTCAAACAAATTTTTCAAAGAAAAGAAACTTAAGCAGATGATGGACAGATTCGCCACATTCAGCGGCTCAACGCCTTTTCTTGCGCCACAGTTTTTTTCTGTAATACCATACATTGAGAATGAATACGGCGCCTGGTATGTAAAAGGAGGAATTTATAAAATTGCAGAAGGTCTCAGGAGATTATGCGGCGAATTTAATGTGGAAATACATTACGGCTGCGAGCTCAAAGATATCTCACAGAATAATAAAAAGATCACTTCGCTTAAATTCAGATCTAATGACGGTAAAACACTTGAGACAGATAAATTTGATACTGTTGTTTCTAACTTCACAAACAGCTCGGGCATAATGGATAAAGATTATTTTAAAAATGACGACTGGGCAAACTCTGCATTCATCATAAAAGCTGGAATGAAGAAGAAGTTTTCCGAATTAAGTCATCACAACATTTTTTTTGCAGACGATTATGAAAAGGAATACATTGACATATTTGAAAAAAAAATCCCGTCGGATGATATGACGATTTATATTTCAATTTCATCAAAAACAGATTTGAATGATGCTCCTGCCGGATGTGAGAACTGGTTCATTATGGTTAACGCTCCTTATTTAAATCCCGGCACAGACTGGACAGAAAAGTACAGTAGGGATTATTGCAACAGAATCATAGACAGGTTAAACAGATTTGATATAGTATTTGGCGGGAACATACACGACCATATAGAATTTTGCGATATTTTTACTCCTGAAGATTTTAAAAATAAATACAACTGCGAAAATGGTTCGATCTACGGATTATCTTCAAATACACTATACACTATTTTAAAAAGACCAAAGAACAAATCTGATAAATTCGATAACCTGTACTTCACAGGAGGCAATACACATCCGGGAGGCGGAGTACCGTTATGTTTTCAATCGGGCAGAATTATTTCAACATTAATTTAAATTATTCAAAGTATTAATTTCCATAAATAATTTCCTCTGTTAAATATTTTATTAAACAACAATACTCAGATGAAGAAAATACTTATTGTAGACGATGAGCAAAGCATTATAGACAGTATATCAATGGTGCTGACAAGCGAAGGTTATGAGATTACAGGATGTCTCAATGGATTGACAGCTCTTCAAAATATAAAGAATACTGAATACGACCTGATACTTCTTGACATTAAAATGCCAAAGATGGATGGAATAGAAGTGCTTGAAAAGATCATGGAATTTGACAGGAAAAATGTTGTCATAATGATCTCAGGTCACGGGACCATTGACACGGCAGTGGAAGCTACAAAAAAGGGAGCTTATAATTTTTTGCAAAAGCCCTTGCCTGACCTTCATGAGCTTAAGCTTACAATAAAGAATGCAATTGAATATAAAAGATCAAGAGATGAACTATTCAGAGTCAGAAAAGATTTTTTTGAATCTGAAAGGATCATCGGAAGCAGTGAAAGTATAAACAATGTAAAATCACTCATCACTAAGTTTTCAGGACTGAATTCCAATGTAGTAATTTCAGGTGAAAGCGGAACAGGAAAAGAGCTTGTTGCAAGGAGGATACACTTTGAATCCGACAGATCGGACAAACCGTTCGTTGAAATTAACAGCGCTAATCTGACAGAGGACAATGCAGAAACAGAACTTTTCGGAAAACTTGAGAATAATATTCTTACATCCGGCAAATTAGAGCAGGCGGCAGGAGGTACAATTTTTCTTGATGAAATAGCAAACCTATCGGTTGATATTCAGTCAAAGCTTCTTGGAGTAATTGAAACAAATACATTTACCAGGTCAGGCAGTATCGTCATGATACATCTTGACGCAAGATTTATTTTTTCAACGAACAAGGATCTTCTTGAGGAAGTCAGGGAGAAGAGACTTCGTGTTGATTTTTATCACAGAATAAATGTGCTGCAGATCAATGTGCCTCCTTTAAGGGAACGCCCTGAGGATATAACTGAACTTGCAGATTATTTTACAGAGAGATTCTGCCGTGAAAATAATTTATCATTAAAAGTATTAAGTGAAAAAGCCAGGAGTCTCCTTCTGACTTTAAGATGGCCTGGGAATGTCAGAGAATTAAAAAATTTAATTGAACGGCTGATAATTACAGTTGACAAAGATGTAATTGATTATGATGATATAGAAATTCCGGGAACAAAACATCTTAAGGAATTCAGCGAGTTACTGAACAGAAACATGTCACTGAATGATTTTCAGAACGAATCCGAAAAGATTTTCATTCTGAAAATGATGAATGATTATAAATTCAATATTGTACAGACTGCTGAAGCGCTTCAGATTCAAAGAAGTCATTTATATAATTTAATGAATAAGTACAACATTCATAAACCCGGAAAAAACAAATGACTAAGCTGAGTTTTTTTGTCTGAAGATTTCATACAGAAATACGCCTGTTGAGACTGATACATTAAGAGATCCGAGATTACCGGTCATAGGTATCCTGACAAGCATGTCACATTGATTTTTCATATTACTTCGCATCCCCGATCCTTCGCTTCCTATTATCAGAGCAATTGGAATTTTAAAATCGGTTTCAAAAATTGTTTTAGGCGCATTCATATCAGCTCCTGCAATCCAGTAGCCGTTATCCTTAAGATATATAAGCGAGTTGGTCAGATTTGTTTCCTTTGCAATGCTGATATAATTTACGGCTCCCGAAGAAGTTTTTATCACAGTATGATTTACTTCAGCAGAATTATGACGGGGAATTACAATTCCGTCAGCTCCCAGACATACTGCTGATCTTATTACAGCTCCGAGATTATGAGGATCAGTTATCTGATCCAGAACAAGTACAAGTGGATTTTTGATTTTTTTATTTTTCTCGACTATCTCGCGGATTGAGACATAATTATAATCTTTTATAAATCCTATTACACCCTGATCAATACCTTCATCTTTATTCTTATTATCGAAAAATTTTTTAAACTCAAAATAATTTAGATAAACTACATTTACTTTTTTTTCTTCGGCGATCTTGACAATACTCTTCAGCTTATTATCAGGTTTTACTTTTTTCAGGAGAATAATTTTATTAAACTCATCGGGATTTGATTTCAGAGTTTCGAGGACAGGATTTTTTCCTATTACTAACATTGATTTGTAAATTTATTATGTTTGAGAAATTGAGTATTTTAATATAATTAATATAAAATTTAATAGATTAGTAAAAACCAAAGTATAATTTTTTGAATGAGAGACTGAAAGAAATTTACGAAAGATATTCCAGTAAATTCAAAGAACCGGATTTAAAAAAGGAAACGTTGTATATTGTTTCCACCCCGATCGGAAATCTTGAAGACATTTCATTCAGGGCAATCGGCATTTTGAAAAAAGCGGATCTTATAGCATGTGAAGATACGAGAGTGACTAACTTTCTGCTTAATCAGTATGACATCAGAAATAAAACAGTTAGTTATTATTCACAGGTGGAGTCTTCGAAACTTGAATATTTAATAAGCGAATTGAAGTCAGGGAAATCTCTGGCTCTTGTCTCTGATGCAGGCACACCCTGTCTCTCTGACCCGGGCAATTTGCTTGTTTCAAAATGCATAGAAGAAAGAATTGATATTTATTCAGTGCCGGGATGCAGCGCGTTGATTCATGCGCTTGTGATGTCAGGTTTTTCGACCAAAAAATTTTATTTCCAGGGATTTCTTCCTTTGAAAAAAGGAAGACAAACATTACTTAAAGAATTATCGGAAATAAGAATGACAATTATAATTTACGAATCTCCTTTCAGAATTTATAAAACATTAAAAGAAATAAGCGGGATATTCGGAAATAAAGAAGTTTCGGTTTCAAGAGAGCTTACTAAAAAATTCGAACAGACAATCCGGGGAAATGTAAAATCAGTTATCAGCGGGAATATAAAACTTAAAGGTGAATTTGTAATAACCATTAACAACAATTAATATTTTAAATGAATAATAATAACAACGGTGAAGTAAGAGTCCGGTTTGCTCCGTCTCCGACAGGATTTGTCCATATAGGTTCACTCCGTACTGCTTTGTTTAACTATCTTTTTGCAAAGCATTCGGGTGGAAAGAATATTCTAAGGATCGAAGATACTGATCAGACGAGAAAAGTAGAAGGCGCAGTTGAGAATCTGATAAGAGTTATGGGAAAATTAGGAATAGAATTTGATGAAGGACCTGTTCAGGGAGGTGATTTCGGACCATACTATCAATCTCAGCGTCTCGATTTTTATAAAAAGTATTGTGATGAACTGCTTGCAAAAGGTTCAGCTTATTATGCATTTGAAACATCGCACGAACTTGATGAAATGAGAAAACTTCAGCAGCTTGAAGGCAGGCAGACAATGTATGACAGACGCGCAAGAGACCTCAGCGAAGATGAAGTGCAGGAGAATCTTAAGAAAGGATTGCCTTATGTCATAAGACTGAAAGTTCCTCTTAATGAAGAAATCAGATTTAATGATCTGATAAAAGGCACTATCCGAATCGAGACAAATATTATAGATGACCAGATATTACTGAAGTCCGACGGATTCCCGACTTATCATCTAGCCAATGTAGTAGATGATCATCTTATGAAAATCACTCATATTATCCGCGGAGAAGAATGGGTTACGTCCGTTCCGAAGCATATAATTATTTATAATGCACTTGGATGGGAAGTTCCTGAGATGGCTCATGTTCCGCTGATCCTTAACAGTGATAAAAGCAAGCTCAGCAAGCGGCAGGGAGATGTTGCAGTTGAAGATTTTCTTCAGAAAGGTTATCTGAAAGAGACTCTGACTAATTTCATCGCATTTCTCGGCTGGAATCCGGGAGAAGGCGAGGAGCAGGAATTTTTTTCCATGGAAGAACTTATTAAAAAATTCACGCTTGAAAAGGTTCAGTCTTCCGGAGCGGTATTTAATGTGGATAAGCTTAACTGGATGAACAATGAATACATTAAAAATTATGATCCGGACAAACTGACAGAGCTGGCACTCCCCTATTTCAGCAAAGCCGGAATTGAAATTTCAAATACAGAAAGGATCAAAAAAATTCTTTCGCTTGTAAGAGTTTATCTGAATAAGCTTGAGGATATTCCTGATAATATAAGTTTCCTGGAAAGAAAGGAGATAGAACCTGATAATGATAATTTAAAGGAAATCCTTAACTCTGAGAGCAGCAAAAAAGTATTTGAAAAGCTATCGGAAAAGATTAGCCTCCTGGATGAACTGAATCCCGAAAACTATAAGACGGCAGTTTCGGAAGTGCAGAAAGATACCGGATTAAAAGGCAAAGAATTATTTAAACCAATAAGGATAGCATTAACCGGCAGTGAAAACGGACCGGAGTTACCATTGATTGCAGAAATTCTCGGGAAAGATAAAGTTCTCGATTTGCTGAAAAGATGGTTTTGAAGAAATATGCCGTCAGAAGATAAACTCTGACGGCTTTAAAATCTACCTGATTTTTTTCTTATGTCTGTTCTTTCTTAATCTTTTCTTCCTTTTATGAGTGGACATCTTTGCTCTTTTTCTTTTTTTACCGCAGGGCATTTATTTCCTTTCTTTATTTATTATTTTAAAAATTAATTTTTATTTGGTAAGCTGTTCCTGAACTACTTTTTTAAATTCTTTTGATACTTTAAACATCGGTATAAATCTTTTTCCCAGAGAGATTTTATCACCTGTTTTAGGATTTCTGGCAACTCTCGGATGCTTGATATTGTTTTTAAATGTTCCGAATCCTCTGATCTCTACAGTTTCATTTCGTTTAAGCGAATCAATAACACAGCTTATAAATCCTTCTACAACAATTTCAGTTTCTTTTTTGCTTAAACCCGTTGCTTCAGAGATTGCAGCAGCTATCTGAGCTCTTGTCATACCTTTAATTTATTATATTTAATATACAAATTTATATTGAAGAATCGGTTGCTCAAAAAATTCACTTTTCAATTCATTCTTGACTGATTTCAGATTATTATCTGAAAATGAATCAACAATTCTGAAAAAGATATTGTCCTTCTTTTTTTCTTTTACAATAACCGGATCTCCGTCAATTCCTGCAAGTCTCGAAGTAATTTTTACAGCATCTTCATAAGTACCGAGTGAATCTATCAAACCGATTTCTTTTGCCTGTCTTCCGGTAAATACTCTTCCGTTTGCATATTCTTTCAGTTTTTCTTTATCAATTTTTCTTGATTTTGAAACGACATCCAGAAACTGATCATAGGAATCATTTACTATATCCTGAAAATATTCTTTATCTTTTTCGTTAAGCTCTCTGAATGGATTTCCGGCATCTTTGAGTTCGCCGCTCTTAATAATGTTTTCCGTTATTCCTATTTTTTCTGCCAGATCTTTAAAGTTTGTAAGATTAATGATCACTCCAATACTGCCTACAAGTGATCCCGGATTTGCAATAATCAGACTTCCTCCGCAAGCTGCATAATATCCTCCGCTTGCGCCCAGAGAACTTATGGAAACCACAACCGGTTTTCCATTATCCTTAACCTTTTTTATAGCTTCATACATTTCCTGTGAAGCAGCGACTCCTCCGCCCGGTGTATTGACATGAAGCAGAATTGCTTTAATTGATTTATCTTCACCGAATTTTTTGAACTGTCTTACTATGGACTCAGATGAGAGAATAGTAAAATCCAGATCTACAACAGCAATTCTACCGTTGCCTCTTCCAGTGACTTCATCGTATTTGCCGGTGTCGGAAACCATATTCGCAAAGAAAATAATACTGAAACCTACAAACAATATTGCAATACTAATCAACGCTATCAATATACCCCAGAACCATCTTCCGGAATTTGATTGTTTTTGTACGATTTCAGTCTGATCCATGTGTATTATTTTTTCAATGAATCTTTTTTCTTAAGAGCATCCTGAGCTTTTTCTGTCATTCCAAGATTTGCATAAACAGTGACAAGCAGTTCCCAGATCTGCGGCTCAAGATCTTTCTTAGTAAGATTCTGTGTCAAAGGTTCGAGAAAACCGAGCGCCTGATTGAATTTTTCTTTAAAGTTACTTTTATCATCGCTGTTTCTCATTTCTTCACCGATTTTTGCTGAAGCAAGACCGCTGTTGTAAGCTGATGTTTCGTAGTAAGGGTCGGTCTTTGGTAAATTGGAAATATTAAGAACCTTGCTGAATGTTTCAAGTGCAGCAGGATAGTTTTTTATAGCCATCATACTCAGTCCTGATTCAAAAATAATCTTTGCGACTTTTTCTGAGGCATCTACTGACTTCGTTTTCGTGGCAAGATCACTGAAAATTTCAAGAGCTTTTTCCTGTTGTCCAAGCGCAAGATAAGATTCCCCTATTGCGCTGAATGATTTCAGACTGTCAGGGTTGATAGCAGAAGATGCTGTAAAAGATTTTAATGCATCCCCATAATAAGTTTTTGCTCCAGAAGAATCTTTTCTGCCTTCGGCATCAATTCCATTTTTAAATTCTTTAGCTCCCTGATTATATTTTTCAATCCAGTAAGCATTAATATTCGGAGCGAAATTATTTGAAATAGACAGACTTTTTTTAAAGGAATTACGAGCATCGTCAAATTTTCCATTTTCAATCTGAGAATATCCAAGCATATACCAGCCTTCATCATCTGTCTGATCTATTAAGAGTCCTTTTTTCAGTTCAATTTCAGCTTTCTGAAAATCCTTCTGCTGGAAAGCAAGTTTACCGGTAGTTGACTCTGCTGATGCACATCCGAGATAATAAATTGTTACAGACAGCACTGCCAATGAAATTATTACAGAATAAATTCTTTTATACAAAGACATTTTATAATTCTCCTGATTTAATTAATTTTTTGTTGCCGTAAATATAAGCAAAATAAGACTTTTATTCAATTTAACAATTTTCTGAGTTATCCTCTGGGATGAAATGTTTTATGGACTTCAATAAGGTAATCTTTGTCAATATGAGTATAAATCTGTGTCGTGGAAATGTCAGAATGGCCGAGCATTTCCTGAATTATCCTTATGTCTGCTCCGCCCTGAAGAAGATGGGTTGCAAATGAATGTCTCAATGTATGCGGATGTACATTTTTTTTTATTCCGGCATTTGCGGAATGCTTTCTTATAATATCAAGAACTCCCATTCTGGAAAGTTTCGCTCCTCTGAAATTAAGAAACAAGTAATCAAAAGATTTATTATTCTTCAGCAGAATTCTGCTTTCCTGCATATATTTTTGTATATAATTCAAAGCTGTTTTGCCAACAGGAACAATTCTTTCCTTTGAACCTTTTCCGAAAACTCTTAAATAATCTTCATCAAAATAAATATTGGATATTTCAAGATTAATAGCTTCACTTACCCTCAGACCGCTTGCGTACATAGTTTCCATCAGAGCTTTATCTCTTAATCCGAGTTTTTCTTTTATATCCGGGGCTGAAAGTAAAAGTTCAGTTTCTTCAATTGACAGAACTTCCGGAAGTAATCTGGATGACTTTGGAGTAACAAAATTCTCAGCAGGATTTACGGAAATCTGATTATCCGTCACAAGATATTTAAAAAAGACTTGAGGGAAGAAATAAATCTTGAAACAGTTCTGGCAGAATATTTTTCGTCAAGTTTGTTCCCTGATCTGTTAATGTATCCGAGAAACCCTGTTACAGTATCCTCTGTAATTTTTTGTATTTCTGTAATCATGCAGATATCTTCCGAGTATGAAAAAAATTTATCTATATCCAATGAATAGGAAGAGATGGTATTTTCTGAAAGTGATCTTTCATTTCTCAGATAATTCAGGAACAATTTTTTATGAAGTTCAAATTCATCTGACATATAGATTTAATTTTATCTTAAAGTATGCTGGATCAATTTTTTAAATCACTTACTAATTCAAGCTGATTCTTATCCGGATATTTAATTCTGTGATGATGAATTCCAAGAAGTATTTTCAGAAAACTTTCTTTTATTTTGGTGAGGTCTTTCAGCGTAAGGTCGCATTCATCGAGTTCACCTTCAATGAATCTCGCTCTGATTACTTCTCTGATTTTATTTTCGAGTTTCTGAGGAGACGGGTCTTCTATTGCTCTTGTGCTTGCTTCTATTGCATCTGCAAGCATTACAATTCCTGTTTCTTTTGTCTGAGGTTTGGGTCCCGGATATCTGTAAATATAGTCAGCTATTTCATCCTTGGATGAATTTTTCGCTTTATCGTAAAAATATGAAACTAACGTTGTGCCATGATGCATCGGAATAAAATCAATAATCTTCTGAGGCAGTTTGTATTTAATCGCAAGTTCTATTCCGTCTTTGACATGAGAAATTATAATTCTTGTACTCATGCTGGGATTAAGATCATTATGTTTATTGTTCTGGTCGAGCTGGTTTTCAATAAAATACTGCGGCTTTAAAAGCTTGCCAACATCATGATAATAACATCCGACTCTGGCGAGTATCTGATTTGCGTGAATTGATTCAGCAGCCGCTTCCGACAGATTTCCCATTATTATACTATGATGAAAAGTACCGGGAGCTTTAGAAGATAATTCTTTCAGTAATGGATGATTGAAATCAGACAATTCCAGAAGTGTCAGATCTGTTGTAATCTTAAACACCCTTTCATAAAATATAAGAAAACCGTAAGCTATTATTGGTGACATTACCGCATTAATTCCTCCGAACATTAGTTTCGTCCATAATTTCTGAGTATCCTCGATTCTTAACAGAGTTACTGCAAGAATTGACATAATATATCCGATCAGTATAAAAAAGAATGACCGGAATATCTGAGTTCTGTTTTTAATATCTCTTTCACTGAATATTGCCAGAACTGATCCGCAAAACGAAATGAATAAAACCGGATAATCTCCTCCCCTTATTGCTGCCACAAAAAAACAAATGACTGTAACTGTATAAAAAGCCAGTCTTGAATCAAATATAATTGTTAAAAGTATTGACGCCACCGGTACGAATATCAGGAGTTCGACAGGAAGGTTTATATCCAGCTTAAGACTCAGGTAAGCGAAAAAACCTTCAATAAGAATCAGCGAAGAAATCAAAATAAGTTTCTGATTATCCTCGAATACACCTGGTCTGATATAATAAAGAAATATTGAAAGGACAATAATAAGTATTACTACTGAGAATAACTTTCCAAGCTGCTGAAGAAACATATCCTGAACTCCTATCCTCTCCAGTCTGATTTTTTTATAGGAGTCGAGTTTCATTTTTGTGAATCTGTTTATGGGATCGTGTTTGCTGATTATTCTTTCGTTTTCTTTTACAATACCTATAGTTCTGGGAATCTGCTCTATTCTGTTGTCTATTTCAAGCTTGGTTAATTCAGCGTTATATTTCAAATTATCATAAATGAAATGCTCAGCAATTTTTAATCCTGCAGTCTTCAGCAGAGAGTCTTTTTCAAAAAGAAAAATTTCTGAATTTAACTGACTTAAAATTTCCGCTCTGTCATAAATCTGTTCCGTACTGACAACATTCTGAAGTCTGTCATTAGTAGTTTTTATGGAAACTTTCTTTGATAATATTTTATCTTTATCATAATCAATTATATCTTTCGAATTTAAATCACCTATCCCGTTCATTATTTTTTCAATAAATTCATTGAAATTAATTTTATTTTCCCCGGCATTTTCATTAATGTATAATTTATAAACAGACTCCCATTCAGGAAAAGTGAACTGAATTCCCAATCCGCTTTTCAGGGAATCCAGATTTTCGGAATTTATATATCCATCCTTTTTCTTTTCAAGATTTTCGGCAGCGGTAAGAATATTTCTCAGCTCAGTTTCAAATTTTTCGAGACTGTCTTTTATTCTAACCTTCTCTGAAACTTTATCGAATACTATTGCGATATTATTTTTTACTTCCTTTACTTCGAGATCATATTCACTTTCATCCTTGTAAACAGGAAAAGTAAAAGGAGCGATAAGATCTTCAGAAGACCATATCGCTCCAACTTCATTATTAGTCTCTGTGCTCTTATAACTGGGCAGCATAAGATAAAGAGCTATTACTGTCACAGAAGCAATCAGTAACTTGAATAGTCTGCTTTGTCTGAATTCAGTATTCTTTAAGTAACGAAAGGCTTTACTGGAATATAATTTTAAAAATCCGGGCATAAGCTTTTGAATCTCTTGTGAAATTATTTTCGAAGCGCTTAAATAAAAAAGAGCAGCTCCGATTGAAACTACTCTTTTTTAATTAATTTTGTTATTACAAAATGAAATATTTATTGCTTTTCAGAAAAACAAAGATATCATAATACTTCGTGCTTGGTAGAATAAGTAACTTTTCTGTCAACAATGAAATCATCAAACAATTTTTGAGTCAGCATCATACTTTCTTCTGACTGGTTATCTTCCATTGCATCAAATTTCTCTTCATTTTCAAATACAAAAATTTCCGAAAAATTATTTTTTGTTTTGTTGTTCTCAAAAACAGAATATTCACTGTCAGAAGAGCTTAAGATGTTCTGTTTAAGTTCCCCAATTGTCTTCAGATAATCAGATCTCTTTTCAGGATAGATGTTGTAATTTATTTCGAAAATAATTTTAGCCATATTGGAGTTTAAATTCTTTAATCTGCAAATATAAAAACACAATTATCTAAAAAAAAGATAAAGTTTAATCTTATTATCAAATTATTTTTGTAATTATAAATTAGATTTATGGAACATGTTCATAATATTTTTAGTTAACTTTAAAAAATCCAAATTTATTAAATGAAATCTACATTAATCCCGAAAGCAATTTTAGTTCTGTTGTTACTCAATTCAATAATATCAAAAGCCGATTTTCCTACTCAAACCAGAGAAAACAATACAGTTGACAATGAAGTGATAAACGGTCTTGACAATGTTTACAATCTTAGATTTAATGACGCCGAATCAATTTTCAGAAATATTCAAAAATCAAATCCTGCAGATCTCAGAGGATATTTTTATGAATCTTTGATTTATTTTTATAAAGCTTTGCCCACAAGGGATGAAGCTTTGTTCGAAAAGTATCTTTCTCTTTCCGAAGATGTTATCGCGAGGTCTGAGAAACTTCTTGAAAAAAACGAAAACAACTTCGATGCGATGTACTACAAAGGTCTGTCTCACAGCTACAGATCGCTTCTGATGCTGAGTCTTAACAAAAGTCTTCTTAAAGCTGCTTCTAATGGAAATGACGGATACAGAATATTGTCTGCACTGACAGAAAAAAACCCTGAATATTATGACGCTTACATGGGACTCGGATTGTATAAGATCGCCATAGGTTTTGTCCCGGAAAAATTCAGATGGCTTTTGTCACTGATTGGTTTCAGCGGGAATATCAGAGAAGGTATGAATTTATTGAAAAAATCTCTTGCGAAAGGTCATTATACTAAAACTGATTCAAAAGTATTTCTTTCTATATTTTCGATTAAAGAAAAAGAAGATGAAGACACACAGTCACTTACATTCTCAAAAGAACTTACTGAGGAATATCCGGAAAGTCCTGTTTTTAAAGTATTTTATTCGGGTCTGCTTCTTCAGTACGGTTTCAGCGAAGAAGCAGTTAACATAGCCGATATTGCAATTGAACAGAATAAATTTTCATTTAAAGAAGAAATAATTAAAGCTGCAAGCGCTTTAAAAGGATCAGCTTTTTTCAGACTGAATGATTACAAGAAATGCTCGGAAAATCTCGAAATGTATATGAAGTATGTAAATAAAGAAGACAGATATAATGTCTATATGTTTACTCTCGGAGCAGCTTATGAACTTCAGGGTAACAGGCAGACAGCGATTGAAAAATACAAAAGTGTGCAAAATAATTTCATAGCAGAAAGGGACGGCGAACTTGACAAACTTTTTTACAGATACGCTCAAAATAAAATTAAAAGTCCTTTATCTGAATTTGACAAAAAAATGATCAAAGGAATGAATCTCCGGGAATCAAATAAAACTGATGATGCTATTTCAGTTTATAATGAATACCTAAAACCTATGGAATCCGGAAATTTATTTTCCGATGATGAAAAGATAAGATTTTACTATGATCTCGGAGTCGCTTATACTTATAAAAAAAATTCAGATAAGGCAGCTGAATTTTTTAACAAATGTATAAAACTCAATCCTCAGCAGGAAAAATGGCTTGTTCCTCATTCTTATTTTGAACTCGGTAAAATTTACTTTAAAAATAATAATAAGAAAAAAGCGGAGGAGATGTTTGAGACTGTTTATTCGTATGATGATTTTGATTTTGAATCTTTTCTGGAAATGAGACTTGCAAATTATATTAACAAATAAATCTTACTTTAAGAGTATTTTTTTTATGAATGAAGATTTGAAACATATATATTCAAATCCCGTTTATGAAAAACAATTCTTTAAACATTTTTTGTTAATCAAAACTTTTCGAAAATGAAAAATCTAAAACTTTTTTTAATCATTCTTACAGGAGTAACAATTATGAGCGGTACTAATTTTGTTTCAGCCCAGAAATTAAAAGGTGACGGTGATGTGACAAAGGAAACAAGATCCGTTGCATCATTTGATATTATAGAAAATGATGGAGTTGTCAACATCACACTTATTCAGGCAGATATTGAGTCTGTAATTGTAGAAGCAGACAGGAATCTTTTGCCTGTTATCATTACAAAAGTAAAAGACAATACACTTTTTATTTCTACAAAAGAAGGTGCAGAAATTGAGAAATCTACAAAATTAAATGTTTATGTGTCTTTCAGAGATCTTAAGAAACTTGAACTTAACAGTGTTGGTAATCTCAGTTCTCAAAATCAGCTTAAGTTAAACAATTTAGAAATTGAAAATAACAGCGTTGGGAATATTGATCTGAATTTAGATTGTAATAAGCTCAATATCGAAAGTAATTCTGTCGGGAATACTGTTCTTACAGGAAAAGTCAATGACTTTAAAATCGAACTTAACAGCGTCGGAAATCTGAAAGCATTTGACCTAATAGCACAAAATCTGAATATCGAAAGTAATGCAGTGGGAAATGCAGAAGTCAATTCTCAAAAAGAAATTTCAATCTCTCAAAACGGAATGGGAAACATTACTTATAAAGGCGATGCGATAGTAAAAAAATTAGACAGAAGCGGTTTGGGAAATGTGCGAAAGGAATAATATAGTGAATAGGTAATAGTGAATGCAGGCAATGGCAGGAAGGCAATAGTGAATAGGCAATAGTGAATAGGCAATAGTGAATAGGCAATAGTGAATAGGCAATAGGCAACAGGGAATGGGCAATAGGCAACAGTGAATGAGGCAACACCATTATTTTAAACCTGTTAGTTCAAGAATGCTGACAGGTTTTTTATTTAACATTTATCAAGAACTTCTTTAACTTTTACCATTGCCTTGTCTATCTGTCCCTGAGGAACATTTTTTGAAGTGTAATTAATTACATACTTCCCTTCCTCAGCTTGGATGTTCACATCTACCGAAAATTCAATGAACACAATTTTTTTACTTCCTTTAAGATTATAGCCGTCAGTGATTGGAGACAGCTTGACATCATATTCAGATATTTCTTTTGCAAAATCTGTTTTCAGTTTTTCCAGAGAGTTCAAAAGTTCCTGTTTGGATTTTCCGGGTTTGTCTATTGTTATCATAAGTAATTTGTTTTATGCAAATTAATTAATATGATATGAGATTACAAGAATGTAATTTGATTATCGAAATAAAAAACACTGACAGTGTTTTTATTTTGTCAGTGTAAAGAATCTTGCCCGCTGGTGGAAGAGCAACAACAACGAGGGCTAAAATTTTACAAAAATAAAATAATTAAAGACATATTCTCAAGCAGCCGTTTCGATCTTAAATCCTTTTGTTTTTGGTGAAGGTATCCTATAACCTCTTTGTCTCATATCTGAAATATGAATTTCAATTCCCTCTTCCATTAATTTCAATAATTCTTTTTCTGTCGCTGCAGTTGCAATACAACCCGGTAAATCAGGAACATATGCACTTAAATTATTTTTCCCTTTTTCTACTATTATCAAATATTCTTTTTTCATGATCTTATCTTATTATTTGTGCTTGTTTTAAAATACTTTTTAAAGTTTTAGGATGAATATCATCGTTTGATTTACCGGCAACAGTTACTGTTCCTTTTTTAATTTCGTGATGATATTGCTGATGACTTCCAATCTGTCTTACAAAATACCACCCGTCTTCTTTAACAATTTTTATAACTTCTTTGAATTTCATTATTATAAATTCATCTATTCAATTTTAACCTGATTTTTATTTATACAAAACTAAGTAATATGATGTGAGATTACAAGAATTTAATTAGATTATATGAAATAAAAACCCTGACAGCGTTTTGTTTCTGTCAGGTAAAATATAACACTCGTTGGTATAGAGGGAGCAAAACCAATGAGGGCATTATTTTTATATTGCTCAGACATTTTTCCATACTATGATATTTAATTTTAAAAAACTTTATTCAAAACTCATAAATTAACAGTAAAGACATATATTTTAAAAGAAATTATTTTTAATTTTGTTAAACAAAATTATATGAATAATAAAATAATAAATATTGATCCTGAAATTTTAAGCGGTGAACCGGTTTTTAACGGGACACGTGTTCCTATCAAAAATTTATTTGATTACATTGAAACGGGTGAAACTCTTGAAATTTTCCTGGCAGATTTTCCATCAGTTACAAGAGATCAGGCAATAAGTTTACTTGAGTCAGCCGAAGAATTATTGATTGAAAATAGCTTATCTAAATGAAAATTTTATTAGACGAGTGCCTTCCGGTAAGATTGAAAAATTTATTAACTGAATTTGATGTCTTTTCTGTTTCTGAAATGGGTTGGAGAAGTTTGAAAAATGGAAAATTATTAAAGGCAGCAGTTGAAAATAGTATTGATGTTTTTCTGACAGTTGATAAAAAATAGGAATATCAAGAAAATTTAGATTCTTTTAACATTTCTGTTGTAGTTTTTATAGTTGCAAGAAATAAAATTGAACTGCTCACTCCTCTGATTCCAAAATTTATAGAAATTTCTAATAAATTGGAAAAAGGAAAGTCAACAATTATTTCTACTTGAAATCACTTCGTGACCTTCGCGTATCCTTTGCGTCCTTTGCGGTAAAAATTAAATCCGGTAAAAAAAATCCCACTTCAAAAAACTTTGAAATTTCGTAAATTCCATTTATGAAATCAAATAAACTTATCCACGAAAAATCTCCATATCTCCTTCAACACTCTCACAATCCGGTTGACTGGAATCCATGGAATGAAGAAACTTTTGCATTAGCGAAAAAAGAAAATAAACCAATATTTCTTTCAATAGGTTACTCAACCTGTTACTGGTGTCACGTTATGGAGCGTGAAGTTTTTGAGAATGAAGATATTGCGAAATTAATGAATGAATATTTTGTCAATATAAAAGTTGACCGCGAAGAAAGACCTGATGTTGACAGAGTTTATATGACTGCTTTGCAGTCTATGACAGGTGCCGGCGGATGGCCGATGAGTATGTTTCTGACTCCGGATTTGAAACCATTTTACGGCGCAACTTACATTCCTCCGAAAGCAAAATACGGGCGTTCGGGATTTGAAGATGTTATAACTCAGATTCATGAAGTATGGATTAATAAAGAAAAAGATGTTATTGAAAGCGGTGAAAAGATAGTTAATAAGTTAAGTGAGCTGATAAGTTCAAGAGTTGAAACTACAACTGATTTATCTAAAGAACTATTTGAAAATGCTTTCACTGCGATTACTAAAATTTATGATGATGAATACGGCGGCTTTGGTTCGGGAAATAAATTTCCAAGACCTGTAGTATATAATTTTCTTCTGGATTACTTTTATCACACAAAAGAATTTTCAGCGATTGATATGGTTACATTTACTCTGAAAAAAATGTATGAAGGCGGAATGTATGATCATCTGTCGGGAGGATTTCACCGCTATTCTGTGGATTCATTCTGGAGAGTTCCTCATTTTGAAAAGATGCTATATGATCAGGCGCAATTGATCTCCACATATATCAACGCTTATCTCACAACAAAAAATAAATTTTTCTTATTTGTTGCTGAAGATACTGCAATGTATGTTCTGGAAAATCTGAAACATCCTGAAGGCGGATTTTATTCCGCTGAAGATGCTGAAAGTGTCATTGACATTAACGAACCAGCAGTCAAGGCCGAAGGTGCATACAACTTGTGGCTGAAAGATGAAATCGAAAGTATTTTAGACGAAGAAGATGCAAAGATATTCAATTTCTTTTTCGGAATTGAGATCATGGGAAATACTCTTAATGATCCGCACGAAGTTTTTGGAAAGAAGAATGTCCTTTTCGTAGCAAATGATATTTATGAAACTGCAAAAAAGTTTGGAAAAACTCCGGAAGAAGTTGCGGAAATTATAGATGACTCAAGAGCAAAACTCCTGGCTGTAAGAAGTTTAAGACCTAAACCTCATCTGGATGACAAGATCCTGACTTCCTGGAATGGTTTGATAATTTCTGCGCTGGCAAAAATGTATCAGGTTACAAGAAACAATTTATTTCTTGAAAGTGCCTTTAATACAGTTGATTTTATTTCAGATAAACTTTATGACAAAATTAATAAAACTTTACTGCACAGATACCGAGACGGTGAAGCCCGATTTGAAGGGACTATAGAAGACTATGCTTATTTTATTGCAGGACTAATTGATTTATATGAAGCTTGTTTTGATACAAAATATCTTGAACTAGCGATCGAGCTAAATACTTTAACAATCGATAAATTTTATGATAATGATTCAGCAGGATTTTTTGATGTGACAAAAGGTGGGAGTGATATAATTCTGAAAACAAAAGATACTTATGACGGAGCAGAGCCGTCGGGAAATTCAATTCAGATAATGAATTTATTAAGACTTGGTTTTATAACTGACAATAAAGATTTGATTGAAAAAGCCGGGAGCAGTTTGAAATTATTTGCTTATGATTTGAAGAGATTGCCTTTCTCAAGTCCTCAAATGCTATGCGCGATGAGTTTGTTTCTGAATTCACCTAAAGAAATTATTTTTTCAGGTAATTTAGAGAGTGAGAAGCTAAAAGCTCTTATAAATTCAGTTTATGACACATATATTCCTAACAGAGTTCTGCTTTACGCTTCGGATGCACTAAAGAATATTTCTAAATTCATTTCAAATATTGTAAGTGAAAGTAAGAAAGAAGAAGTTTATGTATGTGAAGATTATAAGTGTAACTTGCCGGTGGATGATTTGGATAAATTGAAAAGTTTATTGAATTAAATAAACAATTATCAGATGTTTACTAGAAACAGGAAATTATTTTTTAAACAAAGAGACACTGAGTCACAGAGGCATTTATTTTTAATGTGTATCTTCTCTGTGCCACTGTGTCTCTGTGTAAAAACTCAATTTTTCAGACAGACTCTATCGAGTGATAATTATTTATTTCTTAAAGTTAAATTATAAATCATGCTAGATAACATTGACTTAAAAAATGTACTGGTTCTTGACATTGAAACCGTGCCACAATACTCATCTTATGATCAGCTGGATGAGAACTGGCAGAAGCTCTGGACAAAGAAAATGAATAACTATATTAAAGATGGAGTAACAGCAGCTGATGTTTATGATCGTGCAGGTATTTATTCAGAGTTCGGAAAGATCATTTGCATAAGTGTCGGATATTTTGTTTTTGATAAAAATGAGTATTCATTCCGATTAAAATCTTTTTACGGAGATGATGAACAAACCTTGTTAATTGAATTCTCTGAATTACTGAATTCAAAATACAACACTGAAAATCATTTACTTTGCGGACACAATTCAAAGGAATTTGATTTTCCATACATTGCGCGAAGATGTCTGATAAACGGATTACCAATACCGTCCATTATTGACAATTCAGGAAAGAAGCCATGGGAAATAAAGCATCTGGATACAATGGATCTTTGGAAGTTCGGCGATTATAAAAGTTATACTTCACTCAATTTACTTGCTGCAGTATTCGGGATTAATTCTCCGAAAGATGACATAGACGGAAGCCAGGTCTGGAGCGTTTACTGGATAGATAAAGATCTTGAAAGAATAAAAACTTATTGTCAGAAGGATGTTGTGACAGTTGCGCAGCTGCTGCTTAAGTTTAAAGGGATGGAATTGTTGAAAGAAGAGAATGTAATATTCACAAATTAAAAAATTTTACAATTAAAAAAATTATTAACATATAAATTACTAAGGAGAAAATAACAAAATGATCTTCGATTTGGACTTAATCAAAACCGTTTACAAAAATTTTAAAACAAAGGTTGACGATGCTAAAAAACTGCTCGGCAGACCGATGACCTACACAGAAAAAGTTCTTTACACCCATCTCTGGAACAAGCCTGATAAACCTTATGAAAGAGGAACAGACTTTACTGATTTTAAACCTGACAGAGTTGCGATGCAAGATGCAACTGCGCAGATGGCTTTGCTGCAGTTTATGTCAGCGGGCATTCCGACAGTTGCAGTTCCATCAACTGTCCACTGCGATCACCTTATCGAAGCGGAAGTCGGCGCAAAGAATGATCTGCTAAGAGCTTACGGCGACAATAAGGAAGTATATGAATTTCTTTCGAGCGTATCAAACAAATACGGACTTGGATTCTGGAAGCCGGGTGCGGGAATTATTCATCAGGTTGTACTGGAGAATTATGCATTTCCGGGCGGGATGATGATCGGAACAGATTCTCACACTCCGAATGCAGGCGGACTCGGAATGATCGCAATCGGCGTTGGCGGCGCTGATGCAGTTGATGTAATGTCAGGAATGGCATGGGAACTTAAGTTTCCTAAAATTATGGGGGTAAAACTTACAGGAAAATTATCCGGATGGACATCTCCGAAAGATGTAATTCTCAAACTCGCAGGTATTCTTACAGTAAAAGGCGGAACCGGCGCGATCATAGAATATTTTGGCGAAGGCACTGCTTCCATATCCTGTACCGGAAAAGGAACAATTTGTAATATGGGTGCGGAAATCGGCGCAACAACTTCCCTCTTTCCTTTTGATAAGAGAATGTTCGCTTATCTTAAAGCAACTGAGCGTGAAGAGATCGGTAATCTTGCAAATGAATTATCAGATTATCTCAAAGCTGATGAAGGAAGCGAAAAGTATTATGATCAGATTATTGAAATCAATTTATCTGAACTCGAGCCGCATGTTAACGGTCCTTATACTCCTGATCTTGCATGGCCTATTTCAAAATTCAAAGATGCAGTGAAAGAAAATAATTATCCGGAGGAGCTTAAAGTAGGTTTGATCGGAAGTTGTACAAATTCATCATACGAAGATATGGAAAGAGCTGCATCAGTTGCAAAGCAGGCAATAGACATTGGAATAAAGGTAAAATCGGAATTCACGATAACTCCCGGATCAGATCAGATCTTTGAAACAATTAAACGTGACGGACAACTCGAGACTTTTGAAAAGGTAGGCGGACTTGTTCTTGCAAATGCCTGCGGACCCTGTATTGGTCAGTGGAAAAGACATGATGTAAAAGATGGAGAAAAGAATTCCATTATTACATCATACAACAGAAACTTCTCAAAAAGGAATGACGGTAATTCAGCTACGCATTCTTTTGTAGCATCACCTGAAATTGTCACAGCGCTTGCGCTTGCAGGCAGACTCACTTTTAATCCTTTGACAGATACAATTAAAAATGCAAGAGGAGAGGAAGTAAAACTTGAAGTTCCAAAAGGAAATGAACTTCCAGAACACGGATTTCTGAAAGGCGGAGATGGATTTGTTGCGCCTGTAAAGGATGGCTCTGAAGTTGAAGTAGTTATTAATCCGGAAAGTCAGAGATTAGAAAAACTTGAGCCGTTCAGAATGCACGACCTTGATAAAGATTATAAAGGACTGCATGTTTTACTGAAGGCGAAAGGTAAATGCACTACTGATCATATTTCAATGGCTGGACCTTGGCTGAAATACAGAGGTCATCTCGATAATATTTCGAATAACATGTTTATAGGCGCTGCAAATAGTTTTAATGATAAGATGAATTCGGTTAAAAATCAGATCAACGGCAATTATGAAGAAGTGCCGAGAGTTGCGCGACAGTATAAAGATAAAAAGATCGGCTGGGTTGTCATAGGAGAAGAAAATTACGGTGAAGGTTCTTCAAGAGAGCATGCTGCAATGGAGCCAAGATTTCTCGGAGGCAAAGCTATCATTGTAAAGTCCTTTGCAAGAATTCATGAAACGAATCTGAAAAAGCAGGGAATGCTTCCTCTTACTTTTGCGGATCCTTCCGATTATGACAAGATAAAAGAAGATGATAAAATTGATTTACTGGTTCAGGATTTATCTCCGGGAAAACAGGTTAAGATGATCGTGAATCATAGTGACGGTACTTCAGATGAAGTAATGCTGAATCAGACGTTTAATGAACAACAGATCGGCTGGTTTAAAAGCGGCAGCGCTTTGAATTACCTGGCATCGAAAAAATAATCTGCGATTTTCATTAGAATTTTTTTTAACACGAAGACGCAAAGGAACAAAGGTTTTAGAGAAAATTGAATTTAAGAAAATATTCTTTGAATATTTGCATAGGTACTTTTTGCACTTTGTGCTTAAATACGATTTTAAATTTTAATGAACAATTTGGGATAATATAAATAATTGAATAATTTGAAAATACTTTTTTTTACCGTAACCGCTGCTTTATTGTTTCTTCAGTCAGTTTCATTTTCTCAGACAAAAAACATCTGTGACAAATGGGATATTCTGGATTCGCTTATTACAAATTCTTTTATTGAAAAGGAAGATGCGCTTTTACTGATGAAGGAATATGAACCTGAAGTAAGAACTTATTTCAGAAGACAAAGAGGAGTTATGACAGGAAGGAATGAATGGGTTTTTCCGTTAAAAAATTATTCTTCCTTTTATTACAGGGAAAACGGAAATGATTACAGACTTTCCAAATATGATTATTTTCAGGGGAGCAATACAAAAGGTCATCCCGCTCATGATATAATGATCGCGGACAGCAACAAAGATCTTCTTGATGATGTTACTCTTAAGCCGGTTGATGTTGTCAGTATGTCATCGGGAGTTGTTGTTGCTACTGATATAACCTGGAATCCCGGGTCATTGCTGCGCGGAGGCAGATATGTTAAAATATTTGATGTTGCAAACAACTGTATTTTTTATTATTCCCATTTGTCTGTAGTCAGTGTCAGTCCGGGAGATGTAATTAACGAAGGGGATAAGATCGGTGAGGTTGGGAGAACAGGCCGAAAAGCAATTTTAAAAAGCGGTAAGACTCACTTGCACATTGCTGCTCTAGAAGTAAAAGATGGATATCCTGTTCCTGTTGATATTATTTCAGATCTAAAACGAATTGACAAATAAGTTAATCTACATGTAATTATACTTTAACTGTTAAATTATTAAATTGAAGAAAATAAATTTAAACAACAAATAAACTAAATCAAATAAGGAGAGAAAATGTCAGATTTCATAAGTGATCTTTTAGGAAATTTAAGCGGCGGGACGACTGAAAAAATAGGTTCGTCTCTCGGTGTCGATCAGTCGGTAATAAATCAGATAATCCCCGTTCTTGCGCCGATGATACTCGGAGGTCTTAAGAATCAGAGCGCTAATAACGGAGGTCAGGACAGAGTTGATCATATATTAAATAAATACGGAGACCCGGGAGTTCTGGATAATGTTGACGGTCTTTTGCAAAACAAAATGAATCAGGATAACACTGACCCTGATCTCGGAGGTCTGCTCGGTAATTCCGGAAGTTCGGTCACAAATATGCTTTCTGAGAAATTCGGTATTAATGCATCCACTGCCGCAAAGATCATCCCGATTGTTGCGCCGCTTATACTCGGATATCTTACAAAGAGCAGAGACAATAATCCGCAGGGTTCAAGCGGCTTTGCTTCATTCCTTGATAAGAACGGCGACGGAAGTATATTGGATGATGTTGTCGGTATGATTTCCGGTACACAACAAGGCGGACAGCAGAATCAGTCGAATCCATTGATGGATATCCTCGGCGGTCTTCTCGGCGGAAAGAAGTAGGATTTAAAAATTATTTGTTTTTTAAAATATAGGTGCCGTTAATTTTTTAAAATTTACCGGCACTTTTTAATGTTAACGGAGAATAAAATGAAAGCTATCCTTCTCAAATCTTTTCTGATCATTGCAGTTTCAATAATTGTAATTAATTTCCCTTTTCCCGGGGGGGGGGAAAAATCCTCCGGCCGGCGGCGGGGCAAAGGGGGGGGGGAGTCCCCCTTTGAAGGGGGGGGGGGGGGGGGGGGGGGGGGGGGGGGTGGGCGGGGGTGGGGGTGGTTTGTGGGGGGGGGGGCCGGCGCCCCCAACCAAAATTTTCTTTCCCCCCCCGGGGCGGGGGGGGGGGGGGGGGGGGGGGGGTTTTAAAAAAAAAAAAAAAAAAAAAAACAAAAACCAAAACCCGGAATTCCGTAAAACCAAATCAAAAATTCGGGCGCGGGGGGGTTTCTTAAAAATAAAAAAAAAAAAAAAAAAAAATAATTTTTAATTTGGGTTTGGGGTTTTTCAAAAAATTCTAAAAAAAAAAAAAAAAAAAAAAAAAAAAATAAATTTTTTTTTTTTTTTTTTGAAAATTTTGGGAGTTCGTTTTTATGTTTTTTTTTGGTTTACTTTTTTTTTATTCTCCTTTAAACTCCCTTTTTTTCTGGGGGGGGGGGTGTTTAGGCTTCTTCCCCGGCGGGGGCAGGGTTTTTGGGGGGGCGGGGGGGGGGGGGGGGGGGGGGGGGGGGGGCGGGGGGGGGAAGGGGGGGGGGGGGGGGGGGGGGGGGGGGGGGGGGGGGGGGCTTTTGGGTGGTGGGGGTTTTGTTTGGGGGGGCTAAGGGGGGGTTGTAAAGGGGGCGGGGGGGGGGGTGTGGGGGGGTTTTTGTGGGGGGGGGGGGTTTTGGGGGTAGGGGAAGGGGGTTTTTTAGGGCGGATTTTTTGGGGGGGGTTTTTTTTTTCGTTTTTTCTTTTTTTTGGGGGGGTTTTTTGGCGGGGGTAAAGTGGGGGGTTTGTGGGGGGGGGGGCCGCGCTTGGGGCCCGGGGGGGGGCCGGGGGGGGGGGGCCCGGGGGCGGGGGGGGGGGGGGGGGGGGGGGGGGGGGGGGGGGGGGGGGGGGGGGGGGGGGGGTTTGGGGGGGGGGGGGGGGGGGGGGGGGGGGAGGATGTTTTGGGGGGTTGGGGGGGGGGTGAACTTCTCAAAAGAATGTAAGTTCGGGTTGTCAGTATATTTTTGATTTAGAGTGTTAATTTATATTCTGATTATTCTTAACATAAATTTGCTGAATAGAAAACATCAGCAACTTCATTTTCTGAATTCCTTTTCCTCTCTAATTATTCTATATTTGCAACAATAAAAAAATTAAAATTTTTTTCATGAAAAATATCTCAGAACCCAAAAAGAGCGCTTCTAAATCCGAGTGGAAGGAAACTGCCGGTAAAGTAAAAACCAACGGAATGAAATTCACTTCTCTCAGCGGAAGAGAACTTGACATCTGCTACACTCCTGAAGACGTTAAAGAAACTAATTATTATAATGAAATAGGTTACCCGGGCGAATATCCTTACACAAGAGGAATTCATCACAATATGTATCGCGGGAAATTATGGACTATGAGACAGTTTGCCGGATTCGGAACTCCGGAAGACACCAATCAGCGTTTCAAATATTTACTTGCTCACGGTCAAACAGGATTATCAACTGCTTTTGATATGCCGACACTTATGGGATGGGATGCAGACGCTCCGATATCCGAAGGCGAAGTAGGAATCTGCGGAGTTGCTATATCTTCATTGCAGGATATGGAAATTCTTTTTGACGGAATTCCTCTTGATAAAGTCTCGACATCAATGACTATCAACTCCCCTGCTATAATGGTTTATGCATTTTATCTTGGAGTTGCGGAAAAGCAAGGCGTTCCTTTCAGCAAATTAAACGGAACACTTCAGAATGATATTTTAAAAGAATACATTGCACAGAAAGAATACATTTATCCGCCTAAAGCTTCTATGAGAATAATTACTGACATGATCGAATATTCGACTAATGAAGTTCCGAATTTTAATCCTGTCAGCGTAAGCGGATATCATATCAGAGAAGCGGGTTCGACTGCCGCGCAGGAACTTGCATTTACGCTAGCAGACGGTTTTGCATATATTGAAGCTTGCATTGAAAGAGGAATGGATGTTGACGCATTCGCTCCGAGAATTTCTCATTTCTTTAATTCGCATTTAGATTTCTTTGAAGAGATAGCAAAATTCAGAGCAGCAAGAAGAATTTATGCAAAGAGAATGAAGAATAAATACGGCGCTAAAAATCCAAAGTCATGGACTTTAAGATTTCATACGCAGACTGCAGGATGTTCACTTACTGCTCAGCAACCTGAAAACAATATTGTTAGAACTGCTATCGAAGCTCTTGCCGGTGTGCTTGGAGGAACGCAGAGTCTTCATACAAATTCAATGGATGAAACACTTGCATTGCCATCAGACAAAGCTGTTAAAATTGCATTGAGAACTCAGCAGATAATTGCTTATGAACACGGAGTGATCAATGTCGCAGATCCGCTCGGAGGAAGTTATTATGTGGAAAAACTGACTGACGATATCGAAGCTGAAGCAGAAAGATATTTTGATCTGATAGATTCACAGGGCGGTGTCATACCCTGCATTGAGAACGGATTTTTTCAGAGAGAGATTGCAGATGCAGCATACAGATATCAGCTTGAGCTTGATAAAAAAGAAAAAATTGTTGTCGGTGTGAATGAATTCGTTGAAGAAAATGAAAAGATAGATATTCCGATTCTGCAGATATCAAAAGAAGTTGAAGAGAAGCAGGTTAAGAGACTTAAAGAACTTAAAGCTTCAAGAAATCAAGAAGAGGTGAAGAACTGTTTAAAAGAATTGAACAAAGCAGCAGCAGACGGAAAGAATTTAATGCCGGTTGTGCTAGACTGCGCGAGGAAATATGTTACACTTGGTGAAATGTGTGCAGAGCTTAAGGAAGTTTTCGGAGTTTATGAAGAGCAGGCAGTTTTTTAATCAAAAACAAATTTCAAATTAATTAAAAGCTAGAGGTAAATTAATATTTGCCTCTATTTTTTTATGAATAAAATTCAGTATAAAAATTACATATATATTTTCAGCGCTTGTTTATTCAGCTGCATTTTTTATTTAGTATTTGAATATATATTTACTGACGGAAAAATGGGTGTTCCATTGGATGACACATGGATTCATTTTCAATTCGCGGATAATTTTGCCAAAGGATATTTTTTTCAGTACAATCCCGGAGAATATACAGCGGGTACGACTTCTCCTCTGTATGTAATTGTACTTGGTTCTATGAGTTATATCATAAAGAATTTCATTATAAATTCGGTTTTGCTGTCTTCAGTTTTTTATCTGCTTTCATGCATATTTATTTATAAGATCTCTTTGCTTGTTTTAAAAAATGATAATTCTTTAAAAGGTTTACTTATTTCATCAAAGATCACTCCGGAATTTATTTCTCTTATCATTGCTATGCTCACTGCATTCACCGGAAGAATTGTCTGGTCTGCTCTGTCAGGAATGGAAACGACAATGTTTATATTTTTTTGCATTCTGGGAATTTATTATCACATTAAAAATCTTCAATCGGGAAAATTCAGTTTACTTCCGTCACTGTTCATTTCTCTGGCTGCAGTTTCACGGCCTGAAGGATTATTGCTATTCGGATTATATATGTTTGATATTTTAGTTAATCTCATTAAAGAAAAATCACTTAAGGCAAATATCCGCAACTTATTTTTTACATTGATGATTTTCATTATCATTACTTTTCCCTATTTAATATTCTCTTATACAATAAGCGGGCATTTTTTCCCTAACACTTTCAGAGGTCAGGGAGGCGGGGTAAGTTTAATTCCTAATTTCAATTATCTGAGA
The DNA here is from genome assembly GCA_016709315.1 of Ignavibacteria bacterium. Classification (GTDB taxonomy): domain Bacteria; phylum Bacteroidota; class Ignavibacteria; order Tepidaquicellales; family Tepidaquicellaceae; genus JAEUSI01. The sequence goes on from JADJMZ010000005.1 coordinate 276,481, forward strand.
ATAGCTTTAATATATTTCTTCAGAGACAATTTCATAACTGGTTCGCTTTACATCTTCTCGCTGATTTTTTATATTTTTAGTATAAGAAAGTACTTTCAGGAATTGAAACTTCTTAATTTAATGTTTCTATGGATACTTTTACTTCCATTGGTAATGTCTGTACTTATCCCTAACTGGAGGCATCATGTCAGATACCTGATTCCCCTGCTTCCCTTCATTAATCTGATCGCAATGTATTTGATTTTCCGAATTCTGGATATGAATATTTCCATTAACCTGAAAGAATTTATGCTTAAAAGAAAAAATCTTCTTGCGGTATTAATTTTGTTTTCATTTATTTACTACGTCGTTTATGCAGTTGCACTTGGAAAAAATACAGATAACATAAACAATCAGCAGGTAAAACTTGCGCATTGGGTGAAAGAAAATGTGAAAAAAGATGAAACGATTGCCATCAATGATATCGGAGCAATTACCTTTTTAAATAAAATTCATATAGTTGACATGGCTGGACTTATAACACCTGAAATTCTTAAATACAGAACCTATACATGGAAAGATAACCTGGACTCTCTAAATTATCTATTAAAGAAAAATAATGTTACTTATATTATTATTTATGACGAATGGTTTAAGGAATATCTTGCAAAATTCGGAAGCGAACTTACATTTATAACCAGCGCCTTTTTAGATAATAATACTATCTGCGGAGGAGATGAAATGAAAGTTTATAAAACAAAATTCAATACACATAATCAGTGAAGATCATACGTATTTTTGAACTTATCAGACCGAAGCAATGGGTGAAAAACCTTTTTGTATTCGCTCCTATATTGTTTGCAGGAAAACTTATGGATCTCCCGATGCTTCTGACGAATATTCTTGCCTTTGCATCATTCTGCTGCGTATCAAGCAGTGTTTATGTATTAAATGATATTATAGACGTTGAATCTGACAGAGTGCATAAAAAAAAGCGTTACAGACCAATTGCCGCCGGATATGTATCAATTAAACAGGCAAAAATATTATTTGTATTTCTGATTGTCTTAACAGCCGTTTTATCCTCAATGCTTCCCGTTTTATTTTTAATAACAATCTCTGCGTATCTTGTAAATAATCTTTTGTATTCTTTTAAAATTAAGAATGTAGTTTTACTTGATGTTTTTTCGATTTCAATAGGATTCATACTCAGGGTAATTGCCGGAGCTGTTGCCATTGATGTCAGCGTTTCAAGCTGGATGATTATCACGACTATTTTCATTTCACTGTTCCTTGGAATTTCAAAACGCAGAGCTGAACTTTCAGGACCGAATCAGGATAATCTTGAGAAGCAAAGAAAAGTCTTAAGTGACTATGATGTTATATTTGTGGATCAGCTTAATACTATTGCAGCTACCGGTACTATCATTTCTTATGCGCTTTATACTGTCTCTGAAAAAGCTGTAAATGCTTTTCATTCGGATAAACTGATATACACTACTCCTTTTGTGCTTTACGGAATTTTCAGATACCTTTATCTTCTTCATCAGAAAAACCTCGGAGAAAGTCCGACGCAGATAGTCACTAAAGATGTTCCGATAATAATCAATTCCCTCTTGTGGCTGATAACCTGCGCAGTAATAATTTACAAAGCTAAATTCGGATTCTGATTAATTGAATTCAAAATATTCTTTCAATGTAAAAGACAGCTATTTAAAAACCTACAGGGCTGAACTGATCTTATTCATTGTTACCTGCATGTGGGGTTTATCTTTCCCGCTTATAAAAGTATCTCTCGATCATTCTTCCCCTGTATTATTTAATTTTATAAGATTCTTAATTACGTTAATTGTTTTCATTCTTGTTTACAGGAATAAAATTGTTTTTTCGAATTTTAAAGAATGGAAGTACGGTGTGATACTTGGACTCTTTCTGTTCGCCGGATTCGCTTTTCAAACTATCGGACTAAAATACACTTCAGCATCAAAGTCTGCTTTTATTACCGGAATAAGTCTGATCATAATTCCTTTTGCTCAGTATATGATTTTGAAAAAAAAACCTAAAACTGAAAATATAGCCGGAGTAATCATAGTTATGGCAGGTTTATATATTTTAACAGATGCTTATTTCAAAACTCCTGGGATCGGAGATGTACTTACTTTATTCTGTGCGGTTTTTTTTGCTTTTCATGTGGTCTATCTTGATAAATACTCGGGGATGACAGGATATATTTATTTATTATTCGGGCAATTCCTTACGATGGTAGTCCTGAACTTTCTGTTCATGATGATTTATGAAGTAATTTTAACTGATTCTGTATTTATAGATGTGAATTCTTTTCTGTTAGTTTCATTATTATATACTTCATTGTTTTCAACTTTAATATGCATTGTCCTGATGACAAAATATCAGTCAGAAACTACACCTGTCAGAGCCGGAATTATCTACAGCATGGAATCAGTATTTGCAACTGTATTTTCTTATTTCCTTTTGAATGAAATTTTTAATAATAATCAGATAGCCGGAATAATCATTATGCTTGCTGGTCTTTTTATATCTGAATTTTATTCTTACTTTAAATTGAAATTTAAATCAAATGAAGAAATATAGAATTCTTGTAAAAGGTTTGGTACAGGGAGTTGGATATCGTTATTATTGCCGGAGGAAAGCGGATGAATACGGTATCAGAGGTTTTGTGAGAAATCTGTTTAATGGCGATGTAGAGCTGATAGCTGAAGGGCATCAGAATCTGATCAATGATTTTATAAAAGATCTGAGGACTGGTCCTTCCGGTGCGCATGTTGTATCTGTTATAATTGAAGATTCAGAACATAAAGATGACTTCAAAGATTTTATTATTTACTAAAAATGTAGTGAAAATTAATTCTAATGTCCGCAAAGTAGAAAATTGCAATTGATTATAAATCGTTAAAGTTATATTATTGTCAGTAAATTTCATTTCATAATTTTTATAATCAGAAAACATGAATAATGGTTATTGGTTATCAATAACTAAATAATTCGAAAATGAATAAAACTAAATTAATCCGCCTGATTTTTGTTCTTTCAATGATGGTCCCAGTTGCTTTTGTTTATCCTCAAAGCAATACTACTTATGACTTTTTGAAACTTGACATAGGAGCCAGAGCTTCAGCTTTAGGAGGAAGTTTTACATCAAGTACAAATGATGTTAATACTATTTTTTATAATCCGGCAGCGCTTTCTACATTAATTAACCGTCAGGCATCAGTTGGTTTTTTTAAATATCTCCTTGACATAAATTCCGGTAATATTTCTTACGGTCAGAAATTTAAAAATTCAGGTTACATTGGCGGAGGAATACGTTTTATAAATTACGGTAGCTTTGAGAAATTTGATGAGCAGTCAAATCCGCTTGGCACATTTTCCGCAAATGAAATTGCTTTATCCATTGGTTACTCAAATGTATATAACAGCAATATTCATTACGGCGTGAATGCTAAATTTATTTATTCAGGAATAGATGAATTTTCCTCTACAGCCCTCGCTCTTGATTTAGGCGTGCTGTATACTATTCCTGTATCTCAGTGGAATTTTGGCATTAGTCTTTTGAATGCGGGTGTTCAGCTTTCTGAATATAATGCAACAAAGGAAAATCTGCCTCTTGAACTGCGATTCGGTGTAAGTAAAAAACTTGAGCATCTTCCTCTGAGAGTACATTTTGAATTAGATGATCTTACAGCGGATCAGGATAATTTTTTTGACAGGTTTAAAAATTTATCCGTCGGAGGAGAGTTTGATTTTAGTGATAATGTAAGATTCAGAATAGGATACAATAATAATCAAAGACAGGATCTTAAAACAGGAAGTTCACTCGGCATTGCCGGCTTCTCTGCAGGTTTAGGAATGAAGATTCTCGACAACTATTCCGTTGACTACGCTTTTAACTCTATGGGAAAAGTCGGGGCTACGCACAGAATTGATCTTGGCTTTAACTGGAAATAGTGTTTTAATGAAATTAAAAAAAGGTATAATCTCTTAAATGAAATTATACCTTTTTTATTTACATCTGAAAAATCTTTTTAGAAGATATTTAACTTGACACCTTTAGTTCGGATATTTTTAGTCAATTTCTCTATTTCTGAAAGCGTATTATTCATTTTATCAAAGAATTTGTCATCAGAAATAAACTTACCAATGCCTTTATTCTTATTATTAATATCCATAACTACGAGATTTAAATTTGAAACAAGTGTATCAACTGTAGTAGTCAGGGTCTGAATCTCATTCAGCGTATTTTTAAGCTCCTTACTGTTATCTCCGATAACAATATCAACGTTATCAACAGTCTTTCCGAGTCTACTGGTTAATCCTGAAATTCCATTTCTGCTCTCCGAAACAAGCTGATTAAGATTCTGCGAAGACAAAGAGAGATTTGACAAAGTGGTCTTCAGATTACTTTTCATATTAGCATCTCCAACTATGTCATTCACATTAGCAAGTACAGTATTAAGATTATCATTTGATTTTTTGAATTCACCAAGAAGAGTTTTTACATTGTCGGTAATATCCTGAACGGAATTCATCAAAGTTGAAAAGTCTGCGCCGGGAGTTCCATGCAGCGCCTGTTCAGGAGCTACTTCGACAGAGCTTTTTCCGGGTTCTACATAAAGCACTTTTCCGCCGGTTAACTCAGTTGCTGCAATATAAATATTATAATCATTTCTGAGTTTAATAGTCTTATCTAAGTTGAATCTGATCCTGACGGAATCGCCTGCCAGTTCTATCTTATCTATTTTACCTTTCCTTACACCATTAACACTGACCTGATCTCCTTCATTAATTCCGCTGACTTTCTCAAAATATACTTCATAGCTTTGCTCCGTCAGACTTACAGAAAATCCTTTAACCCAGAAAAGAGTCAGAAATACTACAAGTATAGCTACAAAAACAAATAACCCGACTTTGAACTCTGCAAATTTTTTATTTTCCATAAGATTAAACTATTTTAGAAATTTCCAGAATTTTAAATTTCAATAATCCTGCAGGAACCTGTATCTCCACAATATCGTGTTTCTTTTTACCCAGCAGTGATTTTCCTATGGGAGAAGTAACTGAAATTTTATCCAGTTCGAAATCAGCTTCTTCAGGTGACACTAACGAAAAAGTTATCTCTTCTTTAAGATTAATATCAAGAACTTTTACAACTGAAAGAATATATATTTCATTTGTTGGCATATCATCAGGTGAAATAATTTTCACTCTTGACAGCATCGTCTCAAGCTTGTTTATTTTCATTTCATGATGTCCCTGAGCTTCTTTCGCTGCATCATATTCTGCATTTTCACTTAAATCACCGTGCGCTCTCGCCTCTGCGATTTTCTCCGCAATATATTTTCTTCCCGCGGTTTTAAGAACTATTAATTCATTTTCAAGCTCAACCAGTCTCGACTTTGTTAAGTAGACTACATCTGAAGGTTTCATTATTAATTTATTTTTTTACAGTTTTATTTTTATTTACTTTTAATTCTGCTGTGTTCAGCAAAATCAAATGTCCTAATTTATCTCTCTTGGTCTTAAGATAATTTTTATTATCAGGGTTTGCCTCAATTTCAATGGGAACTCTTTCCACAATCTCCAGTCCGTAAGCATTTAATCCAATTATTTTTTTAGGATTATTTGTCATAAGTCTCATTTTTCTGATCCCGAGATCTCTGAGTATCTGAGCGCCGATCCCGTAATCCCTCAGATCCGGTTTGAATCCGAGTTCTATATTTGCCTGAACAGTATCTCTGCCTTTATCCTGAAGGCGGTATGCTTTCAGCTTATTATGAAGTCCGATTCCCCTTCCCTCCTGACGCATGTATAACACAACTCCGTTATCATTTTCTTCAATCATACGCAATGATTCGTGTAGCTGCGCCCTGCAATCGCATCTTAATGAACCGAATACATCTCCGGTCAGACATTCCGAATGCACTCTGACAAGAACCGGCTCTTTAGAATTTATTTTTCCTTTTACTATAGCAATATGCTCTTTTAAATCAACAAGACTTTTATAAAGATGTATCTTAAAATTTCCAAATTCACTCGGCAGCCCGGTATCTACAAGATTTTCAATGAGTTTCTCCCTTTCAAGCCTGTAATGTATAAGGTCTTTGATTGAAATTATTTTCATGTCAAATTTTTCAGCGATTTCATAAAGATCAGGAAGTCTCGCCATCTCACCGTTCTCTTTCATAATTTCACATAAAACCCCTGCAGGATAATGACCTGCTAATTTTGCAAGGTCTACTGTAGCTTCAGTATGACCCGCCCTTCTCAATACTCCTCCGGGAGCTGACCTTAATGGAAATATATGCCCGGGTTTTCCAAGATCTTCCGGAAGAGTTTTCCTGTTTATCAGAGCATGTATGGTCTTGTTTCTGTCAGAAGCGGAAATACCTGTAGTCGTTCCGTGTCTTAAATCTACACTTACTGTAAAAGCAGTTTCATGCAATGAAGTGTTAGTAACTGTCATCATGCCAAGTGACAGTTCGTTAAGTCTGTCATCTTCCATAGGTACGCAAATCAACCCTCTGCCGTATTTTGAAAGAAAGTTCACGAGTTCAGGTGTCGACTTCTGTGCGGAAAAAATCATATCACCTTCATTTTCCCTGTCCTCATCATCTACAACAATTATGATCTTTCCTTTTTTAAAATCACTTATTGCTGATTCTATTTTGCTTAAACTGTATTTTTTTCTGTTTTTAATTTTCAGATTATTCATCTTTTACTTTTCATTTACAATCTTTGGATCAAAAATTTATTAACCTAATAAAGATTTTTTTTCCGGCTCGATATCGGTTACCCCGATAATAGTTGTAACGGATGATCTTTCCATTTTTAATTTTACACTGTCAGATACTTTTACAAGAATTGTCTTGTCTTCTATACCTTCGACTGTTCCGTATATTCCTCCGGCTGTAATTACTTTATCGCCTTTCTTAAGAGATTCCAGTAAAGTAACTCTTTCTTTCTGCCTCTTCTGCTGCGGTCTTAATATTAAAAAATAGAAAATTACTATTATCAGTAAAAACGGAACTATGGAAGATAATATTGATTCCATTCCTCCAGGCGCCTGCTGCAATAATATTGGTACTGATATTTCTTTCATTTTATGATTTCCTTTCCTGTTGTTTTCTGTAATTATTTATTTGAAAAATATTTTTCTAAAAAATTATTTTTGAAACTCTTAAATGTATTTGTCCTGATTGCATTTCTTATGTTCTTCATCAGGTTCAGATAAAATCCTGTGTTATGAATCGAAGCAAGCTGCAATCCGAGAATTTCATTTGAGATAAAAAGATGTCTTAAATATGCCAGAGAAAAATTCATGGAAGTATATGTCTTACATTCTTCATCAGGTGTATTAAAATCATTTTTATACTTTGCGCTTTTAATATTTACTTCTCCTGTTGATGTGAATATTTTACCGTGCCGCGCATTTCTGGTTGGCATTACACAATCAAACATGTCAATACCCCTTTCTACACATTCAAGAAGATCAACGGGAGTTCCGACACCCATAAGATATCTTGGCTTGTTTTCCGGAAGAATTGAAGTTGAAATATTTACTATTTCATACATCAGTTCATTTTCTTCACCGACTGCAAGTCCGCCGATCGCATGTCCGTCAAAATCATACTTTATAAGCTCTTCAATGCTTCTAATTCTTAAATCCTGAAAAGTGCTTCCCTGATTTATTGAAAACAATCTCTGAGTAAAACCATATCTGTCTTCTGTCTTTTTAAAATGATCAAAGCATCTCTTTTCCCATCTTGATGTCAAAGCTATTGATTTCTCTACTGTTTTCCTGTCACTCGGATATGGCAGACATTCATCAAGAGGCATCATTATATCTGAGCCGATAATCCTCTGAATATCTATTACTTTTTCCGGTGTAAAAAAATATTTGTCTCCGTTAAGATGCGAGGAAAATTCAACTCCCTCTTCGCTTATTTTTTTCAACTTCGACAAACTGAATATCTGAAATCCTCCGCTGTCTGTCAGAATACTTTTATCCCAGCTCATAAATTTATGAAGACCACCGGCATTTTCCATAACTTCCATTCCGGGTCTTAAAAATAAATGATAGGTATTGCCGAGTATAATCCGTGTGTCAAATTCATCAAGTTCCCTTTGCTGAATTGCTTTAACCGTGCCGAGAGTGCCGACCGGCATAAAAACAGGAGTTTCGATTTCCGAATGCCCTGTGCTGAGCAAACCAGTTCGCGCCTTTACGTTTTCTTCATTACTATTGGAAAGAACATTAAAAAAACTGTTTCCGCTCATTTCAGATTGTTGTCATTTCAAATTTATCTGATCAATATTAATTGCAATATATCTTTTGCTTAATATTTTTATTCACCTTACCGCTTCCCATGATTTTGAAATTGATCTTTTAAAGAGTGTTACTGAAACTGAATTCTTCGCCCAGTCCCATAAAACTCTCCTGTAACCGAATTTCCTGTACCGCCTTGGGGATTCATAAATGATAAAGTCATGCCTGAATTTCAGTTTGCCGATTTTTTTTAATCTTACATATAAATCATAATCTTCTCCCGCTGCCAAATGTTCATTATATCCTCCTGTCTGAATGAACTTATCTCTTCTTATGATATGACACTCGCCTCTTCCCATTCCCATAAAAAATTTATTCAGCATTGAAGAATAATAATTATAAAAAAAATGAAAAGTTTTGTCAGAAAACTTTTCTTCTTCAGGATAAACAAAAATGGGGCATGCTATTGCAGTAACATCATTAAAGAACAATTCATTCACAGATTCTGTCAGTAAAAAATCTATGTCTTTTATACAGGTGTCAGCATTTAAAAAAATAAGAACATCTCCCAGAGAATTATTTGCACCTGCATTTCTTCCCTGAGAGATGTTCTGAGGTATTTCTACTTTATGTGAAATTATCCTGTCAGCATATTTATTTGCAATTTCTATTGTTAAATCTTTACTGCCGCCGTCACTGATTATTAACTCTATATTAAATCTTGATTTTAACTTCCTGTCTATCTGACTTAGCAATCTTTCTAAATACTTTTCCTCATTTAAAGTAGGAATAATTATGCTGATTTTCTTTTTAAAACCGGAATGCTCAGGCATTAAGTATTGATTTCGTACCTACTTTGTCTAAAGTTCTTATACCGCCGGCGGAAATTTTGACTGTAACCCATCTTTTTTCATCTTCAAGCCAGATCCTTTTCTTTTGCAGGTTAGGAAGCTGCCTTCTTTTTGTTTTATTATTTGCGTGGGATACATTATTCCCGGTTAGAGGTTTTTTCCCTGTAACACTGCATACTTTGGACATTATCTGTGATCTCCTTTTATTCTATTTTATTAAACTTATGGTTTGTATGGCTTGTATGTAGATTCGTAAACTTTCATATTTCTATCCAGAAATTTGTAAGTACCCTTGTCAGTTTTTATTGCATCTACCATTCTGACATTTATGATCTTTGTTTCCTTATTTGTATCAGGACACATAGCCATAAGGTCATTTTTCTTTCCTAATTTGTTTGCTTTATCAGCAAATGTTTGTTGTTTTGCCATGATTAATTATTTTTCAAAAAAAATTTTATAAATATACTTCTATGATAGTTAAAAAAAAAGTCGTTTTGTGTTTAAGACTTTGTAAACTTTATACATGAAAAACTTTTACATCAAAAATCCGGATATACTTTAAGCATAAACTATTGCTGCTTATCATTAACATTTACTGAATCCGGAAATTTTCTTTAAATCAAAGATAACTCTTCACTTATTTTACTGTTAACTTCTTTTCTGATCATCTCTTCGGCTTTATAGATCATATTTTTTATTGCGATAGGTGATGATTTTCCGTGACCTATTATAGTTATTCCGTTAACACCAAGAAGCGGCACTCCTCCGTATTCCTGATAATCAAAATCTTTTAAGACTACATTTTTAAGTGTCCCGTACATCATGCCGACCCATATCTTTTTAAGAAATCCTTTATCAGCATAAGCTTTGAACTTACTTTTCATTACATCCAGAACGCTTTCGGCAAATTTAAGAATTACATTTCCCACAAATCCGTCGCAAACAATTATATCCGCTTTACCCCTTAATACATCCCTTCCTTCTACATTTCCTATAAAATTCAGACCGGATCTTTCTAACAGTTCGTATGCTTCAATTGTCAGATTGTCTCCTTTGCTTTTTTCTTCCCCTACACTCAGCAAAGCTATTTTAGGTTTCTCTATTCCGTAAACATTCTTCATATATATACTTCCCATCACTGCAAATTCCAGCAAATGATTCGGCTTACAATCAACTGACGCGCCTACGTCAAACACCATCGTCTTTCCTTTATCAGTCGGAAACAGAGAACCGATAGTCGGTCTTCCTACTCCTTTTATTCTTCCTAATTTCAAAATAGATGCCGTCATGACTGCGCCGGTATTTCCGGCGCTTATAAATGCATCAGCTTTTTTATCTTTTACAAGGTTAATCCCCACACTAATGGAAGAATCTGATTTCGTCTTTAATGAATCAGTAGGTGAATCGTGCATGGTTATTACATCTGCTGCATTGACAACAGAAATATTATTTAAACCAATCTTGTGTTTTTTCAGCTCTTCATTAATCAGATTTTCTTTACCGACTAAGATTATTTCAAGAGAATCTTTTTTTTCTTCTGCTGCAATTATTGCTCCGGATACATCATTTAACGGAGCGAAATCTCCGCCCATAGCGTCAACCGCTACTTTTATCTTATTCATTTTTTCTCCGCTGAATTAATTTTCATCTTGTAAGTGTAATGAAATTCCGGAAAAGCAAATTTACAGAGGTGTGTTTGAATGAATTATTTAGTCTTTGGTATCACTATACTCTTACCGTCATAAAAACCGCAGGATGAACAAACTCTGTGAGCCTGTTTCAGTTCACCGCAATTAGGACATGACATCAGAGTTGGTGCAGTTGCTTTGTAATGAGTCCTTCTTTTTCTTCCTCTGGCTTTGGAATGTCTTCTTTTTGGATTTGGCATTTTTTGTATTGTTTATTTTATACTTTTTTAATTTTTATAAGTTTTTCCCAGACCGGATTGATCTCTTCTTTTCTTTTTATATTTAAAAGATCATCTATGCTCTTAAAACAATATTTGCATATTCCGTTTTCTTCATTCGGAGCTTTTTTCATGGGAACGGATAACAATATGTAATCCCTTATCTCATCTTTTAAATCTATAAAACCTGTCTTTGGCAATATGTACTTGATTTCATCCTGATTCTCCTCCGCATCATCTGAACCAGAAAAATCAAATTTGTAAATTATTTCAAATGAATTTTTAAAGTCATGCTTGTATTTTTCAGTGCATCTGTCACAGGTAAGATCAAAACTTCCGCTTAACTCAGTTTTAAAATCAAACTGATTACCCGCCTTATACATTTTTACTTTCACTAATACATCATCTGCTAATGCAGTATCTTCATCTTCTAAATCTATGTCGCCGCTATTAACTTTAAATTCATAATCATACTCTCCGTCCTGTAAATTACTGATGTGTATTTTTAACATAGCATTACTCCGTTTTTAAAGTCAAAGAACTTTCTATTAGTATATAAATTTTCCGGAACTAAACCCCGATAAGCTTTTTATAATCTGCCGAATCCAGAAGATTAGAGATTTCATCCTGGTTTGAAGGTTCGATTTTAAATATCCAGCCACCTTCGTATGGCTCTGAATTTACAATAGAAGGATTTTCATTAATTCCTGCATTTATCTCAAGGATTTTCCCTGAAACTGGACTGAATACTTCTGATACAGTTTTTACGGCTTCAATTGAGCCGACAGTATCTCCCTGCTTCACTTCGCTTCCGATATCGGATGTAATATCAAGATATATGATATCTCCAAGCTCACCCTGCGCATAATCAGTAACTCCTACAATGCATAAATTCCCTTCTGATTTAACCCATTCATGCTCTTTTGTGTATTTTACAGATTCAGGAATATTCATAATTTGATTATTTTTAATTTTTATTGATTTGCAATTTAATTATTCTAAGCGTGTTATTCAATTGATAAAAAAATAGTTTTTAAAATTTGTTGGTACACGACAAAAATATTTTCTCGCAGATATTCGCTGAAAAAATTCGCTGATTTTTGCAAATATTCTATTTAATTCTTGTTTCTGCGAAATTCTGCGTGAAAAATTCTGCGGTCTTCTGCGAGAAATTCACTCCAGAAAATTTATTCGTGTACAGAGTTAAAATTTCTTTAAACAGGATTCTTCGAAAAATCCGTGGTGTAAAAGAATCTTAAATGATCAAAGCTGTCAAATTGTGTAACTGTAATTATTGATTTGTTTTAAAATTGCAGATAAAAAAACTCCGGAATTTGGGTTCCGGAGTTAAATTGCATTTTAAAGCAGTTTTTGTGTAGCATTTCTGATTTGCTCTTCCTAAGGTGTGATCAGATTTGGGGTTGTTATTACAAAACTATTAATAAATTGTTAATATTGATATAAGTGGAAACACACTGAATGTATGAGTAGAACTACTTAATTTAATAAGTAAACATACTCACAAAACAATATTTCGTTTTCTGAAAATTTAACATATATGAGTAAATACACGAAAAATAAAAAATTTTCCGCGTTTAGCATTAAAAGGATTAAATCTTTTTTGAACAATACTGATAAAATACAGATCAGCAGTGATACTAAGACATTGCATAATATAAGAACCGATATTAAGAAACTAAGATCGGTTTTTATCCTCACAATAATGTTAGATAAAAAATTTAAGGAGAGTGTCATTTACAGGAATAATGTTACTATTTTAAAACAAATATTCAGATTAGCCGGGAGGATCAGGGAAGCGGATCTGATACTTATAGAGTCAGATGGAAAAGGAATTTCTCCGGAACTTGCGGACAAAGTAAAAGCATCAGTTCAGAAAAGTATGGAGATATACAGATCGGAATTTACAGATTTGATGATTGGATTTGAGAAGGATAGTTTTATTGAAATCAAAAAATATTACAAAAAGACGGATAAAAGATTTAAAGGGAAAAAAATACTGTTAACAGGTTTGAATCTTTTAAGTAAAGAATTTCAGAAAATTAAATTGCTGACTGTCATATCTCATTCGCCTGAAAATCTGCATGCTATCAGAAAGCATCTGAAAAATATATGTACAACCGGTAACTTTCTTCATAAAATCAATCACAATAAAGGACTGGCTTTATTCCTCCGGATTTGCGAAAAAGAAGAAATTAAACTTGGAGACTGGCACGATAAAATAATTTTTGCAGAATATCTAAGGGATTTCTTAAATCTTAACGTTAACAAAAGTAATATGACAGAAAGCAAATATTTTCAAATTAATGATAAGCTGAATAATGAACTTCTTGATTCTTTATATAATGATCTTTATAATATTTTCTGTAATACTTATACAAAAAATCAGCTGAAGAAATTTATTTTATCATATTAATAATACAGGAATAATATTTCCTCATATAAAATCAAAAACCTTCTATACAGAGTACAGAAGGTTTTTTTGTAGCGGGAGAAGGACTTGAACCTTCGACCTTCGGGTTATGAGCCCGACGAGCTACCAACTGCTCCATCCCGCGATATATTCAAATATAGTGAATTAAAACTCTTACTTCAATTGCATTTTTGTAAAAAATTTGAAATTGATTTTACAGATTAATAGAATTAATTTTGAAAACATATAATTCAAAAAATTTATAAACTTTTTCAAAATCCTCTAATATAATGAAAATCATTGTTTGCGTATCTTTAGTCCCTGACAGTACTACAAAAGTAAAGATTTCAGATTCAAAAAAATCCATAGATGAAAACGGCGTTAGCTATATTCTTAACCCTTATGATGAATTAGCAGTAGAAGAAGCTTTAAAATTAAAAGAAAAAAACGGAGGAGATGTAACTGCAATATCTTTCGGAACAGACAAATCCAAAGAAGCCATTAAGAAAGCTTTTCAGATGGGCGCTGACAAAGGCGTTCTTATAAAATCCGGATCGCCAGATTTTGACAGCTATACAGTTTCAAAAAATTTAGCCGATTTTATAAAACCTTTAAATCCTGATATTGTACTCTTTGGAAAGCAATCAATTGATTTCGACGGATTACTGGTTCCTTCAATGGTTTCAGAATTACTTGGCATTCCATGCATAAGTGTTGTAGTAAAACTAGACATTACTGATGGAAAAGTAACAGCCGAGAGAGAAGTAGAAGGCGGAAAAGAAATAGTCGAATCCACTTTGCCGATAGTGATCGGAGCTCAGAAAGGAATAAATGACCCGAGATACCCTAATTTAAAAAGTATTATGGCAGCAAAATCCAAACCTATTGAGGAAATAGCTGCAACATATTCCGGAAATAAAACCGAAATCACGGAAATGAATCTTCCACCAGCAAAAGCAAGCGGCAAAATTTTTGTTAACGGTAAGGATGATGTATCTGAATTAGTAAGATTACTCAGAGAAGAAGCAAAAGTGATCTGAACAGTTATTAATAATAAATTTTAAAATTTAAACATAAAAAGTAATGTCTAATATAGTAGCATTTGTCGAAACAAAAGAAGGAAAGTTTAAAAATTCAGCTTTTGAAATTGTTACAGAAGCGGTAAAAATAGCATCAGAGACCAGTTCTGAACTTACAGTACTCGCAATCGGATCAGGAATAGAAAATGATGCTCAGTCTCTCGCGGAATACGGAGCGGCTAAACTTATATATACAGACCTGAATGAACTAAACGGAAAAAACGCAACACAGGGTTTCAAATATTCTCCCTCGTCATTTGCAAAAGTAATCAGCGAGGTAGCAAAACAGAAGAATGCAGATATTATTATTTTATCAGCTACTTCTCTCGGAAAAGATCTTGCAGGCAGGATTGCAATTAAAACGGATTCATCAGTTTACAATGACTGTATTTCTGTAAAAACCGAAGGCGGAAAAATTACAGCTTCAAGACCTGTATATGCAGGTAAAAGCATAACAGAAGTTAAATCAAATTCAGATAAGATTGTATTGACTCTCAGACCGAATGTATTTAAGCCGGTAAAAAAGGAAGGCGGAAGTATTCAGACTGAAAAAGCGGATACAGGAACATTTAATTTATCAGATTCAGATTTCAGCTCTGTTGTCAAAGATGTAGTTATAAGCAGCGAGAAACTTGATGTAGCGGAGGCGGACAGAATAGTTTCCGGAGGCAGGGGTTTAAGAGAGCCGGAACAGTTTAAGTTAGTGGAAGAACTTGCAAATTCAATCGGAGCTGCAGTAGGAGCATCCAGAGCTGTTGTAGATTCAGGATGGAGACCTCATTCAGAGCAGGTCGGTCAGACAGGTAAAACCGTTTCACCGAGTCTGTACATAGCTTGCGGAATCAGCGGTGCAATTCAGCATCTTGCCGGAATGTCTTCTTCAAAATGCATTGTTGCAATTAACAAAGACAAAGACGCTCCGATATTTCAGGTTGCAAATTACGGAATTGTGGGAGATGTTTTTGAGATCATTCCTGCAATGACAGAAGAATTTAAAAAAGTACTTTCGAACTGATGCTCAGATTAATTTTTAAATATATTGCAAGTATGATACATTTAAATTAGCTTAGTTGTAAAATTAAATAAGATTTCTTACATAAATGGAAAATTCCGGAGACGCAATACAGGTTGACATATTTGGATTATCATTAACTCCTTCAATAAGCGGAGGAGGATATGCAATAATACTTAAAGAGATTGCAGGCAGCAGAAGACTTCCTATTATCATTGGTCAATATGAAGCGCAATCAATAGCACTCGAACTTGAGGGTATCAAACCTCCCAGACCGCTTACACATGATCTTTTAAAAGAAGTAATAGAAGTATTCGGATATTCAATTAACTACATTACAATCAGCGAATTGAAAGATTCCACTTTTTATGCAAAAATAAAATTTGATTCTGCCGGAATTGAAGAAATGGATGCAAGACCTTCTGATGCAATTGCAATTGCTTTGAAATTTTCTGCTCCTATATATGTGAATTCCGAAATAATGGATGAAGTAGGGTTCGTACCTGATTATGATGAACAGGTTCTTCCAAAAGAAGAAGGTGAAACAGAGGAATCCCCGGGAGAGTTTAACCGTGAACAGGTAAGTTCAAAATCCGCTGATACTGCAAAAAATCTTTCTAATAAAGATAAAAAAATTATTCAGCTTAAAAGTGAACTTGATGAAGCTATAAGCAAAGAAGATTATGAAAAAGCTGCACAGATAAGAGATGAATTAAAGAAGATGGAAATTTCAAATCTTAACTGACAAAACCACATTAATAAACTATTCATCTAATTTAAATCTTTTTAATTGAAAAAATTAATTTTAGTTTTTGCATTAATATTATTGTTATCCTCAGAAAATTCACATGCTCAGTATCTGTCTCAATACAAAAACTTTAAAGATACAGACAATAAAGAAAATTCTTACTCAAGTTCATCAAAAAACTTTCTTTCAAAAAACAAAGGATTACCCTCTACAGGAGCAAGCGTGGGATTCAATCTTGGCTTAGCGTCTATCGAGGCCAAGGTAGGATTTGCAATAGGCGCATTTGCAGAAATAAATGCCGGAGGATTTTCGTTTTTACCACAGGCAAATTACTGGAATGCCGGAGATCAGAATAATTTCGAACTTGCCGGTCTTGCAAGATTTTATCTGTCACCAGCAGTCGTAAGACCCTATCTGGACGGAGGACTCGGAGTTAATTTTTTAAATACTGAAAAGACAAATACAACCAAACTTGGACTGGACATTGGCGGAGGAGTGGAAATGGCAAATATCGGAACTTCCTTCAATCTTATTTTTGACGGAAAATATAAATTAATAATCAAAGATAACGGAAATTTATCCTGTTTTGTATTTACAGCCGGGATGAAATTTCCATTTAAATAATTTTTATTGAGTTTACATTAAACTGCGTAAAGGAAAAAATTCTTTTACGCTTTTTTTTAAGGAGTTACTTGTATAATTTACTTATTGATATAGGAAATTCAGATACTAAAGCTGCGTTGAATTTACCCGGTAGTTATGATATTAAGTTAATTAAAAGATATTCATATCAAAAAAAATCATTCCGGAAAGATTTCAATTCGGGATTGGAATCAATTTTCAGATTTATTGATAATACTCAGCTAATAAAAATCGGAATATCAGTTTTAAATAATGAGTATAAGGATTTTACAGGAAAATATATTTACAGACAGACAGGTATTGATCCGGTTTTTGTTGACAGAAATATCAGACTGCCGATAAAGATAAAGTACGGTGAAGGTATAGGTAATGACAGAATCTGCAATGCAGTTGCAGCAAAAGAAATTTTCGGAAAGAAAAATATGCTGATCATAGATTTCGGAACGGCTACTACTTATACAATGGTTTCCGGGAATGTTCTTACTGGAGGGCTGATAGCTCCGGGGATAAAAACTTCAATGCTTTCATTGACAGAAAAAACCTCGTTGCCGGAGATAGAATTAGTTTTTCCCGAAAAAATTATTAACAACAATACAATTGACAATATTAAATCCGGAGTTATGCATCAGACCTATTATTCAGTAATTGGAATAATAAAAGAACTCAGGAGAAAAAATAAATTTTTATATACAATAGCTACAGGCGGACTTTCGGAATTATTTGATTTCGATAAATCAGTAATTAATATAACCGATAAATATCTTGCTCTGAAAGGAATAGGGATTATATTATCTAAATGAAAATACTGACAGAGGAAATAGTTATAGCAACAAAAGGTAACTGCGATATAGTAGATATTACAGATTACGCGAGAAATGTACTGACAAAAAGCAAACTCAGCGAGGGAAGCTGCAATGTATTTTCTATAGGTTCGACAGCATCAGTCACAACCATTGAATACGAACCCGGTCTTCTGAAAGATTTTCCGAAAATTCTTGATAAGCTCATTCCTGTTTATTCCAAATATCATCACAACGATGCGTGGGGAGATAACAACGGACATTCTCACATCCGTTCTGCTATAATCGGAACTTCGTTAAGCGTGCCTTTTACCAAAGGGCAGTTAATTTTAGGAACCTGGCAGCAGATAGTGCTGATAGATTTTGACAACAGGAGCCGCAACCGCAGAGTTGCTATACAGTTAAACGGCCAGTAAAAAAATTATTTATTGAAGACTAAATTAATTTTTCTTTTTATTTTTTTGTTAGCCGCTGCTCTCAGAATTTATAATATCGAACAAAAGAATTTGTGGTTTGATGAGATATTCTCCTGGCACATATCTGAAGGCAGCATAGAGCAGATAGTCGCCGAAACTTCAGGTGATATTCATCCTCCGTTTTATTATCTGGTGCTGAAATTATGGATCAGCTTTTTTAGTGATTCAATATTTTCTATGCGCATGCTCAGTGTTCTTTTCGGATTGCTGAGCATGATATTTATTTTCAGGATATCAGATAAAATTTTCAAAAATAATTCTGTAACGATTGTTGTATTGCTTTTATACGCTGTATCCCCTGTTAATATTTATTATTCGCAGGAAGCACGAATGCTGAATCTTAATTTATTTCTGTGTGCCGGATCAGTTTATTATTTTTATGAATTGATTTCAAAAACATCCTTTAAAAACGGGATGCTTTACTTTACATTTACTCTTCTTGCAATATACACGCACTATTTTTCACTTCTGATTTTTTTTACTGAATTTCTGATTGCATTAATTTTTTATTTCACAAAGGGGAAAGACAAAAAGAATTTAATAAATTTTTTCATATCCGCTGCTTTAATAAATTTATTTTATGCGCCATGGTATCCTGTTTTCTTTAGTCAATCAGCAAAGGGACAGCCCTGGAGGACTGACCAGACTCTGATTCAAAGCTGTCTTAATGCAGCGGGATATTTCAAAGATGTATTTTTGAGCACATACTATGCTTTCGAAAATTCATTCTTTATTTACTTTGCAAATCTGACGGGGATTGTACTGACCATATTTATATTGACTTCAGTCATCCTGAATTTCAAAAATAAAAAAAAATTATTTTCAGGTTCGGACTATTTAATATTATTTTTCATTGTACCTTACGTTATAGCAATATTGATTTCTATGAAGCAAAGTATTTTGTTATCCAGATACCTCAGCATACTTATTCCTTTTTTACTGTTTATGTTAATTTATTTTTCAATTAAACTTTACAGCAAAAAGTTTTATTTTGTATTCATTGCTTTTCTGATACTGGAGAGCAGTCTCGGCATATATATCCTGAACAACAATAATTTTAAGAATAATGATTACAGACGGATCATAACATATATTGAAAATAATTTCAATAAAGGAGATATGATAATTGCCGAGCCGCATTTTATGGGATGGAGTATAAACTATCACATAAAACATAACCTGAGCGATTTGACTCCTCCGGTTGTGTTTGGATGGGATCTTGGAATGCAGCTTGATTCGGTCAGAGTGAAAAAAGATATAAACGGAATCTGTTTTATTACAGATTACAGTTCGCTCGGGAGAACCAATTACGATTCCCTTCCGCAGATCATGACAGGATTAGGATACAGCCGGCGATCCTTCAAAACTTTTTACATCCTTCCGGAAAAAGTCAGAGTTGATTTTTACAGTAAAAATTTTTAAAAATTATTTGTTGCATTTGATATTTATTTTAAATTGAAAACAATTCAGACATTAAATTCTTTATCTTTATTTTTGATTGCAAATCCCTTAATTTGATATTTAAAAACAATTATAGAAATTTTTTTATATATTAATGACCACATTCTTAAAAATTTGTTTTAACAGGTTAAATCAACTTTTATTCTCACAACTTCTTTTTATCCTATCACTTTGCTTTTTAATTTTCTCATCAGCAGCTTTTTATTATCCGTCAGGCATTCAGGATGATGTAAACAATAAATACACAAATGTAGGAAACATTTCCCTGACAGTCACAAATTACGGAACCATTGGTAACGGATTTGTAAACTTTCCTAATCAGCCTTCCTGTCAGTATCCAAAGGGATCAGGGATAGAAAATTTATTTATCGGCGGGATATGGATAGGCGGAGTGAAAGACGGCATCACAAGTGTTTCTACCGCTGCTGTGGATGTTTCAACGGCAAACAGAACTGAAGGATTTGAATTTACAAATGCAGACGGATCAGGAATACTTGAGAGATCATCTTTACAGAATTCACCGAATTTCAGACCGGATGCAGTTTCACATCAGGACTTCGTTACGGAATTTTTTGATACAAATCTGACAGCGGGCGGAACTGTAATTGTAAATCATGTCCCAATGGGAGTGAAGGTGCTGTTAGAAACTTACTGTTATGATTTTAATTTTGCAAACAACTGGGTAATCCTGAATTATAAAATTGTAAACATCGGATACAGGGGAAACACTTCTCCTATTGACAGTATTTATGCCGGCTTATGGTGTGACGGAGTAGTCAGGAATACAAACATCACTCCTCCGGTCGGTTCATCATTTTATAATAAAGGCGCGGACGGATTCGACAGTACATTAAGAATGGCTTATGAATATGATTACAACGGCGATCCGGGTTTCACTGATACTTATGTGGGATTTAAACTTCTCGGTATAAATCCTAAGCCGGTCAGTGAAAACATTAATTCAAAAACAAAATTTACCATCTGGCAATTCAGAAATACAACAGACCCATTATATTTTTCTCCGCAGGTAGACAATGATCCTTCAAGTCTCGGAGGAAAGTATCAGAAGATGCATGGATATCTTTCAGTAAATCCGCCTGACTCGATAAATAATCCGACAGTAATTCCTTCGAGATTAGATGTGCTGAGACATTCACCGAGTAACCGTTCGACTCTTCTTTCTTATGGTCCTTTTCAAAAACAAAACGGAGACAGATTTTCACTCAGATATATACAGGATACTCTTAATGTGGTTTATTCCGTAGTTTGCGCAAAAAAATTCAGCACTGATCCTACAACCTGGGATTCATCTTATCAGAGGACAAATCTGAATATATCCGCCGACTGGTCGCAAAGAGCTTATGACAACGGATACAAACTTCCTTCTCCTCCTGATCCGCCGAAAGTCAGAGCTGTAATCAGCAGCAATAATGTAGCATTGTACTGGGCTGCGAATTCTGAAAGATCAGTAGATCCGATATCTAATATTCAGGATTTTGAAGGTTACAGAATTTACAGAACCAATGCAGGCGCTGATCTGACGCTTAATCAGAATCTGCTTGACCTGATGAATATTGTAGGTGAATTTGACAGTACTAATAATAACATAAGCAACAACACAGGATTTAATTTTATAAAACTTCCCGAAGCAAAATACTTTGACGGAGATACTACGCCCTACTGGTATAAATTTGATTTTCCGGATCAGTTAAACGGGTTTCAGTATGTTTACTCTGTAACTGCTTTTGACAAAGGAGATATTTCGCAAAACCTTGAATCTCTGGAAAGCAGTATTCTCGGTAATTCGCAGAGAATTGTCGTAGGCACACCTGCAAATGATAACGAGTCCGCTGAGATAGGAGTCTATCCCAATCCTTATTACGGAAGCGCATTGTGGGACGGAAGCGGCAATAAAAAAGAGTTATTGAGGAAAATTTATTTTTATAATCTTCCGTCAAACTGTCAGATCACAATCTGGACGCTTTCAGGAGATCTTGTTGATCAGTTTGATCATATAGCATCTGAGTACACCGGCAATGATATTCAATGGTTCAATACATTTTCAGACGGTACTCAAAAATTTGCTGGCGGAGAGCATGCCTGGGATATGATCTCCAAAAATGATCAGGCGATCGCATCAGGAATGTATTTTTTCACAGTGAAAGACAATAAAAGCGGCAATGTAAAAAAAGGCAAATTTGTAATAGTTAAATAATTTTTATTAAAAACAAAATCAAAAACTAAATAATAAATAACATGAACAAATTAAAAAATTTACCAATATTTCTGATAGCTGCTTACATTGTATATGCAGTTGGATTTAATTTAATGAGTATAGGTTTTACACCTGTAACTTTGCAGCAGATTCAAACCAAGTCGTCTGATTCCCTTTCATTAGGAAGAGACAAATCTGATCTCGAAGGAGATTCGGTTGAGTTTGTTGCAAGAGTGGTCGCACCGCCAAGAGTATCTCCTGCAAATAATGATTTCAGAACAATGATGCGCGGCACAAACAGCTGGACATGTTATGCTCAGGACACCGCAAACGGACTGTTCGGCGGAATCGTAATAAGACAAGGTACAAGAGGACCGCAGACTGCTATAGACCTTATTGATACAGGAGCTTTAATAAAAGTGAAAGGAGTTGTTCAGGAATTCGGAGCGACAAGCGGAAACAATTTCGCCAATTGCCTGACACAGTTAGCTTTGGATACAGCTTCAGGTTATACAATCAGTATTCTCGGAAGTTCACCAAAAAGACCAACGCCAAAGCTTGTCAGCATTACAGATTTTGCAAGCGGTGACTACCCTAACGGAGGAACTATTAACTACGTTGGCGGAGAAAAATACGAAGGAATGTATGTAGAATTAAGAAACGTAACAATAGCCGCCGGAATTGGAAACAGACAGCCATGGAGCGTTATAGATGAAAACGGAAACAAATTATACATGAGAGATTTTTCAAACTGGTTTTCCACTTCTCCATCCGGAGATACACTGAGAGCATGGACAAATCCTGCACTCGGAACTTTTGTGAATTCGATCAGAGGAGTAATAATTAATGCAAATAATGAAGGAGCTTTCGGTACACAGCTGCCTTATGCAATCATTCCAATTTATCCAAATGATCTGAGTTTAGGAAATGCACCTCCTGTTCTTTCAAGTCCTACAAGAAATCCTGGAGTTCCTACTCCGGCTGATAGTGTTCAGGTAAGCGTTACATCCACTGATCCGGGACTTAGTACAACTACAATTACAGATATGAAAGTATTCTGGAGATTTAACGGCGGAGCTTTCGCTAATAAAACATTACCGCTTGTAGCAGGGAATATTTATTCGGCAAAAATGCCTCCTGCAGCACTTGGAACACTTGTAGAATATTTCATAAGAGCCGAAGATAATCAGGGCGCAGTGAAATTATTGCCGTCAGATACTTTAAAATCAAAGTTGTTTTACATAGTAAGGTCAAACGATTCCATGAATGTTCAGGATGTTCAATATTGTCCGAATAACGGAGGAAGATCAGCTTACGAAGGTTTTGATGTTAGAGGTGTTGAAGGAATTGTAACTGCTGATACTTCTGATATTCCCGGAATCAGTTATACCGGAAACGGAGGAAATCAGACTTCTCCGAGAAAAGTTTACATTCAAAACGGAACAGGACCTTTCAGCGGAATATGGCTTTCAGGAAATCCTACAGACGTTTTGAAAAAAGGTGATAAAGTTCGTGTAAAAGGTACGGTTGAAGAGAATTTCAGCGTAACAAGAATTAATATCACAACTTCATCCAACATAAGTGTTCTTTCTACAAATAATACTCTGCCTTCAGTGCAGATTCTCACTACTGCTCAGCTGGCAAACAGCAAGCTGGACGGTGATACGACAATTGAAAAATGGGAAAGTGTTTTCTGCAGATTTAATGTTCCGGTTGATATTACCTGTGTCAATGCAGGAATCGGACTTGCCTGCACTACTTCTGAACCGCTTATAGATACTACATTCAGAAGAAACTTCGGAGAAATTTTAGTAAAAGATGCTTCCGGAGTTGATGCAAGAATTGAACTTCAGGACGGTAACCATAATTATTCAAACAACTGGGACGGACTTGGCAATGTGCCGCCGAGAATTTTACTTACAAAGAATGACATAATATCTTATGTAGAAGGCGTTTTATATTTTGCATTCAGCAATTATAAACTTACACCTAGAAAAAATCCGGATTTCGGAACATTAACTCCGATAGGAATTGCAAACAACAGCGAACTTTTAAACAGTTATTATCTATCGCAGAATTATCCTAACCCTTTCAATCCGGTTACAAAGATTCAGTTTAATCTACCGGTATCAGGAAATGTATCTTTGAAAATTTATGATATGCTGGGAAAAGAAGTAAAAACACTTGTAAGCAGTTTTACACCTGCAGGTACATACAACATCAGTTTCGACGGAAGCAATCTGTCAAGCGGCGTTTATTTTTATAAACTCGAAGCTTCAGTTAAAGACGGAAGTAATTTTGTAATGACAAAAAGAATGGTTTTAATAAAGTAAAATTTCAATAAGAAAAAATTTACCGGGAGTCAGTTCAATACTCCCGGTTATTTAAATTATTGATTTATAAATTTGAAAATTTCACTTTTAAAGTAAATAGTTTTAATGATTTCACTCTAACAATTTTTTAAAAAAACGATGTTAAAATTTGTAATATATTCAGCGTTATTAATTCTGATCGCAGTTTCTTATTCCTGCGAAGATCCTATTACCGGACAGATTGATAACCAGCCGCCGAATACGAATCTTTCAATTTTCCCGGACAGCATAATTGCTCCGGGTTCTACATTGAAAACCATCAGGTGGTGGGGAGATGATCCTGACGGATTTGTTTCAGGTTTCAGAATATCTTTTGATTCGGTAAACTGGGGATACACGACTAAAAACGACAGTACATTTGTGTTAAACCTTACTGGTACTGACAGCACTTTCAGATTTTTTGTAGCTGCTGTAGATGATAAAGGTTTGATTGATCCTTCACCTGCGACCAATTTATATCCTGTAATGAATTCACCGCCTTCAGTAAGATTTGACGCCGGAACGGAAATTCCTGATACGACCTTCCCTCTTGCTACATTTAAATGGACAGGATCTGATCCTGACGGCGCATCTAATATCCGGTATTATCAATATTCATTAAATGATACAAATAATTTCAGAAGAATTGCAGGAAACATTAATCTTCTTACTTTAACAAAGGACAGCGGACTTGCACTGAATGCGAATAACATTCTTTATCTCAGAGCAGAAGACGGTGCAGGAGCATTAAGTCCTATTACCAGGATGCCTGATACCA
The DNA here is from genome assembly GCA_016709315.1 of Ignavibacteria bacterium. GTDB lineage: Bacteria > Bacteroidota > Ignavibacteria > Tepidaquicellales > Tepidaquicellaceae > JAEUSI01. The sequence continues at coordinate 301,512 of JADJMZ010000005.1, forward strand.
GCAGGACATGGTTTGTAAAACCAGTTACATCTAAAATTCTTCTGATAAAGGATATGCCTCTTTCACAGTTCAGCATTGCATCCTCTTATTTTAATAATGCTTTTGACACGATAAGATATGATGTGCTGGATATCAAATCCAACGGCGGAAATTTAATTCCAAAGATTGTCAATCCAATGTTTATAGAAACTCTTAAACTATTTGATATAGTAGTATGGAGCGCAAATCAGGGAAATGTGACATCGGATAATGCTAACTTCGAACTTGCGCAAAATTCACTTCCTTTTTATCTGCTTTCAGGAAGGAAACTTTTCTTTACGACAGGACTTCCGAATGCAGAGACACAGGTTCAGGGATCTCTGATTAACTGGGCTCCGATTGACAGTATTTCTTCATGCACTATTGCTTTAGTCTCAAATGGTGTAAGCCTGATAAATACTGATAATTCGTATCCTGTATTAACTGCAAGCACTCTTATTCAAAGAGTGAGAGGTTTAAAAACAACAGAGCCGACGCAGATCATTTACAGACTGCCGATCAGTACAAATTGCCAGAGCAATATAGTAGTTGCAATAAAGGATCAGGCGGTAAATCCGAAGAATATACTCATGACAGTTCCGGTGTATTATCTTAACGCAGATCCGAATGTTTCAAAGATTTTATTCAGAAAAATTCTGATTGATGAATTCGGATATAACTGAAATTAATTTTTTGTTTAATAATTGAAATGGTATAAATTAAAAAGTTTAAAGAAACCACATTGATATGAAAAAATATTTACTGATTTTTTTTCTTTTAACAATCTCCTCACTTGCTTTCTCACAGGATAAAGCAGGTTCACTATTCGGAACAGTAACTGATTCATCGGGCATTCCTCTTGACGGAGTTACAGTCAAGATCAAGGGTTCATATATGGGTGCTGTTTCTGACTACACAGGTAAATATTCAATTCTGGATGTACCCCCGGCAAGTTACATTGTTCAGGTTTCGGCAGAAGGATTTAAGACAGTTGAGTATACAGATTTGACTGTAAGCAGCGATGAGAAAAAAGAATTCAACATTATACTGAAGTCCACTTCATATTCCGTAGATCAGGAAATAGAAGTTGTAGGTGACAGACCTTTGATGGATATCGAACAGACAAGTTCGAGCCACATTATTTCAAGCGATGATATTTCCAAAACAATAGCGACTAATGTTTCTGATGTTATAACACAGCAGGCGGGAGTTGTAAAAGACGATAATGAGATCCATATCAGAGGCGGCAGGAATTATGAAAATTCTTTTATTATAGACGGAGTTTCCGTTCAGGATCCGCTTTCAGGAACAGGTTACGGACTTCAGCTTTCGGCTAATTCGCTTGAAGAGGTCGAAGTTATAACGGGAGGATACAATGCGGAATACGGTCAGGCGACAAGCGGCGTAGTTAATGTAAGAACAAAAGAAGGTAAATATGATCAGTTAAATTTCTTTCTTTCATATAAAAGGGATAACTTCGGAATTTCAAAAAATTCAGGATCAAGTTTTAATACTGATATTCTGGAAATGAATCTGAGCGGTCCTGAACCTATTTCTAAATTTTTATTCAAAGCCCTTAAGCTGAAATCTCCCGGAGAGATTACACTTTTCGGAAGTTTCTTTATGGGTCTTTCGGACGGATTTTTTGTGAATAACGGCGGATACAAAGCAAGGTCTGTTAATTCTTCGACTTTCGGAGGAACGAGATTTTCTCCCCGTCAGGATAACAGCTGGTACTGGCTTGGAAAAGCAACATGGAGATTTGATCCTACTATGAAATTCGGTTATTCATTCAATCAATCTGTTTCGATCAATCAAAACTCAAGCACTCTTCAGACTAATCTTGAATATGTCGAACCTTCTCCCGGATATCAGTATGATTATGAGAGAATACTTGATAATGCAAACACTTATACGCAGAACAGTTATTTTCACACCATAACATGGAGTCAAACTACAAGTCCGAAAACTTTCTATGAAATAAAACTGAATAAATTCTTTACTTCTTTGAGAGTGGATGCAAACGGAAAGAACTGGGATCAGTACACAGAGCCGCTTGACCTTATCAAACCGCCGTTTCAATATTATTATATAGACAGTACAAGGACAGGTATTATTCCGGGTGACGGATTTTATGATGTCGGTAATTCATATACCTGGCATGATCACTATGTAGATGAGTTTTCAGTTAAAGCAGATTACATTCATAATTATTCAACAAAGAGCAGACTTAAAATAGGAGCTGAAGCAAGTTTTCAGGAAATGCAGCTTATAGATATTTATCAGCCATGGATAAGACCTTTCGGACTTAATAATGATGTGTATCAGGTCTATCCTGCATTCGGTGATATTTACGGTCAGCACAATCTCACTTTCAAAGGAATGATTTTAAATTACGGACTAAGACTTGATTACTGGCTTCCGGGAAAATATGTAGATGATGCAGTAAAAAATCCTGAAGTAGTGACTATTCCTGATCAGATCAGGAGCGCTTATGAAAGCGATACTTATACTATTTTCGGAAGGAATGTAAAGCTGAGTCTCGCCCCGAGAATCGGGATTTCGCATCCGATAACTAATAATCAGACTTTGTTTTTCTCTTACGGACATTTTTCCAAGAGACCAAGACCTCAGTTTGTATATGCAAAACTAAATCCTCAGACTGCAAAATCTACATTTCAGAAGTTCGGGAATCCGAATTTAAATCCTGAAACTACCGTGGCTTACGAGCTCGGAGTAAGAAATCAGTTCACAAATGATGACGTCCTTACAATCACAGCATACTATAAAAATATTTACGACTATGTCGCGACAAAAAGCATTCTTATAAAGAGCGGCAGATTGCTCGGTCAGTGTTTTATCACTTATTTCAATCAGGACTATGCAAGATCAAGAGGTATTGAAGTTGAATACAAAAAAAGAATCAGCGGATGGTTTAACGGAAAATTTAATTTCACATATTCAGTTGCCACTGGAAAGAGTTCCTCTGCTGATCAGGGATTTCTCGTAGCGACAACTGGGGCTTCAGAGACTATATCCGAACTTTTTCTTTCCTGGGACAAGCCATTACAGGCAAGCGCTAACCTTTATTTCAATCTTGAAAAAGGCAAAGGACTTTTTGGTTTCGGCAGAAATGTACTGGATGATATATCTCTCAAGACAAGAATTTTCTTCCAGTCAGGAAAAAGATATACGAGACAGATACAGACAGGCACATTAGAAAACGGAAGACCTGAATTCACTTCTGATCTTAATAATATTAACGGAGAGATAGGAGAGAACTGGTTTTGGGTTGATCTCGATTTAGATAAATACATTAATATTGGTTCGATGCAGATGGTTGTTGGAATATCAATAAACAATTTGTTCAATGCAAAGAACTCAACAATTATTAATCCGGTCACAGGAAGGGCTTATGAATATGCAGACCCTACTCCGAATTATTACAATGATCCTTTGTATCCGGATTTACAGGCGCCTATATCGCCTTATCCATATAATCCTGCGAGATATCTGACTCCAAGGAATATTAAGTTCGGTATATCTTTAAAAATGTAATTTGTTATTGTTAATATTTAAAAATAATTTTTGAAAAACCGCCTTAACAATTTTTTAATGTCACTTTACACAAAAAAAATATTATCAGCAATTGTTCTGACTGTATTAATAAACTGTAACACATCCTATGCTCAGCTTTTTCCAAATCTCGGCGGACAAAGAACAGGAACTGCCGCTTTGCAATTTTTGAAAATAGGAAGCAGCGCAAGAGCTACCGGAATGGGCGAATCATTTGTTGCAGTATCCGATGACATATCTTCTCTTCACTGGAATCCGGCAGGACTTGTCGCTTTCAAAGAAAACGGAATGACGTTTTCTTATACTCAGTGGTTTGTTGATACCAAGCTTAGCAATTTCGGTGGCGTATATCACTTCGGAGGCAGTAATGCAGTGGGTTTGAATGTCACTTCACTCCGTACTGAAGATATGAAAGTCACAACCGAATTTCAGCCGGGCGGCACCGGTGATTATTTCCGTTATTCGGATCTTTCTGTCGGGCTTTCTTTTGCAAGACAAATGACTGAACAATTCTCTTTCGGAATTACTGTTAAATTTGTTCAGGAAAATCTCGGAGCTTTGAAAATGCAGGGAGTTCTCGGTGACCTTGCAACATTTTATAAAACCGGACTCGGAACTTCAAGATTTGCTATAATGATATCAAATTTCGGCGGACAAATCAGACCTTCAGGTGAAGTTAATCTGGTAGGAGGAAGAACTGCAAATTCATTCCAGCAGTTTCCGCCGCCTACTTCCTTTCAGTTTGGATTTGCTATCGAGCCGATACTTAATGCGAAGAATCGTCTGACAACTTCCATTCAGCTGAACAGCCCGAATGATAATGCAGAGAATATTAATTTCGGAGCGGAATATGCTTTTAAAGAATTTTTATTCTTCAGAGCCGGATATAAACTGAATGTTGACGCTGAAAATTTTTCAGGCGGAGTGGGACTTAAATTCCCGGTTTCTTTTGCAAAAGCAAGTCTTGATTATTCAATTGCAAATTACAGAGACCTTGGACTTGCACAAAGATTTTCACTAAATATTTTATTCCCAAGTAAAAAATAATTTTAAAATGAAATATATTATATTACTGTTTACTGCCTTTCTGTTAACTCTATCTTCATGTACAGATAAAACTGATCTTTCGGATTTCCCGATTACAAATAACGGAGGAGGCACTAATGTCAACGAAACGCTTTATGTGCAGCAATCCCCCGTCTGGACAGGATTCAATGAGCCGAACGCAGTCCTTTTAGGAAGAGAACCTCTTGTTTATGTCGCCGATACAAAAAATAATCAGGTTGTGCAGCTTGATCTTTCGGGAGTAGAGATTGGCAGACGATCAATCAATAATCCGACTTCAATTGCGCAGGATTATAATTTTGATCTGCTTGTTATTGGTGATTCTGTACTGACTCTTACTAATGATACTGTAAGCGTGTTATACAGAATTAAACTCGTGGATAATCTTCAGGGAGGAATAATTACTAATGCTGCTGTTAAAACTATGCTCAGAAGCGATCAGGGCACCGTGCTTTCAAGCCGTAAAAGAAAATTCACCGGGGTAGGAGTGTATTCTGATAACAAATATATAGTTACCAGAACCGGTCCTGATAATTTAAGCTCCCTTGATCCTGATAACGCTCTTCTGAAAATTACAGGCAGGGATTCTGTCACTCTGGTAAGTAACTTGAGCGGATTTCAGACAAACGGTAACGGAATTTATTCCATTGAGAAAATGTCGGGCATTACAACTTTCAACGGCGAGCTGACTGATTTTATCATTATAAGAAATACTTCGGATTTTGGATTTAAGATAGAATGGTTTTTATATGATAATGTAAAAGGTACTTATGATCCTAAGTTTTTGCCGGAAAATAATGTTGACATTCTGAATAAGCAGCTGGGCAGTCCCGCCGGAATTACAGTTGATAATAATAAAAATATTTTCGTTGTGGATAATACTAATGATTCTCTTTATAAATATACAAATGCCGGGAAGTTTAAAAAAGAATCTTTTGGAGGAACCGGCTCCGGTGATAATCAGCTTAGAAATCCTAAGGGCGTTTCCTTCTTTAATAAAGTACTTTACATCGCTGATACGGGAAACAACAGAATAGTCAGATATAAATTGTCAACTGACCTTCAGTAAATTGGGTAAAAAGCAAATCAAATCTCCCGTTAATCCGGTTCACGGAAAAACCATCATTGCAGACAATCCGTTGTACAACTACGGTCTTATGATATTGTTTGCAGTTTTTTTAATTTTACTCACTACTTTCAAAATTACCGGAGATGACGATGTTTTCTGGCATCTTGCCACAGGAAGGCATATTGTTCAGACTCATGAAGTTCCATCTTCAGATATTTTCGGATATGTAACTCAGGGACAGGAATGGATGCCGTTCGAATGGGGCTGGGATGTTATTACTTACGGTCTTTATAATGCCGGCGGTTATACAGCGTTATCTGTATTCAGAACTCTGATATTTCTTCTTATATTTTATCTGCTTTTCAGGATATTAAGAAAGTTCAATACAGGATACACTTTAATATTTATATTTCTGACAATACTTGCATTTGGAATGATGGACAGACTCACTCCCCGTCCGCATATTGTTTCAATGCTTTTCTTCGTACTTCTGCTCCGGATAATTACAGAGTACAGATATTTCAGCAGAAGTAATTATAAAATTCTGTACTTTGTACCCGTAATTTTTCTTGTCTGGGCGAATATGCACATGGGGATCATTGCGGGAATTTTTCTTTTCGGGATTTATACTGTTTCTGAAATATTAATTTATTTTAAACCTCAAAAATTTTCTTCAAAAGAAATTGCTCCTCTTAAAGCTGACGAACTGAAAAGGCTTGTGATAATATTTGTCGCTTCAGTTTTGGTAATGCTTGTCAATCCTAATTTCTTCGCTACCTATGTTTATGCATTTGATCATACAAAAATGAAAATGCTCGAAACAATTAATGAATGGAGATCGCCTTTTGATGCAACATTCGGAAAAGGTTTCGTTACTAACATCTATAAGCTTTTCTTATTCGGAGGCATTCTTGTACTGTATTACGCTTTCAGAAAAAAAGATTTGTTTGCAGCTTTACTCTTTATAGGATTTGCTCTTTATTCAGTCAGGGCTGTAAGATTTACTGTTGACTATATTATTATTATTACAATTTTTCTGGTAATATCAATAAATTATATAATTAATAATTTTAAAAGTAACAGTGTTAAGGATTTTGTAAATAAAAGTCCGGTTCCGAAAGTAATACTCGAAGCAGTTCTCATTTTTCTTATTTTCAATATCCCTAACAACAAACTTTATCTTGATTATCTTCAGTACTACAGGATTTCAGGTTTCGGCATAAATTCTGATTTCATTCCGACGCAGATGTTTGATTTTATGAAAACCAATAATATTCCTGCAATAGGAGAAAAGCCATTTAATCATTTCGGAAGCGGCGGGTTTTTTGTGTGGAATTTTCCCGATAGTAAAAACTTTATTGACAGCAGAAATCTGAATGACGATATTTTCAATGAATACAATACTGTGATTTCCAAAAAGCCGGGTTTTGAAAACAAGATTAAACAATATGATTTCGATTACTCTTTTTATCTTGCTCCGGATCTTGTCCGCGGACCCAAAGAAATGGAATCAACTATAATTTCATACTTCAGCAAAAAAAGCGATGAGTGGAAGCTTGTATTCTGGGATGATAAGTCATTTCTATTTGTAAAAAACTTGCCTAAGTTTAAAGAGATCATTGACAAATACGAGTATAAATACGTAACCCCTTACAATTTCCTTTATCAGAAAAATATTCTCGATAAAGGTGTATCCGAAAATCCTGAACAGATAAAAAAAGAGATACAAAGAAAATTATCCGAAGAACCGAATGGTGTCATTATTACAAATATAAATAATAATTATTCCTCTAAACTTTTAAAATAAAAACTAATCCCAATAAATATGAAAAAAATATTTTCAGTTCTCTTAATTGCGCTTCTTTATTCAGCTTCACAGGCGCAGATAGTCCCTATCGCATCTATTACTCAAAACAATTCCAACGGTATTCCGATAGATACCGGAGCTTTTAAAACAGTTTCAGGAATTGTAACCGTTGCCAATCAGTTCGGTGGTCCTTCTTACATTCAGGATAATACCGGCGGCATAGCAATATTCTATAATGAGTTTTCCGCAGCTATAGATATCGGAGACAGTGTTATTGTTACAGCAAAGCTGAGTCAGTTCAACGGGTTAACCGAATTAGTATATTCTATTTTCGGAGGAACTCCGTCTTTCTCTGTTATTGATTCCAATAAAAGTTATCAGATATATACTATTACTTTAGCGCAGTTCAACTCACAGCTCTGGAATGGTCATGAAGAATGGGAAGGCAGATTAATCAGGATAAACGGACTGACTATAACAGGAACAGGCGCATTTCAGGCAAATACAAATTATAGTGTAGGCGACCCTACCGGCACAAGTCAGCTTAGGATTGACAACAATTCTAATCTTGTCGGTACACTCATCCCTACCGGCACCTTTGACTGTATTGCAGCTGCTTCACAGTTTAAAACTTCTTTGCCGTATAACAGCGGATACCAGTTCCTCCCAAGATTTACTGCTGATATTATTCAGACTACAGGTCCTATAATTCTGACTCCTCCTGCTGAATCCGGTATTACTCCAAACAGCGTTACATTAACATGGACCACTCAGAATACAGGTGACAGTAAATTAAAATTTTTCAAATCTGATTCGCTGGATCAGCCGGCTGTTTTTACAGATTCTTTGTATAGTGCTTCATTGACTACAACTCATACTTTTACTTTAAATAATTTAATTCCCGGAAAGATATACTATGCTCTTGCATTTTCCACTAACGGACAGGGAACAAGTATCAGCACTCCTAAATATTTTTCCACACAGTCCGATCCAAGCTCTACTGGAAAATTCGAAATGTATTTCAATAAATCAGTTGATAATTCCTATGCAATGCCCGGAAACAATGCTGTCGGGAATGTAGATTTTAAAGTTCGTCTGAGTGAAAGAATTGATTCAGCGACTAAATCAATTGATATAGCAATGTATTCTTTTAATGAAGTAACTCAGATTAAAGATAAACTGATTAACGCTCTTATCAGAGGAGTAAAGATCAGAATGGTATATGATCACAGAGACGGTAACATTCAGGCGCTTGTTCAGGATCTGATTAATGCCGGAATCAGAGTTCAGCAGAGACCAGTAGGCTCAAATATTATGCATAATAAATTTTTTATTTTTGATGCGCGGGACAACTCATCTTTTTCGGATGACTGGGTCTGGGGAGGATCTGCAAACATTACAAATGCACAGTTTTATGATGATGCCCAGAATGTTATTATTATTCAGGATCAGGCGCTTTGCAATACTTATACAAGAGAGTTTGAAGAAATGTGGGGCTCACATACTAATTTTAATAATTCAGCTAATGCAAAATTCGGAGCTGCGAAACTCGACAACACTCCTCATTTATTCAATATAAAAGGAAGGAAAGTTGAGTGCTATTTTTCTCCTTCGGATAATCCTTCCGCTCAGATAGAAAACATGATTGGCGTTAATACTAATAAATCAATTTATTTCTGTGCTTTTGCTTTTACAAGATTTCAGATCGCTAACAAGATGAAAACTCAGTTTCAGCCGCCGAATAAATATGTAAGAGGAGTTTTTGATAACGGTAACGGAACTGATCCTTCAAGCGTTTATCCTGAAATGAAAGGCATTGGCGGCACTACTCCATGGAATCCTCCTGCACCTGTTTACCTGGACGGAGAGTCCGGATTGCTTCACAGCAAATATATTCTTATTGACCCTGACCTTCCTTCAAGCGATCCGATTGTAGAAACAGGATCATACAATTTCTCTACTGCTGCTACTACCGGCAATGATGAAAACTTTCTATTAATCTATGATTCTCTTGTAGCAAATCAGTATCTGCAGGATTTTGCCAAAAGATATACGCTTGCAGGAGGTACGATTAAAGTTGAAATGATTTCTTCTGTAATCCCTGATAATTTTTTATTAAGCCAGAATTATCCGAATCCGTTTAATCCAAGAACTGAAATCAGCTATGAAGTGCCAGCTGCAAAATTAGTGAAACTTACTGTTTATAATATTCTCGGAAAGGAAATGGCGGAGCTTGTAAATGAAAGACAAAGTCCCGGGAGATATAAAGTGTCATTTGACGCATCTAATCTGACAAGCGGGGTTTATTTTTATACATTGTCCACCGACAACTTTACAGAAACAAAAAGAATGATTCTTCTGAAGTAAAAGTGTTTTATAATTTCTGTTTAAATAAAAACCCTGATAATTTTTTCAGGGTTTTTTATTTGTCATAAATTGTGAAAGCGATTTGGTGCGGATAGTTCTTAGCCACGAATTACACAAATTAACACTAATAATAATATTGCATTTTCTGATTCGTGTCAATTAGAGAAATTAGCGGCAATTTCTTGTCTTCAATCCTGAAGCGGTTAACTTTTTATGCTCAGGCCGATAAGGAATTCTTTATAATATTATTGCTCGGAGATTTTAATATTTATATATTGATTAAAGCTTTAAAATTTTTATTCTGTTGAATATTCTTCTTCTGTTTACAAAAAGTGATTTTTTGATTGCTGATTTGTAATCACTCTGAATTATTTTTTATAAAGGAGTAACTAATTATGTTTCCTAAATATCCTCTTAGAATTATTTTTCATTTTTTTAAATTAAAAATACAGGAAATTGTAAATCCCGATAAATTCATTTCAGAGGATAATATTGATTCGGATCCGTTTAAGCAGTTTGACAAATGGTATAAAGAAGCCATCCATTCCAGAATAACTTTTTATGAAGCAATGACATTATCAACTGCGGATAAGAACGGCAAACCCTCCGGAAGATTAGTTCTTTTAAAAGCTTATGATAAAAACGGATTTATATTCTTCAGTAATTCCAACAGCAGAAAAGGGAAAGAGTTAAATGATAATCCGTTCGCAGCGCTTACTTTTTTCTGGAATAAACTCGGTAAGCAGGTGCGGATTGAAGGAAAAATCGAAGTAATTCAGGATGCTGATTCAGATGAATATTTTTCGACAAGACCTGAACTCAGTCGTCTTGGCGCGTGGGCTTCAGAACAAAGCAGTATAATTCCTGACCGTAATTATTTTTTAAATAAAGTGGAAGAGTTAAGGAATTTTTACAAAGGTAAAAATATTCCCAGACCTCCTTACTGGATCGGATACCGTTTAATACCGGATCAAATTGAATTCTGGCAAAACAGAACCAACCGGCTTCATGACAGGTTTTTATTTACTGTACAAAATTCCAATGAATGGAAATATGTCAGACTTTCTCCATAGAAATATTTCCGGGATTTTATAAACAACTTCAATGCTTTATTCGTAAATGAAATAATTGTTTGCTCAATATTTTGGAAAAAGATTTTAGTTAGTTTTAATTTTTCTGATTTATATAATTTCAAACAGAACGAATTTATACTTGACAATGTTCTAAGAATTAAATTATTTAACATAATTTACATATCATATCATGAAAATCAAATATTTTCCGTTACTTACATTTATCCTGATTCTTTTTTTATTTCCTGATTTAACACATGGACAGTTTGGACAAAATAAAGTACAATACAAAGAGTTTGAATGGAAATACATTCAGACAAAACATTTTGACATATACTTCAGCAAAGGAGGAGAAAAATTAGCTCAGTTTACAGCGAACGTAGCTGAAAATTCTCTGAAAAATCTTACCGAGAACCTTGATTATAATATAACAAACAGAATACCTTTAATTGTTTACAATTCACATAATGACTTTCAACAGAATAATGTGATTGACGAATATCTTCCTGAAGGAGTTGGCGGAGTAACTGAACTTTTTAAAAACAGAATTAACGTTCCGTTTGAAGGAGATTATGAAAAATTCAGACATGTAATACATCACGAACTTCTGCATGGATTTATGAACGAAATGTTTTACGGGGGATCTGTTCAGAATATTATTTCAAAAAATATCTCTCTCTCCTTTCCGTTATGGTTCACTGAGGGAATGGCTGAGGTTCAGAGTTTATACGGATTGAACAAAGAGACAGACATGTTTATGCGGGATGCTACAATTAATAATTATGTTCCGCCTCTTGAAAACATAGGTGGTTATTTTGCTTATAGAGGCGGTCAGAGTTTCTTTGCATTTCTGGCTGATACTTACGGAGAAGATAAGCTGGGAATTCTGATGAATAATGTAAAAACATTTGGAGATGTAGATCAGGGATTTAAGGAAACTTTTAAAGTAACAGTTGAACAACTTGACGAAAAATGGCAGAAATATCTTAAAAAAACTTACTGGCCAGATTTAAAAATCAGAGAAGATGTAAAAGACTTTTCAAAACAGCTTACAGACCACGAAAAAGAAGGCGGATATTATAATGTTGCCCCTGCAATATCTCCAGACGGAAGTAAATTCGCTTTCATTTCCAATAAAGATGATTTGTTTGATATTTATATTGCAGATACAAAAAACGGAAGAATTATTAAAAAATTAGTTGAAGGAAATAATTCTACTGATTTTGAAGAACTTCATATCTTAACACCTTCACTTACCTGGTCGCCTGATGGAAGGAAACTTGCAGTTACAGCTAAAGCCGGAGATAAAGATGTAATTTATATTATTGATATAAATAGCGAAGATAAAACAACTCTTCCATTGAATTTTAATACGATTTATTATGTGAGCTGGTCACCCGTCGCAGATAATATTGCTTTCATAGGAGCAAATGGTGACAGATCAAATCTTTATGTCTACAATTTAAAAAAGAAAAACCTTGAAACTCTTACAGATGATATATTTTCAGATGCAAATCCTACATGGTCGCTTGACGGAAAAAGAATTTTTTTTACATCAGACAGATCAGGTTATACAGATCCGGCAACAATTCCTAAAGATCTGAAAATGTGGAATTATGATTATTCCAATACTGATTATTACAGTATTGATTTGCAAACAAAAGCAATTGAAAGATTAAGCGATCTAAAATATTCGAAAGAAAGTTATGCACAGATCAATTCTGATGGTAAAAAAATGATTTATTTGTCCGATAAGAACGGTATAACAAATATATATATGAGGGAAATTGATTCATCGGGTAATTTCACTGATAAACCAATTACAAATGCATTGAATCCGATAGATCAGTTGTCTTTATCAAAAGACGGAAAAAAATTATTATTTGTATCCCTTAACAAAGGCGGCTATGATATTTTTTCAATGGATAATCCTCTCGAAAGAAATATAGGATTGAAAGAACTTGAACTTACTGATTACCAGAAAAAAAGCAGAGAATATGATGTTAAATTCGGTAAAAAGCTGTACACATTAAATGGATCTGATCAGTTAATTTCAGATAGTATTAAAATAGCAGTAAAAAATGATTCAATGAAAAAATCATCTGATTATTTTATTACTGATCCCGGAAAGGTTTCAGAAGACAGCAGCATGAATTATTCTTACATAGATTCTGCAAATTCAAAAGATTCGTCTGTATTGAATTCAGTAAATTTAAATTCTGAATCTAATGACAGTAATAGAATTGATTCATCAAAATATTACGGTGAAGATGTGAAGATCAGTTTTGAGTCACAGGATTTAAGCAAGACCGGAATTGTTGATTCTTCTTATGCTGACAATATAAATTTCAAAGTTTCTGATAATCAGAATTCTGACGGGTCTTACAAAATAAAAAATTATAAAATTAAATTTTCTCCTGACCTTGTGTATGGGAATGCTAATTATGCATCCTTTTACGGCTTGCAGGGAGTAGCACAGATAGCTTTAAGCGATATGCTGGGAAATCACAGAATATATGTTCAAACATCCCTGGTAATAGATCTTAAAAACAGTGATTATGCAGTTGCATATTATTATCTCCCAAAAAGAATTGATTATGGTTTTCAGCTTTATCATACTGCAAGATTTTTAACTTACGGAAGTGTTTTTAATAATTATCTTTACAGATACAGGACAATCGGAGGAAGCGTTTCCGCCTCTTATCCTATTTCCAGATTTAAAAGAGTAGAAAGTAATTTAACAGTTGAACATATTTCCCGGGAAAATCTGGATATTTCATTAGAACCAATAACCAGAAAAACATTAATCGTTCCTTCTTTTAGTCTTGTGCATGACAATACTGTATTCGGATATACAGCGCCTGTTTCCGGTACAAGATATAATTTTACTTTATTCGGTTCGCCTAAATTAGGACCGGAAGGAATTGGTTTCGGATCTTTGCTGGGTGATTTCAGACATTATATTAAACTTGGGGAAGATTACTCTTTTGTCGCCAGGTTATCCGGTGGAGCAAGTATCGGTCCAAATCCGCAAAGATTTTTCATAGGCGGTACGGAAAACTGGATTAACAGGGAGTATGAAAACTATTCCATACCAATTTCAAGTATTGAGGAATATGCGTTTTCCTCTCCGGGTTTACCGCTAAGAGGATTTAATTACGACAGAATGTCAGGGTCCAAATATTCAATCCTGAATCTGGAACTTCGGTTTCCATTGTTAAGATATCTTATCTTCGGAGCTTTGCCTTTGGGTTTTGCTAATATAGAAGGAGTGACTTTTATTGACGCAGGTTCTGCATGGTCAGATACTAAATCGCTGCAATTTATTTCCAGAGATACCGACGGGAAAGTAAAAACAAATGATCTTCTTCTCGGTACGGGCTTAGGTGCAAGAGCTAATTTCCTTGGTTTTCCTGTTATGTTTGATATTGCGTGGAGTTATAATCTTGATAAATTTTCCAGTCCTAAATATTATATTTCTTTTGGATATGATTTCTAATATTTAATACACGCACAAAAAAAACCCGTAAATTAATTTTTACGGGTTTTTTTAATATTCAAATTGAAACTTATTCTAAATGATTTTAATTTTCAGCAGTTATAATCTCAGATTCTACTGTCTCTTCCGAATTCTCCTGAACGACATTCACTTTTATTTTTGACATAATAGAATGTTGCAGTTTTATTTCTACTTCATGCTCTCCGAGAGATTTTATCGGATCCTTTATAAGGATTTTCTTTTTCTCAATGTTTTCAAATCCTTTCGAAACTAATGCATCAAAAATCATTTGAGAAGTTACTGAACCAAAAATTCTGTCGTCTTCACCTGTTTTAACATGTATAGTTATGACGTTTTTTGACATCTCATCAGCTAATTTCCTTGCTTCTTCTGTCAGCTTCTGGACTTTTCTGCTTTTTTGTTTCTTAATTTCTTCAAATGAAATCAGGTTTGAGTGAGATGCAATTGTTGCTATTCCTTTAGGTATAAGAAAATTTCTGGCATATCCGCTCTTTACCTCTACAATCTGCCCTTCATCTCCAAGCAAATCATAATCTTTTTTTAAAATCACTTTCATTACAGATCTATATTATGTTTTTTATTATAAAATGGTAAAAGTATTACCCGAAAATCAAAAATTTTACGCCTGTTTATCGTTACTGCCTTTTATAAGGTCAGAATCTTCCGGCGACAGCAAAGAATCAAAAGAATCATCAGTAAAAGTTGTGATGTCCTCTTCTTTTTCAGTACTAACACCTGTTCCTCTTTTATTCAGAAACTGAATTCTTCTTGCTTTAATCTCGACAATAGTTCTGTTCATGCCATCTTCAGTTTTAAAGGTTCTGCTTTGAAGTTCTCCATCAACTAATACAGCATTTCCTTTTTTTAATCTGTCTTTGCAACTGTCTGCCAATCTGTTCCACGCAACTATTCCAACATAACAAACATCTTCTTTCCATTCTTCATTCTTGTCTTTAAATCTTCTGTTACTTGCAATTGAGAAATTTACCACAGGAGTTCCGGATGTGGTTTGTCTGAAGATTGGATCTTTTGTTAAATTTCCTGCTATTACAACAGAGTTTAGTTCGGGCATCTTAAAGTCAGCCATATTTTTCCTCCCAGATAATTATAGGTTTATATTTAATTTTTTATTTAATTTATTTCTATTCATTAATTTTTGTTTCTTCAATAACTTTAGTTTCTTCTTTAACTGCTGGTTCTTCTTTAACTTTTGGTTCCTCTTTAACTTTTGATTCTTCTTTAACTTTTGATTCTTCTTTAACTTTTGGTTCTTCTTTAACTTTTGGTTCTTCTGCAACCGGAACAATTTCAGCTGCACCTTCTTTTAATTTTTCAGATTCCAGAATGGCAGCATTATTTTTGATTTCTTCAAATTTAGACTGGATTATCGCCCTGTTTTTTAAATGCTCATCTTTTTCCTTTAAAGCTTTTATTGACATAAATATCGTTAAATACCTTAAAATATTTTCATCAAGTACATACGCTCTCTCAATTTTTGTAATTAATTGCGGCGGAGCTGAAATCTCAAAACAAACATAATATCCGTTTTGTCTTTTTTTAATTGGGTAAGCTAATCTTTTGCGACCCATTCTGTCAATTTTGTTAATCTCAATTTCATTTTTTAATAGAAGATTTTCATATTTTGTGATTTCTTCTTCTATACCGGCATCTTCAAGATTACCATCAAATATAATATAAGATTCGTAATATCTTTTGCTCAATTTGTAAATTTATTTTAAATTTTGTGAATTAAAGCTGTAAATATATCTCTTTTAACTCTAATAATCAAGATAATTGAACGTTTGTTGCTGCCCTTTCTGAATTATTTATAAGTTTAAATGATAATTTCTCCAATAATCAATTTTCCTGAAAATAAAAGTTATAATTATTGAATATTTGTAATTTCCTGTCATCAGCTAAAACTGAAAATAATCTAATTTTAGTTTGTAATCCGATAAATTTTGACAAAGAATCTTTAAATATTTGTGCGAGAAGAGGGACTTGAACCCTCACGCCGTTTCCAGCGCCACCCCCTCAAGATGGTGCGTATACCAATTCCGCCATTCTCGCTTTTGATAAATTTAATCAATATTTTTATTTCATAAAACCCATTTATTTTTATAATTTCAAAAATTATTTATTTTCTGACTTGTCTCCCCTTTTTTATTATAAATGTATAAATCAAATATATAATTATCGCTGATACAAAAATTCCTGCCAAAGGAAATTTCAATACCAAAATTGAAATAAAGATTGAAGAAATATTTTCTATAGTTGATACAATCTGATTGCCATTACCTTTTGAAAATATCGAAGTTGATGATCTCGCTTTTACAGTTAACAGCTGCACATTCAGCGATACTAATCCTCCTAATATAACAGAAATCAAGAGTCTCAGATAAATTTCCGTGTCATAAAGGACAAAATAAGTAAGTATGATTCCCGAAAATATTGAAGCCGGAGTTGATATCAGATCAAGCATATTATCTATCCAGGGATTGTAAAATAATAATACTTCAGAAACCGAAAGGATGATAAATATTATTAAAAATAAATCAGAAGAAAATATGAAAGGCGTGGATGTTATATTGTAAATTCCTGAAATTGAAAAAATACTAAGAATAGCAAAAGGAACAAATAACCTGAATCCGCTCGCTGCGCTTAACCCTAAACCTATTAATATTTTTAAATATAAATCCAAATTATTTAATTGTATAATAATAAGAAAATGCTCAAGATTAAATGCAGGAAACTTGTTAACCTAAATTGACTATCTCTTTAAAAAAATTTATGCAGTTAAACATTGCTTGCATTTAAAAATTGATATAAAAAAATTGCTTCCGCTGAAATAGCTGAAGCAATTTTTTGAATTAATGATTTTTTTTCTGCTAATGTTTATAAGAAATTTTTTTCGGAACGCTGAACTGTCTTATTCCCTCGACTGAACCAAGATAACCGAAACCGCTTTGCTTAATTCCTACCCATGGTGTCCCTGAAACTCCGCCTATTCCCTGATTCACACCTATCATACCTGACTCTATTTTCTCCGCTATCTGTCTGCCTTTAATCTGGTTTTTGTCCAGACTGTAGCGCCAAGTCCGAAAGTTGAATTATTTGCTTTCTCAACCGCCTCTTCTGCATTCCTTACTCTTTGTATGCAAATTACAGGTCCGAATGTTTCAGTATTCATTATGTCATGCTTTTCACTCAGATTAGTTATCATTGTGGGCTGCATAAAGAATCCTTCTCCGTCTATTTTCTCTCCGCCGAATAAAATTCTTGCGCCTTTCTTCTTTGCTTCCTCAATCTGACTTAATACATGTGCTCTCTGACCTTCGCTTACCATTGGTCCCATATCTACTTCATCAAATCCGCTTCCGACTCTGTATTTTTTTATTTCCTGAAGTACTAATTTTTCAAATTCAATCGCTATTTTATCTTCTACATATATTCTTTCGACTGATACGCATACCTGTCCGGAGTTTCTTAATGATCCATGGACAGCGTAAGGTACAGCTTTTTTCAGATCTGCATCTTTCAGTATAATCATTGGATCTTTACCACCAAGTTCAAGTACAAGTCTGTTAAGATTTTTTGAGCATGCTTCCATTATTTTTTTACCCACCGCCTGCGAACCTACAAAAGAAACCATATCAATATCTGAATTTATTATAAGCTCCCCTA
The DNA here is from genome assembly GCA_016709315.1 of Ignavibacteria bacterium. Lineage (GTDB taxonomy): Bacteria > Bacteroidota > Ignavibacteria > Tepidaquicellales > Tepidaquicellaceae > JAEUSI01. Next base: position 319,691 of record JADJMZ010000005.1, read on the forward strand.
CTTCTTCAGCACCCTGAAGCAAATTGATTACGCCTTTTGGCAGATATCTGTTGTAAATTTCATATAACGCTTTTCCGGTCATTGGTGTATTTTCGGAAGGTTTAAATACTACCGTGTTTCCCATAAGTATAGCAGGAGTCAAAAGTGATTCGGGCATTCCTACAGGAAAATTCCATGGTGTAATTGCCGCAACTACTCCAAGCGGTACTCTGTGCAGTTCAGTTGTAGTATTGCCTTCTTTAAGAATTTCAGTTTCAGCCGCAATTTCTGCCAGCTTAATATTCTCTTCAATTGCATACGCTGTACCTTCACATTCGCCAACTGCAGATTTATAAACCTTTCCCATTTCCTTTGTAATCAGTTTCCCGATTTCTTTTTTTTCTTTGAGAAGATCTCTGGAAATATTTTTAAACAATGCAATTCTCTTTTTATAGGAGTCTTACTCCAGATTTTAAATGCTTTTCTGGCAAGCTTTACTCCCGATGCAACTTCACCTGGTGAAGAACATTTTATTTTTTCTATCACTTCCCATGTCGCAGGATTTATGTCTAAAATGAATTTCCTCATGTCTTTTTATATAATATTTAAATTTTTATAAAAACTTTTTAAATAAAGCAAGGATGCCCTGTTTCCATGCTATCCTGTGAGTTACACCGGTTCCCTGCTGAATTGTATGTTTGTTTTCCAGATACCATTTATATGAACGGATCAAAGCATCGGAATTTGAATACTTCGGAATCCAGCCTAATTGTTTTTCCGCTTTCTCTATTGATACATAAGAATCCGTATCCGCAGTCCCGTAAATCCATTTGTACAGAGGAGAGATGTTTAATATTTCAAAAAATCTCAGAACCGGTTTTATAAGCGACGCCGGTGTTCCCATAACTCTTGCGCCGGTTCCCGCATATTCACACATCGCTCCGACATCTTCATTTACGGTTTTAAATTCCTTTGCGCCAACATTGAACGTATCATTTATTTTTTCTAATGGTAGTGTAGAAGCCAGCAGTATTGCATCAACAAGATCTTCCACTTCAAACAACTGATATCTGTTTTTTCCGTTTCCGATAATAGGTATTTTAACTCCTGATTCCACCCAGTCATACAGTATCTGAAAAACTCCGAGTCTCGCTGTCCCTATAAAACTCTTTGGTCTTAATATACATACATTCTGTCCTTTTGCCCTGTATTCTTCGCAGATCTCTTCTGCTCTTACTTTGCTTTCGCCGTATGGTCCGACACCATGCCTCGGATGTTCTTCATACAAAGGATGAACATCCGGCACTCCGTAAACTGCTGTTGATGAAATGTGTATTACCCTGTTAACTTTATTTTTCAAAGAACTTTCAAGCACATTTCTTGCGCCGTCAATATTCGTTTCATAAATATCTTCTTTCTTCCATAACGGCAAAGCGGCAGCGCAATGAATTACAACGTCGGTTCCCTTCATCATTTCATCCATCTGCTTTTTATCCCTGACATCACCGTAAATACAGTTAATTTCTTTATCATAATCTCCGGTCTCAAACGGAGCAATATCAAAAAATGTACAGCTTTTAAAATCCGTGATCCGGTTAATTTTCTGAGCAATGTGATAACCAAGAAATCCTGCTCCGCCTGTAACTACTACTTTCATAATTATTTTTTCTTTTTATTTATTAATTTCAGTTTTTATTTATACAGAGCCGTAAACTTTAATGATACTGCTTCTTACAGATGAAAATTCATCTGATAAGAGTCTGCATACTATATTAGCTATGTCTCCGGGTTTTACCCATTTTTTTATTTCTTCCGCGCTTCCCCATTCACGGTTTGCGGGAGTATCTATTACAGAAGGTATTATTGTGTTGCACCTGATATTGAATTCCTTGTTCTCTTCGCTGATTGTATCCATCAGACTTATTACGCCTGCTTTTGAAAATGAATAAGAAAATCTTCCGGGAGTCGCTTCTAGTCCGGCCATTGCGCCGACAGAAATTATCCTTCCGTAATTTTCAGCTTTCATAATTTTCAAAACCTCGCGGGAGAAATAAAATGCAGTTTTGAAATTAAGATTAATCATTCTCTCTAAATCATCTGTCTTTATTTCCGAAACTTCTGAAACCGGACTAATTCCGCCTACTGTATTTATAAGAAAATCAATACATCCTTTTTCCTGCACAAAAACGTTTTTTACAAATTCTTTAACGGAATTCTCATCTGTTGCATTACAAACAAAAGAATAAATTTTTCTTAATATGAATCCGTCAGAATCATCTTTGTGAGAATTATCAAAAACAGAATTAAATTCATCCAGACTTTGTGCAGGTACATAAACCTTAATCCCCTCTTCTGCAAGTCTGAGAGTTATCTCCCTTCCTAATGCTCCCGTACCTCCCGTAACTATTGCTATCCTGTTTTTCATTTATGCCGGACAAAATTTTCCCAAAAAAACATTTTTAAAAGATCCTGTTGCTGAAGTTATATTTGCCCTGTTACCGTTTAAAAATTCATTTGCAAGCAATGCAAATAATACAGCTTCTTTATTATCTGTAGTGATTCCTTTTTCATTTATCGGATTCACTTCGGTTTTCCCGGAATATTCCTTGAGAAAATTCATTAAGGAAATATTCTTTGCACCGCCTCCGCTTATTAAAAGCTCACCGGGATTAAATCTTTTTATGTTGTGGTAAATTGTAAATGCAGTGAATTTTGTAACAGTAGATATTATATCTGCAGGTTTTGCGTTTTCTACATTTTTTAAAATATCTGAAATATATTTTTCGCCGTAATATTCGCGACCGGTTGACTTGGGAAATTTTTTTCTGTAAAACTTATCGTAGTCTTTAAGAAATTTAAATAAACCTGCGTTTACTTTTCCTGCTGATGAGGTCTTTCCGTTCTTATCATATTTTTTTTTGAATAATTTCATCATAAGACTGTCAATAAGCATATTTCCCGGTCCTGTATCAAATGCTATTACTTCATTCTGATCACAGGATTTACAAAGATATGTTACGTTAGAAATACCGCCGATATTTACAAAAGCACGGCTTTTTTTGTCGCTTGCAAATAAAATATAATCAAGGTAAGGAACAAGCGGAGCTCCGTCGCCTCCTGAAGCGACATCTGCTGTTCTGAAATCACCGATAACATTAATTCCTGTCCTGTTTGCAATGACCGAAGGATCTCCTAACTGTAAAGTGGATCTTGAATCATATCCGAAAAGTTTTTTATTTGCCGGGAAATGACAAACCGTCTGTCCGTGAGATCCTATAAGATCAATATCCTTAGCTGAGAGATTTTTGTCCGAAATAAATTTGTTAACGGATTCTGCAAATAAATTACCAATAACAAAATTCAGTCTGCAAATATCTTCCGCTTTTATCTTATTGTCCGTAGAAAGTCTCAGAATATGCTTTTTAAGTTTAATGTTAATCGGATAAGATCTGAAATCCAGCACTTTTATCTCCGATGATTTTCCTTTTCCTTTAATCTTAACTAAAACTACATCAACTGCATCTACCGATGTTCCTGATAACACACCAATTACAGTTCTTAAGTTTTTCCTGATTAATGTTTCAAAATTATTCATTTAACGTAACAAATATAATTTAATTACGAATTATAATCTATGATATAACTAATCCGTTTGTCTAATCATATTTTTATTTTTAACTTTATCTCACAATTATTAAAATATTACCATTTATTTTGAATTTAATTTTTATGATTTTGGCTACAAATCAAATCAATACATAATGGAAGAATTTTCTATTAATACTAAAAATCAGGAAAACATCGAAATTCTCTATCTGAATGGGTTTCTTGATGCGCATACTTCGGTAGAACTGGAAAATTGTCTGGAAAAATTAATAGCTGAAGGTAAATACAGGATTATCGTTAATTTCGACAAACTTTCTTACATCAGCAGCGCAGGTCTTGGAGTTTTTATGGCTTTTATTGAAACTGCAAGAGATAATGCCGGCGATATTAAACTTTGCGGAATGAGCGACAAAATATATAATATTTTTGATATGCTCGGATTCCCTATACTATTTGAAATTTATAAAGAAGAAAATTCCGCTATTGGAAAATTCAGTTAATTGAATTGTATGGACAATTCTAATAAAATATTACTGGCTAGTTCTACTAAGAACTTATCGTTACTCAGAAATTTCATTGAATCAAAAGCAATTGATTTTGGATTTGATGAAAGTACGATCATTCAGATAATATTGTCCGTTGATGAAGCATGTACAAACATTATTAAACATGCACACAAGTATAATGAAAATGAACAAATTGAAATTGAAACCAAAACTGATAAAACTGAATTCAGAATTATTATTAAGTACAAAGGAAACGGCTTTGATCCGAATGATTTGAATAGTCCGGACATGAAAGAATATTTCAGCAAATTTAAAGTCGGCGGACTCGGAGTGCCTATAATGAAAAAGTTCATGAACAAAATCGAATATGTTCACAAAAATTCCGATTATAACTCCCTTACTTTAATTAAGGTTTTATAAACTAATTTCCTTATCCAATAATTAAAATGGATAACACCGATACAGTCCACAAACAGCTTGAGCTAAACGCTTTAATTGAATTCGCTCAGCTGATCAGCAGCAAACTCGATCTTAAGTATATCCTTAACAACATTTTACTGAGTAACATGGGGAAAATGCTCATCTCAAAAGGAATGATCCTTCTGAAATCCGATGATAATAATGAAAACATTTATTCAATCGCCGCCGCTAAAGGAATTGATCAGAAATATCTGAATACTGATCTGTCAGTTATATTCCCTAAATATTCTGTCTTTAATCTGGAAGACATGGAAGATCAAAATGATTTTATTAAGAATTGCGGTTTTCAGTATTTTTTTAAAATTTATTTTCAGAATAAATATCTCGGCATTCTGTGTTTCGGAAAAAAATTCAATAATCTGGATCTTAATAAAAACGAGATTATTTACATAGAAACTATGCTTCATATTTCTGCTTCGGCAATTGAAAACACTATTAAATTCAATGAAGTAAATACTCTTAATCTTAATCTGAATAATAAAATCAGGCAGCTTAAATCCCTGTTTGAACTCGGGAAGGAATTCAATTCAAATTTTACCAACAAAGACACTATTATTAAACTTCTGAGCTATACTCTTCTTGGCAATTTCGGAATAAAGGATTTTATTATTTTTTCAAGAGATAAAAATGATAAATTTTATCTTCTTAAGGAAAATAAAAATATTGACCTGTCTCAGTTCTCTCTTAATGATGTAATTTCCGATGACAATGTAAAGACGGATTTTAAATCAACTATTCTTATTGATAAAGATTCGGATATACCTTTTATCAGTTATCTTTATGAAAGAGGATTTGAACTTCTTATTCCCACTATCATAAAAAATAAAATAGAAAATCTTATTTGTCTCGGAAAGAAACTTAACAGGACTGCATATTCCGCGACTGATATTGAATTTCTGGAATCAATTATTAACCTGTCACTGATATCTATTCAGAATTCAAATTTATTTCAGGAGTATGTTGACAAGCTGAAGATTGAAAATGAATTAAAAATTGCCAGAGAGATTCAGCTTGCTATGCTTCCTTCAAAGATCCCGGAAGTTAATGGTTACGACATTACAGGTATGAATCTGCCGGCATTGCAGGTAGGTGGAGATTATTATGATGTCATAAAACTGACTGAAACCAAAACTGCTTTAATAATTGCAGATGTATCGGGTAAAGGAACCCCGGCTTCTCTTCTCATGGCTAATATTCAGTCTGCAGTTCATTCATATTTAAAACTTTACGAGGAAGGCTCTTTCAGTCTCGTGAAAGTAACTGAAAAGATCAATGAACTCATTTATGAAAATACAGCTTCGGACAAATTCATTACTTTTTTCTGGGGAATTCTTGATTCGGAAAATAATACTTTCGAGTATATTAATGCAGGTCACAATCCGCCGGTTTTACTGAAAAAAGATAAACTCATTATGCTTAATGAAGGCGGCTTTATGATCGGTATAATAGATGTGGGAATAAATTACGAAGTTGGAAAAGTCGAAATTGATAAAGACGATGTGATCGTTTTTTACACTGACGGCGTAACTGAAGCGAATGATTCTGAAGGAATGGAATTCGGTGAAAAAAGACTTTATGATATAATTATTAAGTATAAAAATAATTCGTCAGTAATGATACTGGAAGAGATAAAACATTCCATAAAAGATTTCACAAAAGACACTGCCCAGTATGATGATATTACTATGATTGTTCTGAAAAAGAACTGAACACTTTCACCGGAAGCTGCTTACAAAACCATATCGTTCAAAAATTTTATTTTTATTCCATCCAGATCTGATCCTTGTTTCTAAGTTCAATCTGATATTTTCCCTTATAAATTCCGAGTTTCCCTTTAGCATAGATATAATACTCCTGTTTTGTATCAATATCCATTTCGTTAATAAGATTCAGGTATTCTTCATAGACAACAATTTCAAAGCTTTCTTCTTTATTGTGCGGTATTCTTATCAGATACGGAGTCTTCTTTGTAAGTATATCGCTTATCCCGCCAAATACAATAATTTCATTTCCAACATTATCAGCAAGCTTTTTAAAATCCGTTTCACTTGATAAGTTGAAATAATATTCTTTACCTGCATAAAGCTTATCATAATTTTCAAGCTGCTCCGCTCTCTTATTCCACCAGACAAGTCTTTCGTCATAATCAGGATAATGCTTTTTATCCGGGTCCCATATTCCAAGTTTTTTTTCTATGGCGTAATTCTGAGCATCTACAAATTCCTGATGAAATCTTTTGCTGTTACCGTATTTGTTAAAGTACGGACTGTAACCCTGTCTGACACATTCAACATTATAATTTACTTCCTGACCGTTTTTGATCGCGATCAGATAAACTAAATATCTTCCGTATATATCAATGGTTCTTTCATTATCTTCTTTTTCAAGCCGGACATACTCGACATCTTTAAAAAATTCATCAGCCCATTTCCAGGCTTCGAATCCAAGCGGTGAATCAGTTTTAACGGGCATTTTATTATCGCCTCTTTCAGACTTATAAAATTCATCCCAGTACTTTGCGATTTCATTTGTCTTTTGTTCGGCATCGTCGGTTTTAAATGTCTCTTCCGTATCTATACCGAGAAGTCTTGTGGATTTGTCAATTCCGTCAAAACGGAATGTATCTCCGTCTATTACCTTGCTCATCCGGAAAGTTCCTATAACAAGCGAAGTATCCGCTTTATTGGAATAGGATTTACCGGACAGTGACAATATAAAAATAGTAGTAATAAATAGCTTAACTAATAATTTCAGCATAAATTTAAAATAAAATTAATTAAAACAGTTATAAAACAATTGTAAATAAAAAAACTCTTATACTAAAAAAAGCATAAGAGTTCAGTTTAAAAAAAATTAAATAATACTAATATCTGGTTCCTTCGCTTACGAAAGGAATAACTGCAAGATGTCTTGCTCTTTTAATGGCTGTATTTAATTTCCTCTGCATCTTTGCAGAAGCGCCGGTGATTCTTCCCGGAAGAAGTTTCCCCTGTTCATTCAAAAATCTTGTCATTAGTTTGGCGTCAAAAAAATCCAAATGATCTTTTACGCCTCTTTCTTTAAACGGATCTCTTTTTTTTACTGCATTTTTTTTGGCTGTGATCTGCTGAGTCAGTTTATAATTTGAGTCTTTAAAACTTTTTGCTGGTTTTTTCATTAAAATATGTTTCTATTTTGTTTTTTAATAGTTTGTAATTTATTCAATTTTAAGAAGAATTACAATTCCTTTTTCAGAATGTTGCTTAAAAACATCCCCGTGCTTCCAAATCGTTGAATGGAAGTTTTGTGACAAACTTCTTCAATTGGTTTCCACATCTTTATAATGTAGTGTAATGTTAATTGAAGTTGTATGACCTCCCCCTGCCCGCCTTCAGCGGGCTTCCCCCTCCTTGCAAAGGAGGGGGATTAAGGGGGTGGTCATTTTGTTTTGGGACAAACTCTTTAAATGAGAAAGTTTGGGAGGGATTAAATTTTAAATCTTAGATATTATTGTTTTTATATGCAAAATTAAAAAGCTATTTGTTCATTACAAAACGTTTTGGACATCACTGAAAACATTCACAACCGTCTAAAACGTTGAATATTTATAAATGAAACTAAAACTATATTGTAAATCAAAAAACTTATTTCTCACAGATTACACAGATTATTATCAGAATTTATCTTTCAATTTTTGAACACCCGGGATAGAGTCAAGCCGTTTCACCTCAAAGACACAAAGACTCTAAGAAAAAATTAATAGAATTATAGAACTTCGAGACTTTGAGCCTTTGAGTCAGATTTAAAATTATAGTTTTTACACATCTCCTTTTGCGGGTGTTATATTAAAAATTTTTATAAACCTTAACTTAATGGCATTTGGATAAGAGTGTAAGTAAGTATCTGTGAAAATCCGTGTCATCTGTGAGAGAAAAGCTTTAGTTTGTTATTAAATAGAAACTTCTAAAAAACCCATATTGTCATCCCCGCATGCTTTTAGCGAGGATCCAATCAATCAAAACTAACTTAATTTTTAAAAGTAAATTTATCACCGAAAAAGTGAGTGAGCTACCGGAAAAAGTGAGCACGCCACCGGAAAAAGTGTGAACGTCACCGGAAAAAGTGTGAACGTCACCGGAAAAAGTGAGAACGCCACCGGAAAAAGTGAGAACGTCACCGGAAAAAGTGAGAACGCCACCGGAAAAAGTGAGAACGTCACCGGAAAAAGTGAGTGAGGTACTGGAAAAAGTGAGAACGCAACCGGAAAAAGCGAGTGAGCTACCGGGAAAAAGTGAGCCAGCTCCGGGAAAAAGTGAGCCAGCTACCGGAAAAAGTGAGTGAGCTACTGGAAAAAGCGAGCAAGCTACCGGAAAAAGTGAGTGAGCTACCGGAAAAAGTGAGAACGCAACCGGAAAAAGTGAGTGAGCTACCGGAAAAAGTGAGTGAGTGAGCTACCGGAAAAAGTGAGTGAGCTACCGGAAAAAGTGAGTGAGCTACCGGAAAAAGTGAGAACGCAACCGGAAAAAGTGAGAACATCACCGGAAAAAGTGAGAACGTCACCGGAAAAAGTGAGAACGTCACCGGAAAAAGTGAGAACGCACCGGAAAAAGTGAGAACGTCACCGGAAAAAGTGAGAACGCTAATGGAAAAAGTGAGAACGTTAATGGAAAAAGTGAGAAGGGTATTGGAAAAAGTGAGAGGGCAATTTATGAAGGAAACACATTTCCCATGCAATAACCAAAACGCTCAAATAATCCCGAAGGTATAAACGTTTATAAAAAATCAACGGAGAAATATAAGATGCCGAGTGTATCGTATGTATCTCAGAATCAGAAAATGATCAAATATGTAAAATTATGGACTGTATTCAACGAGGGATATGATGCTATCAACTATCACTGCTCTATTATTAACATAGAAAGTCAGTTCTTGCTCATCGGTAATATTCAGGATCTACATTGAAGTTATGATTGCATTGCAGGATTAAAAATTAATAACTGAAAACTCTTATTGTCATCCCCGCCCGCCTTGCCGCGAGGCAGGCGTGCTCCTGGCGGGGATCCAATCAGAAAGAATTTGAATTAGAATTAATCTTAATGAGTGGATAACTACAGAGGAGTCCCATTTAGGAGCATGCCTGCCTCGCGGTTTACCTCGCCGAAGGCGGGCGGGAATAACAAACTGTGTTAGTTGTTCAGAAGTCTCTCAATACTTATTTAAAACTTATAAATTCCATTCTAATTTAAATATATCATGGAATTATTTTCAGAATTCCTGCAAATACATTATTATCCGTAGTAGAAATATCCGAAGCATCTACTACACTGTCTCCATTCAGATCAGATACAATATAGCGGCCGGTTAAACCCACATAAGAATCATTATAGACCTTTATAAGATCAGAGGCATCTATAATTCCGTCCTGATTGATGTCTCCGCTGTAGGCGCAGTATTTACTGCCTTTTAGTTTTAGGTTGTTGCCGAATGCCTGTGAAGCGGCAGTTGTGAAATCATAATTAGTTGAGCCATTTAGCGTCATTGGCTCTCCGCCGGCTTTACTCCAGGATTCAATCGAGTTTAAATGCTTTGTTGCGATGTAATAAGTACCTGAAGGAGTATTTTGGAAGATAAAAGAACCCGTAAAATTCATTGAGTCAATTACAGCTTTTGAAGAGTCAACTATTGAATATGGACTCGCAGTATTTCTTAAATAAACGGTCACTGTATCTCTTCTTGCAAGCTGATTAAATAAATTATAGTATATTCCTTCCGGGATTATTTTTAAATTTAGTACAGTTCCAGGAGAAGTAGTAAAATTCCAAACTGAAGAAGTACGGGAAGTTCCAAGACCATTTCTAGCAATTATTCGCCAAAAATATTTCGTATTTATATTAAATCCGCTAATAGTTTTAAATGTATCAACTATTATTGTCTCACTAATTATTATATTATTAAACAAGGAGTCTGAAGATATTTGCAAATTATATTCAACAGAGTTCTCACCTATCCAATTGAAATTAACTGATAAAGAATTGTTTGTAGAATAGTTTGGGGGATTTGTTAATATTATAATCGGAGGAGGGGGATAAGGATAATAATAATAATCTACTGTATATGTACCTTGCAAAGAAATATCTGTATTTATCGTTCCTACATAAGCAAATATTTTTGTAAATGGATTTGGTAATGCTAATCTCCATGCACTTCCAACGTTTGAACCATATGTACCGGTTCCTGACTGAAAAAATCCTAAATCGTTTATAGGGTCAAAACTTCCAACTTTCTTTTTGAATCTGAAAGTACAGATTCTAGTACCCGGGTATGAAGACGATACTATTGGACCATTGCCAGCTCCAAGAACTGTGTTACTGTTTACTCTTAATGACGCACCTGTAGGACTGGTTGCATCCGGCATTACGAATGTTGAATTTCTTGGAAGTGCATTCGGATTTGTAAATTGCGTTGTGCCTGGTAAAATGTAATAGGTATAATCACTTGAGACTCCACCAATTGTTTTAACATTGAAGTAATACTGTCCCATTGCAAACTCAAACGGACCTGAAGATCCGAGATTTGAGTGATGGATGTATATATCAAATGTCATTGCATCATAGCTCACACCTCCGGTCCCAATAGAATCCGTAAACTGAAAATTGATCGCGGAAAGATTAAATGTAGGCTGTATGGCATATAAGTTAAATGAAAAGAACATTGCAATTAAGACTTCAAGGAAGAGAGTAAATATTTTTTTCATACAAGCTATTTTAAGTTTTAAAATTAACTAAAATTTAAGGTGTTATCCTCATCACCCCGTTATAAACATTATTATCCGCGGTCGAAACATCCGAAGCATCTACAACACTGTCTCCATTCAGATCAGATACAATATATCTTCCTGTCACACCCACATAAGAGTCATTATAGATCTTTATTAGATCTGAAGCGTCTATTATTCCATCCTGATTTATGTCCCCGCTGTATGTGCAGTATTTGCTGCCCTTGAGTTTTAAGTTGTTACCGTATGCCTGTGAAGCTGCAGTTGTGAAATCGTAAAAAGCTGTGTCAGTTAAGTTCATCGAAACTCCTCCTGATTTGCTCCAGGTTTCGATCGAATTAAAATGTTTTATTGCAATGTAGTACGTTCCGGCAGGAACATTTGGAAATTTGAATTTTCCTGAAAAATTGACTGAATCTATTACTGCTTTTGCTGAGTCAACTTTTGAATAAGGGCTTTCAGAGTTTCTTAAGTAAACAGTCATTGTATCTATCCTTGAAAGCTGGTTGAACAAATTATAATAAATTCCTTCGGGGATTATTATAAGATTTAAAATAATTCCGGGAGAAGTTGTAAACTTCCATGCTAAAGAATAATATACTATGTCTGCATCACTTTTCCCTCCTACTCTCCAGTAATATTTCGTATTTTTACTGAAACCACTTACAGATTTAACTGTATCTATGTTGTTATTAATTGTATCACTGAGAATAATATTTGCAAGTAATGAATCAGAAAATAACTGAAATATATAGGCAACTGAGAGATCATCTTTTCTCCACTTAAAGTCAACTGTCACTGGATTGTTTATTGAATTATTTTGCGGGTTATTCAATGTTATTAAAGGATAATTATAAGGAAGAATATCTATAAAATGATTTGTAGAATCTGTCATTTCAGTATTATTACCGCCTATATATCCGAATATTTTAGAGATTGGAGATCCTGCATTTGCATTTCTCCAGCGTAAATGTAGGTCTGCAAGTATTGTTGAAGAAAATGCTGCTGCTGTAGTTCTTAATATCATCCTTATGATTTTTGATCCGGGAGCAACTCCCGAAACTATTGGACCATTTCCTACACCCAATACCGTATTTGAGTTTACTCTTAATGAGCTTCCATTCCTGGTAGGATTTCTTGGTCTTGCAGCAAACGGGAAATCTGAACTGTCCCCTGTATTTCCGGGAGCAAAACCGTATGATATTGTTCCGCCTGCACAAAATAATGTGTCAAAGTTGAAATAGTATTGTCCCAAAGCAAACTGTAAAACTGTGTCTGCTGGATTTGAATGTAAAATATAAATATCGAATACCAGTTCATTTGCAGATCTGAGAGTAAAATTCTGAGCAGTCAGTTTATATGTTGGACGAACTGCAAGACATACATTCAGATTTACCAGAAATAATATTAAAGATACAAAAAATATTATTTTACTTTTCATATTAGCTAGTTAAATAAATTTAGAAATAAAAAGGTTTGATAAGTTTATATAGTTTATTTCAAAACACGCTTTTATAAATTATACATCAGCTTTACTATACATGAGCTTTTAAATTGAAACATTCTGGATTCCCGTATTCGCGGGAATGACAGGCACTGTGGTTGTTTTTTCACACAGAGTATATTTGAGTAAATTCGAACATGTTTTATTGTTTTTATTCTTCACGGTGTAACCTTCATCACACCGTTATAAACATTATTATCCGTAGTCGAAATATCCGATGCATCTACTATACTGTCTCCATTCATGTCAGACACTAAAAATCTTCCTGTTAAACCTGCATAAGAATCATTATAGACCTTTATCAGATCAGAGGCATCTATTATTCCGTCCTGATTAATGTCTCCGCTGTATGCACAGTATTTGCTGCCTTTGAGTTTTAGGTTGTTGCCGTATGCCTGTGAAGCGGCAGTTGTGAAATCGTAAAAAGCTGTGTCAATTAAGTTCATCGCTACTCCGCCTGATTTACTCCATGTTTCAATTGAATTAAAATGTTTTACAGCAATGAAATATGTCCCTGCAGGCGCATACGAATATTTAAATAATCCCGTGAAATTTACTGAATCTATAACTGCTTTTGCGGAGTCAACTTTTGAATATGGACTTGCAGTGTTTCTTAAATATACTGTCATTGTATCTCTTCTCGAAAGCTGATTGAACAAATTAAAATAAATACCTTCCGGGATTAATTTAAGACTCAGTATTATCCCTGGTGAAGTAGTAAGATTCCAGACAGATGAATAAAATATAGTGCCATTTGTGATTTTAGAACCTACCCGCCAGTAGTACTTAGAAGATGTATTTAATCCAGCAACTGTTTTAGCTGTGTCTGCATTATTTTGAATTGTATCATTTACAATTAAACTGGTGAATAAAGAATCAGAAGCTAACTGGAAAAGATATTTAACTGCCTGTGAATTTTTTCCCCAGACAAAATTAACAGTTACAGGATTATTTATAGAGTTATTTGCCGGACTATATAAATAGGTTGACTGGAAATTAGGAGGATAGATAGGATTGTAATCTATAGTGAAAGTTCCGTTCGCTGAAATTTCTGTATTTGTTGTTCCTACATAAGCGAATACTTTTGTAAATGGATTTGGCAATGCTCTTCTGTAAGCTATGTTCAAAGGAATGAGCGGATAACTTCCAACTTTCTTTTTGAATTTGAAAGTTGCTACTCTTGTGCCAGGAAACACAGTTGATATGATTGGACCACTTCCTGCTCCAAGTACTGTGTTACTATTTACTCTTAATGATGCTCCCAGAGGACTTGTTGCATCAGGGCTTACGAATGTTGGATTTCTAGGAACTGCATTTGTGTTTGAGAACGTTGTTGAACCTGGGATTATGAAATAGGTGTAATCTGCTGTTATGCCAACTGCACTGTTTATGTTAAAATAGTACTGACCCAATGCGAATTCGAATGGTCCTGAAACTCCTATATTTGTATGCTCAATGTAAATGTCAAACGTCAATGCATCATAACTCACTCCGCCTGTTCCAATTGAATCAGTATAAATGAAGTTTTTTGCTGTAAGATTAAAAGTTGGGTTTTGAGCAAATATATTATTTGAAAAGAACACTAAAATTATAAATGATATGAACAGAGTAAATATTTTTTTCATAAAAGCTATTTTAAGTTTTAAAAATAAATTAAGTTTTAATTAAAATTGTCCGGATAATAATATCTTTTAAAGGTCCGGTATTTGAATTTTACACTATTTTTCTGATAAAGAAAGATTGTGTAAGTACTATTTGTTCTTACATTTCCGATAATGTATTCTTCGCCAAATGCAATGGATTCCCGCATTCGCGGGAATGACAAACTATAAGGGAATCATAAAACCCTCTCGAATGCGGGTGTACCCTCTGGGTCATCCAAAAATATATTCGTAATAATACTCTCAATTTGTTTGACGACTTTATCATTTGTTATCCCCGCGTTTTGTCATCCCTGCGTTTTGTCATTCCCGCGAATGCCTGCCTCGCGGCAAGGCGGGCGGGAATCCACAAATGTTTGACGACTTGATCATTTGTCATTCTAAATGTTTTGTCATCTCCGCAAAAAGATCTTCTAAAACAAATTGTACAAACCAGAATAAATAGATTCTTTACAAAGGTAGATTCCCGCATTCGCGGGAATGACATTCTACATGGGAATGACAACCTATAGAAGGAATGACAAACTATAAAGGAATCACAAACTATAAAGAATCACAAACTATAATGAATCACAAAACTATAATGAATCACAAAACTATAAAGAATCACAAAACTATAAAGAATCACAAAACTATAAAGAATCATCAAACTATAAAGAATCACAAAACTATAAGGAATCACATACTATAAGGATTCACAAAAGTATAAGGGATCGTTGTAACTTATATTTAAAAGAACGGTCTGTTAATTATTACACTTCTGTTATTGTCTACCAGACTTACATCCGCAGCATCTACAGTGCCGTCTGCATTTACATCTGATCTGAGAAATCTTCCTGACAGCGCGCTGTATGAGTCATTATCAACTTCACTCAGGTCTGAAGCATCAACTATAGCATCACCGTTGACATTGCCGCTGTAAATGCAATACTTGCCGCCTTTAAGTATGAGATTATTTCCGTATGCCTTATTAGCAGCAGTCGTAAAGTCATAGTTTGTTGTATCCGTTATCAGCAGCGGCTCTCCTCCGGTTTTGCTCCATGTTTCAATAGTATTAAAATTCTTTACAGCAATATAATATGTGCCGGTGGGAACATTCAAAAATCTGAACAGTCCCTTGAATGATATAGAATCTATTACGGATTTTGCAGAATCAACTATTCCGTATGGGAATGTTATGTTATGAATGTATGACGTCACAGTATCTCTCCTGCTCATCTGACTGAACAGCGGATAGTAATTTCCTTCAAGGATCAGTTTAATGCTGACATATTTGGAAGGGATCGTCCTGAAATTCCATACTGTTGAATAATAAATTGCATTCCCTGTATCCTTCGCCCCGACTCTCCAGTAATATTTCTGATCGCTTCCAAATCCGCTTATGGTTTTGAATGTATCCGTGTTCACAGTGAAATTATAAATCTTATTTGTCAGAAGTGAATCTGAATAGACCTGCAGTATATAAGTACTTGTGGGTTTGAATTTTCTCCAGACAAATTTTAATGACACCGGATTGTAAAGCGAATTATCAGAAGGAGTGCTTAATGTTACAAATGAAGATAATGAATCTATAGAGTATGTTCCGTTTGCTGAAATATCAGTACCAACAGTTGAAATAGTCGCAAATATTTTTGTGTATGGCACCGGGTCAGCTAATCTCCATGACATTTTTTTAGAAGTAATCGGGAAACTGCCGGATTTCTTTTTGAATCTCATTGTGCATACTCTTGTTCCGGGAGCGACGGTTGATACTATCGGACCATTACCAACTCCAAGTATTGCATTACTGTTTATTTTCAATGATGCTCCTGTAGGACTTGATGCGTCGGGACTTACAAATGTAGGATTTCTCGGAACAGCGTTTACATTTGTAAATGTAGTGGAGCCGGGGACAATGTAATAGTTGTAGTCAGCTGATGCGCCGAGAGCTCCGTTAATATTAAAGTAATACTGACCTAAAGCAAATTCAAATGCTCCTGATGCGCCTGTATTTGTATGAAGCAGATATATGTCAAATTTCATAGCATCAATACCGTCTAAACCAATGGAATCAGTATAGACGAAGTTCTTTGCAGTCAGAGTGAAAGCCGGCTGTACTGCATTTGCTGTGTTCAGAGCATACACGGTAATTAACATTGTAATAAAAACTGTAAATGTTCTTTTCATATAATTCTTTAATTAGGTTTATTGGAAAATTTTTAAAATTATTTTATTCGCAATAGAACGATTTTAATTCTCTAAGGTCTTGCAATAAAAATTCCGCTGTAAACATTATTATCAAGCACTCCCAGATCCGTAACGTCAGTTATGTTATCGCCGTTCAGATCTGTTTTTAAATAACTTCCCGTAAGACCAGTGTATGAGTCATTATAAACTTTTATAAGATCTGAAGCATCAGTGATCCCGTCCTGATTTACATCACCGCTGTAAGCGCAGTATTTGCTGCCTTTTAATTTTTGATTACTGCCGTATGCCTGCGATGCTGCAGTTGTGAAATCATAGGAAGTAACATCATTAAGTATCATAGCCGCCCCTCCGGCTTTGCTCCATGTCTCAAGAGTGTTAAAATGCTTTGCGGCAATGTAATATGTCCCTGCAGGCGCATTTGGAAAAGTAAATGATCCTGTAAAATTCACAGAGTCCACTACTGATTTTGCAGAATCAACTTTTAAATAAGGGCTTGCCGTATTCCGTAAATATACAGTGAATGTATCTCTTCTCGCAAGTTGATTGAACAGAGAGAAATATAATCCTTCGGGTATGATTTTAAGATTCAGAGTTATTCCCAATGTAGTAGTAAATTTCCATGCTGATGAATATGTTACAACTCCGTTTGAATTCTTACCGCCTACTCTCCAGAAGTATTTTGTGTTAAGAGTTAATCCGTTCACAGTTTTAAATGTATCTGTATTATTGTGAATTGTATCAGTTAAGATATTATTTGTAAGCAATGAATCTGAAAACAACTGAAAAATATAATTAACTGACACTGTGTCTTTTTTCCAGATAAAATTTATGCTGGGAGGATTATCTATGGAATTATCCGGAGGACTGTTTAATGAAACTGAAGGACTATTCGGATTATAATCAACTGTGTAAGTTCCCTGCATAGAGATATCCGTGCTTGATGTTCCTACATAAGCAAAGATTTTTGTAAATGGAGTTGGTAATGCTAACTTCCACGCACTTGAAGTATTATTGCCATATCCACTTGTTCCTGATTGAAAAAAATCAGTATAAACTCCAGAAGAAATACTTCCAACTATCTTTTTAAATCTGAAAGTACAGATTCTGGTCCCAGGGAATGTAGTTGTTATAATAGGACCGTTTCCTGCTCCGAGAACCGTATTCGAATTTACTCTTAAAGATGCACCAGTTTGACTTGTAGCATCAGGCATAACGAATGTAGGACTTCTTGGAGTAGCAAGAGTATTTGTAAATTGTGTTGATCCGGGTACAATATAAAAAGTATAGTCTGCTGAAACACCGGGTAAAGATTTTATAATGAAGTGATACTGACCCAATGCATATTCGAACGGACCTGAAGCTCCGGCATTTGTATGTTGAATATAAATATCAAAAGTCATTGCATCATAGGCAGCACCGCCTGTTCCAATGGAGTCAGTATAAACGAAATTTTTTGCTGTAAGATTGAATGTCGGCTGAGTCTGCGCAGAAGCGACATTAAGAGAAAGGAGATATGATAGAAATAAAAAGAAAGCAATAAATAATCTTTTCATTCTTCTTTAATTTGATTTTTGGGAAAAAATTTTTTGTAACAGATCAAATATATGCTAATATATTCTTTATAAAAATTCAGAAAGAATTACATCTTAATTATACTTCTGTCATTGATATACCAAGGTGCATTGTGAGTGGGTCAGTCAGCGATCTTGTCATTTCCGCTCTTTTGTCATTCCCGCTCTTTTGTCATTCCCGCGCATTTGTCATTCCCGCTCTTTTGTCATTCCCGCTCTTTTGTCATTCCCGCGCATTTGTCATTCCCGCTCTTTTGTCATTCCCGCTCTTTTGTCATTCCCGCGCATTTGTCATTCCCGCTCTTTTGTCATTCCCGCTCTTTTGTCATTCCCGCTCTTTTGTCATTCCCGCTCTTTTGTCATTCCCGCACATTTGTCATTCCCGCACATTTGTCATTCCCGTGTATTATGATTTCCGCATTTTTGTCATTCCCGCTCTTTTGTCATTCCCGCTCTTTTGTCATTCCCGCTCTTTTGTCATTCCCGCGAATGCGGGGGGTACCCTCTGGGTCATCCATTACGTGTTTTCGTAAAATTACTCCTGTATTGTTTGAACAATCAATTTTTTGTCATAACAAATAAATGTCACACTTGTGCATTTGTAATTCCAAAAAATTTCAGCCTCTCGGAAAGTAGATCTTTTTATATTTACATAGTCCAGGGACTTTGAAAACGGAATTCTAAAACAGATATGCGCAGACGAAAACGTATAGATACTTTATTAAGATGGATTCCCGCATTCGCGGGAATGACAATTTTAAAGGGAATGCAGAAATCCGTAATGTGTTTTCGTAATATTATTCCTGAATTATTTGAACACTCAATTTCAAGGTTTTTTCTTCGCCTAAGGCGGGAAAGCCCATACAAAAATTAAGGTTGTGAAAACAAATTTATTAATAGTGTAATATTTCATCTTACATTCAATTACAGATACAATGTATCCCTAATTCTGATTAAATTTTCTGCAAGCTGATTTTTAAACTAAATTATTTTCTATGAAAAATTATTTTGTATATATAATGACAAACAAAATGAATGGTACTTTGTACACCGGATTTACAAATAATTTGCTTAGACGAGTTATTGAACATAAGCGAAAAGATTTAAAAGGATTTACACAAAAATATGGATTGGATAAACTGGTATGGTATGAACAAACCACAGATGTAATGTCAGCAATAAGAAAAGAAAAACAGATAAAAAAATGGTACAGGGAATACAAGATAAATATTATCAATGAAAAAAACAGGGAATGGAAAGATTTGTTTTATGAAATAGGTGGGACAGATAAAATGTTGTCTTATAATTTTGATCTTTATTCATAATAAATCGGAGAGCATTTAACGGGAATGGCAATTCTTAAGGGTATGGCAGATTTATTGACTGATTTAATCTTGATGTTTCCAGAATACCTGCTCTCCTTTAGAGAGTGCCTCATATTTTATCATTCCCGCGAATGCGGGAGGTACCCTCTGGGTCATCCAAGCGGCAATTTGACCTTCTCGTAAGAATGCTTTTATAAGGTTCAGAGACTTTCGAAATGGAATTCTAAAACAGATTGCGCATTCGAAAATATATAGATTTTTTTTTTGAGATGGATTCCCGCATTCGCGGGAATGACAATGTTTAAGAGGATGACAGAATAATTGACTTATTTATTCTTGATGTTTCAAGAATTCCCGCTCTCCTATAGAAAGAGTGTCTTATATTTTGTCATTCCCGCGAATGCGGGGGGTACCCTCTGGGTCATCCATCACGTGTCTTGTAACATTACTCCTGTATTATTTGAACAATCAATTTTTTGTCATAACAAATAAATGTCACACTTGTGCATTTGTAATTCCAAAAAATTTCAGCCTCTAGGAAAGTAGATCTTTTTATATTTACATAGTCCAGGGACTTTGAAAAACGGAATTCTAAAACAGATATGCGCAGACGAAAACGTATAGATACTTTATTAAGATGGATTCCCGCATTCGCGGGAATGACAATGTTTAAGAGGATAACAGAATAATTGACTTATTTATTCTTGATGTTTTAGATTCCCGCATTCGCGGGAATGACAAAGTTTAAGGGAATGACAAAGTTTAAGAGTGTGAGAAAGTTTAAGGGTGTGACAATGCTTAAGGGTGTGACAATGCTTAAGGGTGTGACAATGCTTAAGGGTGTGACAATGCTTAAGGGTGTGACAATGTTTAAGGGAATGACAAAGTTTAAGAGTGTGAGAAAGTTTAAGGGTGTGAGAAAGTTTAAGGGTGTGACAAAGTTTAAGGGTGTGACAAAGTTTAAGGGTGTGACAAAGTTTAAGGGTGTGACAGGTTTATTGACTAATTTAATCTTGATGCTTCTGGATTTCCGCCCTCCTAAGAAATTGTCTCAAAGCTTGTCATTCCCTTGAAGGTCTGCCCCGCGGTTTACCTCGCTTAAAAGCGGGTCAGGCAGGCGGGAATCCACCGTCAGTATATTCTTAATGAACAATACCATAGAAACTACAATCATAGGGAAATAAAGATAATGATAATTCTTTCCGGCAAACAACAGAATTATAACGATCAGTAGCACTATGTAATCAAGATAAGTTTTTTGTCTGTAATTAATCCAGTAATCAGCAAGTATCAGAATGATTAACGGACCAAGGAAAATCAGGTGATGCGTCTCTGATACAGGAGATATCAGCAAAAAGCCGCATAAATATAAGAAGAATATAAGTGTTTTATTATTTTTGATGTAATACTTATCAGTTAAAATAAAAAATAACATAACTACAGCCAGGCAAATAATTGTTGAAGTAATCCTGTTGTCAGCACAGGATTAATAAACTTTATTAATCCTGTCAGACTATAGAACATGCCTGACTGGTATTCTTCATTTAAAGCCGGTGATAAATTTGCTGACAGAAATTTCTGAAAATAAAAGTTGTAATATGTAAATATGTTCTCACCAATAATTACAACAGGAAGTAAAATGAAAATAAAAGTCAGGAACACTACATACATAATCAGTTTGTACTCCTTTCGTATCAGTAAATACACAAGAAGAAAAACCGGAACCAGCTTGACTGATATTGCAATGGAAAGGAATAAAGAAGTCAGAAAAGTATTGCTTTTTTTATAGTTCACATAAAATAAACAACAGAGAAAAAGTAAAAATATATTAATCTGACCATTTAATAAATTATTTTGAATAATGTTTAAATAGAAAATTAAAAATATTAAAACAAAAAAATACTTTCCTTTATCTATTTTAAACTCAGCATGACATATTGTCCATTCAAATATTTTATACAGAAAAAACACATTTAATATAAACCACAAAATCTGCAAGGGTATATCCGGCAATAAAGTGAATGGGATAAGTATAAATGCAAGTGTCAAAGGATATACATACGGAAACGGACTTCCGGTATTATAAGGATTTGTATTCTCAAGCAAAGCTTTTGAAGAAAGCATATAACTTGTAAAATCATTATTGCCGGCGCGGGATAACATTTGAATAAATAAAATTATAAAAATTGCACATATAATTATTACAGGTATAATTTTAATAATTTTATTTTCGGGATTCATTTTCATTTTTATAAACACTGCCATGTTTGATGTTTGTTAATTTAAAATTTTGATTTGAATTTAAAAAGTGATTAACTAAAGAAATCAACACAGTGTCACAGAGACACAGAGAAAAATACGTAAAAGTTAAAAACCCTCTGCGCCTCTGGCTCTCAGCTTTAAAATTTGTTTTGAGGCACACTCTTTAAATGAGGACGAATGTGAATTCTATCAGTGATGTCCAAAACTTTTTGTAATGAACATATAACATTTTTAATTTTGTATCTAATCACAACAATATTTAAGATTCTAAATTTAACCCTCCTAATCTTTCTCCTTATAAATAGTTTGTCTCTAAACATAACGACCACCCCCTTAATCCCCCTCCTTTGTAAGGAGGGGGAAGCCCGCTGAAGGCGGGCAGGGGGAGGTCTTACCGCTGCACTTAACAATACCCTCATTATTAGGAGATAGAAACCAATTGAATAATTTTGTTTCAAAACTTACATAAAAACGTTTTGGACGGATTTGAATTCTTTACAAACATTTTACCCGCAATTGCATTTAAAATGTCATTCTGTAAACTTATTTTATGTATTAATCAAATATTTACAGAATTGAATTCAAAAGAAGTAAGAAATTCTTTTTTAAAGTTTTTAAAGATAAAGATCATAAGATCGTTCCGTCATCTTCAGTTGTGCCATTTAATGATCCTACTCTGCTTTTCACTAATGCAGGAATGAATCAGTTCAAAGATGTATTTCTTGGAACGGGCAGCCGCGAGTACAGCAGAGCTGCCGATACTCAGAAATGTATAAGAGCGGGCGGAAAGCACAACGACCTTGAAGAAGTCGGCATGGACGGTTACCATCATACTTTTTTTGAAATGCTGGGCAACTGGTCTTTCGGAGATTATTACAAGAAGGAAGCTATTAAGTGGGCATGGGAACTGCTTACAGATGTGTGGAAACTTCCTAAAAATAAATTATGGGTATCAGTATTTGAAACAGATGAAGAAGCATTTGATATTTGGGAAAAAGAAACTGATATAGATAAATCGCACATTCTCAGATTCGGTGAAAAAGATAACTTCTGGGAAATGGGAGATACAGGTCCGTGCGGACCATGTTCAGAGATTCATTTTGATTTTACGGAAAAGGGATGCAAGCCCGAAGATGTTAATTCAGGTCATGAAGAAGTCATAGAAATATGGAATCGAGTTTTTATTCAGTATAACAGAAAAAGACGGTGAACTGGAACCTCTTCCGAAAAAGCATGTGGATACCGGAATGGGATTTGAGAGAATTGTCCGGGTCCTTCAGAATAAAAGCTCCAATTATGATACTGATGTTTTCACGCCGCTGATTTCAAAAATAACTGAAATTTCAAATAAAGAATATAAAGGAGATAATGTCTCTTCCATAAATGCAATAGCAGATCACATCAGATCTCTCGTATTTGCTATCAGCGACGGCGCTATACCTTCAAACGAAGGCAGAGGTTACGTATTGCGCAGAATACTCAGAAGAGCTTCCAGACTCGCCAGAAAGCTTGATTACAATGAACCAATATTGTTTCAGCTTGTTGATACGCTTGTTGAAAATTCCGGAGAAGTTTTTCCTGAACTTACGGAAAAAAAAGATCTTTGTAAAAAAGTTATACGGTCTGAAGAAGAAAGTTTTCACATTACTCTTGACCGGGGAATCAAACTTTTTAATGATGTCGCAGATACTTTAAAGGATACTAAAATTTTTCCCGGCGATGAAGCATTTAAACTCTATGATACTTTCGGATTCCCGCTTGATCTTACGGAAGTAATGGCAAAGGAAAGAGGTCTGAAGGTTGACCTGCTTAAGTTCGGAGAAGATATGGAAAAGCAGAAGGAAAGAGGTAAATCAGGAAGAAAGGATCATTCGGAAGAAGCTGTTCAGTCAGTTCAGAAATACAGCGGTTTTGATACAGAATATGATCCATACAATATTACAGAAACAGGTACAGAAACTATTTCTCTGATTCCGGAAATGAAAGGTGATTCAAAGAATATTATTATTCTCGCATCCAATCCGTTTTATTCTGAATCAGGCGGACAAATCAGTGATACCGGAATTCTCGTAAGAAATAACGGTCAGGAGATAAACGTTCTGGATTCAAAGAAAGATTTTATCGTTGTGGAAAATATTCCTTCTGATCTTGCAGCAAATGAAAAAGTAACTGCTAAAATTGATTTTGAAAAAAGGAAAGCCATTCAGCGAAATCACTCCGCAACTCATATTGTGCATGAAGCTTTAAAAAGAGTTCTGGGAAGTCACGTGAAACAGCTTGGGTCACTTGTCGGTGAAGAATATCTTCGTTTCGACTTTCCGCATTTCAGCAAGCTTGACAATTCGCAGTTAAGCGAGATCGAAGACATGGTAAACTCAAAAGTATCAGAAAACATTGAAGTTATTACACACGCAGATATTCCGATTGAAAAAGCAAATATTATTCCGAATGTAAAAAAGTTTTTCGGTGATAAATACGGCGAGAAAGTCAGGGTCGTTGTAATTGATGAAAATTTCAGCGCGGAATTCTGCGGAGGCACACACGTTAAGAACACTCAGGACATAGGATTATTCAGGATCACCAAAGAAGAAAGCATTGCTTCTGGTACAAGAAGGATTTTTTGCCAGAACCGGCGAAGGCATTGTACATTTGCTCGGGGAAAAATTTCTGAACTTGAAAAGATCATTTCCGAACTGCCGGAAAAATACAGTGGAAGCTTTAGAAACAGTCTTACAAATTTCAGGAATGAACTGACACAGGCGAATTTTCTGGATACAGTTAAAATAAAATCACTTCTCAATTATCAGAACAAAACTCATTCCGAACTTACTGATCTTAAGGAAAAATATTCCGAAGAGAAAAAAGCTGCTGAGAAAGAATTGCTTAAGCAGAATCTAAAAATTTTATCAGACAAATTAGATCAGCTTATTCTTTCATCAGATAAAGAAAAGGATTTGACATACTTTCAGTGCGGCTTGATATGGGAATGGATGAATTCAGGGAATCAGGTGAAGAGCTTCGCAGGAAATTAAATAACGGCGTCGGATTAATTGCATCTGTAATGAATGATAAAATAAATATAGTCTGTTCGGTCAGTGATAATCTTATAAAAGAAAAAGGTCTGAATGCAGGAAAGATAATATCAGCCGTTGCAAAGGAACTCGGCGGAGGCGGCGGCGGAAAGCCGTTTCTTGCTTCAGCAGGAGCAAAGGACATATCCTCTCTCGACAGAGTGCTGAAGGAATTTCCCGGTATGATAAAGGGTCTGGTTAAATAAAATAAATTAAATCTCACATAAATTATGAAAGTAATAATTCCGGTAGCGGGTTTTGGAACAAGATTAAGACCTCATACTCTGCACAATCCGAAAGTTCTGCTGAATGTAGGCGGAAAGCCAATGATACATTACATTATAGATCAGCTAATTAAAGACAAGATCGCTTCATCAATAATACTTGTTACAGGATTTCTCGGGGATAAAATTAAAGATTACTTAAACAGTACATTTGATTTTAAATTTGATTTTGCGGAACAGGAAGAGCCGAAAGGTCTCGGACACGCTGTTTATTGCGCTAAAAAAGTTTTCAAGAATAAAAGCGATGAAGTAATGATAATTCTCGGAGACACTTTATTTGACGTTGATCTGAAGAAAATGATTAAAAATGTTAATTCAGTTATCGGAGTAAAGACCGTTAATGATCCGAGAAGATTCGGAGTAGTGGAAACTGACAGAGACGGATACATAACAAGATTTGTTGAGAAGCCGGCATCTTCGGAAATATCAACTTCAAAAGAAGCAATCGTAGGATTGTATTATCTTAAAAAATTCTTCACGGCTTTTCAGTTCGCTTGAATATATCATGAACAATAATATTACAGTCAAAGGAGAGTTTCAGCTTACTGACGCTCTTGAGAACATGATAAACAATAAAGAAAAGATGAGAACATATTACATTGACGGGTGGCTTGACTGCGGAAAACCCGAAACGCTTCTTGAGACAAACAGATATCTTTTAAATAAATCAAAAAAAACAACTGCTTTAAAAAAATACAAACAGACAAACAGCAGGATAGTAGAACCGGTTTACATTGGAAAAAATGTTGAAATTGAAAACAGCATTATCGGTCCTTATGCAACCATCAACGACGGATGTATTATAAAGAACAGCATTATAGACAACTGTATTATCGAAAACTCTTCTCTCATCGAAAACTGTGTCATGAGCGAATCAATAATAGGCGAAGGCGCATCGGTTAAGAGAGAGATATTAAAATTAAACATAGGAAATTATTCGGAAATTTAAATCTGTAAAAAAATGAAAAATGCAAATGAATTATTCACGGAATTATCGGAACATATTTTTAATAAGTATCTTGAAATGAATCCTGAAGCCGGCAATCATCTCGGGCTTCATGAATATGACGGAAAAATGTCAGATAATACTCTAAGGAATTTCAGAATTTGTAAATGAATCAAAGCTGGTGCTGAAAAAATTATCGGAAATAAACTTCAGCGAACTTTCAGCAGAAAATAAATTTGATTATGAAATTGCAAAATGGGGACTGGAGTCTTCTGTATTCGAGATTGAAATAATGGCTTCACACAAAAAGAATCCGATGCATTATGCTTTTATGTTCGGCAGTCTGCATAACTATATCAGCAGGAACTATGCACCGTTTGAAGAGAGACTGAAGTCAGTGATACAGATAATAGACAGGATACCTGAAACTCTGCAAACCGCTGAGCAGATACTTGACAAATCTCTTCCTGAAGTATTATGCAAATATGCGAAACAGTTTTCAAAGGGATATGAGAATTTTTTAAAGATGAACTATTGAAAGAGATAAAAGAAAAGTTAAAGATGAAGTTCTTATTTCAGAGTATGTTAAGAAGAGTGATCTGGCTGTTCAGGCATTTGCAAAGTTTGTAGTATTTCTTGATAAAGCTTCTTCAGAAGAAAACAAAAGCTACATACTTGGAAGAGAGAAGTTTGAGGAAATGATGAAAATAAAGGAACATATAGACCTCCCCATAGATCAGATAAAGAAAATGGGATTAGCAGAACTCGACAGACTTCAGACAAGTATGAAAACTTTACTTAAAGAGAATGATTTTGAAGATAAGCTGGAAACGCTTGAGCACATTCATCCCAGTGATGAGAATCTGATCTCAGAAACAAGCGATATGCTGACCGGTCTGGTGGATTTTATAAGAGAAAAAGATATCGTTGACCTGCCGGAAAAATTGAATTGCATTGTTATAGAAATGCCTAAATATATGAACTTCGGATTTGCTGCAATGGGTACAGCCGGACCTTATGAAAAATCGGATGAATCTTTTTATTATGTTAATCTGCCCCGAAGCTTTTCATGAGCTACTCGTATGTCGAGGGCTGGGCTCATTATTCTGAAGAAATGATGGTGGATGAAGGATACAGCAAAGAGGATTTCAAAATCAGAATAGGGCAGCTTATAGAAGCTTTGATCAGATGCTGCCGGTATCTGGCTTCAATATCAGTTCATTGCGAAAATAAATCCATAGAAGAGGTGAAGGACTTCTTTGTTAAGAATGCTTACATGACAGAAACTACAGCTATGCAGGAAGCGGAAAGAGCTGCATTCGATCCCGGCTATCTGAATTATACTTTGGGGAAGATTTATCTGAAGAACTTTAAGAAGAAGTATTTTGCGAAATATAACGGAACCAAGACGCTTAAAGATTTTCATAATATGATAGTGTCTATGGGATGTCCGACTTTTAAGATTGCGGAGAAATACGTTTTGGGCAGTTTGGCAGTTAGGCAGTTAGGCAGTTTGGCAGTTAGGCAGTTTGGCAGTTATCAATTAGCAATTAACAATTAGAAACTTCAGAATGACCCTTACTGGCATCCCCGCGTGCTCCTGGCGGGGATCCATTCAAATAGCAGTTAGCAGTGTGGCAGTGTTGCAGTTAGGCAGTTTGGCAGTTAGGCAGTGTGGCAGTTAGCAATTAGCAATTAACAATTAGCAATTAACAATTAGCAATTAACAATTAGCAATTAACAATTACTAATTACTAATTAATAATTACTAATTTATTTAAGGAGTATCATTTTTTTAGCAGAGGTAAAAGATCCTGCGATCAGTCTGTAGAAATAAATTCCACCGGAAAGGTCTTCGGCATTAATCTTCACATTATAATAACCTGCGCTGTAGTTGCCTGAAAGTATATTCTTTACTTCCCTGCCGGTGATATCATACAAATCAAGTCTGACACTGCCTTCAGCGGGAAGAGTGAATTCTATATTTGTAGAGGGATTAAACGGATTAGGATAATTCTGTGATAACTTAAAATCAACCGGTCTGAGTATTTCGACTTCGTTATTCAGATAAAAATATTCATATAAACCATTGTAATCAGTTTGCTTTAATCTGTATTGATAAACGCCTGTCATCAGGTCTTTGTCCTGAAATGAATATTCAGTAACTGTATTCAAATCCCCTGATCCTTTTATAAAACCAATGCTGATCCATTCAAAGCTGTTACTTCCGTTCACGGAGAAATTTCTTTCGATATAGAATCCTTTATTGTTATGTTCCGAAGCAGTAGTCCAGCTGAGATTTACTTTATTAGCATACACAGATGAATTAAAATCCGTGAGTTCGACCGGAAGAGGATTCTGAAGCGAATCAATGAGATGGGAAGATGAGTTTGTAATTTCGGTATAAGCCATGTCCACAAAGGAATAAATCCTTGTTACAGGATTTGACGGACCATTGCGCCAGCGCAGATTCAGGAATTGCGTATCAAACGCCTTAGCTGTGGTCTCAAGCTTCATCCTGACTACTCTTGTGCCCTGCAGAGTATCTGAAATGATATATCCGTTTCCCGGAGACGGCGCTGAATTGACAGATAATCTAAGCTGCATATTGCCGCCTATCAAATAAACTATGGGATTGACCGGCTGAAGATTAGCCGGAAGATCAGAAGCGACTATGGAATAAATCAGCCCGCCGCCGTTGCTTATACCTGCATTAAAATTAAAATAATACTGACCTGCTGCAAATTCAAAAACGGATGAATCAGAATTTGTGTGAAGAAGATTAATGTCAAACTCAACAGTGTTTGCACTCGTCTGTATAAAATTTTCCGCTTTCATTGTGTACTGCGGAATAACGGCGAATGAAAGATCATTAATCAGAAATAATAGAACTGTAATGAATAATAATTTTTTCATGCATCAATTTATGAAAAATTATTGATATTAGAAATTTTAAAACTGATGGAGAGTTTGGGATTTTAGATTTTTGATTTTGGATTTACGATTTTATTTTTTGAATCTCGGGAATCATAAAGAGATTTACCACTAAGACACAAAGACTCTAAGTAAAAATTTTTCCTGCTTGCTAAGCCCCCCGCTCCGCGAGGCGAGCAGCTTAGCAAGCCAAAACCCGACATTCCCAAGCTGCCTGCCTCGCCGGCAAGGCGGGGGGCTTGGGAATGAGGGAACGCAGAGACGCAGAGGGGATTAGATTTTTGATTTTTATTCTCTGTGAATGGAGAGACCTCCCCCAGCCCGCTTACAGCGGGCTTGCCCCCTCCTTTGTAAGGAGGGGGCTTTTTCTTTTTATTCAAATTCATCTCTTTGCTATTTTTTTATCCTTAATTATCATGTTTCCCCCTCCTTGCAAAGGAGGGGGATTAGGGGGTGGTCGGTATGAGCAATTATAAGACCTCCACCAGCCCGCTTACAGTGGGCTTGCCCCCTCCTTTGTAAGGAGGGGGCTTTTTCTTTTTATTCAAATTCATCTCTTTGCTATATTATTATCCTGAATTATCATGTTTCCCCCTCCTTGCAAAGGAGGGGGATTAAGGGGGTGGTCGGTATGAGCAATTATAAGACCTCCCCCAGCCCGCTTACAGCGGGCTTGCCCCCTCCTTTGTAAGGAGGGGGCTTTTTCTTTTTATTCAAATTCATCTCTTTGCTATATTATTATCCTGAATTATCATGTTTCCCCCTCCTTGCAAAGGAGGGGGATTAAGGGGGTGGTCGGTATGAGCAAACGTATGCACCTCATCGAAGATTTTTCTTTAACACAGAGAGTTGTGGATTTTAGATTTTTGATTTTTGATTTTTGATTTACGATTTTAAAGAGAGTGTATCAAAATAAATTTTAACACAGAGAAGCGGAAGGTTTTATTTTAATTTATTTTTCTCTGTGTTTCTGTGACTATGTGTTGATTTCTGAAAATAAAAAAAACCGGAAGGAAAATTAATCCCTTCCGGTTTATGATAAATAAATATTTTAGTAAATCTTAAATCTTACGGAGTTACTTCAAACACGCCAAAAGCAGCATTGTTGTCAACGAGCGAAAGATCGCCGCTGTCAACAAAATCATCGCCGTTGAGGTCTGTATTTATATATCCTGATGCGCCTGCAACTGCAGCATTGTCAATATCACTCAGGTCACCGCTGTCAATTGTACCGTCCTGATTTGAGTCTCCGTTATATGTCGCAAAAGCTGATACGACTGCTACCTGATTGCTTCCGAATGCTTTGCCGGCTGCATTGGTGAAGTTATACACTCCTGCATTGTAAGGTCCTAAAGCAAGTGTAGTCGCGCTCCAAGTGTTAATTCCGTTTCTTGCTGATGCAAGATTTCTGTATTTTACTTCCAGATAATAATTTCCGGCAGGAAGTGAATTGCTGAACGGGAACCAGCCTGTTAATGAAGTTGCGTCAATTGCTGCATAAGATGATGCTATTACAGGATAAGGACTTACAGAACTTCTCAGATTTACTAACATTGTATCTACTATGCTGTGAACTGTGCCATTGAATAATCCCTGAACGGCTACTTTCAGATTAAGCGCTGTTGTAAACCAGGTAGTTGAAACTCTGATACCGTCAACTCCAAGAGCAGGAGCGTTGGCAAAAGTTCCCTGTCTTAAAGCAACTCTGCCGATAGCTGAAGCGTCCTGTGACAAATATGTGATAGGTCCTACAGTCGCTGTACCGGGTTCGGTTGCAGGAAAACTTGAATTAAATACATATAAACTTACCTGATCGTTTGTTGTACCGCCCGGTACGAATGTATATTTAAGAACTAATGCATACGTTGTTCCAACTGTATAAATTGAATCAGACCATATTCCCGGAATAGTAAGATCGGTAGATGCGTTTCCTTTAGTAATACCAAAACTTATAAGACCGGTTGTTACAGCTTTTTTCAGATTAACTCTTCCTTCATAAAAGGTTGTAGAACCTGACTGCAGAAGAGCAAGGAAATAATCGCCGTTCTTTGCAGTATCCACTCTTACCAGAAATGAACAGTAAACGGATCCTGATTTTATGCTGTCCTGGGTCAGATTTTTGTATATATCCTGTCCTGTGGCAGCAAGGTTAACTGAATTCCCTATTCCTGAAAGAAGATATCCCGGGAATGAAAGGCTTCCGCTTGCAATAGTAACTCTGTTTGTCGCGCCGCCGCTGAAAGATACCCAGCCGGTATATAGCGAACCAAGTGAATCAGCTGCTGTGTAATCAAAATTCTCATCCAGCGCAAGCTGTGCAAACACGCCCGAAGACATTACAATAAAACAAAGTGTTAAAATTATTTTTTTCATTTTTTAAATTTTGTTTGGGTTAATAAAAAATTTTTGTTAATGGTATAAACTTTTAGTTATGATATCTTTGTATCTTTTTAATCAAATAAAATTATAGAATCTGTATAACTAAACTGTTCCTTAAATGTTAAATTTTTGTAACTTTAAGATGTGAAATAAAAAAAGGGTTGGATTTAAACTCCAACCCTTTTGAACAATATTTGAAATATATTACTTCTTACTTTACAAGTACCATCTTCTTTGTTGATACAAAGTTGCTGGCTGATATTCTGTAGAAGTACATTCCGCTTGCAAGGTTTGAAGCATTGAAAGATACTGTGTAGTATCCTGCTGTCTTTACTTCGTTAACGATGCTTGCTACTTGTCTTCCTGTCAGATCATATAATACGATGCTGACATTTCCGTCAACAGGAAGATCATAATTGATCTTTGTTGATGGATTGAAAGGGTTTGGATAGTTTTGTGACATATCAAAGCTGTTTGGTACGCCAACTTCTATTTCATTTGAAAGATTGAAATATTCGAAGTTACCGTTTACATCTAATTGTTTTAATCTGTAGTTGTATGTTCCGGTGTTGGCTCTGTCTGTGAATGTATAGTTTCTTACTTCACTTGTTGTTCCGTTTCCGGCTACATTTCCAACTTTTGTCCATTCTGTTGCTGTTGCTGCTTTTCTTTCTACATCAAATCCAGCATTGTTTGTTTCTGTTGCTGTTGACCAGTTTAAGCTTACTGCGTTTCTGTTTGTTGTTGCTGTGAAGCTTGCTAATTCTACCGGTAATGCTGTGTTAAAATCAACAACATATGTACCTTGTGTTGATATATCTGTATTTGTTGTTCCAACATAAGCAAAAATTTTGGTGAATGGATTTGCTAATGCTAATCTCCATGCACTACCAGTGTTTGATCCGTATGTGCCTGTTCCTGGTTGAAAGAAATTTAGATCAGCAACTGGATCAAAACTTCCAGCTTTCTTTTTGAATCTAAATTTTGCTACTCTTGTGCCTGGGAACGTTGTTGATATGATAGGACCGCTTCCTGCTCCGAGTACTGTATTACTGTTTACTCTTAAAGATGCACCTGAAGGACTTGTTGCATCAGGCATAACGAATGTTGGATTTCTTGGAATTGCCGACAGGTTTGAGAAGGTTGATGAACCTGGTACAATGTAATAAGTATAATCAGTATTAACACTATTCGCTAATGCTTTTACATTAAAATAATACTGCCCAAGTGCGAATTCAAATGGTCCTGAAACACCAGAGTTTGTGTGCAATAACATGATATCAAATGTCATTGCATCATCGCTGAATCCGCCGGTTCCGATTGAATCTGTGTATTCGAAATTAGTGGCAGTTAAAGTAAATGTTGGATTTTGAGCAGTTGCAAAATTCATTGCAAACACTACGAATAACAATGTGAAGAAAAGCTTTCCTGTTTTTTTCATTGTTTGATTGGTTTAATTTTTAAAAAAGTTTGTTAAAATCTTTCTTGTTAATAAAGTTTTAATAATATTTGATCAGATCAATTACTATTAAACATCTTTTATTTAGTGCAAGTTAGTAAGAGAATTTCAATTTGTCAATTGCAAATTTAGATAATATGAATATTTTTTTAATTTTTTTGAATGGAGATTAAATGTGATCTGGTTATAGTGTCAATGATGCTCAGGATGGTTGATCATGCTTTTTGATTGGCGGAGAGCTATTTTGTAAAGTATTAATTTAGCAAAAGCTTAGGAGCCGGAGTTTATCAAATCTATTTTCCTTTCAATATTTCGTAAAACTTCATTTGTATATTTAATTATATCTTCATTCCTAAACCGAAGAAAAGTTATTCCGAAATTTGCAATCTCATATTGCCGGGTTTTATCATACTCAATTTCTTCTTCAGAAGTATGAGTATTTCCATCTGCCTCTATTGCTAACTTTACAGCGGGGCAATAAAAATCTATAACATATTTACCTACACTGAATTGTCTTCTGAATTTTAAACCTCTTACTTTTTTTCCCTTAAGCCGACTCCATAGAAGTATCTCAGCTTGCGGCATATTATTTCTTAGAGTTTTCCTTTTTTCATTCTGGCTTTTTTGATTAAATATAATTCCCATGAAAGACCTCCCCCGGCGCACCAATTATTATAGACTCTTTTATGACCGCCCCCAGCCCGCTTGCAGCGGGCTAGCCCCCTCCTTTGTAAGGAGGGGGCTTTTCTTTTTGATTAAGTATTAATAGTTTTAATTTGGAATAAATAATATATTACCGTACATAATTTATTTTTTAACAAAATAAATCTTAATGCAAAATCAGGTCTTAGTAATTTTATTACCTTGAATGCTTATGTCTCCCCCTCCTTGCAAAGGAGGGGGATTAAGGGGGTGGTCGTTATAATTTTATGACCTCCCCAGCCCGCCTTCAGCGGGCTTGCCCCCTCCTTTGTAAGGAGGGGGCTTTTCTTTTTGTTTAATAGTTTGATTAACCCGAATTTTTTTTATAGAATAAATCTTAATGCAAAATCATCTCTTAGCAATTTTATTACCTTGAATGCTTATGTCTCCCCCTCCTTGCAAAGGAGGGGGATTAAGGGGGTGGTCGTTATAATTTTATGACCTCCCCCAGCCCGCCTTCAGCGGGCTTGCCCCCTCCTTTGTAAGGAGGGGGCTTTTTCTTTTTTGTTCAAAATCATCTCTTTGCAATACTATTATCTTGTGTATTATGTCTCCCCCTCCTTGCAAAGGAGGGGGATTTAGGGGGTGGTCAGTATAATTTTATGACCGCCCCCAGCCCGCCTTCAGCGGGCTTGCCCCCTCCTTTGTAAGGAGGGGGCTTTTTATATTTTATAAGAATTATTAGTTTTGATTTTGAATAAATAATATAATAACGTACATAATTTATTTTTTAATAAAATAAATCTTAATGCAAAATCAGGTCTTAGTAATTTTATTACCTTGAATGCTTATGTCTCCCCCTCCTTGCAAAGGAGGGGGATTAAGGGGGTGGTCGGTATAATTTTATGACCTCCCCCAGCCCGCCTTCAGGCTTGCCCCCTCCTTTGTAAGGAGGGGCTTTTATATTTTATAAGAATTATTAGTTTTGATTTTGAATAAATACTATAATAACGTACATAATTTATTTTTTAACAAAATAAATCTTAATGCAAAATCAGGTCTTAGTAATTTTATTACCTTGAATGCTTATGTCTCCCCCTCCTTGCAAAGGAGGGGGATTAAGGGGGTGGTCGGTATAATTTTATGACCTCCCCCAGCCCGCCTTCAGCGGGCTTGCCCCCTCCTTTGTAAGGAGGGGGTTTTTTATTTTTTGTTCAAAATCATATCTTTGCATTATTAAATAAGCAAACGGTCTTAGTAATTTTATTACCTTGAAGCTTATGTCTCCCCCTCCTTGCAAAGGAGGGGGATTAAGGGGGTGGTCGTTATAATTTTATGACCTCCCCCAGCCGCTTACAGCGCTTTTTATTTTTTGTATAAATTTTCAAATTTGCACAAAAAAAAAGGACCGGATAAATCCGGTCCCTTTGGATGAAATTAAATATAAATATTACTTCTTACTTTACAAGAACCATCTTCTTTGTTGATACAAAGTTGCTGGCTGATATTCTGTAGAAGTACATTCCGCTTGCAAGGTTTGAAGCATTGAAAGATACTGTGTAGTATCCTGCTGTCTTTACTTCGTTAACGATGCTTGCTACTTGTCTTCCTGTCAGATCATATAATACGATGCTGACATTTCCGTCTACAGGTAGATCATAATTGATCTTTGTTGATGGATTGAAAGGGTTTGGATAGTTTTGTGACATATCAAAGCTGTTTGGTACGCCAACTTCTATTTCATTTGAAAGATTGAAATATTCGAAGTTACCGTTTACATCTAATTGTTTTAATCTGTAGTTGTATGTTCCGGTGTTGGCTCTGTCTGTGAATGTATAGTTTCTTACTTCACTTGTTGTTCCGTTTCCGGTTACATTTCCAACTTTTGTCCACTCTGTTCCTGTTGCTGCTTTTCTTTCTACATCAAATCCAGCATTGTTTGTTTCTGTTGCTGTTGACCAGTTTAAGCTTACTGCGTTTCTGTTTGTTGTTGCTGTGAAACTTGCTAATTCTACTGGTAATGCTGTGTTTCCTTCAATTGTCGCATCCTGCAACTCCACCTGTTGATATATCTGTATTTGTGGTACCTACATAAGCGAAAACTTTAGTAAATGGATTTGGTAATGCTATTCTCCATGCCATGTTAAAAGGAACGATTGGCATGCTTCCTACTTTCTTTTTTAATCTAAAAGTGGCTACTCTTGTGCCCGGGAATACTGAAGATACGATAGGACCGTTTCCTGCTCCGAGTACTGTATTACTGTTTACTCTTAATGATGCGCCAGTAGGACTTGTTGCATCAGGATTTACGATTGTAGGATTTCTAGGAACTGCATTCGTGTTTGAGAATGTAGTTGAACCAGGTACTATATAATAATTATAATCTGCCGAAGTAACACCTGATGCAGAATTAAAATTAAAATAATACTGACCTAATGCGAATTCGAAAGGTCCTGAAACTCCTACGTTTGTGTGCTCGATGTTGATGTCAAATGTCATTGCATCATCGTCACCGGCTCCAATGGAATCAGTGAATATAAAGTTTCTGACACTTAGATTGTAAGTCGGATTTTGTGCATTTGCCATGTTAACAACAAATACAACGAATAACAATGAGAAGAAAAGTTTAGCTGTTTTTTTCATTTGTTTTTTGTTTTGGTTAATTAAAGTTAATTGTTTGTTATTTTAAAAATATGGGAATTTTAAATCTATTACTTTAAATATTTTTAACTGATATAATTTACACATATAGATTTTTAATTTCACTGTAAATTTTTCAGTCAGATAAAATTTAATACTGTGTTAACAGTCTTAATATTCCGATAACAACACAGAACAATTTAAAACTGCCGCGATGCCTGTTCTTCACAGGCATCACAGCATAATACTATTTTAGAAACCGATTTCGTTTTTGAGACCGGGTTTTACTTCATTGGAAAGTTTTACTTTACCGTTTTCTTTGTTCATGCTGATCAACTTTGATACTGAAGCGCTCGGTGCACATTTGTTGCTTGAGAAAATACCGACTGCCGAGTTACCGTCTGCAATTGCAAGATCACTTGCATCAGCTCCGCCGTCATAAGTTACGTCAGTATTAAGTCTGCATTCAAATACTCCGAGAGTTGCATCGTTATCAATAAGACCAAGATCGCCTGCATCAACTGTTTCATCCTGATTAACGTCAGCAGCGAAGAATTCTCCTGATGCTGTTCCGTTTGATCCGAATATTGAAGCTGCACTGTTGAATACATACGAACCTGCGCCTGCTGTGAATGTAGCTGTACCTGCACTCCATGAAACCATGTGAGTAGCGGTCAGACACTGCAGTGAATATGCTGTTCCGTTTGCAACTGCGGTAGAGAATATGAATTTTGGTGAATTATCTGTATCTGTAATGTAACCGCATGCATAATCAACAAATGTACATGTACCGTCATAAAGAGCGACGATCACATTTGACGGATCTGCGCCGGTTCTTCCTTCTAATCCCATTGTTACAGTAAGAACTTTCAGAGCCGGTCCTTCAACTGCGCCTCTGTAAGGATATGTTCCTGCTTTTGTAACTCCGAACATGTCTGTTGTAGGTATTCCTGCGCCAGTTTTTCCGTTAAGATCACCGTAATTGTTTGCAGTGATCAGATAGTTAGCATCGTAATTAACAGGATGCATTGCTGAAGACTGTTCGTTTCCAAGTGCACAGTTTGCATTTCTCCATCCGAATGTTGATGTATATCCGAATGCTGCGTCTGTTGCATCAAAGTGAACACCTGTAAGTCCGTCTGCATAGCATGTATTGTAATCTGATACTGTTGTTACCAACGGTTCAACTTCGAAGTCCATTCCTACATGCTGTGATGTTGCTGTTCCTTCTCTTAAATTCATACTTACATTATTGTAATATGTAGCTGATGAAGGTGAATTTGCTGAAACTGCATCCGGAACGTCGAAGATCAGACCGTATGTGAACTGCTGAAGAGTTGCAGAACCTGTACCGCCAATAAGCGATGTGTTGTTGTAAACTCTTGCATTGTGATCAAGTCCGCTTGGTGAAGCCAGATTTGACATGAAAATTCCGTAAATGGATGTTACAGCTGTGTTTGGCTGAGCCATTAAAACGAAATTATTCTGAACAGTTACATTTGTTGTAGGTGTTGCTAAAGGAGCTGCTGATCTGAAAGGAATGCTGAGGATACCCTGTAAAGACATACCGGTAGCTCTTATTCCGTTATCTGCTATATCGTGGATCCTGTTATTTTGTATAAGAATGGTACCGATTGCCTGCATACCGATTGATCTGGATGTTGTTCCGGCAGCGCCACCTTTATATACAGGTGTATCATCGTATATTTCATTTGAATCTATTGTTACATTTAAAACATCAGATCCGATGAAGAGAGCCAATGAAGAAGCATTTCTTACTTTGTTTCCGAAGATGGTCTGATTAATGTTTGCATTAAATCCTGCTGAACCGAAGGTTTGGAAAGTTCTGTCTCCGCCGCTCATGTTGCAGTATTTAACAGTTACGTTATCCTGTCCACCCTGTAAAGCTGTGGTTGACTGTCCGATGTTGATACATCTTCCGCCGCCAACTGCTGTTACGATCACCGGAATGTTGCAGTTTACGTTTCTGATTGTTGTGTTCTGTGATCCGTTTTGTGTCTGAATACATCTTACGCCTGTACCGGTACTGGAGCTGGTAAGTGTAAGTGAGTTACCGTTTCCGATAACATCAGCGCCATTAAGTCTTCCGTCAATTGTGACATTGTCAGCTGTGCTCAGAAGAATCATTGATGCGTTTAGTGCTGATGTAAGTGTAACTGCAGCTGTCGGGAAAATTTTACATGATGTAAAATTTGAGTTTCCGATAGTTGCTGATGCTGTAAGTGCGTGACCTGTATTGATCCTTACTTCTACAGCACCTGTGTTTGGTGCTACACCAACCTGTGCCAGAGCAAGATCGAGCGATGCATAACCGCCGGTTAATGCGGCGTTGTTGTATACATCTACATTTGCTGAAAATGAGTTATTTGCTGCAAAAAAAAGAACTGCTGCAAATAAGAGTGCATAAATTTTTTTCATAGATTTTGTTTAGGTTAATTAAAAACATTTAGAAAAACATTTTAAGACTTTGTTGAAGACCTTAAGATTAATTCCAGGAGCTTCTTAAGAATATTTATATAAGGAGTACAGAAGGAATAAATCCGATTTAAAACAAAAGAATTGTTTTGTTAATTAACTTTACTCCTTTCGTGTTTTAAGATTAATTAATTAGTGAATTGTGAAAATGATTTACATAACAGATCATTTCGATCCGTCATGTATAAACTTTTTTCCTTTGTCTTGTTTGATGCAAGTTAATTTACATTTTTTTAATAATCAATACTAAGTTGGATAATATTTTTATTTTGTGAAATATTTTTAGTGAACAGGCAATAGTGAATAGGCAATAGGCAATTGGAAATTGGAAATTGGAAATTGTGAGGCATGATTGTAGAGACAAGGCATGCCTTGTCTCTGTGCAAAGACAAATTCTAATTGTGATTGCAGAGACAATGCATGATTGTAGAGACAAGGCATGCCTTGTCTCTACGCTATACGCCCTTTGCAATGAAAATTCCAAATGATAAATATTTTTGGAACAAATAAAAAATGCCGGAAAATAATTTCTCCGGCAAAATTAATTTTTTATTTCTAATTTCTAATTGCTAATTGTTAATTGTTAATTGCTAACTGCCTAACTGCCTAACTGTTTAACTGATTTATTTCACGAGTATCATTTTTTTCGTAGCAGTAAAATTATCTGCATTAATGATATAGAAATAAACTCCGCTTGAAAGCGCGGATGCATTGAAATTCACTGTGTAGAATCCCGCTGTTTTAAATTCATTTACTACTGAAGCTACTTCCCTGCCGGACATGTCAAAAATCTTAATGCTGACCTTGCTGTCAAAAGGCAGATCATAATTTATATTTGTTGACGGATTGAAAGGGTTAGGATAATTCTGCGAAAGCGAAAATCTTTCCGGAGTGCCTATAACTACTTCATTATTAAGACTGAAGTATTCAAAGTTACCGTTAAAATCAATTTGTTTCAGTCTGTAATTATATTTTCCCGTTTCAATATTTCTGTCAGTAAATGAATAGCTGTTTGCGCCGGCTGCAGTTCCGTTTCCGGCAACATTACCAATCTTTGTCCAGTCGCCTGCAGTCAGACCGTTGGCATCTCTGCGTTCTAAATCAAATCCCGCATTATTCGACTCTGAAGCTGTCGTCCAGTTAAGCGTAACATTCCTTCCGTTTAATGCGGAAGTGAATGATGATAACTCTACCGGCAGCGGCTGTGAAGAAGAGTCTCCGCCAATTACAAAATCGGAAAAAGTAGTAAGTCCGCTTGCAATAAGATAATTACCTGCGAATGTCGTATTCTGACAAACCCACGACGCAGTCATGTCGGCTCTTTTCATTATATAAAGAGTGCTTATATCGGAGAAATTTGAAACATCTATCTTTAAATCATAATTTGCATAGCCGAATCTGTCATTGCCTGTATATGATACTGTATACCAGTAATCCTGATAAATTACATTAGGAGTAATGATGCTGTTTCCGGGATTTGTAGCAGTTAAATTTGTCTGTACCACAGGAGAAGCCAGTGAAGGAGGAGCCTGATTATCGTGCCGCGTTACAGAAAGCATTCCGCCGCCCGGATTATCATTCTGATTTTCCGTCTTACTGAGAGGTCTGAGACCGACTGTATTAAATACTACAACTGCATCACCGCAGGAATAACTTCCCGCTGACGATACATTAGTCTGACAGTAACCGTCTTTATTGGTGACAATAAAATTATCTATCCATAGATTGTTACCGTAATCACATACACCTCTGAAAGCGAATACAATATTGTTTAATCCCGCATAAGCGCTGAGATCAATTGTCTCATGTCTCCAGTCGTTTACCGAAGTCGGTGTGAAAGCAGTGATCTGTGACGGACCAGTTGCAAGAGAAGGAGTCGAATTATAAGATCTCCTGAAAGCTGTAGGCACATTGCCAAAAGTTACGCCGTTGTCAGTAGAGATCAGAAACTGAAGCGAATCATTTTCAGTACTGTAAGATCTGCAAGCAGAATAAAAATTAACTACAGGACTTGTTAATGATGTAAAATTAAATGCAGGTGAAAGAACAAGTCCGCTTGGACCCGATGCATAAGAAAAAAAGTTACATACGATTGCCGCATCATTTGCGACACCGGCGGGATTAATCGCCGCAGGGGCAAGACTCCATAAAGGAGTTGACTGAATGACACTCCAGCCGGTAGGAATATCTCCGGTCTGCACATAAGGGAAAGTGCTGATCTGAGAATAACCTCTCAAAGCAACTGTAAGAAAAAGCAAACAAAGAATTGTGAATGTTTTTTTCATTTTGGTTTTAATTAGATTAATGAATAATGATTAATGATTAATGATTAATGATTAATGAATAATGAATAATTTTTAGTATTATTAATTATGGATAATTTTTTCTTCCGGAATTTCTTATCAATTACAGAGTCAGGATTCTTACACAAACATCTTTTAATAATTGATTTACTCGTTTAGTCTTTTGGGGGGAAACCGGGAAAAATTAACGGATCATTACTGATCCTTTGAGAACAAATATTTCCTGATTATAAGACAGAGCGCAATTGATTATTACTGAGTTACTTTCATTGTCAAATTAATACTTCTAAAATCAAAATCCAAATTACTTTTTTGTAAAAAATTTGTAAAATCAGAAATGCTAATGTTAAATGTTAAATGTTAAATGTTAAATGGTAAATGGTAAATGTCAAATGTCAAATGGTAAATGTCAAATGTCAAATGATTTCTTAAGTTGACCGCTTTAAACTTTGAAGATTTTTTTCGCCACTAATTTCTGGTTTCAGTCTTGTAGCTTTCAACTTAAGCTATTAATATCAATTCTTAATTCTTAATTCGTAATTCGTAATTTGTAATTAAATAAAAAAAGCCGGGAGAATTTCTTCAACCGGCTCTTTTCGAATTTGGAAATTGGGATTTCGAATTTGGAATTTGAAATCACTTTTGATTATTGCCATTCACTATTGCCTATTCACACTATAGAACTATTTAACGAGTATCATCTTCTTCGTCGCAGAAAAATTATCAGCATTAATAGTATAGAAATAAACTCCGCTTGAAAGCGATGAAGCATTAATGTCCGCTGTATAGTATCCTGCGGTTTTAAATTCATTTACTACTGTTGCAGCTTCCCTGCCTGACATATCAAATATTTTTATGCTTACTTTGCTGTCAAAAGGTAAATCATAATTTATCTTTGTTGAAGGATTGAATGGATTCGGATAATTCTGTGACAATGAAAATTCAGACGGAGTTCCGATGTTTACTTCACCGTTAAGGTTATAGTATTTATAGTTTCCGTTGAAGTCTGTCTGTTTTAGTCTGTAGTTATAATTTCCTGAAGAAAGATTTCTGTCTGTAAAAGAATAATTATTTGTTGTGTTAACAGTACCGTGTCCTGCAGCATAACCTATCTTTGTCCACTGACCGGATACAGAAGATCTTTCAATATCAAATCCCGAATTATTTAATTCTGATGCTGTGGTCCAGTTAAGCTGAACATTATTTCTTTCTGCAGAATAAGTAAAAGAATTCAGTTCTACAGGAAGCAGAGTTCCCCAGTCAGTTCCTACATAAATTTCATCAACAACAACATTTCCTGAAATTGTAGCTGATCCTTGTCTGAGGGCAAATCTTCCGATATCAGTAACATCATTTGTAGTAGATGCGCCTCCTGTTACAGTAGGAGCAGGTTCAATATTCGGAATAATATCTCCGGGTGAATAGATGAAAAGACTGACCTGATCATTTGTTGTGCCGGCTACGAAAGTATGCTTTGCAACAAGAAGGTATGTAGTACCAGTAGTGTATGTAGAATCACCATAGACCAGACCGCCGCCGCCAAGAGCGTTTTTAATAATTCCGAATGAAATATTATTCGGAGCCTGTGTAACTGCTTTTCTTACATATACCCTTGCAGCAAAATTAGTAGTGTTTGCAGCAGGAAGGAATGCAGCAAAATAATCTCCTAATGGTCTTGCGGTATCTACTCTCACTAGGAAAAATGCATACACACTTCCTGAAGTCACAGTTGCGGATAATTGTTTATATACATCCTGTCCAGTATTTGCAAGTGTACAGGCATTTCCGATTCCGGGAAGCTGATAATTAGGGAAATCAAGTCCGGGAGCTGTAACTTTAATCTGATTTGTAAATATAGTACCTACCGTAAACCAGCCATGCTGTTGAACTGAATCTCCCGCAGTATAGTCAAAACTTTCAGTCAGTATCTGAGCATTTGCGCCTGCGGTCATTAAGAATGCAAAACTTAAAAAAAGGAATAATTTTTTCATGATTTTTTTTTGAGGTTTATAAAATGTTTTAACAAGATAAATTTTCTGTATAATTATATCTATGGAGTTATAAATACTTTTTTGAATAATTCATAACATTGTTTCCCGGAAAATAACAGTCTGCCCCTAAGTTGACTAAAAGAATTTTTTCACCTCTAAGACTCAAAGACTCTAAAAAAAATTAAAAGAATTAGAATTTCGAGACTAATAATTACAAATTTATCTCACTGATGATACAAGATCTGAATTAGAAATATTGTAATTTGTCTTTATGCATATCCATTCAAAACGTTTGCATTATAATTATTTACATACCTCTGAAAAACTAACTCTCCACGTTTGTCATTCCCAAGTGCTCCTGTCGGGGGCACCCTCTGTGTCATCCATTTTTAAGTTGGTTTTTAATGATTGGATCCCCGCTAAAAGCACGCCTGCCTCGCGGCAAGGCGGGCGGGGATGACAATAGGGGTTTTTCAGAAGTCTCTTTATAGTTTTCTATGGTTTCACTACAATCACTCCGGTATTATTATTTACAATCACGACATCTGAAATATCCACAATGCCGTCCCCGTTTAAATCGGAAATTAAAAATCTTCCCATGAGACCGTAGTATGAATCATTCATGACTCTGCTCATATCTGAAGCGTCTATTATTCCATTCTGATCAAGGTCACCGCTGAACAGGCAGTACTTGCCGCCAATTAATTTCTGATTGTTACCGTACGCCTGTGAAACTGATGAAGTAAAATCATAATAAGCAGTATCTGTGAACAGCATGGAGATTCCTCCCGGCTTGCTCCAGGTCTCGACTGTATTGAAATGCCTTATCTGAATGAAATAATTTCCGGCATAGGCATTCTGAAACAAACAATATCCCTTAAAATTAAGAGAATCAATTACTGTCTTTGAGGAATCAGCTTTTAAGTACGGACTGTCTGAATTTCTTAAATAAATAAAAAATGTATCTCTCCGGGAAAGCTTATTAAAAATTTCAAAATATGTGCCTTCAGGAATTGCAGTCAGTTTTAGTTTCAGTCCGGATGAAGTTGTGAATTTATACAGCAGCGAATAGTAATAAACATCTTTATAATTTTTGTATCCTACTCTCCAGAAATATTTTGTATTTCTGCTTAAACCTTTTAGTATAAATGAAGTATCTGTTTTGTCTAAAATTTCTGTTCTGACATTATTCAGCATTAAAGAGTCAGTATATATTTTAAGCTGATATCCGGTTACGGAATTTTTACTGCTCCAGATAAAATTAACAGGGATCGGATTACTGACTGAATTATCGGGAGGATTAAATAATGTTATTGAAGGCATAGGAGTAAAATCAATTGAATATGTCCCGGAAGATGAAATTTCTGTAGATGTGGTTCCTAAATATGCAAATATTTTTGTAAATGGATTCGGCAATGCTCTCCTCCATGTCATATTGAACAAGACATTCGGTATGCTTCCGGTTTTCTTTTTGAATCTCATTTTGCATACTCTTGTTCCCGGGAACACTGTAGAGATTGTAGTACCGTTGCCTTCCAATACTGCGTTTGAACTTAACCTCAAAGTCGCTCCCAAAGGACTGGTAGAATCAGGACTTACAAAAAGAGGATTTCTTGGGACATAACTCAAACTTGAAAATTCAGATGATCCCGGGATGATATAATAAGTATATTCTGCAGAAACACCGAGCGCTTTGTTTACATTGAAAAAATATTGTCCGATAAAATATTCGAACGGACCAGAATCCTGATAATTTGTATGCTGTATGCAAATGTCGAAAGTCACTGCATCAAATCCGAAACCGCCTGTTCCGAGAGAATCAGTGTACTGAAAATTCCTTGCAGTAAGATTGAAGGTCGGATCCTGACAATAGGCAATATTGAGTGAAAGCAAAAACAATAAAACTATAACAGATGAAGTATATATTTTTTTCATACTTCTTTAAATTAAAGTTTTGAAACGAAT
Organism: Ignavibacteria bacterium; assembly: GCA_016709315.1. Classification (GTDB taxonomy): domain Bacteria; phylum Bacteroidota; class Ignavibacteria; order Tepidaquicellales; family Tepidaquicellaceae; genus JAEUSI01. The sequence continues at coordinate 364,636 of JADJMZ010000005.1, forward strand.
TTGTTAAATATACAGTGCTGTAATTACTATATAAATTCAGAAATAAATATATCTTATCATAAATTACAAAAGCATCGTCTCTCTACGGCACTGCTGTTACACCCATGTTATTATCCGCGACAGACAGATCAGCAGCATCAACAAAATTGTTTCCATTCAGATCAGATCTGAGAAACCTCCCTGAAATGCCTGCATAAGAATCATTATCCACTATGCTCATGTCGGTAGCGTCTATAATTCCGTCCTGATTCACATCACCGCTGAAGAAGCAGTATTTCCCGTTCTTTAATTTGAGATTGTTGCCATACGCCTGTGAAAGCGATGTGGTAAAATCATAATAAGCTGTATCAGTTAAAGGAAGAATTTCACCTCCTGATCTGCTCCATGTCTCAATCGAATTAAAATGTTTCATTGCATAATAGTAAGTTCCGGGGGGAACATTTAGAAATTTAAATGTGCCTCTGAATGAAATAGAATCAATGACCGATTTTGCAGAGTCAATTTTATTATACGGGTATGAAGTCTGACGTATAAATGCCGTAACTGTATCTCTTCTTATGAGCTGATCGAACAAAGGATAATACATTCCTTCAGGAATCAATTTAACATTCAGATATTTCACAGGATTTACCGTAAAATGCCGGACAGATGAATAATAAATTTCGCCTGACAGGTCTTCAGCTCCTACTCTCCAGTAATAATCTTCACTGCTGTTAAATATGCCGATGGTTTTGAAAGTATCAGTAATATTTCTGTAATTGAAAATTAAATCTTTAAGCAGGGGATCTTTATAGATCTTAATAATATATTTGAATGAGGATCTGAATTTTTTCCATTTAAAAGTTACAGTAACGGGATTATAAAATGAATTATCTGCAGGATTAACAAGCGACACCATTGACGATACAGTATCAATTGAATAAATTCCCTGAGAAGAAATGTCTGTTATCTGATTTGAAATATGAGCGAATATTTTTGTAAAGGGATTTGGTAAAGTTAATCTCCAGTTCAGACTTAAAGGAACTAAGGGAAAGCTGCCAAGTCTTTTTTTAAATCTCACAGTACAAATTTTTGTACCGGGAGAAGTAGCTGAAATGATTGGTCCGTTACCAAATCCAAGCACCGCATTGCTGTTCATTTTCAGCGAAGCTCCTGAAGGACTTGAAGCGTCCGGGCAAACAAATGTAGGATTCCTGGGAAGAGCGTTCAGATTAATGAAATCAGATGATCCCGGAATAATGTAATAACTGTATTCAGATGATACTCCAAGCGCTCCGTTAACATTAAAATAATACTGACCTAAAGCATACTCAAACGGACCTGATACACCTTGATTTGTATGAAGTATATACAGATCAAATTTTACAGCATCAATTTCTCTCAGACCGATAGAATCAGTGTAAACAAAATTCATTGCTTTAAGAGTATAAGAAGGCTGTTGTGCATTTGAAAAATCTAACGCAGATAAAATTAAAAACAAAGCGCAGATTATTTTATTTAATTTATTCATATTGAAAACACATTTAAAAAACAATTTATTCATCCTGCCAAACCTGCCGCCAAGTAAGAGAAGTAAAAATTCAGAAACAAATCATCACATTCATTAAAAAAATTTTTTAAGGCGTAATTTTTAATATTCCGTTAAATACATTGTTATCCAGTATTGACAAGTCGGCAGCATCTGCAATATTATCTCCGTTAAGATCAGAAGCTAAGTATCTTCCTGTCAATCCTGCATAAGAGTCATTAAATATTTTCATAAGATCCGAACCGTCCGTTATGCCGTCCTGATTTACATCACCGCTGTATATGCAGTATTTACCGCCATGGAGAACTAAGTTGCTGCCATAAGCCTGTGATGCTGAGTTTGTGAAATCATAAAAAGAAGTATCAGCAAAAGTCATTGTGATTCCGCCGGACCTGCTCCATGTTTCAATTGAATTAAAATGTTTTAGCGCAGCATAATATATTCCGTCAGGAGTATTAATAAAAGTAAATAATCCTGAAAAATATAACGAATCAACAACTGCTTTTGCTGAGTCTATTATTAAATACGGACTCGATATACTTCTCAGGCAGACGGTAAAAGTATCTTTACGTGACATTTGACCTGACAAAGTATTATAAAGTCCTTCAGGGATAATTTTAATATTTAGCTTCATCCCGGATGAAGTGGTAAACTGGCGAACATTAGAATAATAAATATGATCATGAGCATCTATACCTCCAACTCTCCAGAAGTATTTTGTATTGCCGCTTAATCCGCTGATTGTTTTTGAAGTGTCAGAATTATTGTTTATAGTATCGCTGATCAGGTTATTGGTAAGCAAGGAATCTGAATACAGCTGATAAACATAGGCAACAGAACGATTATCCTTCATCCACTTAAAAGAAACAGTGAAAGTATTATTGACAGAATTATCGGGAGGAAAAATTAATTTAATATTCGGAATATTAGCATTGTCAATTATGAAAGTTCCGTTGAGTGAAACATCAACATTTGATGTTCCCATATATGCGTACACTTTTGTAACAGGATTTGGCAAACCTGTTCTCCAGACCATATTTAAGGGGACATCAGGAAAACTCCCTGACTTTTTCTTTAATCTTACTGTACAAACTCTTGTTCCGGGGAAAAAATAAAGTACAATCGGACCGTTACCGGCTCCCAATATTGTATTTACTCCCAGTCTTAAAGAAGCTCCTTCCGGACTGCCGGCATCGGGACTTATAAATGCAGGATTTCTTGGTATTGCATTCGGATTTGTAAATTCTGTCGAACCGGGTATAATATAGTAAGAGTAATCAGCAGTTACTCCCAGAGCTCCGTTTATATTGAAATAATACTGACCTAAAGAAAATTCAAATGGTCCCGATGATCCGATATTTGTATGTTCAATGTAAATGTCAAAAGTAATTGCATCAAAAGCACCGCCTCCCGCACCGATCGAATCCGTGTAAATAAAATTTCTTGCAGTAAGATTAAAAGCCGGGTTATAAGCAAAAGAGATATTCTGTGAAAGAAAACATGATAAAAATAAAACGCTGATAATAATTATTTTTTTCATACTTTGAATAGCTCAGAATTTATTAAATTTATACTGCTGATATTAGCATTTAAATTCATAAATTACTGCACTTTGTTTCGTAGAGTGTATCTCAAATCTTTCGTATTCACCGCAAAGTCACGAAGATACTAAGGAAAAAGTTTTAAGTATTATAACCTTTGTGACTTTGTTTTCGGACACACTGCAGACTATATTAAAAGTGAAAAATCCGCTTTGGCGAATCCTTATAAAATTTACATTGTTAAATTATTTTTATGGAATTATATTTGCAAAAAATTTTTCGTAAAAATTATACTTGCCGGTGTTAATACACTGCTGCACTTTCCTTTATAAAATCACAAAATATAAAATCAAAATATAACTTATGAATGTCAGATCATTCTTTTCAGTAACAATTATTTTAATTACATTTTTCTTCAACTCATCTGAATCTGTTTTGTCAAATACTTCAGACAATTTGCTTAAAGCAAACATAGATCTGATAACCATTCAGGACGATAAAGTAAGAGTAACAATCACTCCTCCGGAAATGGGAAGTGAAGAAGTCAGCTATAATTTTGCAAGAATAATTCCGGGAACTTATGCTATTGCTGATTACGGAAGATATATAGAAAATTTCGAGGCGTATGACAAAGGCGGAAAAAATCTTGCAGTTTCACGCAAAGATACTAATACATGGATAATTAAAAATGCAGCGGAGCTTGGTTCTGTTACTTATCTGGTAAACGACACTTACGACTCTGAATCCGGAAGCGCATTTTCTTCACACGGAACGACAATATTCTCGCCGGCAGGAACAAACATTCTTGCCGGAAAGAATTTTATGATGAATATGTGCGGATTCATAGGATATTTCAGCGGATATAAAGATGTGAATTATGAGATCTCAATTTCACATCCTTCTGATTTATATGGAGCAACTGCTCTTACTGATAATGATGTCAGTGACAATTCTGATGTGTTTAAAGTCACACGCTTTTCTGAGCTTGTTGACAGCCCTGTAATGTATTCCGTACCGGATACTTCTGCTTTCACAGTTGGTGATATGGAAGTTTTGCTAAGTGTATATTCTCCGGATAATAAAAATATCACTGCAAATGGATTTACTCCGGATCTTAAACGCATGATAAATGCACAAAAAACTTTTCTTGGAGATATTAATAAAACCAGAAAATACGCTGTACTGGTTTACATCTCCAGCGGTTTGGCAAATGATGCAGGAGGATATGGCGCGCTCGAACATAATAATTCTACTACATCTGTCTTTCGTATAACGATGAAGAATCAGGAACTGATCAATGTTATTTCGCATGAGTTCTTTCATACTGTCACCCCGTTGAATATTCATTCAAAGCAAATACAGGATTTCGATTTTAATAATCCGGTGATGCCGCAGCATCTGTGGATGTATGAAGGATTTACCGAATACTTCGCACAGCTTTTTCAGGTCAATCAGGGATTAATGAGCGAGGATGAGTTTTATAAAGTAATGTCTTCAAAAGAAGTTCAGTCAAAATCATTTTATAATGACAGTTTATCTTTTATTGAAATGAGCGAAAATGTACTGGATACAAATTACAAAGCTCAATATCCGAATGTTTATATGAAAGGCGCTCTGATGGCAATGTGTCTGGATATTATCATCCGTGAAAAAAGCGGAGGAAAGCGCGGGATACTTAATCTAATGGGTCAGCTCTCGGAAATTTACGGACCAACAAAACCTTTCGATGCATCTGAACTGATTCCAAAAGTAACAGAACTTACATATCCGGAAGCCGGTACATTCATACAGAATCATATTGTTGAAGGAAATCCAATTGATTATGAAAAGTATCTGAAAATTGCAGGTGTAGAAAGAGCCGTTGTTCAGTTACCGGAGATAATTTCTTTTATAGTTGATAAGAAACCATACATATTCATAGATACTACCAAAAAGACTGTAACTGCGCTGAAGCCTGATAATAATAATTTCTTTATGGCATTGGGAATTAAAGAAAATGACCAGCTTCTTGAAATGAATGGTATTCCGTTTGATCCGGATAATTATTTATCGGTTTTATTAATGGGATATGAATTAGAAGAAAACAGTCCGGTTACAATGAAGGTAAAACGAAACGGTGAGATAATTGAATTAAAAGGTGTAGTCAAACTAAATTACATTCCCGGTCCCGGATTTAAATTTAAAGATAAGTCCAAAGAAAGTTTAAAGAACGCCTGGCTGAAGGGATAATTATACCCCTCGTTCCCAATCTCCTGATTGGGAACGCATTCACCTCTCGTTCCCAATCTCCTGATTGGAATGCATTCACACCTCGTTCCCAATCTCCTGATTGGGAACGCATTCACATCTCGTTCCTAATCTCCTGATTGAGAATGCATTCACCCCTCGTTCCCTAATCTCCTGATTGAGAATGCATTCAGTCTATTCTCGAAATATCCAGCAATCCTTTCTTACCTGTATGGTATTCCATTGCTGAACTGTATTTCCAGTCCTCGGGATTGATAACCAGATTTTTTCTTACGGGATTGTAATGTATATATTCAATCTTTTGCTTTAACATTTCCATAGAAATAATTTCCTGAGGATGAAAACTTTCCTGCCAAACCTGATGATTACTTGTAGTTTTATAATCCGGTTTGATATTTCTGAATTCCTTAAGAATTTCTACTTTCCTGTCTATATCAAGATTTCTAATAATTTTCTTTGCTGAATATTTCTTTATAGATTGCATAATCTTTGAGACATTATCATTTGAAATTATCAGATGAAAATGATTTTCCATCAGTACATAAGCATATATTATTAATTTATTATTAACCTGATAAAATATTAAAGTGTCAATCAATAAGTTAAAGTAATTTTCATCGGTAAATACAGGAATCCAGTTTACGATTGTAGATGTTACAAAGAAAATTCCATTCTTATTTAAGATTTTATATCTGCTTCTCATGACTAATCTTTTACGTTCCCAATCAGGAGATTGGGAATGAGGGTTTTTTTACGTTCCCAATCAGGAGATTGGGAACGAGGGTTTAAAAAGATTTTATATCTTCTTCTCATGACTGATCTTTTACCTTCCCAATCAGGAGATTGGGAATGAGAGTTTGATAAGATTTTATATCTGTTTCTCATGACTAATCTTTTACGTTCCCAATCAGGAGATTGGGAACGAGGGTTTAAAATCTGGAATTTGATCTTTTCTCTTCACACTGTTTAAACGTTCCCAATCGGCCTGCCTCGCAAAAGGCGGGGAGATTGGGAACGAGAATTTAACATTCAACTTTTTATTTTTAACTTTTTACTTTTAACTTCCTCCTACCTGACAAGCATCATCTTTTTTGTAGCTGTATATTCACCTGCATTAATATTATAGAAATAAATTCCGCTTGCAAGATCCGATACATTGAAATTAATTGTATAATATCCTGCTGATATGAATTCATTTAACAAAGTCAGGACTTCCCTTCCTGTATTATCATACAATTTAATTTTAACATAACTGTCCTGAGGGATATTATAATTTATAACTGTAGATGGATTAAAAGGATTAGGATAATTCTGTCCGAGAAAGAAATTTTTCGGAGTTGCAATAATGACATCACTGTTCAGACTGAAGTATTCATAGTTACCGTTATAATCAATTTGTTTAAGTCTGTAATTATATTTTCCTGATGATAAATTATTGTCAGTGAATGAATAATTAATTGAACCTGAGGAAGTTCCGTTACCTGAAATGAATCCCGCTTTACTCCAAACGTTTGATATCTGACCATTGACATCCGACCTCTCAACATCAAAACCTGCATTATTTATTTCCGAAGAAGTAGTCCAGTGTAAAGTTACATTTCCTTTTAGTGTTTCATAGTTAAAAGAAGAAAGTTCCACCGGCAAAGCTGTATTATCCCATGAAGTAGTTACAAAAATTCCGTCAACTGTTACTCGCGGTGAAGAAGACGAAGTCCCCTGCCTTAAAGCAAATCTTCCGGCATCAGTAAGATCGGCTCCCGATCCTCCTTTGGGACCTATAGAAGGTAAAGGTTCGGAAGAAGGAACGTTCTGCGATGAATTATATACGAACAGACTTACAGAATCATTGGCTGAACCTGCGTTAATTGAATATTTAAGAATCATCAGATAAGTGGAATCTTTTGAATACACAAACGGAGAATACTGTACAGTTTCAGTAGTCTTCGCCAGACCGAAAGCTATATTGCCGAGAGAATCTTTTGCATAAACCCTTGCAGCAAGAGAAGTAGTGCTTGTTGAAGAAAGCAATGAGACAAAATAATCCCCTGCAGCTTTCGCTGTCTTTACATTGACAAGGAAAGATGCGAAGATATTACCTGATACTTTCGGTGATGAAAAGTCTTTGTAAACATCCTGACCATTAGTATCTATAGTAACGGCATTACCTATACCTGAATTAACATAGACAGGAAAAGAAAGTCCTGGAGACACAACTGTCATTCTGTTATTGAAAACAGTTCCGATAGTAACCCATCCATGCTGCTGAAGTGAATCTCCTGCAGGATAATCAAAGTTTTCATCTGTCAGTTGCGGAAATGAATTTGCTGAAGACATCAGCAGGATCACAAGAGCTAAAAATAATTTTTTCATAAGAAAATAATTTTAAGTTTATAAATAACAACACTGCAAAATTAAATTCTATCGAAAGACAATGCTAAGCTATTTCGAATGTAAGACGGGAAAATGCACTTTATAATGAATAATTAGTAATGAGTAATTAGTAATAAATTGGCAATTGGCAATTGGCAATTGGCAATAGGCAATTGGCAATAGGCAATTGGCAATTGGCAATAGGCAATAGGCAATTGGCAATTGGCAATAGGCAATTGGCAATGGGCAATTGGGCAATGGGCAATTGGCAATTGTGATTGTAGAGACAAGGCATGCCTTGTCTCTACGTTATACGCCCTGTACATTGACAAATTTCAAATGTTCATTTTTTTGGAATAAATAAAAAATGCCGGAAGATTTCTCTCCCGGCATTTATTTTTATAACTGTTAATTGTTAATTGTCTAACTGAATAATTCCAATTACTAATTAACTGCTTAACTGCTTATTTGACCAGCATCATTTTCTTTGTTGCAGTGAAATTGTCTGCTGACAATGTGTAGAAATAAATTCCGCTTGATAATGATGAAGCGTTAAAGCTTACAGAATAATATCCTGCAGTCTTAACTTCATTTACAAGTGTCATAGCTTCTTTACCTGACATATCATAGATCTTTAAGCTTACATTACCGTCGTTTGGCAATGCAAAGCTGATCTTTGTTGACGGATTGAAAGGGTTCGGATAGTTTTGTGACAATTCGAACTTGCTTGGAATTCCGATAATTACTTCGTTGCTTAGATTGAAGTATTCGAAGTTTCCGTTGAAATCTATTTGTTTCAGTCTGTAGTTGTAATTACCTGCTGCAAGATTTCTGTCGGTGAATGCATAGCTGTTACCGTTGGTTGTAGTTCCGTTACCGGAAACATTTCCAACCTTTGACCATGTATTATTTGCAGAAGATCTTTCAACATCAAATCCTGAGTTATTATTTTCTGAAACTGTTGACCAGTTCAAAGTTACATTATTGCTGCTGACAGCTGAGCTGAATGATGAAAGCTCAACAGGAAGCGCTGAGTTATCCCATGAATTATAAGTATAGATCCCATCAACCCTGAGATCGGGAGATGATGCTGCAGTTCCCTGTCTTAAGAAAACTCTTCCAAGGTCTGCAAGATCTGCACCGGTACCAGTTAAAGGACCGACATAAGGAGCTGGCTCTGTTGAAGGAACAGCGCCGCCGAATACGAAAAGACTTACCTGATCATCTACACCTGTACCTGTATTAAATGTATATTTAAATACCATAAGATAAGTAACACCTGTTGTGAATACGGAATCACCATAAACAATACCTCCGGATCCGGCTGTAGTTTTGCTGGCTCCGAAAGCAATATTTCCGTTTGCAGCTAATTTCACATAGAATCTGCCTGTAAAAAGTGTTGTGGATGTAGAAGGAAGATATCCTGTAAAATAATCACCGGTTCTGGCGGTTGTTACATTAACCATCATGGAAGTATAAATACTTCCGGATGTTTGATTTGCGTTTAAAGATTTGTATTGATCCTGACCATTATTCGTTAGTGTAGTTGCGTTTCCAATTCCTGACCCAATATAATTCGTATATGTCAGCCCTGGTGATGTAACAAATAGCCTGTTTGTTGCGCTTCCGCTGAAAGTTGTCCAGCTGTGCGCTCCTAAAGAATCTCCTGCTGTATAATCAAAATCTTCTGCCAGAAACTGTGAATAGCTAAGAGAAGATATGAGTAAAAAACAAAAGAGTAAAATTAGTTTTTTCATTTTTAATGTGTTTTAAGGTTTATAAATATATTTATTGTCAATATAGGTTTTATACATTAGAATTTCTATTCCAATGTTCATTAGGCAATAGGCAATAGGCAATTGGCAATAGGCAATTGGCAATAGGCAATTGGCAATAGGCAATTGGCAATAGGCAATTGGCAATAGGCAATTGGCAATAGGCAATTGGCAATAGGCAATTGGCAATAGGCAATAGGCAATTGGCAATATGTAGAGACAAGGCATGCCTTGTCTCTACGTTATACGCCCTGTACATTGACAAATTTCAAATGTTTAATTTAAATGAAACAAATAAAAAATGCCGAAGGATTATCTCCTCCGGCATTCTTATTATAACTTACTATTAACAATTAATAATTATTAATTACTAATTATTAATTATTTGACCAGCATCATTTTCTTTGTTGCAGTGAAATTGTCTGCTGACAATGTGTAGAAATAAATTCCGCTTGATAATGATGAAGCGTTAAAGCTTACAGAATAATATCCTGCAGTCTTAACTTCATTTACAAGTAACATAACTTCCTTACCTGTCATATCATAGATCTTTAAGCTTACTTTGCCGTCGTTTGGCAGAGCAAAAGTGATCTTTGTTGACGGATTGAACGGGTTCGGATAGTTTTGTGACAATTCGAACTTGCTTGGAATTCCGATAATTACTTCGTTGCTTAGATTGAAGTATTCGAAGTTTCCGTTGAAATCTATTTGTTTCAGTCTGTAGTTGTAATTACCTGTTGCAAGATTTCTGTCGGTGAATGAATAGCTTACAGGTGTGGATACTGTTCCGTTACCGGAAACATTTCCAACCTTTGACCATGTGCCGTTTGCAGAAGATCTTTCAACATCAAATCCTGAGTTGTTATTTTCTGAAACTGTTGACCAGTTAAGAGTAACATCTCTTCCGCTTATGGCAGAAGTGAAGGAAGAAAGTTCGACCGGCAGAGCTTCATCACCTGCAAGAGCAAAATCTGAGAAATTTGTCAGACCGGTTACAACTAAAGCGTTTCCTGAGATAGTTGTGTTCTGACATACCCATGCACCGGTTTTGTCAACTCTCTTTACAACATAAAGCTTTGTAGGATCTGTAAAGACCAGACCGTCAAGATCAATTTTAATATTATATGTAGCATATCCTGTAAAATCGTTTCCATCATAAGTTACTGTAAACCAGTAATCATGATATACGAAAGTCGGATCATAAGCAGGACCTGTCGGAGGAGTTGAATTTGTAAATCCAACATTCGGAGCTATTGTCTGACCCGGATCAAGTGCGGTATACTGTGAAACAAAAGCATGTCCGCCCAAAGGATTATCAAACTGACCATTATTTATTACTCTGACTTTTTCTGTTGAAACAGGTATTGAACCTAAAGTCTGCATTTCATCAAGAGATTTATTTATTCCATTGTCAGAAATAATGCTTCTGTTTAATGGAGGAGGAGCAGGTGTAGCTGTGAAATCAAGAGTTACAAGCGAATTGCAGTTATATGAACCAGGACCTGTTACATTATCAGTACATAATCCTGATACATCCGTAACGATAATATTATCTATATAACACATGTTACCGAAATCACTTTTTGCTCTGAATCCAATAATTACATTGTTTAGACCTGCAACATTTGCAAGACTTATGGTTTCATGTCTCCATTGAATTGCAGAATCAGGAACAAATGATCCTGCTGCAGGCGGTCTTGTAGCTAATGAAGGATTAGAACTCGGAGATTTATCATAAACCGTTGATGCATTGAAGAATGTTACTCCGCAATCTGTTGATAAAACAACCTGCAAAGTATCTTCTTCTCCGCCTGTATATGTTTTATAAGCGACATAAAAATCCAGTACCGGATTTGCCAATGAGGAAATATCCATTAAAGGTGATTTCAGGATTTCTCTTCTGAGTGAAGAACCATTGAAGAAATTTGCTCTCATGCTGGTATCATTTGCAATACCTCTTGGACCTGTAAGACCGGTAACTAAACCATAAAGCTGGGTTGTACCAATCGGATTTTCAACTGTTAATGTCCATCCGGCTGCAAGATTATTCCATGTTTCAATATAAGGGAATGTACTTATTATCGGATTTACTGTTATTGTTAGTGTTGTCGTATCGTTAGCATAAATAACATCTCCTGCAAGCTGTGTATAGGCTTTGATCACATATGTACCGGGAGCAGGAGGTGTAAATGCATTTGCTCCGTTGAATACAACGTTTTCAGTTCCGTTCTGAACGATCGGACCTACTGTATTTACAGGACCTACAGCTGAACCGCCATTGACTCTGTAATATACAGGAACAATATTTTGTGTAGTTGTTCCAATATTTTTTACAGTTACAGTAAAGTCAGTTGGCAAATATGGAGGGCATAAATATAAAGTACCCTGACTTGAAGTAATTCCGGTTGCAGCAACATCAATAGCTACTGGCGGAGGAGGAGGTGTAAATGTATAAGTCTGACCTGAAACGGGAATGTTCGTAGTTATTACCGGACATGTTGATGTATTTGCTGTTCCATTAACTGATGTAGCCCATGTGTGTGTTCCTGTTGTAACTAATCTGTTTTTTACATTTGTTGCAAATGTGTTATTAGGACCTCTTAATCCGACCTGACGTGTAGTTGAAGTAGGTGCGCCTACAAAATTTGCATCGTAAACGGTTCTTATTGATCCGTCAGTATGTAATCTGATCTGAAAATTCCATCTCCAGAAAACAGTTGTTGAAGTGGAAGTAGAAAAAGGTCTGAAATTAGAATACTGAATAACAAATTCCGATCCTACTGTTTCATAACGGATCTCTCCTGTGTTTCCGAGGATATTGAAAAGTGAATTAAGATCACCTCCCAGTGCGGAAACTGCTCCCGGATAAAGAGCTGTATTTGAAATCGGAGTATAATTCGTTCCGCCCGGAGCAAGTCCGAATGTAATAAATCCGTTTGTGCTTATGTCTAATCCTGTATATCCGACACCGTCATAAGTAAATGTGAACGGGATAGTACCTGAAGGTAGATTATAAACATTGTCATCGAGTGAACCAGCGCCGGATGCGGATGTTGCTGTTGCAACAATCGTACCGCCGGTAATAGGTACATAAGTACCTGCTGATTGCGTAAATGTATAATTAGCAACCTGTGCATAAGAGTTTATGCTTATGCATAAAAACAATGCCACTGTAAAGAATGAAAATAGTTTTTTCATGTTTTTGGTTTTGTTAGTTAATAAATAAATTGAATTTTTTCGGGAGTTTATTGAGTGGTGTAGTATAATAATTCACTAAAAGTATTTCTGATATGTCTCCCTTCAAATCATAGAAGTACTTAAATGAATATAAAATTGTAAGATTTCTCCTTTCGGTTTAAATTAAAATAATTTGGTTAAATGAAGTTAACATTTTTTACTTAGAAAAAAAATTTATTTTGAAATGTTTTTTTGATAGCGGATGGAAAAAGGTGAATAGGCAATAGGCAATAGGCAATAGGCAATAGGCAATTGGCAATTGGTAAATGGCAATTGGCAATGGGCAATAGGCAATTTTAATTGTAGAGACAAGGCATGCCTTGTCTCTACGAAATACGCCCTATGCAATGAAAATTCCAAATGATTAATATTTTTTGAACAAATAAAAAATGCCGGAAGAAATTCTCGACCGGCATTTATTTTTAAAACTGTTAATTGTCTAACTGCTTAACTGCCAAACTGGCAAACTGCTTATTTAACCAGCATCATTTTCTTCGTAGCCGTGAAATTGTCTGCTGACAATGTGTAGAAATATACTCCGCTTGTTAATGATGAAGCGTTAAAGCTTACAGAATAATATCCAGCAGTCTTAACTTCATTTACAAGTAACATAACTTCCTTACCGGTCATGTCATAGATCTTTAAGCTTACTTTGCCGTCGTTTGGCAGAGCAAAGCTGATCTTTGTTGACGGATTGAACGGGTTCGGATAGTTCTGTGACAATTCGAACTTTGCCGGAACACCTATACTGACTTCACTGCTTAAATTAAAATATTCGAAGTTACCGTTGAAGTCTGTTTGTTTCAATCTGTAATTATATTTTCCTGTAGATAAATTTCTGTCGGTAAATGTATAGCTCTGTGAAACAGTTGATGTTCCGTTACCGGCAACATTACCGATTTTTGACCACTGACCATTCACTATTGACCTTTCTATATCAAATCCAGAGTTATTATTTTCTGAAGCTGTTGACCAGTTCAGAGTAACATTATTTCCGCTGACTGAAGATACAAAAGATGCAAGTTCTACAGGCAGAGGATTATCATTTCCTGCAAGCGCAAAATCGCTGAAACTGCTGAGACCTGATGCAGTCAGTACATTTCCTGACCTTGTTGTTGAAAGACATTCCCATGAATCCGTCATATCTGATCTTTTTACAATATACAATTTATCCGGATTGAAGAATGAAAGTCCGTCAAGGTCAATTGAAATATCGTAATTTGCAGATCCTCTTCTGTCATTACCAGTATAGCTAACCGTAAACCAGAATCTGGGATAGATCAGTGCAGGCGTATAGACTGAGCCGTCAGGAGCTGTTGCAGCTGTATTCACATCAATCACGGGAACAGCAACTGAAGGAGGCGCTATATTGGAATGTTGTGAAACAGTAACTATTCCTCCACCGGGATTATCAGATGAAAGGAAAACTGCGCTTCCGTCGTCAAGAAATCTCACGAAACCTTCTTCCGGTTCTTCATTCACAGGAGCTTTTTCGAAACTGTCAAAATTTGCATGAATATTTTCGTAAGGTCTTAAACCAACAGTATTGAAATTAAGAGACACCAGAGGATTACAATTGTAAATACCGGGAGCTGTTATGACATCAGTGCAGATACTGTTTACATTATTCACTACCACATTATCTATCCAGGCATTATTTCCGAACCGGCTCTTTCCCCTGAATCCAAGAACAACATTATTCAGTCCTGTAACATTTGACAGGTCAATGGATTCATGTCTCCACTGAGATGCAGAATCAGGGAAGAAGCTTGTATTTGAAGGAGGTCTTGTTGCCAGAGACGGCGCTGAAGAATTTGATTTATTATACACCGTTGTTGCAGAAAAAAAAGTAAGTCCTGCATTTGTCGAGACAAGTACTTCTATAGTATCATTTTCATTATTGTACGTCCTGTATGCCAGAGAAAAATTCAATTCAGGATTTGTCAAAGCGGTAAGATCAAGTACCGGAGATCTGAGAACTTCCCTTCTTCCGGAATTATTTGCCGGTCCGTAGAAATTACATCTTGCAGCAGTATCGCCTGAAACACCTGCAGGATTGGTAATAATGCCTGTAACCCACAATGCAGTTGATCCGCCGGGACCTGAGTTTTCCGTAAGTACAGACCAGTTTGTATTGTTCCCAAATGTGTGAAGATACGGGAAAGCTGTGATCTTATCCTGAACGGTTACAGACTGTGTAAGAGTGTCATTGGTATAATCTGTTTCTCCGGAAAGGGCTGGAAATATTTTCACTGTATTGACTCCCGAAACTGAAGGCGTGAATGCATAAGCTCCGTTAAAAGTAACTGTTTCGTTAGTATTGGTTGGTATTGGTCCGATTGTACTGACAGGACCTATTGGCGCTCCTCCGTTTACAGTATAATATACAGGAACGGCATTCTGTGTGTTGCCTCCGTAGTTTCTTGCAGTGGCAGTAAAATCATAGCTGCTTCCGACTGCATAAATTCTGTTGTTGAGTAAATTCGAAGCGGTAATTCCCATATTGTCAGGCGGAGTAGGTCCGAATACTGAAATATCATCGAGTCTGATGGCATCTCCGTCTAGATCAAAATGCGCAAAGGATATATAGCAGGTGTTTCCCGCAAATGCATTCAGACTGATGCTGAATCTTTGATAAACCGCAGCTGTTCCGTAATTTACAGGGTATACAAGCTTGAGAAGAGAATTTGAAAAGCTTGTAACAGCAGTATCAGTTGTAGACAATGAAACTTCAAAAGAATCTGCAACTACTCCTGAAGAAAATGAATGTCTGAAATAAAATACAAGTGAGTCATCTGTTGTGCATATAAATGAAGGAGTCTTCAGATAATTCGCTCCGCCTGCAGTGACAAAATTTGAAGTAGCGCAACCGGCTCCTGTTCTTGGATTACTGGTTGAACGGGTCCAGTTTCCGCCGCTGCCATTGACAGTAGTTCTCGACCATCCCGTCGGAGGAAAAGTGTTGTTGTTAAAACTTGTGCTGAATTTTATTACCTGTGAAAATAGATCTGAACTCATTAACAGAACAATGAGCATAAATAAATTAAATGCGTAAAGTTTTTTCATAGTTCTTTAGTCTTTTAAATTTAGAAATTATTTTTGATGGAAAGATTTTTATTTCGTGATTAGAGAAAAGTGGGATGGCAATTAATAAATTCACCGCTTAAACATTTATCTGCATTAAATTTTCAGAATTGCATTCTGAATATTAGCAGCATTAAGTAAATTATTTTATGCAAAGATAGGAAAAAATAATTTTTCATTGTATACAAAAATCTGTAGAGACAAGGCATGCCTTTGTCTCTCTCTGTATAAATTTAATTTACAATTCATAAATGTCAGATGTTTTTCATACAATAAAAAAATGCCGGAGGAAAATTTCCATTAGTGAAATTAGTGGCAATTTCTTGTTTTCAATCTTGAAGCGGTCAACTTAAGTTGATTATTGATAACTGTTAATTACTAATTGCCTATCAATGATTATTCAGAAATTTAAATTCAAAGATACTGCTCTTACGGGAATAAACAATTCATAAAACTCATTTTACAATAACGGGTTCGGGAATAAGCATGATCCCGAATTTTTCTTTCACGGACTTTATAATTTCTTCAGACAATGAAAGCGTATCTGCCGTCTTTCCGCCGAGATTTATTATTGCAAGCGAATGGTTAGCCGATATTCCCGCGCCTTTGGTTTTATAACCTTTCACAAAACCTGACTGTTCGACAAGCCAGGCAGCCGGAATTTTGATTTTGTCTTTATCAGAAGTTGTATAATAAGGAGTTAGAAGATTTAAAGCCTCAGTTTTAATTTTGAATGTTTCAAACTCAGAAACACTCAGCACTGG
The DNA here is from genome assembly GCA_016709315.1 of Ignavibacteria bacterium. Classification (GTDB taxonomy): domain Bacteria; phylum Bacteroidota; class Ignavibacteria; order Tepidaquicellales; family Tepidaquicellaceae; genus JAEUSI01. Next base: position 381,182 of record JADJMZ010000005.1, read on the forward strand.
GTTAGTAAAAAACGAACCGCATGAAATTGTATTCGGATCATCAGCGTCAATTACCATGGACTTCTTTTTCCGGAGAGAGATAACAGCATTCCTTATAAAATTCAGTTTTTCTTTTCCCGCGGATAGTCCGGAATATTCTTTATGTGAGTCAATATATTTTTTCAGTTCGGGATAATTTATTTCGGGCTCTGAATTTTTTTTCATTTTAAAAACTACTTCTGTAATAATGTATTTATCTTTATAAGCTGACTTAAAAATACTTTCCCTGTATGCAAAACGGCAATCTTCATTTCTGAAATTTCTTGTTTCAAAAGATTCTCTTTCAATTGCTTTAAGCGAATAAATTATCCCGCTTACTTCCTGACCGTAAGCTCCTACATTCTGCACAGGCGTGGCTCCGACCGATCCAGGTATTCCCGACAGACATTCCGCTCCGGTAAGTTCATTCTCAATACAGTACTTTACAAATTCATCCCAGTTCTCTCCCGCTCCGGAATAAATAAAAAAATCGTCTTTGTCTTTTTTAACTGATACACCTTTTATATTAATCTTTAAAATCACACCGTCAAATCCGTGATCAGCAAAAATAATATTACTTCCTCCCGAAAGCGTCTGTACTTTGCAATTCTTTTCTTTTGCAAATTCAAGAGCTTCTTTTACAGATTCTTCCGTGTCGCATTCGATAAAATATTTAGCAGCGCCTCCGAGTTTAATTGTTGTATGATCGGACAGAAGTATGTTTTCCTTTATTATCAAATTTTTTTAATTTTATAAATCAATATAAATCAATCCTGAGTTTTTAGAAATGAATATAAAAAATCATATCTTTACTTTTTGTACATTGCAACAAATTATCTTAAATAATTCATGTTAATTTGACCCCTCACATTCCTCCAATAAATTGATTTACCACTAAGTCACAAAGTCACAAAGATCATTAAAATTAAAATATTTTTCTTAGTGTCTTCGTGACTTCGTGGTAAAGATTGAAGCATTAAGATATTCTTTTTCAAAGGTGATGTGGATAATTAAAATTTCAAAAAATAAAAAATTCTGCATTTAATCTTATTGACAGATAGACTATTTTTAAAAAAAAAACAAATGAAAAAACTTATTACATTACTCTCTTTTATTGCTGTAATAGTTTTATCAGGTTATACCCAAAATAATCCTTCCGATAAAATCAGCAGACAATTATTAAATTCATCTTCAAAAAATCCTGACAAAAATTTAGTTGTATGGATTTATCTTACTGATAAAGGTCCAGGAGCTTTAAGCAAATTATCAAATCCTTTAAACATTGTTTCACAAAGATCTTTCGAAAGGAGATTAAAAGTTAAAACGGTTGCACAGGCATTAGACTTTACGGATGTTCCTTTGAACGACGCTTATGTAAATGAAATAAAAGAAAAAGTTATTAAGATACGCAACAGATCAAAATGGCTGAATGCAGTAAGCGCGGAAGTTACTTCGGATCAGCTTAGCGAACTTGCAAATCTGGATTTTGTAAAAGTAATTGATCTGGTAGAAAGATTCAGAAAAGCAAAAAATAATATTGAGTTTAATCTTGAACAGCCGGAAAGCTATACATCTCTTCCGAATTCAATACTTGCAGATACCCTAAATTACGGAACAGGAAATGCTTTAACTCAGATTTCACAGATTAAGGTCAATGAAGTTCATAATGACGGAATCTTCGGACAAGGAATTTTAGTCGCAAATTTTGACGCAGGGTTTTCTAATATGACGCATGAAGTATTTACAACATACCCTATGAACATAATTTCAACTTATGATTTTCAGAATCACACTCCTGTATTAACGGGACATTCTCACGGTACTGCAACGTTGTCACTGACTGGCGGATATAAGCCGGGACAGATGATAAGTCCTGCATTTAAATCAAAATTTATTCTCGCAAGGACTGAAGTGGATCCTACGGAAACTCCTTCAGAAATGGATAACTGGATAGCTGCAGCAGAATGGGCTGACAGTCTCGGAGCTGATGTGATCACAAGTTCATTAGGTTATCTTGATTTTGATGCGCCGTATTCAAGCTATACCTGGCTTGACATGAACGGCAATACATTACCTATAACTAAAGCCGCAGATCTTGCTGTTAATAAAGGTATAGTTGTAAGTAACTCAGCAGGTAACAGCGGATCTTCCTCAAACAATACTCTAATAGGACCTGCAGACGGTGACAGTGTAATTACAGTTGGTGCGGTTACATCAGGAGGAAGCAGATCAAGTTTTAGTTCTGTCGGACCGACAACTGATATTCCTGCAAGGATAAAGCCCGATATAATGACAATGGGAAGCAGCAACTATGTAGCGGGAACATCCGGAAATTCATATTACAACGGAAGCGGAACTTCATTTGCATGTCCTCTGAATTCAGGAGTTTGCGCTCTTATTTTAAGCGCAAATAAAAATCTTACTCCAATACAGGTAAGGAATATACTAAGAAAATTCGGAAGCAATAACAATACGCCCGACAATCTAATGGGCTGGGGAATAATAAACGCAAAAAAATCTGTTGACACTGCAAGAAAATTAGACACACAGCCGCCGGTTATTCAGCATACGCAGACAGTATTCAGCGTAAGAACTCCGGGACCCGTGATAATTAAAAGTGTTATCAGGGACAACGGCATTATAAGAAAAAGAACAAATGAATATCCGGTGCTTTATTACAGAACGAATGCTTACGGGACAATTAGTCCTTATTCTTCTGTGACTGCTTACAATTCCGTTTCTGATACATTTTATTTCAGCATACCGCAGATAAATCTGAAAGCAACGGTCGAATATTATTTTGCTGCGCAGGACGTTGCGCTTCCAGTACCGTTATTTTCGACACTTCCTTCAGGCGGCAGCGGTGTGAATCCAGCCGGTAGTAATCCTCCGAATGCGAAATTCAGTTTCAGAGTTTATCCTTACAGTTATAATGCTAATCCTGTTTCAGTAAATATTATTACACTTAATAATTACCCTAATCCATTTAATCCTGAAACAATGATAAGTTATTATCTTGATAAGGGCGGCTGGATAACACTGAAAGTTTATGATATATCCGGAAAAGAATTAGCTGTACTTGCCGACGGCATTGAGCCGGAAGGTGCGCATGAAATCAGATTTAATGGCGGCAATCTTTCAAGCGGAGTTTATTTTTATAAATTAATAACAGAAAACAAAACTTTAGTAAAGCAAATGATTTTATTGAAATAAAAGATTCAATAAACATCTGACGATAAATTATTTTCACAAACGAAATTTATTAACCCAAAATCAAACACACACATATCTATGATTAAGAAGAAAGGTAAAACAAAATTTGTAAGCGCCGATGATGCTGCAAAGATCGTGAAGTCCGGACAGAGCATATATGTTCATGCCAACTGCTCATATCCGAAAGTATTAATGGATGCTTTGTGCAGAAGGTATAAAGAATTACACAAGGTTAAGATTGTTCAGCTTATATCTTTTCTTGATGCGCCCTATTCCGCTCCGGAAATGGAAGGACATTTTCATGTTGTATCATTGTTTACCGGAGGTAATGTAAGAAAGGCAGTAAATGAAGGAAGAGCGGATTTTATTCCGGTATTCCTTTCAGAGATCCCATTGCTGATTCAGAGAAAGATAATTCCTCTGGATATTTGCTTTCTGCATTTGTCTCCGCCGGACGAACACGGTTACTGTTCATTCGGAATCAGCAATGAATGTTCCAAGACTGCGTCAGAAAATTCCAAGATAATAGTTGCGCAGATCAACAAGCAGATGCCGAGAGTACTCGGTGATAATTTCATTCACATTGACAAGATAGATTATGCCGTAGAGATAGATGAAGTAGTTCCGGAGTTTCATAACACTAAGGAAGTCGAAGGCGATGACAAGCTGGTTTATGAAAAGATTGGCAAAAGCATTGCCGGACTGATTGAGGACGGATCAACGCTTCAGATGGGAATCGGTATTATTCCTGATGTTGTACTTCAGTTTTTGACAGATAAAAAAGATCTTGGAGTTCATACTGAAATGTTTTCAGATCATCTGATAGACCTTATAGAATCGGGAGTCATAAACGGCGAGAAGAAAACACTTCTTCCCGGAAAAGTCGTATCATCATTTATTCTCGGCACCAAGAAAGTTTTCGATTACATGAATGACAATCCCGTTTTCGAATTCCGTCCGACATTATTTGTAAATGATCCTTTTACAATTTCCAGAAATGACAAAATGATCTCGATAAATTCAGCTCTTGAAGTGGATATAACGGGACAGGTTTGCGCAGATTCAATTGGTCCGAAAAATTATTCGGGATTCGGAGGGCAGGTAGATTTTATCAGAGGCGCTGCAAGGAGCGAGAACGGTAAGCCGATGATGGCTTTTACTTCCACAGCAAAGGGCGGAACGGTATCCCGTATTGCGCCATATCTGAAACAGGGAGCGGGAGTCACGACGACAAGGGCTGATGTGCATTATATAATTACTGAATACGGAATTGCGGATATGTTTGGAAAATCTGTAAGGGAAAGAGTCAAAGCTCTGATAGAAATAGCGCATCCGAATTTCAGGGAAGAGCTTGAACGGTATGCTTATGAAGTGAAGTTTCTGAGATGAGAATTCTCTGACATTAAGAATGAAGGTCCGGAGATATCTGAAAACTATATATTTAAGTATGAGAGACTTCTCAAAAATTCTTACTGTCATCCCCGCGTGCTTTTAGCGGGGATCCAATCATTGAGAACTATCTTAAAAATGGATTCCCGCCAGGAGCATGCGGGAATGACAATCCAAGGAGAGTTAGTTTTTTAGAAGTCACTATTACTCTAAGACTTGAAGTCTCTGAGCTCTATGATTTTAATATTTTTTCTTAGAGTCTTTGCGACTTTGAGGTGAATAATTTTTTATTGATAGATGATTAGAAAACTCACTTAACTTAATGGCATTGGGGTTTGCGATGTGTAAAATTATTGTGCGAAAGAAAACAATCGAAGCTACAAATTGACTTCTAAATTGAAGGTCAAATTAGTAATTTATTCTGAAGTAAATAAGATGATAAAAAAGGAAAATGCAGTTGTACTTTCAAGCGGAGGCATGGACAGCGCTCTTACAGCCGCTATAGCAGAAAGAAAGTATGAACTGAATTTGCTTCACATAAATTACGGACAGAAGACACAGAAGAGAGAGTTAAAAGCATTCCGTGATATTTCAGAATATTTCAAAGCACGAAAAACATTAGTAGTGAACATAAGTCATCTGAAACAGATCGGCGGCTCATCGCTAACGGATAATAAGATCAGCATTTCAAAAGCTGATTTAAGAAATAAAGAAATACCTTCAAGCTATGTACCGTTCAGAAATGCAAATATATTAGCGATCGCAGTAAGCTGGGCGGAAGTAATCGGAGCGAGGAAAATATTTATCGGAGCAGTGGAAGAGGATTCGAGCGGATACCCTGATTGCAGAAAGGAATTTTTTGATGCATACAATAAAATGATATCGAAAGGCACAAAGCCGGGATCAGGAATAAAAATTTTAACACCGATAATTGATCTGACTAAAAAAGAAATTGTACTGAAGTCATTGAGACTAAAAGCTCCGATACATCTTACCTGGTCCTGTTACAAAAACAATAAAGCCGCCTGCGGGGAATGTGACAGTTGCGCTCTGAGACTCAGAGGATTTCAGCTTGCCGGAAAAGAAGATCCGGTAAAGTATATTAAAATTCCTAATTATATCTGAATTGGAAAAAAAAGATAATTATAAATTTCTGAATATAGCTGCAGCATTATTTCTGACAGGATTCTCAGTGTATGTTATGAAAGAGCTGAGTTCTATACTAATTCCTTTCGTTCTTGCTGTCATTATTTCTTTTGTATTTGAGCCGTTTTATTCATGGATGCGTTCAAAAAAAATTCCCTCATTCCTGGCGGTGATAGCCGTACTTATAACTCTTATCATTATTACAAACATCGCAAGCGTTTTCATAATAGCCAGCATAAATTCATTTTCTTCCGACTTTTCCATTTACGAAAAAAAATTCACAGACCTGTTCAATTCATTGATACTCACTATGCATTTATCTTCTGAAGAATTAAAAAGTCTTAATGAATTCCTGAAGATATCAAACCTTGTTCAGCAGGGGTCAATTACAAATTTCATTGCAGGATTTTTTACAAGTTTCTTATCCGTATTCGGAGATTTCATTTTAATTCTGTTTTATGTTATTTTTTTATTAACGGAAATAGGGAATATAAAAGAGCGGATAAGGATAGCTTTTAAAAATGAAAAAGCTGAAAGTATTATAAGTACTCTTGACAGAATATTTATTGATGTGAGAAAATATATTACCGGCAAGACGATGATCAGTCTTATTCTCGGAACTCTTTCAGGATTATTACTCTGGATATTCGGCGTTGATTTTTATTTCATCTGGGGATTTCTGATCTTTCTGATGCATTTCATACCGAGCATAGGAGCGCTGATAGCGATTACTCTTCCTTCGACTGTAATGTTCCTTCAGTTTGACAATATATTTACTCCGATATTTGTGACGATTATGCTTTTGGTTTTGCAGAATGTAATAGGAAATATAGTCGAACCGAAATTCCTCGGGGATCAGCTTGATCTGAGTCCCCTGCTGCTGCTGCTTTCACTATTTCTGGGAGGATATATATGGGGAATAGTCGGCATGGTACTGTCAGTTCCTTTAGTGAGCATGATAAAGATCATACTTCTGAATTTCGAATCTACGAGACCGATCGCAATTTTAATGAGCTATAAAACGTCAGCGATAGAAAAAGAATTTGTGAAAAAAACAAAAAGAAAATAATTTTTGAGTGAATCCAAACAAAATAATTTTTTAAATATAACAGCAGCAATATTTCTGACGGGATTTTCGTTCTTTGTTTTAAAGGAGCTTCAGTCAATACTGATACCGTTATTCATTGCGATCATTATTTCTTTTGTATTTCTGCCGATGTACACATTTCTTGTGAATAAAAAAATTCCGGCAGGCGTAGCAGTTGCAATTGTAATATTATCTATTTTTTTCATTTCAAATATAGCGATACTTTTCATTGTGAAAAGCGTAGGCGCATTCAGCGAACAGTTTCCTGTTTATGAGAAAAAATTTCTGATGATTTATGAAAGTATCATCAGCAGACTGAATCTGTCCGAGATTGAAGCTGCCGGATTAACGAAGTCTCTTGATTTGAGGACTCTTCTGATGGAAGGTAAATTTACTTCTGCAATAACAGGTTTATTTTCAGGGATTACAGCATTGCTTGGAAATTACATTCTGATAATTTTTTATGTAATCTTTCTTTTGTCTGAATCAAAAAGCATACAGCAAAGAATACTTGTGGCTTTTCCCGGAAAGAATGAAGAATCAATGCGAAAAACTTTTTCAGATATATTCGGCGGAGTGCGGAATTATATTTCCGGAAAGACTTTGCTTAGTTTCTTACAGGCAGTGTTAATAGGAACAATACTATGGATATGCGGAGTTGAATTTTTTTTTATCTGGGCATTCATGTTTTTTTTATCGGATTTTATTCCTAACATCGGTTCGCTTATTGTTTCAGTGCTGATAGGAATATTTATGATGCTGCAATTTGAAAGCATAATCGGACCCGCGGTTATACTGGCTGTGCTGATACTGATACAGAACTTAAAAGGAAACATACTTGAGCCGAAAATATTCGGATCAAGACTTGATCTTAGTCCCCTGCTCCTGCTTTTATCGCTGATATTCTGGGGATATATTTGGGGACTGACGGGAATGATACTTTCCGTCCCGATAATGAGCATGATCAAGATCATATTAATGAATTTTCCGGCTACTAAGCCGATAGCAATTTTAATGAGCTACAATATAAATACAATAAATAAACTTTAATAAATTTTCTTTAACCAAAATCATCAAATTATCAAAGGAGATAAAATGAAAATCAGTAAAAAATTACAGGATTGGGTAGATGAATGTGCAGCTCTTTGCAAACCTGACGACATTCACTGGTGCGACGGTTCTGAAGAGGAATATAACAGTCTCGCAAAATTACTTATTGAAAAAGGTACTTTTAAGAAACTTAACGATAGCAAAAGACCCAACAGTTATTATGCTGCCTCTGATCCGTCAGACGTTGCAAGAGTTGAAGACAGTACTTACATTTGTTCAAAAAATAAAGAAGACGCAGGTCCGACAAATAACTGGATGGATCCTGCTGAAATGAAAAAAACACTTAAGGGAGTTTTTGACGGATGCATGAAAGGCAGAACAATGTATGTGATACCTTTCAGCATGGGACCGCTCGGATCTAAAATCGCTCACATCGGAATTGAAGTAACTGATTCACCTTATGTAGTATTGAATATGAGAATCATGACAAGGATCGGCGAGAAAGTGCTTGATGTTCTTGGAGACGGCGAATTTGTACCATGTCTTCATTCTGTCGGATTCCCTCTTACAGACGGAAAAAAAGATGTTACATGGCCTTGTAACACTACAAAATACATTGTTCATTTCCCAGAAGAAAGAAGCATCTGGTCTTACGGAAGCGGATACGGCGGAAATGCATTGCTGGGAAAAAAATGCTTTGCATTGAGAATCGCTTCATCAATGGCAAGAGAAGAAGGATGGATGGCGGAGCACATGCTTATTGTGGGTATCACTTCACCTGAAGGCGTAAAAAAATATATTGCTGCTGCATTCCCGAGTGCTTGCGGAAAGACAAATCTTGCAATGCTGACTCCTTCTATTCCGGGATGGAAAGTGGAAACTGTAGGCGATGATATTGCCTGGATGAAATTCGGTGATGACGGAAGACTTTATGCGATCAATCCCGAGTACGGATTTTTCGGAGTAGCTCCGGGAACATCTATGGATACAAACGGAAATGCAATGCTTTCAATGGAAAAAAATTCAATTTTTACAAATGTAGCTCTGACTGATGACGGTGATGTATGGTGGGAAGGAATGTCAAAAGAAAAGCCAAAGCATCTGATTGACTGGCACGGAAAGGACTGGACTCCGGATTCCGCGACGCCGTCTTCACATCCGAATTCAAGATTCACGGCACCTGCGTCGCAATGTCCGGTTATTGACGCTGACTGGGAAAATCCTAAAGGTGTGCCGATCTCAGCAATACTTTTCGGCGGAAGAAGAGCTTCCATTGTGCCTCTTGTTACAGAAGCGTTTGACTGGCAGCATGGTACATTCCTCGGTTCATCCGTTTCATCGGAAATGACAGCTGCAGCGACCGGAACAGTGGGTAAAGTAAGACATGATCCTTTTGCTATGCTTCCTTTCTGCGGTTATAATATGGGAGATTATTTCAATCACTGGCTGAGCATTGGAAAAAAGTCAGACAGTAAAAATCTTCCAAAAATATTTTATGTGAACTGGTTCAGGAAAGACGAAAACGGAAATTTCATCTGGCCCGGATACGGAGATAACATCAGAGTTCTTAAGTGGGCATTTGAAAGACTTGACGGCAAGAACAATTTCGAAGAAAGACCTTACGGCAACATTCCTTCCAAAGGAACGATAGATGTTTCAGGTCTTGGATTAAGCGAAGAAGATGTCGAAAAGCTTTTTGCAATTTCGAAAGAAGAAGGACTTGCTGAAGTAAATGAAATGAAAGATTATTACAAAATATTCGGTGACAGACTTCCTGAGGAACTTAATGAAGAGCTTGCAAAGCTTGAGGAAAGATATAACAATATGTAATTAATTTTCAATAACATAATAAGCAGCCGGGAGATTTTAGTTAAACTCCCGGCTTTTTTTATTTTTAGAGTAGAGCACTGACAGCAAACCTTAAATGTCCGGAACGACTGAATGGAAGTTTCGAGATAGTCTTCTTCAATTGGTATCCGTCTCCATCATAATAGATGGAAATTGTAAATAGCACGTGTATGACCTCTCCCAGCCCGCCTTCAGCGGGCTTCTTGCTAAGCCCCCCGCTCCGCGAGGCCTGCTCCGCAAGGCGAGCGAGCAGCTTAGCAAGCCAAAACTCGACATTCCCAAGCTGGGCTTGGGAATGAGGAGGGTTTTGAAACAAAGCTTTTCTCTCCCAGATGACACAGATTTTAACAGATACACACTTTTACACTTACACAAGTATTCAAAAATTGAAAGTAAAATGTAGAGTCTAATCTATGTTAGTCTGTTTAATCTGTGAGAAACAAGCCATTGGATTTATAATATATTTTTAGTTTTGTAAACAAACATTCCCGTTTTGGACGGATGTGACAGCAAACCTGCATTTGTAATAACAAATATCTTTAATCTTAAAATCTATTTAAGTAATTTGTATTTTAACAAAAGAACAAATAATTATTTGTATTTATTTGTATTAAAGATAAATTCTTTTAATGCTCAGAGCAATAATTTTCGGTTTAGTATTTTTCGGAGCGATAGGTTATTTTATTTATTCGGTAAGAAAATTTCTGTCTTACCTTAAAATAGCAAAACCCGAAAACCGTTTCGGCGACATTTCCGCAAGAATAAAGAATACTCTCAACATTGCATTCCTGCAAAAAAAATTACTGAGAAGCCCGCTTGCCGGGATTCTTCATGTATGTATTTACTGGGGATTCCTTATACTGCTGTTTGTTGTACTCGAATCAATAATAGAGGGCTTTTTTCCTGAATTCAGTTTTGCATTTCTCGGACCGTTCTATAATGTACTGACACTGCTTCAGGATATTTTTGGAGCGCTTGTTTTAGTAACTGTTATTTTTTCAATCTTCAGAAGATATATCGGAACGCCGAAGAGACTGCAGGTTGAAACCGGTGCAAAGCTCGATGCAACATTCATTCTGATGATGATCGCTCTTGTGATGATCACTATGTTCGGCATGAGTGTTGAAAAAATACTTATCGGACAGTCGCAGGGTTACAGACCAGTTTCAGATTTCATTGCTTCATTCTTTAACGGAGGATCGGCGACAGTATATGAAATATTTTTCTGGGCGCACATAATCGTTGTCCTTGTCTTTATGAATTACCTCCCTTACTCAAAACATTTTCATGTGCTTTCATCTGTTCCGAATACTTTCTTTTCAAATTACAAAATTCCTTATCAGGGTATAGTTTTAAAACCGATTAATTTTGAAGATGAGTCTATAGTTCAGTACGGAGCAAAAGATATTGAGGATCTTACTTGGAAAAATGTACTTGACGGATATACCTGTACAGAATGCGGAAGATGTACATCAGTTTGTCCCGCAAATTTAACCGGAAAATTACTCAATCCGAAACTTATCATTACCAAGATAAGAAAGCGAACGGAGGAGATAGGTCCGCTTGTTGTAAATAAAACTGAAAATGATCCCGGGCTGAATAAGAATCTTGTACACGATTATATAACCCCTCAGGAACTCTGGGCTTGCACTACTTGCATGGCTTGCGTTCAGGAATGTCCTGTTATGATAGATCACATTACGCCGATTGTTGATATGAGAAGAGATCTTGTCATGATGGAATCCGACTTCCCTGCCGAGATGAATACTGTTTTCAAAAATATGGAAAACAATGAATCACCCTGGGCATTCGGAGCGGAGCAGAGAAATGACTGGATAGACGAACTCAGCGACGAACTTGCGAAAGAAGGCAAAGAGAATCATCTGAAAAAACTTTCGAATATCGGAACAGCAGACGAACTCGATGTTGTATTCTGGTCAGGATGCGCTGGAGCATTTGACAAAAGATACAGAAATGTTACAAAGTCATTTGCTCAGCTTTTAAATATAGCAGGAGTTAAGTATGGAGTTCTCGGAAGCGAGGAAAAATGTACCGGTGATCCCGCAAGAAGACTCGGCAATGAATTCCTTGCTCAGACATTCATTCAGCAGAATGCAGAGACACTGAAGAAGTATAATGTAAAGAAAGTTGTGACCGCCTGTCCTCACTGCATGCACACATTAAAAAATGAATACAGTAAATTCGGAGTCGAACTTGAAGTAACACATCACACTGAATACATTGACAAACTTTTAGCAGAAAAGAAACTTGTTCCAAAGAAGGAAATTAAAGAAACAGTTACTTATCACGACTCCTGTTATCTCGGAAGATACAATGATGTTTATGAAGAGCCGAGAAAAGCGCTTGAAAGCATTGACGGTCTGAACTTAATCGAAATGGCAAGATCAAAAGACAAAGGATTCTGCTGCGGAGCCGGAGGAGGAAGAATGTTCCTGGAAGAAACGGAAGGTAAGAGAGTAAATGTAGAAAGAACAGAAGAAGCGATAAACACCGGAGCGAAGACAATTGCTTCAGCGTGTCCATTCTGCATGACAATGCTGACTGACGGATTAAAGTCAAAGGAGAAAAGCGAGGAAGTAAAGGTAAAGGATGTTGCAGAAATAGTACTGGAAAGTTTGTAATTTTTAATACGAAAATATTATAGCAAAAAATTAAAACAATAAATTAAAACAATATCCGCGGAAGCGGAAAGGAGAATCAAAGAAAATGTCTTATTTTTTTACATCGGAGTCCGTAAGCGAAGGACATCCGGATAAAGTCAGCGATCAGATTTCAGACGCAGTGCTTGATGATATACTAAAGAATGACAGGAATGCAAGAGTTGCCTGTGAAACATTTTGCGCAACAGGTCTCGTGCTTGTCGGCGGTGAAATTACAACTACACATTATGTTGACATTCAGAAAGTAGTAAGAGATGTGGTTGAGGATATCGGTTATACAAAAGGCGATTACAGATTTGATCATCACTCTATCAATGTAATGTCAGCCATTAATAAGCAGTCTCCTGACATCGCAAGAGGCGTAGATACAGGAGGAGCCGGAGATCAGGGTATGATGTTCGGATACGCAACAAAGGAAACAAAAGAATATATGCCAATGACGCTTGTGTATGCTCACAAACTCATGAAAGATCTTGCAACTATAAGGAAAAAGAAAAATTCCGAAATGCCATATCTCAGACCTGATTCCAAATCACAGGTAACGGTAGAATACAATGACCAGAACGAACCGGTGAGAATAGACGCGATCGTAGTTTCCACACAGCACGATCCGGGAGTGACTCAGAAAAAGATTAAGGACGATGTGATCGAGCACCTTATCAAAAAAGTTATTCCGTCTCATCTCATTGACAAGAGAACCAAGTATCATGTCAATCCTACGGGTATGTTTGAAATCGGTGGACCTCACGGAGATACAGGACTTACAGGCAGAAAAATAATTGTAGACACTTACGGCGGCAAAGCGCCTCACGGCGGCGGAGCATTTTCAGGAAAAGATCCTTCGAAAGTTGACAGAAGCGCAGCTTATGCAGCAAGGCACATTGCCAAAAATATTGTTGCGGCGGGACTTGCAGACGAATGTATGATTCAGGTTTCCTATGCTATCGGCGTTGCTGAGCCGGTTTCTATTTATGTAAATACTTACGGAACAGGAAAGATAGATGATGATAAATTATCCGCATTCATAAAAAAAGAAATTGATCTTACTCCGAAAGGAATCATTAAAAGACTTGATCTCAAGAGACCGATTTACAGGAAGACAGCTGCATACGGACACTTTGGCAGAAATGACAAAGACTTCACATGGGAAAAATTAGATCTGCTGGAGAAGTTTAAGAAAGCAAAGTAAGAATATTTTTCAGGGGTACTGTATTTAATAAAATAATTAAAATGGTATCCGGTTATTGGTTTAGAAAAAATTTTATTTTTTTTAAAAAAGGGGGAAAAGGGGGGGGGGGATGGGGGTACAAAAAAAAAAAATGAATAATTTTATCTATGGATTCTTTTATCCGTTCAGAAGCATAAAATTATTTTTCAGATATCCGAAACTTATAGCATACTCAATTGTCCCGATGGTGATCAATCTTGTCATTTACGGGACGATTTTTTATTATACTTATAGTTATGTTACCGGCAAATCTTCTGATCTTTTTGAAACTCAGATTCAGAACAGTCTCATACTTGAATTTATTAAATTCTTTATAAAAATATTTTCATTCGCTATTGTTCTGCTTATCTGCTATCTGGCGTTTATAATATTCGGAGGGATTATTGCTGCACCGTTCAATGAACTTATTTCAAAACTTGTAGAGGAAAAACTGTTTCCCGGCAGGATGGCTCCGCCTCCTGTGACAGGGCTTGTTAAAGAAGCTGCGATCAGCATCAGGGAAGAATTGAAAAAAATCTCTTTTTATTTATTAGTTCTGATACCTGTCTTTTTATTTAATCTGGTACCAATGATAGGAAATACACTTTCACTTGTTTCAGGTACTCTGTTCTCGTTTTACTACAATGCGCTTGATTATATGGATTATCCGATGTCAAGAAGAATGATAAAGTTCGGACAAAAATTACATGTAATTAATTCAAAGAAAACAGTCTCAATGGGATTCGGAGCTATGGCATTCATACTTACATTTCTTCCGGTTATCAATATTCTTTTAAATCCCCTCCTCGTGGCATCAGGAACTTCATTATTTTTTATTAAAGAATTTAACAAACAATTATCATGATAATTATTTCAGCGCATTCAGATACAAATTATAAAAGAGTTGATCTTGAAATTGAAGGAGACTGTTACAAAGGTCTTCTTGATAATTATGTAGGAGTATTCGTTGCAATGAAGGCATTCTTCAGCGGCGAAATTAATTATGATTATGTAAGGATTGAACTCACGCCGGATGAAGAGATAGACATGAGAGGAGCTAAGCTTGTTGCTAAAGAAGTAACAAAAGAAGATCTCGTTATTGTAGTAGATGTGACCGGAACGGAGACTGATAAAGACTTTGTAATAGAAAAATGCAAATCGCCAAAGGTCAGAAAATTTCTGGGAGATATTCTTGACGGATTCAGTTATGATATTTATGAAGAATGTCCTGATCCTATTTCTAACATGGATGAAATTGATGTTTACAAACACAGGACTAATCATTATTTTTTCCTTGGACTTCCTTGTCACGGCGGTGATTATAATTTTTCTCTGACAAAATGCAGGATCAGATCAGTGGATGAAGCTGCAAGAGCTGTTGTAAAGGTCTGCAAGGAATATTCAAAATTCAGTTCTTATTAAAAATTTTACAGATTATTTTCTTTTTGAAATAAATTTTAATTCTTATCTAAAAATATTTACGAGATGTCAGAACCTGTTGTCAATTCAGATATTGCCAGATCATTAGGTCTTCTTGAAGAAGAGTTTGAAAGAATAATTAAAATTCTCGGACGAACTCCTACATATACCGAACTCGGAATTTTTTCTGTAATGTGGAGCGAACATTGTTCTTACAAAAATTCCATACTTCAGCTTAAAACGCTTCCGAGAAGCGGCGGAAAACTTCTTGTCGGCGCAGGAGAAGAAAACGCCGGACTTGTAGATATCGGAGACGGACTTGCTGTTGCATTTAAGATCGAATCACACAATCATCCTTCTGCTGTCGAGCCGTATCAGGGAGCAGCCACCGGTGTAGGAGGAATCTTAAGAGATATTTTTACAATGGGAGCGAGACCTGTTGCAGCTCTGAATTCATTACGATTCGGAAAGATCAGTTCTGATACTGATAAAAATAATTATTCTGAAATTAATGCAGAACGCTCAAAGTTTCTTTTCAAAAATGTAGTTAAAGGAATCGGAGATTACGGAAACTGTTTTGGAATTCCTACTATTAGCGGAGAAGTTTATTATGAAGAATGTTATCAGGATAACCCGCTTGTGAATGCAATGGCTGTTGGGATTGTTAAGCAAAATGAAACTGCCACTGCTGCTGCAGGAGGAAAAGGCAATCCTGTTTTTATTGTCGGCTCATCTACAGGCAAGGACGGAATTCACGGAGCAACATTTGCTTCGGAAGAAATCTCAGAAGAATCTGAATCCAAAAGACCGAATGTCCAGGTCGGTGATCCTTTTACAGAAAAACTTTTGCTCGAAGCAACTCTTGAACTTATCCGGTCGGGAGTCGTTGTGGGAATTCAGGACATGGGAGCTGCGGGCATTACCTGCTCTACAAGCGAAATGAGCGCAAAAGGTAAATGCGGCATGGAAATCAATCTTGATAAAGTGCCTCTGAGAGACGAGAATATGTCAGCTTATGAAATAATGCTTTCAGAATCACAGGAAAGAATGCTGGTGGTTATAGAAAAAGGAAAGGAACAAATTGCTATAGATATTTTTAACAAATGGGATCTGAACTGCGAAGAGATTGGCAGAGTAACAGATGAAGACAGAGTAAAAATTTATTACAAAGGAAAACTTGAAGCTGACGTACCTGCTTTTGATTTGGTACTCGGAGGAGGCGCTCCGGTTTATAAAAGAGAGATCAGAGAACCTGGATATCTGAAAGAGAAGCATAATTTTAATTTTGATAATATAAAAGAGCCGGAAGATCTGAATGGAGTTTTGCTGAAACTTTTATCATCTCCGAATATTACCAGCAAGAACTGGATATATGAACAATACGACACTCAGGTAAGGACTAACACTGTAATACTTCCAGGAGGAGACGCTTCCGTGATAAGACTTAAGGAAAACAATAAAGCTTTGTCAGTAAAAGTCGACTGTAACGGAAGATATGTTTATCTCAATCCGTACAGAGGCGGAATGATAGCAGTTTGTGAGTCGGCAAGGAATGTAGTATGTACCGGAGCAAAACCGCTTGCAATAACGAATTGTCTTAATTTCGGCAATCCGTACAATCCGGAAGTTTATTATCAGTTCACCGAAGCAATAAGAGGCATCGGCGATGCTTGCAGAATTCTTGAAACACCAGTTACCGGCGGCAATGTAAGTTTTTATAATCAGTCAAAAGACTATGCAGTCTATCCTACTCCGGTGATAGGAATGCTTGGATTGATAGATGATGTGAGTAAAATTATTACAAGTGATTTTAAAAAGGCAGGTGATGCAGTTCTGTTAATAGGAAATATTTATACATCCGGCGTGAATGACAAAAATATAACCGGTATGAAAGATAAGAACAATAAATCCCAAATTCTGAATTCCAAATTCCAGATTGGAGGAAGCGAATATCTGAATACAATTCACGGTCTTGCAGAAGGAGATGCTCCTTTTATAGATCCTGAACAGGAAAAGAAACTGCATGAACTTATATTAAAGCTGAATGAAAGATCGCTTATAAAATCAGCGCATGATATTTCAGACGGAGGACTGGCAGTTGCTCTGGCTGAATGCTGCGTGACGGGCAGAAAGAATAATATCGGATGTGAAATTAATATTGACTATCAATCACGTAAAGATTTTTCTTTATTTTCTGAAGCGCAAAGCTGTATAATTGTTTCGGCTGATAAAAGCAGCCAGAAGGAAATAGCTGAACTTGCGGAAGAGTTTAATACTGAAGTTCTTAAAATCGGCGAAACAAAACCGGACAGACTGAAAATTAATTTTGATATAGATCTTCCTTTAAGAGAAATAGATTTTTCATATTTTAATTCACTCGGAAAAATCATGGAGCAGTAATTAATCTTAATTTGATAATTGCAAATAATATTTTTTGTATTTATAATAACTTATGCTGAAGAAAATACTTTTTCCGTTAATACTGACAGTGATAATTTTTCAGAACAGTAATATTCTGTCCCAGAATGTTTTTGACATTCCGGCTAATACATTTTCCGGGAATTCAAATATGAGATTAAGGGATAAAGGAGAAAGTTCATCTTCTACATTGCCTATTGCTCTAGGAGTCGTTTCGTTTCTTTATTTATTCAACCCTATAGTATTACTTGAAAACGACAAGATAGCAGGAGGATTAACTAAAGAGCTGTCACTTGGTTTTGGAAATTTCGGAGAATACAGAACTACATTCGAGTACTCATTTTTGTTCAGAGCTGATTTGAAAAGCCATCTCAGAGCCGGATTAAAGTATGACATACTTTTAAATAAGAGTATCAGACCGTCTAATTATCTTCAGGGAACCCCAGTAATCACTATCGGAGCGGATTATTTTACTGATCTTACTCACAGCGGAGTTTCGCCTGAGATTTCTTACGGCTATTCTATTAGAAACAATAAGCTGCTTTTCTATCCCAGTCTGAAAATCAGATATACTTATGTTCCGAAAGGTTCTGATATAATTGATTTCTCGCTGGGTATAGTTCTGGGAATTGCAAATCCTTTTATAGATACAAAAATAAGATCTGCAGATTATAAGTAACTTAAAATAAATTTTAATTTAAGTATAACAACTTAATTCTTGAGCGATAAAGCTAAAACAGAAAATTTACCTGCTGAAAATTCTTTCAAACTGAAACTGCCTAAATCTATGGAAGAATTTTTTCTGAAAGTGGCGGGTCTGTTTGCATTTGCATTCAGATTTATAAAAGAATTATTCAGACCTCCTTATGAATTCAAGGAATCTCTGAAGCAGTTTTATGAAATAGGTTATAAGTCTTTTGCCCTTATCGGAATAACAGGATTCATAATCGGTTTAACTCTTACATTACAGTCTATACCTACACTTGAAAAATTCGGCGCATCATCTCTTGTTCCTTCAATGGTAGCTCTTGCTGTAATTCTGGAAATCGGTCCGGTAATAACAGCATTGATCTTTGCAGGAAAGATAGGATCAGGCATAGGAGCGGAGTTAGGTTCTATGAAGGTTACTGAGCAGATAGATGCAATGGAAGTATCAGGAACAAATCCGTTCAAGTATTTAGTAGTCACAAGAATTTTTGCAACAACATTAATGCTTCCTTTGCTTGTAATACTTTCTGACGCGATAGCGCTTCTCGGAGGATTCATTGCAATCAATCTGACAAATCAGACAAGTCTGAAATTATTTTTAATGAATTCATTTGCAAGCATTGATATGAAAGATGTGATCCCGGCTACAATAAAAACTTTTTTATTCGGATTCAGCATAGGAGTTGTGGGATGTTATGAAGGTTACAATGCAGACAGAGGAACTGAAAGCGTTGGCATCGCTGCAAACACTGCAGTTGTTATCTCTTCTTTATTTGTAATCCTGATAGATATGGTAATGGTTCAGCTTACATCTTTAATTTTCTGAAAATAAATTAACTTACAGGTAAGATCTTTAAAATGGAAAATGAAGTAAATGCAAATACCGAAGATACAGTTCTGCAGCTTACAGATATAAAAAAGTCATTTGGAAATTTTGAAGTCTTAAAAGATGTGAATCTCAAAGTTAAGAAAGGCGAAACTGTTGTACTGCTGGGAAAATCCGGTACGGGCAAATCAGTAATTCTTAAATGCATTATTGGACTTGAGCAGCAGACTTCCGGGACTATACAAATTTTCGGAAAAGAATTCACTGATCTTAAGGATGATGAAGAAAATGTTTTTAAAAGGAAAATCGGATTTCTCTTTCAGAGCGGCGCTCTTTATGACTCAATGACAGTCAGGCAGAATCTGGAATTTCCTGTGATAAGACAGCCGGATTACAAAAAAGAGGATCTTACTGAAAGTGTAGAAGAAGCTCTTAATAATGTAGGTCTGCTGGATGCAATAGATAAGTTTCCTTCAGAATTATCGGGAGGAATGAAAAAAAGGATTGCACTTGCAAGGACTCTTATGCTTAAACCCGAGATTATTTTATATGATGAACCTACAACCGGACTCGATCCGGTTACTTCAAACGAGATCAGTCATCTTATACTCGATATGCAGAAGAAGCTTAATGTCACATCGCTTATAGTTACACATGATATTCCGTGCACTCATCTTGTTGCTGACAGGATAGTAGTTTTGAAAGAAGGGACGTTCACTGCAGAAGGGTCTTATGAGGATCTTGCAAAATCGGAAGATGATTTTGTACGAGGTTTTTTTGAATTTGAATAAAATCAGTTTGTTAATAAAATTTTTTATATTTAACTAAAAATAAATTTTTATGGGAAACAATAAATCAAAATATATAAAACTCGGAATATTTATTGTCGCAGGTCTGGCATTGTTTGTCATTGCACTCTTCTATATCGGAAGCAAGGAAAATCTTTTTACAAAGACATTCAATGTTTATTCGATTTTTCCTAATGTCAGCGGACTTACGCAGGGAAATTCAGTGCAGTTTGCCGGAATTAATGTAGGAACAATACAATCCATAGAAATCATTGCCACTGATAAAGTTAAAGTGAATATGAATATTGTAAGTAACGTAAAAAAATTCATTAAGAAAGATTCCGAAGCTTCTATAAATTCAGACGGGTTAGTGGGTAATAAAGTCCTGGCAATAACTTCGGGCAGCGTAAATTCCCCGTCAATTGAAGACGGTGACTCGGTGCATTCCATAACGCCTGTTTCGATCGGAGATATTGTAAAAAATCTGAATGAGTCAACAAAAGGGGCGGAACAAATTTCAAAAGACCTTGCTGAGATCGTTAGCAAAGTTAATAACGGTGAAGGTACTCTGGGCAAGCTCATAAACAACAGCGATGTATTTAACAGTCTTGATTCCCTGATGAACAGTTTTTCGGGGTCTTCTGCAAATATAAATAAAATACTTGCGCAGGCATCAACTACTATTGAACTTGTAACAAATGATATCAGGGATCTGCAGGGAAGCATTGATACCATTACAAGAAATGTTTCCGGAATTACTACTAAAATCAATTCAAGCCAGAGTCTTGTCGGTACTCTTCTCACTGATACTGTTTTTGCAAACAACATCAAAGGTGTTCTGACAAATGCAAATCAGACAACCGCTAATCTTGAAATGGGTTCATTCAGTTTCTATCAGAATATGGAAGCTCTTAAACACAATTTCCTTTTCAAAGGTTATTTTGAAGATCTGGGATACTGGGATAAGACCGGCTTTGAAAAAACTATGCAGACAAGAGAGACGAGAATTCTTAATAAAGAGAATGAACTAAATTCCCGGGAATCAAGATTAAGGGATTTTCAACTAAAACTTGACAGTCTCAGAAATCTTCTTGAAGAAAAAAAAGACAGTCTGAAATAAAGCATAAATGAATTCAACTATTATTTTTTGTGAAAGAAGATTATGAAATTCTTTTACCTGTCCTGTCTGGCAATAACTTTTATTATTTCAGCTTGTTCCGCTTCAAATGACAGATCAGATAAATCAGATGAAAATAATAAATCCGGAAGTATTGAAAATACAGAATCGTATTCTTCTGTATATAACAAAATCAATAAGACCGCTGAAGAAGAACAATTGAATCCAATGTATTCAATTTCAGAAGATACAGCGTTTCTATACTGGCTGGATAATCAGATTATTACTCTGAACAATTCCACAAAGTGCAACATATTCGCTCTGAATGTTTTATACAAAGCGGGATTTAAATGCCCTGAAATTAATACTCTGACATACGATCTGATGGACACTTCGAGATTCAAAGATATATTTCCGTTGATCAATTTTGAAAACGAGAGTGATTTAAGAAATAAAATCAGACAGGGAGATTTAATAATATGGAATGGACATGTGATTATCTTTGAATCGATTGAAAAGATTAACGAAAGATTATATGCTGTTGCATGGTGGGCCGGTACACGTCAGGAAGACAACGGAGAAAATATTATTAATAATGTCATTCACGGGAAGTATCCGCTTGACGGATATTTTATTGTCAGAAGACCTGTAGCTTACGAATAAAATCATAGGCAGTTCCTTTACATAGAGAATATTGTATTAAGGTACATTCAGATTCAGAAATATCATATCTGTGAAATCACAGATAACTTTTTACCGGAAAACCGGAAGAAAAGTCTGAAAAAGGAAATTAAATTATTTTGGTCAGATTAATTAAATTACTTTAAAAAATTTTTATAATTAACTATATTAAGTTCAAATTTTTATAAAATATTTAAAACGGAGAAATATTTAAATGACAAATGCTGAAATAGAAGCAAAAGTAAAACAAGCGGTAATAGACAAACTCGGCGTAGAAGAATCTAAAGTTACTTCAGACGCTTCTTTTATAAATGATCTGGGAGCAGATTCTCTTGATACAGTCGAGCTGGTAATGAAATTCGAAGAGGAGTTTGAAATAAAAATTCCTGATGAAGATGCAGAAAAAATTCAAAAAGTCAGCGATGCGGTAAAATACATTTCAGAAAAGGTCTCTTCCAAATAAATCAGATAACCACATAAATTTAATGAAGAGAAGAGTTGTAGTTACGGGATTAGGTGTTGTCAGCCCTATCGGGCTGAATGTCAGTGACTTCTGGACAAATCTGATTGCAGGTAAAAGCGGTGTAGATAACATTACATATTTCGATACCACAGATTTCGATACTAAATTTGCAGCAGAGCTGAAAGGATTTGATCCGTTAAATTACATGGACAGAAAACTTTCACAGAGAGTTGATCCTTTTACACAATACGCTCTGGCTGCTTCGGATGAAGCAATAAAAGATTCTGGTCTTAATCCGGAATTAATTGACTCTGAAAGAGCCGGGGTAGTTTACGGATCCGGTATCGGAGGAATGTGGACTTATCACAATCAGCAGACAAATCTTTACAAAAGAGACGGAAACCCTGACAGAGTAAGTCCGTTTTTTATTCCAATGCTTATTGCAGATATTGCAGCGGGCAGAATTTCCATGAAGTACGGATTTAAAGGACCAAATTACGCAACAATTTCTGCGTGCACGACTTCCGCTCATTCAATAGCAGATTCAGTTATGCTTATAGAGAGAGGCGATGCTGATATTATGATTACAGGCGGCTCTGAAGCCGTAATCTGTCCGATGGGAGTTGCAGGATTTAACGCTATGAAAGCACTGTCCACAAGAAACGACGCACCTTCCAAAGCATCCAGACCATTTGAAAAGAACAGGGACGGATTTGTAATGGGTGAAGGTGGGGCAACTCTTGTGCTTGAGGAACTGGAATATGCGAAGGCGAGAGGCGCAAGGATTTATGCGGAAATTACCGGATTCGGACTCACTGCCGACGCTTATCATATAACTGAACCTGCGCCTGAAGGTGAAGGTGTGGGAAGAGCAATCAAACTTGCAATTAAAAATTCAGGTCTCACCATTAATGATATAGATGTCATAAATGCGCATGGCACTTCTACTTATTATAATGATAAGAATGAATCGCTCGCCATCAAAAATGTTTTCGGAGATCAGGCGTATAAAATTCCTGTCCATTCCATAAAATCAATGATAGGACATTTGCTAGGAGCTGCAGGCGCAATAGAAGCTATTGCAGCTATTCTCACTATCAAAGAAGGAGTTATTCCTCCTACAATAAATTACGAGGAAAAAGATCCGGAATGTGATTTGAACTATGTAGTAAATATCCCTATGAAAAAAGATGTTAAAACCGTTTTATCAGAAAACTCCGGTTTTGGCGGACACAATACCGCTATAGTATTTAAAAAATTAGAGGGATAATCTTATCTGAAATCTGCAGTAATTATGTTTGACAAACTATTAAAAAGATTTAAAAGGTTTAATCCCTTCAAAAAAGCTGTTGAGACTGAAGCTGAAGCTGAGAAACCTGCTAAAGAAATTTTCGAAATTAACTTCGGGGAATTTCAGAAATCCATTCATTACAATATTATTGACAGAAGTTATTTTGTAACTGCGCTTACGCACAGGTCTTTTCTTAAAGTGAAAAGTAATCCTTTAAAGATTGGAATTATTTCAAATGAAAGACTGGAATTTCTGGGAGATGCCGTACTTGATCTTGTTGTAGCGGAATATCTTTTTAAAAACTTTCCTTTGAATGAAGAAGGCGATCTTACAAAGTTCAGGTCAATACTTGTTAATAAAAAATTCCTTGCAGAGCGGGCAAAAAATATCAAACTTCAGAACTTCATGCTGGCATCTTATACAGCAAAAAAATCTATAGAGGAAGGTTATGACACAATTTTATCCGATGCTTATGAATCGCTTGTTGGGGCTGTATTTATGGATTCCGGATATGATGCCGCAAAGGAATTTCTGAATGAGGAGATTTTTAAAAAATTAGACATTAAGTGGCTTAATCAGTTTGATGAAAATCACAAAAGCAAGTTCCTCGAATATGTGCAGGCGCATACAGATTTTATTCCGGAATATTCTGTGATCAAAGAAGAAGGTCCGGAGCATAACAAGCTTTTTACTGTCGAAGTATTTGTAAATAAAAGAAGTCTGGGGATCGGGAAAGGCAAATCAAAAAAGCAGGCGGAGCAGGAAGCCGCTAAAAATGCACTGAATCACATTGATGTAATTGAAAAAATGGGATTAACTAAAAAGAAAAACCTTGCAGGCTGATGCTTTATATTATCTTGAGCATTGACTTTGGAAGTTACTAACAATATATTTGTAAAAATTTAAATGACTTCAGGAGATTAATATATAGAGATTTTTTATTGATTTTTTTAATTAAAAGAAAACTATCTCTGTGTATTACAAATCTTCAATTTTTTACAGAATACCATTTTATAAAGATTATAACATCTTTTATAAATGGTATTTTTATTTTCATCTGAAGATTTCCAGATTTTATAAATCATCTGAAATTTTTATAACTAAAAAATGTTGAGTGAGATATAATTCGTCCGAATTAATCAAATCAAAACTTATGATTGCTGTTAAAAACAAGAACATAAAGCATTTATTGATATTCATTTTTAACTTGCTGATATTAACTTCATTTTCCCACATAGCTTTGGGTCAGAGAAATGAAGTGTCCGCTGAAAGCAATTCTGATTTCAGGATAACAGTATCAAATGAATCTGTTATAGAAATTGAATTCTTACCGGTTTTTAAAAATGACTATGACTTTTCAAATTCTCAAAGAAGCAACATTACAAAAGGAAATCCGGATTTAAAAGTGAGATCATTTCCTGTGTTTTTTCCGACAGACAAAGCAGGCAGAATAGAAATTATTGAAAGCAGGTTTAATGATATTCAGGGTGTTGATGTTCAACCGGTGCCTTATTTTAAACTCAGTGATAAAAGTAAAAACAAAAAGAATAAATCAGAACAGGAATACGTACCTGAATATATAAGGGACGGAGATGCATATTCACGCAATGAATTTTTTCCCGGAAATGCTGCTGAAGTAATTCAGTCCGGAATTATAAGAAATAAATACTCGGGTTATATCAATATTTATCCTGCTCAGTACAATCCTCTTTCAAACACATTAAGAAAATTTAATTTTATAAAAGTAAGAGTTACATTTAACGGAAGTCCTGTTTATACTTCAAAAAACCTCAGTCGCGAAGAAAGAATTTTTTTCAATGATCTTACAATTAATTCAAATATCGCTGCCGGCTGGTCGACACCTGAATTTAACAGTCAGAAAGACCTGATGACGGAAAACAGCGTTTTAGCTTCCGGTGATTTTTATAAAATAGAGGTTAAGGAATCCGGTATTTACAAGCTTGACAAAAATCTTCTGCAGACAAATTCGATTAATCTTTCAAATATTGATCCGAGGACTATAAAAATTTACGGAAATGGCGGAGCTGAACTTCCATATAACAACTCAATTCCCTCCCCTACCGATCTGGTTCAGAACAAAATTTACGTAGAGGGGGAATCCGACGGAAGATTTGACGATAATGACTTTATACTTTTTTACGGAAGAAGTCCGAATGAATGGGTATATGATCCGGTCAACAAAACATACCTTCACAGTCTGAATATATTTTCCAAATCAAATTATTACTGGATAACATTTGGCGGAGCTAATGGTCTGAGAATGGAAAATAAAAATTCTCCCAGTCAACCAGGTCTTACTCCTTTGGCGAATTTTACAGACCGGCTGTTTGAAGAGCCGGAAATAAATAATCCGGGATCTACAGGTAACCTGTGGGTAAGTCAGCGGATCAGTGTGAATGAAGCATTTACATTTAACAGGGAGTTAAAAGGATATATAAGCGAAAGTCCCCTGAATATGAGATTTCGTTTTGGGAACGGATCTACTTATGGTTCAATATGGAGACTTGAAGATCTTAATTCAACTTTAATTGTGAATCAGCCGGTATCGGGAATTACCGGTTACTCTCGTATAAACCTTTCATATTTAGGTTACAGCCGATTCGGTGTTTATTATTCTCTTCTTCCCGGAAGAAGCAGCATAAATTTTAAAGCTTCTCTGCCTTCATCGAACGGTAATTCTTCGAATGTTTCAGGTTATTATGATTTTTATGAAGTATTATATAAAAGGAGTTTTTCTGCAGACAATAATTTGTTAAGATTTAATTCTCCTGATACAAATGTAACTACAGAATACAGTATAAATAATTTCACTTCCCAAAGTATTAAAATTTTTGAAATCACCTCTCAGGAAAATGTAAATCTTATTAATCCTGTATCTTTCACAAACGGTACTCTTGCTTTTCAGTCAAACAATACAGAAGGAACTGTAAAAGAATATTACGTATCCGGTAATAACTACAAATCCCCTGCTTCATTTTCGGGTAGAGTAACTAATCAGAATTTAAAAGGTGAATTAGCCGAAGGTTCAAGTTTTATAATTATTGCACCGAAGGAATTTATCACTGCCGCTAACAGATTAAAAACTCAAAGAGAAAAGCCGGGCGTTAATTATATCAAAACAGCCGTAGTGGATGTAGAAAAGATTTATAATGAATTTTCCGGAGGTCTTCAGGATCCTGTAGCAGTCAGAAATTTTTTAAAATATGGTTTTAATAACTGGCAGGAAAGACCTGTTTATGTGTTGTTTATGGGAGACGGAAGTTACGATTATAAAAACATTTACAATCTTTATAACAACGGGGTAAAGAACTGGGTGCTTCCAATTGAAAAAGATTCGGAGTATTCGGATGATGTTGACAGTTACTGCAGTGATGACTTTTTAGTTGAAATAAATGAAAACTATCCGGAGCCGATAGGTCAGGCGATAACTGATTTTGCTTCGGGAAGAGTATGTGTGAATTCATTAAGCGAAGCAAATTCCGTTGTAGATAAAATCATTTCGTATGAAGATCCAGCTAACTTTGACAAATGGAAGAATAATAATCTTTATGTAGGTGACGACGGCTGGACGACAGAGCAGACAACAGGAGGTGAAGGAAGTCTTCACACTGATCAGTGCGAAGATGTCGCTCAGAACCATACTCCTTTACATATTAAGAAAGATAAAATTTACATTGTAAGTTATCCATCCGAGATTACTCCTCAGGGGAGAAGGAAACCGGGAGCTAACGTTGATATTATAAAAAACTGGAATGACGGAAAACTTGTAATTAATTATACAGGCCACGGAAGCGTTGATCTGTGGGCTCATGAACATGTATTTGTAAGACAAATCAGTATTCCTTTGCTTACTAATAAAAACAAATATCCGTTTCTTACTATAGCAAGCTGTGATCTCGCCAGATGGGATGATCCTTTTCTGATCAGCGCAGGAGAGCAACTTGTCAATCTGCAGGATAAAGGAGCAATCGGAGTAGTAGCTGCTGTAAGACCTGTTTATGCATCACAAAATGCAATATTTAATAACAATCTTTATGATAATTTGTTTAAGAAAGATACATTGAATCTTCCTTTAAGATGCGGAAAAGCAATGTTCAATGTTAAACAATTTCTTTACAGTGACAACGATCTGAAATATGCGCTGGTGTGCGATCCGACATTGAGAATTGCAGTGCCGCAGTATATTACAAAAATTGACAGTATAAATAATACACCCGGGTCTCAGTTGTTTAATATGAAAGCTCTTCAAAGGATTAAGATTTCAGGAAGCATATTAAAAACAGATTCTTCTTTCTGGGGTGATTATAACGGATCGTTGGATATATCAGTTCTGGATGTTGACAAAAATATTTCTATAAATGATTTCGGATATTTTTTTAACTACAAACTTGACGGAGGAATAATATACAAAGGAAAAGTAAATGTATCGAACGGCCGGTGGATAGTTGATTTCGTTGTGCCGAAAGATATTTCTTACAGTCCGGGAAAAGGTAAGATTGTTTCATATTTCAAAAACAATTTTTCAGACGGCGTAGGATTTTCTAACAACTTTTTCATGAGCGGTCTTGATTCCACAGCAGCAGCTGACAGTACCGGACCGGGCATAAATATTTATCTGGATAACAGAAATTTCAGATCCGGTGATCTCGTCAGTCAGAATCCGAAATTAATAGCTGACTTTTCGGATCAGAGCGGAATAAATCTTACCGGAACTATCGGTCATAAAATCGAAGCGGTTTTAAATGATGATGAAAATAATAAAATTGATCTTACTGCGCTTTACTCGAGTAATTCAGGATTTCAGAACGGAACAGTCGAGTATCAGATGCAGAATCTTGCCGACGGTAAATATAAACTTCAGCTAAATGCCTGGGATACATATAATAATTTCAGTAATTCTGTAATTGATTTTGTTGTAAAAAGTAATTCTGATCTTGTCCTTGATAAGATTTATAATTATCCAAATCCGATGTCGGATTTCACAAGTTTTACTTTTCAGCATAATTTTGACAGCCCGGTTGATGCAATTATAAAAATATATACTGTCGGAGGAAGATTAATAAAAGAATTGAATAAAACCAATATTACTGATAAGTTCGTGAATATTGACTGGGAGGGCAAAGATAATGACGGGGACATAATTGCAAATGGTACATACATATTTAAAATAACAATAAAAACACAAGACGGTAGTTTTTTCAAAAGCAGTACAGGAAAATTAGCCAAGTTAAAATAAAAATACATTAAGGAGAATAATTAAATGGTAAAAAAATCATTCGCATATTTATGCGTGTGTTTAAGTGTTGTAAGTTTATTTACTTTTAACAGTAATGAATCCTACTCACAGTCAACAAACTCAACCGGTGTTCCTTTCTTGCTGATCGGACCGAATTCAAGATTCGGAGGCATGGGTGAAACAGGTACAGCTATTTCTGATGATGCCACTGCTATGCACTGGAATCCATCAGGTCTTGCTTTTCAGAAAATCGGAACGGAAGTCAATTTTACACATTCACCCTGGCTTGCAGGATTAAATCTTGGCGATCTTTTCTATGATTACATCGCAGGAAAAAAATATATAAAGAGTATAAACGGAACGGTCGGAGCCAGCTTAACTTATCTTAACATCGGTGAAGTTATTTACACTGATGAATTCGGTAATCTCGATCCGGGTAGAAATTATAAAGCTTATGAAATGGCTTTTGCAGTTTCTTATGCGACTAAATTGAGTAAAGACTGGGCCGGAGGTATAACAGGTAGATTTATTTACAGCAGATTGTCTCCTACAAACCTGCAGGTAGGAAATGAAAAAGGTACCGGAACAGGAATATCTGCAAGTTTTGATCTCTCCGGAATGTGGAGACCAATAAAAGGACCCAAGTTCCTTGCAAATAAATTTTCAATTGGCACAAACCTTTCCAATCTTGGACCAAAGATATCTTATGTAGATGCAGCTCAGGCAGATCCTCTTCCGACACAGCTCAGGGTAGGTTTCGCTTATGATATTATTAAATCAGAATTTAATAACCTGACTTTAACTGCTGACTTCTCGAAATTACTTGTAAACAGAACTCCTTCAGTTCTTGATGACAGCGGTAACGTTCTTGTAAAAGGAACTGTTGATCCTTTTTACGAAGCAATATTCACATCCTGGAAAGGCGGGATTTCCGGTATTGCCAAATCAATACAGTCTTCTATCGGTGCTGAATACTGGTATGGAAGTCCTAGACTTATTGCTTTAAGAGGAGGTTTCTTCTATGAAGATCCTTCGAACGGAAACAGAAAGTTTTATACACTGGGAGCAGGACTAAGATATGATCTGTACGGTTTTGACTTCAGTTATATCAGCACAATCGAAGAAAGTCATCCGCTGGCTAATACGCTCAGATTTGGCTTACTCGTAAATTTCTAATAAATATAATTTAAATAATTTAAAACCATGGTTCATTATTTTGAATCGTGGTTTTAATATATAAAGAATTCATTAAATGACTTTGAATAAATATCTGCTCTTTTTTATTTTTATACTCTTCTCTGTAAATACTTTGCATTCGCAGAATAAGAATTTAAGCTTTTCACTTTCACACTCCCTTAATAATAGTAATGAAAAGTTTATTCTGAATCCTAAAGATTATATTTCAGGATCAGATTCTTTCAAAGTGGTTGCTATTCTTGTTCAGTTTCAGGAAGATAATGATGACCGGACTACAGGTAACGGAAAATTTGACTTATCAAATAAGTATTTTAACCCCGTAACACAAAAGGATACCGTTATAGACGCTCCTCCTTATGACAGCGCATATTTTGCAGATCATCTTAAATTTCTGAAAAATTATTATTCTAAATCATCTAAAGGTAAACTGAATATCAGCTATGATCTTTTCGGACGCGTTGTTACACTTCCACAGAAAATGGAAGCATACTCTCCGCAGAGAAACGAAAACAATCTCAAGCTGGGAAACCTGTTTCAGGATTCATGGGCTATAGCCGACAGTTTTATTAATTTTTCAAATTATGATCTGACACGAACTGCTTTCGTAATATTTCATGCAGGAGTAGGAAGAGACATTGACCTCAGTTCCGTTCTCGGATATGATCCTACACCTTATGATATTCCATCTGTGTTTCTTGGCTTAAAAAATCTAAGGGAAGTGTTTGGCAACAATTACTCAGGATTTCAGACAAATGACGGAGTTTATGTAAGTAATTCAATGATCATACCTTCTACTGAGTTAAGAGAGCTTCAGCTTCTATCCGGTAATACACTTATCGAACTTGGTATAAACGGCTTGCTTGCTGCAAGTTTCGGAAGTTATCTCGGTCTGCCCGACCTGTTTAATACTTCAAACGGCAAAACAGCAATCGGAAGATTCGGTCTTATGGATGGGCAGTCATTGTTCAGTTACAACGGAATTTTCCCTCCGGAACCATCTGCATGGGAAAAAATCTATCTCGGCTGGATAAGCCCTGTAGTTATCTCCTCCGGTTCCGGTACTTTCAAAATTCCTACTTCTTCCAAAACAAATCAGAGAGATACTTCAGTTTATAAAGTTCTGATAAGCAGTAAAGAATATTATTTAATCGAGAACCGGAACAGGGATCCGGAAAATAACGGACAGATCATTTATTCAAGAAACAGGGAAACTAATTCTGCAGATACTTATACTCAGGATCTTGAAGACGGATTTTATTATTCCAGTCAGTATACCAGTCTGTACAAACTTAACGGAAATGTAACTGATGTTGAAAATTTTGACTGGAGTCTGCCCGGTCTGATAAATAATGATTACGGGTATAAAGGCGGAATTTTAATCTGGCACATTGATGAAAATATTATCGAATCAAAAATCTCTTCTAACTCTATCAACAATGATATAAATCACAAAGGCGTTGATCTCGAAGAGGCAAAAGGAGCTCAGGAAATCGGTGTTACTTTCAATACTCCTTTTGGAGCTATCACCGGAGACGGAACTGCCGTTGATTACTGGTTTAACGGATATCATGAAGTGCCGACTACGATTTATAAAAATACTTTTTCACCTTCTTCAAATCCCAATTCCTTAAGCTATTCATTAACTAACAATAATATATTTATCACCGATTTCAGTACGATAGACACGCTTATGTCCTTTAAAGTGTCCATAGGTAATAATCTTCTGCAACCCTTAAATGGATTTCCTAAATTTACAGGAATTGATACTACAGGAAATTCGCAGGTAATAGCAGTTGATTTTAATTCGTCTGATGGCGACGAAATTTTTGTTAATTCAGGTAATAAAACTTATGGGTTCAGATATGACGGCTCAGTTATAACCGGAAACGGAATTATTTCAGAGCAATATGGTAAGTTTATTCCTTCTTTGATCACTTCGGGAGAAAACAAATATCTTGTTTGCACTAAAGATTTTGGGATTCAATTCATTGATAATAATCTAAACTCTTCAGTAATTAACTGGAGTAATTCTCCGGTCAGTACTTCTCCTTTGATAAACAATAATCTGAAGAATGTTTATATAGGAAAATCCAATGGTACTGTCACAAGATACAGAATTGATCTTTCAGGTTTAAGAATTGATTCCGCTTCTTCTTCTATAAATCAATTTGCGGAAACTCCAGCTGATACTTTTACTTACATTATTAATCCGGATAAATATCTGGTCACAGGAAATATTACCGCTGCTAATTCTTTCGATAAACTGACAGTCAATAACAACAACGAATTTTTTATTAACGGAAATAAATTAAATCTTAACTATACTATCTCCGCTCTTAACTCTTCTCCGGTACTGGCTGATGTAAACAACGACGGTAAACAGGAAATAATTTTTGTGGGCAATAATAAATTGTACGCTGTAAATTCCGGCGGAGTATTGCTGGATAATTTCCCGGTTGATTTTAATAAACAAATATCTTCGGGAATATCAGTTGCAGATGTAAATAATGATAATATTTTTGATGTGCTGTTTGCAACAACTAACGGCGATCTGTATGCCTACAGTGTTAGCGGGAAAGTTGTCGACGGATTTCCGGTCAGCATAGGACCAAACACTCTCTCCACTCCTGCTCTGGCTGATCTTAATGACACTCTTGGAATTCTGGTTGTAAGCGGTGACGGTTATTTGTATGGTTTCAGAACCAACAGTCTGTACAATGAAAGTAAAATTCTTTGGAAAAATTATCTTAAAGATGAATTTCTTTCGAATAATAACAGAGTCAGCGGAAATAATCCGGTTGTATATTCAGAAAAACTCCCTTCTGACAGGGTTTATAACTGGCCTAATCCCGTATATGACGAAAGTACTTTTTTAAGATATTATCTTAACGGGAATGCTTCAAGCGTAATTGTCAAAGTGCTGGATCTTTCAGGAGAGCTTGTTGCTACTCTTCCCGGTACAATGATTTCCAATTCTGACAATGAGGTTAAATGGAATGTCTCTGAAGTTCAAAGCGGAATTTACTACGGTGTTATAGAAGCGGTAATTGACGGCAGCAAAGAAACCAAAATAATTAAAATTGCCGTTATCAAATAATAATTTTAAAATATTCTTTAATTCTTCGGGTGATTATCTTTATTTGCGATAATCACCTTTTTTTATGGAAATACTTTTCACTGTCATTGCGGTACTGTATTTAATAATTCATCTTTTCCTGCTTTCGGGATTAATGAAATCCTCAAAGTTAAAAAAGAATGATACAGGCGCTTTGCCGTCGCTATCCGTAATTGTTGCGGGCAGAAATGAGGAAAGCAATATCAAAGACTGTATCAGATCACTTTCAGAATTGAATTATCCGGAAGAACTCCTTGAGATTATTCTGGTAAATGATAATTCGTCTGATAAAACATTTGAAATAATGAAAGATGAAACAAAGAATAAATCATTTTTCAAAGTTATTAGTTCTGAACCTGATGCTAAAGGTATTCTTAAAGGAAAAGCTAACGCTATTGATAATGCAATCGGAATTTGTAAAGGTGAAATTATTCTTTCTACTGACGCAGACTGTATCGTAAAGCCGGACTGGGCTCTCAATACAGTGAGATATTACTCCGGTAATACTGGAATGGTGTGCGGTTTTACAAAGATGCCGGAGGATGATTCTTTGTTTGGTAAAATTCAATCTCTTGACTGGATTTATCTTCTAACCCTTGCTGCCGCAAGTTCGGGACTTAATATGATACTGAGCTGCATTGGAAATAATTTATCTTTCAGCAAAGAAACTTACAATTATTCCGGCGGATACAGTTCAATTAAGTTTTCAGTTACAGAAGATCTTGCTTTAATGAGGAAAATATATTCCGATAAGAAATTTGAAATCAAATTCCCGATTGACAAAGAGTGCCTTGTAACTACAATTCCATGTAAAAGCATTTCCGAACTGATAAGTCAGAAAAGAAGGTGGTTCAGAGGCGGGACTGATGTGAATTTATTCGGTTACATTGTCGGATTCGAACTATATATGATTAATATTCTTTTCATTTTCGGTATATTTTTTTTAAACTTAAAATTATATCTGATTTTAATATTCATTAAAATATTTTCTGAAATTATAATTTTGATTTTTGTTTTGAATAGACTGGATTTGAAATCACATTTAAAAATGTATCCGTTCTTCGTTTTTTACTTTGCTGTTGTCGGTCTTCTTTTACCTCTTAGTTTCGTTTCAGGTAAAAAAATAAACTGGAAGGGTCAAAGATTTTAAAATTTGAAAACGGGGAAATGAAATTTCGCCTGGAATGTCAGATTTGAGTACTCGCTGGCATATGTATACTTTACACACAGATCTAAAATGTAAATTGTAAATCCCATACCTCCTGAATATGTCAGTAAATTTGCATCTCCGGGAATGACAAGGTTATTAACAGGCAATGGACTTATGTCTTTAGTAATCTTTGCATATTTAACTTCAAGCATAAGAACAGGAGTTGTAAAATTTGAATGCAAAAATTTATTTAATACTATATCCAGACTTCCGCCGATAGAAGTGATCTTTGTATCGTATTGTGTCAGAGAGTTAGAAGTAGTAAATTCCCCGTTGCCAGGAAATTTTTGATATTCATAAACAAATCCGAATATAAAAGGATAAAGTCTGCTGTATGCAAGTTCAGCTTTGGCTCCGTATAAAAGTCCTGCGTTGGAATAGTCGCCGAATTTTCCCATCGGGAATGAAACTCCGATAGAAGGCGCAATAAATAATCCTCCGACATTAGTTTTTCTTACCGAACTTTTACCGAGTTTTCCTTTAATAGTATCATTAGTGTTTTTCCTGAAGATACTTGAATTTTTGTAATTCAGACTGACATTATTCAATTCAAATGATGAACTTTTACCGGCAAACAGAAAAGTAAATATTAATAAAAAAACAGAAGCATTAAAATTTTTAATATTCAAAGTATTTATTATTAATTAATTTATTGTATTCTTTATATTTCCCGATTCATTTACTATGTACTCATTCATTAAGTCAAGCAGGGAAATTACATTCTTCATATTTAAGCTTTCCTTTTTGAATGCCACTTTAACCGTTTCCATACCGAGCAAAGTATAAAAAGGTATCAGTGAAGGAATTTCTTTATTAATTGAATTCAAATGGTTAGAAATAGTCTCAAGTTCATTTCTTTCAAATGGTCCTGTAAGCGAATTAATTAATCCATTTTCCGAAACATTAGAAAGAGTTTTTTCAATAATCGGTTTAAATATTTCAAAAGTTTTCCTTTTTTCAATCCCAATGCTTCCGAGAATTTCCGAAGAAATATTGAGCAATGTTATGAGGAAATTTGAAGATACAACACAGGCGGAGTGATACAGATGCTTTTTATCTTTCGGTATTTCTATATACTTAGAGTTAAATTTTTCTATAATGTTTACGGCAATATTTACACCGGATTTTCCTCCCTCTATTCCGAAATAAATATTTTCAAGCAAATGATTATTTGAATAACTGATTTTATCAAATGTCTGTATAGGATGCATTGAAACACATTTGTCTTTATCAAAACAATTATAGTTAAATACATCCGTTGATTCTGATCCGGATGTGTGAATAAAATATTTACCGGAAAGATCCATGTTTAATTCGGAAATATCTCTTGTTAAGTCTTTTAGAAATTTATCCTGAACGCATATAAAAATAATATCAGCAGCTTCAAAGAATTTCTTTTCCGGTCTGACGGAATATTCTAATGGATGAATTTTTTCTGCTATGTTATTCTTGTCTGTTAAATTTCTTCCTGTTAAAAAATTCACCTTAAATCCAGCATCAGTGAGTTCAAAAGAAAACGCTGTACCTACTTTCCCTGTACCGATAATATATACACTGTTATTCATACCTGATTATGTATTTATATTTCTCTGAAGAATAATTGTAACCGGTCCGTCATTGCAGAGTTTTATCTGCATGTTTTCACCGAATGCTCCGTTTTTTATTTTCTTACTATCATAACTTAGTTTCATTTCTTCGATATGTAATATATACAATTTCTCTGCTCTTTCAGGAAGTTCAGCATTAATAAAACTCGGTCTGTTGCCGCTTTTCCCGTTGTCAGTGCATAAAGTGAACTGGGAAATAATAAGCGCTTCACCCCCGATATCCCTCAAACTTAAATTCATTTTATCGTTTTCATCACTGAATATCCTGAGATCAATTATTTTTTTTGCAAGTATTCTGGAATCTTCCTCACTGTCAGACTTATGTATGCCCAGAAATACAAGAAGTCCATTTCCAATATTACTGAATAATTCTCCCCCGGTAAAAACACTCGCTTCCTTAACTCTTTGAATAACAGCTATCATTTCTTTACTTCTAATATTCTGAAATTCCCGCTGTAGTCTTTGTAAAAACAATGACTGCTAAAATTATACTGCAGCAGAATTTTTTCTAAATCTTCTTTCTGATCAAATCCGGTCTCACAATAAACTTTTCCGGTAAATGTTTCATCCGATGCAATCTTAAATATCCGTTCGTAAAACTTCAATCCATTTTCTTTATCAGTTAGAGAAATCATTGGCTCATAGTCTTTTACTTCTTTATCAAGCTTATGGTATTCATCAAATGGTATATAAGGAGGATTGGATACAATATAATCAAAATTCCTGCTTAGCTTTTCAATTTCAAAAATATCTTTAACTATGAATTTAATTTCTCCGTGTTTTAATCCATTTAATTCGCAATTTTTTTCAGCAACTTCCAGAGCTTCAGCTGAAATATCAACAGCATAAATCTTCACATCTAAATTTTCAAGCTTTAGCATTTTAGTCAATGCGATAGAAATACAGCCCGAACCAGCTCCAATTTCAAAAACAGATACTTCTTTCAGTGACCGGGATTTAATATCGTTTAATACTTTTTCAACAAGTATTTCAGTTTCCTGACGGGGAATTAATACTTTATCGTTTACCATAATATCGAAACCATAAAAAGAAGTCTTCCCGAGAATATACTGTAAAGGTTCATTCTTTAATCGCCTTTGAACAAAATCTTTGTAAATCTTTATTTCATCTTTTGTAAGAGGTTTATCAAAATTCAGATACAAATCAATTCTGCTGCATTTTAAAACATCGCACAATAATAACTCTGCATTCAGCCGTGCGTCTTTGATCTTTTTATCTTCAAATATTTTTACAGTAACATTAATGAACTCCGATAAATTATCAGGAACTTTAAGCATAACGACTACAGCTTATTGACATCAATAATATTATTATAAACTATCTTTCCGTTAATTATTGTTCTCAGAACTTTCGTCTCAAGCAAATCCTTACTGTCGGAATTAAAAATATCTTTTGATATAACAATCATATCTGCAAATTTTCCTTTTTCAATAGTCCCTTTTGTGCTTTCTTCAAAAGATGAATAAGCAGGCCATACAGTATAAGACTTAACTGCATCCAGCAGAGATATTTTCTGGTCAGGATTCTTAATTGATGTTAATACAGTGTCAGTAAGCTGCCTTGTAGTGAGATAATAAATTTGTATAAACGGATTAATCTGATGAAACGGAAAGTCTGAGCCTGTTGTGATTTTTCCTGATGCCTGTATAAGTGAATTCCATAATCCTAATTTTCCTGCATTTTCCGGGTTGATCAATTCACCAACAATCTGCATATCGTTTATGCAAACATCGGGTCGGACTGACGGGATTACTTTTAAATCTTTTATCCTGCTGATATCTTTCGGATTTATAAACTCGGAGTATTCTAAAACGCTTCTGTGATCTTTTGAATTATTGTTTTTTAAAACTTTTTCAAATACATTTAAAGAGGAATTAACGGCTCGGTCCCCTACTGCTTTTATGTAAAACTGAAAATTCTTATCTATCGCTCTTGTATAAATTCTTTCAAGATCATTATCGCTGATATAAGCAACTTTTCTTTTCGGCTCTTTAAGATAATCATCAAACATTGCAGCTTGCTGCAATTCAAATAATCCATCGTAATCAACTGAGATCGCCCTGATTGTAAGTTTATCTTTATAACCAATTTCTGCTCCCTTGCTAAGATAATTTTCAACTGTTGTACTGTCTTCACCCGATAGTATAGCATATACTTTTAACGGAAATCTGTTTCCGTCTATCAGCTCTCTGAAAATTTCCAAACCTTCTTTTCCTATTGTCTTATCATGAACTTCCGTTATTCCGTATTTAACAATTTCAGCAACACCTTTCTCAATCTGCTTCGTCATTTCATTTTTCAGTAATCCCGGAATATTATCTTTAATAAGATTTACAGCATCATCATAGAACAATCCTGTTGGCTCGCCGTTTTCATCTTTTTCTATTTCTCCGTTTGCAGGGGATTTTGTATTTTTATCTATTTTTAAAGTTCGCAGAAGTCTTGAATTTACCCAAACAGTATTAAGACTGGAATTTACAAGATAGACCTGATAATTAGAAGCTATCTGATCAAGAATCTTCTTATCCATTTTTACAAGATCAGACTCAGGTATATTTAATTCACTCCATCCGTAACCGCCAATCCACTCTCCTTCATAAGTAGTTTTTGTCTTTTCTATCAGTATATCCTTTATTTCATCTATGCTCTTTACATAAGATAGATTTACGAAATTAAGGTTTTTTGAAAATTCAATTATTGATCCTTCCGAATCTATAAATCCGGGAAGAACAGTCGCTCCCTGCAAATCAATAACTTCATCTGCTTTGTATTTTGATATATCAGAGTTACTACCTGCATCCAGAATTTTCCCTTCCTTAATAGCTACAGCTTCAACTATCGAATTACTCTCATTCATCGTATAAATTTTACCATTAGTATAAATGACATCCGGCTTTTCTCCGCATGAATAGAACACTGATAAGAATAATACAAAAATTACACTTCCCGAAATAAATTTATAATTCATCTTTATTTTTGTTTATAAAATTAAGTTATGACAACTTAACAAAATCAATCAAATATTTAAATCCACATCGCTAACTTCATTAAAGTAAATATAATTACCAATTGTATTGAAATAAGAAAAGTATATTCATATTTTGCTAAAAATAAAAAAATGGCACGAAATTTTTCAATGCAGAAGCTCTATTACTCTATCAGCGAAGTAAGCAGAATTGCCGAGTTGGAGCAGTATGTCCTTCGGTACTGGGAAACTGAGTTTGAGCAGCTAAGACCTGCAAAAAATCATTCCGGTAACAGGATTTATACAAATAAAGATATAAAGCTGATTTTGTATATAAAAAAATTACTTCGTGAAGAAAAATACACTATCGAAGGTGCAAAGAAGCTGATTAAAAATTATTCTGCAAAAGAAGAAGCTCAGGAAGTTGTTAAGAATCAACCGGTTTCAGAGACTACTTCAAAATCCGGCACTTCTGCTCCGGGAGAATTAAGCCTTTTCAATAATGAAAAAAATTCAATACCCGAATCCGAACCCAGGAATAAAAAAGATCTGGAAAAGGATCTTGTTGAAGTAAAATCGTTTCTGATTAATCTTTTAGATGAAATAGATTAACTGCCTTAAAGTTATATTACTTAATTCAATCTGTCAAAAAATATTTCCGGCACATTCCTCAACTGTATTAATATCTTATTCTGACAATATATATTTTCAATTACTCTTTTTATGATAATTTCTAATTCACTTCTCTTAAGTGAAGTAAGGAAAATAATATTAAGCAATCAACTCTTAATTTCCGGTAATAACTATTCATCTAAATCCGGTATTTACCGGATAATAGAAAAGTTAGGATATATTCAGATAGATACAATCTCTGTTGTCGAGAGATCTCATCATCATATACTCTGGTCAAGAATGCCTTCGTATCAAAAGTCTATTTTAGATGAACTTCTGGAGAAAGATAAACTTATATTCGAATACTGGTCACATGCTGCATCTTATCTTCCAATGAATGATTTTAGATTTTCCCTTTTGCGTAAAAGAAATTATTCTAATAAATACAAAGACTGGAAAATCTCTAACAGAAAAATTATTGGATATGTATATGACAGAATAAGATCAGAAGGACCTCTCCAGTCAAAAGATTTTGATGATAAGAAATCAGGAACTTCCGGATGGTGGAACTGGAAGCCGTCAAAAGATGCTCTGGATTTTTTATTCCATTCCGGAGAACTAATGATTGCAAAAAGATCGGGATTCCAGAAAGTGTATGACCTGACCGAAAGAGTATTACCTGAAAATACTGACATAAGTATTCCTTCTGTCAATGAATTTTACAGACACCTTGCAGATAAAAATTTAAAATCTTTCGGAATATTCAGGGAAAAAGAAGTTATGTATCAGAGGAGCTACGATAAAGCAGAATTTAAAAAAGTATTAAACCAACTCACGGAAGAAAAAATTATTGCCGGAGTTAAAGTCAAAGGATTTAAAGATGATATTTTTTACACGTCTGAAAGTAATATTGAGGCACTCGCTAATATCAAACTAAATAATCCCATCCATATACTTTCTCCTTTTGATAATTTGATAATACAGAGAAAGAGAATCAAAGATCTTTTTGATTTTGATTATCAGCTTGAATGTTACCTCCCGCAAAATAAAAGAAAGTTCGGATACTTTTGTCTTCCTGTATTATGCGGAAGCCGGTTCATTGCCAGAAATGATGCAAAAGCTTCCAGAGCTGATAACATATTTCTCGTAAAAAATATGTTTCAGGATAAAGATTTTAAAAACAGTGCTTATTCAAAAAAATTATTTAAAAAAACGGCTCAGCTTGCAAATTTCACAAGCTGTGCCGAAGTAAAAGGTATGTAATAATTTATACAATTAATCTTATTTCAATACCATCAGAATCTTTAACTTTAAATTCATTTAATCCTTCTGATTTGATGTACAGATCTGATTCTGTAATTTTATCAGTTACTGATCTCAAATAATTTTCATCCGGAAATTTAATTGTGAATTCCAAAAGTCCGGTTGTATTCTCTTCATAGGTTCTGCCTTTCTCCGACTGCCAGATATTTGTTCCGATGTGATGATGATATCCTCCTGCACTGTAAAACACTGCTCCCGGGATCAGAGAATTCGAAACATTAAATCCCAGAATATGACTATAAAATTTTTCTGATTTGTAAAGATCAGATACACTCAAATGTATATGACCTATATTCGTTTCCGGGTGAATACCATTCCATATTTCAGGATCATCAATTTCGGAAGTGATCTTACTAAGGTCTAGCGGCAAAGTATCCATCACAACCTGACCAAATTTCCATTCCCATTCTGATCTTGGTTTATCAGCATACAACTCAATGCCATTGCCGTCCGGATCTGAAAGATAAATCGCTTCACTAACAAGATGATCAGAAAATCCCTGAAATTTTATTTGATTATTAAACAATCTCAGAAATACTCTTCCAAGTTCTTTCCTTGAAGGAAATTTAAAAGCCGCATGAAATAACCCGGGAGATTTAGGATTGCGCGATTTTGAATTTCCGGATTCAGTAAGACAAATCAGGTAAGGCAGTTTTCCGTTTGGAGAAAGGAATACCTGATTTGGTTTTTTATCAATTACTTTAAAGCCCATAAGATAAGAATAGAATTTTACAGAATCTTCAATATTTCTTACTCTTAATGAAATGCTTTGTATTAAAGTATTATCAGGTATTTTCATAAAATTATTTTTGTAAATCAATTTAGAGAAAACTGAGCAGATAAAGTACCTGCATTGTTGTGAAATGCAAGTTTGTAAATTTTAAATTCCACAAACCCTATTATCGGAAATCCCATCAATATTTCAGTTACAGATTCTACTGACTCTGCAACTATTGTTACCCACAGCTTACCTTCTTCTACTGAGACAGCATAACTTGTAACAATTCTTTCATTCATCAGATTGTTTATAACAGCCCTTTGTTCAGGAATAAGCGATATAAAATTTTTATCAAATGGCAGAGGTATATCTATCTCTGCCATAAATTCATAAATCAGATTATTTTTCATAATTTACTTTTATTTAAATTATTGAAGCCATTCTTTAAATGATATTGTCTTTCCAAATAAATCTTTCTGCGTTTTTAAATCAGCTTCATACCCTTTATCAATAAACCATTGAAACATATCAGCCATTTCCTCGCTGTTAGTTCTGATAACAGAAACCGGAAGTTCGACAAATTCGGTTTTCTTACCGGTGTTTGTCTCATACAGTGCCGCTACTTCAGGCATTGTTAATTCATCTCCTGCCAATTCTATTTCCTTGCCGATGAACTTATCAGGATTATCAAATATCTTAGCGGAGATTGCGCCGATTTCATCAACAGCGATCATCTGAAGTTTTGTATCCGCTTTCATTGCCATATTAAGAGTCAGTTTACCATCAGCTTCCACTGGCTTAAACCATGTCTTAAAATTTTCCATAAAGAATACCGGTCGTATTACTGTTACCGGAAGGTTTAGTGATTTCAGATATTTTTCAATTTCAAATTTCACATCAAAATGAGGAAGTTTCGTATTCCTTTCTGCGCCTCCTACTGATGACTGAAGAAAATGTTGTACATTAGCTTTCTTTGCTGCATCAGCAACAGCTTTTCCGTGGTTTAACTCTCCGTCATACCCGTGCTCCCAGAAATTCTGAATACTGAAAACTCCGTAAATACCTTCCATCGCCTTATCCAGTGATTCACTGTCATTCATATCTCCTTTAAATAATTCAGCGCCGGATTTTTCAAGTTCAATTGCAGATTCTTTTTTTTCATCTCTGACAAAAGCTCTGACTTTCCATCCATCCTTTAAAAGATGTCTTGCGACAGCTCCGCCCTGCTGACCTGTACTTCCTGTTACCAGAATTGTTTTATCTTTCTTTTCCATTTTTTATTTTAATTTTAGTTTGTTAAAAATATTAATTAATTATGCTGATTTTTATTTGTGATGTTTCGTTTACTGTTTGATTTGAGATTTGTAATTATTTTTATCGGGATTTATTTAATAATGTCCAGTCATATAAAGCTGTTAAAAATTTTCTCAAATGTAAAATCGTTGGTTCATCTGTTAGTTCATTTTTTTCATTAAACTTACTCTTCCCGTTAGTAACATATACTTCCGGTTTGTTCATTCCTGCCATATCATTAAATAAAGCAACTTGCCTGAAATGCATCTGTGATCTTATGGTCCCACTGTTGCCGCCTGAAACTCCCATTATAGCATAAGGCTTTTTTTTCAGAGGCGAATCCGAAGCAGGTCTTGACGCCCAGTCAATTGCATTCTTTAGAACTCCCGTAAATGAATAATTATATTCAGGGGAAGCTATTAGTAATGAATCCGATTTAGCAATTTTATCTTTAAATATTTTAACTGATTCAGGAAATCCTTCTTTTTCAACATCTTCATTATATAAAGGAATATCTTTAAGACTGAATATTTCAAT
Organism: Ignavibacteria bacterium; assembly: GCA_016709315.1. Lineage (GTDB taxonomy): Bacteria > Bacteroidota > Ignavibacteria > Tepidaquicellales > Tepidaquicellaceae > JAEUSI01. The sequence continues at coordinate 424,387 of JADJMZ010000005.1, forward strand.
TTCCATATTTTCCGGTCTCAAAACTTTTGCAGATTCCAACAATGCTGTGTTATAAGATTTTAATCTGAGACTTCCGGAAATTGCAAGTACTTTTATATTTGCTGACATAATTTAATTTTTATTGTTCAAAAATGATGAATACATCCATACTAACTTTTCCTGCTGAGAGATGTAATCACTTATCAAAGAATTTGTACCTTCGTCTTTTGCTTTTTCTGATAATTCCAGTATTTCTCTTTCTACTTTTATAATTTCACTGAATCCTGAAATTACTGCAGCTACAGATTTGTATCCGTCGGAAAGATCTCTGACTTCTTTTACTTTTGATCTTTTAAGATAGTCAGTGTAAGTATGCAAAGGAGTATAGCCCAATGTTAAAATCCTTTCAGCAATTTCATCAATTTTCAGCAATGCATCATTATACAGTTCTTCAAATTTCACATGAAGTTCAAAGAATTTATCACCTTTTATATTCCAGTGAAAACCTCTTGCATTCATATAAAACAACTGGTAATTAGCCAATAACAAATTTAATTTTTCCGAAAGCTGCATTGTCAGTTTTACATCCAGACCTATGTTATTTTTTACATTAATATTTTTTGACATAATTTTTTATTTTAAAATTTTTTAATATTTAATTGTTAATTAATTTTTATTTTTGAGTCATTGGGACTTCAATCAAAAGTAAATCGCTTTTTGCCAATAGTTTAATTTCAACAGATGATAAATCTGATAATCCTATCGCATCCCGTCTTGACAGAACCTCTCCGTCAATTTCTGCGCTGCCTTCTGTGATCATAATGTAGACTCCATTCCCATTCTTTTTTATTTCATACTTTACTGAGTTTCCTTCATCAAAATTTCCCAAAGTAAAATATGCATCCTGATTTATCCATAATGCTCCGTCTTTTTCATCAGGTGAAACAACAGTTTGAAATTTATTCTTTCTTTCTTCAGGGTCAAATATTTTCTGATCATATCGCGGTGTTATGTTTTTCTCTTTTGGAAACACCCATATCTGGAAAAGATTTACAAATTCCTTTTTTGAATTATTAAATTCAGAATGAGTTAATCCGCTTCCGGCAGACATTATCTGGACTTCACCGGCTTTAATTACTTCTTTATTTCCCGTACTGTCCTGATGAGCAAGTTCACCTTTTAGAGGAATCGTTACAATTTCCATATTATCGTGCGGATGAGTTCCAAATCCCATTCCCGGGGCGACTATATCATCATTGAGTACCCGGAGTAACCCGAACCTTACTTTTTCCGGATTGTGATAGTTAGCAAAACTGAATGAATGAAAACTTTGCAGCCAACCATGATCTGCATAACCTCTTGAATCTGCTTTGTGAATTATCTTATTCATTTATTTTAAAATTAGTTTATATTTTTAAATTTGTTTTGCTGAAATATTAAATTTTATATTAAAATCATCACTTATCAGATTATCTCCTAGATTTTCAAAAAATTTTCCTGAACGGAATTTTATATCCCATAATGTTCTGTCAATATTAAAATCTGCTGATGCGATTACTGAGTTTGCGTTAATCATTACCTTCGCAGGAAAAGTAATTTCTTTTGTGATACCTTTAATTGTAAGACTTCCTGATACAGTGTAATTGTTCTCAGTTCCATTTGATAATGGAGCTAAAGATTTTATCTCAAACTTTCCTATTGGAAATGATTGTGCTGAGAAAAAATCATTGGACTTTAAATGACCTGTCAGTTTAGCATTTAATTCCGGATCTTCTAAATCTCGAACTTTAATAGTCGTAAAATCTATATCAAAATTCCCTCCTGTTAATTTTCCATTGTCCAGATAAAGATCTCCGTTTTTAAAATCAATCGTTCCGTTATGCTGACCTGTAACTTTTTTACCTGACCATTCCAATTTACTTTCTGAAAGAACTAAATTTAATTTTTCACCTTTATTTGATGCAGTTTTTAAATTTTTATTCTCCGTGTTATTGGTTTTATCACTTGTTGATTTAGAGCATCCGTAAAATAAACTAATCAATGTTACGAATATTACTGTTACTGATGATAATTTTTTTAATGTTTTCATTTTTTATTTTTTTATTTTATTAATTAATTAACCTCTGAGTCTGTCTAAAAAATTGTTTAACTCTATTGCTTCCTTTGCAGTTAAATTTTCAAATCTTTTTTCCCATTTATCTTCATCCAGATCAATTTTATCAAGTAATTTCATACCTTTATCGGTAATTACAATATCAACACGTCTTCTGTCTTCAGGACAGGATTTCCTTAATACAAGATTTTTTTTAACTAATCTGTCGACTATCCTCGACGCATTTGACATTTTATCAAGCATTCTTTCAATCAATAGATTCACTGTAACAGGTTTCGGATACTGACCTCTCAGGATTCTCAATAAATTATATTGCTGGGATGTAAGCTTGTAAGGTTTGAGCAATTCAGCATTCTTAGAATTAATCCAGTTTCCTGTGAATATTAAATTTATTGCTAATTTCTGATACTCACTCTTAAATTTATCCTGTTTAATTTCTTCTTCAATTTTCATTTTGTAAATTTATTTATACTAATATATGTATATACATTTAATGTTGCAACATCTTTTTTAATGCATGTAAATATTTTGTAGTTACCAAGAGTATAAATGAAAAACACTTTTAGTCAGAACTTTAATATTAAAACTGCTTTTGCTATTTTGAGAAAAAGAATATGTCAAAAAATAAATTTGAAAGATTTAACTGGCTCATAGGTCAATGGGAAGGAATTCAGGGAGCAGGTATTTATCACGAAGAATGGAAGAATGTAAGTGAGAGTGAATTAAAAGGTAAAGCTTATATGATTAAGAAAGGTGAAATTGTTAATGTGGAAATACTGAATATTCATTTAGATGAAACTGGTATTTTTTACACTGCTGATGTCAGTCACAATCCTACTCCTGTATCTTTCAAACTGACAAATCTCTCTGATAACTCTTTCATTTTTGAAAATCCTGAACATGATTTTCCGCAAAAGATATCTTATGAAAATAAAGATAATCAATTTTTATTTGCAACAGTGGAAGCCGTGAAGAATGGTAAGATAAAAAAGATTGAGTATAATTTGAAAAGGATTGCATGAATTAATTTAAAGATAAAAATTACTTCATCTTTTAAGTTTCGGATCAAATGCATCCCGTAAACCGTCGCCGAGTAAATTAACAGCAAACACTGTCAGCATAATTGCAATTGATGGAAATACCGCGAGTCCCCAGTTTGTCCCGACAACAATATACTTATATCCGTCAAAAATCATCTGTCCCCAGCTGGCAGTAGGAGGCTGCACTCCCAATCCGAGAAAACTCAGACTGGCTTCAAAAATAATTGCAGCAGCAAGACCTACAGTTCCCGTAACAATAACCGGTCCGAGACAATTCGGAAGTATATGCCTGATTATAACACGTGAAGATTTAAATCCTATCGCTTTCGTAGCTTCTACAAATTCGGTCTCTCTTAATGAAAAAAACTGCCCTCTTACAATCCTTGCAATATCCACCCAACCGGTCAAACCAATAGCAACAAACGCCTGCCATAATCCTTTTCCTAATACTACAGACAAAGCGATTATTAATAAAATCGCCGGAAAAGCAAATATAACATTCACTAACCACATTATGACTACATCGGTTTTTCCTCTGTAATATCCAGCGAGTGCACCGAGAATAAGTCCCAGGAAAATAGCAATGCTTTCTGATATTAATCCAACCATAAGACTCACTCTGCTTCCGTAAATTAATCTGCTTAATACATCTCTTCCAAATCTGTCTGTACCAAGATGGTACTTTAATTTTTCAATATAACCGCCGTCATTTTTTTCAATTAGATCAGCGCTAATGCTTTCTTCTTTATCATTAAAATCTGTATAAAACAATTTCCCGTTTTCTTCTTTAATGTATTTCTTAATCGGAATATATTTGTTCTCAAGCTCATTGGACTCATTTGTTTTTTTTACAATAACCTCTCCTTCAAACCCGACAGGCATTGCGGCATACTCGAGTATCTGCTGATTTGGATTGAATGGAGCTATGATTGGAGCGGAAAGTGCGATAATAATAAGTATGCCAATAACCCATAGACCTATCATTGCAAGTTTATTTCTTTTTAATCTTTTCCAAGAATAATACCAGAGATTATGACTTCTTTCGTCCAGTAGTATCTCTTCAGTAATTACGCTGCTTACCGGTTCCATTAATTAAAATTTTAAATTTTCCTGCTCAGAAATTAATTAGGGTAATTATTAAACAAGTTTTACTTTCGGATCAAGCAGAGCATAAAATATATCAACAAAAAAATTTATTACAACAAATACTATTGCGCTGAAAAGAACTGTTCCCTGTATCATAGGGAAATCAAGCTTAAATATAGCATCAATAGCAAGCAAACCTATTCCGGGCCAGTTAAATATATACTCAATAAAGAAAACTCCGCCAAGAGTTGCAGCCAATGAAGCACTGATGGTCGTAATAACAGGGTTCAAAGCATTTCTCAGAGTATGTTTAAAAATTACTTTTGTTGAACTCAGTCCTTTAGCTTTTGCTGTTCTTACATAGTCCTGATTCATTACATCGAGCATTGACGAACGGGTAATTCTGGCGGTTATAGCTAATGGTCTCAAAGCAAGTGTCAGCATTGGCAGAATCAGATATTGAATTCCTTCATTTATATAGCCGGATATTGGAAACCATTTAAGCAGGTGTCCGAACACAAGTGCCATTATTAATCCAAATGCAAACTGAGGAAAAGAAATCCCGAACAAAGCAAAAACCATTGCCGAGTTATCGAATATCGTGTATTTTTTTACAGCAGAAATTATTCCGAGTAAAACTCCGAGAATGGATGATATTAACAAAGCGCTGAAAGATAATAAAGCTGTTGCAGGAAATTTTTCCAGTATAGTCTTAACCACTTCCCTGTTTGTAGAATATGATCTTCCAAGGTCTCCCTGAAAAGCATTTGACATAAATCTTATGTATTGTACATATACCGGCTTGTTTAATCCTAATTCTTCTCTTACTGCCTCTACTGAAGCTACATCTGCTCTCTGACCGAGCATCATTCTTGCCGGATCACCAGGCACTATGTAAAGCAGGCAGAATGTTACTGTCAGTACTCCTATAATAATTACAACTGAATAAATTAAATTTCTTGCTATGTATGAAAACATAAGATAATTTTATCATCTGATATTTAAAAAAAAGTCCCGAACTCCAAAACCGGAGATCGAGACTCTTTTAACTTTCCGAACTTCATTTCATTAATTGTCTGTTACTCTTCTTGCTTTCAGAAATGTCCTTGTATAGAACTCATCATCTAATGAAGCAACTGCAACTCCGGTTTTTGAACCCGAATGCGCAAAATATCCGTTGCTTAAGTACATTCCGACATGAGTAACTCTTCCTTTTCTCATTGTATCAAAGAAAATAAGATCACCGAATTTAAGATCACTTTTTTCTATTGTTTCACCTACCTGAGATTGCTCAAAAGATGTTCTCGGCAATGTCACGCCAAGTGACTGATACATGACTGTTTGAATAAAAGCCGAACAATCTATTCCCCTCTTTGAAGTGCCTCCCCATAAATAAGGTGTGTTGAGATATTCAATAATTTTGAACATCACTTCATCCTTGTCTACTTTTGAAGCGATATCTGATTCGGAAATAAATCCGGCCAGACTGCTTGAGATAGCTTCGAGATTATCCTTGTTGATTGAGGTCTTGTTTTCTAAGGTGCTGGTGGATACAACTTCTTTTGAGTTTTTGTAACCAGCAACATCTTTTTTAGAATAACTCTCCTGACCGTCTTCGAGGGAAATTTCTTTGGTGCTTGAACATCCAACTAACACTACCGCTGCAAATAATACTGTCAACAGTAAAGGAAGTCTGGATAGTTTTAGCTTAACCATTAACTAATCCTCCTTGTTTAATTAAAAAAATATTTCTGTGAAAGAACTGTAAATCTGTTATTGACCGTAAAAATTTTTGATAAAAATAAAGACTTATATCCTATTTATCAAGCCATAAATGCCTGAAATTTACACGATGCATCGGGTCTAAGGCATATCCGTGAACATAAGATTGTATTAACCTGTAATCTTCATCATAATAAATAAACATCATTGGCGACTGAGAAACTGCAATCTGTTCCGCCTGATAATATAAATCATACCGGGCTTTCATATCCGTTGTTGCTATTGCTTTTTCAAATATTTCGTCAAACTGCGGATTCTGATATCTCGTGCTGTTTATCGGACTTATCTGCGTTGGGTCTTTGGGAACATTCTTTCCGTAGAACAGATTCAGAAAATTTTCCGGATCAGGATAATCAGCTATCCAGCCAAGTCTGAAAAAATCAGCTCTTCCGGCATCTATGTTGTCTAAATGCTGAGCAAACTGTATTATACTTAATTTCATATTAATGCCGATTTCTTTCAGCATATTTTGTATAGATTCTGCGATCTGTATATTTCTGTCTCCGCCGGAATTGATCTGCAATACCGCTTCCGGAAATCCTTTTCCGTTCGGATAACCGGCTTCTGTCATTAACTGCTTTGCTTTTTCTAAATTAAAATCATAACCTTTAATCTTTTTAACATCATAATCCGGCATAGAAGGAGGTACGATTCCATAAATCGCTCCCATATATCCCTGACCATTTAATACAAATTTTAATATTTTTTCTCTGTCAATTGCATAATTAAACGCCTGCCTGACTTTTTCATTGTTAAAAATTTTTCCTGTTGTAAGAAATCCGTAAAACTGCGAAGCAAGAGAAGGAACTCTCTGAAGTTTGAATTTTGAAAATTCAGGCGTCAGTGTTTTTTCCGGTGTAACAATTGCTTTAAAAGATTCATTCGGTATCCTGTAACATTCATCTATATTTCCATTTCTGAACTCAAGCAATTGCTGAGAAACTTCTTTTATAAATTTAAACTTTGCTCCGTCAACATAAGGCAGTTGATTTCCAAATTCATCCTTTCCCCAGTAATTCGGATTCTTCTTTAAATTCAGTTCTAGATCCGGTTTCCAATCAACAAAAATAAATGGTCCGGTACCGACAGGATGCTGGAAAAAATCTTTACCGTACTTTTCTACTGCTTCTTTTGGGACTACATAAGAAAATCCAAGACACATATAATAAATAAACGGACCAAACGGCTTCTTTAATTTGATAATAAATGTAGAATCATCTTTTGCAATATAACCCGATACGCTATTTAATTTCGGCTCTCTCGATTCTTTTCGGGCAAGAGAGACTTCCTGAAAATACTCATCGGCTCCTGTTACATAGTTTTTGAAATAATCGAATCCAAGAGTTCCTGTCCTCGGATCACAAACTCTGTCAAATGAATACTTTACATCACCTGCATTCATCTCTCTGCCTTTGCCACCAGGGAAGCATGCATTGTCCTGAAAAAAAACTCCTTTTCTCAAATGAAAAGTATAAGTCAAACCGTCTTCTGATATTTCCCACTTTGTTGCAAGCTCAGGAGTCAGATGCAGGTTGCTGTCAAGATCTATAAGCAGATCATATATCTGATGCGAAACATGATGAGAGACTACATCATTCATTCCTACCGGATCAAGACTTCGTATATTTTCAAGTTCGTTAGAAATGTAAATACCCCCGCCTTTAATTCCGCCTTTAAGATTTGAATATTTACTTTCTTCTTTTTTTCCGCAGCTTGTAATATTTGCAAAAACAAATAATACTATGAAAGCTAATGCAACTTTTTTCATTTGAATTTAAATTTGATTTTTTTTGTCTGTTGAAAATAAAATTTATAACTCATTAAATCTATTTACTTCTTTGTGTAAGAAATGAAATGGTTAATTCTGAATACAATTTTAAACAGATTTCCCGGAGATTTCAAACCTGTACCAGTATCTCAATCAATTAAATTTTTAAAAACAAACAAAAGCTTATCTCTCACAGATGTCACAGATTTTCACAGATAAACACATATACTCTTAACACAGTGTTCATAAGTTGAAAGTAAAATGGAAAGTCTAATCTTTGTTAATCTATGTAATCTGTGAGAAACGGGCTTAACGTATGGAAGGATATTAAAAAAGCCGGAAATTGATTTCCGGCTTTAGATTTAATCTATTCAATATTTATATATTTTACTTCACCAATACCATACGCTTCAAATCCGTAAAATCATTTGTTACAAGTTTGTAAAAATAAATCCCGCTTGATAAATTCCTTCCGTCAAATTCATAAGAATATTTTCCTGCAACTTGCCTTTCATTGACTATAGACACAATTTCTTTACCGTCAATACCAAATATTTTCAACGATACATAATTTGAAACCGGTATTTCGTAATTAATTTTAGTTACCGGATTAAACGGATTAGGATAATTCTGATATAATTTATATTCTGTGGGAATTTCATAACTCGTAATTCCGACAGGATTTTTAACCACAAGATTTAAATTTCTGATATGTACCGGCGTTCCGTTTGCTCCGTTTCCTTTTACAGTTACAATATAGTTACCGCTTGTTACGCCTCCCGAAGTTATGATCCGTAATCTTAATGAATCAGGAAATGATATTAAAGAGTCCTTAGGAATATCGGATGATCTGTTTAAAAAAGAAATTGTAATTGCACCTGCAGCCGGAGCCGGCGTTATAGTTGCAGAAAATTTTGCTGTTTTATCCCATAGTTTTACAGCCGGAACTGAAACATAAAATATTGAACTGTCTCCATTTCCTTCCAATGTATCAATATTCGATGACAGTCTCATTGCAAAATCAGGAAAGAAAGATGCCATGTTCTGAGCATTTCCGTTTCTGTGATCACCCCATACACTAAACGCTGTCAAATTATTACCTGCTATGCTTGTATAATCTCCTCTGTAACAATTTGTATTCGCTGCACAAGGCGGATTAGGATAAAGAAAAGTTTGATTCGTCAGTCTCTGATTAGGAGCGAAAGTATTTCCGCCGTCAGTTGTGTACGTTGCATAAACATCAACTCCGAAATTCACAGGATTGTTTCTGTCATCATACCAGTGAACGTAAAGCTTGCCTGTAGTTAGCTCGCAATAAATTTCCGGAAACCACTGATCGCTTAACTGCGGATCAGGATTATCATTTATTCTCTTTGCAGCAGACCATGTTGCTCCCTGATCCGTAGAATATCTGAGAAAAACGTCGGGCTTATTTCCGCTGCCCGCCGGTTCATTAGTAGCATATACAAGATACAGTCTGCCTCTGTAAGGACCATTGCTGTTATCCATTGCAATCTTCGGATGCGGAGCAGTTCTGGCTCCGTTAATTACAAATCTGCTTTGAGTATTCAGTATGCCAATGTATCCAACAAAATTCTGACTGGACATAAGAGTAAAGTTGAGTCCTCCGTTAGTTGATCTGTAAAAGTTATAAGTTCTGGATGCAGTTGAGCCTGTATTTGTCACATAAATAACACAACCTCCGTTAACTGTATCATTCGGTCCAACAGCAATATAACATCCGGGCTGTGTATTGCTTGGACTGAATGTAGTAGTCCATGTCAAACCTTCATTAGTGCTTCTTCCAAAATTTCCGGGAGTTATTGCCGCATAAACATAATTTGCATAAGGACCTGTTCCTGTATATTCCGCAGAGACATGATTTCTGTCATTTCCCGAAACAGACAATACCGGCAGACTCCATGATATACCATTATCAGTAGATCTGTAAATATATTGCCCGGTTACACCTGAGCCGTAAATCAATACGCCGTTTCCTGTATAAGTACTCCAGGGATCACAGCAAGTAGAAGAATGATAAGAAGGGTTACTTAGAATCCAGTTCATCCCGCCGTTTGTTGAAGTTCTGGCATTTTGTCCGGACCCGCCATTCACTCCGAAAAACAGATGCAAAGGATTATTTGGATTTGTAGTTGCATGCTGTTCCCAGTTATCTACTCCGATATCAAAATTATCAAAATCATTAATTGTAACAACGCTGACTGAATTGCTTTTACTTTTATTGTAACTCATAAAAGATTCTAAAGTCGGCTGCTCAATCGCCGGATCATCATCATTAAAAACATGTCCGTAATATTGTCCCTGAAAGAGTACTGTCAAAGTTACAATAATCAGCATCAGGAATAAATTTCTTATTAGCAATGAAATGTATTTTTTTGATTTCATAATAATTAGTTTTAATTTTTGAGATGAGAGCTTAAAATTTTAATAATATTATTTAATAATTTATAAATTATTTATCTATACTTTTTTATAATAAAGCGAAGTTATGCAAAAGACTAGTACTTCCCGTTTTCACTTTGTACAAATCGAAAAATTAGTAAGTTATTTAAAAAGTAAACTCATTAAAAAAATATATTTACCTCGAAGACGCAAAGACTCTGAGAAAAATTAAAGAATTAAAGAACTTCGAGACTTTGAGACTTTGAGACATATTTAAATTTTTAGTTATTGGTCATATCCGTGTGTTGCATTATAAATTGTTTGTTATCCTTAACTTAATGGCATTGCCACCAGGGTGGTCTTAAATTGAAAACCTGAAACTTGCTTAACTATAACAATTAATTAAAATTCAGTAAAACAGATTTTCATTTAAAGCCAAAACGAAATCAAATAAATTTAATTATACTTTTTAAAAACATTTATTTCTTCATTAAGCTTCATTGCGCCTGTTCTTACAGCTTCTATAAATTCATTTTCATTGCAATCTTTTGCAGAAGAATAGATTATACTTCTGCCCGAATTTATTACAAAATTTTCATTTGTGCCCAGACTTTTCATTAAATTCTCCAGGTCGTTTGCCTGTGCACCGATGCCGGGAATAAGTAAGGGAATCTCAGGATTAGCTCTAATAAAATTCTGAATCTCCTGTGTATGATTAGCGCCAAATACAAAACCAATATTATTATCTTTGTTCCACTTCATACTCTTATCAATAACTTCTTCATACAAATACTTTTCACCGACTTTTAATTTCTGGAAATCATTATGACCTTTATTTGAAGTGAGAGCAAGGATGTAAACGAATTTATTTTTTCTCCTGATGAAAGGCGCAACGGAATCTTCACCCATATAAGGACTCAGAGTTACAGAATCAAAATTATAATCATCAAAAAAAGTTCGGGCATACATCTCCGCAGAATTATCAATGTCCCCTCTTTTAGCGTCGCAGATTTTTATTGTATCCTCCGGAATTAAATTCAAAGTATGCCAGATTGCAACAATACCTTCTTCCAGAAGACATTCATAAAATGCTGAGTTAAGTTTATAACCTGCAACTATGTCTTTTGTATTTTCAACAATCAGCCTGTTAAATACAGCAACCGGGTTTTTATACTTCAGAAACATATCCGGAAGTTTTTTCAGATCGGGATCTAATCCGATAACAAGATTAGATTTGTTTTTTGAAACAATATTTTTGAGTTTGTCGGTGTAGTTCAAAATTTCAGTATTTTAAAATTTTAAAACTTTAGATTTCACTTGCGCTGAAATCTAAAATATTTTTTACAATCTTAATATTCATTTCAAAAAGTTTTTCCACATCATAGACTCAACCGGCTTGTTTGTTTTCTTATTATACTTTGCGCTGAGTTTTTTATCATACGAAGTAAGAACATCGCCTTCAACAAGGAAATAAATCAATTGTCCTATTGGCATTCCGGCATAAACTTTTACCGGCTGCTTCACGGAAATTTCAAGAGTCCAGTAATTTTTAAAACCTACGTCTCCTTTTCCTGCAGTAGCATGAATGTCTATTCCGAGTCTTCCTATACTCGACTTCCCTTCCAGAAACGGAACGTACTTATAAGTCTCTGTATATTCCAAAGTAGCTCCAAGATATAATTTTGTGGGATGAAGTATGTGACCGTCTCTGGGAATCTTAAAGTAATTCACTTTATTGTGTTTCTTCGCATCAAGAACTTCATCTTTATAAACTGCAAGCCATTCACCAAGATGAACATCATAACTGTTAGACCCCAGACATTTTCTGTCATAGGGTTTGATTACGATGGTTTTATTTTTAATCTCTTCCAGTATTTTTTTATCAGAAAGTATCATTTAATTTTTTTTAATTTAATTTTAATTTCTTATCATAAAATATCTCAGTTTTATCAGTATTGATTCCTGTATCTGTATGCGCTCATTCCGATTCCTATCATTACAAGAAAAGAAAGCAAAGATGAAATTCCGTAACTCATAAGCGGAAGCGGAATTCCTATCACAGGCATTAAGCCGATAGTCATGCCTACATTAATAACAAGATGGAAAAATATTATGCTGGAAAATCCTATACAGGCAACGCTTAAAAATCTGTTTTTGCTGAGATACGAATTATTAACAAGCTGAAAAATTATGATCATATAAAGAATTAAAATCGCAACCGAACCTATAAATCCGAATTCCTCTCCGATCATGCAGTAAATAAAATCCGTCCATTGCTCCGGAATAAATTTAAGCTGAGTCTGAGTGCCCTGAAGAAATCCTTTTCCTGTAAATCCTCCCGAGCCGATTGCAACTTTTGACTGAATCACATTATAACCTGATCCTAATGGATCTGTTGACGGGTCAAAAACTGCTTTAATTCTGTTTTGCTGATAGGGCTGAAGTTTTTTGTAAAGCGTATCCACTGAAAATCCTATTACAAAATTCATTACAAGAATTCCTGCAGTCAAAAATATATTCCTTTTAAACATCAGCAAAATCAAAGCTACCAGAATCAATGCTGCAATAAAGTAATTCATTCCCAGAAAAGCTCCGAAAGCAACAACAGCAGGAGAGACAATTACAAAAATAACGTAAGGACTTAATCCCGCCCAGAATAAAACAGGCAGAATCATTGAAAGAAAAACAAGAGACGTTCCCATATCCGGCTGCCGCATGATTAAAACTACCGGCATTATTACAAATGCGCAGGCTTTTAAAAACTCGACGGGCTTATTGACATTTCTGAAACCGTCATCTGTACTTGATAAGAAATTTGATAATGCGAGAATAGTTGCGATCTTTGCAAATTCAGAAGGCTGAATACCGAATCCTCCGACACTGAACCAGCTTTTTGATCCTGAAATTTTTTTTCCGAAAAATAAGACCAGTACCAGAAGTATAAGAGCGAGTATGTAAAAATAGTATGAACTCTTGGCGATAATTCTCGGAGGGATATAGCTGATCACGAGCATTATGAGTATTCCGAACAAAGCAAAAGTAATTTGTTTCGAAAAATAATCAGTTCCGCTTGTATAAGTAGCGCTGAAAATAGCCAGTAGTCCTGCAGTAAGAATCGCGAGTGTAATAATCAGCAAAACCAGATCTATGCCTTCGAAAAAATTTTTCTTCATTCGTATTTACCGATTTTTATATGATTAACAAATTAATCAGGAACGCCATTAACAATTTTTAAATCTCCCTCGACTTCATATCCGGATCCGCCGAGATATCTTACCATTAAAGCAGCGGCAATCGGTGCTGCGAATGTGGCTCCCCATCCTGCATTTTCACCGAGAACGCATATCGCTATTTTCGGATCATCAAACGGGGCAAAACCAACAAACCATGAATGATTATTACCGGATGAGTTCTGCGCAGTTCCGGTTTTTCCGCTTAACACAAATTCAGAATTCTTTACAGCTTGTGCCGTACCGCTTCCATTCACTACAAGATACATACCTTTCTTTACAGCATCATAATACTTTTGCGGCATATCAATTCTTCGCTGTTCGAATTTCACAAATTCTTCTGCATTAGTAATCGAATTTTTAATCTTTGAAACAAAATGCGGCTGGCAGTAAAGTCCGTTCATAGCTATAGATGCAGTATAGGCAACCATCTGAACAGGTGAAACTCCGAGTTCGCCCTGACCTATACCCAAACTTACCATCAGTCCCTGAGTCCATTTATTCTCGCCATATCTTTTGTCAAGGTATTCCCTTGATGGCAGAAGACCGGACGTTTCATTCGGAATATCAATTCCTGTTTTCATTCCGAAGCCGAACATTTTACCATATTTATTGTAATTATCTATTCCCAGCTGAAGACCTAATTTGTAATAAAAAACATTCGCAGAGACTTCTATAGCTCTTGTTACATTTATGTTACCGTAAGCTCCGTGATCTTCAAATGTTCTGTTTCCAAAAGTAAAAGAACCTCCGCATGCAATAGTTGAGACTGGTGTTATTATATCAGCAGCCATCGCTGAAAGCGACATCATCATTTTCCATGTCGAGCCGGGAGGATATTTTGTCTGTGTCACTCTGTTAAACAACGGTTTATCGGGATCATTTGCCAGAGCTGAATAAACTTTCTGGTCCAGCTTTCCTGCAAACACTGAAACATCAAAATCGGGTTTGGATACAAAACATAAAATCTCGCCATTGTGCGGATCCACGGCTATTATAGCGCCGCGCTTGTCATTCATAAGTTTTTCGGCATACTCCTGCAAGTCCTTATCCATGCTGAGTATCAGATCCGAACCGTTGACCGGAGGTATATCATTCTTTCCTTCATTTAATCCTCCGATCTCCCTTCCTTTAACATCTACAGTTATGAATTTATATCCTTTAACTCCCTTTAAATAATTTTCATAATTCAGTTCAAGACCGCTTGACCCCACTACATCCCCTTGATTGTAATAATCCCCCATTTGTTTCTCAAGCTGCTTAGGTGTGATTTCACTTGCATACCCGAATGAATGTGCTGCATGAAAATTATTCGGATAATATCTGATCGCTTCTATCTGATAATCCACACCGCTCAACCTTTCCTTATTCTCGGCTATAAAAGATATAACTTTAAAATCAACATCTCTCTTAATCTTTGCCGGATTAAACTTGTTAGTTCCTTTAATGCTTTTAATATTCTCCATCAGAATCTCCGGCTGGATTTCGAGTACGGATGATATTTCATTGAGATTATTTTTATCAAACTGTGAAGGAGTAATAGTTACTGTGTAAGAAGGTTTATTGTCAACTAAAATCTTTCCGTTCCTGTCGTACATAAGTCCGCGGGGAGGTGTAAGCGTGATAGTTTTAACTGAATTTTTATTGGATTCTTTTGTAAGCTCTTCAGTGGAGAACAGCTGAAGATATGCCAGTCTTATTACAAATGCAAAAAATACTATAAGACAAAAAGCATAAATCGCATATTTTCTTTTTTCCGGTTCCATTAAACTATGAATGAATTTTTCTTTTCAAATCTGCTTAAGAAGAATGCAAATATTAAGCCAAAAACTAATGTGTACAAAGATGTTGTTAATGTATGTTTAATAAATATATCAGTATAACTAATGCTGGTTCCCTGAAAATAAATTATATAAAAAATTGTATATGCTATCAAAGTACAAATAAATATAACTATCAGAAATGAATTTTTCTGTTTGAACCCTCTGATAACTGCCTGTTAAAATATCCTGCCGTAAATCCTGAAATGCAATAAGAAAGCGCAGTAAGACCTATAAACGAACCGCTCAGAAAATCCAGGACAATCCCGGATAGAAACCCTGATATCATTCCGGGTATGTGACCCCTTGTGTAACCCAGATAAATTACAAAAAAGTATTACAATGTCAGGAGTTATGTTATAATTTGGTATTGAAAGAAAAAATCCGATAAAGGTTACCTGAAGCAATATCAGCAAAACAAATACTCCGGCATATTTCAGATATGATGTAAAATACAATTACGTTACTGTTTTTTTAAAAACGCATTTTCAAGATCAAGTCTTTCCATATCAGGGAGATGTCTCAGGACAAAGACCTCTTCAAGAGATGAAAATGAAACTAAAGGTTTAATTATTATTTTTTTAAACAGATTGTCAAGATTTCCCTCTTCTAATACACTGCCTACCGGAATTCCTGCAGGGAAATAATTACTGTATTCAGAAGTAATGATAACATCACCGGTTTTAACATCAGCGCTTTTTGGTACATTGCTGATAATCAGATTGCCGGCTCCGTCATAATTCAGAATTCCGTCAACTCTGCTCCTCTGAACTTTTACAGTAATGTTCAGACTCCTGTTGTATAGTATCTGAGCAATAGAATAATTTTTACTTGTTGACACCACCCTGCCCACAAGTCCGTTATCGGTAATTACCGGCATATTAATTTTTATGCTGTCTGTCTCACCTACGTTCAGAGTTATCGTATTCCTAGCCTGTATCAGAGACTTATTCACTATTCTTGCAATAACAACACCGGAAATATTTTTATCCTTTAATGTTAAAATTTTTGTAAGTCTGATATTTTCAAGCTTTGCTTCTTTTAAAGCTGAAATTTCGTTTGACAATTCAATGTTTTTTTCACGGAGAAATTCATTCTCCTTCTGAATTTCAAAAACATTGGGCACTGCGGAAACTCCGCTTTGAACTGTTCCGACAAAACCTACAGCCACAGCCCTTAAAAACCTTACCTGAGTATTATCGTTTGATACTATCAGAATAAATGAAATTACAATCAGCAACGACAGGATCAGATAATCTTTTATCTGTATCAGAAATAATCCGATTGTTTTCATAAATTCATGATCAAATTATTTTTTATCAATAATTTTTTTGAACTAAAATAACGATGTTTGAAATAAGATTAAAGTTTGTAAGGAGAATACATAATTACTTATCGTAATATTCAGATTTTGAAAGTGGAAAATTTTTAATACAATAAATTCAGAGTTTCCTATTTAAATTCAGATTTGCCGGCTCACTGCTGCTTCGTTCATGGATGATAGTTATACCAGGTAAACTCCAATGACAGAAACAACTGTAAGATTTTTAAATCCGGAAATTAAATTGATTTTGCCAGAAAATTAGTCTGTGCGTATCTGTCATACTTAGATTCAAAGGAAGTATTATAAATCTTAGTCAGATCCTTTAAGTTTAAAGGTCCGGTTCCGTCCAGACTGAAAATACCAAGATTAAACTTTTCAACAATTAAATTAAAAATCTTTTCAGGAGTAGTGTCATATTCAGCGTTATGAATTTTTGCATGTTCAAATAAAACAACAGGTTTGTATTTACTTATGATTTTTTCAGATCCTTCCAGTACTTCATATTCGGCTCCTTCAACATCTATTTTTATGAAATCAATCTTACTTTCAGCAGACAAAACATCATCAAGTTTCTTCATTTCCACTTCGATCATTTCGACATTACTTTCTTCAGGATAATCCTGTTTTTTAAGTCCGCTCCATCCCGGAAGGTTTTTTACATAACAGAATTTTGTAAACCCGGTTTGATTTCCTAATGCAAGATTAAAAATATTAACCGTCGGAAATTTTTCTCTTAATGCTTTTGCAAATTCAGGTAATGCTTCAAACGCAAAGTGTCTTCCATCCGGCGACAGTTCAATAAATCTTTTTAAAAAATATCCCCGGTGCGCTCCGATGTCTACACAGCTTGATGATCTGTTCAATATTTTTTTAAGAATATTATCCATATAATCATCATCCCGTTTTGTTCTGATTACCCAGTCAGGAACATTGCCGGTATTTGTATTTCCTTTAAAAAAATTTTTAACTGAACGCGCGGGATTTTCCAATGATGTGCCGGTAAGCAGCTTTTTGATCGGATTCATTTTGTTTTTTATGATTGTACTTTTTACTTAACCTGATTTGAAAATAAATTTACTAATAAAATCTTTGCATGAAAAGAATGTAAGGGAAAGATAGTAAAGGAAATACACAAGATGGAACGGGAAAAAAGTACCCTGTGTATATATTACTTCTGTTCAGATTATCTTCTTAACAGAACTTTTTTATAGTAGTCCAGATCTTCCAGAACTTTTCCGGTACCTCTTGCTACTGCTGTCAGCGGATCTTCGGCAACATAAACAGGAACACCGGTTTCTGTTTTAATTCTTTCATCCAATCCTTTTATCAATGCGCCGCCGCCTGTCAGAAATATTCCCCTGTCAAGAAGATCAGACGAAAGTTCAGGTGCTGTTTTTTCAAGCGCAACTTTTACCGCCTCTATCATTGCTGTTACAGGAGCATTAAGTGACTCTCTGATTTCAATGGAGCTCACTTCCGTTATCTTTGGAATACCTGCAACCAGATCTCTTCCCTTGACTTCAATTATAACTTCTTCTTTTAAAGGCATTACAGATCCGACCTGACATTTGATCTCTTCAGCAGTTCTTTCCCCGATAAGTATGTTATGATTATTTCTGAAAAATCTTATAATTGATTCTGTAAGTTCATCACCGGCAATTCTTATTGAAGCTCCGTTCGTTATTCCCGATAATGCAATCACAGCAATCTCTGTCGTACCGCCGCCAATATCCACTATCATATTACCGTAAGGCGCCATTACGTCAAGACCTATGCCTATTGCCGCCGCCATAGGTTCGGAGATCAGATATACTTCCTTTGCGCCTGCGTGCTCCGCAGTATCTCTCACCGCTCTTTTTTCAACTTCAGTTATTCCGCTTGGAACGCATATAACAATTCTTTTTGCCGGCATCCAGCTTGAACTTATCTTTTTGATAAATTCCTTTATCATACCTTCTGCAATCTCAAAATCAGCTATTACACCGTCTTTCATAGGACGAATAGTTGCAAGTTCCTTATGCACTCTTCCCATCATCTTTTTTGATTCTTCCCCGATTGCTATGATTTTCCTTGAACTTACATCATAAGTAACGATTGAAGGTTCATTAAGTACAATACCTTTTCCTTTCATGTAAATCAGAGTATTCGCAGTTCCCAGATCAATTGCGATGTCGTTGGAAAACATTCCCAATAATGGCATTTAAATTTCCTTATAATTCTTTAAGTTTGAAATGTTTTTAAATTTAAAATCTTTAGTGCTTAAAATGTCTTATACCTGTAAATATCATAGAAATATTATTTTCATCAGCCGACTTTATTACTTCATCATCACGGACTGATCCTCCCGGCTGAATTACTGATCCGGCTCCTGCTTTTGCAATTTCTGTTAATCCGTCAGCAAACGGAAAGAATGCATCTGATGCCGCCGAACTTCCCTTCAGATCATGACCGAAATTTTGCGCTTTCATTATTGCAATTTTTGTCGAATCTATTCTTGATGGCTGACCTCCGCCTATTGCAAGTGTTCTGCCGCACTTTACAAATACTACTGCATTTGATTTTGTGTGCTTTGCAATCTTAAAAGCAAACAGCAGATCCTTTATTTCTTCTTCAGACGGATTTTTTTTTGTAACAACTTTGAGTTCTTCTGTTAATGTTTCGTAATTATTTTTCTCCTGATACAAAACCCCGCCTGTAACTTTTCTGTACTCATATTTTTCTTTTGAAAAAATAAATCTTATCAGACGCCTGTTTTTCTTTTTCTTAAGCAGGGTCAAAGCTTCTTCATCAAATTCCGGCGCTATTACAATTTCGGAAAACAATTTATCAATATCTAATGAAGTTTTAAAGTCTATTTTTCTATTTGTAATAATT
This sequence comes from Ignavibacteria bacterium, assembly GCA_016709315.1. GTDB lineage: Bacteria > Bacteroidota > Ignavibacteria > Tepidaquicellales > Tepidaquicellaceae > JAEUSI01. The sequence continues at coordinate 443,806 of JADJMZ010000005.1, forward strand.
ATTCCTCCGAAAGGCGAAAGTGTATCTGTAGAATATGCAAGATTATATGCAGTATTCAGATCAGAAGCTGTTGCTGCACCGCATGGATTTCCATGCTTAATGATAGCGCAGAAAGGATCGCTTTTTTCAAATTCACATATCAGATTATAAGCCGCATCCAAATCCAGTATGTTGTTGTATGATAATTCCTTACCGTGCAGCACTTCGAATTTATTTTCAAAATCCTCTTTGATCAGAACTGCTTTCTGATGCGGATTTTCTCCGTAACGAAGCGGTTCAGTTTTGTAATTACCTGTTTCAGGAAAATCTATTTGAATACCGCTATTAACAAAATCATGTCCGGTAAAATAATCGCTTATATTTTTATCGTACCGGGAAGTTGCGCTGAATGCTTTCCCTGCAAGCTTTCTTGAATATTCATTCGGGATATTATTTCCCGTAATTTTGAAAAGCTCAATGTATTCATCGTACTGATCAACATCAGTCAGCACATTCACGTGTCTGAAATTTTTTGCTGCCGCTCTGATCAGAGATACTCCGCCGATGTCAATTTGCTCTATCGCTTCTGTATCTGTAATATTTTCTTTAGCGATAGTTTCTTCAAACGGATAAAGATTTACAATTACAAGATCAATCTCTTTTATACCTTTTTCAGCAATCTCCCTTATATGATCAGGATTGTCCCTGTCTGAAAGAATTCCTGCAAAGATATTGGGATGGAGAGTTTTTACCCTTCCATTCAATATCTCCGGAAAGCCGGTTATTTCTTCTGCAGATCTGACATTGATATTATTTTCTTTGAGAAGATTATATGTGCCTCCTGTAGAAATAATTTCAATTCCCGAACCGGAAAGAATTTTTGCAAATTCAGTTATTCCATCTTTCCTGTAAACACTGATAAGTGCTCTTTTGATCAACTCTGAAAAAATAAATTAATTAATGAATACTTTACCGTTTCTGATTTCCACTTTCTCTTCTTCAAATTTTTTTATGACAAAAGAATAATATTCATACTCGAGGTCTTTGATCTTTTCCTGAAGAGAATATTCATCTTCATCTGACTCTATTTCACAGCATTTCTGAAATATAATCCTGCCTTCGTCATAATATTCATTTACAAAATGAACTGTTATCCCTGAAACCTTTACTCCGCTTGCAATTACAGCTCTATGGACATTTATCCCGTACATACCTTTTCCTCCGAATGAAGGAAGCAGGGCAGGATGAATATTTATTATCCTGAGTCTGAATTCCTGTATGACCTCATCAGGAATGAGATTCATATATCCGGACAAAACAATAAAATCTGTTTCAGTTTCCTTAAGAGCCGTTAAAATTTTTCCTGAAAATTCCTTGCGGGTAAGAGTAGGAAATTCTTTTCTGCCTGTCTGAATGCACTTTATATTATTTTCAATTGCAATTTTTGCAGCACCGCATTCAGCTTTGTCTGTAAAAAGAGCTGTGACCTTTGATCTTAAATATCCTTTATCTATCGAATCGAGTATCGCTTTGAAATTCGTTCCTTTACCGGAAGCAAACACACTGATGTTCAACGAAAATAATTTTTATCAAATTAACTAAATTAGAAAAGAGATACAATTTTAAATAAGAAATTCTGCCATTTTACTTGGTACCCGTCAAAAATATTTTCTCGCAGATACGCGCAGATACTAGCAGAAAAAACTCGCAGATTTACGCAAATAATCTATTTAATACTCTTGTTTCTGCAAATATCTGCGTGAAAATTATGCGGTCATCTGTGAGAAATTCTCTCCAGAAAATTTTGTCGTGCACAAAGGACTTTTTATTGCCGATTATTTCACCAGCATCATTCTCTTTGTGGAAGAAAAATCTCCGGCTTCAAGTTTGTAAATATATATTCCGCTTGGTTTGTCACCTGCATTCCACTGAGCTTTAAATGAACCCGGATTCAGATTCCCTTCAAAAATATTTTCCACTAACTTTCCCTGTACATCATAAATATAAAGTCTTACAAAAGATGCTTTACTTATTTCAAACTGAATCGTGGTAGAAGGATTAAACGGATTCGGATAATTCTGTTCAAGTAAATAGGAAGCCGGAATTTCCGAGTTTATATTCTGTATATTTATAAACGGATTTGGTTTGTATAAAATTAATTGTGACTGAATTGTATAATGCGGCTCAGTATGTCCGTTGTAATTAAAATTACAATCAGAACATGTAACACCGTTCACGCAAGATGGATTTGTAGGTCTGCAGAAATTTTCATACGCCTGCAGATTATAATCTATGACTGCATTCTGGCCGGGTGTAATGCTTGATGTTACATCATTCTCCCACGGAATTACGCTTGCGCCCGGACACCATCCCGCTCTTGCATATTGCCAGGTTCCTCCCTGAGGACTGCAGGGATTAGTTGAACAGTCTCCCCTCCATAAGCTGTGAGCAAAGCTGTTGCTTCCAACAAGAAGCGTATGAATTTTAAATGAGAATTCAGCGGCATTGTCAGAATTACCCTGACCATGACCTGTGGTTACAACTCTTATCTTTGCTTTTGAAGTCTGAGGATCTACTGATACATTTTGCTGAGGAAGATGAGTCTCAGGCGGATTTGCAGGATCGCCGTAAAGGACATGATTGTCCTGATAAAGATTGACAACTTTAAAAGGTTTGTCTGCTAACTCGCCTTCTATGAAAGCAAACTTAACTGTTACAAGCCAGCCCCTTGTTCCGCCTATCCAGCTTTCAATATAACTTCCCAGACGAACCTGATCATGAAGTAAAGGCATAAAATCCGTTACATCATTTACAAAAACACATTGCCCGGGATATCCCCCGCCGACAATATTATAAGGAGTTATTACTCTTGCTATTTCATAATTTGTTGTGGAGTCTACATAAAGTCTTACCCATCCCAATCTGTCCCACGGATCACAGCCAGATGCAGGACAGCCAATTGTATAAAACATCAGTATCTGTTTGTAATGAGTATTGGTATCAGGCAGATTAAAACTTGCATAATGCACATCAGCCCAGTTCTGAAAATTCTGATTAAAAGTCGTTACCCACGTAGTATCACCGGGAGATGCTTTTAATTCTTTACCGGGAATAAAAAAAATAAACAGAAGAATAAGAATAAAAAATTTTCTGATAAATCCAAAGAGTAAATTATTTTTCATGGAATTATTTATTGATGTTTTTGAATTTGTTTTATTAATTTAGATAATTTCCGTTTCATTTGTTATTTAAAAAAATGTATAAGTATTAATTTTCTTCAAAAAAAAATCTCCTGCTCTTTGGGAAAGCAGGAGAGTTCATTTTAAGGTAAAGTTTGATGACTATTTTAATGTCTTATACTCAACCCTGTTGTTTTTTCTTTCAGCAAATTTTGTTTCTCTTTTAAAATTCGGATCAGAGACTTTGTTCATGTTTTTTGTTTTTTCATATATCTCGTGATCAATCTTAAATTCATTTAAAACAGAATTATCTAAAGAAGGCAGATTATCTTCTTCCGAACCTGAATATACTGTCGGCGCAGGTGCGCTTCTGTAAACACCGATCGTTACATTGTTATCACATACTGAAACGTCGGAAGCATCAACAAAATCATCACCGGTCAGATCTGTTACTACATAACCGCTTAGCGAATTATATGAATCATTATCCACAGCGCTGACGTCAGATGCATCTATTGCTCCGTCTTTATTCACGTCTCCGCTGTAAATCACCCATCTGCTTCCTGATTGTTTCATATTATCACCATAAGCTTTTGTTATTGCAGTAGTAAAATCATACGTTAGCTGATTCCCTGAAAACATCTGAGGAAGTTTGCTCCAGGTCTCCATTGCATTCCTGTGCTTTACCTGTATGTAATAGTTAACGCCGTTGGAAGCATTGCTGAATAATACTGAAGCTTGTCCCGACGGACTCAGATAAGCTTTCCCTGAATCAACTCTTGCAAACGGACTAGTAGCATTTCTTAAATAAACTTTTACTGTGTCTCTTACCATTGCATTTGCATTAGGATCATAAAGTCCTTCAGGTAAAATTGTAAGATCAAGAATTTTTGCACCTGTGCTTATGCTTTGCAGCCAGTCAATGATCTTTGTATAAACTAACACCGGACCGTCAAGCGGCGATGAATTTGTCGAACGTAAACTTGAAAATTTATTTGACATGAAAAAAGTATTATAACTTGATCCTGCAAAACAAACTGCAATGCATGAATCACTTCCGTTTCCAGAAACTGATTTTGGTTTGAATGCGGCTGTTCCGCCATTAACAGGCATTATCAGTTCAGGCGTAAAAGGATCGGATACAGAATCCTGTGATACTCCCGAAAAGAATCCTGTCCCTCTGAATTTATTTTCACTGGCAGGAATATTTGCAGGCCAGTTATCAGAGACAGATCTGGACTTCAGATATTGTCTGTAAAAAATCGTATCTGCCGGGTTAGCATAAAAGTTTATATCAGGATCATTATTCACAGCAAGCGTATTACCGAAAACAATCAATGATTTTTTATTTCCGGCTGTCGATTGATCAAGGAACGCTTTCAGTGAATCTCTTACCCAGGGACTATAGTTGGATTCATTTTTAAAATTAACAAACATGAATTTCCATGGTTTGTATGATCCTGTGTAATTCATTCTTACCGTATCAAAGTTGTTTGCATATCTGCCGTCAGAATTTATTGCTCTGACTAAACTGTCTCTGTCTTCCTTCTGCTGCCATAATACACACAGTTGTTTTGCAATTCTTGGAGTAATTGTATTCGACATAGCGTTATTGGATATGTTTCCGTCGCCTGATAAAATCACAGAGTCTCTTATTGTGTAAGTTGTGCCGGAAGTAAATGTCCATGGATCAAATGTTACACTTGCATTTCCTCCTGCTGCAAGAGATGTTACAGTTTTAGTACTTGTATATCCGCCCGGAGTTATTTTTCTGTTGACTGTAAATGTTGCAGACCCTGTACCTGCATTGAATACTTTTCCGACAGGTGTAAATGAAGTTACGCTAAAATACTGATCATAAGTTAATCCAAGATCTGAAACACCGGCATCTATTGATGCCTGATTTCCAATCACAGATTCAATTGCATAATTCTGACCGTACTCTCTCGGGAATTCGCCTACTCCTACAAGAGAACCTGTTGGTGCAAGGTTTGCATAATAATTTGCATCCGGTCTTGCTGGGACGTCATACAAAAACATCTGAGGAGTAAAAGCAAACCCGTCACCGGAATATTCAGTTTGCGCAATTCCTACATAGTAATGATCATTTGTAATTATCACAGGTTTCGGATCTGTAATTTCAAAAGTTTTATATGTATTTTGCTGATCAGATGCCTGAATTTTATAATAAGATGATTTACCCACAACAATCCCGCTGCTGTTCACAACATATCCATACACTACTTGCCCGACATTCTCCTCACTTGAAAGCTTTATATTTACTTTTCTTATCTGACCCGTTCCAGACATGTAATATTTATTAAGGAACGAATATTCTCCAATCCATCCAACCGAACCATTGCAGCAATTTGAATCCACATATCTCATTGTATTAGGATTTACTTCTGAAAGATAATCCAGAGAATTATTAGAATTATTTTCATCATCCGGAACTGAAATTGTCACTGTTGAAAATCCGTTCAATACAGGCATGAACCCGTTAAAATCTACCTGTGCTGTATCACCCGGGTTTAAATTTGAAATTACAAGAGAATCTGTTAAATTATTTGCACCTGAAATATTAAGATATACTTTTAAATTGTATATGGGAGATGCAGAATTGTTTTTTATCAGGGCAGAGATTTTATCCGGAACTCCGTAAACAAGAGGGAGTTTACCTTTTGCCCAGACTTTTTCTACCGATGCTTCGTTACCGGTAACAGCAGGGACCCCTACACGGATATTATCAATAAAAAAATCATTGGCGCAGTTTTCCCATGACTGAAAGTATATGCTCGATGCGTTTGCAGGTATATCAATAGTTTTTGTTCCCCATTCATTACTTGCCGGCTCAAAATTACCGGAAGTTCCAGGCGCGGTCTGGAGATCTGTACCGTTGTAAAAAATTAAAGAATACCAGCTCGCATCAATATCGTCATAATAAAAAATTTCAAGATTATCATAATAGTCAAATGTTCCGTCGTTATATGGAGCATAAGCAAAATCAAATACTAATTTATCTCCTGTCTGTGTGAGTGACGGAAAACCTGAAGTATAAATTGTGTTATCGGAATAGTTACAGTTATAGTTTGAATAAAACATACAGTAATTACCTGTGCCGTATCCGCTGACAAAATTCTGCTCCCATTGTGTAGCTCCCGATGTAACCGTCCATCCGGAAGGCGGGAATATACCTGACTCAAAATCTTCCTGAAGAAGCCATGTGCCTCTTGAATTCTTTTTTAAAGTCTTTTTATTTTTGTTTATTAATTTTGAAACTTCTGCATTACTGATTTTTTTGCCCTTTTTTAAATTTGTTTCATTGGGTTTGATTTTATTTGTTGAATTCTGAGAATATGAATTTTGTGAATTAATTCCCAATAACAAACAAACAGTAATCAAAATAGATAGAATAGATTTTAAATTTTTCAATTTACTCCTTTCAGATGAGTTTTATATTTTTTAAATAAATTAAAATTCTGCATAAAAACACCTCCCAATGCTTTTTTGATGTGTTTAAATCAACTTTATCAGTTAATTTCGTATGGCGTACGATGTTTGACAAAGGTTAAGCAGCAGGGAGGTATTAATTTATTCTTCCATAAAAATCTGTTTGACAATATAAAATCAGAACACCGTTACGCCATTTGTACAAAAATATCACAGATAGGTTTGTATGTCAAAGAAAAATATTTCACTTTTTAGAGTAATGATATATTTGATCACGAACTTGTAAGCATCTTTTCCCCAATATTAGAAAAATTTTACACTTTTCAAGATTTCAATTTTAGAAAATTTCGATTCATTATAATGCAGAATACCAGACTGATCCAGCTTCTTAAAACTTTTTCAATCCAGGATATTAAACATTTCAGGGACTTTGTCAACTCTCCTTTTTACAATAAAAACAAAAATGTGATTTCCCTGTTTAATGTTCTTAAAAAATTTCATCCTGTATTCGGCAATAAACTGCCAAAAGAAGAAATTATCTTCAAAACTGTTTTTCCAAAAGAAGAGTATGACTATTTCAAACTGAAAAATATTGCATCGGATCTGCTTGCCCTTGGAAAAGAATATCTGTCTGTATCAATGTTTAACAGTAATGAGCATATAAAAAATAAGTTTCTGCTCGAACAGTTTCGTGACAGGAATCTTGACAGTATGTTCCTTCAGTTATACAAATCATATTATGAAAAGCTTGAAATTCATCCGGTCAGAGATGAGTATTATTTTTCAAAACAATTTGATCTTGCGGAAGAACTTAAATGTTACTACTCTCCGCGCGAACCGAATTTTCATCAGAATCTTTTTCAGGTACAGCTCGATAATTTTGTTTCATTTTCATTAATTAAACTGACCAGACTTTATAATACTATGCTGCATGAGAACAAACAGAATAATTCGGTCTTTGATCTGAAAATGTTTGAGGAAACTATTCAATACATAAAGAATAATAAAATTGAAAATAATCCTGCACTGCTTATGTTTTATTATATTGTACTTCTTCAGAAGGAAAATGATGAAAAGTATTTTTTTGAACTTAAGAAACTTGTCAATGAAAACTTCTCCCGATTCAGTCAGTTTGACATTTATATGTATTTTCTTCACATGTCAGGATTCTGCGCAGAGATGTTTAACGTAAAGTGCAGGACTGACTTTGCAAAAGAACATTTTCTGATCTCAAAGGAAAATTTTGACAGGGGAACTATTGAGATGGGCAAAATTATGTATCCGGATTTTATGAATCATGTAAAGATTGCAGTCAGAGTGGAAGAATATGAGTGGGCTGAAAAATATATGAACAAATTTAAAGATTCTCTCTCTGATGAATATAAAAATGAATCTCTTAATTTCTGTTACGGATATATTAATTACAGAAAAGGAAATCTCGAAAAAGCTCTTGATCTTTTATCTCAGTCAAATTTTCCGAATTTCATTTTGAAAGTTCAGGTAAAGATCCTTCTTCTTCAGATTTATTATGAAAAAGAATTTTATGAACAGGCTTTTGCTATGATTGATACTTTTAAACATTATCTGCACAGGGAAAAAAATCTTATCGAAGGATACAGGAAGTCTTTTGGTGAATTCGCAAGGATCACAAACGAACTCATAAGATTAAAGAGCGGACAGAGCTCAAAGGAAACTAGATACAATCTTGACAGGATAAAAAAGGATATTGAAAAAATAAACTACAATCAGTTCGGCATAAAACTCTGGCTCAGGCAAAAGGCAAATGACTTTAAACTATAATATATCAAGAGAAAACATTTCAAGATCAGTTCTTCTTCTCCAGCCGGCATTTAGCCAGAAATCTTTTGCTGATATGTTTAAGTCGTCTACCATCAGAATGCATCTTCGTATTCCGGATTTTTTTAATTTAGAAAGACTTCTTTCGATAAGAGATTTTGCTATATTGTTTTTCCTGAACTTCTTACTCACGGCAAGATGATATATATAACCTCTTCTTCCGTCATGCCCGCAAAGTATTGATCCTGCTATCTTATTTTGGTTTTTGTCAATGCAGACGTAACTCATTCCCCTGTTTCTTTTAAGGTATTTATCAAGTTCATCCTTTGTGTCTCCGACAGACAATCTTATGCCTTCATTATTTTTCCAGAGATTTACAAGCTCTTCATACATAGATATTTTCATTACTTTGAAAGCTATATCCATTCAATAAAAATAATTTACTTTATAGAGACTTATGAAAAACCTTACTGTCATCCCCGCCCGCCAGGAGCAGACTGTACGTAAACAAAGAAATCACCTCAAAGTCTCTAAGACTCTAAGTTAAAAACTTTCAATACAAGATTTTTTGAGCCTTAGTGACTTTGAGGTTTTTCTCTTAAATAGTTTTCGGACAGACTGGAGCATGCCAGTCTTGCGTCATGTCGGGCAGGAATGACAAACTGTTTAAGCTTTTCAGAAGTCTCTTCATATTAAATTCATAGTAATCAGCTAAAACAAATTCCAAATTCCAAATCCTGAATCCCAAATCCAGTTAGTCTTCATCTTCCATTCTCAGCTTTTCCAGCACAGAAAAATCTTCAAGCGTTGTTACATCTCCTTTGACTTCGCCGCTGTGCGCAAGTTCTCTTAGCAGTCTTCTCATTATTTTTCCGCTCCTTGTTTTAGGTAGCATATCAGTGAATCTAATCTCATCAGGTCTTGCAAGCGCTCCTATCTCTTTTACAACCCAGTTTTTCAGTTCCTCTTTAAGTTCATCGGTCGGAGTCTGACTTCCTTCCAGAGTAACGAATGCGCAGATCGCGCTTCCTTTTATTTCATCAGGTTTGCCGACGATTGCTGCTTCAGCCACTTTTACATGAGCAACAAGCGCAGATTCTATTTCTGCAGTCCCGAGTCTGTGACCGCTGACATTTAGCACATCATCCACTCTTCCCATCACCCAGAAATATCCGTCCTTGTCTACTCTTGCGCCGTCACCTGTAAAATAAATTCCCGGAAATTCGCTCCAGTATTGTTTTTTATATCTGTCATCGTCTTTATAAATGGTTCTCAGCATTGCGGGCCATGGTTTCTTAATAATAAGAAGTCCGCCGTTTCCTTTCCCGACTTTCCTTCCCTGCTTGTCAACTACTTCAGCTTCAATTCCGAAAAAAGGAAGTGTTCCAGAACCTGGTTTTGTCGGAGTCGCTCCCGGCAATGGCGAGATCATAATAGCGCCTGTTTCAGTCTGCCACCATGTATCAACGATCGGACATTTTTCCCTGCCGATCATTTTATTATACCACATCCACGCTTCAGGATTAATCGGCTCACCGACTGTTCCGAGCAGCCGAAGAGAATTAAGCTTATATTTTTCCACCCAGTGATTTCCCCATTTAATGAAAGCGCGGATAGCAGTCGGAGCTGTATAAAAAATTGATATCTTGTATTTGTCTATCATCTGCCAGAACCTGTCCGGATGAGGAAAATTCGGAGCGCCTTCATAAAGGAATACAGTCGCGCCGTTTTGAAGCGGACCGTAAACAACGTAACTGTGTCCTGTTACCCAGCCGATATCTGCCGTGCACCAGAATATATCCTCGTCTTTAATATCAAAAATATATTTTGTCGTTATATATGTCTGTACAGAATAACCTCCAGTGGTGTGAAGTATGCCTTTCGGCTTGCCTGTAGTTCCGCTGGTGTAAAGAATAAACAAAGGATGCTCGCTGTTTAATTTTTCCGCCGGACAATGTTCATCTGCATCCTTCATTTCCTCATGATACCATTTGTCAATGAACTCATTCCACTTAATTTCACAGCCGCATCTGTTAATAACTATAACATTTTTGACCGAAGGACAATTCGGAATAGCTTCGTCCACGTTATTTTTCAAATGAACTATCTGTCCTCTTCTGTATGCGCCGTCGGCAGTAATCACAAGTGAAGCTTCCGCATCCGTAATTCTGTCAACAAGAGCGTGAGCGGAAAATCCGCCGAAAATTACCGAATGCACAGCTCCTATCCTGGCGCAGGAAAGCATTGCTACCACTGCTTCAGGGATCATCGGCATATAAATAACTACTCTGTCTCCTTTTTTAATACCAAGATTTTTCAGAACATTGGAAAACTTACAGACCTCATTGTGTAACTGATTGTATGTCAGAGTTTTTGTATCTCCGTGCTCGCCTTCAAAAAACAAAGCGACTTTATTTTTTCTGTGACCTTCAAGATGTCTGTCGAGACAATTGTAAGACAGATTTATTTTCCCTCCTGTAAACCATTGTGAATGCGGAGCTTTCCATTTCAATACATTTGTCCACTTCTTGAACCAGTGAAGTTCTTCTGCAACTTTCCCCCAAAACTTTTCCGGATCCTTTATTGATCTGTCATAAGCTTTCCTGTATTGCTGAAATGATTTTATGTATGCGGCTGAAGAAAAAGATTTATCCGGCTTGAATAATCTGTTCTCTCTGGAAAGAGAAGTGATGTTCTGCTCTTTTTTCTTTTTGTCTGACATAATGAATTAAAAATTTTTAATTGATCAAAATTAAGTATTTAGATTCAAATAAAAAACGCTCTACAGAAACAATCAAACCGCTGATTCGAAGCCGCGTATATTCTGAATTTCTTTTTGGTAATTCCTAAATGCTGATTTCAAATGCATGAGAAACATAAAATAGTTATTGGAGAGTGTGTAAGAGTATGAAAAGATATTTACAATATCCGGATAAATTTATTCGGCAGATCGGGTGACATATCCGTTGTGTTGAAACCTTATTTCAATTATGAAACATATTTCAAATTAATTCTTTATGCAGGCATGCTATTGAAATTAAAGATTTAATTTACTTTTAGCATAATTATATATTTCATAATCCAGTTCATTATATTTTTTGAAATTATCTATGTATTCTTCTGTAAGCAAAACTAACTGTTCATCTTTCTCGGAATAGTTAAGTAAAGGTACTTTCAGTTTTGGTTTGTTTAATCTTTCCGCTAGTATATCAAAAGAGTATTGAAGTTTTTCTGTTATGCCAATAAAAAAATATCTGTCAAGAACATCTTTATAATATTCTTCATCACATCCCATATAATAAGAAATTAGATTTCTGTTAGATTCAATGAAATCTTTTAAAGTCGAATTCATCCTGCCGAATTTTCTTGAGTAATAGTAAAATGAAATAAAAAAATCCAAGGGTTCTCTAAGAAATGTAAAACACTTTATCTCATCTTTTCTGGAAATAATTTCAGGATATCGCTGATGTACAAAAGTACCGTCACAAAGATAATGACCTGCTATGCAATGATCACTGCTTATAAGATCAATATTAATCCTGTTATTAATATACATATTCAAATCATCTGAACTTTCATGATAATCCGGAATTATGTTAAACCATTTGCTTAAAACTGAAATAACCGAAGTTCCACCGCATTTCATCATATGATGAAATATATAAGCAGGTTTGTGCTTTAGAAATTGCCCGGGAGAAGAGAATGTATTTGAAGTAAGAATGTAAACTTTTTTCATTTTCAGTATTTCTGATATATTAGCATATAAAAGAATTGCAGATATTTATTTTCATATTAATTTTGCATACAACAATTTACAATTCAAATAACAGTGTATATTAATTCCGTAACTACCTTCATCATTATGCTAATTATTAATTTAGAAAGAAATTTATTTCAATAACAAATCTTTTGCGTAAATTTATTTTGCATTTTATCGCATAATATTCTTAAATTGATTTAACATCTTAATTTAATTAATTTGAATAAAATAAAACAAATTGAAAGATGAGCAGGATTGCTTTTGTTTTCCCCGGACAAGGTTCGCAGACAGTGGGCATGGGAAAAGATTTGTACGAGGAATTTGAGATTGCTAAGGAAATTTATTCTGCAGCCGATGACATTATGGGAATGCACTTGAGCGCAATTTCTTTTGACGGACCTGCGGAAATACTTACTCAGACTCACATAACACAGCCGGCGCTTTTTGTTCACTCCTATATTCTTACCAGACTTATCGGTGATAAAATCAAAGCTCATACTACTGCAGGACATTCTCTCGGAGAATATACTGCAAATGTATTTGCTGAATCAATTTCTTTTGAAGCAGGTTTAAAACTTGTCATTAAAAGAGGAAATCTGATGAAAGAATCAGGCAGTATCAGACCCGGCACTATGGCAGCTATAATCGGACTTGACCAGAATCAGATTGAAGAAATTTGCAATAAAGCTTCGGAGCATCAGATCGTTCAGCCTGCTAATTACAATGCTCCGGGACAAATCGTTATTTCAGGAGATGTGGATGCTGTAAGACGCGCAATGAAAATAGCAAAAGAAGAACCTTACAAAGCAAGAATGGCAAAAGAACTTCAGGTCAGCGGTGCATTTCATTCGGAATTAATGGTGACATCATCAGAAGAGTTGAGAGTCACACTTGACAAGACTGAATTTAAAAATGCTGCTATACCTGTCTTTACAAATTCAGATGCCGAACCGGTAGAAGATAAAGACATAATAAGAAATTCTCTTTTCAGACAGCTAATGTCTTCGGTGAAATGGCAGGGACTTACTGAATGCATGATAAACGAATTTAATGTTTCCAAGTTTTATGAAATCGGTTCCGGGAAAGTACTTACCGGGCTTATAAAAAGAATTAACCCTGATGTTGAAATTCACAATATCGGAACTGCCGAAGATCTTAAAAATTATAATTTAATATGAGCGAAGAAACAGAGTATCTTGAATTTAAAGGAATGAAAATAGATCCTGTTATTTTTACACAGGGTTTTGTGCCCGGCTGCAATATTAGTATTTGCGGCGGTCAGTGCTGTAACTGGGGAGTATATATGGACAGGGATTTTCAGCCGGTGATAATGGAGTATGAAAATCAGATAAAGGATGTAATGGATGAGTTTCAGCCGAGAGACAGTTCGCTGTGGTTTGAAAAAGAACTTGAGGAAGACACCGATTTTCCATCGGGTTATGCGATTGGCACTGAGCTCTTTGTAAATAATAAGGGAACAACTCAATGTGTTTTTAAGGATAAGCGCGGTTACTGCTCGCTTCAGGTAATGGCAGTTGAGAACGGCAAACACAAATGGGAAATCAAACCTAAGTACTGCATAATGTATCCGATAACAATTATTGATGAAGTGCTTACTGTTGACAATGATCATTCTGAACGGCTTGACTACTGCGGAGTTCAGCACACTGAAAATTATACCCAGACTATTTTTGATGCTATGACGGAGGAAATTAAATTCATTCTGGGAGAAGAAGGATATAATTTTCTCAATGAGCACTACAAAAAAAATTATCAGAAAAAATATCAGATCGAAATTAAAATCAATTAACTTTAAAACAAAAAACACCGGATGACGGAATTCAGTGACAAAGTAGTTCTCATTACAGGCGGATCAAGAGGAATCGGTAAAGCAATAGCTGAACTTTTTATAAATGAAAATGCGACTGTGATAGTTACTTACAGAAATTCAATCGATAATGAATATTTCAATTCAAAAAATATTTTTCATTTTAAATGTGATGTGGCTGATATGAAATCTGTCCAGGAAGTTACTGACGGTATATTGAAAGACCATTCAAAGATAGATGTGCTGGTAAACAATGCCGGAATTACTAAAGACGGGCTGCTTATGAGAATGAGTGAGGAAGACTGGGATGCTGTACTGGATACGAATTTAAAAGGAGTATTCAATATGACAAAAGCTGTTTCAAGAAGTATGATGAGCAAGCGGTACGGAAAAATAATCAACATAACTTCGATTGTCGGTATCACGGGAAATGCAGGTCAGTCAAATTATGTTGCTTCAAAAGCCGGAGTTATAGGATTTACAAAGTCCGTTGCAAAGGAACTTGCTTCAAGGAATATTAATATCAACGCAGTAGCTCCGGGATTCATTGAAACCGAAATGACTGATAAACTTCCTGAAGAAGTCAGAAAGAATTATATGAATGCTATTCCTCTGAAAAGATTCGGCAAAGGTGAAGACATAGCTAAAACTGTCAGATTCCTTGCATCAGATGATTCGGGATATATTACAGGGCAGACTATCTGCGTTGACGGCGGAATAGTAATGCAGTAAAAAATATTTTATAAACCTAATAAAGACAGAATGAATTCAAATAAACACAACCTACCTTTACTTCCAAAATTTTTTCTGCTGTCAGCAGTGTTATTCTTTCTTGTTTCAGGATGCAAAACAAACATGGACAATATTATTGGAAAGGTTTATCTGTATGAAGACAGTGTATTCACTTTTACTGCCGGTTTTGACAAAGACACACTTTATTATATTATGAAAGATGCGCAGCGTCCTTATTTTCACAGATCAAAATATACATCCAAAAAAGTAGATGACTCTACTTTTATAATAGAGTTAACTGACAAGCCGAAATTCTGGGAAAAGAATACCTGGGAAATTGTAGTAAATGACAGCAAAGGATTTTTCTCAAAAGAATCACGGAAGTATTACAAACTTTATTCGGACAGCATGATTGTAAAAAAAGCTTTTTAAATCTTTAGTAAGTTAAGAAGTAAGAGTATTTTTATTATGAGTATTCCTGAACAGCAGATGATAAGTATTTTGAAATTTTAATCTCAGAAAAAATGAACAGTAAAATAAAATTAAGAAAAGAAACTTTTAAAACAGATTCGGAAATTTTAATTCCGGAATTTTTAAACTCTTCGGACACTCTTCCTGACCCGGGAGTTTATCCTTATATCAGAGGAGTTCACGGGTCCATGTACCGCTCAAGATTCTGGACAATGAGACAGTATGCCGGATTCGCATCAGCAGAAGAGTCAAATAAAAGATATAAATTTTTAATAGGATCCGGGACAACAGGGCTTTCAATTGCGTTTGACCTTCCTACTCAGATAGGGTATGACAGCGATGATCACATGAGTGAAGGCGAAGTTGGCAAAGCGGGAGTAGCAATAGATTCTCTTGAGGACATGGAAACTTTGTTTGATGGAATTACACTCGGAGAGATTACTACATCTATGACTATAAATTCTACAGCAGCCATTCTTCTTATGATGTACGTTGCAATTGCAAAAAGACAAAATGCAGATCTGAAAAAGTTATCCGGCACTATACAAAATGACTTACTGAAAGAGTATATTGCAAGAGGAACATATATTTACCCGCCAAAGCAATCAATGAGACTTATCACAGACATTTTCAAGTATTGCAGCCAGAATCTTCCTTCATGGAATACGATTTCAATAAGCGGATATCATATAAGGGAAGCAGGATCGAGTGCTGTTCATGAGGTTGCATTTACACTTTCCGACGGCATCGAATATGTTAAAAGCGCAATTGAATCAGGACTCGATGTTGATGATTTTGCCAAAAGACTTTCTTTCTTTTTTAATTCGCATAATAATTTCGCTGAAGAAGTGGCAAAGTTCAGAGCTGCAAGAAAAATCTGGGCTGTAATAATGAAAGAAAGATTTAATGCAAAAGATGAAAACAGCATGAAGCTGCGATTTCATGCTCAGACCGGAGGGTCTACTCTTTCTGATAAACAAATTGAGAACAACATTGTAAGAGTTACTATTCAGGCTCTTGCCGCTGTACTGGGAGGATGTCAGTCTCTTCATACTAACGGAAAGGATGAAGCTATTGCACTTCCGACCGAACTGGCAGTTCAGACTGCATTAAGGACACAGCAGATAATTGCTTATGAAAGCGGAGTTGCAGACAGCGTTGATTTGCTCGGCGGTTCCTATCTGATCGAATATCTGACAAAACAGATAGAAGAGAAAGCCTGGGAATATATTAAAAAGATTGATGATCTTGGAGGCGCTTCCAAAGCTATAGAGGTTGGGTTTCAGAAAAATGAGATCGAGCAGAATGCTTACCAGACTCAATTGGATATTGAGAATAAAAAGATCATTGAAGTAGGTGTAAATGAATTCACGACTGAGCATGATGAGGAGCATATCGTGTTTAAAGTGGATGATAATGTCAGAAAGAAACAAATAGAAAAGCTTAAAACTCTGAGAAAGAAAAGGGATAATGCAAAAGTAAACTCAATACTCGAGACTATAAAGTTAAAGGCAATGACGGATGAAAACCTGCTTTCATTTATTCTTGAAGCAGTTGAAAATTATGCAACTGTCGGGGAAATTTCAAATTCACTCAGAGAAGTCTGGGGAGAGTATAAAGCTTTTTAGTATTTTTCTGATAAATTACAAAACACAATTATGATTCAAAAAGTCATCTGGATCACAGGAGCTTCCACAGGGATCGGAAAAGAAATTGCTATGGAATTTTCAAGAGCGGGACACATAGTAGTAGTAACTGCTAGAAGAAAATCCAGACTTGTAAAAATAGTAAGCGAGATCAAGTTTGCTGACAGGGAAGCTTCAGCTTTTGTCTGTAATGTAATGTCCGAAAGAAGCGTTCAGATAACTGCAAAAAGGATTCGTGAAAAGTACGGAAGCATTGATGTGCTGGTTAACAATGCCGGTGTTACAGTTTTCAAATCTTTTCTGGAAACAAAAACTTTTGATTATGATAACGTTATTGATACAAACCTCCGGGGTTCTTTTCTTTGCATGAAAAATGTAATCCCACAGATGATAAAGAATAAGAAAGGACATATCATAAACATACTTTCGGTAGCTGCTAATACAGCTTTTGAAAACAGTTCGGTCTATTCAGCTTCCAAAGCAGGATTACTTGCAATGTCAAACGGATTAAGAGAAGAAGTAAGAAGATACAATATCAAAGTCACTAATATTTTGCCTGGAGCGACAGAAACACCAATGTGGGACAGCAAATCAAGACAAAGATATAAAAACAGAATGATGTCCCCTTCTGATATTGCCAGAATAACGCTTGAAGTTTTTCAGCAGCCCAGAAAAGTACTGATAGAAGAGGTAATTATCCGACCTGTTAAAGGCGATATATAATTTTTTTGCCGATATAACTCAACAAGTTATTACATTGCAGGCAAAAGGCTCAAAATTGCTGTAAATTACATTGACATTTCTGCAAAGTAAAAGTATATTGCTTGCTGTATTTTATTTATTTTTATAGTAATAAATTAATCAAATTATTAAATTTTATTTTCAATACGGAGTGAAAATTTGAAGAAAAATCTTTCTCGTATTATCATAACGATTGTGATGATCATAGCTTCTCTGTATTTCCTGTATCCTACATACCAGGACAGTAAACTGAGCAGTGAACTGAAGAAACTTACCGGACAGGACAGTCTGGATTTTGTTGATAAAAACAATCAGGAACTGATAAACGCCCGCGACAAAAGACTTAAACTTGGACTTGATCTGAAAGGCGGAATGTATGTAGTTCTGGATGTGGATGTAGTAAAACTTCTGGAAGATATGGCAAAGAAAAAGGACGATCAGCTTACTGTTATCCTTGGAGAAGTAAAAGAAGTTTCGAAAAGCAGCGAAGAACTTATACTTGAAACATTTAAAGTCAAGTTAGCGGGTAAAGGGCTGAGCTTAAAATCCTATTACGGGGAATTAAGAGACAATGAAGCTGATATTGAGGCAAAACTGAAAAAGGAAATAGACAATTCTCTTGACAGAGCTGTAGAGATAGTAAGAAACAGGATTGATCAGTACGGAGTTGCCGAGCCGCAGATTCAGAAAATTGGTAACAGCAGGATAATCGTGGAATTACCCGGTGTCAGCAATCCCGTGGAAGTGAGAAAACTTCTTGAAGGAACTGCATTGCTGGAATTCAAACTTGTTTACGATCCTCAGAAAGCTGTTAAAGTCATGGAAGCCATTAACAAAGTACTTGTTGGCGATACTACAGTTTTAAAAGATTCATTATCAACTCCTGTTAAAACATCTTCTATTGATTCTTCAAATAAAAAAACTGAATCTGTAACTTCTAATGATACTTCAAAAAAATCAGCAGCCAGCGAAAAGAATGTTTCGGATTTAAAAAAGTCTGCCGGAAATGAAGCAAGTAAAGATTCGATAAAAGAGAAAAAGAATAATGAGAATAAAATAGTTAAAAAAGATTCTATTAAAGATAAAAAAGATTCTTCCAAAAAGACTGACAGCGCCATTACTACTAACGACACAAACACTCAGTCTGATTCTGCAAATAACCAGTTGTCTGAGGAAGAATTCAAAAAGAAATATCCTTTCTTCACCCTTGTAACTTTAAACAATGAAAGCGGAACGGCCGACGGTTATGTAAAAGATTCTGATAAAGAAAAAATAATGAGAATACTGAACAGAGAAGATGTTAAAGCTGTAATTCCTTCCGACCTTTCTTTCGCATGGTCAAACAAATCTTTTGATGCACAGGGTGAAAAGATTCATGTTCTTTACACGGTAAAAAAGGATCCTGAATTAACAGGAAAAGTAATTACTGACGCAAGATCTAACATTGACCCTTCAAATAATACTCCTATTGTTGCAATGGAAATGGATGGTGAAGGTTCAGCTGACTGGGCAAGAATTACCGGTGCAAATATTAATAAAAGAATTGCCATAGTTCTTGATAATGTGGTTTATTCCGCTCCTGTAGTAAGGGGTAAAATCACAGGTGGAAATTCTCAGATAGAGGGAATGGCGAATGTACAGGAAGCTAAACTACTTGAAATTGTCTTAAAAGCAGGAGCATTGCCTGCTCCGGTAAAAATAATTGAAGAAAGGTCAATCGGACCTTCTCTCGGAGAAGATTCTATCAGAGCCGGAGTTTTTTCATCTGTGGCAGCTTTAATACTTGTTGCATTATTTATGATTGTTTATTATAAATTTGGCGGTTCAATTGCTGACCTCGCTCTTTTGATAAATATGCTGCTTATTCTCGGAGTAATGGCATCTTTAAAAGCTACACTTACTTTACCCGGTATTGCGGGTTTGATTTTATCTATTGGTATGTCTGTTGATACAAACGTTCTTATCTTCGAAAGGATACGTGAAGAGCTGGGTTTTGGCAAGCCATTGAGAACTGCCGTTGACCTGGGTTACAAAAAAGCCTTTTCGGCAATTATAGACTCGCATCTTACAAGCTTAATCACAGGAGTAATATTATACCAGTTCGGCAGCGGTCCAATACAGGGTTTTGCACTTACACTTATATTCGGTTTACTTGCAAATCTTTTTACTGCTATTGTAATAACTCATTATATCTTTGATATTATGATTGAAAAAGGCAAGACTGTTAGCTTTGGCTGATTTTTATTTTAAATTTATTATTTGAAACATTAATATTTTATATTCAGAATGAGAATTTTTGAAAACACAAATTATGATTTTTTAGGCAAAAGGAAAATGTTTTATGCTATTTCTCTTGCCATTATTGTAATAGGATTTACTGTACTCTTTGTTACAAAAAGCATTCCTTTGGGAATTGACTTCAGCGGAGGAACAGAGCTTCAGATTAAATTTGAAAAAGAAGTAAACATAGGCGATCTCAGAGAGGCGATGGATAATGCAGGATTTGCGGGTATGGAACTGAAAACCATGGGTTCTGAAAGAGATGTACTTTTAAGGACACCAATGCAGGAAGAAGGTCAGCTTGTATCTGATAAGATTCAACAGGGAATTAAAGCTAAGATCAAAGATAATAATTTTGAAGTTCAGAGAATTGACAAAGTAGGTCCGAAAATCGGAGCTGAATTAAGAAGGAACGCGCTTTTTGCTGTTATTTTTTCTCTTATTGCAATTCTTATATATCTGGCTTTCAGGTTTCAGTTTGTATTTGCTGTAGGAGCTGTAATTGCTTTGTTTCATGATGTACTTGTAACTATTGCGGTTATTGCAATATTTGATGCTATATTTCCTAATCTCCGGCTTGAATTCAATCAGTCAATGCTTGCAGCTTTTCTGACATTGGTCGGATTTTCATCTAATGATACTGTTATTGTTTTTGACAGGATCAGGGAAAATATTAAGCTCTTCAAAAATGAAGATATTTTGCATGTGATGAACAGAAGTATAAACGCTACATTAAGCAGAACAATAATTACCAGCGGTACTGTTTTTATTACTGTTCTTGTCTTATTTATTTTCGGAGGTGAAGTGAACAGAAGTTTTGCATTCACATTTGCAATAGGTATTATTACAGGAACTTACTCTTCTGTCTTCGTTGCAAGCGCTATTGTAGTTGACTGGAAAGAAAGAGGCAACGCACTGCTTAGGGAAAAATCTTTGAACAAATTAAAGTCCGTTCCAAAAGTTAAAAAAATTAATGCCTGATATCAGCAAAACATATTCTTCTGAAAACGGAAACAAAACGGCTGTTCTCCAAATCAGTGAAGAGTCCGTAGGATTAAATAACTTTAATATCCTGAATAAAACTGTTTCAGACGAATTAGAAAATGATGTCAGATATTTCGTTTTTGATATGGGCAAAATTAATAGTATAAACAGTTCCGGTCTTGGCATTCTCATCGGTTGTCTTAAAAAAATAAAAGAAACCAACGGTCACCTAAAGATCATCAATTTGAATGAAAAGATAGCAGGAATTTTCAAACTGACAAAACTTGATAGTATCTTTGTGTTTTAAACTTTAATAAAAAATTTTTATAAATTTAAATCTTCATATCAGATCAAAATGATTGAAGATTTTTTTATTTCTGAATTATGGAAAATAATTTAACCGTCCTAGTGGGTCTTCAGTGGGGCGACGAAGGAAAAGGCAGAATGGTTGACTATCTTGCTCAGAATGCAGATTTTGTTGCAAGGTATCAGGGTGGAAATAATGCAGGGCATACTGTAGTAAATCAATTCGGAACTTTCAAACTGCATCTCATTCCTTCCGGAATTTTTAATCCGGGTGTCATTAATATACTCGGACCCGGCATGGTCATTGACATTCAATCATTGTCAGAAGAAATAGCTGAACTTGAGAAATCCGGAATTAATACAGACAGTATAAGAATTTCCGACAGAGCTACTGTCACTTTCCCGTTTCACAGGCTTGAAGATAATCTTGAAGAAGACAGACTCGGTGGAGAAGCATTCGGCTCGACAAGAAGAGGCATTGCCTATGCTTACAGTGAAAGATACCTGAAAAAAAGCATTCAGCTGGGTGAACTTCTTTATCCGGATCATTTGAAGAAAAGAATGAAAGGCATTGTTGAATGGAAAAATCTTCTGCTGAAGAATGTTTATAAAAGCTCTGAATTAGTTAAACTGGATTCTGTCCTTGAATGGTTATCCGAATACGGCGAAAAAATAAAACACTTAATTTGCGATACTACTTCCCTGCTCGAAAAAGCTTCATCTGAAAATAAAAAAATATTATTTGAAGCGCAGCTTGGTTCTCTGAGGGATATATATTTTGGCATTTATCCTTTTACTACTTCTTCATGCACTCTTGCTTCCTATGCTCCAGTCGGTGGAGGACTATTTAACAAAAAAATTGAAAATGTAATTGGCGTGATGAAGGCTTATTCCACATGTGTCGGAAGCGGTCCGTTTACAACTGAGATGCAGGAATCAGAAGCAAAAGATTTAAGGGAAACAGCTTTTGAATACGGAGCATCTACCGGCAGACCAAGAAGGATTGGACACTTTGATGCTGTTGCGACAAGGTATGGAGCAATGATTCAGGGAACAAATGAAATAGCGATTACCAAAGTCGACAGTCTCTCCGGACAGAAAAAATTGCTGATATGTAATGAGTATGAGATCAATGGAAAATCAGTTACGGACTTTCCGTTGACGCCGGCGCTTGAAATTGCAAATCCAAAATATATTGAAATGGATGGCTGGAGCGAGGATATTTCTAAATGCAGAAATTTCAATGACCTCCCTGCTGCTGCAAAAAACTACATTAATAAAATAGAAGAACTGATCGGATACAGGATCAGATATGTATCTGTCGGTCCTGAGAGAGAAAGTCTTATTTTAAAATAATATTTATTTATGGGAAATTATCATTCTTCAGTTACTGAAATGTGGGAAAGATTTATTGAATCCAGTCCTGAGTATTCAGAAACAAAATACAGGGCCTGGTACTTTTGCGATAATGAGAGGTGCGCTAATGAACTTGCTGCGCTTGTCAGTATTGGAATTAAAAGAGCCACAACATCATTGATGCTTTGGTATGAAAACGGAAATGAAGTTATGCCTGAAGTAAATGATGTCAATATTGTTACAGACTGGAACGGCACAGCTCAATGTATAATTAAAACAAAAAAAGTTTTTGTACTTCCATTCAAGAATGTTGATTCTGAAATGGCTTTTACTGAAGGAGAAGGTGATAAGTCTCTGGATTACTGGAGGAAGGCACATGTAAGTTTTTTTGAAAGAGAGTTGAAAAATGAAAAAATAAAATTCTCCGGTGATACTGAAGTAGTGTTTGAAGAATTTGAAATGATATTTAAATAGAATATATTTTTACCCTTTCACTTCTTTATCCTTTACTTCATTTTCATCTACAAAAATCGCATCGGACTCATTTACCTTTCCCGCATCAAAAATCTTAGGATCAGATTGATTTATTTCATCCCTCTTAATTACTTTATCATCTTTCTTTTTCCTGTCTCCCAAAGAATCAAAAGAAAACATCCCTGCGCCGGTAAACATTGTTGCAATAAAGCATAACAGAAAAACTATATTGTAACTGAACGGAAGTTCAGGATGACCTGTTCCCAGAACAAAAAGAAAACCCATTGTCATAACAGCCATAAAAAAACTTGTAACGGGTGTAAAAAGACCGATGATATATAATGCTCCGAAAATCATTTCCATAAAAGGAAGAATGAATGCCAGTACAAACGACAAAGTATTGTTCATACGACCGGTTACCTGAACTGAATTAATGAAGTCCTGAAGGTGAAGTACTTTACCCGCGCCGGCAAGCAAAAACAAAGTACCCAGACCCAGTCTGATGAGAAGAAGTCCGGTTGAATTTGAAAAATTTCCGCTTCTCGCTTTAAATAAAATTCCCATAAACTTTTTTTCTTAATTTATAAATGTTTAAAGTAATTTACTATAAACAATTTAATCTTTTTTATAAGATCATGTTTAATTTCCTGATGACAGGAAATAGTTCTTAAGAACTCTAATTATAACTATTAATCCGTGAAAGGAATATTTTAGGATTAATATATTTCCATTAATTCACTATTTTGTGCTAATTATTTTCTGAAATAAATTTGCAAAATAAAAATTTAAAAAAAGATTTAAAAATCATTTCTAACCCCGCGGTAAGATTTGTTTTCCTTGCAGCTGGCACTATACTTGTAGGGATAGGTGTGCTCGGTATGTTCCTCCCCTTATTACCTACAACTATTTTTTTTATACTTGCAGCCTGGTGTTTTGCGAGAAGCTCAGAAAAATTTCATTTTTGGATACATAATAACAAATATTTTGGAAGGTATCTTTCAAATTATATGCAGAATAAAGGAATGACATTAAGGGCTAAAATTTATTCTATCGCATTTCTTTGGACAGGAATTTTAATTTCAGTCTTATTTGCTACAGATGCATTATACATAAGAATTTTATTGCTTTTGATTGCTGCAGGAGTAACCTGGCATCTGATTTCTATAAAAACCTCAGAAGACTAAACATTCGTTTGTAATATTTCAAATCCGTTAATTCATGAATAATCAGAATAAATTAAATTCGATCCGCCGTCAGCCGATGGTTAATTGGTTTGATATTGGACAACTTGCAAAGACAGCAGTCAGAGTATCTTTTTCCACTATCATAGGGGAACAATCTGACAAGAGACTGATTCAGGCGCTGGCTTCAAGCAGGAAAGAGTTCTTTGATTATACTCATTATCATAAAGAATTTGAAAACAAATGCATAAGCGAACCCGGTAATCACAGAAAGGAAATCTGGCTTGATTATATTTCCGATACCGGGGACGGATTTAATCCTACTTATGCTGTAGCTTATTATGCTTCAAATCCCGAACTGAAACTATCTATCGATGGAAAATCCTTTGATACAAAAAGAGGCGAAGTTCTGATATTCGGTGGTGACGAGGTTTATCCTACTCCAAGTAAGGAAAACTACAGAAAGAGATTAGTTGTCCCTTATGAAACTGCTTTCGGAGATGATTTACCCGAGAGAAGACCTCACGTTTTTGCAATTCCCGGAAACCATGACTGGTATGACGGACTTGCAGCTTTTACAAGACTTTTCTGCTCCGATCTGAACAGGAGATTTGCAGGATGGTTTACAAGACAGAGAAGAAGTTATTTTGCACTTAAACTTCCCGGCAACTGGTGGCTTCTTGGCTCAGACGGTCAGCTTCAATCCGATATTGATACACCTCAGATAGAATATTTCAGAAGTGTAGCTGACAGGCACATGAAAGAAGGCGACAGGGTTATTCTCTGTATATCTCAGCCCAACTGGATCTATGCTGCAAAATACAAAAAGTTCGGTGAGATTTATGACGAAAGCGACCTTCTCTATCTCCAAAATGAAATTCTTTCAAGAAAAAATGTTGAAGTGAAAGTTTATCTCTCCGGAGATCTCCACCACTACAGAAGGCATGAAGAAATTAATGCGAAAGACCCTGAAGCTAAAGTACAGAAAATCACTGCAGGAGGAGGAGGTGCTTTTCTTCATCCAACTCATGATGCCGATGTAGATGAGATATCAGAAGATTTCGGTATTGATAAAGTAACAAAGAGAAATTTTTCATTGAAAAAAAGTTTTCCGGATGTGAAGAAATCCAAATTGCTTACATTCAAAGACCTGCTTTTCTTGTTTTTAAATCCGGGATTCGGAATTGTTACAGCTTTGTTGTATCTCTTAACTGCATGGCTTGTAAGTTCTACCCTTGATATTGAAAACTTTAGAAATCCTTCAGGAATTTTTGATTCTTTCTATCTTGCAATTAAATTAACATTCTTTGCATTCCTTGATAATCCGATTACAGCAATATGGATTGCGCTTGTACTTATGGCTTTTATAATATTTACAGACACACATTCAAAATTTTACAAATATATTGGTGGATTTTTACATTGCCTGGCGCATTTTTCAGCTGTGTTTTATCTCGGTTGGGGTTCTGTGATATTATCTGTTTATTTTTTTAAAGGTCATGAAACACTTATATTTCTTTTTGCTATGATGCTGATTTTTATTTCCGGGTGGATTGTTGGCTCTACAATAATGGGAATTTATCTTTTTATCTCTCAGTATTTTTTCGGAAGGCACAATGATGAAGCTTTTTCAGCTTTGAAAATACAGGACTATAAGAACTTTCTCCGCCTGCATATAGCAGCTGACGGCGAATTGACTATTTATCCTGTTAAAATCGAAAAGTGTCCTAAGAAATGGAGAGAAAGAAAAGATAAAGAAAAAGATGAGATAAGATCATTTTTAGTTCCGGAAAATGGTTCAGGGGCTGAACTAATTGAAGAACCTATAGTTCTGAAAAGCAAAAAAATTGTAATTTGATATTTCTTAAATTATATAACAATAGTTTTTGAAGATGAGGAATTTATTTTCTTAAGAATTGAGAGAGGCGTGGGACAGATTCGAACTGTCGAATAAAAGTTTTGCAGACTTTCCCCTTAAGCCACTTGGGTACCACGCCGGATTTTACCTAACATTGATTTACAAATGAAAAGAGCGGGAAACGGGACTCGAACCCGCGACTTCAACCTTGGCAAGGTTGCGCTCTACCAACTGAGCTATTCCCGCATTAATTACAAAAATAATCGTATTAATTTACTATTTCAAGTCGCTTTTCTGTCAAAAAACTATTCCTGAGAAAAAAGTTTAATGAACTTTACTTTACTTTTGTTCAAACTATCGCAAAAACATCTTAACTGATGTTATTAAGATAATTTTCTGATCAAACACTTTATCTGTTTTTCCATTTATCCTTTGCTTTCTTACCTCCACCGAAATAAACAAATATTGCTACAACAAGGTGTATCCAAAACCAGGGACTGTCTGTTCCCAGTACCTGCGCAATGTAAATCAGTATTAATGCTCTCGGTATGAATACTGTAAGAAGTACATCACCTATGAAAGGAACTGTATTCAGAGGAATCTGATGCATTATAAAATAATAAATTATCAATATCGTCCTTGGAAGAAACAGACTAACTACTAAAAATACTGTATCCATATTTTTATTTATTTTTTATTGAAATAAGAAAAGGCTAACTTTTCAGTTAACCTTTTATATTAATTAAATTTAAAATATTCTAAGCTATCTTTTTTATCAGATCCACAACTCTGCAGCTATATCCCCACTCATTGTCATACCAACCAACTACTTTTACAAGATTTCCTTTTGCCATAGTTGACAAAGAATCAAAGATACATGAACTGGGATTTCCTACTATGTCCATTGATACAATAGGATCTTCAGTATATTCAAGTATTCCCTTCATTTCTTTCTCAGAAGCTTTTTTCATTGCTGCATTGATCTCTTCTTTTGTTGTTTCCTTTTCTAATACACATACGAAATCAGTTAATGATCCGTCAGGAGTTGGAACTCTCAGAGCAAATCCGTCAAGCTTTCCTTTAAGATGAGGGAGAACTTCTCCTACCGCTTTAGCAGCACCCGTGGAAGTAGGTATAATATTTACCGCGCCGGCTCTGGCTCTGCGGAGATCTTTATGCGGCTGATCAAGAAGTCCCTGATCATTTGTATATGAATGAATAGTTGTCATGAATCCTTTGACAATTTTGTAATTGTCATCAAGAACTTTAACCATCGGCGCAAGACAGTTTGTCGTGCAGGATGCGTTTGATATAATTTTCATTTCAGGTTTAAGTACGGAGTCATTGACGCCAAGAACGACAGTAGCGTCTAAAGCGTCTTTAGCGGGAGCTGTAAGAATAACTTTCTTCGCCCCTCCGTCCAGATGAAGTTTTAATTTTTCCATAGAAGTGAAAACTCCCGTAGATTCAATTACTACATCCGTATTCATTGCGCCCCATCCAAGCTTTGTAGGGTCTTTCTCTGCAGTAATCTTTATTTCATCACCGTCTACATTTATTCCGTTTTCTGAAAGTACTACATTTCCATTATATCTTCCGTGAATGGAATCATACTTAAGCAAATGAGCAAGTGTTTTATTGTCAGTCAGGTCATTGATCGCTACTATATCGAATCCTCCAAGTTCTTTCAGTCTTCTGAAAACAAGTCTGCCAATCCTTCCGAATCCGTTTATTCCCACTTTTACAGCCATTTTTTTTCCTCCGTTATTCTTTTATTTTAAAATTATTTTTCAAATTACTCAATAAGTTATAGAAATTCAATTTAGATTCTTTGATATTTTGACTACTATTTTGTTTGTCTTTTTACAGATAAAATTTGAAATCTAATTTTTGAAATAATCCCTTAAGTTTCTTAAACATTCTTTCTAAAGACTTTAATAATCCAATCAGATTCTTTAATTTATTTTTTTAAGAACATCATACATATAATTTTATCCGTTAAGTATTTTGAAGAAAAATTTAATTTAAAAATTTCCGGCAATATTCTGTTATTGTTCTTAATTTTAATGATTATACCCTTTGTAATTCTGTTTTTCTTTAATCAACCTTCTGCAGACGACTGGGGTCTTGCCGAAAATACGAGAATAATGGGCTTTATGAATGCTCAGTTACATTATTATAAAAGCTGGACAGGAAAATTTTTTTCGAATGCGGTTTTAAGTTATAACCCTTTATATTTCAGATCTATATTCGGATATAAAATTATGACTCTTCTGCTGATGATCTTATTTATTTATGTGCTTTTTATACTTATTTCAGAATTAACAAAAAAAGTTCTGTCTTTCAGAGAAAGATTTGTTTTCTCCTTATCTGTATTCTTTATGTATCTGTATGCAATGCCTTCTCTGTCACAGAGCTTTTACTGGCTGACAGCTTCTGTAGTTTATCAGACAGGAATAATGATGATCATGATATTCCTGATTTTATATACAAAGATAACTAATCAGGCAGGGACATCTTCAGAAAAACTTCTGACCTTTCTGTCCGTTATTCTGCTTATAGCAATAGCAGGATGCAGCGAGATGTCAATGGTGACAGGTGTTATTATGATATCTTTACTTTTACTTTGCAAGCTGATAATTGAAAAAAAATTAAATTCAAGATTAATTCTGTTTGCATTAACGACAGCTTTATCTTCATATGTTTTACTTTCTGCGCCGGGTAACAGCGTCAGAGGATCCCTTTATCCCGAAAGTCATAAATTAATTCCTTCATTGATGACAACCTTTTCAACAATGAAAGATCTTTTGTTTTCCTGGGTTTTCATGTCTCCGTTGTTATTTATTACTTTTTTAATTGCGCCTGTTCTATATAAGTTTATTACTAACTCCGGCAAAAAGCCGGTTGGCATATTTATAAATCCCTTATTTACGTCATTAACTTTACTTGTTACTCTTTTCATACTTATTTTTACACCGGTATGGAGTCTGGGCAGAGCGCCGTTCAACCGGACAGTCAATATTGTTTACTTCGTTTTTCTTATCGGATGGTTTTATAATGTTATGATTCTGGTCTTTTATTTTTTTCGTAAATATAATTTCAACATCGGCAGAATACCGCAATATTTTTACATATTGGCGACGATAATTGTCGTGTTATTTTTATTCAAAAAGAATAATGTTAAAAATGCTTACGCTGATTTGTTAAGAGGAGGAGCTGTGAGATACAACAATGAACTTAATGACAGGTATGAGTATCTTTCTAAAAACGTTTCCGACAGTATTGTAGTACCTAGTCTTGTAAACACTCCAAGAACTATTTTCTTGTTTGATATTTCTACCGATCCCAAATCAGAATTCAACTCAAAGTACGCACATTATTTCAATAAAAGATATATTTCTGTAATGTCTTCTGATACTCTTAAAAATGAATAACATTTTTTTATGACGATGAATCTCAGAAAAATATTTAATGCATCTTCAGACACAGCAGTATTTTTCTTTTTGCTTTTTACGATTCTTCCTTTTCTTATTCTCTCAGCTTATGTTCATCCAAGCTGGGATGATTTTGATTATTCGGAAATGGCAGTTAAGCACGGCTTTTTTCATTCGCAGTATTTATGGTACGAAACCTGGTCAGGCAGATATTTCTCTACTGCAGTTTTAAGCAGTATTAATCCGCTTGTCTTCAGATCAATTGCAGGTTACAAAATTATAACACTGATATTCATTCTGCTTTTTATTTACTCGGTTTATTATTTGGTTACCAATATAGCTTTGGATAAGATCAGTAGAAAACAAAAACTTATCTGCACACTTTCATTCTGTTATTTATTTTTTTATGGAATGCCGACTGTAAATCTCGGTCTCTTCTGGCTTGCATCTGCGGTAATTTATCAGTTTGCTAATATAATGATGATAGTCCTCGCTGCATTATTTATTAAATTCCTGTTAATTGAAAAAGAAAAGATCAGCTACAGTCTCATCGCATCAATTTGTCTTCTGATTTTTGCTATTGAAGGTTCGAATGAAGTCTCAATGCTCGTAACAACTATTTTCTTTCTGATTTATTTTATTGGTGATTTTGTTACTACAAGAAAGATTAACAAATATCTATTGATATTTGCTGCTGTTGCTGTTGTATCATGCTGTCTGGTATATTTTGCTCCCGGAAATAATTACCGTCTTACTAAAAGCCCTGAAAGCCACCAGTTAATATTCTCTCTGAAGAATTCTGCGTCAGACCTTTTTAAATTCATTTTATACAGAATATATAATCTGCCATTACTGATCTTTACAGTATTGTTCATATCTTTTTATTACAAATTAATTTCAGATAAAAAACCGGATGAAATAAAAATTATCACAAATCCTGTTTATTCTGTTTCCATGTATCTGTTGTTATTGTTCTCAGGAATATTTGTTTCATACTGGAGTCTTGGGACATACACTCCGTACAGAACGCTTAATGTAATTTATTTTATATTTCTCACCGGATGGTTTGCAAACATTATTCTCACTATTAATTATTTATATGCTAAGGGTAAAATTAAGATAAGGTTAATTCCTGAGTATGCCTTCGTTATCTTGTGTATTGCAGTTCTCATTTCTTTCTTAAAAGAAACAAACAGTATAAAAACTGCTTACAGGGATTTGTTCAGCGGAAAAGCAGAAAAGTTTGACGCCCAATTAAATGAACGGTATAAAAATATCTATTCAAACAATTCCGATACTGTAAAGATTGATAGTCTGAAACAAATTCCCGACTCATTCTTCTATTATGATATTGGCTCTGATCCGGAAGGAAAGTATAATAAGCTGCAGTCTGAATATTTTAATAAAAAATTTATTATTAAACCAAAGTAATTTTACACAAGTATTTCTTTCTGTTAAGTATTGAGTTAACCGCTTAAAATCATATCATGTATATTATTTTTTCTGATGTATTATTTATTTTATAAATCTTATTGGAACCATTTTTATATCCCCTGTTAAAATCACACTATCCTATCTTTTAAGTTAAATTGATTAACCCGGTTTATTTTGATTTAAACTTTCAAAATACAAAATTATTTAGACCGAAAATACATGACGAAGAAACAAGCTGACATATATTTATCAAAAAACCTGATAAAATATGATTTCAATACCAAATTTATTAATTTTTAAAATTCCATTCATTCTTCCGCAAAAAATGTAATGATTTTTAAGATTTGTAAGTGATTTTGGAGATATTTGGCTGAAATTCGTAAAAAAGCATATACTTTTCTAATAAATCAGACAAAACAATTGATTGATTTTCAATGCCTGATTAGGTATTTTTAACAAAAATTTAATAATTAAACTATTTTTCAGGAAAAAACCATTAAATGGCATCAACTTCAGAATTAAAAAACGGCACTATTATAAATTTCAATAACGATTTACATTCAGTAGTATCAGTTGAACACAGGACACCGGGTAATTTAAGGGCTTTTTATCAGGTTAAATTAAAAAATCTTAAAAACGGCAAAATTATTGAGAACCGATTCCGTTCTAATGAAGATGTTCAGATTGAACGATTGGAATCTGCCAATTATCAGTTCCTCTACAAAGATGGAAGCGATTATGTTCTTATGGATAATGATACTTATGACCAGATTACTATGTCAGGTGATATAATTGGCAAAAGCGGTAATTTTCTTAAAGAAGGTGAAACAGTTCAGATATTATTTCATAATTCCAGACCACTATCTGTGGAAATCCCGCCGCATGTTTACCTGAAAGTTACAGATGCTCCTCCGGGACTCAAAGGTGATACTGCTACCGGAGCTACCAAACCTGTTACTGTAGAAACAGGCGCAACTGTTAACGCACCTTTATTTATCAATGAAGGAGATGTAATAAGAGTTGATTCGCGCACAGGAGAATATATAGAAAGAGCAAAAGCATAAATTCATTATTTTTAAAATAAAAATATTAATATGAAAGTTGACTTAAATTATATAAAGAAACTTATAAAGATACTTGATACAAGCAATATTTCTGAATTTGAAATCGAAGAAGAAGGAACAAGGATTAAATTAGCTAAGCCGAGACCAAAAGTAATTGCAAACACAGCGCCTGTAAATTTTCCGGTTTATAATCCTCAGGTTATGAGTGAATCAGGATCGGCAGTATCAGCGGCTGAACCCGTAAAATCTGTAATTGAATCAGCGGTAACTGAAAAAAGTGAAAAGATTATTGAAGTCAAATCTCCAATGGTTGGAACATTTTATTCTGCGCCTTCTCCGGATGCTGAACCTTATATTAGTGTAGGAAGTAATGTTTCATCAGGAACCGTACTTTGCATAATCGAAGCGATGAAGTTAATGAATGAAATCGAAGCGGAAGTATCAGGTAAGATTGTAAAAATTCTTGCAGAGAACGCTCAGCCGGTTGAATACAATCAGCCTTTATTCCTGATAGAAAAGAATTAGTTTACCTGCTTCAAAATCATTAAAATTTCAGTTTATTATTAAAATCAGATGATAAAAAAATTACTTATCGCCAACAGAGGTGAGATTGCATTAAGGATCATAAGGACATGCAAGGAAATGGGTGTAAAGACTGTAGCAATTTATTCTGATGCTGACAAAGATTCTCTGCATGTTAAATTTGCAGACGAAGCTGTATGTATCGGAGCCCCGGTTTCAAAGGAAAGCTATCTTAATATTTCAAGAATTGTTTCGGCTGCGGGAATAACAAATGCAGATGCAATACATCCCGGTTACGGATTCTTGGCAGAGAATGCAGATTTTGCAGAGATATGTTTGAATTCGAATATTAATTTCATAGGTCCTTTGCCCAATATGATAACATCAATGGGTAATAAATCTTTTGCAAAAGATACTATGCGTGCCGCAGGAGTGCCTGTAGTGCCCGGAAGTGACGGTGTTATAAAAGACGTGAATGAGGCGCGTGAACTGTGTGATAAGATCGGACTGCCTGTAATGATCAAAGCTTCTGCCGGAGGCGGCGGAAAAGGAATGAGAATTGTCCGGGAAATTGAAGACCTTGAAAATGCATTTGTAACAGCAAAGACAGAAGCTATGAGTTCTTTTTCAAATGATGACGTATATATTGAAAAATTCGTTGACAAGCCGAGGCATATTGAAATTCAATTATTAGGTGATAAGCATGGAAATATTATTACTCTTGGTGAAAGAGACTGCTCCATTCAGAGAAGGCATCAGAAATTAATTGAAGAGTCCCCTTCTCCTTTCATTGATGACAACATAAGAGATGAGATGTCAAAAGCAGCAGTACTTGGCGCAAAGTCTGTGAATTATCTCGGAGCGGGTACTATAGAATTCCTCGTTGACAAGGATAAGAATTTTTATTTTATGGAAATGAATACGCGTATTCAGGTCGAACATCCTGTTACTGAAGAAATTACCGGAATTGATCTTATTAAAGAACAGATAAGAATAGCTAACGGTGAAAGACTTGGCAAGAAGAAAGTTAAGCTTCATGGACATTCAATTGAATGCAGAATAAACGCCGAAGATCCTGAAAATAATTTCAGACCTTCACCCGGATTGGTTACCGCTTTCAATCAACCCGGAGGATTCGGTGTAAGAGTTGATACACACTGCTATGCAGGATACAGAATCCCTCCATACTATGATTCGATGATTGGGAAATTAATTACATTTGCTCCTACAAGAAACGAAGCAATTAAGAAAATGTCCAGAGCATTGGATGAATTTATAGT
This sequence comes from Ignavibacteria bacterium, assembly GCA_016709315.1. GTDB lineage: Bacteria > Bacteroidota > Ignavibacteria > Tepidaquicellales > Tepidaquicellaceae > JAEUSI01. Next base: position 477,562 of record JADJMZ010000005.1, read on the forward strand.
CGAAGGCATTAAAACAACTATACCTTTTCACCAGATGATTATGCAGAATGATAATTTCCTTAACAATGATTATGACACAGGATTTATTGACAGTCTAAAACAGCAATAATTAAATTAAGAATTTAATAGAGAAATTGATTAAAAATTATATTAAGATACTGGCTGTACTCTTATTTGCGGTTATGTTTTCCGATCAGGGTATCTGTTCGATCGCTCCAAAAAATAAAATACAGAATCCTCAGACAAACTCTGCTGATTCTTCCGTAAAGAAAGATAGTGTTATTACGAATGTAAGTCCCTCAACTCTTCCCATTGATACAGCTTCAACGAAACAACAACAGGAGATAATTACAACTATTGATACTGTCAGAAAGATTGATTCGGTACTAACTATTCCTGAATCTGAAAAAGCAATGACTAATACAAAGCTGTTTACTTATATTCTGCTCACTCTGCTGGGATCAGGTCTTTTCTTCTTTATTTTTGTAATAAATCTTTTCAAGACATTTCACAAAAAAAAATCAACAAGGCAATCTTTGCTTCTTAGCTGGAGTTTGTTTTTCATAGTTACAATTATCTGGATATTCATAGTCTGGGGATTGATAGCCGGATTCTGGACAGCGGCATCGTTTATGGTTGTTGTGATTTTTCTATTTATAATAAGTCTGATAATGACTATTATAGCCGTTAAATCAAAGTAAATTAAGCTGTTGACGTAACTATTTATTTTAAACTTCAAAATCTTTATTACAAAATGAAAAAACATTATGCGTTAATTTTAGGAGCGTCAAGCGGATTTGGAAAATCTATTTCACTTGAACTGGCTAAAGACGGAGTAAACATTATTGGAGTTCATCTTGACAGGGCTACTACAATGCCTGATGTAAATCAGCTTATAGAAGATATAAGATCAAAAGGCGTTGAGGCGCATTTTTTTAATGTTAATGCAGCTGATGCTTCGAGAAGGGAAAATATTATTTCAGAAATTCAAAAAATATTTTCATCTGATAAAGAATCAACGATAAAGGTTTTGGTTCATTCGCTTGCATTCGGAACTCTGAGAAATTTCATTTCAGGAAATCCCGAAGAATGCATTAATCAGAAACAAATTGAAATGACTCTTGATGTAATGGCTAACAGTCTTGTTTACTGGACTCAGGCAATTATATTTAATAAATTAATGGTATCAGGCGGGAAGATTTACGCAATGACATCATCAGGCGGTTCCAAACAAATAGAGTTTTACGGAGCGGTATCAGCAGCAAAGGCATGTCTGGAATCTTATGTCAGACAGCTTGCAATGGAACTCGGAAAGATCGGCATTTCCGTTAATGCAATAAGAGCCGGTGTAACTGAAACACCTGCATTGCTGAAGATACCAAACAGTCAGAAGATCATTGATAATGCAAAGCAGAGGAATCCTATGGGACGATTGACATTACCTGAAGAGATAGCGGAATATATTGCGGATAATTATAAAAGAAATTCGCACTGGATGACAGGAAACATTATAAATCTTGACGGCGGAGAAAGCGTTGTGGAATTGTAAAAGTTTATTTTGAATTTATTCAACTGAAATTTTTAAATGGATGATAACTTAAATATTAACAGGCAGATAAACGATCCGAATATGATACTTGATATTTCGGCTAAAGAGAAACTCGAGCTGAAGACTCAGGAATTAATGCCTACCATAATTATCGGTCTGGGCGGAACAGGCAAGGAAGTGCTGCTGAGAATCAGAAGACAATTCGTAGAAAAATATGGCGCGATTACCGAGTTTCCGATAATATCCTATCTCTACATTGACACTGATAATGCACCTTCTGAAGAGAGCGGTATAGCGAGAGAACGTGATTATCTGATAAACGAAATTGATTTTCAACCTTCCGAAAAGATTTTCCATCCGGTAAATCCATCTGATTATATTTACAGGATTCAGGATGTTCCTCATATTAAGGAATGGCTCAGCACTACAGGAGAAATCGCAAAGCTCGGTACTATGAATACCGGTGCAGGTCAGATAAGACCCGCTGCAAGACTTGCATTTTTTCATAATTATGATGAGATAGTTTCAAAACTTACCGCGTCTAAATCCAGGATCACTGATTCAAGATCAATCAATCAGGTAAAAGAGATCCATAAAATCAAGAATGTTAATACAGATAAAATAAATGTTTACGTTGTTACTTCCGTAAGCGGCGGTACCGGCTCGGGAATGCTGCTTGATATGGGTTTCCTTATCAGAAGTATTTTCAGAAACCAGGCGGTATCGACATGCTATGTCGTGCTTCCGAAAATTTTTCAGTCTTACGGTAAGGAAAGGGTCTTTGCTAACGGTTATGCCGCATTGAAAGAATTTGAATATTATAATCTCAAAAATACTTTTGAAGTATCATGGAAAAAAAATGAACCGCATATTTTTCAGCCGGGAGTTTATGACGATACTTATATAATTGACGGAGAAAATTCCAAGAACCTGTCTTTATCGGATCAGAATAACCGTGACATTTATAAAATGCTTGCTGATACTATTTTCAATGATTTTTCTAATTCTGATTTTGCAAATTACAAGAGAGGCGTAAGAGTAAATCTTGTGCAGTATAAACAGAGATTATGGCCTGATGATAACTCTGTAACGGACAATACATATTCAAGAAAATATTCATCACTCGGTCAGGCGACTATTTCAATACCGGTTGACAGAATTATCATTTCATGCGCATATAAACTTTGCGAAGATATAATCAACTACTATCTTACTTACGCCGAAGGATCGCAGAGCGAAGTGGATAATTATCTTATTAGCGAGTTCCTGCCAGAACTCGGACTGCTCGAATCAAAAAATAAGTTTCAGCTTCTTGACTCTCTTTATAAGAGCGGCGAGAAGACTTCAATTCAATCCAATGTAAAATCATTCCTTACTAATCTTCAGAATGATCTTATCAGCGGTAAAAGAGGAAACAACTGGTCTTCATATCTGCTCGGTGAAAAAATGAAGTTCGACACTAATTTCAGGGATGATAATGATATAAACAGGCAGGGAATGTTTTTGTCTCAGATATTTTCCAACAGGACAAAAAATCTTCAGAATATTCTTGGTGACAGGGACAGGAATGTAATCGGCTTACTTGAGAGGAAGATCAATTCTCTTGTAAATGATTCCACCAGAGGCGTATTCTATGCTATTAATCTTCTGAAAAGACTTCAGTTCGTTCTTACTGACGGTAATTTCGACTATATTCCGAAATACGAAAAAGAGATAAAGGATCTTCAGTCTGTCGTAACAAAGCTTGATGCGGAATTCAAAAGAAAGTTTCAGGAATTAAAAGAAGATGAAACAAGATCAAAACTGAATGTTCTCCGCAAATCCGCCATGACAGGGACTTTAGAGAAAGTGCTCGGCAACATGGAAGAATATTACAATACGCTTGTAAAACTTAAGTCAAGATATTATGCAAGGGAAATTTGCTTAAGGATACTTGCTCTTATTGAAACAAAGGAAAAAACAGCAAATGATAAGATCATTTCTTCCGGTCTTATTTCCGATCTCAACAAACTTACAGGAAATCTTGGAGTTTTAAAAAATAATTTTCAGAAAAAATACAAATACTTTATTCAGAAACAGGAAACCAGTTTTAATCTTATGATTTACGATCCTGATGAAGTAAAGGATGTTTATTATACAAGGTACATAGGCACCGGACCGGCTTCTCAGGAAATTATTAAAAGTCTTTCCAATAAACTGCTGAAAGAACTCGGAGCATCGGATGTAACTGACATTGTTAATATATTAAGCGAAAGGGACGCTCAGATAATTGAAAACCGGATGCTTGCTTTTGCAAGGAAACAGTTCGAGAATTTAAGAGATGATTTTAACATAACGGATTTATTGTTTGATAAAGATGCTATAAGAAGCGAATCCAAAATCAGAGGAATGTTTAATCAGGCATTTCCGTGGCTGCGGACAAGAGAAATTCCCGGCAGTTTTAAGCTTGACGAATCTGCAAAGAAATTTTATATCGGTATAAAAACTAATACATCATCCTTTAAAAAATTTCAGTCGCTCATTCAGTCAATAGCCGGCACAAATGTAGAGTTTAAGGATTCTGCGGATAATTCATCTATTACTTTTTATTCCGAATGGGCGGGATTTCCTTTGTTCTATTCATACACTATTGCCGAAGAGATGAAGCCGTATTACAAACAGCTTTCTCAGAATCACAATGTAGACCTTCATATAAATAAAAATTATTTTATTTATCATGACATTATACCGCTTAACGACGAAGAAAAAATGAGACTTGATGAAGCTTATAAAGCGTATCTGCTCGGACTTATATTCGGTGTCTTTGATATTATTCCTGAGACCGAGACTTCAAAAGCAATTTACAAATACACAAAGCAGGAAGGCATTACTGTAAAGCGAGTTGAACAGCTTGGAATAGAATCAAGACTTATAAACAGATTGTTTGAAGAGCAGGGAAAAGATTCTTTAAGATACCGGATACTAAAAGACGCTGAGACAGTTCAGAACCGTTTTTTTATTGCCGGAAGATTGACAGAGATGCTGGCACTCTATGAATATTATTACGATATTATTTATAAACCTCAGGAATTTGATGTTTCAGGACATGCAAAGACAAAGATTGAAACTTATCAGTTTAAAATACTCAGAAGTCTTGCAAAAGAAATTGAAGATAAGATCACATTAACTGAAAAAGATGTTTTTTCCGACAGAGTTATTTTCCTCAAAAATAATCCTGATGAAATTTCTGTTCTTGTCGGTGACGGCGAAAAAAGATCATTGAAAGTAAGCGAACTGCTAAGCGCTGAAAATGAAATTAACACCGGGGATAAACCCGAAAACGGCAGAGAGAAATCAGTATCAATGAAAAAGCTCAGGGAATTCAAGGAAGCGCTTGATGACGGATTGATCTCAGCGGAAGAATATGAAAAAGCAAAAAAGGAATTTTTAAAAATTTAATTTTTTCAAATGCCTAATTACGATTACAAATGTGATAACTGCGGTTTTGAGTTTGAGATCTTTCAATCAATGAAAGATGATAAACTTACAAAATGTCCTGAATGCAAAAAAAATAAATTGGTAAGATTGATAGGAAGCGGAGGCGGATTAATTTTTAAAGGATCTGGATTCTATCTTACCGATTATAAGAACAAATCCTCTGAAACTGCTGTCTCAGGAAGCCCTGTTAAAGAGACTTCAGGGGATGTTTCTTCAAAAGAAGATTCGTCAAAGAAACCAGCTTCAGAGCCAAAAACTTCGAAAACGGAAAATAAGAATTCGGATAAAAGTAATTCTGAAAAAAAAGTTACAGAAAAGAAAAGTCCGGACAGTAAAGTCTCAGATAAAAAGTAGTATAACCGGTTACGTTTTATTAAGGAGATATCTGTCAAGATTAAAGTTCTCACCGAGGTAAAGTTTTTTAACCATCTCATCATTTGCAAGCTCATCAGCACTGCCGGATCTGAAAATTTTCCCGTCAATCAAAATGTAAGCCCGGTCAACAATAGATAATGTTTCATGCACATTATGATCTGTAATAAGGACACCGATGCCTTTACTTTTTAAAGCTGCAACTATTTTCATGATTTCTTCAGAAGCAATCGGATCAATTCCTGCAAAAGATTCATCTAATAAAATAAATTTTGGATCTATAGCAAGACACCGGGCAATTTCAGTTCTTCTCCTTTCTCCGCCGGACAGAGTATAACCTTTCGAATCCCGGATCTTTGAAATATGAAAATCATTTAAAAGAGTTTCGCATTTTTCTTCTTTTTCCTTTTTATCAAGATCCATGAACTGAAGAATTGACATTATATTTTCTCTTACAGTCATTTTTCTGAATACAGAAGCTTCCTGCGGAAGATAACCGATACCCAGCCGGGCTCTTTTGTACATGGGAAGTTTTGTGATATTATCCCTGTCAAACTCTATTTCACCTTCATCAGGTCTGATCATACCGCAGATCATATAAAATGTTGTTGTCTTGCCGGCGCCGTTTGGTCCGAGCAATCCTACAATCTCACCCTGTTTAAGCTCAAGCGAAACATTATTAACAACGCAGCGCTTTCCGTATTCTTTTACTATGTTGGATACTTTTAACCGGCTCAAGATTTTAATTTAATTCAACTGTTTTTACTGAGAATAGAAAGCATATCTTCGACTGCTTTTTGCAAACCTGTGAAAACTGATCTTGCAATAAGAGAATGTCCGATGCTTACTTCCCTTATCTCAGGTATGTTCAGGACAGGAAAAATATTATTGTAATTCAGCCCGTGTCCTGCTGTAACGATAAGCCCGAGTTCGGAAGCCATTCTTGCAGTTACTGCAATTTTACTTAGTTCATTTATCTGATCTTTTTCAGTTCTGGTATTTGCATATTTCCCCGTATGAATTTCAATTATATCTGCATTAAGCTCTACTGAAAGGTCTATGTTTGCCGGTTCAGGATCAATAAATAAGCTAACCTGTATTTCCTTTGACTGAAGTTCTTTAATAAATTCTTCATACCTTTTTTTATCCTGAGAAATATTTAATCCCCCTTCAGTTGTCAGTTCTTTTCTTTTTTCCGGAACTAATGTAACAATATCAGGAAGTATATCAAAAGCAATCTTAAGCATTTCATCAGTAGCAGCCATTTCAAGATCCAATTTTGTCTTTACCAGATCACGGAGCAATCTTACATCACGGTCATTTATGTGCCTTCTGTCTTCTCTTAGATGGCATACAATGCCTTCTGCGCCTGCAAGTTCGCATATTACCGCAGCAGCAACAGGGTCGGGTTCATTTTCGCCTCTTGCTTCCCTCAGAGTCGCTACATGGTCAATGTTAACAGCTAATTTCATGAGCAAATATATTTTTGATTTTATAAAAAAGAAATAATCGTCTGTCTAAAATAATGAATACAGTCCAGATTAAAAATCACTAACTAAAATTATAATTAATTAAAAAAATAAATTATAAAAATCCGATAAACCAATTCCATAAATATTATTAACAGATCTTAAAATTGAGATGCCGTCAATAGAAAACATGACAAGCCAGTGCAAAATCCAACTGTAAATAAATGAGCGGCTTCTTAATGCCTGCACTCCGAGTATCAGTCCGGCAAAAATCGAAGCAAACAGCTCTATCTCCGGCTTTCCTTTATGCAAAATAAAAAAAGGTATCATCTGAATAAATACAGAATAATATCCGAATTTATCCTTTAATCCGAAAAGCATATATCCTCTCCAGAAAAATTCCCATCCAAGCATATATACAAGCACGCATAGTTCATATAAAATAAATATTGTGAAATTTTCTTTAACCTTCGGTCCACCCTGGGGATAAGTTGCAGCAAATGTTTGCGAACCGGAAACAATCCACACAGTTATAAACATCACAGTAACAAATATTACTGAGGTTATTATACCGAATTTCTTATCACCTAAAGAAAATCCGTACTCTGAAAGATTTTCCCTGAATATTAATTTCACTGAGAGTACCGGAAGAATAAACATTAAACTTCCGTCGGTCAAGAACCAGTATATCCGGGAAAGAAATCTGTCTCTGCTGAAATTTTCGTAATAGAAATTCGGAGATGCTATAACAATAGAAAGAAAAGTTATGAATGCAACTGAAAGAAATATGTAAGTTACTTTGAAGTTTAATTTTCTTACTTCAGCAGTCAGTGATTTATATTCACATGATAAATAATTAAGCAGGTTTGTCATTGCAGTTTATTCTTAATAATATACTGAAGTTTCTGAGGTTCTATTTTCAATAAATTCAATTCCTCCGGGATATTTACTTCCGGGATAATAAATCCCAGTGTATCACTTTCGATAAGGTTAAATTCCACATTCACATTAATGTCAGACATGGATATCTGCGAAAGCTGTTCCACTCCGCCTCTTACTGATAAACTAACTTTTGGCGGAATGAGCAGAACTTCCTTGTCTTCAGGAATATTAATAATATTCACAGCAACATCTTCAAAGCTCTTTTCCGCTGACAGCTCGACTTTGTAGTAAAAGCTTATCTGAGAAGGATTAATTTTAATAATATTCGAAAGAGTATCTTTTAATTTAATTACTCCTGCGATATCAGAATTAACATTGTTAAAATATTTTGATTCTGTTTGAATAGACTTGATCTTATTAACAAGGTAAGAAGATCCCTGTAATACTGACAGAATCCGGAGTTAATACGGGATCTCCTATTATACTGTAACCTTCTTTGAGATTGACAACAATATTATTTTTTACAGGAATGGTTTTGCCTGATACTTTATCAAAACTTATACTGATAGTATCAGGGTTGATTTTAATGACGGATAAATTCGGCTGAAGATTCAGTCTTTCATTTACAAATTGTTCGGAAATAATCCTTGTATCTTTTTTAAGTTTGGAAATATCCAGTGAATACTTCAGATTTTTGGAAATCATCAGACTGATCAGATCCCAGCCTTTGCCACGTACTGTTACATCTATTGAATTTGGTATTTCCTCTGAAAGCGCCTGTGATTTTGAAGACTGAATTTCCACAGGGATTATCAGATCAATTGAATAACTTGAATTTAAATTTATATACATCCATAAAGCCAGACCAAAGACAAATGATAATATTAATATTAAATAGTTTTTCTGCATTTCAAAGAGATCAGTTAGTTAATTCTTTTTCCCAGTTAGGATTCTGAAGTTCGTTTCTCAAAGTACTGTGAACAAGATCATAAACTCCTGTTGCCTGATCCCTTTCGACAAAAACGCATTGTGCGCCTCCTTCAACCGAATCATATTTCCATATTTCATAGCTCTTTGTGGTTATCTGAAACGGATACCTTTCAATGTCATCCGGCTTCCCGTAAATAATCAAAATTCTTCCTCTGTCAGTTTTCCAGCCTTCTCTGTATGATCCTTTAAAACTCTTATTCGCTTCATTTATTTTCTTAAAATAATTTACTTTGTATTCATTTACTGCTGAAGAAGGATTATTATCTCTTGACTTCCAGAATTCAAACATAAATTTTCTTTTATCTTCAAGTTTGTTCAGATTTTTATAACTTTTAGTTTCTTTATCAGTTCTGATATACACCGAAAGATCAAATTCTCTGTCAAGATCTTCTTCCTTCATTTGAGCATACACGCTTGTCAGAAAATTCTGAGGTGTGTTGCCAGTATTATCAGCTTTATTATCATTAAGCTTATACACAAATATTTTTTTTTCTTTTGAATCTATAACATTATTAAGCTGATTCGCCAGTAATACTTCCAGAAAGTAAATTCCTGAGTGCAAAGTATCTATTCCGATTGTACCGTATTCTGCAATTGAGCCGTTACTGGGCTTGATACTTTTTTGTGAAGTAAAAATTAAATTTTTATTTATGTCATAAATTCTTTTTTCAATAAAATAGCTGCTGTCAAGACTGAGATTGTACAGCTCAAAATAGAAGTAAACTGTTTTCAGACTACTGCCAAACAACGCGGAAGGATTGGGTATTACTATAAGAGTATTTTTATAAAAACTGTTTTCCTGATCTGAAGATTTTTTAATCTCCGAAGCAATTTCAAGATCGCTCATTTTCATTCCGCTGATGTTTTCCGGGATGGATAAGGGATATCTTAGCGTATCCGAATTAACAACATTATTAAAATCCGAACCGGTTATCTCGATTATATATTCACCGCTCTGAATTGAAATGTTTAGCTGTCCGATTAAATTTTTCTTTAACTCTGATCCGGAAGTATCTTTCACAGCAGAGTTAGTGTTATACTGACGGTCAAACACAATCTGATTTCCATTTTTCCCGGAGATTTTTATGCCAATCGTCACATTAGCTTTATACTCACCGTTATTAAAACTATAATTAAGCGACTTCATGTAAAACGAATAATATATTTCCAGCAAAGCTTTATTGTCGCTTCCTTTATAGATTGCATAATCCGCATTGAACTGAAAAGAATCTTCGCTATATCCATTTTTAAAACTAATTGCAGCGAAAGCAATTAGTAATAAAATAAATCTTCTTAATTTCATAATAAATATTTTTGAAATTGAAAAATAAAAAAAGGCAATTCTTAAATAAGAATTACCTTTTTTAAATTAAGATAAAAATTAATTACCTAAAATCCCAGGTTGAAAGTAAAAAACTGGTTGGTAGAATTGAAAGCTGATTGATCTACAATTCTGTAAGCATAGTCAAATCCTAAATTTACTCCGCCTACAGGATATCTCAATCCAATACCGAATGAAGGACCAAACATTGCTTCATCTTCTTCCTTATCAGGCAGTACTTTTAAAGATCCTCTTAAGAAAAGGTAATTATTATAATTGTATTCAAGACCGAACTTGTATTCATCGCTGGCATAAGATGAATTCATGAACGTAGTAGATAAATTCACGAAATTGTTTTTGTTAAAGTCCGCTCTGTAAGATAATCCTATTTCAAGATTTGTAGGTAATTCGGATTCCTGAAGCGTAACTCTTCTTACAACATTAACACCGTTTTCTACGAAAGTTCTGTCGAGTCCCGGACCGTCAAATTTCATTCTTGGTCCTAAGTTCTTCAATGCAATACCAAACATAATTCCGCTTTTACCGGCGATATATTGAAGACCGAAATCAAAAGCAAAACCAGTTGCGCTTACATTAGCAATATTCTCACTAATGTATTTTATATTTGTGCCGAAGTTAATTTTATCAGTCATCGCACGGGCAAAACTTAAATTTCCAATTATATAAGTAGGTTTGAAAGTTTCGCCGGTACCTTCGGGCGCAAAAACAGTTGTTACAAGCTCAGGATCACCAAAATTCAGATTTTTAATTGAAAATCCTAAGACGCCAATATTAGTAAGTTTTACAGCGCCACCAGCGTATTGAACGCTCATGTCAGCAATGTAATTCATATAAGAAAACATAGCTTCGCCTGTTTTCGAATTAATCTTTGCGAGTCCTGCAGGATTCCAGTACATTGATTCAATACCGGTAGTGCTGGCAAGATTTGATCCCTGTAAAGATGTTCCGATAGAGCCCACCGGAATTAATAGTTCATCAGCTGCATTAAGACCAAGTTTATTTCTTGGTCCTGAATAAGATAGCGATGAAATAAATATTGTTACAAATAATATTAGTATATATTTTTTAAGCATTTTAAATTCTCCTTATTTTAAGTTAGAGATCCGGGCTTAAAAACCCGGATCTCAGAAATATTAGAAACCAATCCTTTCTTCGGATGTAAATATTGCAAGTTTAATTATTTTTTCTCCTATACCAGGCGCTTCTATTAAAGCAATGTACATTCCCGAAGCAATAGGCACGGATTCAAGATTTTTTATATCCCACGTTAAAGTAGATTCGTCATTATTTTTATCAAGCTTTCTGATAAAATCTCCGCTTAATGTGAATATTTTTATATTACATACTTTTGGTAATCTCCTGAATGTAATAAATCTGTCAGATGTATTTCTTTGAATATCGCTGAATCCGTAGAAAGGATTTGGAACTGCTCTTATTTTATCCAGATCACCCTGTGATTTAGCAAGATCACTGTTTCCAACAACAGGAGCCGTTGTTCTGAATTCATAAAATAAGGGAACGCCTGTAATCTGAACTGGTCTTGTGACTGTGTAAGGATAAATAGTGAATTTGTCACCTGACTTAAAGTCCATTGAATTGTTTATTCTTTTTGGATTCCAAACAAAAGTTATATCAAACTGAGATTGGTTTGTCCTGAGATTCTTAGTAGTATAAAATGTGTTCGGAGCAGAATTATAATCAGAAGCAAAGATGTACAATATTTCAAGTCCGCCCGTTCTGAATGTTGTCGGATCCCACATACCATTTATTTTACCTCTGCCAACTTCTGTTTGTACACCATTTACTGTTGCAAATAAAGAATCATTGTTTTCGAGGAAAGCGCAGTTAACTTGTCTTTTTACACTTGTAGCAAGACTGTCACCTGCATCTATCACTTCATATACCTTAAACGGAACTTTTCTCATGTCCTGATATCTGAAAGCAGCACCCGTCGAAATAATATACGGAGCAAATGAAGGATCAGCAGGCGGGAAAATTGTGTTATTAACATACCTGTAAGCCATTTGTCCGTTGTTTGTATCAGAATATTCAATAACTACTTTATGCAGTCTTTCCGGTGTTATTGTAGTACCGGTACCGCTGAAGGTGTTTGCATTTGGATAAGAAAGACTCATACTTTTGTTTTGATAAGGTCTTTGAGTCGCATATCCGCCTAACGTATCAACACCTGTTAAGAAAACATTCGTAGCAGGTTCATATTCCCAACCCTCAAGTTTTGCCTGAGTACTGTCTTTGGGAGTATAAGTATCCCTTATTACTCCGGCATTGAGAATTTTCTGAACTTTAATCAAAACTCCATCAACAATTTTTGACGAATCATCAGGGAATGTAGTTCCTAAGGAAGATTTAATATATTTATTATTTTTATAAAGAGTATCAAACGAAACTCCGCTGTTTTCGGATCTTAGTATATTGTATGAAGTATCAGGAGCATTAAAATTTATTTTGTATAATGCTGTTTTTAACTGATCCTGGTTTTTCACTATAGGCATTACACCTAAATCCCTTCTGTTAGTATTTATTGTATCACCGTTTTTAATGATGAACTCACTACCTGCGACTGAGGATTGAGGTACTATTGTTTTTATAGCGGAGATAAAAGGACTTCTGACAACCTTTCTGTCTGATTTTGACTTTGGATTTGTTCTGTATGCATAAGCTACAATAGCAAATTTATAAGTATTACCATAAATCAAACTGGTGCTTCCTCCGTTTTCTTCTGGATATGCCGTTTGTGTTACAAGATAATTTCTGAAAATTCCTGTATTTGGAAATCCGTTTGGAATTGGAGCTGTATAGTAAGGAACTACAGGGAAATTACCATATTGAGGAACGCCGTTTACGCTTATTCCCGTTGGAAGAGTATCAATGATAATTCCAACTGTATCAATCTTATCATAAATCTGAAGCAATTTTACATCATTGTTTATACTTGCCGGATCATTAAAATCCGGAATATTAACTGCTGATCTTTTGATTTCGTATATTTCATATCCTTCAAACTTAAGAAAACTGGAATCGCTTCTTGGCTGGAGTAATGAATCCCATACTAAGTATGATTCTGATCTGTCGCCCCATGCAAAAGAAATATTTGCCTGACCTAAAGCTGCGTTCTGTGTACCAATACTGACAGATACTTCCGGTGACGGAGGAGGAGCGTTTACAGCAAAATTGGAATTGTAAAGTGATTGAGCCGTAGCATCTGTTCTCTTTAACTGAGTTACAGAATTTAAATTACTTGTTCCTTTTGCAACAAATTGTCCTAAAACTATAATCTGAGTATCTCCGGGCGCAACATTAAATAATGAATCACCGGAATTAAATATAAATCTTCTGTCTCCGGGAGGACTTACTTCCGGAGTTCCGGTTATTGCACCGCCGCAGTTTTTCACAACAGCTAAATTTGAAACGCCGTTAGTACCTCTTTCTGACCATCCGGTAAATCTTTCAGGATCGCCCGGATAACAGAACTTTGTTGGCTGTAATGTACCGGGATATAACCAAGGGGTTCCGTCTTTTTTAATACCGGTCTGATATCTGTATGCTTCTAAAGGTGTTCCCGGATCCTGTTCGCATTGCACTCCGCCTGAACCCGTATTTGTAAAATATACAAATGAAGATAAACCTAATTGTTTCCCTTGTTTTGTAACTTTATTTGAAGAACCCGGAGGGAAATAATATGAAACCGAATCATTTGGATTGCTTGTTCTGATTATCGGACTTTGGAAAAAATCCATTCCGGATGCCGGAGGAGATTGTCCGTAAGAAGGTGGTGATCCGCTTCCATCAATATTATCTGCATTATAACAAAATGCCATGTCTTTGTTACCCGAAATTGCTGAGGTGTCACATCCGATATAATCATCAGTTGCATCTCCTAAATCGGGATCTACAATTACGCTGAAAAATGTTCTTTCCCAGGTAGTGTTTGATTTGTTTATGACAACCCAGTTTACAAACTGAAGGTCTTCAAGTCCCTGTGTGTTATAACCCCATAATGTCAGATGAACTTCTGCATTTATCGGAGCTGTACCGCCGCCAAATCCTTCACCTACAGCATGTCTTTCAGGAAAACCGTCAGTCATGCATAAAAATAAAGTTTGCTCAGCATCTTTAATTCCCGGTATATCTACACCCGGACTATAAACACCGTCATTGTTCATATCAACATAAGGCGCTCCAAAAGGAATCATATCACCCCATGCAGCGTAATCAGGATTTGTAGCTGCATTATCACCCGCCTTAATTTTGTAAATTCTGAATCGCGCATCAGTTTTTACTACTCCGTTTTGGTCAATATATCCGGGAGCGTATTCACCTGCATAAGAAGCTGCTGCCTGTCTGATACTTCCGTTGTAATAACATCCAATTGACAAACCTGAAGTAAATATTGCAAACCTTGAAGAACCTGTCGGCCACTGGAATCCAGGCGTGTTGTTTGTTCTTATATCCTGATTGAATGTTCCGCTGTTCTGAAACCATGAATCTACTCTGTTTGGATCAAATCTTGTTTGCAACTTAACAAAAGCACTGGTGCTATTAGGCGTATTATTATCTAATATTATTGTGCTGTTATTTTTTGCATTATTAGGATTGTCATTTCTCGGTTTGGAAAAAACAAACTGAGCAGTAACTATTATTAAAAATATATATATAAGTTTATTCATATTCGTTAAGTTTTGAATTTATAAATTTTAGAAACTCAGTTTAATACCAAATCTTACCTGACGCGGAGTTCCCCAGTTTGTTATATCCGCAACTCTAATGTTGAAATTATCTTTGTATAATTGTGATGAAGCAGCTCCGGTTGGAGTATTAAGATATCCGTTATCATCCGGACGACCGGTGCTTCCGTATACTTTGTTTATTAATTCGGAATTAAACAAATTTAAAACATATATATAAAAGTTTAAATTTGTTTTTGCTACCTTAACAGTTTTATCAAGTTTTGCATCAAATCTTAAATTCCAGCCTGTATAAACCTGGTTCTTTGTTGATTTCACAAGTCCGTCATCAGCAAAAGCTGTTACCGGTAACTCTCTTGTTGTATAAGGTCTTCCGCTGTTGAAACTAAATAATGCGTTTAATCCTAAATTGGATAAAACTCCTCCCCAGAACCCTTTTGGAACATCAGAAGATCCAAATCTGTAATCAAGATTTACATTTCCAGTATGTCTTTGATCATAGTCCTGCGGGAAAGCGAATTTAGGTAATTCAGCATCTGGATTATTCGCCAGTTGGAATTTTGTATTCGGATCAGATCCGATTCCCGAAGCAAATAATAATGTATATGAAATATCTACCGCTAATCTGTTTACTCTTCTCATGCTTAAATAAAAATCCAAACCTCTTGAAATACTGAAGTCAGTATTTGCATACAATGCATAACCGGAAGGAACAGTTGCTGAACCGGCAATTCTTGTAACACCAATCTGATCTTTTGTCTCTTTATAATAAGCTGTTATTCCCATGTTTAGATAATCACCAACTGCCTGCTTAAATCCAAATTCGTAAGATGTTAATTTTTCCGGAGTAAGAGCTGAATTTTCCGCTACGTTTTGTACAGAATTTGCAAAGAAGTATTTGAATGCAAGCTTATTGATGTACAGATAATCCAATGGTGGCATTTGAATGAATTTTCCATACTGAGCTACAAATATTGTTTTATCTGTAACCGGGAATGAAAATCCTAATCTCGGGCTAAAGTATATTTCACCTGTACTTTTTTTGTATGCTTCATCACTTAAAAGATCTCCGTTGCTTGATAACAATACTTTTGGATCTTTTAAAATATCAGTATTAACATCCAGATAATCCATTCTGATACCTGCATTAACTGTTAAATCACTAAAATCAACTTTATCTCTTAAATATATAGCTCCGATAATAGGGTGTTTTGCTTCAATATCTTCGTTTGATACTATTTGATTGTTAAACTGATCCCGTATATCGTAACCGTAAGAATTTAATAAAACATTTCTTCCAAACCATAAATCCTGAGGATTAACCTGGTAAATTGGTTGACCGGTTGCTGTATCAAGACCGACTATGGAATTTGCCGCTACTGACATTGGTGCGAAATTGGCCTTTCTTAGAGTATGGTATCGATATTCGCCACCAAACTTTAAGTCATGATCTCCATATTTTTTTGAAAGAAGAGAATAAGAAGCATCTAATTTTCCGCCTGTATATTCAAGTTCCTTCTTATCATAACTATTGAAAATTCTACCATCCGTGAAAAATACATTTGCATAATTTGGATCTGCCTCAAGTCTGGTTCCCTGTCCCGGAATACCCGGATTATATAAAGTATCGCCGTATTTGAACCACTGATCCTGAAAAAATGGATCCTGAGTAACATTACTGTTTTTGTAGTAATTTGCCTGCAGTTCATAGAAGAATTTATTTGAAACTGTATGTATGACCCTTGCATAATATTGCTGATCCTCAACAACGTTTAATGGATGTCTGCCGCTGTTTGTCAGTGCCCATGATTGAATAAAATTTCTCGCGTCCTTATCTGTTCTTAAATAACCTAACTTTAATTGAAGAGGTACCTTTGATTTCTTGATCTGCGAAAAGTCAAAATTCAGTCTTCCGCTGTATGACCATAATTGTGTGTTATAATTTTTAATAATACCGTCTGCAAAAATTTTATCTGCAATCCAGCTTGGATTTGTAACACCTAAAAATTGTCTTTCAATTCCTCCGTAAAAATTAATTACATTACTCAATTCTTTTGTCGGAATCAATGGACCGCCTAATGAAAAATTGTACAAATTGTATTGCTGTGATTTTGTGTCAATCCAGTTTCCTGAAACCGCATCTGTTATTCCTTCTAATGAACCGGAATATCTGTCAGATCCGCTTTTTGTTGTAACATTAATAACTCCATCAAGAGCATTTCCGTATTCTGCTCCGAATCCGCCTGTTAATACAGCTAATTCCTGTAACAAACTGTTAGGAACAAATGCCGTTGACGTTCCGTCAACAGGATTTGTAGTAGAGACTCCATCTACAATAATTGAATTTGTAGATTTTCTTCCGCCCCTGATATTTATGTTTGCTCCTCTTTCATCAGTTACAACCCCCGCGGTAACTGCAGCAAGATTCTGAATTCCCCTTATTCCTGAGTTTTCAATTTGTTCTTGCCCGACTAATCTACCGCTCTGTTCAACATCAATTCCTTTTCTTTCCGCCTGAATAACTATAACATCAGTCTTTATTTCATTTCCTGCTACTGCTAATTCAAAATTAACTTTAGTCTTTGTGTCAACTGAAACTCTGACACCTGATTGTTTTTGAGATGAATATCCAATGTAAGACGCTTCCAACTCATAAGTGCCGACATCTACGTTGATTATCAGTTATTCTCCGTTATCATCAGAAACAGATCCCCTGCTTGAGCCGACTATTTGTATAACTGCTCCCACTAAGGGGAGTTTGTCTTTTGCATCAACTACAGTTCCGGTAATACTTCCAGTGGTCTGGGAATATATACTCGTATTTGTAATTGTAATTGCTAACATTATAAGTAAAGCAATGCAGCTAATATTTTGTATAAACTTTTTCATAGACCTTAAATTTATATTTTAAAAAAAACCCTCATAATCTGACAAATTTTTGTCAATCATGAGGGTTGTATTATTTAAATGTGTTTAGACAAGTATATATTACTTAATCAACATCATTTTCTTTGTATCTTTGAAATCTCCTGCGGAAATGGAATAATAATAAATTCCGCTGGATAGTTTATCTCCAATGAATGTAACTTCTTTTGGACCTTGTGACTGAATTTCATTAACAAGTGAAGCAACTTCTCTTCCTAATGCATCATATACTTTCAATGTAACTAATCCTGATTTTTGAACAAAATAACTTATTGTTGTTGTAGGATTGAATGGATTAGGATAGTTCTGGAATAATTCATAGCTTTTAGCAATTGAAACGTTATCTTTTATTCCTACTGTTACAGGAGCTTTTTTGAAAATTCCGTAAACAGGAGCTTTACCCCAGTCAGGTGTATTAACCCAACTACCAGCTTTCAGGTCTCTGATATAATATAATCTTAGACTGTCAGAAGTTGTTTGTCCAAAAGATGGATGTTTTTCTTCTACCGCTGGCGTATTTGTCTGATTCACAGGTGTTGACCATGTTGATCCGCCGTTTGTAGAAATTGATGTAAATATTTCTCCTGCGTTTACCTGATCTCCATTATCAACAGTCTGAACATTATTTCTTAAAAATGTTGTGAAAGCACTGACCAACCAACCATTGCCTAAACGTGTAACTGTTGGCTGTGTAAGAGGTACCATTAGGATCTGTGTGATAGTGTCAGTTAACTGAGGAATGTTTGATTTACTAGCAACTAAATTCAAACCGGTTGATGCAGACCAATGATAAATTCTTGGTTTTACATATTCATTTGTATTTGCATTAGGGAATACTGTTAATGTTCCGTTATAAGCTGCAAATATTACATGAGGTTCATCACCTATATAGGTTGCCTGATATCCGCCTGCAATATTAGCGAATAAAGTGTCTGTTCCGTCAATAACATAATCAAAAATCACAGTTCCGTTGTCAAAAGTTAATCCGTTATCATTTGAAGCGAAAAGACGCATAACATTGGAATTGGAATTATAATCGGTACCGACTATACAGACTTTTCCGTTTCCGTTTGCTGCAACCTCAAAGTTTCCGGAAGGACCGCTGATCGTGCCCATATCAGAATATGGTGTCCAGCTTGTACCATTGTATGTTGTTCTCCAGCCGTTAAATGCACCGGTATTGTTTGGAGCTGCAACCATTACAAGATTACCGTTTGCTGTTCCTGAAATATGCGCCCAGATTGGAAGATTTCCTGTAAGATTAACAGGAACTCCGGGAACGTTTGAAAAACCAAAAGCTCCGAAGGATGCGTCTTTTGAAACAAGTGATCCGACTGTAGCTGATTGGTGTCTTGCTATTACCGGTAACCCGTTTGACAGAGTCAAACAAGGGAAACCCTGAGCGTTAACACCGTCAAGAACATCTGATGACCAAGTTGCGCCGTTGTCATCACTGTATGAGTAATAAATGTGTCTTCCTGTTCCTGCCGCTGTTGATGAATCCTGCTGAGACATTAAAATTGCGCACCATTTGTTTTTGCTTGTTGGATCCTGAACAAGGTACCTTACGCTGCCGTTTGTCTGATAGTCATAAGATACAGACCATAGACCTGTATAACTTTCTCCTGGTCCTAAAGTTGAAGGAGGTCCCGGATCCTGCGCTTTTGAAACGCTTACTGTTAAGAGAACTAATAGTAATAAAGCTGAAAATTTTTTGAACATTTTTTTCTCCTTTATGTTTGGTTTAAATTAATTTTATGTTTATAATTTTTTAACAAAAGTTTTTTTGCGAATTAATTTTGATAAATATACTACTAATGTTGTAACTTGTCAATATAGATTTTCGTAAATAAATTCATTTTTCAAAAAATATTTATAAGGCGTAACATTATGACCGGTATTTTGTTTTGCCGTATATGTTTTTTATATTTTTAAAAATATTTTCGGAAATTTTTTTTCTGCTTTCAGTTGTCTTTCCTGCAATATGATTTGTCAGCAGTACGTTGTCTAATCCCCCGAAACCACTGAAAACATTGGGCTCGTTAGAAAATACATCTAAACCTGCGTATTTAATTTTTTTGTTTTTAAGAGCTTTAAATAAATATTTTTCATCAATGACATCACCTCTTGATGTATTTATGAACACCGTATTACTTTTTATAGATTTTATTTTTTCTTC
This sequence comes from Ignavibacteria bacterium, assembly GCA_016709315.1. Taxonomy (GTDB): domain Bacteria; phylum Bacteroidota; class Ignavibacteria; order Tepidaquicellales; family Tepidaquicellaceae; genus JAEUSI01. Next base: position 497,453 of record JADJMZ010000005.1, read on the forward strand.
CGAAATAAATTTAGTATTTTTTTTATTCAACGGAATGTGCACTGAAATAATATCACAATTTTTTAAAATGAAATTCAAACTCCTGAATTCAATTTTTTTATTTTTATTTCTTACGTTAATATCAGTATCATTTGCATATACTTTCATGCCAAATGCTTTGCATAATTTACCGGCATAACTTCCTACTTTACCGAAACCAATTATACCTATACTCTTACCATATACTTCATTTCTTTCGTAATCGTAAAATGAAAATTTATTTTGCCTTACCAGTTTATCTGAAAAATTTATTTTTTTGAAAATGGAAAGTATCAGTGCAAGGGTATGTTCGGCTGCTGAAATGTTATTGGAGTCATCCGCATTTATTATTTTTATTCCTTTCGTATCAGCAAAGGCGATGTCTATATGATCAGTTCCCTTAGAGCATGTCGCTATCAGACTAAAGTTGGCTTTTGACAGAAAATCTCTATTCAGTTTTCTGATACTCCTTATTACAAGGACATCAAAATCCGTATAAGTTTTAAGAATTTGTTCGTTTGAAATTCCGAAATGAGTTTTTACAGTAAATTTGTTTACTGGAAGGTTTGAAACGCCGCATAAATCAATTTCATCCGCTATTAATATTTTTTTCAAAATCTGTTCCCATTAATTTTAGTGAAATATGATGAATTATTTCAGAAGACTTTTATTTAGAAAATAAAACTATCCTTCTTTTGAAATATGTAATGTGATGATTCAAAATAAAATTCCTTTGAAGATATTACAGATAATCTTCTACAAGTTTAAGAACTTCATTTTTACCCTCGCCAGTTACAGTTGAGAATGGTATGTAATCAATGCAAAGATCTTCGTTGTTAACTATCTTCGAAGCCCGGTATATCTGCTTCTGCATTTTGTTGGATGAGATTTTATCTGATTTTGTAAGTATAACCGCAAAAGGAATTTCGTAATATTCAAGCCAGCTTACCATCAGTTCATCCAGATATGTCGGCTCATGTCTTGAATCAATTAAGACAAAAACCAATTTTACATTCTGTCTTTCGCTTATATAATCTTCGACAAGTTTTCTCCACCCTGCTCTTATCTGTTCGGGAACTTTCGCATATCCGTAACCCGGTAAATCCACAAGATAAAATTTTTCATTAATTAGAAAATAATTAAGTTGTCGTGTCTTGCCGGGTACTGACCCTATTTTGGCGAGTTTCTTTTTTGCGCAAATGGAATTTATTAGAGAGGATTTTCCTACGTTTGATCTTCCCACAAAAACAAATTCCGCTAATACAGAATTTGGCAATGCCCTGAGATCAAAAATACTTTTAATAAATTCCGCAGATACTATTTTCATAATTTTCTCCTGATTTACTTAAATGAAAAATCCTTAACCTCTAAATTAAATTTCATCTATGAAAATCTTATTAAAGTTAAGGATTTATTTAAAAGTATTATTTGCTGACTTCTTTTTTCTTTTTTGTTTTAGGTTTTTCTTTATCCGTTGTTTCTTTTACTGAAGATTTTGCGGAAACCTTTTTTGTTTTTTTCCCGGTTTCTGTTTCTTTGGATTTTTTATCCGCAGGACCCGCCTTTTCATCTTTTTCTTTCTGCTCTGCTTCTTTTGTTGCTACATAGTTATAATCCACAAACTCAATAATAGCGGTTCTTGCTCCGTCTCCCCACCTGTTTCCTGTTTTAAAACCCTTGTAAATCCACCCGGTCTGTCTCCTACTTTTGCTCCTATTTCATCAAATAATATTATCAGCGCTTCCTTGCTTTGTAAAAATTTTCTTGCTTCCCTTCTCAGATGAATGCCTTTCTCAGGAGCTGAGTCCTTGAATTTCAAAGCTTTCCTTGCTTTCGAAACCAATGGTTCGATAAATCTTCTGAGCTCTTTTGCTTTTGCCTCAGTCGTCTCTATCCTTTTATGAAGGATTAAAGATATGGATAAATTAGAAAGTAAAGCGCTTCTGTGGCTCGCTGTTCTTTTAAGTTTTCTGCCTTTTTTTCTGTGTACCATGATTTTCTGAAATAATCTTTTATTAAATTCTGTGAATTGAAATTAATTCACCGGTTCTTCTTTTAAATATTTATCAACATCCATTCCGAAATTCAAATTGAAATTCTCAATAAGCTCACCAAGTTCAGCAAGCGACTTTCTTCCGAAATTTCTGTAATGAAGCATTTCACCTTCATTTTTGCTGACAAGATCAGCAATTGTTTTTATATTAGCAGATCGTAAGCAATTCTGTGACCTGACCGAGAGATCAAGTTCATCTACCGGCATAAGTAAAATTTTCTTTATCATTTCATGCTCTTCATCCTTCTCTGATTTAACGGGCTCTTCTTTCTTTTCTACCTGAGCAGGATTTAAATTTAAAAACAACTGATTATGCTCCTGAAGAATTCTGGCTGAGTATACTAAAGCATCTTCCGGGGTAATTGAACCGTCTGTAGTTATATCCAGAACTAATTTTTCATAATCCGTTCTTTTACCGACTCTTGTATTCTCTATGGTATAATTTGCAATTCTAATAGGAGAAAAAATTGAGTCCATATAAATGAATTCCATAGGTAAATTCGCCTGCTTGTTGTCCTCTGACGGCACATAACCGACACCCGTGCCCATTCTTAGTTCAATATTAAGATTAGCGTCTTTATTCAGCGTAGCAATATATTTATCGGGATTTAAAATCTCAAAGTCAGCAGTACTTTTCTGTATATCCTGAGCTGTAAATTTATAAGGACCTTTTAAGTTAAATTCAATTTTTGTTGATTTATTTGTAAGGTCTTTAAATCTGACTTCTTTTAAATTAAGAATAATCTCTGACAGATCCTCGACTACTCCTTTAAGAGTTGTAAATTCATGCGGAGCGTCGTTTACTTTTATTGCAATAATGGCGCTTCCCGGAAGTGAAGAAATAAGAACTCTTCTTATTGAATTTCCAAGCGTAACTCCGTAACCTCTTTCCAAAGGTTGAACAATGAACCTTCCGAAAGTATCAGTGTATGTAGATTCATCTTTAGCAATTGATTCAGGCATTTGAAAATTATTAATTTTCATATTTTACTGTTTATTTAATTTAAAATTATGACTTATTTCGAATACAACTCGATAATGAGCTGTTCGTTTGCAATAAACGGAACTTCGTCCCGTACCGGCTCTTTCATAAATGTTCCCTTCATGTTTGCTTTGTCAAGCGAAAGCCAGGGTACAATCATGTTATCCTTCATCCTCTTCATAGCATCATGAATGATTTCCAGCTTTTTACTTTTTTCTCTCACCTGTATTGCATCTCCGGATTTAAGTAAATATGACGGTATATTTACGACATTTCCATTTACGGAAAAATGCCTGTGCAAAATAAGTTGTCTTGCTGCCTTTCTTGAAGGAGCTAATCCTAATCTGTAAATAGTATTATCAAATCTTCTTTCCAGAAATCTCACAAGATTATCACCGGTTATACCCGACTTCTTGGAAGCTTCTTCGAAATATTTTCTGAACTGGTTTTCCAGGACTCCGTATGTTTTTCTGACTTTTTGTTTCTCACGAAGCTGGACTGCGTAATCCGTCATCCTGGATCTTCTTGACATTCCGTGCTGTCCCGGGGGATAATTTCTGCTCTCTATCGGACATTTCTCCGAAAAACATTTTGTCCCTTTCAGGAAAAGTTTCTGTCTCTCTCTTCGACACAGTTTGCAGTTAGCGTCTGTATATCTTGCCATTTATTATTATTTAGATTTCCTTTTAAAAGTATATTATAAAATTAAATTACATTCTTCTCTTTTTTGGAGGTCTGCATCCGTTATGAGGCAATGGCGTTATGTCCTTTATTGAAGTAATTTCCAGACCTGCAGTATTTAAAGACCTTACAGCTGCATCTCTTCCGGATCCTACGCCTTTTATCAGCACTTCCACTTTCTTCATTCCAAGATCACAAGCCGCTTTTGCTGCGGATTCAGCAGCAATTTGAGCTGCAAATGGTGTGTTCTTTTTTGAACCTTTAAATCCCATTTTTCCTGATGATGCCCATGAGATCGTATTACCGTAAAGGTCCGTCAGCGTAACGATAACATTATTAAAAGTAGCTTTTACATGAGCTACTCCGTTTGCTTCAACATTAACTTTTTTCTTTGCCTTTTTAAAATTCTTTGCCAAAATTTCTGATGTTTAAGTTACGATTATTTTTAAATTATTAATGAAAAAGAGAAAACTTGTATATGAATATTAGTTTTTCAAATTCTTATTTCTTAGCTGCCGCTTTCTTTTTACCTGCAACAGTCTTTTTCTTTCCTTTTCTTGTCCGCGCATTTGTTCTGGTTCTCTGACCTCTTAACGGAAGTCCCTTTCTGTGTCTCTTTCCTCTGTATGTTCCGATATCCATTAATCTCTTAATATTCATCGCAACCTCGGACTTTAAGGCACCTTCAACTTTTATCTCGTTGCTGATTTCATTACGAATGTGGTTAACTTCATCGTCTGTCAGTTGTGATACTTTTTTATCTTCGCTGATCCCCGCTTTTGCCAGGATTCTTTGTGATGTCGGAATACCGATCCCGAATATAGTAGTAAGTCCTATTACTACTCTTTTATTCTTCGGTAAATCCACTCCTGCTATTCTTGCCAATTTATTTCTCCTGAAATATTATTTTTAAATTAACCTTGTCTCTGTTTATGCTTCGGATTTGTGCAAATTACTCTCACTACGCCTTTGCGTTTTATAATTTTGCATTTGACACACATTTTTTTTACTGAACTTCGCACTTTCATGATAAATCTTATTTAAAATTTATTTTAATTATTTGTATCTGTATGTAATTCTGCCTTTTGTAAGATCATAAGGAGATAATTCCACTGTAACTTTATCACCCTGTAATATTCTTATATAATTCATTCTCATCTTTCCTGATATGTGAGCCAGTATCTCATGACCATTCTCTAATTTCACTTTGAAATTAGTGTTTGGAAGGATTTCCGAAATAACACCGTCAACTTTTATTGCTTCTTGTTTTGCCATTTATTTTTTATCTATATAATCAGAATTATTATTACATCAGGTCATTGTAAGGATTTCCGGCTTTCTTTTTCTGACCAAAACTGTATGTTCAAAATGCGCAGACGGTTCATGATCTTTTGTAACTATTGTCCAGCCGTCACTTTTTTCATAAACTTTGAATGTTCCGTAATTTACCATCGGCTCTATTGCTATTACCATTCCTTCATAAAGCTTCTGACTGGATCCCGAACTGTAAAAATTTGGTATTGCAGGATCCTCATGTAAATTCTTGCCTATTCCATGACCAACTAATTCCCTTACTATTCCGTAACCGGAACCTTCCACATAATTCTGTATTGCGCATGAAATATCGTTTACTTCATTTCCGTCAACTGCCTGCTCTATTCCTTTATACAATGACTCTTCTGTTACTTTTAAAAGCTTTGCTGTCTTAGGTGAAATCTCTCCGACTGCAAAGGTGTATGCTCCGTCTCCATAGTAACCGTTTTTTTTAACTCCTACATCTATCGAGATTATATCTCCGGATTTTAATTTTCTTTTACCCGGAAGTCCATGTACAACTTCTTCATTTACTGATATACAACTGCTTGAAGGAAACGCCTTCTTTTTTACTTTGTAACCTTTGAAAGCAGGATATGCTTCTTTTGAAATTATATATTCCTCAATAAGTAAATCTAACTCTTTTGTGGAAATTCCTTCCTTTACAAATTTTCCTATATAATCAATTACTTCAGAAACTATTTTACAACTCTCTCTGATTAAATCAATTTCTTCTGCAGTTTTTATTAATCCGCTCAATACCGAATTATTACCTTCTTGATTTCAATTTACCGCTCTTCATAAATCCGTCATAATGTCTCATCAGAAGATGAGATTCTATCTGCTGCAAAGTATCCAGTGCAACACCTACTATTATCAGCAGACTTGTTCCTCCAAAAAATGAAGCCAGACCGGTTGTAACTCCAAGTTTCATCAAAATCGTCGGCAATATTGCAATGATTGCAAGAAATATTGCGCCGGGTAGAGTAATTTTAGTTAATATATTATCAATAAAATCTGATGTCGGTTTGCCGGGTCTTACTCCTGGAATAAATCCGCCCTGCTTTTTCATATTATCCGATACATCTTTTGGATTAAATGCGATCGCTGTATAAAAGTAAGTAAAGAAAATTATAAGTAATGAATATACTGTAGAATAAACCCAGCTTGTGTAATCAAAGTATTTAGAAATTTCCTGCATAAATTCACTGTTAGGGAAAAATGACAGGAATGTACTCGGAATAAACATAATTGACTGCGCAAATATCAAAGGCATAACACCGGCAGAGTTAACTTTCATCGGGATATACTGCGTAACTCCTCCGAAAACTTTTCTTCGTACTACTCTCTTTGCATACTGTACAGGTATCTTTCTGGTCGCAACTGTCACAGCTATAACGCCTGCAATTATTAGTATAAAACAGGCAATGTAAATTAATTCAATAAGTATGTTTCTTGCGCCTGAAGCTATTATCTGATATTCGTCAAAAACCGAATACGGAAATCTGTCTATAATTCCTATGAAAATAATAAGTGAAATTCCGTTTCCTATACCTCTGTCTGTTATCTGCTCACCAAGCCACATCATAAAAATAGTTCCTGCAGTGAGAATAATTACAGTAGATATTGTAAAAAACGCTCCGGAAATATCAGGACTTACAACTCCTAATCCTCCTACATTTCTGCTAGCTAACTGAACGCTGACTCCCCATGCCTGTAATGCAGCTACAGGTATAGTGCCTAATCTTGTAAGCTGATTGATTTTTTCTTCCGTCTTCCCCTTCTTTCTGAAGTTTCTGGAAATAAGGGAATACAGCTCCGAGAAGCTGAATAATAATAGATGCGCTGATATAAGGCATAATCCCTAATGCAAAAATTGCAGCATTTTTAAATGCTCCTCCGACAAACATGTCGTACAAACCAAACAATGTATTGTCAGACTGGTTCTTTTGCGCTTCAGCGAGTAAAGAAGCATCTATACCCGGAAGAGTAATATGAGCTCCAATCCTTACTACCACAAGCAAAGCAAGGGTGAATAAAAGTCTGTTCCTTAACTCTTCTATTTTAAATATATTTCTGAAACTTTCTAAGAATCCGCTCATACTGTAACTGCTTTTCCTCCGCCTTTTTCAATTTTTTCCCTGGCTGTTTTGCTGAATGCATCAGCGGTAATTTCCACTTTTGATGTTATATCGCCATTGCCAAGTATCTTCAGAGGCTTGTTTTTACCTTTGATGAGATTATTTGTAAGAAGATATTCTTTATCGAACTTTAATTCCTTGATTTTTCCCTTGTCAATGAATGCCTGTATATCATCAAGATTTAAAGTAACAAATTCAACTCTGTTTATATTTTTAAAACCAAATTTTGGAACTCTCCTCTGCAAAGGCATCTGTCCGCCTTCAAACCATGCTCTGAATTTTGCTCCTGATCTGGAATGCTGTCCTTTATGCCCTCTTGTAGAGGTTCCGCCGTGTCCCGAGCCCTGTCCTCTTCCGACTCTCTTCTTTTTTTTCCTTGAACCTTCAGCGTATTTTAAATTACTTAGTATGTCCATTTAAAATTTTCTTAAATTATTATTCCAAATATGTAAAATTCCTTTGCTTATATTTACAGCAAAGGAATATGAAGAACTGTTAAATTATTATTAAAGTAAAATAATTTGTCAAATTATTGTTTGTAGTTTTCTTCTACTTTTACAAGATGCTTAACTACATTTATCATACCGCGTATTTGAGGCGTATCCTTTTTAATAGTAAAATAATTAGGTCTGCCTAATCCCAAAGCTTCAATAGTCAATTTCTGCTTCTTTAATCTTCCTATTATACTTCTGGTTTGTGTTATTTTTATCATTATTACCGGTAAAAATTTTAATTTGAAAATAACTCTGAAAGAGAGATTCCTCTTCTGTCAGCAACTGATTTTGCATCTGTTAAAGAAACAAGCGCTTTTATTGTAGCTTTGACTACATTGTGAGGATTAGATGAACCTAATAACTTTGTGAGTACATCCTGTATTCCTGCTGATTCCAGTACCGCTCTTACTCCGCCACCGGCAATTATTCCTGTTCCCGGTGATGCCGGCTTTAGCAATACTTTTGCCGCTCCGTATTTTCCAATAATTGCGTGAGGAATTGTACCTTTTGAGATCGGAACTGTAATTATATTCTTTTTTGCGTCATCAACACTCTTTTTTATTGAATCAGTTACTTCATTCGCTTTTCCCAATCCTATGCCAACGTGACCTTTACCATCTCCTACTACTGTTACTGCTGAAAAACTAAATCTTCGACCGCCCTTTACTACCTTTGCTACCCTGGCAATGTGAACCATTTTTTCTTTCAACTCCAGTTCGCCTGCTTTATAATTTTTTTTTCTTATCATTGATTTTAGTTTCTTTCAAATTCTGTTTTTGTTGTTCTCAGGGGAGGATTCGAACCTCCACATACGGCTCCAAAGGCCGCTGTCCTGCCATTAGACGACCCGAGAGAAAATGTGAATATTATTGCAACTTTCAATATACTAATAATATTTAGAACTTTAAACCACCTTCCCTGGCACCGTCGGCAAGAGCTTTCACTCTTCCATGATATAAATATCCGTTTCTGTCAAATACTACGTTGCTTATATTGTTTGATACAGCTTTTTCAGCCGTAGCTTTTCCTACTATTTTGCTTTTTTCAATTTTGCCTTTTGCAGACGAAATTTTATCAGACATATCTTTGGATTTTGTAGAAACTGTAAGCAATGTTTTGGAATTAACATCATCAATCAGCTGTGCGTAAATATGATCCAGACTCCTGTATACTACTAATCTTGGTCTGTCAGCAGTACCTCTGAGTTTCTTTCTGATCTGAAACCTTATTCTTGCACGTCTTTTTTGACTTTTTTGTATTGGATTCATTTTAAATTCTTATCGGTTTTATTTTGCAGCAGTTTTACCCGCTTTTCTTCTTACAACTTCATTTTCATACTTTATTCCCTTACCCTTATATGGCTCAGGTATTCTGAAAGATCTTATTTTAGCAGCTACCATGCCTACCAATTCCTTACTTATTCCGTTTACTAATACAGAATTTGGATTCGGTACTTCTATTGTTATATCCTGCGGCGGACAAAATACTGTAGGATGTGAAAATCCCAGCATCATAACTAAGTTCTTTCCTTTTAATTCCGCTCTGTATCCGATTCCTACAAGCTCCAGCTTCTTTGAAAATCCTTCATTCACACCCGTTACCATATTATGAATTAAAGATCTGTACAATCCGTGCAAAGCCCTGTTTCTCTTTGTATCATCATTTCTTGTCACATTTAATTCATTCCCGCTGATATCAATATTTACGCCTTTTACAACGTCTAACTTCATCGTTCCTTTCGGTCCGGTCACTTCAATCAGGTTATCCTTTTTGGTAACTTTAACCTTATCTGTAATTGTTACCGGTTTTTTTCCTATTCTGCTCATTGAATTTTTACTTTAAAAATTTATTACCAAATTTCGCAGACGACTTCTCCGCCTACTTTTAAACTTCTTGCTTCCTTGTCTGTTAACAGACCTTTTGAGGTAGAAACTATAGATATTCCTAAACCATTTCGTACCCTTGGTATATCTTCATTGCTGACATACCTTCTTATTCCGGGTTTGCTGATCCTTTTTAATCCCAGGATAACGCTTTCTCCGTCATTGTACTTAAGCTTCAAAGAAAGCATTTTAAACTTTCCTTCAGTTTCTATAACTTTAAAATCTTCAATAAATGAAGATTTTTTCAGTATCTCGCTTATTGCCTGTTTGAATTTTGAATAAGGCATGTCAACAGTTTTTTTTCCTGCTTTCAGTGAATTCCTTACTCTTGTTAAATAATCCGCTATTGGATCGGTCATTGACATTTTATATCTCCTGAATCTTAATTTATTTTACCAACTTGATTTTACTACTCCGGGTATTTTTCCCTGCAATGCTAACTCTCTGAATACTAATCTGGACAATCCGAACTTTCTGTAATAACTTCTCACCCTGCCTGTCATGTTACATCTGTTATTCAATCTTGCGGGATTACTGTCTCTCGGCAATTTCTGCAATGCCTCAAAATCTCCTTTTGCTTTCAATTCTTTTCTTTTCTCTGCATACTTGCTTACTATTCTTTCTCTTCTTTTTTGTTTTGCTATTAATGCTTTTCTTGCCATAAAATTATTTCTTTATTAGTTTTTAGACTGTTTTGAAATAAAAGGTAATCCGAATTGCTTCAGTAACTCAAACGATTCTTCATCTGTTTTTGCTGATGTAACAAAAGTTATATCCATTCCCGAGATCCTGTTAACATTATCTACATTTATTTCAGGGAAAATTATCTGTTCCTTAATTCCTACTGTGTAATTTCCTCTTCCGTCAAAACTCTTATCAGAAAGTCCTCTGAAATCTCTTATCCGTGGTATCGTAATGTTTATAAACTTATCCAGAAATTCAAACATTCTTGCATTCCTTAACGTAACTCTTACTCCTATATTAACGCCTTCCCGTAACTTAAAATTTGAAACCGACTTCTTTGCCTTAACTACAGCAGGTTTCTGACCTGTTATGGCTTCTATCTCCTTTACAGTTGTTTCTATCAGTTTCGCATCCTGAGTTGCAGCTCCTACTCCGACATTTATACTTATTTTTTGCAATTTCGGCGACTGCATTACATTTTTATAATTAAATTTCTTTTTCAATTCGGGTACAATCTTGTCCCTGTAATGAGCAAGAAGTCTGATCGGAACTTTTGTTTCTACAAAAACTTCTTTTTCAGCAGCTTCTTTCTTTTCACCTGCCTTTTTCTTCGGCTCTGCTTCTTTGTTTCTTTCTAATTTGGTTTTAGCCATAATAATATTAACTGATAATTATTTCTCCGGATTTCTTGCTGTATCTCATTCTTGAGACTTTTCCGGTCTTTTCATCTTTAATTTCTTTAATACCGATCCTTGTCGGCTGATTTGTTTTAGGACACATTAACATTACATTTGTAATATTAATCGGAGCTTCCCTCTTTACGATTCCGCCCTGTGGACTCTTCTGGTTCGGCTTGGTGTGTTTATGCATAATGTTTACGCTTTCAACAATCACTCTTCCCTTTTTTCTGTCTATAAAAAGTATTTTACCGACAGATCCTTTTGAGTTTCCGGACACGACTTTTACGGTATCGCTTTTCTTTAAATTGGTTTTTATTTTTTTATTTTCCATGATTGTAATTTCTATATGACTTCAGGTGCAAGTGATATTATTTTCATAAATTGTCTGTCTCTGAGTTCTCTTGCTACGGGTCCGAATATTCTTGTCCCCTTTGGTTCGTTCTGAGCATTAATCAAAACTGCTGCATTCTCATCAAACTTTATGAAAGTTCCGTCTTTTCTTCTGGTTTCCTTTACAGTTCTTACTATAACAGCTCTCGAAACTTCTCCTTTTTTTACAGCGCCTCCGGGTATTGCGGATTTTACTGTCACTACCACTATATCCCCGACTCCGGCATATCTTCTGTCTGAACCGCCGAGCACCCTTATGCATCTTACTGACTTTGCTCCGGAGTTATCAGCGACTACTAAATTGGATTCTTCCTGTATCATATATATTTATATTGGTCTTTAAAAATATTTAAATGAATTATTTTACTTTTTCTAATATTTCCACTAAACGCCATCTTTTTGTCCTGCTTAATGGTCTCGTTTCCATGATTTTAACTGTATCTCCAATATCACAGATATTCTTTGCATCATGAGCCGCAAACTTTGTGGTCTTTTTAAAATATTTTTTGTAAATAGGATGCATGATTCTCTTCTCTTCACTCACTATAATAGTCTTATCCATTTTGTTACTCAGCACTTTTCCTATTCTGGTTTTCCTGATCCCCGAATGTGTTGTTTTTTTCGCTGAATCAATTTTTACTTTTCTTCTGTACCTTTTATTTCTTCTGCATCTTTGATTTCTTCTGACATCTGTAAAATTTATTTTACTTTAATTTATTTATTTTTCAGTATTATATTATTCGCTTACCGCTGGTGTCTCTGTTTCTTCAGTTTTTTTCGTTTTTCTCTTCGTAACTTTCTTTACAGTACTCTTAGCTTCCTTCTTTACAACCTTTCTGACATTTTGATTGATGTTAAGCTCTTTCTCTCTTAAAATTGTGTTGATTCTGGCAATATCTTTTTTGGTATTACTTAAAGATTTATAATTTTCAAGTTGTCCAATTGCATGCCTGAATCTCAGATTCTCCAATGATTCAAAATTATCCTTTAAGGAAATTTTCAAATCTTCTACCGGCATGTCCCTTACTTGATTTGCTTTCATATTATTTAATAATTTTTAATCTATTCTTTTAACGAATTTTGTTTTAATCGGTAATTTATGCGCCGCTAATCTGAATGCCTCTTTCGCAAGTTTGCTGTCTACTCCGTCCACTTCAAACATTATTCTTCCGGGTCTGACTACTGCTACCCAGAATTCCGGAGCTCCTTTTCCCTTTCCCATCCGCGTTTCCGCAGGTTTCTTTGATACCGGTTTGTCAGGAAAAATTCTGATAAAAACTCTTCCGTCTCTTTTCATGTGTCTCGTAAGAGCTATTCTGGCAGCTTCTATCTGCCTGTCAGTTATCCATGCCGGCTCCATTGCCTTAAGTCCGTATGTACCGAATGATACTGTAAATCCTCTTCCGGCATTCCCTCTTAAATGTCCTCTCTGGGCTTTTCTGAATTTAACCCTTTTGGGCATTAACATACTCTAATCTCCAGTAAAAATTTAATTTTCTAATTTCTTGTTAATTTCTCGCCTCTGCAAATCCATACTTTTACTCCTATCGCGCCATAAACAGTATGTGATGTTACTGATGCATAATCAATATCAGCTCTGATTGTCTGTAAAGGGATTCTTCCCTCTTTATATTGCTCAGTTCTTGCTATCTCCGCTCCGCCTAATCTTCCGGAGCACATTATCTTAATTCCCTCTGCGCCTGTTCTCATAGATGACGTGATCGCTGATTTCATCGCTCTCCTGAATGAAACTCTGTGTGCAAGCTGACCGGCTATATTTTCTGCAACTAATACTGCATTAAGTTCCGGCTTTTTGATCTCTAACACATTTATCTTTGTCTCTTTATTAGTAATCTTCTTAATCTCACTCTCAAGCTGTGTGATTTCCTTTCCGCTCTTTCCGATTACAAATCCTGGTCTGGATGTATGTATTGTCAGAGTTATCTTCTTTAAAGTCCTTTCTATTGTAATATTCGCTATCCCTGCTTTTTCAAGCCGCTTTTTCAGATATGACCTTATTATGGAATCTTCCTGAAGTTTCTGAGCGAAACTCTTGTCATCGTACCAGTTTGAATCCCAGGTTTTGATAACTCCTAGTCTGAATCCGATCGGGTGTGTCTTTTGTCCCATTAAAATTCCTTAAAGTATTGTTAAGTTTATTATTTTATTTCTAACTGCTCTACTACAAGCGTTAAATGCGATGATCTCTTTCTTATCCTGAATGCTCTTCCCTGCGGAGCCGGAAGAACTCTTTTCATGGACGGTCCTTCATTTACATAAGCTTCCTTTATTATCACCTCGTTTTGTGTGATCCTTCCTGAATCAAGCTTGTTCACAAGATTACTGTAAGCCGAAGCTAAAGTCTGCTCTACTACTTTTGCAGCGTTCTTATTGGTAAATCTCAGAATACTGATCGCTTCATCTACTCTCTTATTTCTGATCAGGTCTACAACTAGTCTCATTTTTCTGGGAGACGACCCTACATGTCTTTTTAATGCTCTTGCTTCCATATTTTATTTACCTCCCGCTTTCTCTTCTTTTCTCTGACCTGAATGAGCTCTGAATGTTCTTGTGTGCGAAAATTCTCCCAGCTTATGACCGACCATATTCTCAGATACATAAACAGGTATAAATTTATTCCCGTTATGAACCGCAAATGTATGTCCGACAAAATCCGGAGTAATTGTGCAAGATCTTGACCAGGTTTTAATAACCTTCTTTTGCTTCTGTGTGTTAAGCTTTTCTATTTTCTCTATCAGACCGAAATCCAGATAAGGACCTTTTTTAAGTGATCTTGACATTTATCTTATTTCCTTTTCTTAACTATAAACTTATTTGAAATATTCTTATTTTTTCTTGTTTTGTAACCTTTGGCAGGAAGTCCCCATGGACTGACCGGATGCCCTCCGCCTGAAGTTTTTCCTTCTCCTCCGCCCATCGGGTGATCAACTGGATTCATCGCTACTCCTCTTACGTGAGGTCTTCTTCCCATCCATCTCGATCTTCCCGCTTTACCTATACTGATGTTTTCATGGTCAATATTACTGACCACTCCCAAAGTCGCTTTACAATTATTGTTTATCATCCTTACTTCTCCTGAAGGCAGCTTAACCTGTGAATACTTGGTGTCTTTTGCAACAATCTGCGCAGAAGTTCCGGCGCTTCTTGCGATCTGAGCGCCTTTACCCGGTTTCATTTCAATATTATGTATAAATGTACCGACCGGTATCGCCGAAAGCTCAAGTGTATTTCCGGCTTTAAGCTCAGCGGTGTTGTCAGAAATGATTTTCTCTCCGACTTTTATTCCGTTTGGAGCGATGATATAGTTCTTTTCGCCGTCTGAATATTTTATAAGAGCAATTCTGGCTGTCCTGTTAGGATCATATTCTACAGCAATTACTTCTGCTTCAGTAGAATTCGTCCTTTTGAAATCTATAATCCTGTATCTTCTTTTATGACCGCCACCTCTGAATCTGGAAGTTATCCTTCCGTGATTATTTCTTCCTCCTGATTTTTTTATAGGAGCAAGCAATGATTTTTCCGGAGTGGTCTTTGTGATTTCTTCAAAAGATGAAATACTGTAATATCTGGTTGCCGGAGTTGTTGGTTTTAATTTTCTAAGTGCCATCAGATTGCTTTAATAGTATAATTTTATATTTCTTTAACGCTCTTTTTGCTTTTTATTAATGTACGATTTTAGGGAAAACTCTAAATTACTCAAAAAGCATAGAAAAGTCAATACAAGAAATTGTACAATCTATCGCTTTTTCAAGTGCAGATCAATAATCTTAAACAGCATGATTGTAAATACCGGAAACTTTCTTTGTCAGATTATATATATAGACTAATAGAACCTTATAATATATTAAGTCAGGAAAGAAAACAGATAATTTAAAATTATAAAATTATTTTCGGAAAGAAATAGTGAATTAAATAATTTTTGATTTTCAGATGATGTTTTCCCGGATAATTCCCCAGTCTTACTGTTCTTTATTTACTATAAATTCATGCAAATATAATGTCTTTTTTTTACAATAAAAATTGATTAAAAAATAATCTTTTGCAAAAACGTCACATCCGTCCAAAACGTTGACTATTAATTCACGAAACTAATAATATATTGTAAATTAAAAGTCCGGTTTCTCACCGATTACTCAGATTAACACAGATTAATTCCCATCCCCTCTGAGTCTCGCTGCACACATTTTAAATTCAGTTTGCTATTTCTGCGGGGACTCAGAGAGGACGGCAGCGTGTTCACTTTTTCCTAAGACGTGTTCACTTTTTCCAATGGCGTGCTCACTTTTTCCAATGGCGTGCTCACTTTTTCCAATGACTTGCTCACTTTTTTCAATGGCTTGCTCACTTTTTTTCACGCCTTGCTCACTTTTTTTCTTGCCTTGCTCACTTTTTCCAATGACCTGCTCACTTTTTCCAATAACCTGCTCACTTTTTCCAATGTCGTGCTCACTTTTTCCAATGTCGTGCTCACTTTTTCCAATGACCTGCTCACTTTTTCCAATGACCTGTTCACTTTTTCCAATGACGTGTTCACTTTTTCCAATGACGTGTTCACTTTTTTCAATGGCGTGCTCACTTTTTCCGGTTGCTCGCTCACTTTTTCCGGTTACTCACTCACTTTTTCCGGAAGCTCACACACTTTTTCCGGTTGCTCACTCACTTTTTCCAGTTGCTCACTCACTTTTTCCGGAAGCTCACACACTTTTTCCGGTTGCTCACACACTTTTTCCGGTTGCTCACACACTTTTTCCGGTTGCGCACTCACTTTTTCCGGAAGCTCACACACTTTTTCCGGATGCGCACTCACTTTTTCCGGAAGCTCACACACTTTTTCCGGAAGCTCACACACTTTTTCCGGTTGCTCACTCACTTTTTCCGGTTGCTCACTCACTTTTTCCGGTTGCGTACTCACTTTTTCCGATTGCTCACTCACTTTTTCCGGTTGCTCACACACTTTTTCCGGTTGCTCACTCACTTTTTCCGGTTGCGTACTCACTTTTTCCGGAAGCGCACTCACTTTTTCTCGCTCCTTGCTCACTATTATTAAGTATAGGTTGTTGTTGACCAATTGGTTCGCGGAAAGTGTTAATTTCTTTCAGGATTAATTCATGTAAATTTTTTGGAAACAAATTACTCAAATAAACAACAGAAAATATAATTAAAAAAGAAATAAACATTGTACTGTTAAATTCACCTTTATTAAATGAAGCGGTTATTGAAAGAAATAATATTCCTATAATTGTAACTATAATGCTTTTACCAAATAATTTTGTAAATACCGTTGTCTTATAATTATCTAATTCGCTTTTTCTTACCGAATAAGAATCATTTTTTTCATTATAATTCTTTGATTTCAGTTCGATATATTTAACGGGATTTATTTTTTCCAGATACTGAAGGGCTTTGACCTGCTTTTCGGAAAATTCATCTATTTCCGATAAATCATAATTGTTGCCCCTTCTTTACAAATATTATCACTTATTACAGCGTTTGTCATTTCTATTATCTTAACCGGTATCCGTTCGTCATCCGCCCCGTAAGCTACGAAAACTTCAAATAAATAATCAATGTGAGACATCCATAGATCATGTTCAATTAATTCCGATATCATCTTTTCTTTTATTTCCGCTTTATCCTTTCCATCAGAAAGATTATAAGCTTTAAGAGAATATGCAAGCCCTTCTCTAATTTTATAAATGTCACCGCTGGAAGAATTAATACATGCAACCGCTTTTACCCACCAGGCAAGTCTGTTCTTTATATCTGTTTCAAGTACTTTATTGGCATACTCAATTGCCTCTTCAAAATTTCTCTGCTTAACAGCTTCAAAAGCAATCTCCAATAGATTCTCAGTATTAACATCCGGCTTTAGCAGAATAGCGTCTCTTACTTTTATAAGAGTCGTGCAATACATGCAATTTACAAAATCCCTGTCATCAGGTATCTGTAAATCACCTCCGCAGGAAGGACATTTTGCCGCTTTGAAATTCATTTCTGCAGAATTTAATTGTTAAGAATTTAAAACTTTTACTCAAAGTAAACATATCATTATACTATCTGATAAATAGAAACAATTACCTTTTCCCATGATTCGGCGTCATGATCTATCTCGCTTATATTACCTGCAATTTTTATTTCCTGATCCATTATATTTGCAGGAATAAAATTTAAATCCATAGGTATATATCCTAATTTTTTACCGCTACTTGAATATATTTCAATTGCTTTTTCATCGTATTCATTTTCCTTCTGTCTTTTAAATTTTAATTCTTCGCCTTCAGTTAACTCATTGATTACTTCCTCTCCTTCGTAATATTTAAAACCTGCAATAAAAAAATCTCCAAGATAAATTCTCTTCTCTTCCTTTTTTCCAATTATTACCCTGGCAGGATAAAATCCGGTCAGACCTAAAAACTTCAAAAATTTTGTTCTGTCTATCATTTTTTATTATCCTTTATTAAAATCTAAATTAATTAATGAAAAGCATCATTTTCAAAATATTCAGTCAAAGTATTTTCATAACTTCCATATTCAGCTTTTTCCATAAAGTAAATGCAGGCGTAATAAATTATATGCTTAATATTCTTTTCTATGTTTTTAAGGATTGGGAAAGGCGCATGAACTTTCATTATATAAACTTTAATTAGAAAATCTATAAAACAAAATTGAAAATTCAGGTATGAAATTTATATATCCTGAATTCACATCAATGTAACTTAAAATTATTTTGCCTTCTTCTTTTCTCCTAAGTATATTTGCTCTGAATATATTTTCACCGGTATGACTGTTAAGAAAATGAATTTTATCTTCGTCTATTTTTATATCCCATTTATCATAAATACTTTGCGATAAAATAACATTACCCTCATTAAAGTTTTCAGAATCAGGATATTGAATCAGATATAAAACCTCTTTGTGTTTTTCAGGTCCCTGACTGACAACGAATCTAGAAACTCCAAGCGCTCTGTATTTACAAAATTCATAAATTTCTTCTTCAGTATATTTTCTGTAATGATTTATAAAATTCAAACTCTTAATATTTATCAGTTCAATTCCGAATTCATTTTTATCAGGAGGAATGATAATATTATTTTCAACTGTCATAATATTATTATTGGTTATGTCCTGAATCTCTCTGTTTCAGCTTCTGAAATTATTAATGAATTTTCAAACTCTGGAATTTCAACTCTTAACTTCTTTTTTACTTTATTTATTTTTTTCTCTGATTTGTTTTTCAAGACCGGATTGTTCTATAATATTATCTATGAAATATTTTAATTCACTATGCCTGCGCAGGGATTTTTTTCTGCTGACATAATTATAAAATTCAACTGAGTTTTTATCAAAGAAATTTTTAAATCCCGCTTTTCAAACTCCATTAATCCCGATAATCTTTCATTTTCCCTTATTGTTTCTTTAAGATCCTCCCAGTTTGTAACTCCGACAAGTTTCCTGAAATAATTCATCGAATCTGTTATTTTTATCAGGTCATCTTCATAGTTTTCATAATAACTTATCTGATCATCAATTACTTTCTGGTCAGTGGAAAGTATAAGACAAATTTATTTTTCATATCATGGTAAAGAAAATCAAAATTAAGCTCGCACTTAAACAAACATTCTCTGCAGACAAAAGTATTCAGACTGTCATCTAATATTTTCCTTCTTAAATCCGGATCTACATCTACATTCACAGTATGGTAAAGGGGGATTTCATTTTCCTTTTTGCAGTAAGGACAGTTTATAATATCAAAATTTACTACAGTCATTTTATGTTAGATTTGATTTAACAAAATTTCGAATGTCTTTATGAATTACTATTATCATTTGATTCCTTCTTATCATCCGGAATATATTTCTGTTTAACTTTTTCTAAATTACCTAATAAACTCCCTAAGACTTTACCCGGATCAACACCTTTTAATATATTATCTAAATCTTCTCTTAATCTTTTCTGTATTTTATCCTCTATTTGATTTCTAACTATTATTCTGTCGATATAAAATAACATATCACTATGTCTCCTTAGTTTTTTATTATCTCTTACAGATTCATAAAATTCAAAATCATCTTTTCTGCTTAATTCATCTATCATTATTTTTTCCGATTCCCTGTCTAACTTCTCGTTTACTAATATTGTATTCCTGAATTCATCATAGTCTGAAATACCAATAGGTTTCTTTAAAAAATTCTCTGATTCATTATATTCTCTTTCATAAGCTCTTTCAGTTTCATATTTCACCAATTTTTTGACATCATCTTCATCTGAAGTGTATAATAATGCAAACTTGTTAACGGGATCAATATATTTAAATACCAAATCAAACTTTCCTCACTAAAGCATTCACTGCATTTAAACATATTTAATGTTCCGTCTAAAACTTTCTCTTAATTCAGGATTCATAGCAACATCAACATGCCGGTAAACTATAACTTCATTTTCTTTTTCACATCTACGGCATTTTATTATTTGAGTATTAGATATTGTCATGATCATACTTTTTTATTTACTAAACCAATTCAGAACTAACAAATTTATGTTAATCTTAAAACTGATTTTTAAATTAAAACTCTTTTAAACTATCAGCATTTTCTTCAAATCCGTTCGAATAATTCTTTTTCATTTCTTCCCAGTCCGGGTCAGGTATCTCTTTTACCGAAATGGGAAAGAATGTATCATTCTTTAAAACGTATTTAATAGTTTTTATTTTGCCGGTTGTCGGACAGCAGTTCTTGTCATTTATGTTGAACATTTGAAATTCATTATAAAGCTTTCTGTCTTTTACATAATATTCATTAAGGCCAACGAATCCACTATCAAATTTTCCATCTCCGTCAAATATTTCCAATTTCTTCCATTTATTGTTAATAAAAATATAAATATTAGAATAATCATAACCTGAACTTCCCCTGCATACTGAATGCAATATCATTTCAGGAATTTCATTTTTTGTTATATCAGTAAGTTCTATTCCTGTAAAGTATCCATTCGTTGAATCTGTTGATTCGCAAAGTATTTTATCATTATTAAACAGGACACTTTTAATAATACATAACTCTTCGACGGGTCTGTTTTCTGATTTAGCATAGACTTTAAAGTTTTGAAAAATGAACTGTCAGTTTCAAATGAGTTTTTCATAAAATTCGAATTATTACCGATATTACTTATTTCACTTTGTTCTGCAATCTTTTTTGCAAC
>JADJMZ010000006.1 GCA_016709315.1 Ignavibacteria bacterium
AGCATAATCAACAATATTCAACTTAACTTTAAATCAGAAGAAGGAACGAAAGCTTGATCTACCGGATAAATTAAATTAGTATTTCCGGGAGAAAGAATTTCACCGTTAACACTGAAATAAATTGTATCGGATTGTCCGCCGTTGGAGACTATTGCGAAAGTTTCTCCTGTAGAGATTGCTTTGAGAAAGATTTATCTAATATTGTTAAACTTATAATAATCGATGGATTATCTACTTATGCTGGGAAATAGTCTTCCAAGAACTCCTTTATAATTGGTTTGACTGAAAGGGCACGGTTTAATATTCGGGGAAATTAATGTAACTTTTAATCAATTAAAAAAGTGATTATCAACTTACAATCCTAACTGGTTGATTAGTTTTTACAAACAATTTCTTAAATCTTCAGATAAATCTATTATCAGTGTCTTAAATATGTGCACTTGCACTAAGAAAACATGAATCCAATTCACTCCCATTTACATTAATGTTAAAATTATAAGAAAAGTTTTAATGTATCATAGTAATTTTCATTTTGGAAATACAAATTAACGAATTTCAAATTTGTTGTATCACTAATTGTAAATGTTACATTTAAAATGCTATCACAAAAATATTTTCCTTTTTCTGGAGTTAAAATATTTAAAGTATTTGTTGTATCAGTTTGAACAGATTATTTCCGGATAAAATGTGTTAAACTGTTCTTGATGATGCATGAATATATTTAAAGAAATTCATTTGGCGAAGTTCAAATAAATCAAAAACTCTATTTCCAATATCTAATGCGCTGGTGCATTCATGATAAAAAGCATGGAAAACTCCTAAAGCTCCATCATCCCCATGGTGGTGAATGAATCAAAATTATCATCATCTGTGTGTATTGCTTTGGCTATTAAGAAACTACCAAGTCACTGGTTAGTATATTAATTGTTATTTGAATTAAAATTGTATATTGAAGATAGCAATTTTCTTATTCGTTTAAATCTATCCGATACTGAATTAAGAAAACAATCAGCAAACTTAATTATTATAAAATACATTGTAATTTGGATAGGAATTTTAAATATTTCATCGAATACTCAAAAATATATTAAATTCATTTTTAAACCGTTTATTTAAATAAAGTCTTCAAAATTTACTGAAGTGTCCGGAAACGACATCTCTTGCAATAGCAAGGAAGGAATTCTAGTTTCTTTAAAAATATATCCCCCAAAATTAGATCTTGATTGAAGGTTAGTGACAGCAGGAGAAGGAATTAAAATACCAAATTTACTATCAAACGAATTTCTTAATATTGAATTTTCATTTTTATATATTTTATTTTTTATGATTTTTCTTAATGTACTGTTTAAATTTAAAGTAGGTGCAAGATTAAAAAAAACATCAGCCAATAGTGTTCCTCATGGAGTATCTATTGTAATAATTTTGTTTATATCCCTTATCATAATTTTCGAAAAGATTTATAATATGGTTTTTCAGATGCTGTTCCATTAACACTCCCACCCATACTATGGCTACATTAATAAACCTGATTACATGCATAACCTCATTTCTCACTTCATAACAGCATGTACAAAAAACTATTTTCATTGGTGGATTACAGAAAATTGAGTCCAATTTAGTAATAAATTGCATTTTCATCAAAAGATCCTTTTGATTTATTCTAGGTCAAGTATAGTTTTAAATCTCGGGTCATTCTTGAAATATTTATTATCAATTCCATCAAAATATTTAAAATCGTCCCAGCATAAATTTGGATCTGAATTCCAACCGTGAACCATAACTAAAGGCGGACGAACTATAGTAATGTTTTGACTTCCGTTTTCTGATGTTCCGTCAGAATAATTGACAAGAACTCTTGCCACAACTGTTCTTTCAATTTTTGTTTCATCACCTAAACCAGTTTTTACAAAATCATCAGGAGAAACATACCAAAACCAATAGTTAGTTTTATTGGAATTTGTAGCTTGAATTGAACTGGCATTATTTGCAGACGAATCATAATTTTGTATCTGCAAATTTTAATTTACCAAGATATCTGTGTCATTTCCTTATTATCTGCAATTTTATTAAAACACTGGAAATTCTGGGTTGACCATTTATTTTAGAAATTTTAAAATAAAGTCTGCTTACACCATCTGCACAGACACCTATTGGCGCAATTCCGGGTTGTGAATATGTATTATCCCATAATAAATTGATTTTTGATTTCGTTAAACCGGATGTTTTTATTGGTATTGAAGCTGATTCTGAAAATCTCGAAGAAGTTATGTAATCAGTAACTTTAACTTTGAATTTGTTCCTGTTTGAAGGTTGGTTAAGGCGGTAAACTTATTTGGTTGATTAAATAATTGTGTGGAATTTACATATTTAAAACCTTCTGATATTATATCCGACGACCAACTAATTCCATCATCAGATGAAAAGTTGATTTTGTATTTATAGAAACGACGTATTGTATCAATAGGATAACCTGTTCCCGGTATCATCTTATCTTTCCATTCTACATTTATGACTCTGTCTACTGAATCTGAAAAGGGAGAAGTTAATTTTAATGCAAATGTTTCAGGTGGCTGAATAACTTCAAAATCTTATTCGGTGCATTCTGACTTGTAGCTATATCATAAGCAGAAACAGTATAAATTCCCGTTGAAGAACTTTGCAGAACTTGCATAATTTATGCTGAATCCGCCTGTTCCATTTGATATATATGACTGATCCAGAACTAACTGTGAGTTTGAGCTGAAGACATTAACCTTTATCGGTACATTCGGTCTGAAATTCGCTCCTGTTATATTAACACTGCTTCCCTGATTTATCTGAACCGGACTAACTGAGATTGAAGGCTGTAATATAATTGCATTTCCGTTTAGATATTTAACTGTAGCATAATCGAAATATATCCCTGTTCCTTTACTTCTCCCTGTAACATACACATTTCCCGTTTTGTCCAATAAAACAGCTGCTGCTCTGTCATCTCCGTTTCCAGTTCCGTTATAAATCTGAACCCATTGCTGTATTCCTGAGGAATTATATTTCAGCGTTACATAATCATCATTTGATCCTCCCCAGCTTTTTCCTGTTACATAAGCATTTCCTGTTGCATCAATTGCAAGTGATGTAGCGCAGTCACTTCCGTTGCCTGTTCCGTTATATCTCTGCACCCACTGCTGAACACCGGATGAATTTAATTTAAGAGTCACATAATCAAAATTTGAAACTGATCCATAACTCTGACCAGTAACATAAACATTACCGGAAACATCAACTTTAACAGAAGATGCCATATCCTCATAATTACCTGTTCCGTTATATACATTTGACCATAACAAATCTCCGTTTGTATTGTATTTAATGGTTAAATAATCAATGGTTGCAACTCTGCTTCTTCCTGTTACATAAACATTTCCGAATCCATCAACAGTCATTGCAGAAATTATATCAGCGCTGCTTCTTTGTCCGTTATATCTTCTTACCCATTGTTGTACTCCGGAATTATTGTATTTATAACAGCATAATCAGTACTTGCATTACTTTCTAAACCACCGCCAGCTACATATACATTTCCGGAACCATCTAAGGATATTGAATTAGCAACATCATCAGAATTTACCGGACCATTGAATCTCTGTATCCATTGAAGGACTCCGGAAGAATTATATTTAATAGTTGCGAAATCCCTTTTTGTAGTTGTTCCCGTACTTGAGCCGGTCACATAAACATTTCCCGAGCCGTCCACCGATATTGCATTTGCCCAGTCTATACCATTTCCGGGACCATTATATCTTATAACCCATTGCTGAACACCTGAAGAATTATATTTTACAGTGGCATAATCTATTGACGTTAAAGTATCGGCACTTCCTCCAGTTACATAAACATTTCCTGATCCGTCAACAGCAATTGAAGTAGGAATATCTGAATTATTCCATAAACCGTTATATCTTGCAACCCATTGCTGGACACCGGTGGAATTATACTTTATAGTTGCATAATCAAAAACCTGTTCCAATTCCTTTGCTTTTGCCTGTTACATAGACATTCCCGGATGTATCAACAGCTGTTGAATAAGCGATATCATCAGTGTTTCCCGTACCGTTATATCTCTGAATCCACTGGGATTGAACTGAGTTGCTCACAACAAGAAATAAAATAGAGTAAATGATTGTTTTCATAAACAATGATTGTTAAGATTAATGATTTCTGAAACTTAAACTTGTCAGCTTAAAAAATTAGTAGAGGATGAAAATTCGATGAATTTCAGAGAAAGATAAGTTCATTTGAAAGAACTTGTATGGATATTACCTTTAATTCTATTACACTTGCAACTAAAACAAAAACATATTTTTTATTGAATTCAAATTAGAACAATTACTTAATATTTACAATGTAAAAGCAAACTGTAAAATTAAATCTAAAGAATCAATGAGGTATATACTTAGCAGTAATAAATACATTCCAGATTGTTTATATTTGTAAGGAAGAAAAAGGAATTATGAAAAATATTCAAAAAATTTCTAATATTACTGGCATTAGTAGACTAATAATTATTTTTTATTTTTCAATAATTCTTTTTGCTATAGAAAGTTGCTCTATATATAAGTAAGACAATACTTCTCTCCTAAATAACTTACAGATAAATGATTTCAAGAGAAAAAAATTACCTTCACCACCTCAAATGTTAGATTTTATAACCGGTGACAAAAAAGTTATGCTTTTTTGGTATAGACCTGCAGCAACAGGCAACAGCAATATTCTTGAATACATACTTTACAGAAAATTTGATTATGAATCATATAAAGTATTATGTTATCTTCATCCTGACACTACTACCTTTATAGATTCAAATTTGACAAATACATATGAATATCGTTACTATGTCCGTAAGAAATAAATCCGGTAAGAGCAGTAATTCAAATGAAGTATTGGCTGTACCAATATCGGATACAATTCCAAATACTCAACAGAATTTGATTTACGGGTACAGCAAATACAATCCGTTAATAGAATTGAATTTTGGGATTGAAAAAGACTTTCATTAAGTAACCCAACCCGCAACATCACTCTTACAGTAAAAGTATCTATTCAATTTACATTCACCGTTCCACCGTCCCCGAAGCAGTATCCGTCACTTCGCCTTGCCTGTACCTTTGCTGTATCAGTAACTTACTCTCAGCAGTAACAGACTCTGCGACTGTTTCCGGTGAGGGAGCTGTGATAGTTACTGTTGCTGATTCGAAACAGATACAGTATCAGTTACAGAAACAGTTACAGGAACTTTTACTGTTAAGGTTACAGTGACTGTATCGGTGACCTGAACCAGTGTTCGGGATCAGCCCCTCACACGCAACATCAACATCCCCCGCACCCGTCACAGCACCATTCACAATTCCTTTTACATCACCGTCCCCGAATCAGTTTCCCTCACTGCGCATCTCCTGAACCTTTACTGAAAGATAAACTTTTTCTCAGCAGTAAATGGCTCTGCGACTGTATCCGGAGAAGGAGCTGTGATAGTTGCTGTTGCTGATTCGAAACAGACAGTGACTGTTACGGTGTCATGGAACTGTGTCCTGGATCAGGAACCGCACTTGCGACTGTTCCCGGTGAAGTAGCTGTGATTGTTGCTGTTGCTGATTCGAAACAGATACAGTGACTGTTACATAAACAGTTACAGGAACTTTTACTGTTAAGGTTACTGTGACTGTTACGGTGACCTGAAGCATCTTCGACTGTTTC
Organism: Ignavibacteria bacterium; assembly: GCA_016709315.1. Lineage (GTDB taxonomy): Bacteria > Bacteroidota > Ignavibacteria > Tepidaquicellales > Tepidaquicellaceae > JAEUSI01. The sequence continues at coordinate 5,737 of JADJMZ010000006.1, forward strand.
CGTTGAGAGAACTGTGATAGTTGCTGTTGCTGATTCGAAACAGATACAGTATCAGTAACAGAAACAGTTACAGGAACTTTTACTGTTAAGGTTACGGAGACTGTAACGGTAACCTAGAACTGTGTCCGGGATCAGAAACAGCACCGGCACAGCAACAGTACCCGCAGCAGTATCCTCCACTATGCATTTCCTGTACCTTTACTGTATCAATAAATTTTACTATTCAATTACACACTCTGCAACTGTTTCCGATGAGTTTAGCTGTGATAGTTGCTGTTGCAGATTCGGAACTGATACAGTGTATGTTACAGAAACAGTTACAGGAACTTGTACTGTTACGGTTACGGAGACTGTTACGGTGAGTTGGAGCAGTGTTCGTGAGCAGAAACTGCACCAGCAAGAGCAACTGAACTGCACCAGATTTCTCTCCCTATCACAATAACTTTACTTTTTCTTAGTTGTGATTGTAAAATGAATTGTATAAGTATAATTCATGCACAGTAAGTAAAACTGAATGGGAATTCGATATGGAGTATATAGCTATACTAGAGCAGAGAAAGAAGAAGATATTTAAGAGTGTTACATTATGAGAGTTGTTACATTGTTATTATGTTATTTTACCTGAACAGCAAACTCGTTAAAATATAAAGTCATTCAGTTAATATTATTTTATTTATCTAATCTTCAAAATTGCTTCAATTTTCAACACTACAGTTAGCACCTATTTTATTTTAAACTAATCTCATCATTAACTAAAAAATATATGATTGTATATAAACTTTCTAATTGAATAAAATTAATAATTAGTATTTATTTATTCGTAATGATTTTGTATTTTTTAAAACTAAAATTTATAACATAAAATTAATAGGAAAATAAATTTGAATTTTATGAAAAATAAAATATTTTTTGTTATTTCAATTTATATTAATTTTGTCATTTAAGCCATCGATTTGTCAGAGCGATTGGTTTTGGCAAAACCCACATCCTTTTGGTGTAACATTAAATACTATGTATTTCTATAATAATGAATCAGGATATATTTTTGGTGATGGTGGATCTGGATTTAAAACTACTAATGGAGGTTTGAATTGGTTTGATTTACAAACAAATACTTCATTTAACATTCATTCTTCATTTTTTATTGATTCCTATTCAGGATTCATTATTGGTCAGAATGGTTTAATATTATTTACATCTGATTCAGGAAATAACTGGAACCAATTGGATTCAAAAACAAATAAAAATCTTAGAGATATACACTTTTCAGATTTAAACAATGGGATTATTGTAGGAGATTCCGGTTGTATTTTGAGAACATTTAATGCAGGGATAAACTGGGAATATAGTTTTTTGGGTTCAAATGAGAATTTAAAATCTATATCATTTCCATTCCCTAATGTAGGATATTGTGTTGGAGATGTTGGTAGAACTTATAAAACAACAAATTTTGGAAATAATTGGATGCAAATAACATCTCCTACAAATGAAAACTTGAATTGTGTAAGTTTTATTGATGCTAACGAAGGTTTCATACTTAGCAATCTTGGAATAATGTATAAAACAAATAATGGGTGGAAATAATTGGTTCACCACTGGTTATAATGTTAATCCAAATCCTTATGAATTAACCTTCAACAATAATTTTGGATTTATTTGTGCGAGTGGTCTTTACAAATCAATAACACAGGAATTTCATGGATATCTATTAACCCATCACCTGGTCAGAATTATGGAATTAAAACTTTTTCGTTTGTTAATTCTAACAATTATTTTTTGGGAGGGATTCTTGGAAACATTATTCAAATATTCAAATGAACTTACACTGATTTAATAAATAGAACAACATTCAATTCATTGTATGGAGTTTACTTTGTTGATGCAGAAAATGGTTATGCAGTTGGTCAAGGTAATGTAAATTATCTTATCAAAACGACAAACGGAGGGGAAAATTGGTTTCCTCCAATACAATTAGATAATATGTCGTTGCTATCTTTATATTTTATTGATTCTAATACAGGGTTTATAACAGAGCTGAAGGTAAAATTTTAAAAAAAACAACAAATGGGGGAGAAGAATTACAAACTCAGTTATCAAATACTTTCAAATGTATTATTGTCAACATCATTTATTAATGCGAATACAGGGTTAGTAGTAGGTTTTAATGGAACAATACGAAAAACAACTAATGGTGGTGCTAATTGGTTTGCTCAGAATTCTGGAACAACTTATAACTTAAAGAAAGTAATATATAAAAATTCTAGTGTAGGATATATCTGTGGAAATAACTCAAATATTAATTCAAGTATAATTTTAAAAACATCATCCGGTGGTAATTCATGGAATGAGTCATATATTAGTGCTAATGAATTATTCTATTCTATTTCTTTTCCTACAGATGATATTGGTTATGCTGTAGGAAAAGATATAATTATAAAAACTACAAATGGGGGTAATACTTGGTCTGCAGTAACATCAATACTTCACGAATATTCACAATCAATATATTTCCCTACAACAAATACAGGATACATTGCTTCAGGATCTGGCAAAATAATTAAGACAACTAATGGTGGAGTTAATTGGTTTTATCGAAATCAAATAATAGTAATGCAATATATGATATGTTCTTCTTATCAGATCAAACTGGTTACGTAGTTGGTACTAGAGGAACTATTCTAAAAACTACAAATGGAGGAGGACAACCGGTAAAATTATGAATAATTCTACTTTATCAAATAAATACTATAAGTTATATCAAAACTTTCCAAATCCATTCAATCCCACAACAAAAAATTAGTTTTGAAATTCTAAAATCCTCAAATGTAAAACTCACTGTTTATAATTCACTTGGGAAAAAGATCGAATCTTTAATAGACAATATTTTAGAAGAAGGAAGTTATGAAACAATATTCAATGGAATAGATTATTCATCCGGAATATATTTTTACAGATTAGAAGCAAATAATTTTCTAGTCTCAAAAAAAATGATTCTATTAAAATAAAAATTATTGTTTTATTTGCATTATGAAATTATTACTCTAATATAACTATCCAAACATCGTTGACTTTTCGGAAACATAATAAATTTTAAATAGATTTCTGCGTAATCGTTAAAGTCCCTGACCTGACCCCAACCCTTCACCTCCACAACACCAGCACCCGCCACCATTCCTGCACCGTCTCCGTAACCGTTACTTCCCCTTAACCGAATCAGAACTTTCACAGTTAACAAATCAGCAACCGCCACCGTAACCTGCACCGTCTCCTTAACTGTTTCCAACTCCCTAACCGAATCAGAGCAACAGCAGCCGGCACATTCCCTGCACCGGCTGCGTAACTGTTACATCTCCCTTAACCGAATCAGAACTTTCCAGTTACAGCAACATCAGCCTGAACAGTACAGCAACAGCAACCGGTACAGGTAACAAAAAAGCAGCCGGCACATTCCCCGCACCAGCTGCATAACCGTAACATCTCCCTTAACAGAAAACTCTGCCCCTCCACTAAAACATTACCCGCAACCACACATTACCCGCATCTGAACCGTAACAGTTCCTGAACAGAGACAAACCTCCATCCAAATAAGAACAGCAACCTTCACTATCGAATTAAGGGTTATTGAACTGCCACTACTCAATTAACAGGTCTATTCTTCTCTAAACCCATCGAAAGGTATTTAAACAATACCTTTGTTGAACTGTTACTAGATGCATTACTTTTACAGTTTGCCTTACCAGAAACCAATTGGAACAATAGTAATTTGATAATGAAAAATTTCTATCTAATTTTGATATAGTATTATGTTACTTTGTATTAATATAAATAACAAATTAAGATGTGAATAATGTTATTGATTCATAAATTCACCTTACATAATTTTGTAAAGACTAAATAATAAAATTAATTTGTTTAAATTAATATTTAGTTAATTTATAAATGTTCTTATAATTTTACAATAAGGAGGTTTGACTCAATTAGTAAAATCTTTAGTATGAAGATTCTGGAAGGAGAAAGTTCATAAAGATTATTATTAACTTAACTGAAAGGAATACAAAATGAGAAAAGAATGGCTATTATTGGGAGTCACGAAGAATGGAGTCGATTGTCCAGGCGATAGTGATGTTTACACACAAATGGTAGGTTTATCAAGTTGAGATAGTTTGTACACATCCAGAAGTTATAGAAGACCATCTCCAAATAGGTGTGACTTATGATGTAAAAGAAGGACAAGAGGATTATACTAATCTACAAATGATTAGAGATATGAAATTCCTCTACCAGGGAACTGGAAAATGTGAAAGTACCAGATTCTGCGGATTTACTTTAGAAACAGTTTTTTGGAAAAAATCACAAGTGGAATCCTGTGAAAACAAATTTGCTAACAAACCAATGGATACGATCCACATATGCAAAAATTGATGGTATCGGTGATGATGAAGGAAATGCCGGTTTAAGAATAAACTTTTCTATACCAATAGAATATAAGCTAGAAAAGTAGGGTTCTCATTAAATTGCATACGTTTTGAGTTTAACGATAACATAAATATACATTATTATTAAACTTAATGCTTGTTATAATACAAAAATGAAGAATAGAAATTCTTATTAGATTTTTTGTATTTTCAATATACAATTTGAATATAGGGGAAAGAAATTGCGTTTCGATTTAACTATAATCTAAGTTGAAAATTTTAAAGATACCTTAAGAAAGATTTATTGGTTTCAAAAGAAAGAAAAGCAATTATTTCCCCTTGCAGAAATTAGAATAATTGTATAATTAGTTAAAAAAAGTTTTTTATTCCTTTTGTATATTTTAAGTAGTTCTTAGTAAATTTATATGTCAGAGTTTAAAATTTATAATAACAATGACTACTTAAATTTGATACATTTACTAAATTCATGGAGGAAAAAGAAATGGCTATAAATTTACAAGATATAAGGACTTCAGTTCAGACATATTTAAATGAAAAAGTAACAGTAAAAATTTCTGAATTAATTCCGGAATCTGGCATACAGCTCGGGCAAAACGAAAAGTTTGCATTCAAGGTTACAGTTTCCAACGCACCAAGTAATGAAGGTGGATTAGCTTTGAAGAATGTGAGATATTATATTGAAATTGATAATCCATTAGTTGCAAAATTTTATTCCCCAAATATAGAGGATTTTTTCATGTAATTGGTTGGGCAAAGTCTGAACCAAATGATAACTCTGAAAATTTACAACCAGGAAAACTCGTTAATTATTATTATTTGTTTCCAGGTAAAGGCAATAAACATAAAGATTATTTGAATCCTGGAGAATCTAAGAGTTTTGGAAGTACAATTTTTTCGGAGTCCCACTTTAAAGGAAAAACTCAAACCCCTTTAAATGGGTCTGGAGCATCAATTGTTTTTAAAGTATTGGCTGAAATTGACTTGGATTACATTTTCCCGAAAAATGAGGATAAAATCCAATTGTAACTAAGCCTTTTTCTGTAGTTTTCTAAAGTTTTAGTTAATTATAAATCAATATAACAACTTAAACCTGACATAACAGCAACCGGCACAGTAACCTGCACCGGCTGCGTAATTGTTACATTACTTGAACAGAATCAGAACCCCATCCCTGCACCCCCACAACATCTTTCTATTCGCCTTAAATCACCGCCCCGCATCAGTATCCGTCACTGCACATTTCCCGTACCTATACTGAATCATTAACTTTACTTAGCAGTGCCAGACTCTGCGACTGTTCGGTTGAGGAACTGTGATAGTTGCTGTTACTGATTCGAAACAGATCAAAGTGACTTTTTACGGAAACAGTTACAGGAACTTTTACTGTTACGGTTACGGTGTCTGTTACGGTGAGCGCTGGAACTGTGTCCGGGATCAGAAACTGCACTCTGCGACTGTTTCCGGAGGGAGCTGTGATTGTTGCTGTTGCTGATTCGAAACAGATACAGTATCAGTAACAGAAACCCAGTTACAGAAACTTTACTGTAAGGGTCACGAATTGTTACGGTGAAATGAAGCAGATCCAGGATCGCAACTTGGCACTTTAAACATTAACAGTTACCCAGGAACTTTTTACTGTTACGGTTACAGTGACTGTTACAGTGACTTTTTCAGTATAGTTGGCTGTGACAGTTTGCTGTTGCTGATTAGAAACAGATACAGTATCTAATGCAGAAACAGTTATTGGGACTGTTACTGGCAGGGTTGCAGTGACTGTTGCGGTGAACTGGCGTGTCCGAAGATGTGAATTATAACAGCATCATTTACTGATACAGCTCGAGATATAGTGACTGCAACCGATTAGGGAGAATATTGCTATGCTGGTGGAAAGGCCGAAGATATAATTATTAATGAATCATTGTGCAATTTAAATTTTTTGATTCGAAACAATTTTAAATTTTTAAAATATCTAATCCCTCAGGCAACGAAACTGAAAGACCTAATTTAAAGGAATGTACGAACCTGACCACATCTCCTTTTATTATAATAAGGCCAATGAGACAAGCCCTATAATTTTCATCACCCCCGTCTATAGTAGAACTCCACCAGAATCCTATGCTCATATTAGAGTAGAAATGTCCATAATAGTCACGTTGTCCACCAGAGACCGGGGAGAAACCACTTGGTTTGTCGCATCTTTATTTGGAGAAGTCCAAGATTTCGTTCCTGTGCATTTCATTTTACCTCCTGCATTAGTAGTTTTCCAAACAGTGGGATATATTAGATATAACTATAATTTCCTTATCTCCGAGATATTTAGTTAATACTCTCCTCTTTATCAGAAGGTATGCCAGCCTTCTGGAGCTAATCCTCTTTGATCATTAACTGCAAAAAAAGTTATATAGTTTTCCATACATTTTACCATTTCCAGTATCACTCTGATAATAACACCAGGCAGGTTTCCTTAAACGCCCGGAATTTTCCCATTCCAAGTTTGTTTTAGCTTCAGGGATTGGATCTCCATTGCGGAAATGTTCTACATTTAGATTTTCAGTCATCCATTCCTGGTTGCCGATTTTTACTGATGGATACTTATTATCTTCGATAGTATCAACTTCCACTTTTAATGAATCAGCTTTTGGTAAAGCAGAAGTATTGAAGGTAAAGTTCGCAAAAGCTAAGAAGAGCATTGCTCCGAAAAATGCTAATGCTTTTAATACTGATTTTCTTTTCATATATATTTATCCTTGAATTTTGCCTGTTTGTTGTAACAAGTTTTCTCGGTTTCTGAATTTATCAACATTCAGGTTTTCTGTCATCCATTCCGGGTTGTCTATGGAGTCACAATTCTACTTTGATTTGAAAATCTTCTTCTTGACTACAATATCTTCTTCAAAAAATATCATAACGGTAGTTTTCTTATTTTCAGAAAACCTATAAAGTGTTACTGGGTTACCAGTTTCTGCATCTAGTATTCGAATCGTCCACTCCTGTCATATTCACCCATACTATTAAAAATTTCCTCAACTTGATTTCTGGTCATACCTATATCTATCTTAAAATAAGTGTCATCGTTAATTGTACTAGAATCACTTAGGTAAAATAAAAGCATTACAATCATTACTACCAAAACAAAAGCAATCCAAAAGAAAGTATAATTACGTTTTTTCGTACTTTTTTGAAGTTATTATAGAGGGTTCTTCTTTAATTGTAGAATTTGTAATTCCTTCTATCTGATTATCCATAATAACAAATCTCCAAGTTCATTTTTTATTTATATTAAATTAAATTATTATTCAAAAAATGCAAAATAATCTTACAGCCACCGACTCTCATATCCACATCCTCCGAACCTCCACCACACCAGTAACAGCTACATTAACAGATACAGTATCTTCTACTTAAATCCGAATCCAACCCCTCACCCTTCACATCCCCCGAACCTCCACCGCAACAGCAACAGCCGCAGTAACAGTTACAGTATATTCACATTGACAGACACCTCAACCTCACCCGTCACATTCACATCCCCCAAACCTCCACCGCAACAGCCCTATCCGCAGTAACAGTTACAGTATCCTTCACCTGTCCGAACAAAGTGAAGGTTACTGTGTCAGGTTTTGGGAAAGGTTAAGGACGAATTACAGATACTGAGTTGAATGCGTTGTTGTCGACAATGCTCAGATCTTCCGCATCTACAAAATTATCTCCGGTAAGATCCGTTTTGACATATCCGCTGACTGAATTGTATGCGTCGTTGTCGACTTCACTGACATCAGATGCAGCAGTAATCCCGTCCTGATTTATATCACCTCCGTAAATACAATATCTTGATCCTTTCTGCATAAGATTATTTCCATAAGCTTGTGAAGCAGAAGTGGTGAAATCATAATTGTAACTTAATCCATTTCTAACTAATGATTCCCCTCCAGTTTTGCTCCATGTTTCAATGCTGTTAAAGTGTTTTGCAACTATAAAATATATTCCGGTCGGAGCATTTGAAATGTAATAATCCTGTAAATAGATTTGAATCTATTGAGGCAACTGCAGAATCAATTTTATTATAAGGTGAAATTGATTGACATAAATAAACTATAACTGTATCTTTTCTTGTCATCTGATTAGTTATCGGGTTATAAAATCCTTCCACAAGGACATTAAGATTTATTTTAATCAGCTGTCCAGGAATCGTTGTAAACTTAAATACAAGAGATGGAGTACCCCAACCATTAACATTCCTTGCATAAACTCGCCAGTAATATTTTGTGTTATAATTTAATTTACCTGGCGTTACTGAAAACTGGGACCCAGTAGATGAACTGTCATTTAAGATAAATGTTGAAAAAAGTGAATCAGTTGATACCTGCACCCAGTATTTTGCTGCACTCAGCACATCATTCCAATCCAAAATAGGTGTTTGAAACATCAGTTGCTCCATTTGAAGGTATTAATAATAAAGGAGCTGAGGTCGACCTAAAGTTTCAGTGATTGATCTCTTCCAGACCCAATTACCCCTGTTCCTGCGAAGATAGTATCAGTTCCGCTAATGGCAAAAGTACCAACAGAATTACCAGATATACCATTATTTACAGAAGTCCAAACATCACCATTATTAGTTGATAAAACACTCCCCTGAAGTTCCGGCAAAGATATTAGCTCCTGAAAATATAAAACCCCAAACATATAGTGCGTTTCCTGTTAATCCATTATTTACCGATGTCCAGTTTCCGCCACTATTAGTCGACCGATATATACCAGTGCCACTAGTCCCTGTCCCGGCAAAGATATAATTTCCGTTTGTAGCAAGAGCTTGAATAAGTTCATAATTCAGACCTGCATAAATCCAGTTTGAACCATTATTGACTGATCGATATACTCCATCCCAAGTCCCAACAAATAAATTTAATCCGCTATTTGCAAAACAAAAACCGGAACTTACTGTTCCGTTACTTACAGCTGTCCAACTTCCTCCATAATTGGTTGACCGAAATACGTTATTAGCTGTTCCCGCAAATAAAGTATTTCCTTTTATTCCTAGTGACCAAATTTCAAGATCTGTCAAACCACTATTTGCAACATACCAATTTCCGCCATTATTAGTTGACCGATATACACCGCTGTTTAATGATCCGGCAAATATATAGCTTCCGATTATTGCAATAGACCAAATATTTAAATCTGAAAATCCGTTATTTACAGCTGTCCAGTTTCCGCCGTTATTGGTTGACAAATATACTCCATCTCCACTAATTCCAGCGAATATATTAGTACCTGATATTGCAATACTTGTAACACCCTTAGTCGGACCACTTGTTCGCACCCACTGGGCATTACAATTTTCAATGTTGAGAGTACTATGTACAATTACTACAAGTATTAAAGAATAAATTATTTTTTTCATACAATAAAATTTAATTTTGCGAAATATTTTCTATAACTATTTCTTTTTTCTTTCTCGTAGAGTCACTCCTTCTACATTTCAACAATAAATTTCTCCTCGTGGAGGACTCTGCGGCGAATCTTAAATAGTCAAAGCGTCTAATCCCTGAGGCAACGAACAGAAAAACCTACCATCTTTAAGCCACAGCCCCTATTCACATTGCGATCACTGCAAAAAGACTCCGGTACCAGGCACTATTTGCTTTGCCCTTCGAAAAACTCCACCAGTAACCACTAACACCAATGTTGGTAAAAGCCCTACATAGAAGTTGCGGCCACCACCCGGAAGACCAGAAAAGTTGCTTTCATTTGTGCAATTACTTTTTACATTCCATCCACCTGCATTTTCATTTTGCTACCCGCATTTTCTCTAAGATAATTTATCAATTCTGTCCATTCAGTATCACTTGGGATATGCCAGCCTTCTGGTGCAAGTCCTCTAGAATCATTTACTGCATACCAGTTGTACAACTTACCGTACTTTTTACCATTAGCTGGATTATTTTTGTAATGACACCAAGCTGGTTTCCCGCTGTCTCCGGCATTTTTCCATTCTGAATCTTTTTGGGCTTCAGGAATTAGATCACCGTTTCTGAAAACCGATACCTCTAAGTTTTCGGACATCCATTCTTGATTACCTATTTGAACTTTAACATTTTCTTGAATTTGGCAGAAAATATCATTTCCATTATCATTTGTTTGATCTACACCTGGTTCATCTAAGTTGACCGAATGCTGATTTGGAAGTTGTGATTGAATCTGAAATCCTTTTTTAAGACTGACAATACCATAGACAACTGCACCATAAAATACTAAATACCATCCGCCAAAACTACCTGATGCAGCTAATGAGTGGCTAACTATGAAAAGACAATACCTCCGATAGCTGATAGAAGTCCAATTATAATGAGCTGCTGATTTTTTATCTCTTAGCTCCTTCTGAAGCTCGGGCGATTTCGAGATTTATCGATCTTGGATTCCAATTCATTTATCAACGGATCCTTGAATTCCTAAAAAGCACATCAAAGTTACTTCCGTAATAATTGTAGCCACAATCGCATTTTTTTACCCGTAGAGCCTGAGTTGACCATACTTAGGACATTTCATACTGCTAACTCATTATCTTTTTATTTTTAATATTAGCTGTTCAATTGAAATTTCAGATAAAATCCTGTAATCCAATAATCTGAGTAATTTGTGATTCAGACAATATTTTTCCTGCGACTCCGCCCCAAACCCCAAATAGTCAAATGGTCTAATCCCTGAGGCAACGAACAGAATTGCCATACATCTTACTGAGGTTGAACCTTGTTACATTACCTCATTGAAACCATCCAGTTTTCGTTGCCAGGTGTCGTCTATACTGGATTCGGAGGAACCGACCAGCTACCCATGAGACTCATGCGGGTGAAACTACCATTTTTCTACGGCATACCCGGAAGACCTGAAAAGCCGCCGCTTGAGTTTGTTGCATCTTTGTTTGGACTTTTCCAATATTGCGTTCCTTTACTTCTTTCTCATTTTACCTCCTGAGGTTAGAGCATACCAAAATGGTCCGATTACGGGAATTCTGTCTTCTATTTCTTCTTCTCCAAGATATCTCAGTCAATACTGTCCATTCTTCATCACTCGGTACATGCCAGCCTTCCGAGCAACCTCTTGAGTCATTTAATGCATTACCAGCTATAAGGTTTTCCGTATATTTTTCGTTAGACGATCGTCACCGTAATAACACCAAGCGGATTTACTGTTTTTTCCAGCTTCTTCCCATTCTTCATTAGTTTTCGTTTCCGGTATTGATCACCATTGCGGAAATGGTCTCAGATTAAGATTTTCGGTCATCCAATTTCTGGTTGCCAGTTTCATAAGCAGATGGATAATCATCGCCAATAATATTTTTTTATCATTATTATCTTTTGATGAATCATCTTTTGTAATGTAAAGAGTAGCAAAGATTAGCATAGCATTGCTCCGAAAAATGATAGTGCTTTTTAAAACCGATTTTCTTTTCATATTATTTTAATTTTACCCCGTTTGTTGAAAAAAGTGTATTGCTTCAACTGCGAAAGGATAAAATACTTTACTCTAAGAACTCTGTATTATCAAAGGGGCATAGTTTTAACAAATGTTACAACTCTTATGCCAAACAACAATAATGTTAAAATTCAGTATTCTATAATACTATTTTCTGGAGTGTGGAAAATATCAGCACTATTTGTGTAATTTCTACACTTGTATATTACCTAACCAATCCTATTACATTCCACCTGTTTTGTCATAGCACCAGTCACACTGTTCATTAAGCAGTGCCCATCACTGCACATTTCCTGAACCTTTACTGATTCATAAACTGATTCTCAGCAGCAACAGACTCTGCAACTGTTTCGGATAAGAGAGCTGTGATAGTTGCTGTTGCTGATTCGAAACAGAAACAATATCAGTTACAGAACCCGTTACAGGAACTTTTACTGTTAAGGTTTCAGTGACTGTTACGGTGAATGAAGCAGTGTTAGGATCAAAACCGCACCGGCAATAGTACCGATACTGAAATAGTCTCATCGAACTATAAATTTGCAATATTGATTTAAATTTATAGTTGAATTTTTTCAGGTGTAATTTTTTAGGATGAATTTATTTAGACATTTTCTTTCTGATAATTTCCGGATGACATAATTCTACTTCTATTTTCTTAAGCAGGTTTTCAGATATTTCAAAAATTTTCAAACCCGTGTTTTCAGGGGCGCTGACAAAATAAGAATTTACAGCATTATCAAGTTTTTCTTTATAGTCAGAGCATTCTCCAAAATTATTCGCTCGCAAACTTCTTGTTTAATTTTATCTGTAAATTTTATAAAAATGTTTTCAGTATATAGCACAAGTGAATCAACTTCCTTATCCGATAGAACCCTCCCTACAAATTTCAGTTCTTCTTCCTTTTTTAATGAAGATCTTGCTTCATCCCTAGTTGCTAATTTATCTTTAATATCTTTATTCAACTTTAATACAGTTACATCTACTTTAGGTATTTCCATCTCGACTTTAAAGTTGTCTAAAGATCTTTTTCCCTTCAACTGTATTTACTGCATCACCCAATGTACGGGCATTTTTGTACGTACAACAATCTTGTCCTTGCTTTCAACCAGAGATTGCTTTGTTCCTTTTTCCCGCCTAATGTGTAGCTATACATAATTTTAAAATAGGTTTATTTTATTAAACATTTGTTAGAAAGTGATTATCAATTCAGTATAGAGTTTTAATGTTTCAATTTTTATATATGTTCAAAAACGAAAGGTTTAATTATTGTGAAATGAACGGTTTGCTTATAAGTAAAGATAAAAATGAAAGGAGTAAAATAAAATGTTTAACCTTAATATTTGTTTTCCTTAAACAGCATTGAATAATTAGATAAAATATTTCACAATTTTAATTATCAACATTGGGTATTAAAATAGTATCTTCATATTGCTTAAATAGATAACCATTAATTCTTACCTAAATAAATTATTCTTCAACAGCAACAGTGTGTGTCAACTGAATTGGTTTCTAATTCGAAATAGATACGATACCAGTTACTGAAACAGTTACAGGAACTTTTACTTTTAAGGTTACAGTGAGTGTTACGGTGACCTGGAACAGTGTCCGGGATCAGCAACAGCACTCTGCGACTGTTTCAGATAGTGAGCTGTGATTGTTGCTGTTGCTGATTCGAAACAGATACAATATCTGTAACAGATACAGTATCAGGAACTTATACTGTTACGGTTACAGTGACTGTAACGGTGACCTGGAGCTGTGTCCGGGATCAGAAACTGCTCATGCAATAACAACAGTATCCCACCGTCAAAGCAACTTTCACTGTCACTGCAGCTTTAGTTGTAACAGTTTCAGCATTTGCATTTCTAAATGTTAAGAAACTGAAGTATGATTTTTTAACCTATTGATTTATTCCAATAATAATTTTAGTTTATTTTCTATAAAAATAAATTGAGGAGGTAACAAATGAATCACTTCCATAACTTCATATTTGAATTTCCCGAAAAAACATTCTCTGAACATATAATATTTTATTTAACATAATTTGATTTAACTTTTTCCTCAGTAATCCGGAGTTTAAATGTAAAGAATAATTTTATTAAATAAATTCAAATAACTTAAAAACAATAATTATTTATGCTCAAAAATATAAACACAGCATTGGAGAGTGATATTGAAGCTATAGGGATCACACAGCAAATAGCAAAATATATCATTGACTCAAGAAATTACTTTAATGGATTTGCGAATATTGCTGATCTGGATAAATTAGATTTAACCTCTGAAGAAAAAAGTCTTTTGATACAGAATTTTTTATTTGAACCGATAAGTTCCGTACAAATAAAAATCAATGATGCAACTGAAGAAGACCTGCAGTCAATTGGAATAGATGCCGAATGGTCTAAATATATAATAGATTCGAGAAATTACAAGGGCAGATTTACGAGTAAAGATGATCTGAATACATTAGAACTTTCTCCTGAACACATAAAATTATTAAGTGATAATTTTATTTTCGAGGATTTAATAGCGATTCCGGATGAAATCACTACTGACAGGCAAAAAATTGGCTCAAAAGATTTTTGAAAAATGAATTACGGCAGTGTAACCGTTGCGTTTTATCCTGCAAAAGTAAAAACGGGAGGAGACGAACATAAAAATCAGGCAAATCAGTTTGCTGCAGATCATGAATCACTTTGCATAAGAAATAATGAAATTAGTATTGGAAGTTCAAATGAAATCAATACTGTTGCTGTCTGGGATACTCTAAAAGTAATCACAGAAAAAGCTGAAGCTCTTTTATTAGAGAATTCACTTATTCAGGATTCAGGTATGTTTAAAATAAATGATGTGGCATTTTAACACACGGTACTTGATCAACTTCAGATTGGCGTGGTCAGCGGAGGTTTCAACTCATGGATAAAGAATTCATACAAAGATTTTGTAAGTAAAATTGCAGTTTATTTAGCGGATACTACTAAAATCTTACTTTTACGGCTGCGGAGTGGCAGGGGAAGAAAATACTCCTGACCCTTTTGCAGAAAAAATCAGAAGAGAACTCTACGATAATCTGGTAAGAATATACGGTGTTGAGAAAGTGTCGGTCGAAGTCTGGGGACATAAGGATGTAGGTCATACAACAGCCAACAACAGATTAGTGCAATTCGCCGGCAGTGGTAATTTTAACGGAGGTGATTCTTTACTGGATGATTTTGCCGAATGGATGTGTTTTAAACAACTTGCAGAAAGACAAATTGATATGAACAGTTTTCAGGACACTGCAAAAAAGAAAAAGTTAATGGAAGCCTGTTATAGTGCAGCTTATAAATTTCTTCAGGCTTACGGACCACCAGGCACAGACAAAGATCAGAATAACAAGGCTTACACTTCACCGAATCATCCTGTAAACACACTCATCCGTGAAATCCCTTATATCGGCATCGCAAATTTATGGAATGATATTACCAGTGATGTTGAACCAGATTATTCATATCTGGTAATAACCGAAGATACAAATCAGCGGTTGATAAAAGGAGTGAAATTAAAAAGAGAGCGTTGCAGGACAAAATATGCTGAACTTGGAAAAATATTTGATACTATTCTGTAAGTAATGAGTGAAGAGCTTCATGCATATTTATATATCTATGAAGATTTATTATTACTAAAATATTTAGTATTAAATTAATTGTAAGATTTTCACTGATTTTTTCTAATCATAATTATTTTATTTTTTAAATTAAATTATATCAATAAATCATGAACAACAACAATCCCGGCGATCTGATGAATGCATTAGTCGCCAAGCTATATGCCACAATTACCGGAAATGACGGAAGCATTAAAACCCCAAGGAATAAATTTGTCAGCTGGTTTCTTCCGGGTATTCCTTTTGGTCCGGAAGATTTCACATTTTGTTCAAAAGGATTTATAGGCAATACAGCTGAGGAAACACTTAATCTTTATCATCAGGGATTTGTGCTTTCCAAGCTTTTTGATTTTGTTCCTGATGTAAGCAGACAATTCATTGATAACTCAATGCAGCAAACGATTTTTACATCAAGCCAGGATTCAATAAGTTCAATATACAAAGATGTCCTGAAATACAGTCGTGTATTAGATTTACCCCTTTCAAAAACAGAATTGAAAAAAATACAGGATTTCAGAAATAAACTGACAACGACCAAGGAAGTTATTGACATTATGACAGATGAGAAAAAAACTGTAACAGAACCCGGTCATCTGACTAAAGCGTATACTTCAAAAATGAGTGAATACATGGATGCAGCTGATGAATACATGAATTTAATCATTGATGCTCAAAGCGCAAAAGGTGATGATCCCGAAGCAATCAGAAGAGTAGCAGCTTTTTCAAATAAATCAAAATTTCTCCGTAAAAAAATGGAAGCAGCTGAAATGGCATGGATAAGCGAGGGATATAAGAACGAATATGAACAGATAAATGCATACATTAACCAGGTTACACAGAAAAGTATGGTATTATATAAACAAGATCTTCAAAATAAATTTAACAGCGCTTTGTTAACGAGTGCGGCAGACGGAGGCAGTGATTTTTATTATACTACCTTGTTACCCGGAAATTTTGCCTCAAATGAGGGTTGGTCGGAATTTAGTTTTTATGAGGGGGATTTTGAAACGCATTTCAATAAAGACACAAACAGCTGGGGAGCAAAGGCAGGATATCTGGGAATTTTTCAGCAGGAGCTTCGGGATCAAAAACAAAAGAAAACACAAGTCAGAAATCATCAAACTTCAAGGCAAGTTTCAAATTTACACAGGTGCCGATCTGCAGACCTTTTTTGAACCGGGATTTTTTGCAATGAGAGGCTGGACACTGGATAAACTATGGGATTTAAATTTTGACAAAAAGCCGGTTTCAGACGGTGAAGAAAAACCTTCCGGAAGATTAGTAGCTTATCCAATTACCGCTTTATTTGTCAAAGATGTTACATTTACATTTGATGAAGCTCAGGAATTCAGCAATTATTCAAAGACTGAGTTAACTGCAGGCGGTTCAGTATCATGGGGTCTATTCTCAGGAGGCGGTAAATATTCTAAGGGTAAGGAAACAAAGATGTCAGTTCACACAGAAGGTAGTGAACTTAAAATTGAGGGGATTCAGTTAATCGGATTTATAAACAGTCTTATACCTCAATCACCGAATCCTGATCCAAGTATCAAGCCGGAGCAATTTGTTGGAGGAGAACAGGAGTAAAATTTAATATTCTTTAACGCATAACTAAACTTTATGAATTAAATATTAAGAATAATGGGTCCGGAAATATTATTACCAATAGCTTTAAAGCTGAAACAAATGTACCAGAATGTTTTAAAGCAAGATAACAAAGAGAATGAAAGATTCCTTCTGCTGCCTTCGCAATGGAGATATTTCAGATATGAAGATCTGGATTTTGCTGATTTTAGCGCTGGTACTGAAGTAAAGGAACAAGTATTTGAAAGATATGAATTTGCAATTTATACTAACACAATTTGTGAAGAAGGGAGTTCTTTTGAATTAAATCCGGATAGATTATTATGGAATGAATTTAAGAGACTGATAAGTGAATGCATAACTGCAAGCAGTTTGATTCTATCTTCTGATGAAAGCAAAGAACTAGAAAATATTGAAACATTTCTAAATTCTCCTGTTAATACTACAGACTTCGGAACGACCTCCATTATCTCCGCATACAATTCTATAAATTCCAAGATCAGTTCTGTTCGCGCTTTATATTTTAGTGAAAAAAATCAATTTGAAGTGGAGATAGTTGATCCAAACGATCCTGATTGGATTGAAAGAAAAAAATTGTGGGATAATTTCGAGAAAAAGGAAATAATGCAGGAGATTTTAACATGGGAAAATAAACTTGTCCAGGAAGGAAAAAAAGCAGAAGTTGAAACAAAACTTGCCCTTAAGGAAAGCATATATAAAAGAAATGGGTTTGCTACATTGCGGCAAGAGCTTAAATCAAAATTAGAGGATTTTAGTTTAAGTGTACCAGATACATTAATGGATTATTTTTATACTGATTATTCTCCACCCGTATTTAAAGAAAATGAACCATGGTACAAAATCAGCTTAACTAAAAATGAAATTAATTCATTACTAAATCAGATGCCTGACACTTTGAAAAATACTCATAGTAATGAGATAATGATTTTGAATCAACAGGAAGACATTGAGTCTTTGACATTCGAATACAATTTCAGTAAAGTAATAAGAGGCTGGTTCAGTTTTGATTTTTTGAAGTCAAAATACTGGAAAACTTCGCAGTCAACAATTGTTTCTGACGGAAATATACCGTCTAAAGGTTTGATACCTTCCTATGTAGATAAGATTTATGCAGTCAGAAAAGTAAAAGTTACAAGAAAAAAAACTTCTGCATCCGGACCTACTCTCATGGCCTCTCCTAAAGTTTTAGTCTTTGCAAAACCGATAAAAAGAGAAATAAGTCCTGCCATAAGAATTGTAACTGATAGTAGAACTACTGTAATTGATCATAGAACTAATGTAACTGATCATAGAACTAATGTAACTGATCATAGAACTATTGAAAAACCAGATATTCATGTAGAAAAAAAAGAACCAAAAGAAGCATTAGCTAAAATAAAAGGCTGGAGGAAAATTAATATGGCAAGTACATCAAAAGTCAATAAAAGCGTGATGTTTAATCCGACACTGGTAGAACAAATACAATCTAATAAAACAGAACTGATTAACGACGAATATAAATTTGACGGTATAGTTATTGTTGCCTTGGAATGTAAAAGAGTTCCAAAATCTCCTGACCCTGACCCGTCATTAAAATGGGATTAACATGTATTGTTTTCAAAAATAATACTAAAATCCAATTTATGTATATACTATGAAAGAAATTTATTTCAGACTTCATCTCCATTAGTAAAGTGAAAACTTTAAGCGGATCATCTGCTGCAGTTTTGATCGCACTTAATTTATAATGAAAATAAAAAGTAAGATGACTTTAAATCATTAAAGAAACAAATTGCAGGTTTTAGTACGGAGAACAAATTAATAATGCCTTAAAAGAATGTGTAAAAGAAAGGGAAAAGTGAAAAGTAAAATATGAAAGCTAATTTTAAAACGAATGATTCGTTATTAATAGAGTGTAATAAAAATTAATAAAATAGCGGCAAAATAGTAAAGACTTAAAAATTAATATTTTATAACTATAACTTTTTTCATTTAATAATTCAATTTTTAATTATGCCAATAAATATAAACATAGCGACGGAAAGCGACATAGAATCAACAGGGATATTACCTGAGATAGCAAAATATATAATTGAATCACGAAATTACTTTAATGGTTTTTCAAATACTGAAGATCTAAATAAAATAGAACTTAGTTCAGAAGAAAAAAGTCTTTTAGTTCAGAATTTTATATTTGAACCGGTTATTGAAAATAGTTCTGAACAAATGAATATAAATGATGCAACTGAATCAGATTTGCAGGCGTTGGGAATTGATCCTGAATGGTCAAAATATATAATTGATTCCAGAAATTATAAAGGCAGATTTATAAATAAAGATGATTTAAACGGATTAGAACTGTCTCCGGAATTCATTAACATATTGACTTCAAGTTTTATGTTTGATGATGTTACTGTAAACATCAGTAAAGGTTATTACGACTGGCCGGAAAAATTTAATAAGGGGGATTCTGTGTATGATCAGGGGGCGTCAGATTGGATCGAATCCAACAGAAAAATATATGCAAATGACCCGGAACCCCATGAAGTTGACACAAGGTTTGGAAAGGGGTACAGTTATGAAGGACCTGTTTCATCTGATCCGGAACCTGACTGGAAGGAATCGGATACACTTAAAATAAAAGGATACAAAGCAATCTGGGAAGAATTGGCCGGTGAAGGATCACTTGATGCAATTAATACATATGATAACCAACAAGTGACAATTGGAAAAGGATTTAGCTTGAAATATATTTCAGATCATCAGCCTCGTCATGATATAGGTATTCTTATACTGGAGTATAATATTAAAGATTCAGCAGATTTCAAAAACACATTATTGGAAGTGGGCTTATATATAATAGACGGAAGCATTGTCTACAAAAAAACCAATGAAAAATTATTGCTTAAAGGGAATGATGCAATGATAGGTTTTAAATGGAATAAAAATGTTTTATCTGCTTTAATAAGTGCTTTCAAAAAAATCAAAAAATAAATGCAGATAATCAATTCAGAGTTTTAAAAGAAAAAGATTAAACCGGTTACCTGATGAATTTTACAGCTGGAGTTATGAAGCTCAGCAAATAATTACCCTTTTTTCCCAGTGGGCGCCGGCAAGCATACATAAAGATATTTTGAAAAACTCATCGGGTAAATTATCAAATGTAGTTCATGGTATTTGCAAGGGCTTTCAGAAATCAAAGAAAGGCGGATATTCCAATGATTTTAGCATAGAAGAAAAATCTAATGGTGCATTATATGTAAATGATTTGAGAAGAGTTCTGGCACGAAGAGCAGATGGAGTTTTTTGAAACAGGGTAAAGACGGAAAAATATTAAGAACCAAAAAATCTGAATTTGATAAGACTAACTTTACTAAAGAAGAATTTAAAAATTATGTATTTTTAGAATTAAATGATTTAAAGGGGGGTAATGATGAAACTGCTTTTATATGTTCATTGCCCGATTATTGAAAATTTAACTTAGTACATATTCATAATTTATTCATAGTTAATTTTAAGTTTCTTTCTATCATATCCTTTTCAAAAAAACATCTTTCATTTTTAAAGCACCCTGCACCGTAACCTGCACCGGTTGCGTAACTGTTACATCTACCTGAACAGAACCCAAATCCTGCATCTCCACAACGACAGCAACAGGCTCCGTAACCTGCACCGGTTGCGTATCTGTTTACAGTTACTGAACAGAACCCTAACCCTGCACCTCCAAAACAACATCAACCTGCACTTGTAATCTTCAACGGCTGCATAACTGTTACAACTTCCTGGACAGAAACAGAACCCTCCACTTCCACAGCAACAGCAACCGGCACAGTAACCTGCACCGGCTGCGTAACTGTTACAGGATCATCTCCCCTGACCGATTCATTTGTCTTTTTGCATCAGATTCAATATTACATTTATCATCATTCCTTTATCCCCTGATTTAGATTCGGCGATCATAAGCGTAAGGGCTACAAGGGTATTGTCTTCCAATTTTTTAAATCCTTCTTTTGTATAGAGCAAACCATTTCTTTCAAGAAACCATATGAACAGGAACGCGGCAATGCGTTTATTACCGTCTGTAAAAGAATGATTCTTCACTACAAAATATAATAAATGAGCGGCTTTATTTTCTGCGCCGGGATACAATTCCTTTTTTTGAAATGTTAAATAAATATTCTCAAGAGAACTTTTAAAAGATTTGTCTTTTTCATTTCCGAATAAAGCTGATCCTCCGAATTTATCTTTCAATGTATGTATGGCATCAACAGCTTCTTTATAATTTATTTTATATTTCTCCTTTGACTTCTTTGACGGTTTCTTAAGAGTCTGATGATCATATTTGTCCAGTACATCCAAAGCATAGGAATAATCCGTAACTACTTTTAATAAACCGGTGGCTTCTGCAGAATCAAGTTCTTTACTGCTGAGAACATTTTCCAATAACTTTATTGTTTGCTTTAATTCAGTAAATTGCTGCTGAGTTTCTCTCAGGCGTTTTTCGTTTATGGAATAACCTTTAATCAGATAATCTTTTAAACGTTTAGTTGCCCAGATACGAAATTCTGTTCCTCGTTTGGAATTTACTCTATACCCTACAGATATAATTGCATCTAAATTGAAGTATTCAATATTTCTTAATACATCTCTTCCGGCTTCTTTTTGAACTGTTGCAATTTTTGCAACAGTTGACTTTTCTTTAAGTTCACCTTCACTATATATATTTTTCAAGTGACGGGAAATAACAGATTTGTCTCTATTAAATAAATCAGATAATTGATTCAATGAAAGCCACACAGTATCCATCTCAATTTTTACTTCAATATGAGTTTCTTTATCACTTGTTTTATAAATTACGATATCACCTTTGTTTTCCATAATATATTCAAAATTAAAATTTTTGATTTTAAACGGTTTTGTTTTTCGTCAAGGGTTTATATTCTGCAATTATCACTTCTCTCTTTTCAAATTAAAAGTCAAAACTATAACATGTTTCATATCTGATGGATAAACTCCCTGAGATGAAAACAAATCAGGGAGTTACAATAGGTATAAACTTCCTAAAGTCACCTTAATTATCTCCCTTCCCGTTCCCGCTTTCTGCGACACAACCGTAACCTGTTCCCCTGTATCTTCAACGATCCCGATAAATTCCTTTCCAGGGTTTTCTTTCTGATGCTTTGAATGAAGCTTAGGTGTAATGAAAATAAGCGCTTCAGCAGAACCGAACCGCCGTAAAGCCGCCGCCGCCGCAACCCTCAAACCGACGATAGTCTATGAGAAAACGAAGCGAGGCAGAAAAACAAATACACATCAACCCGTAAAAATAAAAAATGAAATCGCCAGTATGAATATCAGGAAAGGGAAGTAAGAGAAGTAACAATGAAAGGAATTCTTTGAATTGAAGAAACAAAATACTTGAAGAAAGTAATAGACTCAGAAAAAACATACACATCACTCCGTAAAAATAAAACATGAAAGGTCACTGCTCGCAAATGAAAGTCTACTTCATTGGCTGGCAATGTTAGGTCATAACTGCAAATGATCTTTATGGGTAAGCGTTTACCTGCTATAAACCCTGATACAGAACCGGTTTTTGCAACAACATCTGACTCAACTTATCTCGACACATCTCCACTTAGCGGACTATATTATTACTTCATCGTTGCGCAGGATATTCACAATAACAAAAGTCCGGTTGCAGTTGCAGCTAGTTCCGGCATGACATTGAATCTTACAATGTTCATAGAAGGATTTTATAATGCGGGAAGTAATGCACAGGTAAGTGATTCAGTTACTGTTGAATTAAGAAATACAACTTCGCCTTTTGCTGCAGCTGATTTTTCAAGAGTAATTGTATCATCAAGCGGAACAGCAGTTTTTAAATTCAGCGCTGCTGCAAATGGAAATTACAATTTAGCATTAAAGCACAGAAACTCGATTGAGACCTGGGGCAATACTGCAATAGCGTTGTCAAGAACTACTCCAGCGAATTTCAATTTTGGATCTTCTGTGTCACAGGCATTCGGAAGTAACATAAAACAGATCGATGGTTCGCCTGTCAGATTTGGAATCTATTCCGGAGATGTAAATCAGGATCAGACAGTTGATGCGTGTGATATAAACTTGATAGAAAACGATGCGGTAAATTCCGTATTCGGATATGTACTGACTGATATAAACGGAGATGATGCAGCAGATGCGTCTGATATTTCTTTAGTTGAAAATAATGCCGGGAATTCGGTGAGTGCCGTGACACCGTGAGGCAGTTAAGAAGTTAGTAGTTTGCAGTTAGTTAGTTTAGTTGTCAATAAAAGATTCCATCTCAATTACGAGCCGGAATCTTTTTTGTAAACTTTCCCTGTATTATGATTTGATAATTCTAACAGTACATTTCTTTGAAAAGTATTGATCGAATGTGCACATATTTTTTTAAGATCGTTTTAAGAATGGCAACTCTTGCGGGGAGACCGATCACCTTTTAATTCACCCACCTTTTCCAAAAGCCATTTCTTTAAAGTAAGCTTAATGTCTTTTGATATTTCCGTTTCGAGAATGCGGATATCTTTTTTATTTCCGGATTCCTTTACCTTCAATAATTCATTTACTACTTTAATAAAAATTCTTTCACGGTCTTTTAAATATTCCGAAAGATCTTTTGTATTTGCGATGTATTCCTTTATTGACTTAATGAGAGAATTTGCCTGATCAAAATAACCGAGTTCAAAATAAATAAGAAGCAGCAGTCTCTTTGCATCCATTTTAAAATAGAAGAAATCATCATGAACCAAAATTAGATTTTCAAGGGATTTGCCGAATTCTTTTCTACCGAAATGAACATATGCTAAAGAAAAATGGCGCATGTTTTCACGGTATTCCGGCTTTAATTCATTTATGAAATCATTTACAAAAGTTTCGAACCAGTCGGTTTCATTCAATGAAAAGGCAGAGAGAGCAATATTCCTGAATTTAACTATATCCATAATATCATTCTCACTGTTCTTATACACTCCAAGCTCAACAGATCTTTTATGGATTTCGAATTGCTCTCTTCCGAATATTCCGGTATAATCATTCAGACATTGCAGAGAACAGTATGAGATAAGCATTGCATATAAATAAAATCTTTCACTTTGACCAAAAAGAAAATAGTATTCATCTACCATTTTTTTAAATTCAAAATAGTATTTATGATCTTCAGTATGTTTCATCATCAGGTATGCCGCATAGTTTACCACAACATAGGGATAAAATTTATCATTATTTTTTTTCATTACTTCCAAAACTCCGGGTGAATCAAGATGACTCATGAGATTATCAATAAGATTTTCCCTGAAAATAACATTGTGCGTTTTTGCCGCGATGCTCAATTCATGATTCCGGTAACCTTTTATGAGTGCTGCCACTGCAAAACATTCACCTTGTGATATGATAGATTCAACTGCCCCTGAAATGTCGCCCTTTTCAATACAGTACACCATAGTGTTTTGAGCTGAATAAAATTGATTTATAAAATCCAGGGCACCACCTTTTTCAGGGAGTTCATTATTGGCTGTGGAATTATTGGATATTTTCTCAAATTCTTTGTAAGATCTCTTCTCTCTGAGCCTGTTCAGCAGATAGTATTCTCTCCTGTGGGAATCTTCATTCAGCCCGGTCTGAATAAGAAATTCTTTGCAGAGTTTAAGCATTTCGGAAGACAGTGTGTGTATTAATGTTTTTGATTTTAATTTATCATACTTTTTTCCGGGATACAATTTTTCATAAAAATTCTCTTCGCGGAAATTATCTTCAAACCCCGGATAATATTTCTTCAGACATTTGAAAAACGCCGATAAGTCCCGTCCGCGGTTGAAGTAAGGCGATTCTATGAACAATTCTAATTCCCGGAATTCATGCGGTGTAAATGTTTTAATTAAATTTATAAGCTTGGAATCTTTCATAATAAAGTTTGAATGGAAAATTTGTAAGAATATAATATTCAGAAGTTAAAATATAGCTTATTTTCTGAATATTCAGCCTCATTTTATATAAATAGTCTGTAAGAATTGCAATAAAGTTTGCTTGGAATAAGATATGAGACTAAGTAATTTGTCAAAATTAATTAACCAATCATATTTTCGGAGGAAAAAGTGAGCATTAGAAATTTTACAATTGCAGCAGTAATTTCAATAGTTTTATTTTCATTTATAGGTTCGGATTTCATTTTCGAATTCTCCGAAAGCGGGCGGAACACCGGTGTTACATTAAAATGTCCTCCGCCGCCCTGCTTCGGAAATATTATCAAGAACCAAGATCATCCAGATAATCATTCATTGGATGACGGCCTTCAGCCAGTTTCAGACGATATTGACAAGGATTGGTACTCAGGGGCAATGGAAAATATTCAGAGGGAAGAATATAATATTTCTTATTCCGAAGAACACGGTGCGTTTCAATCACCCAACCGTGCAAACAATATCCGTTTTATTTATCATAATGACGGGTTCACAGCTAAAACAAGGATTAACAAAATTCCGCTTTTTGATCTCAGGGATAAGAGTATTAAGGAAAGCGATAAGAAGTATGAGAGTATTCCTGAGTGGAGCATAGATTTCAAATTAACAATGATCAATAATAAATCTTATATAGCAGGAGGTGAACTAAGTGCTGCAGGAAATAAGGCTTACATCGAAGATAACAACATAAAAATCAATTATACTAACAAGGAAGATGGTATGAGACAGGATTTCATAATTAAGAACAGACCGAGCGGTGATGGAAAGTTAAGACTAAAAGTCAATGCTAACACTAAATTAAAGTTGCTGGTCGGAGCAGATGCGCTTAAGTTTAAGGACAATCAGGGAGTTGAAAAGATGAAATATTCTGCATTAAAAGTTTGGGACGCAAACGGCGTTGAATTGCAGCCTAATTTGAGAAGATGAAAAATTACAAATTAAAAATGACAAATTACAAATAGAAAATCAAAAATCACAAATCCGAAATTCCAAATCCCAAATCCAAGAAAATCTCAAATCCTTCTCCATCGTCGTCAACGACGAAGATGCAGTTTATCCGATAACTATTGACCCGCTTTCCACTACTCAAAGCTGGAAAGTAGAAAGCAATCAGTCAGGTGCTTACATGGGTTGCAGTGTTGCAACTGCCGGAGATGTTAACGGTGACGGGTTCAGTGATGTGATAGTCGGAGCAGAGGGCTATGACGGCGGTAATCGCAGAGAAGGAAGAGCTTTTGTTTATCACGGCTCTGCCACAGGATTATCCCTGACTGCAAACTGGATAGCAGAAAGCGATCAGGATTCAGCTTACTTTGGCAACTGTGTTTCAACTGCAGGAGATGTTAATGGTGACGGATACTCTGATATTATAATCGGAGCAAAACAGTATACCAACGGACAAAAATTTGAGGGAAGAGTATTTGTGTGGTTTGGAAGCTCAACCGGACTTGGTGCAAACGGTACACCCGCGAATGCAGACTGGTGGGCTGAGAGTGATCAAGCCCGTTCATACTTTGGGTGGAGCATTTCAACTGCAGGTGATGTAAACGGTGACGGATATTCTGACATTATTATCGGTGCACCTTATTATTCAAACGGACATACATCAGAGGGAAGAACTTACTTTTTTTATGGTACAGCTGCTGGTTTACCCGCAACTGCAAACTTTACTGTTGAAAGCAATAGTTCTACGGGATTGTGTGGATTTTCAGTTTCGACTGCCGGAGACATTAATGGTGACGGGTATTCCGATGTTATTATAGGAGGAGACGCTTTATCAAATGGACAAACAAATGAAGGTAGAGTCTGGGTTTATCACGGGTCATCAGTGGGCATATCATCGGCTACTGCTAACTGGACAGCAGAAAGCAATCAGACGGGTGCTTTTTTCGGACATAGTGTTTCGACAGCAGGAGACGTCAATGGAGACGGGTACTCCGATATTTTAGTTGGCGCATTAAATTTTGATAACGGACAGACAAACGAAGGAAAGGTTTTTTTATGGTATGGAAGCTCAGTAGGTCTTGTAGCAGGCGGGGGCATTCCGTCAAATGCAAACTGGTCATATGAAAGCAATGTTGCCAATGATCAGGTGGGTGCTTGTGTATCAACAGCCGGAGATGTAAACGGGGATGGCTATGCTGATGTAATTTTTTATGCAGGCAGGGTTCCATTTGGTTTATATAATTTGGATTATGCAGCTGCTTTTTACGGAGGCTCAACCGGACTGCCACTGACACCGGATTGGAAACAGACCGATAGTGTTATATATAGTTACTTCGGTTCTGAAGTGGCAACAGCCGGGGATATTAACGGAGATGGAATCAGTGATGTAATTATCGGTTCTGTTAATTATAGTGTGCCTAATCCGGGAGATCAATATGAAGGAGCGGCTTTTGTTTATAACGGTTCTCCGGAGGGACTATCCTCTGTTGCAGCAAACTGGACAGCTGAAGGCAATCAGGCAAGCGGCACTTTTGGACGATCTGTTTCAACTGCCGGGGACGTCAACGGGGACGGGTACAGCGATGTGATAATAGCTGCTTATTTATTTGACAACGGAGAGATTAACGAAGGTAGGGCATTTGTATTTCATGGTTCTGCGAACGGACTTTCATTAACTGCAAACTGGACAGGTGAAATCAATCAGACCGGTGCCGGTTTTGGAATATCTGTTTCAACTGCCGGAGACGTCAACGGAGATGGTTATTCTGATGTAATTGTTGGCTCAGCGAATTTTAGCAACGGACAATCAAACGAAGGTGGTGCTTTTATTTATTATGGATCCTCTTCTGGTTTATCATTATCAGTCAATCATACTCTTGAAGTCAATCAGGTAGATGCCGGTTTTGGACAATCTGTTTCAACTGCCGGAGACGTCAACGGGGACGGGTACAGCGATGTGATAGTAGGAGCTCAGAATTTTGATAACGGAGAGTCAAATGAAGGAAAAGTGTTTGTTTATTTTGGTTCATCAAACGGACCTTCCTCATCATTCAACTGGACAGCAGAAGGTAATCAGATAGATGCTAAATTTGGATCCTGTGGCTCGAGTGCAGGAGATGTTAACGGTGATGGATTTAGCGATGTGATAGTAGGGGCTTCTAAATTTGACAACGGACAATTAGACGAAGGAGGAGCTTTTCTTTATTTCGGATCGGAATCAGGATTATCATCTAATTACAACTGGACTTTTGAAAGTAATCAAGCAAATGGACAATTAGGTATCAGCGTTTCAACAGCAGGAGATATCAACGGTGACGGGTATTCCGATGTGATCGTAGGAGCTTATACATATTCTAACGGGCAGTCTGCCGAAGGCAGTGCATTTCTGTTTCACGGATCTGCAGCCGGATTATCTTTAACGCCCAACTGGACAGGTGAAAGCAATCAGGCGTCATCTGACTATGGATTTTCAGTATCTACAGCCGGTGATGTAAACGGAGACGGATATTCAGATGTTATTGTTGGTGCATTTGCCTATTCAAACGGACAAAGCAACGAAGGAAGAGCTTATATATATCACGGATCTCCTAACGGATTATCATCAACAGCAAACCGGACAATGGAACTTGATTTGAATGATGCTTATTTCGGAACATCAGTTTCTACTGCGGGTGATGTCAACGGAGACGGATATTCTGAAGTAATTGCAGGTGCACATAATTATAACGGAACAACTACCGGGGGACGTGTTGCAGTTTTTTATGGTAATGGAATTACAGGTAAAAGAGCAACAGTCGGACAGTTTAAACCAGGTACCAGTTTTGTAATAACATCCGGCGGACTATCGGGAACAAATGGTGAGGTAAGATTAAAAACTTTCGTAAAAAATCCTTACGGAAGAGCGGACGGCAAAATTGTTTACGAATATAAAGCTAATGGTGTCCCGTTCAGCGGATCAATAATTACAAACAGTGTTTCATCATCCGGATCGGGTGCTAATACTGACCTTTTAATCGGAGGCACTCCGCTTAACGTTGATGTTTCAGGTCTGCTTACTAATAAGGTTTATAAATGGAGAGCAAGAGTTCAATATAATCTTGTGAATAATCCATATCAGAAATTCGGACCATGGAAATATTATTCAAATTACATTTCCAATCCTCAGGAAGGGTTTAAGGCAATTACTGTTGATAATACCGCACCATCTATTTCATATTCCAATCTGCTAAATACAAACAACATGTCAAATGTTTCATTGACCAATGTTGTAATTACAGATGCGAGCGGAGTTCAAGGTACATCCGGCTCGCGTCCGAGAATATATTTTAAAAGAAAACCGGACGTAAATTCTTTTTTTGACAATACAAACTCTACAGGTGGCTGGAAGTATTCTGAAGCCTCCGGCTCTGTCTCACCATTTGATTTTACAATCAATTATACCTTACTGAACGGAGTTTTAACCGGTCAGGATACTATACAATACTTCGTAACAGCTCAGGACATTAGGCCTTTCGGCGCTGTAAATGTAGGAATAACAAACGGAACGTTTTCCGTAAATCCGTCATCGGTAAATTTGACATCTACCGCATTCCCGGTTGGAGGAACCATCAATTCATATATAGTCAGCGTCTATTTATTTCAATCATTCACTCCCGAAAACGGACCCGTAGGAACTACTGTTACTATTGGCGGAGTTGGCTTCAATCCCGTATCCTCAAACAACGCAGTTTATTTTGGCGCAGTGAAAGTACCTGTTTCCGGCGCAACCGGCACAAGCCTTACAGTTACAGTTCCGCCAGGAGCTGATCATAAAAACATATCCGTTACAAATCTTGGATCAAATCTTACCTGTTATTCATCAAAACCTTTCAGGGTTACTTTCAGATCATGCCCTGTACCCGAGTTTGCCTCAAAGCTTGACTTTGTAAATCAACCGGCCCAGCGTTTAAGTATAACTGATTTTGACGCAGACGGAAAACCTGATGTCGCTTCATTTATTGCAGCCGATTCAGTTTCAATATTCCGGAATATTTCCTCCGTTGGTTTATTAAATCTTGGACCGAAAATCAGTTTTGCTGTTGGCTCAGGTCAATCTGACATTAATTCAGGAGACCTTGACGGTGACGGAAAACCTGAATCTTATCCTACATCAGTGGCAATAGGTGATTTGGACGGAGACGGTAAACCTGATTTGGCAGTGACAAACCTTGCCAGTAACAATGTTTCATTATTTCTGAATACTTCAACAGTTGGAAATATTAATTTTGCTCCAAAGGTTGATTTCAGTTCAGCAACATTACCGATCTCAGTAGGTATAGGAGATATTGATGGTGATGGGAAACCCGATATTGTAATTGCAAACAATAGTTCAGCGACAATATTAGTTTTACAAAATCTCTCAACTTCCGGAAATTTAAATTTCAGCTCTGCTCTAAGCCTCACAACAGGTTTATCTCCCAGATCAGTTAGTTTAGGAGATATAGACGGTGACGGTAAAGCCGAAATTGTTGTTGCAAATACTACCAGCTCAACACTTTCTGTTTTCAGAAATTTATCTACGGCAGGAAGTATAAACTTATCCAATAAAGTTGATTTCGTAACAGGTTCATCTCCCGGATCAGTTAGTTTAGGAGATATAGACGGTGACGGCAAAACCGATCTGACTGTCAGCAATGAAAACAGCTCAACGGTGTCGGTCTTCCGCAATACATCTTCGATTGGAGTAATAAATTCAGGAAGTTTTGAAGGTAAGGTGGATTTTTCTACAAACTCATTTCCTCAAACAGTAAAAACCGGCGATTTGGATCTCGACGGAAAGCCGGATATTACCCTGGCACAATCAAATACAAATGGTATATCTATTTTAAGAAATCTCGCTTCGGGTTCTCCGCTGACAGAGATCAATGTTAAAGGAAACAATTTAAGCATTCCGGATGGTACAGTAACAACGACTTCGGCAAATCATACTTACTTTGATACAATTATTGTAAGCGGAAATAAAATCCGGACTTTTACGATTCAAAATACCGGCACCGACAGTCTTAACATTACCGGTATTACAATCACAGGTGCAAATGCATCATTATTCTCACCCGGAACATTGACACCTGCCGGAAAGATCATGCCCGGCGATTCTGCAAAATTCACATTAACTTTTACTCCTGACTCAGCAGGAACCAAAAATGCTGTTGTCAATATTGCCAGTACAGACTGTGATGAAAAGAATTATGATTTTGCAGTCAAAGGAAATTCGGTATCGGCAACAAAGCAACTTGATCTGACAATGTTCATTCAGGGATTTTATGATTCCGGAACTGATGCAATGATCTCCGATACGGTACAGGTGAAAATTAGAAACAGTTCTCCACCTT
Organism: Ignavibacteria bacterium; assembly: GCA_016709315.1. Lineage (GTDB taxonomy): Bacteria > Bacteroidota > Ignavibacteria > Tepidaquicellales > Tepidaquicellaceae > JAEUSI01. Next base: position 37,190 of record JADJMZ010000006.1, read on the forward strand.
ATGATATAGTTGATTCTTCAAAGACAATTGTAAATTCATCAGGGCAGGGAACATTTTTATTTTCAAATGCAGTAAACGGAACCAATTATTATATAGCTGTAAAGCATAGGAATTCTATTGAAACATGGAGCAGCATTGCAAAACCATTTACTTCATCATTATTGAATTATAATTTCACCGATTCTACTACAAAAGCTTATGGAAGTAATCAGATTCTGATAGATACAGCTCCGATAAAATATGGAATTTACAATGGCGATGTAAATCAGGATGGAACGATTGACGCATCAGATTTAAGTGAAGTTGATAACGCTGCTTCTGAATCTCTGAGCGGATATGTTATTTCAGATGTAACAGGTGATAATTTTGTTGATGCGGGAGATCTGAGCAAGGTTGAAAATAATGCGGCGATTTCAGTAAGTGCAGTGTTGCCGTAAGAAGTAATTGAGAAAAGTCGACTGACATTAGTTAGGCAGTTAGAGAGTTAGACAGTTAGGCAGTTAGACAGTTAGACAGTTAGGCAGTTAGGCATTTAGACAGTTAGGCATCCTGTTCCTGACACTGTTCCTGTCTCTGATTCTAATCTCAGAATCCTATTCCAAGACAGTTTACATCACCAAATCCGGTGCTTTGCCCGCAATCGGAACATAACTCATCATCAACATTAACTTAACTGACTCTGTCACTGCACCCGTAACAGAAACATCACCTGCACCTGCCTTCCTCCGCACTCTCAACACAACAAACTCCGCACTCGTATCCGCAGTCTGCACATAACTCACAACAGAATTTTACAGCCCCTGTACCTACAAAGTTACTGAAGAAGGAATCTGCTACAGTGAAAATACCGGTTATTAATACTGTGTAAAATTCCTTCATAAATATAAAATAAAAAAAGGATCCCAGGAAAAACCCGGGATCCCTGTATAGTCACCATGTTTTATTAAACTATTTGAGAAGGATCATCTTCTTCGTTGCTGTAAAGTTACCAGTTTCAAGTTTGTAATAATATATTCCGCTGGCGAAGTTACTGCCGTTGAATTCTACTGTATAGAAACCTGCATCTTTGAATTCATTTATTATTGATTTAACTTCACGTCCGATATTATCATATATCTTCAGGCTGACGTTTCCGCTTACAGGAATGTCATAGCGAATCTTCGTAACCGGATTGAAAGGATTTGGATAGTTCTGATGCAAACTAAATTTATTCGGGACACCAATTACAACTTCATTACTCAGATCATAAAATTTGAAGTTTCCGTTAAAGTCAATTTGTTTGAGTCTGTAATTATATTTACCTGAATTCAGATTCCTGTCTATGAAAGTATAGCTATTAGGCTCAGCAGAATTTCCTGCACCTTTAACAAATCCGACCGACGTCCATGATTGATCTTTTTCTGATCGCATAACTTCGAAACCGGAGTTATTTACTTCGGATGACGTTGACCAGTTAAGTGTTAAGTCGGATTCAGTTACAACAGATATAAAATTAGTCAGTTCAACCGGTAAAGGATTGTCTACATAAACATGCTTACTCCCCAGTATAATAGTATTACCACAACTGTCCGGACCATTGTAATACAATACAAAGTGTCCTCCATTATTGCCCGAATTGATTCTGACAGAATCACTATTTTGTCCTGATGATATCGATGCCAGAGTATTCTCAAAATTCGAAATCTCCCAGAATCCTCCGTCTACTGAACTTACGTAAAGAACGTCTGTAGATCCAATCGGAATATTATCCGGTCCGAAAATACTGCACAAGGGGGGAACACATGAATTGTTCAAGAAAATTGAAATTTTACGGGAATCAATATTTGAAGCTGCAAGGTCTATATCACCATCTGCATCAAAATCTCCTGATGCAAATGCATAATCAAATGAATAATCTCCGTAAGAAGTTGAAAGAGATGAATGAAGTGTGAAAACCCCTGTTCCGTCATTCTTAAATAATTTAAGAAGATCAAGGCTTCTTATTTTTTCTGCAATATCAATACTGCCATCTCCATTGAAGTCAGCTAAATTAATATTTCCCCAATAAGCGGGATAAGTAGTTACGCTGAATGTACCTGATCCATTATTATTCAGGTATATTACACCCTTATTCTCTACTAAATCAATGTACCTGTCATTATTTAAGTCTCCGGAACTGAAAAAGAAAGAACCATTTACGGGAGTGATTTCAGTTCTTGTAAAATTTCCCGATCCGTCATTCTTGAATAAGTCTGTAAAATTGCAAAAACAGGGTAATAGTGCGTATCCTTCAACGGCAACATCCAAATCCCCGTCATTATCAATATCAATAATTTGAAATCCTGCTGTAATTATATCCCCGGCACTGCAGCAGCCAAAAAATATTCAGTATCCGGAAGAAATGTACCATTGCCGTCATTCAGCAAAACTGACATTTTACCCGGATAATTATAAAGGACTAAATCCAGATTGCCGTCAGAATTAACATCTCCGAAATTCATTTTGTCTCCGCCCGAACCGTAATAAACAGAGTCAGGAATAAAAATACCGTTCCCATTATTTTTATAAATTACGAATCCATCTCCAGGATTACAGAATGCCAGATCCAAATCATTATCATTATCGATGTCAAATGTTATTATAGACCACAAATTCAGGTTTATAAATAATGTATCTAATATATAAACGAAGTTTCCGTATCCGTTATTTTTTAAAATTGTTATTTTCTGAGAACCATTTGCGATGCACAAATCCGGAAAACCGTCTCTGTCAAAATCCCCGGATATTATTAATTTAGAATTACCATAACCACTATCAACAACCGGATGATATACTTCGCTGAAAATCCCGCTCCCACCGGTCGCAGCGACGGTAAAATTAAATGTAAATGGAGTTATTCCCGTACCATTTAAAGTTTTTACAGATGATGTCAATGTAACCGAAACATGCTCTCCTGGTTTGAAATCATTCAGCGGGTTAATAGTTGCAGTCCTTGATCCTCCATCATAGTTAATAGTTGTTGACAGCAATCCTGATTCAAATCCGAATACCCTTATGTTGGAATTGATGATTGTTGAAATGTCCATTTCCCTGTAAATACAACAGTAATATCAGATATCTTGCTGATGTTTATTGCATTCTGCACAGGAATAACTTGATCAATAAATGCAGAATAAGCAGAGGTATAAATAAAGAAATAAAATATAATTATAAAAAGAAAACGTAGTTTTAATTTTTTTTCCGTGAATCTTAAAATCCTCAATTTGATAATATTTTCATTCATATTCCTGAATTTAAAGTTGAAAAATAATATTGATTTAAGAACTAATGAATTATTCAGTTATAATTTTTCGTACCTATGTTTGTATATTATTAATATTCATTATAAGATTTAATTCTGAATATTCATAATCGGATATTATCCGTTAAATAAATATAAAAATTTATGCAGTTGATAAGTTTAAATCGAGCTCTTGTCCGGATTCCGCACCCGTCATTGGGGCAGTGTATGAAGTTTGATGTGTGTGGAAAGCGTACAATTACCCGTACTGCTTTCATATTAAAGGTAATGTGGAAATGAACGAATTGTAATGCAATAAAAAATAAAAGTAAAAATATAATTTTGATTTACCGGATATTTGGCACAACTATTGCCTTAAAATTCACAGTGCCTTTTTCCGTCCCACCCCTTTTTCCCCTTGAACCCCTTCCCCGAATTTGCAACATTTACAGTAACCTTTAAAGCAAGAATCATGAAAAATCTCCCTCTCCTCTTCTGTTCCTGACACTGTTCTCTCTAATATCAGAATCCTTCTCTCAAACAGTTTACATCACCAAATCCGGAAAGAAATATCACACGGAAAAGTGCCGGTATGCAAAGAATGCCAATCCTGTTTCATTATCCGAAGCAGTAAGCAGGGGACTTACCCCTTGCAGCATATGCAATCCGGGATCAGAAACAGAAACAGAATCAGTAACTGGAACAGAAAAGAATTCCTTAACCGGAGATGAACAGATAACGAAACCTTCATCTGAAAAGAATCAGACAAAGGTTCAGTGCTCTGCAAAGACTAAGGCAGGGAACAGGTGTAAGCGAATGACTAATAATGAGAACGGAAAGTGCTGGCAGCATCAGGGGAAGTGAGAGTATAATTATAAATAGCAAAAGCCATAAAATTATTTTATAATTTTAATGGCTTTTAAATGATATGAACTAAAAAACTTGAGTTACATTCAAATCATTATCTTATCAGCATCATCTTCTTTGTAGCTGTATAGTTTCCTGCACTGATCCTGTAAAAGTATATTCCGCTTGAAAGGTTAGATGCATTGAATTCAACATTATAGTATCCTGCTGTCTTCACTTCATCAACAAACGTAACGATTTCCTTTCCTGTCAGATCAAAAACAGTGATATTTACTTTAGATTGAACGGCAAATCGAAACTGATCTTAGTTGACGGATTGAACGGGTTTGGATAGTTCTGATATACTTCAAACTTTGAAGGAATACCAATGCTTACATCATTGTTCAGATTGAAGTATTGAAAATTGCCGTTGAAGTCTATCTGTTTCAGCCTGTAACTGTAAATACCCGAAGTCAAATTTCTTTCAGTAAAAGTATAACTTAATGGAATTGAAGTAGTGCCATTTCCGGGAACTGATCCTGCCTGACTCCAGTCCTTGTTATTTCCGTTAGTCTTATTAGTTCTCTCGATAACAAATTTTGAGTTATTTTTTTCTGAACTTGTCTGCCAGTACAGAGTAACATTATTCCTATAAATAAAAGAAGTGAATGATGTTAATTCAACAGGAAGCGGCCAATCGAAAGAAACTGTACAATCTACCGTAGCGGTTCCCCGCAATTGAAATACAACATTGCCGAAAAATGATCCGGTAGGAGTCCAGGTAAAAGTACTTTGCACATAAGTCGCTCCAACAGCAGTTGGAAAATTAGCACCCTGGGGTAAAGGTCCAGTAGAAAGAATCATATAATTACTAATACTTAACGAATAAGAGTAAACAACAAACGTCAATGTTCCTCCGGAAGGTAATACAATGTTATCTCCGCAGTTTATTGGAAATATTTGCGTTTGTGAACCATTTGTATATGTTGCGGGTTCGAAGAATATATCAAATGGATCAGCTTTTGCAATTTGATGAGAACTAATGAATATTAAAGTAAAAATTAAAGCGCTGAAAAAAGAAATCGAATTATTAAAATTTAGTTTCATATTTTTTCCCTTTCTGTATAAATTGTTATAAATGTATTTTACTATTCAAAACATTGCATATAAGCTAAAAGCTAGAATAAAAAAATCTTGTTATAGCAATCAGTAGATATTCTTGAATTTGTTCTAAATTAAGTAAGATATTTATATATGCTTTATTAAAAATATTAATACTTAAAATATGTAATATTGTATATATGCTTCTGAGATATACAATTTCTTTTTTAATAATAACAGTTAACAGATACAATAAAAAATCTCAAATATCTTATACTGAAGCGCTATTACTTAATTATAGTCATCTTCTTTGTCGCTATAAAGTTACCTGCACTGATTCTGTAAAAATATATTCCGCTTGACAGGTTTGATGCATTGAAATCAATAGTATAATATCCTGCTGTCTTAACATCATTAATAAGCGTAACAATTTCCTTACCACTCAGATCAAATATAGTGACATTTACTTTTGAGTCAACAGGCATATCGAAACTGATCTTCGTTGAAGGATTGAAAGGGTTCGGATAGTTCTGATACACTTCGAACCTTGACGGAATACCAATACTCACTTCATTGTTTAAATTGAAGTATTGGAAGTTCCCGTTAATGTCTATTTGTTTCAGTCTGTAGTTGTAAACACCCGGCGCCAGATCCCCGTCAGTGAAAGAATAGTTTACGGGATAAGTTACTGTTCCGTGTCCTGCAACGAAACCTGCATTTGTCCAGCCGCCGTTTCCGGATTTTCTTTCTAAGTCGAAACCGGAATTGTTTGTTTCAGATGATGTTGTCCATTTCAGTTCAACAGTTCTATGGCGGACAATAGATACAAAAGAACTTAGTTCTACAGGCAAAGGATAATCACGGAATTTCATAACGGAAACTGATCCAGCAGCATTAAAAGCTACATAAGGTACTCCGTTATTTACTTTCAGACTCGGAAACATTGAGCCTCCTCCTCCGGCAATGTTAGTTCCAAGTTCTACCCAATTGTGACCTTCAAGTTTCCATACAGATAGACCGGCAAATGAAACATACGCTACATAAGGAGTAATTATTGAAATATCCATACTTTGTTCCCAGGTAAAATCACCTAACTGCGGTCCCATATTAACCCATAGTTGACCATTAAATCTCATGATTCTTGTATAAATCCACCTTCATTGAAAACAATATATGGAACATTCTCATATGGCGGAGTTTCACAGAAGACAAGACAATTCGATTCAGTTGTTCCGGCGCCAAGTGATGGTTGCCCAACATCTACCCAGCTGACTCCGTCGAATTTCTGCACAGTTGTTCTAATAGCTCCATTATTGTTTGAAGAAAAAGCAACATAAGGAGTACCACTGTTTACAGCAATAAAATGCGAATGCGGATAATTGTGTGAATTAATATTGCCGACATAATTCCAATTTGTTCCGTCAAATTTCATTACACTCACTTTTCTGTGATCATAATCATCACCCTCAATGAATGCAACATATTGAACACCATCAGATATTGCCAGCACAGGATCTCGCCAGCCGCCTTTTTCAGAAAATCCCGGGTTTCCTATATATACCCAGTTATTGCCGTTATACTTCATTACACTGATCTTTCCGTTATGATCACTGTCTACGAAAGCTACATGAGGTGTGCTGTCCGAAAACGTCAGGCTTGAATTAAATCCATTTACGAAGTTTGGCAGACCAACATACACCCAATCTGTTCCGTCAAATTTCATGACGTTTCCATTTACAGCTATGTATGGTGTTTCTCCCAAAATGCCAGACTCTTTTGAAATGACCAACCATTGATAAAAGACGGACTTCCTACATAATCCCAATAGGCATTTGCGCTGTTTCCAATAATGAAAGAAAATGTGATGAGAATTGTTATGAAGATTTTAGAAATTGCTGAAGAAAAATTTAGAAGGATTTTCATGATGTTACCTCCTAATTAAATTTTAGATAAATAATGAATGTCTGTGTTTAAAACTGATTATTTTATTGAAGATCTTCTTAATTAGAAAACATAAATATATACACAGAACTTCCAAATCTAAAATGTTCTAATTGTATACAATAGTAAATGCATAAATCAGGTATTTAGTAAAATGACACGAAAGTAAGGAAGGTAAATTAAAAGATTTTTAAATGATTTAAAAATAAACATTACTTCTGTGCAAACACTTCCTCCGATACATAAATAAACTTTCCTCTTACAATATAATCCTTACCCTTCTTAAACCTCGGAGCAACAATGTAATTATGTTCGACTTCTATAACAGAACCATCTTTAGCTTTTTTAGTATTTCTTTTCTTATACTTCTTCCCGTGCAGTAGATTGTTCATCTGCTGATAAGAAATCTTTTTTTCCTCACGGTATTTCGAAGCATGATAATATATCTTGCCGTTATGTTTAATTATTTTTTCCATATAAATAGTTTAAACCGAAAATTTTTAAAATTCAATATTTAAATCCCGACACAAAATTATTCAGGTCCTGACTGAAGTTATGCAGATAAATTTCCGTTGTCTTAATTGAAGAATGTCCCGCAAGCTCCTTGATATAATTCACAGGAACATTCAGCCGTGACAGGTTCGAAAAGTATGTGTGCCTGAGACAGTGAAAATGCAGATCTTCGTTCAGTTTCAGTTTCCGCAGCAGTGACTTGAACTTTCTGGTTATGTATGACTTGTCATAAGGTGCCTTTCCGTCCGTTGAAAAAATGTAATTCTCAGGATCAATCAATAGGGGAGTGCCATTATCGGAAAACAGGGAAGTCAGTTCATTCATAAGAGTATCTGGTACAGGAATGATCCTGTTCTTCTTTGTTTTTGTAGTAAACTTTCCTGTGTTAATTACCTCAATAATCTTCTCCTGTGTATTGATCCCTGAGTATTTCAGATGCAGTATCTCATTCAGTCTCATTCCTGTGTATGCTGCGGTGGTTACAATCAGTTGCATTTTCTTATGCCGTATGTTTGCAAGTATCAGATTTATTTCCTCTGACGAGAACGTCAGCAGTTTCTTATCCTGTATTCGTATCTGTGAAATCTTGCTGAGTTGGTTATGAGAAAGTAAATTGAACTGAACGCAGTAATTGAAAAAAGCTTTTATGGTTCTGAGCTCAATATTTAATGTTACAGGCGATATTGTTTTCAGTCTTTGAGATTTATATTCTTCTATGTCAATAAGCGTGATTGACTTGATCGGCTTGTAACCGAAAAGGGAGTCAAGGTTTCTGATTGCACTCTTGTATAATAGCAGTGTTCCCGTGACAAAGTAATTTTTATGAATTTAAAAACAATGTCCTGAACATCTTTAAAATATAGAATTTCCGGAGTGATATTTCTGTTTTTCTTTTTCTTGAAGTTATCATGAACAATATCTGCTAGTGTTTTGAGTTTTTCAATTGTAGATGTTTTTCTCATTTTCCCTATAACTCATCTTTCTTTAAATTGTATTTTATGAAAATGAATTAAACAGTCTTTCAGGAACAGAATTATAAACCTTTCTATTAGAACAGTGGGTAGTATAATGGGTAGTAGTAGTTATCTACTATATAAATATGATAGTAGTAAGTTACTCTTATACAATCATTAAAAAACCCAAATGTTATTGGGTTTTATAAACTTGCATTTTAATCTCAATTCGTATGCCCGACTGGAATCGAACCAGTAACCTACAGCTTAGAAGGCTGTTGCTCTATCCGATTGAGCTACGGGCACATATATGAATCATGTAATTTAGTCAATTCCATTAAATCATTCAATCATAAATCGAATCCAAAGAGGACACCGAAATAAAAACTCCAGTCCTGTCCATAAGTTACTGTTTCTCCCTGATACACTTTGGAGAATTTATCAAAACCATAAGCAGCATCAACAAAAATGCTTGTAGGAAATACATAAAATGAAAATGCCTGAAGTCTGAGCTGAGCTCCTATATCTTTTTTGAACTGGTTAAGTTTTGTATTTTTCCCTTCCCAGGCATTCCCAATATCTCCGTAAAGTGAAAAATACAGTTTGTCCAGATATAACGGAGAGATTCTTGTATCAATTTTAGATATGAGAGGAAATTTGTATGACAGATTAGCCACTGCCATTCTTCCGCCGCCAAGTGAATAAAAAGGATAACCCTTCATTCCCGGAAGACCGGTAGCATAGAAATTGTAAAAATCTTCAACCTGCGGACCGAAGATTGTAGCGCCGGTTAGTTTTAATGTTAAAGAATGTTTGTTGTTAAATAGACCTAACCCTTCAGACCACATTACATATAATTTATGAAGATTTCTGTTCTCGAAATTCGTGGAAACAGTTCCATCATCATTTACAGCAAGCGTAGGATTTATTTTACTCATTTCATAATCATACTTAACTTCTATGTTCCTGCCGATCGGGTTTATATCTGAATTTTTAGTGGGATATGTGTAATCGTACTTGTACTGAAGCGATAAATCATGCGCTTTGAAATAATTTTCTCTCGAAGATCTGACGGAAATTCCAGAAGGAAGTGCGAAAGCGTCTACATCGTATGCGTAATTTGAGTATGAATATCCGAACTTCATCTCATGATTAAAATTAATTACATTAAACGCCATACCAAAATCAAATGATAACAGATCATAAGTGATCCCCACATTAATAGTATCAATTCCTGCAATCAAATCTCCTTCGGATTTTCGTGTTACATTATATCCGTCCAAAGTGAGCTTTGGATTAAACTTGAGTTTCTTTGTGAAAAAATCCTTGAAGAAAGGAAATCCGTTATCGTAAGCAAACTGCAGGAAAAGATCCCTTTCTCCTTTTATATTTACTGAAGCGCCGCCGAAAATTGAAAACCTGTTAAGCACTTCATTTGAAAAAAAATAAACTCCGGGCTTTATAGCTTCAAAAAAGCTGAACTTGTCTTTTCTTTTATATGTATCAAATCTCAGAACAGGAACGAATGATAATGAAGTGAATTTGCTTTTATACGGCTTTGTTTCATATTTCGGAATTTCCTTATCATTAAAGTTTTTCAGTTTAATCCAGTCATATTCATTACCTGTGCTGACCGAATCAATCGAGGCATACTTGTTAATCAGAGCGTCAGGCTTTTCGTAAGAGCCTACAATTGCAGGATCCTTTTCAGAATAATTTTTAAGTAATGCTATTTTATATCCTCCGGAAGTGTATGTGGAGTAAGTAAGATTACCCGCAGTGTCTGTGTTAGGCATGAATGCTCCGCCTGTAACATTTGTGATCTGCTTTACTTCTTTGGTTTCAGTGTTAAAAGAGTATACATTGAATACACCGGTTTTATTTGATGCGAAATATAATTTTGACCCGTCTTTGGAAAAAACCGGATTTCTGTAATCAACGCCTTTCTCTTCCAGAACAAAATTAATCTTACCTGTTTCTATATCTATTTCAGCTAATTTCCTTGAGTCTTCATACGAATAATCGAAAATAATTTTTTTACCGCCGGGTTCAAATTTAGGATTGTAAACCTGCTCTCCGTTACTGAAAGCTGTAATAGGATCATTGTTGGTCCCGTCAGCATCTGCAATTTGAAGATTAAGAGTTCCATCCCTGTTTACAACAAAACAAATCAGCTTGCCGTCCGGAGAATAGGAAGGGGAGTAAGCTCTCAAATTAGTTGTTAATCTTTTTTCTTCTTTAGAATTTACATCATACTCATATAAGTCAAAAACTGTCGAATGATGAATAGTCTGAGGAGAATTCCTTTTTGCAAAAAGGATTTTCTTTCCGTCGGGAGACCAGGAATAATTTGTAGAAACCGGAGCTGATATACTCTCGGTTTTTTTCTTTGAGATATCATAAATGAATAATCCGGTCGTACCGTAATCAAAATCCTGATTTGATAAATAAGATATTTTTTTTCCGTCGGGAGAGAATTGCGGATTGTAATTTGCAAATCCTGTCTTCTCTATTATCTCTCCTTCCATCTTATCTTTTTTTACATTCCTTAATCTGTTGTCATAATCTGTTTTTAAATATGCGACCCATTCATTGTACAGGTCTTTTCCGTCAATTCCGATTGCTTCTTTCATAGCTTTATCCATACTGAAATTTGTAAGTTCCCCCAGCTTCTCTGTTATCAGTCTTAATTTGTCTTCACCGTATTTCTGAGCGATATATCTTGTCAGAGCAAAACCAAGATTGTAAATTGATTCAGCTTTCAGACTTGTAATAGAAGAAAACTGACCCATCTCGCCCCATGAAAGCATATTGCCGTCTTCAATGTAACTTCTCAGAATCATATCCCGGTGTGAATCCCATTGTTCATAAGATAATTGCTGTCTCTGATATTGGGAAGTACCTTCAGCAAACCAGGCAGGAACACCCACACCTGACAAAGGATAAGATACTATTGCATTAGGATATCCGTAAAGTACATCCGGTCTTACTTCATTTTCATAACCAAGCCACTGAAGATAAACAGCAGGCATTTTTCTTGAGTATTTCATAGCAGCCTGAATCTGAACGGCATGAGTAAATTCATGAGTAATAACATTTCGCAGCCAGTTATGAGTACCTCTTAAATCATAGTCAAGAGCTGTTGCAAAAATTTCAATCCGGTTACCGTAATAATCTGTCGCACCGTTTGCAATATCCGAAACATCATTGATAATGAAACTTACTTTTTCATTTGGCTCAAATTTGTAAAGCGAAGTAATAGGACCGTAAATGTCTTCAGCAATTTTCGCAACTGTATTTGCAGTCCTTTCCGTACCGCTGTGATAGTGAATGAAAAAATGTTTTGTCTCAATTGTAAACCAGTCAAGTTCGGGATGTGAATCAAATTGCGATAACAACCTGCTGCCGGGCATAAAGATCAGAAAAAATAAAAGAAGACTAAATAAAATACTTTTTATGTTAAACATTGAATATTAATTTGTTAATAATTATAATTGAATAAAAAAAATAAGGTAATTGTACAAAACCGAAGTTAAAAAAGGTAAGAAGTTATCTAATAGTTTTAGAGAGTTTTCATTTATTAATTAAAAATCTGCTTATAGAAATTTATTACACTTTAGTAATCTAATATTTATCAGTTGAAATATAATTCAACAGAAAAAAATTGCAACAAATTTAATTTATTTTTTCTCATAATAATAATTCTATTTATTATTAGCAATGTTTCTTTTTCTCAAGGCAGAAGAGACAGAATAAGCGGAAACATAAATTACACAAGAATTAATCTTTCTGACACCACTACGAGGACATCTTCGGATTCCTTAATTACTATTGATACAACCAAATTACTTCCCGTTGATTCTACAGCAAGAATAAAATACTTTAAATATAATCCTGAATATACTTATAACACCAAGATAAGCCGAAGTAAGTCTCCGCTGCTGCTGAATAATTCGGATCAGATAAAAAAGAGAAATTCTTTTTGATTCTTCCGGCAATGTGGTCATAAATGAGAAGTTTGAAAATGATGACATAAAAGTGCCGCTTGTAATTCCCCTCGATAAGTATTTATCGGCAGTATCGGAAAATAATCTGAGAAATTCATTCAGTAATATTGTATCGGAAAGATTTAAAGGAAATACCAAGGATGATCTGAGTAAATTATTTGAGAAATTTACAGATATTACAATACCTCTTCCATTCAAGTCGGAAAGCATATTCGGTCCGCCGACATTTAATTTAAAACTGAACGGTGCTGTGGATATTACAGCGTCTTATCAAAACTCTACCAGTGATGTTACAAACACTTTCGGTACGAGCAATTCCAACAGCGCTATAAATTTTAAACAGGAAGTGCAGCTTACTGCAAAAGGCAAAGTGGGAGATAAATTAAATATTGATGCTGACTATAACACGCAGAGATTGTTTGATTTCGAAAATCAGCTTAAAATAAAATACGAAGGATATGCTGATGAAGTAATTAAGAAAATAGAAGGAGGGAATGTATCTCTTGAAACAAGATCAGGACTGATTGGTTCTTCACAAGCGCTGTTTGGAGTAAAAGGTGATTTCCAGTTAGGTGCATTGTCTTTGTCAGCAGTTGTATCTCAGAAAAAAAGTAAAACCGAAGTGAAGGATTATAGCGGAGGTTCTCAGGAGCAGGTGTTTGATATTAAAGTCTGGGATTACTCTGACAATCATTATTTCCTTGATACTGTTTATAAAAGGAGTTTTATAGATTACTATAATAATATTTCCATTAGCCAAAGGACAGACTCTCTTATATTAAACGATCAGACCTGTGAAGTTTGGGTTCAGACTGATGTATCAACAACAGGATACAGGAAAGCCGGATTGCATATTGATCTTCCCGCTTTGCCTTCATCCGGCAAATATGAAGATTCGCTCAAGTCAGTTCCTACTATACAGCAGGGAATCAGGACTTACGGAATTGTAAGGAAGCTGAGTCAGAGCGAATTCTCTGTAAATAAATACGCCGGGTATATCTCTCTCAAAATAAATATTCCTGAGAATTTCTTTGTAGGAGTTGCTTATAATAGAATTCAGACAGGAGAACAATTCGGAACAATCAGCACAGATTCCGGAGCAAGTTCACAGGATACTCTTGTTTTAAAAATGGTGAAAGTTCAGAATCTGCTTCCAACCAATACTCAGGCATGGGATTTAAAATTAAAAAATATTTACCGGCTTCCCGTATCAAGAATTGTCAGAGATGGATTTGAGTTTGATGTGAAATTTTCCGGGAATGATAATATAGCTTCGCCAACTCTTCCAAATGTAAGCACTCCGCTTATTCAGATTCTTGGATTAGATAAATATACAAACGGAAGGCAAGTCCCTCCTGATAATAAATTTGATTACATACCCGGAATTACTATAGATCCTGAAGGCGGGTTTATAATATTCCCGTCACTACAGCCGTTTTATGATAATCTGAGAGATTTCAATATTACTCCCCGCATTGATTCCAGTTTATGGTATCCTCAGATATACACTAGTCTTAAAACAAACGCAAAGGAATTGCCGAATGCAAATAATTTTTCTCTCACCGGCAAGGCAAGAGGAGAAGCCGGGATAAGCAATACTATTAATCTCGGATTCAATATCGTTCAGGGAAGTGTTAAGATACAGGTCGGACAAATCGAACTCGCTCTTAACACGGATTACAGTATTGATTATTCAACAGGAACTGTCGTTATCAAAAATGCAGCAGCTTTGCTTTCTAAAGATTTGAAAATATCTTATGAAACAAATGACCTTTTCACTCTTGCATCGAAAACATTTCTTGGATTGAGAGGGGAATATAAAATTTCAGATAAAAGCTCACTTGGATTTACTTATGTAAATCTGAAACAGGAAACTCTTAATGATAAAGTAAGGATTGGAGAAGAACCGACAAATAATTCTATGTTCGGTGTGGATTTTACTACTGAGATTCCGTCTAAATTTCTTACAAATATTGTAAACCTTCTTCCCGGATTTAATACTAAAGAACCTTCAGCAATTACTTTAAGAGGTGAATTAGCTGCAATCAGCCCTGATCCTAATACTTTGAAAAGCAAAATTCCAGGAGACAACAATGAGGCAATTGCATATATTGATGATATGGAAGGCGCTAAGAAAATTATTTCTCTCGGAGGCACTTATAATTCCTGGACAATCGCTTCAGTCCCTCTTGATAATTCTATACTGAACTGTGATACTTGCAGAATTTTAAAAAATTCAAAAAGAGGAAAACTTAAATGGTACAATATAGCGAACAGTGAATTGCTGACTAATATTTATCCGTTAAAAGATGTTCAGACCACACAGAATACAATTACCCCTTTATATATTACTTACAATCCTACTACAAGAGGTGCATATAATTATAATGGCAGGTATGATACTATTCCCGATAAATCCACTACTTGGAACGGAGTCATGAAATATCTCAACACTACAAGTAATGATCTTGTTAATGAGAATATCAATTTTATTGAATTCAGTATGAGAGTTGACAAATCTGACTCTGCCGGATCAGGAAAATTAGTAATTGACCTTGGGACAATTTCACAGGATGCAATTCCCAATAACGAAATAGACACAGAGGATTCGCTTAAGAATGGAGAACTTCAGAGCGGTGATGATCTTGGTCTTGATTTTCTTAATGATGCTAAGGAACAGGAGCTTTACAGATCCCTTAATAATGTTACTGATGCTCCCGAAGATCCGGCGCTTGATAATTTTAAAATAACCACAGTAGATCCTAATTATGATTTTGTAAACGGGACGCAGAATAACTCACAGTCAGATGTTGGAAGAAGACCTGACACTGAAGATCTTAATAAATCAAATGTTGCAAGAATAGGTGATGATTACTTCCAGTTTGAAGTAAGTCTCGATCCCCGTAACAATCCTTATGTAGTAGGAGAAGGTAAAGAAGGATGGAGGCAGTATAAAATTCCTTTGTCGGAATTCAAAAAAAAATACGGCAGCGCGGTTTTTACAAACATTCAGTTTGCAAGATTATGGGTTACCGGAGTCAGAGATACTGTCAGACTCAGCATGTACGAAATTAATCTTACAGGTAATCAATGGGTCAAGCAGAATAAGACGGACACAACTTATAACATAACTACAGTCAGCATAGAAGAAAATCCTCAGATATATCAAAGCCCAGTTCCGGGAGACGCTCTCAGACAAGTAGTCAGAGGGCAAAACAATGTAAATACACTTTCCAATGAGCAATCGCTTTCTCTTGTTGTAAGTAATTTAAGAAACGGTGTCAGAAAAATTGCCAGAAAAGATTTCAGCTCGGCTCCTTTGGATCTGTTTAATTACAGAGCTATGAAATTGTTTGTAAACGGTGATCCGTCTTTTAACTATACAAGCGAAGCGATTTATGATGCGGCAATGGTCATAAGATTCGGGAATGATTCCAATAATTATTATGAATACAGAGCGCCTATTCATCCCGATACAAGACCCGGACAGCCGTGGGATTCTCTTAACGGAGTTACGATTAATTTCGGAGATCTGACTAAAATAAAAATTTCAAGAGACAGCACGAATGTCCCTGTCCAGATTGCAGTTCCCAACGGTCCTCCCGGAGCGGAATACAAAGTATTCGGAAATCCCGACTTGAAAACGGTAAGGGAAATTATACTGGGAGTTGAAAAAAACAGAGGCGGATTTAACTCATCGGTTTCAGGAAGCGTCTGGTTTAATGAATTAAGACTTGTCAATGTAATTGATGATAATGGAATCGCCTTTAATGTCAGCGCAAATGTAAAACTTGCAGACCTTATTGATTTTAATTTCGCTTTGTCAAAAACCGATCCTTTCTTTCATTCGCTCGACAGCAGGGTAGGATCCAGAAATACAGGATTGTCATGGGATTTTAGTACGACTTTAAATCTTCATAAAATATTCAATAATTTCTTTTCATCCGTGCTGTCCGAATCATGGAGTAATTTTCTTACGCTCCCGATTACTTTCAGGCATTCAGAAAGTATGATCAATCCGAGGTATTTTCCCGGAACGGACATAGAGCTTACTAAAGCCGCTGAAGAAAGATATTCGAAAGTGATTGCATCCACCGGAAGTCCGCAACTGGCTCAGACTGCAAAAGATAATTTGATTATTGAAGCTCAGACACTTTCAATTAGAAATAATATTTCTATCAGCAATATGAACTTCACTTTTCCGGGAAATAACTATATAGTGAAGAATTTTATAAACAAGATCAACTTTAATTTCAATTCGGATTTCGGAAATTCCAGAGACCTTACTTACGAAAGTAAAGATGATTTCAGATACAACGGTGGTGTAAGTATCGGAACTGATTTCGGTTTGAGTGATAAACTCAACTTAAGTATTGGTAAGCTTATTCCTCTTGGAGAAAAATATCAGTCGGCAAAATTATATTTCTTTTTCCCGTTTATTCCTCTTGTTCCTTTATTCTCTACTAATTTCAGCGCATCAACTGATTTTAACAGATCAAGAGCTGATTCAAAACAAAGGAAGTTTCTGGTAAATGACCTGACTTCAAGAGAATTCAGAGCAAGCAGGGGATTTAAATTCGATTGGAAATTTATTGAAAACTGGATCGTTGATTTAAAAGGAAGTTATGATTTCAGAGCCGGCAGTGATTTGACTCCTCTGGAAACAACTAACGACAGTATTAAAAACCAAAGACCTAACGCAGATATTTTCGGAGATATATTCTTTAATGATGGATTGATAAATTTTGGAAGAGACCTGGACTATGTGCAGTCTGTTTCCGTAAATCCTGCAATTAACTTACCTTTCCTTGACAGATTCTTTACAATAAACGGTAATTACAATGTTCGTTACGGATGGATTAATCCGAATCAGGTTGTGAATGTCGGTTACAATGTCGGATATACGAATTCGTTTTCTACTACCGGAAGTCTTAAACTAAAAGAATTGTTTTCTCTTTTCGGCGGCGGCAATGGCGATAATAAATTACGGGCTAACGGACTTTCGGATGATACTCTCAAAAATACAGGGAGCAAACAGAGTATAGCCGATATACTTAATATTTTTAAAACATTTGTCCCGGGTGATATTAGTGTATCATATTCCCAGAATAATACTGTAGCAAACGGAGGCGTTACGGGACTTCCCGGCTTTGGAAATTTCTGGTTTTATCCGACAACTCAGGCAAACCTTGGTCCTTCCAGATTGTATATGCTTGGTCTGAGTCTGTATCCGGGCAGCAGAACTCCTAATCTCACGCAGATATCCGATAACTATATTTCCGGAAATGAATTATCTTTTCAGACTTCTATAAATCCTATTATACCTGAAAATGTAAACATGACTTTAAATTTCAAAACTAACTGGGGATTTTCAAATAATTTATTTTATAATTCAAATTCAATCGGAGAAATTGGCAATCCTACAACCAAGACGAGTTCTATTTTTACAGGGAATACAATACTCTTTGCCGGAGATGTGGAAAAATTTTCCTATGAATTTAATCCGGATAATCCGGCGCAGAACAGAAGAAACATTACAAGCGCTTTTAAAAGTCAGATAGGATCAATTCCTTTTCCTAACTGGTCACTTACAATTTCAGGACTGGAAAAATTTCCGTTCTTCTCACAATTTGCAAACTCCGTTACTCTTGATAACAGTTTTATTTCAGAATATAAAGAAAGCAGATTAATCGATATCAACAGTTATGATATTCCAAATTCACAATCAGTGATACAGGCGTTCAGCCCTCTTTTAGGTTTAAATTTTAGTTTCAAGGAAGTTTTAGGAGGGAACTTAACTTCGACATTCAGATTAAACAGCGGAACAACTAATACTCTGAATCCTATTGGAGCTTCTATTCAGACTATCAAGACAAATGAATGGAGCATAATCGCGAATTTTTCGAAATCAGGATTTAATCTTCCTTTGTTCGGACTGTCTCTCCAAAATGATATAGCGTTTGCTCTTACTTTTTCCAGGACAACAAATAATCCTGTAAATTATGAATTTGGTACTGGTCAGAGAGTGCCTGTTTTTGGAAACGGTTCAACTGTTACAAATTTTAATCCTTCCATTCAGTATTCATTAAGTTCAAAGGTATCTATGCAGTTCTTTTACAAGTATATAAAAACCGAACCCACAGGTCAGACGCTTACTACAGTTCCGAGAACTACTAATGAAGGAGGTCTGAATATAAGAATTACAATTCAGTGATTATTTCGGGATTTCAATTTTTATTTCACCGCTGATAATTTTATTTCTAATGCTGTCAACTTTATCTTTTATTTCCGCTGAAATAAGATTTTTATTATTGTCATCATATACATAACTTACTCCGTTTTCTTTTAATCCGAATATTTTTACACCACCCGTAAATTTATTATCTTTAAAATCTTTTATTATCATAAATACCGACTCATTTACCTGCTTAACCATGCTGCTTAAAATAAATCCCGGAGCTTCTTTATACTGATCCATATCAACTCCGATCGCAAGTTTGTTCTTTTCTCTTGCAGCTTCAAATAAACCAAGTCCGGAAAGTCCTGATGCATGATAGATTATATCAGCTCCGTTTGAATACTGACTGAAAGCGATTTCTTTTGCTTTACCCGGATTCTTAAATCCGTCCGGCGATACGCTCACATATCCGGAGATCACCTGACACTCAGGATTTGCATATTTGACACCCTGTTTGTATCCGGATTCAAATTTTCTTATTAATGCAGATTCCATTCCGCCGATGAATCCGACTTTGTTCGCTTTTGAAACATAAGCTGCTAGCGCTCCGGCAAGAAATGAACCTTCTTCTTCTTTAAACTCCACGGCTGCAATATTGTCAGGAATTTTATTGCCCGGCGTTACTGAGTAATCTATGCATGCAAATTTTTTATCGGGAAATTCTAAAGCAATATTGTTAATGTCATCAGTAAAAATAAAACCCACTCCGAAAATCAGACCAATATCTTTTTTACTTGCAAGTTTTCTTAAAGCGGATTCTCTGTCTGACCCGTCTCCCGGATCTATAACTTCAAATTCAATTCCCAGCTTTTCTTTTGCCTCCTCAAGTCCTTTATAAGCTGCATCATTGAAGGATTTATCTCCTCTGCCGCCTATATCAAATACAAGACCGGTTTTTAAAGATTTTATTTCGGCTTTTGAATCCGGAGATTCTTTTTATTGCATGAATTTATAAAAAAATTAAAACAAATAATGGAATGATGAATAATTTCATTTTACATGAATGGAGTTAATTTTTGGAATGAAAAATTTGATTTATTGTTTTTCAGATTCTGAATTTATTACATGGTGCAGTCTGCACCGGGCTTCATAATGATTCTTTGCCCCGACAAGTATCTTTTCACCGCTGTCAGTAATTCTCTGAGTTCTGTTAGCAGGAGCGCCGCAAACAACGCATACAGCCAGTGTTTTAGAAATATATTCAGCTACTGCAAGAAGCTGAGGCATCGGTTCGAATGGCAAAGATTTGTAATCCTGATCCAGTCCTGCTACTATTACGCGTTTACCCGAATCAGCCATCTGCTGGCAAATGCCGACAAGATTGTTTTCAAAGAACTGCGCTTCGTCAATCCCTATCACTTCCACGTCAAAACTTTTTTCGAGAATTTCATCAGCATCATTTACAACTTCAGAAGGATAAGACTGTTCATTGTGAGAAACAATTTCAAATTCACTGTACCTGTTGTCAATCTTCGGCTTGAAAACTTTTACCCTTTGTTTTGCAATTTCAGCTCTTCTGATCCTTCTGATAAGCTCTTCAGTCTTTCCCGAAAACATACTTCCGCAAATCACTTCTATATGTCCTGTCTTTTTAAATGTTCTGATCTGGAGATTTTCGTTCATTTCCAATTTAATAATTACTTTAATGAATTTTTATCAAATGCGCCCGGTAACAGCTCGTGAAGTTTTTTTATAATTACTTCTGTTTCAGATTTTACAATAATGACTTCAAGATTTTTCCGAATTCATACATGAATTGTCTGCAGGCGCCGCATGGAAAAGTAAATATATCCTTGCTGGAAGCTATAGCAATGGCTTTGAATTTTTTTTCACCTTCGGAAACCGCTTTTGAAAAAGCGACTCTTTCGGCGCAAATGCTCAGAGAGTATGATGCGCACTCGATATTTGTCCCCGTATAAATTTTATTTTCAGCTGTAAGGAGAGCTGCTCCGACAGAGAATTTTGAATAAGGAGAGTAAGAGAATTTTCTTGCATTCAATGAAAATTCAATTAAACGGTCTGTATAATTTTTTTGCAATGTTATTAAAATCTTATTATTGATAATATATTCATTTCTAAGTATATTATCAAATAATTTTATTTTTCAGAATAAAAGTTAATTAAGAGAAGATTAATCTTTAGAGTATTTGAAAAGTATGTAGGAATTACGGTAATAATCTTATTGGCGATATTAACTAAAAGGAAAAAAAGACTTCCTATAGAGAATATTAAAAAAATATTGATAATAAAATTAGCTGCAATTGGTGACTCAATCCTTCTGATACCTACATTAAGAACATTAAAAAAATCTTTTCCCGATGCCGAGATAACTTTTATCTGCTCACAAATAAATTATTCTGTTATAAAAAAAATCCCTTATGTAAGTAAAATTATAGATTGCAATGTTCATTCCTTTCTGAATAATCCTTTTCTGTTCTTCAAATTTATAAAAGATCTCAGAAAGGAAAAGTACGAACTCTTAATAGATGTCGGGCAATGGGAAAGAATTAATGCAATCATTTCCATGTTAGCCAGAGCGGATTACACAATCGGATTTAAAACCGAAAATCAATTCAAGCATTTCGGATATGACAGCGTCGTTCCACACCTGAGAAACAAGCACGAACTGGAAAATTTCCTTGACCTTCTTGTTCCTGTAGGAATAAATATTTCTGATGAGGACAAAAAATTAGAATATTTTTTATCAAAAGAAGATTATAAATTTGCAAGTACCTTTTGGATTGATAATGAACTTGAAGGAAAAACAGTTATCTGTCTCCATCCCGGCTGCGGAGAAAACGGAATGCCGAGAGAGTGGGCTGTGCAAAATTACATTGATCTCGGAAATCGTCTTGTAGATTTTGATGATGACATAAGAATTCTGATTACAGGAGCTTCTCACGAGGAAGAAAGATGCCGGCAGATAGCTACTAATATAAGGAAGAATGTTATTAATACAGCAGGGCAGCATAAACTCGATAATGTAGTTGCTCTGGTTCAGAAAGCAAAACTGATTGTTTGCAGTAATACAGGAATGCTTCATATTGCATCCTGTGTAGGAACGAAAACAATGGGGTTACACGGACCTACGAATCCTCTGAAATGGGGTTCATACAATAAAAAATCAGTATTAATTCAAAGCGATAAATTTTGCAGTCCGTGCCTTTACTTAGGCCATGACTACGGTTGTCAGGTGCCGCAATGCATGGCTCATATATCTGTTGATGATGTATTTATTTACATCAGAAAAGCATTAAATCCTGAACTATTTTTAAATAACTAAAATTCTTAAACTTAAATTAAAATTTATCATGAAACAACAAAGTTTCCCGGCTTTTGATACAATTGAATCTTATGGTCACGAACAAGTAGTTTATTGTTCAAATAAAGAGTTAGGTTTAAAAGCAATTATAGGAATTCACAATACTACTCTCGGACCTGCTTTGGGAGGAACAAGGATGTGGAATTATGCAAATGATGAAGAAGCGCTTGTAGATGTGCTCAGATTATCCAGAGGAATGACATACAAAGCTGCAGTTACCGGATTAAATCTCGGCGGCGGCAAAGCTGTTATTATCGGAGATTCGAGAACTCAGAAAACCGAAGGTTTATTCAGGGCTTTCGGAAGATTTGTAGAAGGTCTGTCAGGAAGATATATTACTGCAGAAGATGTCGGTACCAGTATAAAGGACATGGAATATATTATGATGGAAACAAGACATGTAACAGGTGTCTCAATTGAATTAGGCGGTAGCGGCGATCCTTCGCCTGTCACGGCTTACGGAACGTATGTAGGGATTAAAGCCTGCGTTAAGGAAGTCTTCGGCAATGATTCTTTGAAAGATAAAAAAGTGATCATTCAGGGTGCAGGCGGAAATGTAGGCAAGCATCTTTGTAAATATCTCTTTGAAGAAGGGGCGGTGTTATTTGTTAATGATCTCTATGAAGAAAAGCTAAAACCAATCGCGGAAAAATATAAAGCTAAGATTATTTCCGAAGATGAAGTGTTTACTACAGAAGCGGATGTGCTTTCACCTGCTGCGCTCGGCGGTATTATTAATGATGATACTATACCGAAGTTAAAAGTAAAGATAGTTGCAGGCGCTGCGAATAATCAGCTCGGAGATGAAGAGAAACACGGTAAAATGCTGAAAGATAAAGGAATTTTATATGCGCCGGATTATGTGATAAATTCAGGAGGACTTATAAATGTGTATAATGAACTTGAAGGATACAACAGAGAAAGAGCGCTGAAACAGGCCTCAGGTATTTATGATATTTTAGCAAATGTAATTAGCATTTCTAAAAAAGAAGATATTCCTACGGCAGTTGCATCAAAAAAATTAGCCGAAGAAAGAATAAACGCTATTTCCAATGCTAAAAGGATAAGGATATACAGAGATGCGAATTTATTTAAATCAAGAAATCAGTAAGCTAAAACAGACCGGAATTTAATGGAAACAGCTATCTGGATTATTGCAATTATAGCAGTATTGCTTGTAATAGTAATTTATGTCATTACCTCAGTGGGTTCATACAGCAATACTTTTGTAAATAAAGTATTTAAGGAAAAAGATAAGGAAAAAAATAATCAGGATAAGAACTCTGCCGTGTAAACGAATTCTATTTTAATTTGCCAGCAGGAAAACTAAGGTCTTATTTGTTTAAGTCCCGGATATTAATGTCAGACAGATAAATTTGATTTTATCAGTTTTATTATTTTGCTAAAGTCATTTTCCCTGTTTACAAAATCCATTTTGTCGGATTCTATTATCAGACATTCGCCTGACTTATATTCATTAATCCAGTCTTCATAACTTTCATTTAATCTTGACAGATAATTTTCATCTATATTTTTTCAAACTCTCTGCCTCTTAATTTGATCTGCCTTACAAGTTTCGGAAGACTTGATCTCAGATAAATCAGCAAATCAGGGGCTGAAGGAATGAAATCATTTCTTTGAACAATTTTCTGTAGTTATCATAATCTCTTTTATTCATTTTTCCCATGAGGTAAAGATTCTTTGCAAATATCTCCACATCCTCGTAAATGCTTCTGTCCTGTATTACCGAAGATTTTTTTTTCAGAATTTCAATATGAGTCTTAAATCTGTGAGATAAGAAAAACACCTGAAGATTAAATGACCACCGGTTCATATCCGAATAAAAATCTTTTAAATAAGGATTATCGTTCACTCTTTCGTAATAGGGTTTCCAGTTGAATTCATCTGCAATTAATTTGGTCAATGAGGATTTTCCGGAACCTATGTTACCGGCAATTGATACAAATACTTTTTTATTTTTCATTTCTTAATTTAAGTATAAAAAAACCGTCAATGTTTGCGATTGACGGTTCTGTGATTTGAAATTCTGAAAAATGTTTGTAATTATGAAACCGCTTCTTCTTTGACCTGATCAGTTTGTTTAACCGTTTCAGAAACAACCGGTTCTTTCTCGGTAATGATTGTCTCAAGTACTTTGCCGATTTTTTCTTTTCCTTGATCTTGGTAGCCGCTTTGCCGGTTAATCCCCTCAGATAATAAAGCTTGGCTCTTCTTACGCTTCCGCTCTTTAATACTTCTATCTTTGCTATACGGGGCGAGTTTATCGGAAATATTCTTTCTACTCCGACTCCGTTGGAAATCTTTCTGACTCTGAAAGTCTTGCTGATTCCGCCGCCTTTGATTCCCATTACAATTCCTTTGAATATCTGAATTCTTTCCTTGTCTCCTTCGATTACATTTACTGAAATAGCAATTGTATCTCCGATGTGAAACTCCGGAATATCATTCCTGATCTGTCCCGCAGTAACTAAATTGATTTTTTATCCATGATGTTTTTTTCCTTGTTCCTGTCTTTTTAATTCTTGTTTATTTTTAAAAACTTTTTATATTTTGATGTTGCTTTCTTTTCTCTCCAGTTGTTTATTTCCTTATGATTACCGTATAATAATACTTTCATGACTCTAATTCTTTTATAAACTTCAGGTCTGGTGTATTGAGGAAAATCAAACCCTGTCTCTACCTGAAATGTATCTGTTATAGCTGACTCTCCGTCTCCCAGCACTCCGGGAATTAATCTCGAAACAGCATCAGAAAAAACCACTGCTGCAATGTCTCCGCAGGAAAGTACATAATCTCCGATTGATATTTCTTTTGTTACTAATTTGTTTATTACTCTCTGATCTATCCCTTTGTAATGACCGCAGATCAGAATCAAATTACTCTTCAAAGAATATTCATTTGCCGCCTTCTGATCTAATTTAACTCCCTGTGGTGAGAAATAAATTACTTCGTCGTAATCACGTTTGCTCTTAAGTTCTTCCACGCATCTGAAGACCGGTTCGGGTTTTAATATCATTCCTGAACCTCCGCCATAAGGCGTATCATCTATTTGTTTATATTTCCCGTCTGCGTAATCTCTTAAATGATGAACGTATATTTCTATTATACCCTTCTTTACCGCTCTTGAAATTAAACCGTATGCCAAAAAACTTTCCGTAATTCCGGGATTTGCGCTTATAATATCAAATCTCATTCTGATCTAACTTACATTATTAATTTATGAATCCGTCAATCAAATCAGCATCTATTCTTTTTTTCTTTATGTCAATATTCACAATGAATTCTTTCAGAAATGGAATTAATATTTCCCTGCCATTGGTATCTATATTGAAAAGGTCGCCGCTTCCGTAATTTACAACAGACTTTACTTTGCCTATCAGTATTCCTTTATCGTAAAATTCGGATCCTACAAGTTCATAAAAATAAAAACTTCCTTTGTCTATTTTAACTCTGTCTTTTTCATCTATCATGATAATGAGATTGATGAATTCATTAATCTCATTTATACTGTCATATCCTTTGAATTTAATATTCAGATACTTATCAAACCCCTTTTTTTCTGAAATAATAAATTCAATTCCGGAGCTTCCTATATCAGAATAAAATGAATTTTTAATCTCATCGAATAAAAATACTTTTTCAAGATCATTAAACCTGTCAGGAAAATCAGTCAAGTAAATTACCTTGAGATTTCCTTTAATACCAATAGGTTTTACAATTTTTCCAATTGCTATAAATTTATCGGGATCGGGTAGTTTCAAATAAATATCAGTTTTCTTTTTTTATCTTATCGGGAATTTCCATGTGAACTCTTAATCCCTGCTTTGCAGCTACTGCCGATAATAAAGTTCTGATAGCTTTGGCTGTTTTACCCATTTTGCCGATTACTTTACCTGTTTCAATGTCGTCTACCTGAAGTATAAATTTTATCCTGTTATCATCTTCGTGAATCTCCTCCACTATTACAGCTTCGGGTTTGTCAACAAGGTTTTTTGCAATGTATTCAATAAATTCTTTCATCTTGGGGATCTCCTGTTTTATTTGAGAAATATTGAATTGAATATAGTTAATACTAACTTTTATAATTCATATTGCTAAAAAAAAATCAGTTTTTCAAAAGAAAATTATGTACCTGATGTTACAGTCTCTGCTGTCTTTGCTGCTTCAGGTGAATCTTTAGGAGCGTTTTTAATATCTTTCTTCCTTTGTTTCCTTCTGGATTTTTTTTCTCTGGCTCTGTTTATTTTTGCATCTTTGTCTGATAAAAATTTCTGTACTTTCGATTCAATGTCTTCAGCAGAATCTCCCTTTTTCTCAAGTTGAAATTTCATCATCACACCTTCATTCTTAAGAAGGTTTCTGACAGTCTCAGTCGGCTGAGCGCCAACTTTTAACCAGTACATTACTCTTGGCTCTTTTATTGTAACTTCCATTGGATCAATGTTAGGATTATATGTCCCCAATGCCTCTATAAATCTGCCGTCTCTTGGATACCGGGAATCTGCAGCTACTATCTTGTAAACAGGATAGTGCCTTTTTCCCATTCTCTTTAATCTGATTTTAACCAATTTTTTTTTATTGCTCCTTTTTATTTTATGTTATTAAATCTTTTTTAATTAATATTTTTAAACTCGTTCATCATACCGGGGTGAAGTTTCATTTTCTTCATTAATCCGCGTCCTTTATCCTTGTTAAATTGTTTCATCATTTTCTGCATGTCTTCAAATTGTTTTATAACTCTGTTTACATGCTGAATCGAACTTCCGCTTCCGTCCGCTATCCTTCTTCTTCTTGTTCCGTTAATTATATGTGGATTTTCTCTTTCCTTTTTTGTCATAGATAAAATCACACATTCAACTTTTGTCATCATCTTCTCATCAATTTCCTGATTCTTTAACATCTTTCCGGCTCCGGGAATCATTGAAATTAAATTTGACAAAGATCCCATTTTTTTGATTTGACTCAGATAAGAAAGGAAATCATTATAATCAAATTTATTCTTTCTTAATCTCTCTTCTATATCCGAACTTTGCGATAGATCAAATTCACTCTGAGCTTTCTCTACAAATGAAACTATATCACCCATTCCTAAAATTCTGGATGCCATTCTGTCCGGATAAAACTGCTCTATTGCATCAAGTTTTTCACCTGTTCCTGCGAATTTTATCGGAACATTTACAATTGCCTTAATTGATAATGCTGCTCCGCCTCTTGTATCTCCGTCTAATTTGGTTAATACTACTCCGTTGTAATCCAGCTTGTCATGAAATGCTTTGGCTGTCTTAACTGCATCCTGCCCTGTCATGGAATCAACAACGAATAATATCTCCTCCGGATTTAATTCATTCTTAATCCTTGTAACTTCATCCATCATCTCCTCATCTATTGCAAGTCTTCCCGCTGTATCAATTATTAATGTGTCTCTTGCATTTTGTCTGGCATATTCTAAAGCCGCTTTAGAAATCTTAAGAGGATCCTTTTCATTTAAATCAGAATAAACAGGAATGTTAATCTGCTTTCCGAGAATCTTTAGCTGCTCTATTGCCGCAGGTCTGTATACGTCGCATGCCGCAAGCACAGGATTCCGGCCTTTCTTCCTGATAAATGATGCAAGCTTTGCTGAAAAAGTAGTCTTTCCTGATCCCTGCAAACCAACAAGCATTATTACTGATGGTATTCTGTCAGAAAAATTAAGTTCTGACTTTTCCGAGCCCATGAGCTTGATGAGTTCGTCATTTATAATCTTAACTATTAATTGTGCGGGTGAAATGCTGTTTAAAACATTCTGCCCTGAAGATTTTTCCCTTTACTTCATTTATAAAATTTGTAACAACTTTGTAGTTAACATCAGCATCAAATAATATCCTTCTTATCTCACGCAAAGACTCCTCAATATTGGACTCTGTGATTTTACCCTGTCCGCG
The DNA here is from genome assembly GCA_016709315.1 of Ignavibacteria bacterium. Classification (GTDB taxonomy): domain Bacteria; phylum Bacteroidota; class Ignavibacteria; order Tepidaquicellales; family Tepidaquicellaceae; genus JAEUSI01. The sequence continues at coordinate 65,315 of JADJMZ010000006.1, forward strand.
TATCTTTTTTATTACGCCTTCAAGCTTATTTGTTAAATCGTCTAACATTAAAATTTAATAATAATATTCCAATCTAATTTATTAGAAAGTTAAAATACCAATACTATTGAATTTTATCAAGGAATTTATGCGCTTTTATGCTGCAAACTTTTCTAAGCTATTAGGAATGTTTAAAATTTATATGACTTTAGTTACGTAAATGTCAGTTTTTCAATTCAAGACCGCCCTCAAACCTCAATGCCATTAAGTTAAGAATAAATGCAACACCGGGAGATGTTAATAATCTTCATATTTAGACAATCTCCAAAGAGTCTGTCTCAAAACCCTTCTCATTCCCAAGCTCCAGCTTGGGAATGCCGAGTTTTGGCTTGCTAAGCTGCTCGCTCGCCTTGCGGAGTAAGCCTCGCGAAGCAGGGGGCTTAGCAAGCAGGGGAAAGGTTTTGAGACAATCTCCAAAGTAGTGGACAGGGAGATCGATTACTAATCCGGTCTGTATTCAAAATGCATAGTGTCGTAATGATAAATTTCCTTCCCCGGATAAATCCATATTTTTCAAAAACTTATACGATCTCAATCAGAGTTCTGCTTGGGGTGTTCCAAAAGTTTGCATGTATCAATATCAAAAATGGAGTAAACTTCCCATGCAAACTTTTGGTCACCAACGACCGAAGCAGTCAGATGATTAACATATTCTGATTTTTATTCATTAATAACTTTCATATAGTTTTTCAAAAACCAAACTCATTTATTTTATCTGACTAAATTAATTTCAATCATTAGAATTATCAAGGTGATGCTGAATCCGGGAAGTTAGCCTTATCCAAAACTTGTCGTTGGTGACCAAAAGTTTTGCACTTAAATTTGTTTTGCATTGTCGGTGTAACTGTAAAACTTTTAGAACATCAACGGCGGCGGGAAAATTCGAATGATGATTACTATCTCACCATCAATGTCTACGATACTCTTCCGAATGCAAAAGTAAATATTTTTTCCGCACCACCCGGATATGATACTGCAAACAGTCACAGCTTCTTTGCGAAAGGAAATTTATTTGCAACTGCATACAGAACAAAAATCACTGATGAATGGAATTATAACTATTACAAATATGACGTCCCCGGGAGAGTAATAAAGATGTGGAATATAATTGCTGACTTTGATACTTTGACCACGGAGTATATATACAATTCACAAGATCAGATTACATTCCTATATTATCAAGCAGGTAAATCAGATTCGAAGTCTTATTATTATGAATATGATTATACAGGAAGATTGAAGAATACAAGTTATTATACAGGTCCGCCATCGGATAATCCGATTGATTATACTAACTTAGCATCTTATGATTATAATAAGAATTCACAGGTAAGCAATCAGAATTTTAACGGTAACACTTTGGAAAATACCTACACCTATAACAACAGAAACTGGATAACTCTAATGGAAAGTTCAAATAACATATTTAATTACGAGAACGGATATTTTAAAAACGGCAACGTGAAGACACAAACTTTAAGTGGTAATTATAATGATTCATTTGCGAATAATGCAAACCTGAACTTTAGTTATACTTATGACAAGTCAAACCGACTGCTTCAATCAGAAAAAGGGCAGCAGTTATAAGTTAATAAATACTTACGATAAGGATGGTAACATATTAACTTTAAAAAGATACGGAGCAACTGCTAATAGAATAGACAGTTTTAATTACGTTTACAATTCAGGAGCAAACAGGCTCAACAGGGTTACAGGAAGCATAAGTCAATACACATATGATGCAAACGGAAATATGATCTCTGATAATCTGAATAAAAACAATTATGTCAGATATGACTATCGAAATCTTATCATCGAACTCCTTCATCATAGTTATACGACGCATGATACGTTGTTAATAACACGCTACAATTATGATGAGGCTGGAAATCGAGTTAGAAAACTAATATATAAACACATTACACATCCCTTTGATCCGGAACCAGAAAACCCAGAAGAAGAATTAGATGTGAGCGATACACAATATTGGACATTCGTAAAGGAGGAAATATACAGCCGAGATGTTTCGGGAAGAGAAATGGCGATTTATGTTAATGGTGGAATTGACGAGTACCCCATTTATGGTCTAGACATGATAGGGAAACTAAAAAATGATGTCCCGAATTATTATTACAAAGACCATCTTGGAAGTGTGAGAGCAGTTGTGAATTCTTCGAATCAATTAGTGAGTGCTCAAGATTATGATCAGTGGGGATATCTGCTGCAGAGTAGAACTTATGCGAGTAATGAAAGTAAATTTAAATTTACGGAAAAGGAAAGGGATGCGGAGAGTAATTATGACTATTTTGGGGCGAGGTATTATGATGCGAGGATAGGGCGGTGGGGAAGTGTTGATCCGCTCCAAGGTAAAGAGCCATCAAAAACACCTTATCATTATACTAGCGATAATCCTATTAATAAAATTGATCCAACTGGGCTTGACGATATTTATTTCAAAGACGGAGTGGAAGTAGATCGAAAAGTTAGTGAAGGGTTTTTTGGAAAAATAGGCAATTGGTTGTTTGGTGATACATACTATGTTCAAAGTAAATCTGGAAATGAATCATATAATGGGAACAATTATTTTGAAGCACTAAGCGAAGCAACTGTGAAACAATTTGCAAATTGGGATCGGGTATTTTCAGATTGGCAAACATCGTCTTTGGAGGAGGGATTTGGAACTAGATTAAATGATGCAACTAAAGATGCACCTGCTAATTTGGTAGACAAATACTTTTACGTTTTGAAAGAAGCAAATGGTGGAAATTAGATCAAAAATTGAATCTATTTCAAAATACTTTATATGTATATAATAATATTGCATTAAATTATCAGGAAGCCGGAAACACTTTATTTGGAGCTGCCATTTACAATTTAGGTATTGACCTAAATATTGCCAATGTTGGTGGAGAATTATTTAGTTGGAAAAATAATTTTAGACCTGATGAGTTTAATGAAGTCCAAGCTTATAAAATCGGGTACTACAATTTTAATAGTAATTCAAGTTTTTTCAGAAATCGAGCTGTGAATAAATTTCGTTAAAATTATGCATTGTAAATATTATAAAATTATTAACTATTTTTTATTTTTTTTATTTCTTTTATTGAATTTTGAAGGATGTATCTATAATAATTTCAGAAATGCAGCTAATTATTTTGAAAAAATAAGAATGATTTAAATTATTTTAGAGATCAGTTTTCTAACAAAAAAACCATATCTTTATTTAGTAGACGAGAATTTGATAATTGTTTTTATAGAATTTTTGGTCAACAAGAAATATATTACCGGATTTATGATATTAAAAATGATGCTGAAATCGAATTTAATTTAAACAAATATTTTGACACTGAAAGTGAAGGTTTGAAAAAATTACTTGAATCGGATTCGGTAAAATGCACTCAGAATAATGAAAAAGTTGAATTGGACTCATTACTAACATTTTTCGATATAAGTAGAATAGAAGTAATAAATTATTTTTCGAGATTTAAAGAGCTTGATATTGTTAGGTTTGGGAGGCTAAATGCTTATCCAAATTCTATATATTTTTATATAAATAATAAATTTTATTTTATTTATTCTGAGAATATTAAAAATATTAATTTAGATTCAAAAAAAACTCTTAAAAATTTAGAAGGAAATTGGTATTATTATGATGGAGAAATATGATAATTTCCTGTTCTCACTGAAACACCAACCCGCAAGATTAGTAGCCGCCGGTAAATTAACAAAGGACTCACTTTCATTATGTAAACTTAGACACAAACGGAAATATGATAATAAATTAAATAAAAACTCCCATATAAAATATGACTATAGAAATCTGATAACGCAGATACAGCACAAAGCGATTGTAAATACAGACACATCTTTTTATTTAACATACTATAGCTACGATGAAGCCGGAAACAGATTCGCGAAGACAATATACAAATACACAAGCTCGAGCGGTCCACCTGAAGATTCTAATCCCGGTGGTCCCGTTACAGATGACTATTGGGATTTATACAGTGTAGAAATTTATAGTCGTGATATTTCTGGCAAAGAGTTAGCGATATATAAAGACAATGTTATTTTAGAATATCCTTTGTATGGATTAGATATGATCGGTAAGATAAAGAACGATGAATTATTTTTTTATTATAAAGATCATCTTGGTTCAGTAAGAGCAACAGTAAATTCTTCTGGTGATGTTGTTTCCTCTCAGGACTTCGATGCTTGGGGATATCTTCTGCAAGACAGGACTTTTGACAGTGATTCGGGTAAGTTTAAGTTTACTTCGAAGGAAAGAGATATAGAGAGTGACTATGATTATTTTGGGGCGAGGTATTATGATTCGAGGATAGCTAATTGGACGAGTGTAGATCCATTGATGGAAAAGCATTTTGACTGGTCACCATATAATTATGTGCTAAGGAATCCTTTGAGATTGATTGATCCGGATGGAGAACAGGAAAATTTTGGTTTATCATTGTTCAATTTTTATGCAACAAACATTCTTCCCGAACAAGCATACTCTGATTGGTATTCTAATTTATCAGTAATACAACAAGAAGAATTTAGATATAATAGAGATGAGCTACAAAGTGGAAGAGTTGAATCATCCGAAATACAACCGAGTGATATTATCGGAGGTATTCTTGGTATAAAATTAGCTTCTAAGTTATCATTATCAATGGTTGAAAATTCATTTGATGATGCACTATTTTATCATTCAGTACATTCTATGGAGAGAATTAGTGAAATTGAAGCATCCACAGGAGTTAAGCTTACTGATAAAATAATTGGAAAGACAATTGAAAAAGTGCAGTTTATACTGGCCATAAAAGTGGTGCTCTAACATTTATCTCTGAGGGCACTTTTCCGGGTGGAAAAATTTAGTAATTGGTCAGAACCCTTTAACAAAACAATTGACCACAATTTACCCAACTAAAAAATCGGTTGCTAGAATAAGTCGAGAATTGACTAAAGTTGCAGAGACCTTTTCAAAAGAATTGATTAAGTCTTTCCAAAATACTTCAGGATTTTAATAATATAATTTTATTGCCATGTTAAAAAAATTAATAGAAATTTTAAGACAAGCCTTAGATAAACCGGAACAATTAAAGTCCAAGGCAAAGGAGTTTTTTGATTTGTATCACTCTTCAAGTGAAGATATAGAACCAGAAATTGTTGATGACATTTTAATGGAACTAGCTAACGATATTGATTATTATCAATGGGACCAAGAAAGTCGTAGTATGATAAATGGAGAGAAATTTAATCCTAATGAAAAAATAAAAGAAGCAATAGCTAATAGCTTGGAAAAGATAAATAAAAAAATTAATAAGGATATTTAATAAATGGAACCAGCAGAGAAAAGGCGATATATTTGAATGATGAAATTGAAGAGTTTACTTTCTATAGTATGGATATGATAGGAAAAAAAGTAAAGATGCTTTGTATTATTACAAAGACCATCTCGGTTCAGTGAGAGCTGTAGTCAATGGCAGTAATGAACTTGTGAGTGCTCAAGATTATGATCAGTGGGGATATCTGCTGCAGAGTAGAACTTATGCGAGTAATGAAAGTAAATTTAAATTTACGGAAAAGGAAAGGGATGCGGAGAGTAATTATGACTATTTTGGGGCGAGGTATTATGATAGTAGGATTGGGAGATGGGGGCAGACGGAGCCGATGTTGGATAAGTATCCGGGTTTAACTCCTTATAATTATTCTGTTGATAATCCTTTGAGAGTGATTGATCCAAATGGAGCGGATCCATTTGAAATTATTGTAAGAACTTATATTCCATTCGATGTTGTTTTTCCTGGATTCAAAGGTGACAGCAGAGGAGCTGATCCAAATGCTTCAAGTTTCAGAACTGAACAAAGAGTTACAGTAGAAACAGAACGATCGAAATCTTCTAATATAATACTAAATGATAATGCAATACTTTCACCTTCTATGTCAATAAATCCTATGGGAACAAATCCACTATTTCTTTCAGGGATGGGGGGAAGGTACATTTAGTACTATTGCCAGCTATTCTTCAGACGTAAATGGAGGAAATAATGCTTCGGTTGAATTAACAGGAAGTGCACATGTAGGTATAGTTCCAACAATTTTACTCCTGCAATAGACTATTCTTTTGGAATAACAATTTTACCACAAAAAGATGGATCAGTTCAAGTATCTTTGTCGGGTGAGCATGATAAATTTCCAGCCTATGAAATTTATGTAAAAGATAAAACTGGGAAAGTAACTCCAATCTATAATCAGAGTCCTACAGATCCAATTGGTGGACCTTTTAAATTATTTCCCAATCCTTTTGGTGGCCAAAAAGTGAATTCTGAACTTATTATCCCGTAAAAATATGATAAACAAAAGAACATTGTGGTATATACTTGTATTTTTGCAATTTATAGTATACAGTTCTTACTTCATCGATTATTTTTTAGAAAATATTTCAACATATATTTTTATTTTATCGATGGCAACTTCCGCAAGTATTAGTTATTTGTTAACTTATTTTTACTATTGCTACAAAAACAACAAATCATATTCTAAAAAAGAAATATTGTTAATAATTATTTTTAGTTGGATAATATCTCTATTATTAATTTTACCTGTTTTGTTATTCGGATATTTTATGATAGTAATATTTCTTGTTTGGTTTTTATACACAATTATATTTATTGGTAAAAAATTTGTTTTTAAAAAAGATGAAGATATACAACAATAATTTTTTTCAGCTCCTATTAAATTGTAATTGCTCAGGATTATGCTTGGCCGCCTTGACGGGACGCCTGGGGATATCTTCTTCAGGACAGGACTTATGACAGTGATGATTCAAAGTTTAAGTTCACGGGTAAGGAGAGGGATACGGAGAGTAATTATGATTATTTTGGAGCGAGGTATTATGATTCGAGGATTGGGATTTTTAATTCTTCAGAACCTATACCCAGCAGAAGTTTGGGGTGGGGGAGCTATATTTACTGTGCCGACAATCCTTTGAGAATAATTGATCCAACAGGTGAAGAATGGTATAAAATTTTTGAAGATAATGGAACTGCTGACTGGAAATATTTTAAAAGATGCTCCCGTGAAGAATATTTGGACCGGAGCATATAATCAAAAAGGTGAGAAAATTTATGAAGATGTACAAGGTTATAAAGAATTATTATTTTTCAAGGAAGTGAATTACAATGGCTAATGGAAAGTGGGGAAAGACAAAGATGGGAAGGAGTTTCTGGAATTCCAGATGAATTCGGTAGAACTCAACCAAATCGACAGGGAGAAGAAAATAAAGGACCTACTCCTGAAGGATGGTGGATTGTAGATCCGCAAAATGCTTACGGGATTGATAAATCTAATAATCCTATAGATATGCTAAAATGGCTTTATAAATTTTATGGACAAGGAGAGGCTTACATAAATATCTACCCAACTCCCGATAACCCATCTCAACGGACATTAGGATTTTCAATCCATTGTGGTATATCACCTGGCTCTATCGGATGTATTGATTTAACCTCTAATATGTATACTTTCTATAAAACTTTCCAAAGTCACAATAAATCAATGTTATTAAATGTTGATTATTCAAAATTTAATCCAATTCCGTAGAAATGATAAACAGAATTAGTATTATCTTATTAATTATTTTACTTTATATATTTGCTTTAACTAATTATGCTATTTTAACTTTAGAGGAACACGATCCGTTCTATATTTACTCATTAGATAATATCATTCATTTGTTTTATCAATTTTCTTTAATATTAGATTTAATTCTTCTATTGATTTTAATAGGTATGCTTTTCAATATAAAATTCATAAAATCAAATAAGAAAAATATATTAAAATTAATGATGATAATTTTAATTATATTGGTTTTATTAATTTGGGTTGAATTAATCTACAGTTCTATAAAATTTTATGGAGGTATTGGAAATCATCAAAATCTTCTTTTGGAACCAATAATCTAGCCTTTCTTGGAAGTTTCGTATTCTCATTTTATTTATTAATATTAGTTGTTAATAACAAATCTAATTTTAAATATTCTAAGACATTGATATTTATAATAGGATCTTTATTATTGATTATACTTCATTATTTATTGTTTCAATTGTTTTGATATACTGAAGACAGGGCAAAATCTTTGCCTTACTTGTAGTTGGTGACCAAAAAGTTTGTATGATGTATCACTATTAACGAATTATATAATACAAACTTTTTGAACACCAACAACGGCGGAAATCTTATTGCCGGAAACTATGAAGCGAGCTTTGACGGATCAAACCTGACGAGCGGAGTTTATTTCTACAGACTTCAGGCGAACGGATTTACTGAAACAAAGAGAATGACTTTAATAAAGTAATCAGATAAATTTTATCAAAAAAGTCTCTCCTAGTCAATGCGGGGTCTCGGATATTCATTGCCGGGACTCCGCATTTTTTAACCGGCATTATTTATCATAAATTATATCTATCGATTCAAAATCACCTCCGCTATTGTCAGCAACAAAGACTCCGATTTTACCCGATGAAATGTCGTTTAGTTTTCCAACTGTCAAAGAAGGAATCTCATTATCATTAATATATGCTTTAATAATTTTATCCCTGATCACTAATGTCATGGAAAACCAGTCGTCAGGATCAGGCGGATTGATTACTTCCTTTTCAAACACTGAACTTTGCTCTTCTCTTAATTTTTGCCAGGTGAATAACGGGTGAGAGATATATTGAATTGAGCGAATACGTAGTACTGAATCTACGGAAAGAAAATTAAAAGGTCGGCAATAAACAGCCTCGTAAACGCTGTCGTTTAATCCGTGAAAAGCTATTCCGATAAAGCTTCTTTGAAATTCATTCCTGCCTCTCATGACAATTCTAACTGTTCCGTTTTTAAAGTCTTCAACAGGCAGCCAGAGCAGACCAACCTCCTTGTCAAAAGATAGATTAATATATTTCTTAACGCCTGATGTCTCATAAGATATTTCTCTATTGGAAGCCTTCAAATTCTGATTTTGTAAATCAATCATTTTAATACTGACTTCACTCTGTGAATAAGTTTCTCTGAAAATAAGAAGCATTATTATACAAAGAAGAATTCTGTTTGACTTAAGGGTCCGGAAAACTTTGGGGATTTGAAATGAATTTTTCATGTTTATTTTTTTTATTTTTTTAAAAATGGCAAGATTAAATTGAGCAGGGTGAAAATTCTTTTCATATTAATTAAACCAATATGTTTTTAGAGTTCAGGTTACGGATCATCGTCCGGATTGTTATTTTCGCCCGTCGTTGGTGTTGCTCCATCCACCAACGACAGATGCCTTACTTGTTGTTGGTGACCAAAAAGTTTGTATGATGTATCACTATTAACGAATTTTATAATACAAACTTTTTGGAACACCAACAACGGCGGAAACCAAACTCATTTTTTTTATCTGACTAAATTAATTTCAATCATTAGGATTATCAAGGTGATGTTGAATCTTGGAAGTTAGCCTTATCCGGAACTTGTCGTTGGTGACCAAAAGTTTTGCACTTAAATTTGTTATGCATTGTCGGTGTCACTGCAAAACTTTTGGAACACCAACGACGGCGGGAATCAAACGGTTTCATTGAAACAAAGAAAATCTTACTGATAAAATAAATTCAAGGAAACAGAATAAATCTTATAATTAAATTAAGAGGCTGCTGTAATATTTATAGCAGCCTCTTTTTATTATAATTTATTTATCAAGTAATTATCACGATAAATTAGAATCAACTGCATTTTCCCTTTCCGGGAACAAACGCAAAAACTGAAAGGTATTATAAGTAGAGGGGGTACTCAGATAAACATTATCGGAATTCTGATTTCCGGGAACAAACGCAAAAACTGAAAGGTATTATAAGTAGAGGGGGTACTCATTTGTAAAATGAACCTTGTAACTTTTCAGAAGTAAATGATCAGATTTAAAATTAAAAAGATAATTGAATTAATTAAATGAAGACAATAAAAGATTTCAAATGAAAACATTAAAATCTGACCGGAATTTAATATTATCCCGATTGACACGGCTTAAATGACAAGTGACACGGCCTAAATGACAAGTGACATGGCCTAAATGACAAGTGACACAGCCTAAATGACAAGTGACACGGCCTACATGACAAATGACACCGCATAAATGCCAAGTGACACAGCCTAAATGACAAGTGACACGGCCTAAATGACAAGTGACACGGCCTAAATGACAAGTGACACGGCCTAAATGACAAGTGACACGGCCTAAATGACAAGTGACACGGCTTAAATGACAAGTGACACGGCCTAAATGACAAGTGACACGGCCTAAATGACAAGTGACACGGCCTAAATGACAAGTGACACGGGTTAACAAGCGACACTGTTTTGATTATGACAGACAGAAATTTTATATAAATAAACTCAATAATAGAAATAAGAAATAAGAAACAAATTTAATACAGAATTTAAAGCAATTAACCATTTTCCAAACAATAAAAATTATCAAATATGGGAACATTAAGAATTAATAAAATGAAGCTTTTTTCACAACCAAAGATTTGGTTTGAATCAACTAAGAGCTCAGGATTCAGAATACAGGAATTCACGGGAGGTAAAAGAAGCGTCAAACCCAATGAGACCCTTTTCATAAATATTAGTGAAAAGGGTAAAATCCAAAGAAACAATTACAGCAATAACAAATATCAAACAAATTAAACAATTTAAAATAATTAAACATAAAGGTTAAAAACCATGAAAAAAAGACAAGCAAATAAGTTCGTAATGCTGAGAACAGTAATTACACTTCTGGAAAGAAATGAAATAATAGTTTCAGGCATAAGCGAACTTCAGGCAGCAACAAATCTGCTGAAAACAAGAACTATCGAACTTGAATCGGCAGACAGTTTAAAAAGAACTGCGCTTACCGGAAAGAAAATATTCAAAGACTCGGTGAAAGAGAGTCTGATAAGATCAGCTTCAGGGATAAGCGGAGCGATCAATACGTATGCGAAAAAAACAGGTAACGATGTACTTGCTGAAAATTCCAGGTTAAGTCAAAGCGCATTTGTAGTGATGAGGGAAACGCAGCTTCTTGAAGTGCTTAAAACACTGAAAGAGCTTGCACTGACTCACAAAACAGATATAGTTCCGTTCGGAATTACTGAAGAGAAGCTGAATGTTTTTATACAGCGTCTTAACAGTTACGACGAAGCTCTGAATGAAAAGGAACACGGAGCGGTTGCAAGGACAGGTGCAGTAAAATCTCTTGAACTTATCTTCAGAGAAACGAATGCTGTACTTGATTCGGCGGACAAACTGATAAGAGGACTTGCCGAAGATCATCCTGAATTTGTAAGGGATTATTTCATTGCAAGAAGAATAAAAAATCTGGGTATCAGACACTTTAGTGATCACCCGCCGGAGAGCAGCGTTCCGCAGGAGAAAACAAATCTCCCTGTGACCGGCAATGCAGCATCATAAGCTCCTGAACATCTAAACATAAACAACTGCAGACTTTGTCCTGCAGTTGTTTTTTTATATCATAGTCATATTAACATCCGGAAATTTCGCATCAAAAAATTTTTATGACTAAATTTTATTTTCAAAAGTAATAACATCTTCGTCTGCTTAAAGCATACACACTCTTATTATAGAGAGGATGTCTTAACGAAAATGTATCTAAAAACTCAAAGATTGTGGTCTTTAAACTTTTCTTCTTAGTGTCTTAGAGTCTTGGTGGTAAAATAATAGTCATTAGATACTATTCTAGCGAGGATTTGGGAGAAGTCAAATTCACCAGAATTATTAAAAAATAATTTTGTAGTATAATGTAAAGTCAATGGTGTCCAAAACGTTTTGTAATGAACAAATTACTTTTTAATTTTACATCTAAGTACAATAATATCTAAGATTTTAAATTTAACCACTCCTAACTTTCTAAATTAAATATTTTGCCTCAAAAAATTACGACCACCCCTTAATCCCCCTCCTTTGCAAGGAGGGGGAAGCCCGCTGAAGGCGGGCAGGGGGGAGGTCATACAACTCCGCTTAACATTACCCCTACATTATAAGGAGGTGGAAATCATTGAAGAAGTTTATCTCAAAATTTCCATTCAATTGTTTTGGACGGATATAATGTAAAGTTCAAACTGGCACTTCATTAATCATTGAAAAGCATATTTAGAAAAAGTATTTTTGTTTTTTATAATTAAATCTTCGATAATGAAATACTATACAGAAAATCCTGAAATGAAGGAGACAAGACAGGGATTTGCAGATGCTTTGGTAGATGTAGGTAAAACCAATAAAAACCTTGTTGTGCTTGGCGGTGATGTTACAGGTTCGGTCAAAACAAATTTATTCAGAGATGCTTACCCTGACAGGTTTATTTCTGTAGGCGTTGCTGAACAGGATATGATAGGAACAGCCGCAGGTCTTGCGCTTTCTGGAAAAATTCCCGTAGCTTCGACTTACGGTGAGTTTGCAACAGGCAGACCGTTTGATCAGATCAGACAATCAGTTGCTTACAGTGAAATGAATGTAAAAATATGCGCTTCGCACTGCGGCATAACAGTTGGTCCCGATGGCGCGACGCATCAGTCTTTTGAAGATGTCGGAATAATGAGAATACTGCCGCACATGAATGTTATCACTCCCTGTGATTACAATCAGACTTACAGAGCAGTCAAGCTTGCTATTGAAACTGTCGGACCTTTCTATGTAAGATTCTACAGGGAAAAATCTCCGAACTTTACGGACATGAATGCTCCTTTTGAATTCGGTAAAACTGATACATTGATAGACGGTTCGGATGTGACATTAATTGCCAGCGGACTTCTTGTATGGGAAGCAATTGTAGCTTCGGAAAGATTGAGCAAAGAGGGAATCAGCGCGAGAGTTGTTAATATGCATACAATTAAGCCGATTGATAAACAGACTATTGTAAAATGCGCTAAGGATACAGGACTTATAATTACCTGCGAAGATCATCAGTGGACATGCGGTTTGTTCGGGGCAGTAGCAGAAGTACTTGCAATTGAATGTCCGACAAAGATGGACTTCATCGCTATCAATGATACTTTCGGAGAGAGCGCTGTTTTTGCAGGCGATCTTATGAGAAAATATGAGATTGACAGTGAAGCTATTTATAATAAAGTAAAAAAGAATCTGAGCAAAACAAAAAAGTAATTTGTTCCGTATCTGAGTAAATTAAAATCAGTATTAAATTACAGTAAATATATTAATGAAAAACGAAATTATTTTAAATTATCCGCAGCAATCTAAAACAAATTTATTAATGAATAAAAAATTCTTTATTGGGCTTGCTGTATTGCTGACCTTGATTTCGGGAATTGTGATCGGGAAGTATTTTTTATCAGGAAATAAAAATGTTTCCCCCGTATCCGGTGTCGCTCCTGTAAAAATGAAATTCAGGAAAACAGTAAAAATATTTCCGAAACGAGAGAGAATGCAATAACAAGAGCAGTTAAAAAAGTATCTCCTACCATTGTCGGAATTAATGTTGAAGAAGTCAGAGAAGTTCAGGATCCTTTTTCAATGTTTGACAATGATCCTTTCTTTAAACAGTTCTTCGGTAACAGACCCGCTCAGAAGCAGGTTGTAAAAGGTCTCGGATCAGGATTCATTATTTCTTCAGACGGATATATTCTGACTAATGATCACGTTGCCGGGAACGCAACAAAGATTTCCGTAACAATGACAAACGGAGAAACTATAGAAGCTAAGTTAATAGGATCCGATAAAAACAGCGACGTCGCTTTGCTTAAAATTAACAAATCAAATCTTGAGTATGTAAAATTAGGTAATTCTGATGATGTAATAATAGGGGAGTGGGTAATAGCTCTGGGTAATCCTTTCGGATTATTTGAAATAAATGATAAGCCGACAGTTACTGTAGGAGTTGTAAGCGCTACTAATATGAAAGTTAATGCAGATGGCAACAGAGTTTATAAAGATATGATTCAGACTGACGCTTCAATTAATGCAGGTAACTCCGGAGGTCCTCTTGTTAATGCTGAAGGTGATGTGATCGGAATGAATACGATTATTTTTACAGGCGGGAATTACAGTACAGGAAGTATAGGAGTGGGGTTCTCTATTTCAATTAACAGAGTTAAAAAGATTTTTGAAGAAATTAAATCTAACGGGAAGATCGAAAGAAATTTTAATGTCGGTTTCAGGATACAGGGTATAGATGAAAGAATTGCAAAGTATCTTAAACTTGACAAAGCTCAGGGTGTGGTGGTAACTGATGTGCAGAAGGGAAGTCTGTCAGATAACGCAGGACTTAAGCCCGAAGATGTGATAATCATGGCTAACGGAGAAAATATAAGAAATGAACAGGATCTTTTATTTATTGTTAATGATATGAGAACCGGAGAAACATTAAAATTAAAAATTATCAGAAACGGTTCTGAAAAAGAACTGGAAATGAAACTTACATCAGGTTAGAGTATAATAAAAAATTAAAATAAAAAAAGCCCTGACAAAAACATTTTGAATTTGATCAGGGCTTTTGATTTAAAAACATTTTCAAAAACTAAAACTTTGAATTTTATTTCAGTGGAATTTTAATACCGGTTTATCTTTTGACTTTTCATCAGAATGAATTTCGATATCATTTTCAGATTCCGCTTTTTTCAGTTCAGTCTTCATATCTATTATATTGCTTTTGGTATCATCTCCCATCTTGGAAGAGCCGTTAAATCTCGATCCGGATTCAGTAACCAGTTCTTCTACGGTAATATCACCGTTCAAAGAGCCGGTTTTTTTAAGTTCAAGCTTATGAGCTTTAATGTTTCCTCTGACATTGCCGTAAACTATCACTTCTACTGCATTCACATTACCTTCTACGATACCTTTCTCACCGATGATTATACCGCTCTCACCTCTGAGATTACCAACTACATGACCGTCAATTTTGGTTGTGGAAGGTGATGAAAGATTTCCATCAAATTTACATCCTTCACTGATTAAAGTTAAAACTTTTTCATTAGAACTTGGATAAGATGTTCTGACAGGAGTTCTTACTTCTTCAGTAAACAATGGCTCTTTTGATTTGTTACCAAACATTTTGTTTAGATTTAGTTTCATAAAATTAATTGGATTGATTTAAATTAACAATTTTAATTTTTAAACTCAACGGAAGAAAAATTAAAAGATTAAATAATTTTCATGTGCTTTCCAAAACGAAATTAAATTATATTTATCTTTTAAAACATTAAAATGTTGAATGAATTTTTACAAATCTCCTCCCAAACCCGCCGAAGGAGATTGTCGCAAAACTTATGAATCAACGCAGATCATCACGATTAAATCAAATTACAATTATTTCATTCCTTTTAAACATTGTGATCCTTTAAACATTGTCATTCCCGCGAATGCGGGAATCCAAGAGCATTACGATTAAATCAAACAATAATTATGTAAGTACCTAATGCTACTGCTAATTGTGTGAATGACAATTAATTGAGTCTTCAAACAATACAGGAACATTATTACGATAGCAAGTAGTGGATTCCCGCATTCGCGGGAATGACATAATTCGCGGGAATGACAATTAATTGAGTCTTCAAACAATACAGGAACATTATTACGATAGCAAGTAGTGGATTCCCGCATTCGCGGGAATGACATAATTCGCGGGAATGACAATTAATTGAGGGAATACGATAGCAAGTAGTGGATTCCCGCATTCGCGGGAATGACATAATTCGGTGGAATGACATAATTCGGTGGAATGACATAATTCGGTGGAATGACAATTATTTATACACTCGCGGAAGGCAGGCAGTGTGGAGTTAAATTTATAAGCTTACTTGTTACTGGTTATAGATATTAATCCAAACAATAATTATTTCATTGAAATAGTTTTGGACAGCACTAAAAGTTTTCACATCCGTCCAAAACAATTGAATGGAAATTTTAAGATAAACTTCTTCAATGATTTCCACCTCCTTATAATGTAAAGGTAATGTTAAGTGGAGTTGTATGACCTCCCCCTGCCCGCCTTCAGCGGGCTTCCCCCTCCTTGCAAAGGAGGGGGATTAAGGGGGTGGTCGTAATTTTTTGAGGCAAAATATTTAATTCAGAAAGTTAGGAGGGGTTAAATTTAAAATCTTAGATATTATTGTATTTAGATGTAAAATTAAAAAGTAATTTGTTCATTACAAAACGTTTTGGACACCATTGAAAAGTTTTATTTCAAATCAATCACAATGAAATTGAAATAATTTTTTAATATAGGTATTTTAAATTATGTATAATAAAATTGACGAAGCAATAATTAATAAACTGAAGAGTATTTCAGGAGATGATTCTGTAATTACTGATTCGGATGATCTTAATATTTACTCAAAAGATTACACTGAAAATCTTTCCTTCTGTCCTGAAGTTATTATTAAGCCGCACAACACAAAAGAAGTTTCGGAAATAATAAAGCTTGCAAACGAACTTAATATTCCCGTTGTCCCGAGAGGCGGGGGAACAGGGCTTTCAGGGGGAGCGCTGGCAATTTACGGAGGCATTTGCCTTTCAATGGAAAGGTTTAAAAAAATAATTGAAATTGACGAAGAAAATTTTCAGGCAATAGTTGAGCCCGGTGTCATTACTCAGGTTTTAATGGAGGAGTGTGAAAAACTCGGACTTTATTATCCTCCTGATCCGTCATCCAAAGGAAGCTCTTTCCTCGGAGGGAATCTTGCGGAATGTTCGGGAGGACCAAGAGCTGTGAAATACGGAGTTACAAAAGACTATGTTCTTGGACTGGAATTTGTAACACCGACCGGCGAGATCATTAATTCAGGCGCAAGAGTTCTGAAAAATGTCACCGGATATAATCTGACACAGTTACTCATAGGAAGTGAAGGCACTCTCGGAATAATTACCAAAATTATTTTTAAGCTGGTACCTCTTCCAAGGTATAAAAAATTAATGCTTGCTGCATTTAATAATATTGAAGATTGCGCAAAGACTGTTTCTAAAATATTTCAGGCGGGAATTACTCCGTCTGCACTGGAGCTTATGGAAAATTCCGCAATGAAAGCAGCAGAACATCAGTTAGGCAAGAAATTTCCAAACGGAGAAGCGGCAGCTCAGCTTTTGATAGAGGTTGACGGAAACTATGAAGAAAGTTTGTACAAAGATATTGAGATCATAGCAGATATCGTTACTGAAAACGGGGCGTATGATGTAATTCTCGCTGAGGATAAACAGAAGATGGACGAACTCTGGTCATTAAGAAGATGTATCGGAGAAGCGGTTAAATCAATTTCCGAATACAAGGAAGAAGATACTGTCGTTCCGAGATCCAGAATACCTGAATTGATTAAAGGAGTAAAAGAAATTTCCGGGCGGTACGGGATTACAACAATATGCTACGGTCATGCCGGAGACGGGAATGTTCATGTAAACATTCTCAAAGATAAACTCGATGATAAGTCATGGGAAAATAATCTTGAAACTGCAATTAAAGAGATCTTCAGACTTACTGTTTCACTTGGAGGAACAATTTCAGGAGAGCACGGCATAGGGTATTCGCAGAAAAATTATCTGCCGATTGCTTTGGGGAAAGATGAGATAATGCTTATGAAGAATATTAAAAAGACAATGGACCCGAATAATATTATGAATCCGGGAAAGATTTTTTCGGATTAAACAATAAAAAACTGTGATACAAACTCAGACTGAATACAGAGTTCTCTACGCACATACCGACAAAATGGGTGTAGTAAATAACGCGAGATACTTTGAATATTTCGAAGCGGGAAGAAATGATTTTTTAAGAAAATTAGATTATCCTTATACCATTCTTGAAAAAGAAAACATCGGACTGCCGGTAATAGAGGCGTATGCAAAATATATTTCAGGAGCTAAGTATGATGATGTTTTGACAATTAAAACTTCATTGTTAACCATTCCCACTGTCAGATTTAAAATTAATTATGAAATAACCTGTAAAGATATTCTCATTGCAGAAGGATACACTGTACATTCTTTTGTGAATTTCATAAAAATGAAACCTGTAAGACCTCCCGAAAAATTTATTGAGATTATAAAATCTAAATTCTGAAATCAATTGAACTATTACAGACATTTCAACAAAACAGAAGCGGAAAGACTCATACGTCAGGCGCTGAAGGAAGACATCGGAAAAGGAGATGTAACCTCAAATCTTCTCATTCCGGAAAAATCCGTTTCAAAAGCGGAATTACTGATAAAGGAAAACGGAATAATTGCGGGTCTGAATATTTTCAGGACTGTGTTTAGCATATTAGACAAAAGTATAAAGATAAATTTTTATAAAAAGGAAGGTGAAGCAGTTTATAAAAATGATATAGCCGGAATAGTCAAAGGGAATACAAGAAAGCTTCTTGCCGGTGAGAGAGTAGCGCTGAACATTTTGCAGAGAATGAGCGGCATAGCAACCATGACTGCAAAGATTACTCAAAGATTGAATAATCCTTCAATTAAAATCATTGACACCAGAAAGACAACCCCGAATTTCAGATTATTCGAGAAGCTTGCAGTAACGGCAGGCGGCGGGGAAAATCACAGATTCGGACTTTATGATATGATTCTGATCAAGGATAACCATATTGAGGCGAACGGAGGAATTTCCAATACTCTCAGGATTTTGAAAAAAAAATACAGATCGGTAAAATGCAGAGTTGAAATAGAAGTTAAAAATATCAGTGAATTAAAAATAGTATTAACCGAAGGAATAGGAATTGTTGACAGGATCATGCTTGATAATTTCAGCAAGAAAGATATTACAATTGCTGCTAAGCTTAATAATGGATTATATGAACTTGAATTATCCGGAGGCATTAGTTTTGATAATGTAAATAAGTTCAGTAATCTGAAAGGAGTGAATTACATATCATCAGGTTCATTAACACATTCCGTGAATTCTCTTGATATATCATTCAATTTTATTACTTGAATATCAATACAGATAAATTTATTTTAGCAAAAATTTTATTAATCTAAATAAATAACCATGCAAAACTTTACAAAAAGATTTGGTTTCCTGTTTGCGCTTATAATCAGTATCTCATTGCTTTATTCATGCGGCAGTAAGAAAGAATCCACCGGAGAGAAAGAAGATACTAAGAAAGAAGAAACCAAAAAAGAAGAAGTTAAAAAAGAGTCTACTACAACATCTTCTGCATCAAATCAGGTTTATTTTGTCGAAGAATATACAAAAGACGGACAGGAAGTCGGTAAGAGTGATAAATTTTTCATCAGTTCAAAAGGCGGGTATCTTACTGCTATGCTGAAAACTTCACAGCCAATTGGCGTTGGTTCAGTTGATGTAAGATTAGAAAGAGAATCTCTTGACGGCAGTGAAATAATTGATACTCAGCCCTATGACGTATCTCCTGAAAAAAATTATTTCTTCTTTGATAAAGTTACTTTTTACAAATCAGGTGATTATAAAGTAACGGTTTTCAAAAAAGACGGTACCCCGATCGCTACCGGAAAAGTAAGAATAGAATTTAAATAATAATATAAATTAAAAAGAAAGGACAGAAATGAAAAACATTAAATTTTTATTTTCACTGTTAGCTGTATTATCTGTATTTGCTTTTAAAACAAACTCTTACGCTCAGCAATATCCAGTTTTATATTTCTGCGAATCATACGGATCAGGCGGAGAGACTGGTGTAAGCGACAGGTTCACAAAAGGATATTTAACTGTAATGGTAAAAGCAGACGGACCTCTTGGATTAAGAGATTGCTCTATTCAAATGGATAAGTATAGCTGCACTTCAGGTACATTTAAATATTACAAGAAATTTGATTATAAAATAGAACCTGATATGAAGTATGTATATTTCGCAAAGAATGATGAGAGTGATATGAGTTTCGATGAAACGGGAATATACAGAGTTTTCCTTCTTGATCATAACGGACGGACTGTTGCGAGCGGTCTGGTCGAAATCATTCCTTAATTATGATAAATATGAAAAAATTATACGGATTAATATTTATAGTTTTATTAATTATATCAGTAACAGGGCTCAGCCAAAAATCATATTCCCAAACTTTGCAATTTTGTGAAAATGTTACAGAAAGCGGAAATCCTATAAGTTCAAGTACTGTATTTAATATAGGATCAAACGGCGGTTACTTTAAATTTCTCGTAAATCTGCCTTACAGAGTTGGTACAAGAAGCGTCAGCTATGAAATTTACAGAGTTGATGCAGACGGATATGAAAGTTATGACAATACCATCTATCAGGATGTCGAGCCAAGCTGGGCATGGTTTTGGAAAGAAGTTACATTTTACAGTGCAGGACGTTACAATGTTTATGTCTATGATGCTGACAAGAATTTTCTTGCTTCTGAAACTGTTAAGATACAATTTAATTAAATAATAAATTCATCTAAGAATTAAAGGTTATTCCGTTAAACGGGATAACCTTTTTATTTTTCGCTGCAAATGTTTGATAAAATAAAGAATCTTTCTAAAGATACGCTGATTTACGGTACTAATACCATTATCGGAAGATTTCTTGGATTCTTTCTTGTTCCTTTCTATACAAATAAATTTCTTCCGGAAGAGTATGGAATAATTACGATAATTTATTCCTATATAGCAATTTTAAATGTATTCTTTTCAATCGGTCTCGAATCCGGATATATGAAATTTGCTTCGACCCGTGAAGTAGGCACTGAGAAACAAAATTTTTCAACCCCATACATCATTGTTCTGTTTAATTCATTTTTGCTGTCATGTCTTATATTCTTTTTTTCTTCCGAACTAACATCAGTTTTTCAGATTGACAGCAGCTATGGCTACCTGATAAAATATTCCGCTGTTATTCTTTTCTTTGATACTATAGTGCTTATACCTTTTGCTTTACTCAGACTTAACAACAAAGCAAAATCCTTTGCCGGAATAAAAATCACAAATATTGTTTTAAATGTATTGCTTAACATTATACTGATCTCTTTTTTTAATTTCGGAATAGAAGCTGTTTTCATAAGCAATCTCATAGCTTCAATAGTTACATTTATTTTGCTGCTGCCTCTGTTAAAGAAAAACTTTTCATTCTCAATAAATAAAGATTTGCTGAAAGAACTGCTGAAGTTTTCCTTACCCTGGATACCGGCGGGAATTGCGGCGAATTTAGTTCAGATCATTGACAGACCTATTCTTAAATACCTTACAGATGATAAAATCGTCGGTATATACACTGCAAACTATAAACTCGGAATCTTCATGATGCTGGTAGTTTCGATGTTTGAATTTGCATGGAGACCTTTCTTTCTTAATAATGCTAAAGAGCCGGACGCAAAAAAAATATTCTCGAAAGTTCTGACAATATTCGTTTTGTTCTGTTCAGTTGTTTTCCTTATAATTAGTTTTTTTATAGAAGATATTGTAAAAATAAATCTGCCTTTCAATTATAATCTCATAGGAAAAGCATACTGGGAAGGTCTTGAGATAGTTCCCGTAATATTATTTGCATATATCTTATACGGTATTTATATAAATTTCATGGCAGGCATTTATATTGAAAAGAAAACCAAATATCTTCCGCTGATAACAGGCGCAGGAGCAGTTGCGAATATTATTTCTAATTTTATACTTATTCCTGAATATTCTTATATGGGAGCAGCGATATCCACATTAATAAGTTATGCTGTTATGATGACAGGAATATTTTTAGTTTCGCAGAAATATTATAAAATTAATTATGAATACAAAAAAGTCGGATTAATATTTTTATCTCTGCTTACTGTATCAGGTCTGTATTTTTATTTAGAAAATAATTTTCAAATTTACTGGCTTTACAAATTCGGATTTCTGTTTTTATTTATAATAATCATATTGGTTTTTAAAGTTGTCAATCTTAAGTCTTTAAAAATATTGACAAAGAATTAATTCGCTTAGTACACGACAAAAATATTTTCTCGCAGATATTCGCAGAAAAAATTCGCTGATTTACGCAAATAATCTCTTTAATGATCTTGTTTCTGCGAAAATCTGCGTGATAATTCTGCGTCATCTGCGAGAAATTCTCTCCAGAAAATTTTGTCGTGTACAGAGATTAATTCGCTGAACTGAAAATTTATATTGATACTGATATATTATTATGCCATATTGATTTATGGATAAACTCACTGTCAAACAACAAAGAATTCTTAATTTCATTGAGAAGCACAGAGTCAAAAAAACTTATCCTCCTACATTAAAGGAAATAGGAGATAATTTCGGGATCACAATCGGAACAGTTCAGGATCACATTTACGCTCTTCAGAAGAAAGGACATCTCGAAAGGAAAAAAGATATTGCCAGAGGTTTCGTAGTCATTAAGTCTGAAGAAGAGCAATATTTTGATAAAATGAAAGCTGAAGCTGATCTGATTCCTCTGTATGGAAATGTAGCTGCTGGCGAACCGATTTTTGCAAATGATAATATACAGGGTTATGTTACGATGGAGAAGAGTTCGAAAGGGCATAACATACATTTCGCTCTGAGAATAAAAGGAAACAGTATGATTGATTCCGGAATTTATGACGGGGATATTGTAATAGTAAGAAAACAGGATACGGCAGAAGACGGTGAAATTGTTATTGCTTTGCTTGATGATGAAGCTACTGTAAAAACTTTACGGAATAAAAATATAAAAGCATATCTTGAAGCGTCAAATTCAAAATATAAATCCATTATTAATAAACCTTTTCAGATAATCGGCAAGGTTATCGAACTGAGAAGAGAGTATAATGTAATCTGATTCCGCAGTATTTATTTTAACTGCAATTGAAATTTATTTTCGCTTCTTCTTATTGCCGAGACCGACCCTGTTGAAAATAAAGTCAACATTCTTCTTTGAATTATCATAATTGAAAATCGCCCTGAGTTCGGATTCAGAAAGATATTTCATAACATTTTTATCTTCCATCAGCAAATTTAAAAAACTTATCTTTTCCTTCCAGCATTTCATAGCGACAGTTTGAACTATTTTGTATGCTTCTTCCCGTCTCATCTTTTTTTCAATGAGTTTCAGCAAAACTGTCTGGGAAAACAGAAGTCCGTTTGTAAGCTCTAAATTCCTTTTGATGTTGCCTTCATTAATAACAAGTTTTTCTGTCATAGATGCAAACTGATTCAGAATATAATTCAAAAGAATTGTCGAATCAGGAATTATGATCCTCTCTACTGATGAATGACTTATGTCTCTTTCATGCCACAAGGGAATATTTTCAAAAGATGCCAGAGCATTCCCGCGGAGTACTCTTGCAAGACCGGATAACCGCTCGCAGGTTATCGGATTTTTTTTGTGAGGCATTGCGGATGATCCTTTCTGACCTTCGGAAAAGTATTCCTCAAACTCAAGTGTCTCTGTTTTCTGAAGATGCCTGATCTCTGTAGTGAATTTTTCTATTGAAGATGCAATTATCGCAAGCGTTGACATGTATTCAGCATGTCTGTCACGCTGAAGTATCTGAGTAGAAATATTGGTCGTTTTCAGTCCGAGCTTTTTACAGACATATTTTTCAACAAGCGGCGAAATATGTTCGTAACTTCCTACTGCACCTGATATTTGTCCTACGGAAATAATGTCAACAGCGCGTTTCCATCTTTCTATATTTCTGTTCATTTCATCAAACCACAGAGCGAATTTAAGACCAAGAGTAATCGGCTCTGCATGAACTCCGTGTGTCCTTCCAATCATTGAAAGAAATTTATATTTTCTTGCTTTCTTATAAAGTATTCCCTGAAGCCGGATCAGATCTTTAAGAATTATTTCTCCTGCCTGTTTCATCTGTACAGATAATGCTGTATCTATTACATCCGAACTTGTCATTCCCAAATGAATGAATCTCGAATCTATACCTACATATTCTCCAACATTTGTCAGAAAGGCTATAACATCATGTTTAACTTTTTCTTCAATCTTCAAAATTTTGTTTACATTAAAACGGGCTTTGCTTTTAATAATTTTTAAGGACTTTTCAGGTACCAATCCCAGTTTGCACTGCGCTTCGGATGCAAGTATTTCAATATCCAGCCATATTCTGAACTTATTTTCTTCAGACCAGATTGATGACATTTCATTTCTTGAATAACGGGTGATCATAAAAAATTTTTTTTATTTTTTAAGAATGAATGATAAAGAAAAATGATTTTAAATAAGATATTTAATTCGGATTTATATAGAAATGTAAATATCAGGATTTTGATTTGATCTTTGTGATTACAAGCGTAATGTCATCATTCTGTTCGGCATTACCTCTGAATGAATTAACAGAACTTATAACTTCTTTTTGAATGGATGAACAGGAGTTGTCTCTGTTCTCCTTTATTATATCAAGCACTTTTTCCGTGCCAAATTCCTCTCTGCTTAAATTCATTGCTTCTGTAAGTCCGTCCGAATAAAATACAAACAGATTATTCTCTGAAATTTTTATTTCCGTTTCCTCAAGATGAGATTCAAAAAACTTGTCGCTTTCAAGTCCGAGTCCCATACCTTTATTTTTCAGCAACTGGAATTTGCCGTTCGTACTGTAAATAACAGGATTATGTCCGGCTCTGCAAATCCTTACTGTCATATTTTCAAGATCAAACAAAGCTACGATAGTCGTTATAAAAGATTTTTTGTCAATCTTCTGATGAATAAGTTTATTGACTTCGATCAGAATTTCTTTAGGAGAAGGGAATATTGTAGCTGCAAACTGAATCATTGCCTGAACTTTAGACATATACAAAGCAGCAGGTATTCCTTTGCCGGAAACATCAGCTACCACAACAAGCATTTTTTTGTCTGTAAGCTTAATTACATCATAAAAATCACCTCCGATTATAGTTGCAGGGTTATAAAATCCCGATATTTCAATTCCTTCAATACTGTTAATTGATTGAGGTAAAAGTCCCATCTGAATTTTTCTTGCTATCTGGAGCTCTTCTTCTATTTTCTGCTTGGATATTTTTTCCTGCTGTAGTCTCGAATTTTCAAACGATATAGCTGCCTGTGATGAAAGTGTTTTAAGCAAATCTATATCCTCTTCCGAATAAGCTTTTCCTGAGGGCTTTTCACCGAAATTCATCGCTCCGATAAGATTGTCTCTTATATATATCGGAATTGATAATACATATTTTTCAATTTTTATTACTTCCATATGTTCCTTTGATAAATTTAAATCATGAAGGTAAACATCATTAAGTAATTTCGGCTCTCTGCTGTTTTTAAAAATAGAAGTGAAAGCGTCATCAAAATCGTTTCCTTTGTAAGTTAAAACTTCATTGTCATTTTTCTGTATATACTCTCCCTGAAGTATTTTGTAAAAATCTGCATCTTTAAACCATACATTCAATTTATCAATACCCATTGTTTCTCTAACCGAAGTTCCTAACTGCTCTATTACTTTTCTCATGTTATCAAGATACGGAAGCTCTTCGGAAAAAAGCAGAAGTGATTTTCTGTAGTTATATCTCTCCCTGTAAAATTGCTTATCAACAAACTCCTTTGCTTTTTTATTTACAAAATCAAAACTGAAAGTAACTATTATTATCAGAGCTATTGTAAGAAGCTGTTTATTCTCAGGCATGATCTGGCTGAGTATTGAATCAAGAAATAAAACTAACAGAAGATACATCCCGACTATGAAAGCTGTAATTATACCGAAGACTAATCCTTTCTTAATGATAAATTCCGTGTCTAATATTCTGTATTTGAATATTGAATAACCGAACGAAACCGGGATTGCCAGCACAAGAGAACACGGAGAATAAATCCACGGAGTAACCAGAAAATTTGGTTTGTTTACAATAAAAGGAATTACAAATGTATAAAGAACACCAATTCCGGCGATAACGAATCCATAAACAATAATTCTTAAAGGTTTTCTTAAATTTTCATCTTTTATTCTTCCATATGTGCTGATGAAAAAATTAATTCCTGTTATAATATAAATTGAAGATAAAATAATCAGATAAATGTTAAAAGCAGAATTTTGGATGAAAAGTTGAATTATAACTGAAATTAAATAAATAAAATAAATCGTTATCAGAAAATACTTCCTGTTCTTTACTTCAAATCTTACAGGATAGGTCATAAAAAAATGTACAAACAAAGGATAAAATAAGATCAGTCCAATTATTCTGTTCACTAACGTAAAACTATTAGTACTTAAATCACCTGTAACATTTACAGAAGTGAATCCAAGCGCAGCTGAGCATCCGAGAAAGAAGAATAGCTGTGATGTCAGTTCTTTGGGCTTTGAATATCCGACAAGATGTCCGATAATAAGAAATCCGAAACCAAGAAGTGCAAAAATCAAACTCAGAATGTTGAATAACTTATATACTGTGACTTCAAAGTTTAATATTTGATTTTCCCTTAAAACCGTATAAGTAGCCGTTTGATCAGTATTGAAACTATTTAAAATATTCTGAGCTTCTAACGTACCGGAAAATTTTTTACCGTCTATAGCAATTAAAATATCTCCGTTTTTTAAGCCGGCTTTGTCAGAAACTCCTCCGGGAATTATCTGATCAATATATAATCCTTCCTTAATCTTCTGTCCCTGATATTCCGATAACCATAAACAATCATCAGTAGTCATTCTTTCCGTAACCATACTCCTGATAAAGTAAATGGATGCAAAGGCAAAGCAATACAAAGCAATGAAAGTAAACATTACTCTTAGTGTACCGTCGCTGAATTTATTAAGGAATTTCAATTTTGATAATTAAATTTATAATTTCAGTTACGTTAATTTATTTTTTATGTTGCCGGATTAAGATTAACTTACAATTTTAATCGCGATGACTTATCTGAATCATAATTTATAAATATTTATCCTGATTAAAATGAAATATTATCTCAGCCGTGAATCCGAATACTCAAAACTACTTGTTTATATATTAAATTATAATGCCTAAATGTCATATCCTATTGAAAAATAAAAATTATAAGGACCGAAAACAAAAGAATTATTATTGAACCCGTTTTTAACTATAAAACTTCTTCCTGCAGAAAAGCTCGCTTCCCCGATTGGAGTATCAAATGCTGTAGTCAATCCTATTCCGTGTCTAAGATCTTTAAATCTAATATCATCCGTGACCTGCCAGACATTTCCAAGATCATATCTGAAACTGAAGTAAGTGTCAAAAAAAATCTTGTATGGAAACAGATATCTGTATTCCAGCGAGAACTCTAGAATCTGCCTGCCTCTTAACTCATCTTCTACCATTCCAAAAAAAGATTTATCCCCACCGATAGAATATTGCTCTGTCAACGGAGTAGTTCTATCCGCAAAGCCGAATATAAATTTCGGTTTTAAAGTTTGTGAATTTGCAACTTGTAAATACTGCTCATAGCTGAAATAAAATTTGGAAAAACTCAGATTCCCTTCTAGAAGATTGTTTGATGTCTCATAAAAAAAATTTATCAGTGATCCGTTTGACGGAAACGGTAAAACATCTTCTGTATCAAATAATCCTCCGAATTTGAGTTTAAGAATTCTTAATTTCTCAACAAGAGATTCACTGTTGGTTTTGTTGACAATTTGCTGATTTTCAAAAAAGACCTGAGCAAAAATCGTTCCTGTCCGCTTTAGCTGTGTACCAAAAAGAAAGCTCAAACCTCCGTTACGGAGATTTCTGTATTCACCGGTCTTATCAACAGTGAATCTGTTTCTCAAAGTATCTGTCACCTGAATATATGTATTAATGTCTCTGAATGAATAATAGCTGTTGAGATTAAAAGTAAGAGGAAGGGAAAAAAACTGATTTGATTTAATCTCAAGCTGGTAAATCCTGTTCCTTAATCCTCCTGCAGCAAGAAGACCCGTCTCTATCGCTGTTCCGAAAATATTTTCATCCCGTAAATCCAGAAGCAACTGAAGATTCCTTTCATTATCAGCTTTGATTGTGAAGCGGAGAGCTTTTGTATTTTTTTCAATGACACTGATATTCAGTAAAGGATCAGAGCGTAATTTTTTGAAATTGTAATCGAAACTTACCTGTCCGAAAAGATTTGTGCTCATAACGTTCTTTATGCTTTCATTTATTTCGTTTTTATTCACAATGCTAAATACATTTGCTTTAATCTCCCTTGCAATTACATTTTCATTTGTTGAATTATTTCCTTTAATTTCAATTCCTCCGATATTACCGCTGCTGAAAACGATTTCAAGACTTCCAGAATTATTATGAAAATAAAATTTTGTTATTTCAACCAGCGAAAGCCCTTTATTTCTCAGCTTCCCGAGCAATTCATCATGAAATTTTTTGTAAGTAATAAAGTTTGCGGGCTTATTAATATTACTCTGTTTAAAATTATTAATCAAACTGTCCAGAAAACTGAAAGAATTAATTGTGTTTATATCAATAAGAACGGGATTGCTTTCAAGAAAATAACTGATCTGCGCAATATTCTGTTCTCTTTTGATTTCCGCATAAACATTACTGAAGAAACCTGTCCGGTAAATCATTCTCAGATTTTTTTCAATAGAAGTATATTTCTCAAACTGTTTGTCTGACAGCTTTTCCAATGTGTCCGAAATTTCTTTCTGAAGATAATCTGAAGATACATTTACTGAAGGATTGATGATGAAATTATTGAAATACCGTGATTCAGACATTTCCAAAGAATCAATACCCGATATTATCTTATCCATCATTTCTCTGGCACTCTTTTTACCTTCGGATATAAGATAATCTATATTAGTAAAATCCGTCGCTGAGAAATTTTTTATATCAGGAGTTAAAACAATATTCGCATCTTTTAGCTGAAGCTTATTAAGCTGTGTCATACTGATAGAAAGTATCTGATCAGCAGTATTGATCGGGTCTTTTAACTCATTGTTATCTTTTAAAGGACTCGTGGAGTTTACTGCAACTATGAAATCCGCTCCAAGAGTTTTAGCGACTCCTGTCGGAATATTTTCAGTTAATCCTCCGTCAACAAGTTCACGCCCGTTTATATTTATAGGCGAGTAAAGCAGAGGAAATGTAAATGATGCTTTAATGGATTCGCTTAAGTTACCTTTGTCAAGAATGACGCGTTTGCCTGAGTTAAGATCAGTAGCTACAGCAGAAAAAGGTATTTTTAAATTAGTGAAATCATTCTTTGCGTGATATCTTGAATTAAGAATATAGGAATTTATTTTTTCGCTTAAGTATTGTCCGTTTGAGAATGATGAAGGTAATAAAACAGGTTTGATACCGTCAAGCGGTATTGTCAGCAGACTTCTGTCCTGTATCTTTTTCTGTTCGAGGAAAAGAGATGTACGCTGATATTTGTTTGTTAAGCTTAAAGCTTTTTTCCAGTTAAGATTCAATAACAGATTCTTGATCTCTCCGGTATTATATCCGGAGGCGTAAAATCCGCCAATAATGCTGCCCATGCTTGTACCAACGATCATATCAATCCTGATATTATTCTTCTCAAGCTCTTCGATTATTCCGAGCTGGGCAATCCCTCTGGCACCTCCTCCGCTAAGGACAAGAGCTGTTTTTTTATCTGAAAAAGATTTGGAAAAAATATTAAAATAATTTGTATCTGTATTACTACGGATTTTTAGATTAAGAGCAACAGTATCCTGTATAATCTCTGATGAAGAATTCTGAGAAAGAGAATTTTCAACTTTGAAAATCAGAATCAATAATATTAATAAACATAATTTCAATGCGGGTATTTGTAGATTAATATGAATAAAAGCCGGATTTATAAAAATATTTTCATTGCTCAGATTCGATTTTAAGGAATTTTCTTTGATTGTATCCGTAAAGATATATAATCAGCCCTGTTATCAGCCCGGGATAAATCGGCTCAAGCCCGAATAACAAAGAGTCTTTTCCGTCAACTTTATAAATTATCCCAAGTAAAAAGAAAATCAATGACACTGAAAAAGAACCTATCATTGAAGCAAGTATATATTTGGAATGCACCTGTAATTTTTCAAAATAAGAGGAAATAACGCTTATAAGCAGAGCTGGTATAATAAGAGTGCCTACAGTATACCAGATATTTATTACAGAAGGAATGGTATAAGCCAGAAAAAATGCAAACAAAGAACTTGCTATAATTCCAACTCTGTTGTACATAACATTGCCTTCGGTTTCATTTCTGTACCTGGCGATAATATCCCTTCCGAATGTATTTGATGAAATAAAAATATAAGAATGGAGAGTCGACATTATTGTCGCTATCATTCCAAGAAAAAATATTCCTTTTGCTATCGGAGGGAGTAATTTATTTCCCAATGCGGGAAATGAGTAAATCGGATTGGGAAGGTCGTTAAGGAAATAAGCTTTAGCATATAAGCCGGCGGTAGTAGTCATGAAATCAAAAATAATCCAGAAAATAAGAGATATAATTATTCCTCTCTTCGGTGTCTTTTTGTTTTTAGCAGCATAACATCTCTGGTGAAAAGAAGGATCAACCAAAACCCATGCTCCTATAAAAAACCATACAATTATATACTGAATACTGTTTCCGCCTGTAAGAGAAAGATGATCCCCCGGCAATCTTGATTCCAGATATTCGATTCCTCCGAGTGAATTGAAGCAGAATGGTAAAATAATTCCTATCCCAACGAACATTAGAAAAAATTCTAAAATATTTACTCTTACATCAGCTCTCAAACCTCCTTTAAAAAGAAATACTGTAGACAAAATAAGCATAATCAGCATTGACCAGGAGATGCCGATCCCGGAAATAAACTTAATTAATATTCCCATCATATATAAATAAGGCGCGGGTGTTGAAAGAAAAAATATCAGTATAGCTGCAAACAGGCTGACTTTCTTTCCGTACGTCCTGTTTAATTTATCCGGGATTGAGAATAAATGAGTTTTCCTTATTTTCCCTGCTATAAAAAAAGCAAAAATAAGTATGAAAAAATAATAAGGGAAAGCGTAAAGAAACCAGCCTGCTATGCCGAAATTAAATGTAAACTCTCCGATTCCGAGTATCCCTCCGTAAAATGTCGAAACAAGAGTAGCTACAAAAGCAGGTAAAGTCAGTGTCCTTCCGGCTATAAGGTAATCTTTTGCCGAATCCTCAGATGATTTTGTCTTTAGTCCGATTACAAGCATCGCAACAAAGTAAGCCAGTATAATCAGATAATCATTAACTGTAAAAAATATTTTCAATGAATATTATTATTTTATGAAATGCTTTTTGAATAACAATAAATTACCGCTTTTAAAACTTATTGAAACTTTCTTACTTACAGAAACATTTAAAGCGCCTTCTCTGACTCCGAATTCTAATGTCTCGCCGTTAAGTTTATATTTTAATCCGCTAGTAAAAATTTTTTTTGCAACCGGC
Source organism: Ignavibacteria bacterium (assembly GCA_016709315.1). GTDB lineage: Bacteria > Bacteroidota > Ignavibacteria > Tepidaquicellales > Tepidaquicellaceae > JAEUSI01. Next base: position 96,664 of record JADJMZ010000006.1, read on the forward strand.
ATAGCAAGGATTGAAACTGTCTCTTCAGGAGGATAATTAAATTCAATAATTTTATTTACAAAAAAAATCTCGAACTCCTCTGACACAAATATTATTTTCAGCTTTTTATAATATCTCTTCATAACGCTGAAGTTATTCAGAGTATGGTCAGGTCTCTGACCTGAAGCTCCTAAAACAAACGCTTCATTAAAACTGTTTTTCAAACAGAAATTTATGCATTTCTCGAAATCAGTTGTCTCCTGCTCCCGTATCTTTTTGATCCTGACTTTTTTCTCTTTATAAAATTCATAATTATCTCTTGTAAGGGAATCAAGATCGCCGCTAACATAATGAGGCAAAATATTTTTTTCCCTGAGGAAATTTCCACCTCCGTCAGCTGCTATAATTACATCTGATTTTTTTACATACTCCTTTAGAATCCTGTCTTCCGGGAAACCTCCGTTCAGAAAAATTATTGCAGATTTATTCATTTATAGCAATATTGGAATTAAAATATTAAAATTATAGATACAATTTTGTTAATCACAATATTCTTTACACAATATAATTTTTCCGGAATATGCCCCTCTTAAATTTTGCACAGATAATCGGAGAAGCAATATAACCAATTAATCATAGTATTAAATTTCCTTCACTTGTATTTTGGATTGATATGCCAAACAGCACTTTTTTAAAGCAGCCAAAATGCATTTTCATAATCATTATTTAAATTTATTTTAGATGAATTATTTTTAATCTTTCATAATTAATGAGTTTTCTAAATCCATCTGCGCTAATAGCTCTGGCAGCAGTCTCAATTCCAATACTTATCCATCTTTTGAATTTAAGAAAGATAAAGAAGGTCGAATTCAGCACTTTGATGTTTCTGAAAGAAATTCAGAAATCAAAGATGAGAAGGATAAAGTTAAAACAGCTTCTGCTTCTTCTTTTCAGAATTATGGCGATTATTTTCCTTGTGCTAAGTTTTTCAAAACCTGTATATGAAGGTTATGCAGGAAACAATCCAAACTCTTCAAAATCAGCAGCTCTGATTTTTATGGATGATTCCTTTAGTATGAATGCAAGAGATAATAACGGACTCTATTTTGCAAAAGCAGTGGAAAGTGTAAAAAATATTCTTGATATACATAAAGAGTCATCTGAAATATATTTTATACCTTTTTCTAAAATCGGTTTAAAGAATAATAATTTTCTTAAAAACAGTACAGAAGAAGTATTAAATGAACTTAAAGATTTAAAAATATCTTATAAATATACTTCTATGCCTGTGATTCTGGACTTAGCCGGTGAAATATGCGCATCTTCAAAAAACGATATGAAGGAGATTTATATTATTTCCGATTTTCAAAAAAGTAATTTTAATATTGCGCAACCAGAAAAAATAGAATTCGAAAATCCCAGGTCATTGAATGCAAAAACTTACCTTCTGAACATAGGAAGCAGGGAAGTAAATAATCTTTCTCTTGACAGCTTTAAAGTGAAAACCGATCTTCCTGAAAAGGATAAGGATATTAAGATACATATAAATTTAAATAACTTTTCCCAGTATAATGTATCCAATAAGACTGTCAATCTGATTATAGAAAATGAATTTGTTTCTTCTAAGGTAACTGATGCCGGTTCATATAGCCGCAATGAACTGGAATTTAAATTCAAATCAAAAAAATCCGGTAATATACACGGCTACTTTGAGTTAGTTCAAAATGTATTTTCCGAAGATGAACTGATTCAGGATAATAAATATTATTTCAATATCTTTATACCGGAAAAATTCAATGTATTATTAATAGAAGAAAATCTGTCTCAGGTCAGCTTCCTTGAAACAGCAATAAATTCCGCAAATGATTTATTGTCCGATTCTGTAAAAAGTAAAATTGAAATGTTTGTGATCAGCAGAGATAAGACTGTTGATGAAAATATATTTAAAAATGATGTTGTTTTCATTTCAGATAAAAAAAGTTTTACTGATTATGAAGGAGAAATGCTTAAGAAATATATTTCAGAAGGGGGAGGAGTTTTTATTTTTCCCGGAAAAAATGCTGATATAAACAGTTATAATAATTTACTTACAGGTAAATTGAATTCACTAAGATTAGAAAGTCTGAATTCCAATAAGGGAGAAAATGTAAATCTCAAATTTGAAAAAATTGATTTTGAACATCCTGTCCTCTCAGGTGTATTCAGAAATCAATCTCTCAATATTACTTCACAGAAATTTATTGTTGAATCTCCTGTTATTAGTTCTTATTACACCCTTCTTCCCGGAGGAAATGTATCATCTTTAATAACTCTCAATAATAACAAACTCTTCATAGCCGAGTCTAAATTATCCAAAGGGAAAGTTCTGATTTCATCCGTATCAGCTGAAAATGAATTTTCAGACTTTCCATTTAAAACTATTTTTCTTCCGATTATCATCAGAAGCATTTATTATCTCGGCAATAGTTTCGGATTTCAGAGTGAATATGTTATTGGAAAAAATAATCTTGTTGTTGTTCAAGGTGTCCGGAATATTTCTTCATTAGTTCTGCCTGATAAGAAAGTAGCGGGATTAAATACTGCGGCAACTTTTTCTGAAAGCGATGAAAACATTATTTATCTGCCTTATTCTGAGATTACTTCAGTACCGGGAGAATATAGTTTGCAGGATTCAGCAGGAATGAGTTTTTCATTTCCATTAAATTATAATTCGAATGAAAGCAATACTTTAAAAATGTCTGAAGAAGAAACGACAAAATATTTTGAGAAGTCGGGAGTTAAAGATTTAAAATATATTCAAAACCCAGATGAGCTGACTAAAGTAGTTACTGAAACCAGAACGGGCTTTGGTTTATGGAAATACATGCTGATCGGAGCTTTAATCTTTTTACTAGCCGAATTATTCCTTTCTAAATATCTTGAAAAAAGCTGAATGTGATTTTTTAATATGCAAAACAGTCTGAACTAAAATAAACAATCTTACTTTTAATATTCCACTCTAAACCGGACAAAACATTTTGTAATTGCTTTTTTTTACTTAATGTTAATTTTGTAAACCGGAAAATAACTGGAATGACAGAAATAAGAGAATAAAATGAAAAATGGTTTGTAATGTTCACTGAACTGTCCGGTAATTAAAATTTTGAATTGGTAATTTGCTATATTTTCCTTAATATGTTTAAAGTTTATTTAATTATTAAAAAAATAAAAACCTCATGAAAACATTTTACATAATTGTTTTAATTCTATTAATCAATTTTGGAGCAAAATTATCTTTCTCACAAGTCTTGTTTGATGAAAACTTCAATTACCCGGCAGGGGATTCTATCGGGGCACACGGATGGAATTGGAACACCGGTACTACAAATACAATACTTGTTACTTCACCGGGACTAAGTTATTCCGGTTATCCTCTTTCCGGAATTGGCAATTCCTGCCGTTTAAGAAACAATGGCAATGATGCTTACAAAGGATTTACAGCGGATTCAATAGGAGCAATTTATTTTTCATTTATGGTAAAGGTTGATTCTGCCAAATCCGCAGGCGATTACTTTGCAGCTCTTATCCCTCCGACAAGCACGACTTTATATACAGCAAGATTTTATGCCAAAGACAGTTTAGGCGGACTGGCATTCGGTTTGAGTAAATCTACAGCCGCCGCCGGAGGAATTTTTTATACCGGAGGAAATTATACTCTTGGTACAACTTATGTTGTTGTTATAAAATATATTTTTAATACAGGTAGTACTACTGATGACGTAATGAATGTTTATATATTTTCTTCAGGATTGCCTGCATCAGAGCCGGGAGCACCTACGATTGGACCGGTTACAGGAACTGCCAATGAAGGCGCTCTTGGAAGAATTGCTTTAAGGCAGGGAAGTGCTGCTAATGCGCCTTCTCTTACAATTGACGGTTTAAGAATCTCAAAAACATGGAGTAATATAGTGTCTGTAAGAAATGTTAATTCAACTGCGCAGGGATTTGTTTTATCACAAAATTTTCCTAATCCTTTTAATCCGAATACAAATATTAATTTCTCCATTCCAAAAAATGGTTTTGTTAATCTGACTGTTTATAATTCAATAGGAGAAGAAGTCGGTAATTTAATAAACGAGAATCTTAATTCCGGTAGTTATGATTATAATTTTAACGGAAGCAGCTTAAATTCAGGTGTTTATTTTTACAGATTAACATTTTCCGCAAAAGATGGTGATGTATCAACTGAAACTAAAAAGTTAATTCTGCTAAAGTAAGTTTTTTATAATTTCTTCAGCAATGTATTTATAAAACAAAGAGCCGTTCAAATGAACGGCTCTTTTTATTTTAATTAAAAAATATATAGTGAAAATTATTTATAAAAATAAGAAAAGTCTTAAAGAATTAACTTTAAGACTTTTACAGTGCGGAAGAGGAGAGATTCGAACTCTCGGTACAGTTTAACCCGTACGACGGTTTAGCAAACCGTTGGTTTAAGCCACTCACCCACCCTTCCGGGTTTATTACAGCTTAATTGAATTAAATAAATATATTACTTTATTATTCCTCTTTCAAGATAAGAATAAATTATTTTATGGAAATTATATCATTGTAAACTACGAATATCATAAACGCAAGAAGTAATGCGAATCCTACATTCTGCAAAACGACCTGAACTTTATACGGAACAGGTTTCCTGACAATTCCTTCATAAATAAGCATCATAAGATGTCCTCCGTCAAGGGCGGGAAATGGTAAAATATTAATCACTGCAAGAGAAATTGAAAGAAGCGCTATAAATCCTAAGAAAGTATAAATTCCCCCTTCAGCAGACTGGGCAGAGGCCTGAGCTATTTTAATCGGACCGCCAATCGCTTTTTTAAAAGCAACATCACCTTTAATAATTTTACCAATTGTTTTGAAAAATAACTCTATACCGAAATGATACATATCATATCCGGCTTTAGGAATTGCAGATATAACGTTATACTTAATTTCTTTCGTTGGTCCGGTATACTTTGCAGAAAGAATGATTCCGATAGTGGAATCCTGAGACGGAGTTATCTGACAGTTCATTTCATTAGAGCTTCTTGTCCACTTGATCTGAGAAAGTTTACCTGCATTTTCTCTTATCAGGTCAGTAAGCTGCTGAGAGTTAATTATCTTACTTCCGTTGAATTCAGTAATAATATCACCTTTCTGAAGACCGCAGACAGAAGCCGGTTTATCAGCTACGACATCGTTCAATTCCGGTATCATTCCTTCCGGAAAAAGTCCGAGACTTCTTTCAGTCAGATCGCCGACTTTATCTTTAGGAATGGTGATTATCTTATTTTCACCGTTACGATCTACAAGTATTGTAAGAGCTTCCCCGAGAGTTTCAAAATACAATTTTGCCTGAATATCGTCCCAGTTATTTACAGTATGATTATTAATAGAAATAATTTTATCCCCGGCTTTTAATTCGGAATTTCTGGCAGGAGAAACCTGAGCAATATATCCTATTTTAGTAGTATCAGTAACTGTTTTACCTTTTATCAGAGTGAGGAAGTAAAAGATTAGAAAAGCCAGAAGAAAATTCATTATAACTCCGGCAGTAATAACAATCATTCTTTTCCAGACAGGTTTTGCCCTGTATTCATAAGGCATCGGTTCTTTGCTTAAAAATTCCTTATCCATACTTTCATCAATCATCCCGGCCACTTTTACATATCCGCCGATAGGGAAAGCGCAAATTCTGTAATCCGTATTATCTCCAAGCTCTACTTCATCGCTTAATTTTCCGAAAGTGAAACCATTTATTTTATTATATCCGAATAATCTGTATCCTATTCCGAGTGCAAATACTTCAGCGCGCATTCCTGTGAGTCTGGCAGCTATAAAATGACCGAACTCATGAATAAATACAAGAACTCCGATTACAATTAAAAAGTAAAATATTGAATTAAATAATTCCATTTGAATTTTTATTTACTGCTTTATAAGCAATTTAAAGTTTAAAAAAATAATTTAGAAGTTAAAAATTACATCCATGCAGTAATGATTATATAGAATATTTCTCCCTGAGATAAATTCTGGTATCTTTGTCTACATTTATAATATTTTCCAGATCCGTGTCCGGTGAAGGCTTATGTCTGTCAAGCTCTCTCTCAATTATATCCGGTATTGAAAGAAAATCAATCCTTCCATTAAGAAATAAATCTACGGCAATTTCATTTGCAGCATTCATAACAACAGCACTGCTGGAATCTTCCTTTATCACATCATAAGCAATTCTAAGACAACGGAATTTATCCGTATCAACATTTTCAAATGTTAGCGAATTAAAAAGATTGAAATCCATTTTACTGTGAACGGAATTTATTCTATCAGGGTAAGTAATAGCATATTGAATTGGAATTTTCATATCGGGAATTCCAAGCTGCGCTTTTATGGAACCGTCTATAAACTCAACCATAGAGTGAATTACAGACTGAGGATGAATCAGTACGTCAATTTTTTCTGTTTCAGTTTTGAAGAGCCATTTTGCTTCTATAACTTCCAATCCTTTATTCATCATTGTCGCTGAGTCAATCGTAATTTTCTTTCCCATTTTCCAGTTAGGATGAGAAAGCGCTTCTTCAACAGTTATGTCTTTCATCTGTTTAAGTGTTTTATTCCTGAAAGGTCCTCCAGAAGCTGTTAGAATAATTTTAGATACAGAAGAAATATTCTCACCTGCCAGACATTGCAATATGGCCGAATGCTCACTGTCAATAGGAATAAGCTTTACTTTGTATTTTTCAATTAACTGATTTATTAATTTACCTGCGACAACTAATGTTTCTTTATTTGCCAGAGCTACATCTTTGCCGGATTTTATAGCATTTACAGTAGGTCTTAATCCCGAAAATCCCACTAGCGCTGAAATCAAAAGTTCGTAATTATCTCTCCCTGAAATTTCCGATAAAGCATCATTTCCAAAAAGAATTTCAGTTTCGGGGAAACTGAAATTAGACTTGAATTCTTCGTATGCTTTTTTATCTCCGATTACAACTGTTTCAGGTGAATGTTTCTTTATTTGTTCTGCAAGAAGTGATATTCTGGAATTAGTAGAAAGACATATTACTTTTATATTGTATTCATTGTGATTAAGACTGTCAATAACATCCAGCGCATTGCACCCGATAGAGCCAGTTGATCCGAGAATACTTACTTTTTTTACCATGAAAGAAAAAACATTATCAGTTGATTTTTAACTTAAATAAAAAACCCAAGAAAAAACTTTTCTTGAGTTTTTGATAAACCTAAGATTTTTAAAATATCAGTTCAGATATTTATTTATTATTTTCAAAAATGTTTCTTTATCTCTTCCGCCGATAATTGTCTCAGCGATTTTCCCTGACTTATCAATAATAAAAGTTGTGGGCACGGCTTCAATAGGTTTTCCGTCAGCGTCACTAAAAGCATCTACAACTTCCTGATTACCATCAAGGATTGTGTAAGAAACAGGATTTGAATTAAGAAAATCTTCTACTTTTTTTGATTTTTCCTGCTGAAAAATATTTATACCCAGCATTTTGAAATTCTTATCCTTTAACTCTTCAGATATCTTTGAGAGATCCGGCATTTCTCTTATACACGGACCGCACCAAGTCGCCCATAAATTTACAAGAATTACTTTGCCTTTAAGATCTTTTAGAGAAACCTGCGATCCTTTTTCGGTCCAGAAAAAATTTGGAGCTGATTTACTTCCGGAGGATTTCTCAACTTTATCAACTTTGAAAAGATTTATATTTCCTGAAGAAGAATTCGTAACTTCTTTACTCGTATTATTTTTATCCTGATTTAACGCATCTTTCTTTTCATTGGTTTTAGTCGTGGATTGTTTATCAACGGACTCTTTATTGCATGAAGTTAATATTGCCGCAGAAATAAACAGCAGCAATATGAAATTGATTTTTTTCATTTATAAGTTTTATTTATGATTATTTATAATTAGTAAGTATTGCAGAAATATCCTTTGAATCCATGTGGGCAACAGACGAACAAACAACGTTATCTTTAAACCAGATTACTGCTGTATTGTTTTTGTCCTTATTACACGGAAACCAGTTTTTACCGCTCGTTATATTATCCTTAAAGTCCTTGCACATTATTATTCTGTCATGATTCATAACATCTTTAAGATTTGCCTGCAAAGTATATATGATCATATTACCTTTCTTATGAACAAAGTGGGCAAGCTTCTCGCCATTGATCTCATTGCATACACCGCCTATAAGTTCTGCGTCTTTCACATCAGGAACAAAGACTTTAAAATCAACATACTTGTTCATGGAATCTTCAAGTTCTTTAGCACTATTTGAATTGAACTGGGTCTTAACCTGACCTGATTCCACTTTGTTGAAAATACTTCTTGATACAGATACTATATCGTTTTCCGCAAACGATGGATTATCCTGCAATTCAGAATTACTTCTAAGATAATAACTAATAGCAAAAGACATAATTACCAAAGCTATAAGAGCATAACCGCCATAAATAAGATATCTTTTCAGATTAGTTTTTTCATTTTGAAACTGGTTTGTATAATTTGGATTTGTAAAGTTTGGGTGTGAAAGGTTTGGATTTTTATTTGTTGTAATTGAAGAATGAGTATTTAAGATGCGGGGAGCTAAATTGTTTTTAATAATTTCTTCAATTCCTAAACCAATATTTTTATATATGTATAAAGGAGTTTCTATACGTTTGATTCTGCTTCGAATACAATTTTTTGACAATTTTTCAAAGGTGTATCTGTTGTGAATATCAGGTTCAGATTCAATCCGTTTCTTAATGGTTTCATTTTCTTCGGCAGATTTTATTTCATTATCTATAAAAGCAGACAGAAATTCGAATTTATCAGAAGTATTCTTATGATACTCTGATTTTTTTTCCGGGTTAGAACCGGAATTGTTAGGAGTTGTATCAGACATCAGAACTAATTAATAAAAAATAATGAATAATGATTTAATTTATTTTTATAGGAAAAATTATTTGATCAGATTATTTTCTACATCATAACCTCTTACTTTAGCATATTCATAAAGTTTTTCCTGCAACATTTTCCTTCCTCTATGGAGCCGGCTTCTTACTGTACCAATAGGGCATTGTACAAAATCTGCAATTTCCTCATAACTTAATCCCTCAAGATCACAAAGTATTACAACTGTTTTAAAATCGTCTTGAAGAGAGTTTAATGCTTTTGTAACATCATCATCGAGTAGATTCGAAAAAACTTTTTGTTGAAGATCGGAACTTTCCATTTTTTCCGATCTTATTGTATCAAAAAAATTTTCTATTTCACCATAATCAACTTTACCTGGTTCTTTTTGATTCTTCCTGTATCTGTTTATAAATAAATTTTTCATAATTCTGAACAGCCATGCTTTACAGTTAGTTCCTTTTTCAAATTTATGAAAGAATCTGAATGCCCTGAGAAAAGTTTCCTGCAACAGATCATCAGCGTCAAGCTGATTGAAGGTCATTTTATATGCATAGTTATGCAGCAGATTCATGTGTGGCAATGCTTCTAGATCGAAATCAATCTTTTTTTGCTTAAGCTCTTCATCAGAAAGTGCTTGTTGTTCTTCAGCGGAAAATTCGTCTGATTCCAGATCGAATTCATTTTCTTCGGAAATATCTTCTTCGACGGAATTAATCACAGATGAATCTTTTTCTTTCTTCGTAATATTATCAGAAGTTGAACTCATGGTTTAAGTATGAATATAATCTAAATATTAAAATTTATTATTGCAATGACAGAAATGAAAATGTAGAATGGATTTATTATTGAATATGATTATATTTTGGGCGAGTAACGGGTCTCGAACCCGTGACATTCAGAACCACAATCTGACGCTCTACCTACTGAGCTATACCCGCCATTTATCCAATTTAATGAATTCCTCATTTTATTTCAATGAAAATTTTTTGTTTTTTACATTTCACTTTGCCTAAAAATTAAAGTTACATTTAGGTTTTTATTAATGTAATATTTGCCTCATATTTAATGCGTTACGAATCAGAGGATTCGAAACGAGTATGAGATTCATGAAATTTATAAGGGGTCAGGAAAAGTATTAATCTTTAGAATGTATATGTAAATGTTTCGTTTGAAATTATTGATATAAACCTTTTAATGTTTATACTCCAGTTGAATTGAATTATTCGGGGCTGTGTGTAATATCTAATTATAGACTTCTGAAGAACTAAAACAGTTTGTTATTCCCGCCTGCCTTGCCTGCTTTCAGCGAGGTAAACCGCGATGCAGGCATGCTCCTGGCGAAATCCATTCTTAAAGCATTATTCAAATTCTTTGAGATTGGATTCCCTCTAAAATCACCCGGGGATGACAATAAGGGTTTTTCAGAAGTCTCTAATTATTAATTTATATCAATTTTTTATTTAACTATATTGCAATTATATAATAAAAATAAATTAACGTATATGGACATGAAACAATCAGAAGTGCTGGTAGAAAGCATTGAATCTGTCAGAAATCTGACAAAGTTTTATTTATCAAAAGTAAAACCTGAAGATATTTATTTAAACCTTATTATTAACGAAACAAAATTTAATTCTCCTTTCTGGATTGCATCTCATCTTGCCTGGTCAGAGAATTTCTTATTGCTCATAGCAACGGGAGGCAAGCCATTCGAAATTAAATGGTTAGACGAATTCGGATTTGGATCAAAACCGGAAGATATTAAGTCTGATATAAAGTATGATGATGTTATATGCTCTCTTGATGATATTCACAAAAGAGCTATGGAGCATATATTGTCTTTGAATGATGAAAAGCTGAATGAAAAAAATTTAATTAATGCAAATTTCGGTGGAAAAGATTCAAAAAAGTCTGTAATTATTCATGCTATAAGGCATGAACCAATGCATGCCGGACAGTTAAGCTGGATATTAAAAGCGAAAGGAATATCAATGGTATGAAATTGTTGAATTAAAAAATTAATTTTTATTTCAGCTTAAATCTGTGAGAAATATTTTTAGTGATTTACAAAAAAATTCAAAAACATTATTTTACTCATTGATTAAAAATTCTAATAAAATTATATTACATGATTCGACAGTAGCTCAATGGTGGAGCATTCGGCTGTTAACCGAAGGGTTACAGGTTCAAGTCCTGTCTGTCGAGCAAATTCAATCCTGATTGTTTCGCACAATCAGGATTTTTTTATGACCCTGATTATTCGTTAAAATTTTTGTGAAATGTGAGTTAAGGCATCGCAATTACAAATACAACCGGGAAAAGTTTAAGTGCTTTTTTTATAACTTACTGCCAAAACGCTTGGCTTTTGTAATTTACATAACCCCATTGACTGCTTACTTCTTTTTAAAAATTACCTGCAAATTTTACTGTTAATAAACAATTTAGATTGTTATTTAAAAACAGTAATATTATTCTTGGTAAAATAAATTTTACTATTAAAGTGAACTCTCCAGTAAGTGTTTCAGATCTGACAAGAGACATCAAGTACTTAATCGAAAATAATTTCCAGTTTGTATATCTGGAAGCGGAGATATCAAATTTCAAAAATCACATTGCATCCGGGCATTATTATTTCTCTTTGAAAGATGATAAAGCGCAGATAAATGCTATGATGTGGAGTTCAAGAAATAAAGAACTTACATTTATTCCTGATAACGGAATGAAAGTTCTGGTAAAAGGCAGAATCACAATTTATGAATCACGCGGTACATATCAGATAGATGTATATGAATTAAAAAAAAGCGGTGCCGGAGATCTACAGGCGGCATATGAAGAGTTAAAGAGAAAGCTGACGGAAGAAGGATTATTCAGAGAAGAACACAAAAAAAATCTTCCGGTGTTTCCGGAGAGAGTCGGAGTTATAACTTCAGAAAGCGGTGCAGCATGGCAGGATTTTGTAAAAGTTACAAAAAAAAGATATCCTTATGTGAAGTTATTCCTGATAAACGCATTGATGCAGGGAACAGGTTCCGCGGAAAGCATATGCAAAGCGGTTAGAACGGCTAACAATCCGGTTTACAACCTTGATGAAATAGTAATAACAAGAGGCGGAGGTTCTATGGAAGACCTTTGGAGTTTTAATGATGAAAATCTTGCAAGAGAAATTTTTAATTCTGTTATACCGGCTATAACAGCTGTTGGTCATGAAGTTGATTTTACAATAAGCGATTTTGTAGCAGACAGAAGGGCTGCAACTCCATCAAACGCGGCTGAAATTATTTTTCCGGATATACAGGAGATCTTCAGATATCTTCATGAATCACGGTCTGAATCAGAAAAAACCGTAAAGTATAAGTTAAATAATATTAAGTTTGCATTAGATAACATTTCCGGAAATTATTATTTCAAAAAACCAGCTGATCTATTGAATGAGAACAAACTAAAAATTGACGAATTAAATAAAAAGCTGGAAGTCGTCATTAAAGAAAAATTATTAAAGTTAAAATTATTTCTTCAGTCAAGTGAAAGAATTATCAGGACCATCGGACCTGAAAATACATTAAAGAGGGGATTTGCAATAATAAAAAAGGGAGATAAAATAATTTCGAGGAAAGCCGGAGTAAAAAGCGGTGAAGAAGTCCGGATTCAGTTTTATGACGGGGAAGTTGATACAAATATTAATTAATACAAATTTTATTAACTCATAAAAGAAAAATATTGGAAAAGAAAAAATCAACTGCTAAGAAAACTTCAGGATTTCAGGATTCATTTAAGAGACTTGAAGAGATACTCGAAAAGCTTGAAAATGAAGTTGAAGATTCTTCTCTTGAGGAAATTATAAATTATTATCAGGAAGGATTGAAACTTCTGAAAGAATGCAGGGATAAATTATCAGAAGCTGAACTGAAAATCGAAAAAATAAGCACTGAAGAAAGTATTTAAAAAATGTATATTTACAGATATTTTAATTTTACAAAAATAAAAAATGAGTGATTACGATTTAAACAAGTCTGAATTTCTGAAAAATATAAATTATCCCAATGATCTGAAGAAACTGAATCTAATGGATTTAAGAACTCTTGCAGATGAAGTAAGGGAATATCTTATTGATACAATATCAAAAATCGGCGGGCATCTTGGCGCTTCACTTGGAGTTTGCGAATTAACACTTGCTTTGCACTATGTATTCAATACTCCGGATGATAAAATAGTCTGGGATGTAGGACATCAGGGTTACATACATAAGATACTAACCGGGAGAAAAGAGGCATTAAAAAGTATAAGGCAGAAAAACGGGATAAGCGGTTTTCTTAAAAGGGATGAAAGCGAGTATGATGTATTTGGAGCCGGTCACGCCACGACTTCAATTTCCGCAGCGCTTGGCATTGCAACAGCTAGAGATTTTTTGCATAAAAAAAATAAAGTCGTTGCAGTGATAGGGGACGGCTCTATGACAGGAGGAATGGCTTACGAGGCGATGAATAACATCGGACTCCTGAAAAAAGATATTATTGTAGTGCTCAATGATAATAAAATGTCAATTGCGCCAAATGTCTGGTCATTGCAGAATTACTTTAACGAGATTATGACCAACGATACTTATAACAGATTGCGCAGCAAGGTATGGGATATGACAGGAGCACTGGATAAAAAGATGAGTGACAGATTAAGAAAAGCTGCTGCGAAGATAGAGGGAGGATTGAAAGGCGTCATTACTCCGGGAATGCTTTTTGAAGCATTGGGATTCAGATATTTCGGACCGATCAACGGGCATAATGTAGTTAATCTTGTAAAGATTATGGAAGAAATTTATAAAATGTCAGGACCGATCCTTCTTCATATAATTACTGAAAAGGGAAAGGGACCTTCTTATGCTACCGACCATCCGCAAAAAATTCATGCTTTGAATCCGTTTGACAAATCCACAGGAATCGAGTATAAGAAATCACCGGTAACAGCTTACACAAAAGTATTCGGAACAGCTTTAGTTGAGCTTGCAAAGAAAGATGAAAAGATAGTTGCTGTCAACGCAGCTATGCCGGATGGAACAGGATTAAATTATATTCAAAATGAAATTCCCGATAGATATTTTGATGTTGGAATAGCCGAACAGCATGCAGTAACATTCTGCGCAGGGCTTGCGACAGAGGGATTTACTCCTGTTGCTGCCATTTATTCTACATTTTTACAAAGAGCTTTTGATCAGATCATACATGATGTAGCAATGCAAAAACTTCCGGTTGTATTTGTACTTGACAGAGGAGGACTTGTAGGAGCAGACGGACCAACACATCACGGAGCCTTTGATCTTACATATTTAAGGTTAATTCCCGGAATGGTTATTATGTCTCCGAAAGATGAGAATGAATTAAGGAATATGCTATACACTGCGACCCTTTACAAAAGGGGACCGATTGCAATGAGATATCCGAGAGGAAACGCTCTTGGCGTGGAGACAGGGGATTTTGAGAAAATGGAAATAGGTAAAGGTGAGATTGTAAAAGAAGGGAAAGACATTGCAATTATTGCGCTTGGAAATATGGTTAAAAATTCTGTTGATGCGGCAGTGATCCTTAAGGATAAAAATATTGACGCAGAGATTATTAACGCAAGATTTGTAAAACCGCTTGACATAGAATTGCTTTCAGATGTTTTCGGAAGATTTAAAAAAATTATTACAGTAGAAGACAATACAATTGTCGGGGGATTCGGAAGCGCAGTCGCAGAATTTGCTGCGCAGAATAATTATAAAAACGACATACTTATTCATGGCATTCCGGATAGATTTATAGAGCACGGCAAGCCGGAGGAGCTGCACTTTGATCTTAAAATTGATGCAGCAGGAATTGCCGAAGTAGCTGAAGAATTCTTTATTAAACAGAAAGTATATGTTTAAGATAATCTTAAATATAGTATTTCTATTTACAATCTTTGTTTCAGGATGCAGTAAAGAAAATTCTCCTGTAAGCGGCAGAACAGAATTACTTATTTACAGCAGAGACGGAGTAATAGAAAGTTTCGGAGGAGACTGTTCGGCTGTACAGATAAGAACTAGTTCGCTTGGAAATCTTAACCTTACCGGTATTCAAAAAGTAAAATTTACTCTAAACGGCTTTTCTGACGCTGACCTTTCAAGCATAATGATTTATTATCTGAACAATAACGGTGAACAGGTAAATATTATAGACCTTCCGCACAGGGATCAGATCAACAGCACAAGCATTATTGAAATTGATTCGCCTGATTATTCCGGCGAAATTTATCTCAGACTTACATTAAAATCTTCTGTTTGCACCGGGCAGCTATTCCATATAGAATTGCGAGATCTTAAAATTTATACTATAAACTGATATATGGAGATAACGCAATTAATATTAAATAACAAACCATCTGAATCAAAGCAGAATAATTTCAATAAAAATTCTAATGACAAGAAAGTATATATAGAAACATTCGGATGCCAGATGAATTATTCGGATACAGAAATTGTATTAAGCGTACTCAGTGATTTCGGTTATAATGAAACAAGTGAAATAATTGATTCTGATGTTATACTTCTTAACACCTGCAGTATCAGAGAAAATGCGGAGAATAAAGTTTTTAAAAGACTTGACGAACTGAAAAAATACAAGAAGACTAATCCAAATCTTATATTAGGCGTATTAGGCTGCATGGCGGAAAGATTAAGAAACGAATTGCTGATTAAGAAAAAGATGGTTGATCTGATAGTAGGACCGGATGAATACAGGAAAGTTCCTCATCTCATTGATAATCTGATAGAAACTGGCGAGAAAGGAATAGCGGTAAAACTTTCAAGGGTAGAGACTTATGATGATATAACACCTGTAAGAAAAAAAGGAGTAACCGCCTGGATATCTATCATGCGCGGTTGTGATAAGTTCTGTACATTTTGCGTAGTTCCATTTACAAGAGGAAGAGAGAGAAGCAGAAATTTCATGAACATAATAGAAGAAGCTGTCAGATTATCAGAAGAAGGCGTAAAGGATATATGGCTTTTAGGACAGAATGTAAATTCTTACAGATTCGGCGAGAAAGATTTTGCAGACCTTCTGGATGATGTTGCGATAGCAGTACCCGGAGTAAGAATCAGATACACTACATCTCATCCGTATGATCTGTCAATGAAACTTCTTGACGTGATGGTAAAGCATTCCAACATCTGCAATTATATTCACCTGCCAATACAATCGGGTTCAGACAGAATACTTAAAGAGATGAACAGACTGTATTCAGTGGAGCAGTATATGAATGTAATGAAGAAGTCCCGGGAAATGATGCCTTCAGTAGGTTTGTCGACTGATATTATTTCATGTTTTCCTTCTGAGACAGAAGATGAGCACAGAATGACACTTGACGTTATCAGGGAAGTTAGATATGACGGAGCATATACATTTGCATATTCTCCGAGAGAAAATACGAAAGCTTTTTTTCTCGAAGATGATATAGATGAGGACACAAAGAAAAGACGGCTTGATGAGATCATCACTTTGCAAAGAAAAATATCGGTAGAGATTAATCAGAATCTGATCGGCAGAACCATGCCTGTACTTATCGAGTCGCTTAGTAAAAAATCTGATGAATATTTTATGGGCAGGACAGACTGCAATAAATCAGTAATAATTCCAAAAGAGTATACTTATGTAAACGATTCAGGTGAGTTGACGCATAAAAGAAGTTTAAGTATAGGTGATTTTGTAAACATCAAAATAGACAAAGTAAATTCAGCAACTTTATTCGGCGAACCGGTTTTGTAGATTGTAAGTGTTCCTCAAAATAAACTTCAGTAATTAATTTTGACAGACAAATTAAGTTTAATATTATTTGAAACAGCAGGATTTTTTATCAGGTTACTTCCTTTAAAAGCGGTTCAAAGACTTGGAAAAATGACCGGACTGTTTTTTTTTATCTTCTTCCTATCAGAAAAAAAGTTGCTTCTGATAATCTGACGTTATGCTTTCCTGAAATAAATTCTATTGACAAAAATAAAATATTAAAGGAGTGTTATATAAACCTGGGCATTGATCTGCTTGAGTTTTTATACATTCCTAAGTTTGATAAACAATTGCTGAATAAATTTGTAGAATTTGAAAATGCTGAAGTTGCCGAGGACTGCTACAAAGAAGGCAGAAGTGTTTTTTTTCTGAGCGGACATATATCCAACTGGGAGTTAACAGCATTTGCATATTCGCTTATTTACAACAGAAGTCTGAAGATAATTGCAAAGCCGCAGGCGAGCAGGAAGCTGAACAGCAAGATAAACAGTTACAGGGAATCCGGAGGAAATGAAATAATACAGACCGGTTTTTCTTTAAGGACAGTATATGAAAAGATTGATCTGAAACAAATGATATGCTTTCTGATAGATCAGTCTGCAAATCCGGATCATTCCGTTTATGTAAAATTTTTCAATCAGAACACTGCAACATTTTCCGGACCGGCTAAGATTGCCTTGAAAAAGAGACCTGCGCTTGTAATGGGTTCAATTAAAAGGAATATAGATTACAGTTACAAAATTACTTTCAAAAAAATAGAGTATGATGATCTGAGCGGATACAGCGAAAAAAATGTATCTGAGCTCACGCAAAGAATTCAAAAATGTTTTGAGGATATAATCAGAAAAAATCCCGGTCAATGGCTTTGGCTTCATAAAAGATTTAAACATACAAGAAAAGATGAATCCTAAAAGAGTTTTAATCATACAGACTGCATTTCTGGGAGACATGATACTTACTCTTCCCGTAATTCAGCAAATCAGTAAATACACAGAATCCGAAACTGACGTATTATGCATTCCGGAAACATCAGAGTTACTGAAAAATAATATTTATATAAAAGAAATTATTACTTATGACAAAAGAAATTCCGGAATAAAAGGACTCACAGAGCTTGTCACCAAATTAAGAAAAAAGAAATATGATCTCATTATTTCCCCACACAGATCTTTCCGGAGTTCGCTTATCAGTTATCTTTCAAATGCAGAAAAAACGATTTCATTTGATACTTCTTCATTTAGTTTTTTGTATGATATAAAAATCAAATATGAAAACAATATCCATGAAATAAGCAGGAATCTGAATCTGTTAAAACCAGAAGGAATTAACAACAGCAGTATTATAAGACCAGAAATTTTTATTTCAGCGGTAGACAAAAGAAAAATAGACTGTATCTTCTATGAACACAGAATAAAGAATGACGAAAAATTTATTGTCATTGCTCCGGGGTCGGTTTGGTTTACTAAAAGATTTCCCAAAGAGAAATTTATCGTCTTATGCAATCTGCTTGAAAAGACAGGCGCAAAAATATTTTTAACCGGCAGCAAGAACGATAAAAAAAATTCTGACTTCATAACAAACAACTCAAAAAACAGAAACATTATCAATGTAACCGGAAGTCTGACAATACTTGAGTCAGCTGAGCTGATAACGAGAGCAAGTGTTCTTATTTCAAATGATTCAGCTCCGCTTCACATTGCAAACTCTGTTAACACCGATGTAATAGCCATTTACGGAGCTACTGTTCCTGCATTTGGATTTTATCCTTACGGAAAAAATGATGTGATCTTTGAGACATTAGGATTAAAATGCCGTCCATGCGGCATACATGGAGGAAATAAATGTCCGGTAGGAACATTTGAATGTATGTTGAAAATAGATGAAAGAGAAATAGCGGAATCAGTAAAAAAAATGTTAAGCTAAAAATTCTTCAAGTCTTGTTCTTATTTCATCTTCGCTAAAAGCCGATTCGTTTGAATTCATATCCTTCAATAAACTTCTTATGACAGCTTTGCCGTCATCTTTTCTCAGATCTTTTAAGAATCCGTTAAAGATAGTTTGTCCGTTCAGCGCTGAGTTAATCTCAAACTCTTTATTGTGTTCGGTTAACTCCGTATAAAAAACAACTTTGAATTTTTTATTGAAATCTTTTTCTCTGTAAATTTCAAACATTGTTTTATCTGATTCGAATGCCATTTTATTTTTTATTTGATACAATTTTACAAAATCAATCTTTTTATTTAAAGAAAATAATTTACGGATATAAACTATTTCTTTAAAATTCTCTGAACATATTTTCCCATTAAATCAAATTCAATGTTAACTTTATCCCCCGCTTTTAAAAATCTGAAATTAGTTACTTCCATAGTATGCGGTATAATGGCTACTTTTATCAGAACTGATTTCTTTGTCTCCCTGACAATTTCGGCTACAGTAAGACTTACTCCATTTACGGCTATTGACCCGACGTAGATAATATTGTTTCTGAAACGGGAAGAAAATTCTATGAAGAACTCGTAACTGTCTTTTAATGGAATTATCTTTTTAACGATACCCGTAATATCCACATGTCCCTGAACTATATGACCGTCTAATTTTGAATTCAGTTTCATCGCCTTTTCAAGATTAATAAAATCATTCTCTGAAATCATCCCGAGATTTGTCTTGGAAAGAGATTCGTTAATCGTTGTAAATTCAAAACTGTTTTTATTTACGGCTTCCGCCGTCATGCATGCGCCGTTTACAGATATACTTTCACCTGCGCTGATGTCTTTCAGATAATTTTTTAAAGTGGGACTAACAGTGAATTTAATACTGTCACCTTTAATTTTTCTTTTAATGATCTTTCCCAGATCCTGTACTATTCCTGTGAACATTTTTGTAATAAATTAATAAATCTTTATCAAATGATTTTGAATAAATATAATTTAAGATTTTTGCGTCAGTTAATTTAGTAATCTCATAGTCACTGAAACAGGAAATTCCCTTTCCGATAATCTTAGGCGCAATGAAGACATAAATATCATCAAACAAATCTGATTTAACAAACTGCGAATAAAGATTGGCTCCGCCTTCTACAAGTACGCTTGATACATTCATTGCATAAAGTTTTTTCAGAATATCCTTAATTATAAGCTTCTGATCTTTTTCCTTAACTCTTATGATATTCCTTGAATAAATCTCTGTTACAGCTTTTTTTGAAGAGCCCGTAACGACGAACGTTTTATCTTTTTCAGTATCAGTGAAAAGTTTTAAATTTCCCGGAAGAGTGGAATCCCTGTCAATTACTATCCTGTAAGGAGTTCTGCCATGCACTTCTCTTACTGTTAAAGAAGGATTATCATACCTGGCAGTATTCTTACCGATCAGGACTACATCATACTCGCTTCTGAGCTGATGTACAAATTTTCGTGATTTCTTTCCGGTTATCCATTGAGATTTATAATTGCTTAGGGCTATTCTTCCGTCAATACTTTGCGCTATCTTTAAAGTAACATAAGGAAGATGTTCTTTTACGTATTTAATAAAGAACTTATTTAACTCTTTGCATTCTGATTCCAGTACTCCTGTTACAACTTCAATTCCCGCATTCCTTAGCTTCTTAATACCTTTGCCGTTCACTTTTTCAAAGGGATCTTTCATCCCTACAACAACTTTTCCGACCTTCTCATTTATCAGCAAATCAGAACAGGGTTTTGTCTTGCCGGTATGAGAACAGGGTTCAAGATTCACATAGACCTCAGAATTTCTTAAATCATAACCGTTACTCTTAGCATCATTGACGGCTTTAGCTTCAGCGTGTTCTTCTCCGAACTTACTGTGAAATCCCTTTCCTATTACCTTTCCGTCTTTTATTATAATGCATCCGACCAGAGGGTTAGGCGAAACATGACCTTTTCCTTTCAAAGAAAGCTGAATGCATTTTTGCATAATATCTTCATCATTAGTCATATTGTTCTTTTTTCATTTTACTAATTACGCTTTCAGAATTATTTCTGTAATACTTGTATGTCAATGAATCGAATTTGGAAATTACGAATTTTCCGCTTTGTTCAGCTCTGTTATAAAAATCAAAGTCATGTGAATAAATATTTCTGAATCCTTCAAGTTCTTCAAATACTTTTCGTTTTCCAAAAAGCGTACCGCCTATAATGCAATCATTTAGATGGATATTCTTTGAATTATCATTTGCATCAGGAACGTAAAAATCTGCTTCGTCTCCGATCAGCAAAGCTGATGAATGAATAAGATCAGTTTCAGGATTGTCAAAGAAAAAAGAAATTCTTTGCTTCAGATGACCGGGTAAATACTCATCATCAGAATCCAGAAACGTGATATACTTTCCGGAAGAGCTGCAAATGCCTGTATTTAAAGACAAAGGATGCTTTCTGTTTGAATGCCGTATATATTTGAAATTACCGTTGCTTTTTAAAAGCGGAAAAATTTCAACTTCAATTCCGTCTGTACTTCCGTCATCAACAATTATGATTTCATAATTCTTAAACGTCTGATTTAAAACTGAATTTAACGCTCTTCTGAAAAATATTTTACTGTTAAATATTGTAAGTATTACGGAAACATCATATTCAATCAAATCCAATTTCATTTCCAAAGAATAGTTTTAGCGCTTTTAGGAATTTTAAGCTTATAAGTCAGGCGGTTATTATTAAATTCTTCGTTGTAATAAGTAAGCCAGATATTTTGTTTTTCAGAAGGGCGGCTTATGGAAATATTCTTAGGAAAATATATACCGTCTTTTTCGTAAAAATTATCATAAATTATTTCAATCTTTATGTTTCCTTTTTCATCATAAGTACCGATCTTTGTTACAAAATAGCTTTTCATATCTATCCAGAATTTTCTGGATTCCAATCCTGATTTTGTAGTAACAATATAATTATTTCCTTCTGATGTCACCTTTGCATCTTCATAGTTATCTTCGCTGAAAGTATACTTTCCTGAAAACGCATTAATAAGTTCATCAAAACTAACTTTAACTTTCATAATGTATCGAAGATTATCAGGAGTAGAAACTCCTTTTATAACCATATTATCCATCACATTATAATAAATGAAATCATTCCTGGTAATCAGCAGATCGGCTACATCAATTCCGAAAGGACCTTCAAGCTTGGTATAAATGCTGTCAGGTTTGTTAATGCTTACAGTGATTGAACCGGTGTTGCTAAGTTCCGGTGAATCAATTGATATCTCACCGTCGGCGTCAAGAGAAAAAAGCCGTTCAGAACTTGCATTGACCCTGGCTTTGATATCTTCAAAAGACATACCGTCACCTTTTTTAATTTCAGACGACGTGCATGAATAAAAAATAAATGCCGTCAGCAAATATAATAGTTTACTTTTGTTAATCATGTTATTGTTAAATGTATTTCTTTTCTGATTCACTGATGAAATATTTCAGAATTTTACCGGAAGCAGGATCTTCAGTATTCAGAAATCTTTCCGGATGCCATTGGACGCCGATTAAAAACGATTTATCAGTTTTATCTGCAAACTCAATTCCTTCGATAATTCCGTCATCAGATTTAGAGTTTATCATCAGCCCTTCTCCGAGTCTGTCAACAGACTGATGATGAGAGCTTGTAACATCCGCTTCTTCGATTCCAGTAATTTTATTTAGCAAAGTATCTTTGAATATTTTAACTTTATGCACCCTATCTTTGTCGGGTGAAATTTTAGTATGAATTACATTTCTTATTTCCTCAATATCAAAAATCAGACTTCCTCTGAAAAAAACATTTACCAGTTGAAGACCTCTGCAGATTGCGAGAACAGGAATCTTCATTTCCAGAGCTTTCTCAAGAAGATTAAGTTCGAATCCGTCCCGGGAAGGATTATAAGTCCCTTTAGTTTCTTTAGTATCCCAGTCGCAGTATAGTTCAGGATAAATATCCACTCCGCCGGACAAAATTAATCCGGAGCAGTCTTTAAGTTTTAAATAATCCGTTTCATGATTATTATGATCAAGTACTTCATATTTTACATTAAACTTATCCAGCCATTCAGTATATCTGAAAACTTTAGAACCTGATTTCGTTAAACCAATTTTCATTTTACAGCTTCGTCAAGCATTTTAATTAGTACATTATTTTTGTCATTCAGCTCTATATCTATCTTTAAAAAATATACAGGATAATCTGAAATTAACTTTTTAAACTTTACAACTTTTACAAAATCTTTTTCTGTAGTAATATAAATCACTTCATCTCTGAATTTTGTTATCAAAAAAGCAATGTCTTTTTCTGAATACTCGTAATGATCAGAAAATTCAACGTGTTCGTCTATATTTATACCAAATTTCTCCAACTGTTTTATAAACGAACCATTATCAGCGAGCCCTGAGAATACTAAAGCTTTCTTTTTCTTAAATTGTTCTTTATCCAAAATACTGTTTTTAGAATCCATAATATATTCTGATTTATATCTTATGGAAATTATTTCTGAAGCGTAATCCGAAACACCAGGAATAAGATCGTAAGAATCCTGCTTATTGTTTTGTATGATCAAATCAGCTCTTTTGAGATTCGTAATATTTTCTCTTAAATTACCGGAAGGAATTGTGAACAAATTTCTGAATACATTATTGCTAAAGTCTTGAGCGTCAATAAGAACAATATCAAGATTCCTTTTTATCTTCCTGTGCTGAAATCCATCATCAAGTATTATCAGGTCAGGATGAAATTTATTTACCATAAATTCAGCAGCATTCACTCTGTCAGAGCATGCAACAGCAAAATATTTATTTTTGTTTTCGCATAACAGAGTATTTGATATCATTACCGGCTCATCGCCAGACATTTCAATATCCTGATTTACTGAAGTACCGTCACAGACAATCACAAGGTCTTTTGATTTTCTTTTATAACCTCTGGAAATAATTCCAACCTTCAGATTTTTCTCAAGATAATATTCAGCAATAAAAATCGTAAAAGGAGTTTTGCCTGTTCCCCCGGTAGTGATATTTCCTACAGATATAACCGGTACAGGAATATTAATTGATTTAAAAACGCCGAGATCATACAACTTATTTCTGATAAACATAATGAAGGAATACAGAATAGAAACAGGAATCAATATTAATCTTACAAATATCAATTTATTATATTAATGATTTAAGATATTTCATCAGGACATTTCCTCAGACAAAGTGTTTTTAAAATCAGCAAGTTCTTTTTCTTCGAGAAATTCAGTATAGAAATGTTCATTGCCGAATTGAACATCGCATTTTGTAAAAGGATATGGGATCTCGAATTTATCCCAGCTTTTTGAAAGTACAATTTTACTGGCATAATTAATTCTGACAGGTATAACGGGAATACTACATTCCTTTGATACGATCAATGCACCGTTCTTAACAGCAAATACAGGACCGCGCGGTCCGTCAGGAGTGATCACAACAGATTTGTTATTTTTAGCGGACAGAATAATCTTGTTTAAAGCATCTTTGCTGCCTTTAGAGCTTGATCCTCTGATAACTTCATATCCCCACTTAGTTAAAATATTACTCAGAACTTCACCGTCCTTGCTTTGCGAAACTAATGCAGATGAATTATTATTTCTGAAAAGCCACCATCCGGCGAGCATTTTTGAATGCCAGAAAATAAACACAGCATTTTTATTTATACCCGGATCTTTGTGAACATTAAATCTGATTGTTCTTAAATAAATATTAATAATCAACGGCAGCAAATTCATTCCTGCGAAATTCAGAAAACTCTTCAAGTCAGGATCAGTTTAAAATATTAATAATTAATTTCGCAGCATTTGCCGAAGCATCTTTCTCGGTTAGTATTTCCCTTAGTTTCCTGAAATCAGCTTTCATTCTTTCACAGTAGACTTTATCAGTAAGAATAGCACTGCCTTCTTTAAAAAGATTTTCAGGATTAACTTCTTCCTGAAGAAACTCTTTTACAATCTCTTTACCTGATAAAATGTTAACCATTGCGATATTTTTTATTCTAATGAGTCTTTTCCCAATTTCATAATTCAGTTTTCCTGTCCTGTAAACAACGCAGAAAGGAGTTCCTATAAGCGCGCATTCGATAGTAGAAGTACCGGATTTTGTGATTACAAGATCGGAGTTAAGTATTGTGATATAATTCAGATCAGAATTATCTTTGTCATAAATTAGATTAAAATTGAAATCCTTGAGAAAACTACTGTAATAAGTCTCGCTGAAATTCGGAGAGCATAAAATATTTATTTCACAGTCAAATTTTTTTAGAAATTTATTTCCTGTTTCCAAAAGTACAGGAAGCATTCTGTCAATTTCATCTTTCCTGCTGCCGGGAAGTATGCTGATTCTTATTTTATCCGAATTTGTCTTTTCATTTTTTATTAAAAAGTCATCAATTCTTTTTACAAGAGGATGACCTACGAACTCCGCAGTAATGCCCTCCCGTTCATAAAAATCAACTTCAAAAGGGAACACTACTATCATCAGATCAACAAATTTATTTATGATCTTTACTCTGCTTTTGTGCCAGGCCCACAACTGAGGTGAAATGTAATAAATTATTTTTCCTTTGTAGAATTTTCTGATATTA
Organism: Ignavibacteria bacterium; assembly: GCA_016709315.1. Classification (GTDB taxonomy): domain Bacteria; phylum Bacteroidota; class Ignavibacteria; order Tepidaquicellales; family Tepidaquicellaceae; genus JAEUSI01. The sequence goes on from JADJMZ010000006.1 coordinate 121,950, forward strand.
GTAATGAGTTTTAAATTGAATCCCGGATAATCTACAAGTATTACAGCTTCAGGATTATCTGCTTTGATTTTATCTTCACATTCGAGCAGAATAGATTTGATTTTTTTTAAATTCAAAATCACAGAAGAAAAACCAATGAAGTTAACATCTTTTATTCCGTACAGAAGTTCAGCTCCTTCATTCTTTGTTTCAGGTCCTCCAATTCCCGTAAAGAGAATTTTATTATTGAGACTCTTAAGTTCCCTTATAAGAGAAGCAGCATGCATATCACCTGACGCTTCGCCTGCCACAATAAAAATATTTTTCAATATATCCGGCAAAAACTATTACTTAAATTTATTTATAAAATGAAAATAAATACTGCTGATTTTTACAGGCATTTATGATCCGAGCAATTCTTCTGCAGCTTCTTCTCCGGAAACTATTGCGCCTTCCATGAATCCCTGCCAGTCTGCTACGTGTTCTCCTGAGAAATAAATGTTGTTGAATTTTTCCTTCAGCACAGGCATAACGCCGTACCATTGTCCTTTGCCATAAAGAGCATACGCTCCCATTGAATATTTATCAAGCCCCCAGTAATAATTCACATTATCATCTATCAAAGAACTTACATCACCGAATGGAGTCCTGAGAGATTCTGCTACAAGTTTACCCCTGTCATTTTTATTTAGCCGTGAAATAATATCAGCTTTATCTCCGACTGCATAAGAGATCAGAACGCCTTTATCAGGGTCCTGAAATTTAGTTGCATGATAGAAGTAATGTGAAAAGGAATCTGTGAGAATGCTGAATGCATCTTCTGTCCAGAATTTTTTATTAAACAGAGTTGCTGATTTATTTATTCTTGCATACTGAAGTTCATTGACTGCATTAATTTTTTCTGCAGGCAGAGAAGGAGACCAGTTGATTTTGCTTAAGGAATATGTCGGCAAAGTGCAGATGAGTTTATCGCATACAAAACTTTCTCCATTTTCACATTGAACAGTAATGGAGGAACCCTGATTAACAGAAACAACTTTATGACTGATCCTGATTTTTTCATTGCCGAGCTTGTTAGCGAGTGATGAGGCAATTTTAGAATTACCGCCGGAGACCTTATAGTCCATCTCATTTGTAGAATTTGATTCGCCGTATTCTGCAAGAGCGGCATAAGCCGATACAAATCTGATTGACTCGCCAAAATCTGTACTGTCAGCGTATTCCCTTATATCAAGATCTTTCAATGGAATGTCATGGTTCATCAGGAATCTCCACCAGTCCATTTTATCAAGCATGATTTTATCTTTTTCAGTCATCGTTTTGTAATCATCAATAATTTTTTTGAATTTTATCTGCCATTCATTAGTGAAATCCCAGTCATCGGGTTTATAATACACATTATCATAGATCAGACTGTCATTGAACTGATTATTCAGAAGTTCGAGATTGAACTCTTTGCAAATCTGTAACAATCTTGTATGAGAACCGCCGATCCATTCAGCGCCGAGTTCGATAACAATATTGTCCTTTTCGTCAAACTTATGAGAGAATACCCTCCCGCCAATCCTGTCCCTTGCCTCGAGGACTGTAACGTCAACATTATTTTTTGAAAGTAAATTCGCAGCGGCAAGTCCTGATAAACCTGCGCCAAGTATGATAACTTTTGGCTTTTGCAGAAAATTAAATCCTGCAGTACCCGAAGCTAATACAGCTCCTGCAGCAATCAGTGATGATTGTTTAATGAATTCACGCCTTGTTGTCATTTTATAAAATTTATTTCATTCAAAATAGTTAATTGCATTAAATTATAAAATACAAAGCTTAAAAGAATAAATTTTCAGATATTACACACAGAAATATTTAATAACAAACTTAAATCCGAAAACATATTCGGAATTAATTAGCAAGGATCCGAATTGAATTATTTTCAGATCATAAAATTAATTTATGCATTAATTTTAATGATTGAACTTTATAAATTACTTAAATCTAAGGATTCAAGATAATAAATCTATATAGCCACTTTTACTAATAATTACGAATTAAAAAAGAATTCTTAATACAACAATGTGAATTCTTGATATTCGCAGCGAAAAAATCTTCAATGATCAAAGCGGTCATTAGTAATTCATTTTAAAAACAAACTTAAAAAATTTTGCCGGAAATAATATCATTATCAGTAACAGATTTTCCTTATAAAGTAAAACAAACAGAACTTAAAGATTTTTCCCGAAGTACATTTGAAAATGTTTACGACGACATAGAGAGAATTCTTGCTTCTTTTGACAATACAATGATAGATTACAGGAATCTTTGCGTTCCCGTAAGTTACTTTTCAGAAGAAAAAACATTCAGAGAAAGAAATGAACTTTACGTAGAGGTCTGTTTAAAGTATGCAGAAGAAGCAATTGACAGATGTATAAACGAAGCAGGTATAAAAAGATCTGAAATTACGGATCTGATTTTTATTTCTTCCACAGGCATTTCTACTCCCAGCATTGACGCTCTAATAATCAACAAGATGAAACTAAATCAGAATATAAGCAGGACTCCCGTTTGGGGTCTTGGCTGTGCGGGAGGTGTTTCAGGACTTGCAAAAGCATCTGTCATTGCAAAAGCAAATCCCGGGGCTAAGGTGCTGGTAGTTGCAGCCGAACTTTGTTCGCTTACTTTCATCAAAGAGGATATTTCCAAAAGCAATCTTATTGCGACAGGACTATTCTCAGACGGAATCGCTGCAGTGCTTATAACAGGAGATGCGGTCAATAATAGTTCAAAGGGTCATATAAAAATAAAAAATTACAGAAGTAAACTGTATTATGATTCGCTTGATGTAATGGGATGGGAAGTAATAGAATCAGGATTCAAAGTAGTATTTTCAAAAGATATACCTACAATTGTAAATAAAAATGTCAAAGAGGAAGTATTAAATTTTCTTAAAGCAAATTCACTCCGGACTCAGGATATTAAAAATTACATTGTTCACCCCGGAGGTAAGAAAATCATTGACGCTTATGTAACTGCTTTGAACATTGATCCCAAACTGCTGAATAATACAAAAGAAATTTTACGGAATTACGGAAACATGTCGAGCTCTACTGTGCTTTACGTATTGAATGAATTTATGAAAAACGGATATGAAGACGGATACGGACTGATGCTGTCTCTCGGACCGGGATTTTCGAGTGAACTGCTGCTTCTTGAAATGAAAAACTAAAAATAATTCATTAACTTATTCCATATCAAGTGCTTTTTTACATACTGATATTATTTGTGATCATTCAGAGGATCACTGAACTTTCTGTTTCAAAAAGAAATGAAAAGTGGCTGCTCAGTCAGGGTGCGGTTGAATACGGCAAAGAACATTACAAGTTTATTGTTATAATGCACGCTATGTTTTTTGTATCCTTGATTGCTGAATACAATTTAAAATCTGTACATAATGATTTAAATATTATTAATTATTTGTTTTTGGTATTTTTCATAATATTACAAACAGCAAGAGTATCTGTGATCAGAACTCTCGGGAAATACTGGAACACAAAAATTTACAGAATCAGCGGATCGAAATTAGTAAGAACAGGATTGTATAAATATTTTAAACATCCGAATTATATAATAGTGTCTCTGGAAATTTTATCGTTTCCATTAATATTCAATTTATATTATACTGCAATAATTTTTACTGTATGGAATACTATAATACTTGCAGTCAGAATTAAGGCAGAGAATATCGCATTAAAAAATTAAATAAAATATAATCTATGAAAATTCAGTTAAAAGAAATCTGTCACGGAAGAAGCGGAGACAAGGGAGATGCTGCAAACATTGGTTTGATTGCATACAACAAAGACAGTTATGAATTAATAAAAAAAGAAGTTACCGCTGAGAAAGTTAAAAAATATTTCAAAGATATCTGCCTTGGTGAAGTTTTGAGGTATGAAATGCCGAATGTAAATGCTCTGAATTTCATTTTGAATAACACTTTAGGCGGCGGCGGAACAGTGTCTTTAAAGCTTGACGCACAGGGCAAAACTCTTGCTTCAGCTTTACTGAAGATGGAAATTGAAAAATAATTTATACATTCACAACATTTACTTTAAAAAATAAAATTACAAAAATATGTTTGACCAGCAAAAATACGGATTAAAAAGTTCATCGGAAAAATTAAGATCTTTACGGAGGTTTCTTTGATGTTGATAACAAGATAACAAAGATTAAAGAACTCGAAGAAGTTTCTCAGAAAGATAATTTCTGGGATGATAACAAAAGCGCACAGAAAATATTTCAGGAAATATCAAATCTGAAAAATGGGTGGACGAATACAATTCAGTTGAAAAGCATTACAATGAAATATCGGGACTGATAGAAATGGCGGAAGCGGATAATGATGAATCTCTTTCTGCTGAGATTGATAAGGACATTATTAAATTTGAGAAAGAGCTTGACGAGATGGAATTCAGGAACATGCTTTCTGACGAAGACGATATTCGCGATGCAATAATTACAATAAATTCAGGAGCCGGAGGAACTGAGTCTCAGGACTGGGCGGAAATGCTTCTCAGAATGTATTTAAGATACTGTGAAAAAAAAGGATTTAAAACTTCGCTTGTCGACCGCTTAGACGGAGACGGAGCGGGAATTAAAAGCGCTACAATAGAAGTAAAAGGTGAGTATGCTTATGGTTATCTTAAAGCTGAAAACGGTGTACACAGATTAGTAAGAATTTCACCTTTTGATTCGAATAAAAAAAGACACACTTCATTTGCGGCTGTTTATGTCAGCCCGGTCCTGGAAGATAATATTGAAATAGAGATCAGTCCGGGTGATTTAAAAATTGATACTTTCAGAGCAGGCGGAGCGGGCGGACAAAACGTAAACAAAGTGGAAACTGCAATAAGAATTACTCATATACCTTCCGGAATAATAGTACAGTGTCAGAACGAAAGATCTCAGATACAGAATAAGCTCAATGCGATGAAAATGCTTAAGTCAAAACTTTACATGGTGGAAAAAGAAAAAGAGCTTGCAAGACTTCAGACTATTGAAAATTCCAAGAAAAAAATCGAATGGGGAAGTCAGATCAGGAGTTATGTATTTCATCCTTACAATATGGTAAAAGATCACAGGACAGATCATGAAACCAGTGATACTCAGGGTGTAATGAACGGAGAGCTGGAGGGATTTATTAAAGCGTATTTACTGAATTAAATTTATTCTGTTGAACTTTAAATTCTTTATAGCAAAAAGATATCTATTCTCAGGAAGTGATTCTAAATTCATTTCTTTCATTACTTACATATCAATCCTTGGAGTTACATTAGGAGTAGCTGCATTGATAATAACTATTTCGATATTAAACGGATTTGAAAAAGAGATCAGGGACAAAGTATCGGGTCTTGTTTCGCATATACAAATAAGCTCGTTTACGCCTGATGGTCTCAGAGATTACCGCAGCGCTATAGAAACAATAAAAGACAGTATCAGCGGAGTAACAGGAATTTCGCCAATTGTCCAGAAAGAAGCTGTCATTAGATTTAAATCAAATGTTGAGGGTATTTTATTAAAAGGGATCATAATTGAAACTGATTTATCCACAGCAAGAAACAGAATATTAAAAGGTGAATTTAATCTTTCTGATATTGATTCCACTTTTTCAAGACTGATGATAGGGGATAAGCTTGCGAAGAAGATGAATATAGATACGGGTTCCAAGCTTATAGTATTTGGTTTGAACGGTATTCCGAGTCCGGTGAATCCTCCTAAGATAAAGCAGTTTATTGTGTCCGGAATTTATGAGACAGGATTGAGGGAGTTTGATGATCTGATTATTTACACAAATCTGAAAACGGCTCAGAAACTTTTTGAACTGAAGGATAATGTCACAGGCATTGAAATGACACTTGACAGCATTGATAAAGTCGAAAGTGTTGTTGCAAAGATCAAAAAGGATATTGGCTATCCATACTATCCGAAATCTCTTTTTAAAATTTTTAAACCAATTTTTACCTGGGTTGAACTTCAGAAAGCTCCTACGCCAATAATTTTAGGTCTGATAATTATTGTCGCTACTTTTAATATTGTCGGCACCTTGCTTATGCTTGTTCTCGAAAAAACACAATCCATAGGAACCTTGAAATCTTTAGGCGCTGGTAACGGACAAATAATGAAAATATTTCTTTATGACGGATTAATAATCGGCATAACAGGAATTATACTTGGCAATATTCTCGGACTGGGACTTTGCTTTCTTGAATTGAAGTATAAACTATTTTCACTTCCGGAAATCTATTATCTGAAGAGTGTTCCAATACAAATCCAGCCGGAGTATGTAATTTTGATTTCTTTAATCACTTTAATTCTTACATTTATCGCTACTCTAATTCCATCTTATCTTGCATCAAGATTAGACCCGGTTAAATCCCTGAGATTCAGCTGATATGATTAAGTCACCTGATAAGTCAAAGGAAAAGATCGAATCTATGTTTGATGAAATAGCGCCTGCTTATGACAAGCTGAATCATTTATTTACTTTGAACATTGATGTAAGATGGAGAAAGCAAATAGTAAAGCATATTTCCGGTAATAATATAAAAGCCGAAAACATTCTTGATCTTGCATCCGGCACAGGTGATCTTACAAAAGAATTAATAAAGCTGAATCCCGGTATCATTTATGCTGCTGATATATCTTCTAAGATGCTGGAAATACAAAAAAATAAAATCCGGTATAAAAATCTTCAGCTTATTCAGACGGAAGCTCAGTTTATGCCATTTGATGACGAGTATTTCGATATAGTTACAATTGGATTCGGCGTTAGAAATTTTTATAACCTTAAAGAGTCCCTCAAAGAAATCAGAAGAGTTCTCAGACCTGAGGGAAAGTTGATCATACTTGAAATGTTTAAGGCAGGCGGATTAAAAACCAGAATGTTTAATTTTTATTTCGGTAAAATCATGCCTTATGCAGGAAATAAAATTTCAAAAAGTAATGCATACAGTTATCTTTTCAATTCCGTGAATTCATTTTTCAATGTAAAAGAATTTACAAAAATCTGTGAAATGTGCGGATTTGAAACAGAAAGTTTAAAAAATAATTTTCTCGGAATTGTCAATACATTTTATCTCACAAAAAAATAACTGAACAAAATTTGAAAAGTGATAGATGAAAAAAAAATCTCTTACATCAAACTCTATTTTTAATTATATTTATTAAATTAATTTAACGCAAATTTCAGATAGAGTTTTGAATTATATATCTGATCCCCAATTGAGCCCGGGTAAATTATCCGGGTTAATCTGTTATATTAGAACAATTAAATTATTTTTCTTCCTTGCACTCGAATTCCTGTGAAAGAGTACAAGGCAAATTATTATACAGGAAAAGGATAAATCAAATGGTAGTAAAAATACAGAATCAGATATTTAACATGAACTTTGTTAAATACTTAATGAAAGTTGACGGCAGAGACGGTAAATTCTTTATCGGTGTTTTCACAACGATTGATGATAAGGAATTTTATTTTGAATATCCGTCATCTCAAAGAAGGAATGAAGACTGGGATAGAATCGACAGGGAATTAGTCCCGGGTTTTAATTTCAAAGATATATCGAAAGGTTAATCACTACTTTCGTTTTATTGCCGGTTTAAACTTGTAAAGTAATTTGTCTTTCAAATTATTAAAAATTAAAACTCCGTTCGGAATATTTCCGGACGGAGTTTTTAATAAACGGAATAAATAAATTCATTAAAAGCAGAATTTAAAAATTATCTTTTACTGTTCTTATAATTATGCTTGCTGCATTGTTTCTTCAGTCTGAAGTATAATGTTTTGTAGCTGACTTTGTTCTTTTTATAATAAAGCTTGTTTTTGCTGCTCTTACCAGCCGAAGAAATATTGCTTTTTATTTTATTAACTTTTTTACGGTAAGAAACTTTTGCAACTTTAGATTTTAAAGTATTTACCTCAGTTTTTAACTTGTCATACTTATCTTTTACAATTTCAAGATCCTGTGAAAGATCAAGATTTTCTGCTTTTGTCTGTTTAATCAGCTCAGTGTTCTCAGCATTTGTCTTATTTGAATTATAAAACAAATATCCCAGAACTCCGGAAATTAAAATAAGAAAAGCAAAAATAATGATGTTAAGTTTTGAAAATTTACTGAACAAATTCATTTTTACTCCTTTCAGGTTTGTTTAAAAAAATATTAAAATAATTTGAATTGGTTTAATGATAATTTACTGTTCTTAATTTTTAAATACAATATTTTTATTCAAATTTCTTACAGCAAGTGAAGAAATATAATTATGCGCTGCTGGTATATTGTACAGCTTCCATTTACGCGCTTCAGTAAAATCATTTGCTATTTCCGTAATCTCCGGTTCCGCATCTTCAGTAATTGATACTGAAAAACTATTCAAAGGATACTGCAGTCCGGTTCCTACAGCTTTTACAAAAGCTTCCTTTCTTGTCCAGCAATAGAAAAACGAATCTGTAAGTTTGCCTGAATCAGTTTTATTCAGTTCCGTAATTTCCGATTTTGAAAAGAATCTCGCGGACAAACTAATCAAATCAGGAACTTCTCTTATTAACTCAATATCTATTCCCAATTCATTTTCCAGATTTACAGCTATTATACCTGTATTACCGGAATGTGAAACATTGAATCTGATATTGCTATCCTTTAAAAAAGGTTTTCCAAATTCCGAATATGAAAATTTAATGTAAGATGGGTGAATTCCCGTATAACTGCTGAGTATTTCTCTGAGAAATCCCCGGCACGCAGTATAATTATTTTTCAGATAACTGAATTTGTATCTTTCTGCTTTAGTATTTTCATCTTCAGATAAAACTTTACGAAAACTATTTAACTCATTTTCATTAAGGTCTGTTCTTGTACTGTAAATATGTATTTCATTTTGGTTTATTATCAATCAAAAAATTAAATATTAACTTTATCGTTTAATGGCGAAGATTCCGGTTTCCCGTTTCTGTTTGATTTGGTTTCCAGTTCTTTGTGTGTCTTCTCAAGAACAAAATTAAGTTTTTCCGTAAAGTCTTTCAGTTTTGGTTCTTTTACAATTGTCTTGTGGTCAGTATCAGGCACAACGTAATATTCAAATCCTCCTTCTGCGAGATTTCTCCAGCCCTCCCTGTATTCCTCTTTGAATGTCGCGCATTCTATAAGAGTTATTTTACCCGGATACTTAGTCGCAACATATCTGTCCTGCGCATTAAAGTGCATCAGCATAATATTCTTAAATAACTTCTTTCGTTTGCTGCTGAATGTGTATTCAAGTTTATTCTGAATTTTCCATTTAATCTTACCATACTTATTTGAAGTATAATTTGCCGCTACAGTCCAGAGCTCTCCGGATTTTAAATGATGAAAACTTCTTTCCATAAAATGTTTTGTATCTCTTTTAGGAGGTACATAGCTTGGAGGCGGAGCGATAAAGGGCGGCCAGGTATCAAAAATTGCAAGCAGAGCGACTTTCTGTCCGAGTTTTGTCAGTTGCTGAGCCATTTCAAAAACAACTCTTCCGCCGAAACATCTTCCTCCCAGAAGATAAGGTCCGTCCGGCTGAAGTGTCCTGATCTCTTTCACATAGTGTGTCGCCATTTCTATCAGGTCAGAATGAGGTTTCTCTATTCCATCCAGACCTAATGATTCGAGCACATAAAACGGCTGATCTTTTGAAATATATTTTACCATTGCCTGAAAATGCAGCGCAGTACCGGCAGCAGGCGGTACACAGAAAAACGGAATTTTAGATCCGCCGGGCTTAACAGCTACAAGCGATTTCCAGGGTCTTACCCATCCTTCGCTTTTTAAAACATCAGCTATCTGACGAACAGTCGGATAATCAAAAAGTGTAGAGAGAGCTAATTTTTTTCCTGTAAGTTTTTCTATATATCCGAAAACTCTTAATGCAAGAAGCGAATGTCCGCCAATCTCAAAAAAATTATCATTAACTCCAACGGGTTTTATACCGATAACTTTTTCCCAGATTTTTACCAGCTGAAGTTCAAGTTCGTCTTTTGGCTCTTCATAATTATTGATTTCATTGGATCTGACAGATTCGGGTTCCGGTAAGGATTTTTTATCTGCTTTACCTGATGGAGTCAAAGGTATTTCACTTAAAAAAACATAATCGGAAGGAATCATATAATCAGGAATTTTTGATTTCAGATACATTTTTATGTCAGACGATTTTGGCTGATCTTTATCTGAATTAACAATGTATGCTACAAGCCGTTTATCTCCCGGACTATACTCCCTTGCAATTACAACTACATTTTTAAATCCCGGATATCCGGCAAGCACAGTTTCAATTTCTCCAAGTTCTATTCTGAAGCCTCTTAATTTTATCTGATTATCATCTCTGCCAAGATACTCAAGATTTCCATCAGCTAAATATCTCGCAATATCACCTGTCTTGTATAGCTTATCACTGAAATTATCATTAACATTTTTATAAGGATTGTTTATAAACTTTTCAGCAGTAAGTTCAGATCTGTTATGATAACCTCTGACAAGCTGAACGCCTCCGATATACAGATCGCCTGTAACTCCTGCCGGAACGGGCTTTAGAGCGGAATTAAGCACAAACATCTGAGTATTAAAAACAGGTTTGCCGATCGGAGTGTGCATTACCCATTTATCAGGATCATCTCCGAGTTCATAACTTGTAACTACATGAGCTTCAGACGGACCGTAATGATTTGAAAAAGTAAATTTCTTCAGACTTTTAAATAAATTTTTAATTGATGGAGTTGTCTGAAGCTGCTCTCCGGCAGTAATGACTTCTTTAAGTTCAAGAGATTTATCTTTTGAGGAATTAAAGCATTCGGCAATTTCCTGCAGCGCTATAAAAGGAAGATACATCCTTTGAATTTTTTTATCCTTAATAATTTTCAATACCACCGTCAGGTCCTGTCTTTCATCTTCTTTTATAACTACAAGAGTGCCGCCTGAATAAAATGTAGAAAATATTTCCTGAAAAGATACATCAAAGCTTAGAGTTGTAAACTGAAGAACTCTCAGGTTTTTTTCAAACTTCTGTCCGTTAAGCTGCCAGTAAAGAAGATTAGTTAATGCTTTATGTATCATCAATACGCCTTTCGGCTTTCCGGTAGATCCGGAAGTGTAAATTACATAAGCAAGATTTGATGAACTGACTCCTGTAACAGGATCAGATTTACTTTCATTATTTATTGATTCAATTTCCTCATCTATGAGAATAACTTTAGCCCCTGTTTGCGGCAGTCTGGAAAGAATATTTTTTTTTGTAATTAATACAGGTATTCCAGTATCACTTATCATGAAAGATAACCTTTCCTGAGGATATGAAGAATCAAGAGGAAGATACGCTGCTCCGGATTTTAGAATTCCGATTAATGCGGTGATCATTTCTACAGATCTTTCAATGCAAATTCCTACTACCACATCAGGTCCTGCCCCCATTTTTATAAGACGATGAGCAACCTGATTAGCTCTTTCATTCAATTCACTGTATGTTACTTTTTTATCTCCGAATTCAAGCGCAATACTATCAGGAGATTTATGCGCCTGTTCTTCAAATAACTGATGAACGCATTTCTCCGAAGGAAAATCTTTTTTCGTATCATTCCAGTCAATAATAATCCTGTCTTTTTCTTCTTCCGTCAGCAAAGAAAGTTCTGAAATTTTTGAAACTGTATTCCCGCTTATACCATTAAGCAGAGTTTCAAAATTTTTCAGTATCTGATCAATAAAAGTTTTTTCGAACTTGTCTGTTTCGTAAACGATCTTAATTACAAGATCTTCTCCGGGTGCAATAAGAATAACCAGCGGGAAGTTTGTCCTTTCAAAAGCTTTTAGATTACTGATCTTAATCCCCGCGATCCCGTTTTCAAGGGATTTATCAAGAGGGTAATTTTCAAATACAATTATATTTTCAAATAACTGTGTGCCTCTCTGAATTTCGCTCCATTCCTGAATGTCAACAAGCGGAGTGTAAGAATACTGATCTCTTTCAAGATGTTCTGCCTGAATTTCTTTAAGCCAGGAAACAAGGTCTCTCTGTAAATCAACATTAACTCTTACAGGAAGCGTATTAATGAACAGACCAACCATTGATTCTATTCCTCTCAGCGCTGGATTTCTTCCTGATATAACACCTCCGAAGAGTACATCGCTTTCACCTCTGTATGCGCTTAAGATTACTGACCATACTCCCTGAATTATAGTATTTAATGTAAGCTGATTTTTTTTTGCAAATGAAGATAATCCTGAAGCTATTGTCCCGGATATTTTTATTTCAGCTTCATCCGTTTCAACGGCTGCATTATTTGCAGAAACCAATTTATCAGTGATTCCTTTCAAAGGAGTCGCTGCAGTAAATCCTTTTAATTCTTTTTTCCAGAAAATTTCTGCTGCCTGCCTGTCCTGCTGGTTAGTCCATTGAATGAAACTTTTATAAGGCAGCGGCTTTGGCAGAATTAATTCTTTATTATTTTTAAATGCTTCATAAAAAGTAAAAACTTCTTTCTGCAGAATAGGGTAACTCCAGCCGTCCATTAATATATGATGAAATGACCATACAAATTTAAAATACTCATTGTCATATTTGATCAGCGTGCATCTCATCAATGGTGTTTGCTCCATAGAAAAACCTTTTACTCTGTCTTCTCTTATAAATTTAACATACTCAGAATCTTTTCCGGACTGCGTTAACCCGCTCCAGTCAAGAAATTCCCACGGCAATTCTATGTCCCTGCTTACAAGCTGCACCGGTTTTGAAATTCCTTTCCATTGAAAGGAAGTTCTGAGAGCCTGATGTCTGTTGATGACTTCCTGCCACGATTTTCTGAATTTATCTGTGTCTATTTCACCTGTAAGATCATAGCAAAACTGTTCTATATAAGCATCTGAACCTTCAGTGTAGAGGGTATGAAAAAGCATTCCCTGCTGCATAGAAGAAAGTTCGTATATGTCTTCAATATTTGTCTTTTTATTCTGCTGCATTTTTTAATTTAAATTTGCCAGTAAATTATCAAGCTCCTGCTGATCCAAACCTGATTCGCTAAAATCGGATACAGTGTATCCTCCGGCTTCCGGATTTTTGCAATGATCAATAACTGATAATAAAGCCGACCGGTAGAAGCCGGCAAACGTTTCAATCGTTTCTTTTTTATGAATGTTTCTGCTGAAAGTAAAATTCATCTTTAATTTGCTGTTTGAAATTATGCTGTTTATTTCAATTGAGTGAGTTCTGACTCCGGTTACATTTCTGCTTAGTATTATTGATCTGCTTCCGATTTTCCATTCCGAATCTTTTGAAACTGTGTCACTCATCTGACCAAGATAATTGAAAATGATTCCGGGTTTTCCTGTGTCATCATTAATGCCGGAAATTTGTTTACCGGAAGACAGATAACGAAGTATTCCGTAACCTATTCCGTTTTCAGGAATCTTTCTAAGGTCTTCCTTAACTTTTTTAATAATATCACCGATGTTATTACTGACTCCTGAATCTAATAAGACCGGAAAAATTGTAGTGAACCAGCCCACTGTTCTTGATACATCCGCCTTTTCAAACAGGTATTCTCTCCCGTGACCTTCAAGATTTATCAGAAGACGGGTTTCGTTTGTCCAGCTTTTATATGCGATTATTAATGCTGTCAGTAGTAAATCGTTAATCTTTGTATTATAAACTTTCGGAATTTCATGCAGCAAAGCTTCAGTAATCTGTTCATCAAAAATAAGTATTTCTTCAGAAGAGGATTCAACTGTATTCTGATTTGTTCCAGAAGAAAAGTCTTCTGGAATCTTTTGCACTTTTGCATCTGAAACTGATTTCCAGTATTCTTTTTCCGCTGCAATCTTCTCCGAATCAGAGTACTCAGTAAGTTTACTGCTCCAGTCTTTGAACGAGGTAGTCTTTGTCGGAAGTTTAAATTCTCTGTTTAAACTCAGATCAGCATAGCAGTTGTAAAAATCTTCAAGGATAACTCTCCATGATATTCCGTCAACGCACAAATGATGAATGATTATAAGAAGTCTGTCCTGAGCATTACCTGTTTTGTATAGTCTGATCCTGATAAGGGGTCCGTGAGATAAATTCAGACTTTCCTGCAGACTGTTAATGTTCTCTTCTAAAATATTTTTGTCATTACAATTCTCACTTAAATCAATTTTAAGTGTACTGAAAATATTTTCTTGCTCGGAATCAGCATTGATCTGATGCCATTCCTTTCCGGATAAATCAAATCTTAATCTTAAAGCATCATGATGTCTTACAATTTCTTTTACGGAATCTTCAAGAAATTTTTCATTAAGACCTGCAGGTACTTTTAGCAGGACTGAATGATTATAATGATGAGGGTCAGGAATATTCTGTTCAAAAAACCATTTCTGTACAGGAGTCAAATTTACATTTCCTGAAACTTCATCCTGCTGATTGATCGCAGGAGCAGAATACACTGCGACGTTTGAAAGTTCGGCAATAGTCTGAAACTGAAAAATCTGTTTAGGAGTAATTTTTATACCCGCCTGATTTGCCTGTGAAATTATCTGAATGCTGATTATCGAATCTCCTCCGAGTTCAAAAAAATTATCATGCACGCCTATCTTTTCTATACCCAGAACTTTTATCCAGATATCTGCAAGGATTTCTTCAACCGGAAGTCTTGGAGCTACATAAGTATCTGATTCTGTTTTAGAAATTTCCGGAACAGGTAATGAAAGTCTGTCCACCTTGCCGTTGGGTGTCAAAGGTAATTTATCAAGAATTACAAATACTGACGGGATCATATATTCGGGAAGCGAATCTCTTAAGAATTGTTTGATATCAATTGTAATAATTTCTGAATTATTTCTGCTGACAATGTAAGCGGCAAGTCTTTGATTTCCGGGTTTGTCTTCACGTACAATAACAACGGATTCACCGACAGTAAAGTATTGATTAAGCTTTGATTCAATCTCGCCAAGTTCTATTCTGAAACCTCTTAGCTTTACCTGATTATCAACGCGACCCAGGAACTCTATGTTTCCGTCAGTCCTGAATTTGCCGGCATCACCGGTCTTATAAAGTTTAGCGCCGGGTTTATTGCTGAAAATATCAGGAATGAATTTCGATTCTGTAAGTTCAGGATTATTCAGATAACCTTTCGCTACGTCAACACCGCCAATAAAGAGCTCGCCAGGTATTCCCGCTGGTACCGGATTAAGATATTTATCCAGAATGTAAATCTGAGTATTGTAAACCGGCTTACCGATAGAGATGTAATTATCATCCGAATCTTTTTCGCATTTGTAGAAAGTTGCGTCAATGGTCGCTTCGGTAGGACCATAAAGATTATAAAACTCCACATTCAGTTTCTCAAATAATTTATTCTTCAGATCATTAGTAAGCGCTTCTCCGCCGCAAAATACTTTTTTCAAAGATTTACAGTTCTCAATTCCATTCTCATTCAGAAGCATCCTGAGCAGTGAAGGAACAAGCTGTAGAATTGTAACCTTTTCTTTAATTATTGTTTCAACGAGATACGCGGTATCCATCTGACCTTCCGGTTTTGCCATGATGAGTCTTCCGCCTGTAATAAGCGGCAGGTAAAATTCCCAGACTGACGCATCAAAACTAAACGGAGTTTTCTGAAGAACTGAATCAGATTCATTTGGTCTGAATTCATTTGTCATCCATAACATGTGATTTGAAAGCGAACGGTGACTTATCATAACGCCTTTCGGAAGTCCGGTCGAACCCGATGTATAAATCACATAAGCGGTATCATCTAAATTTGTTTTTATTTCAATATCTTCCCGAGACTCATTTGAGAAATTATTGATATCTTTATCAATCTCAACAAAAACATAATCTCCTTTCGGAAGAATGGATGACAGATTTTTTTGAGTAAGAATATATTTTGCGCCTGAATCCTTTATCATAAATTCAACTCTGCTCTTCGGGTAAGACGGATCAATCGGAACATAAGCGCTGCCGGCTTTAAGTATTCCCAATATGCCGACAACCATTTCAACTGATCTTTCAATGCAGAGACCTGTAAGCGAATCTTTAGTAACTCCGTTCTTAATCAGAAATCTCGCAAGCCGGTTGGATCTCTGATTCAATTCTTCATAAGTAATTCTTTCATTCCCGTAAACAACTGCAATGGATTTTGGAGTCTTCTTTGTTTGATCTGAAATCAGATTATGAACACAGTCAAAATCATCAAAAACAAAATCAGTATCATTCCATTTAACTGTAATTAAATCTTTTTCTTTTTCCGGAAGCAGTTTGAATTCTGAAATTTTCGTTTCAGGAAAAGAAACAATATCATTAAGAAGGATTTGGAAATGACTAACCATTTGTTTCATCATCTCATCATCGAAAAGATCTGTATTAAATTTGAATGCTCCGTCAAATGAGCTCTGACCTTCGATGAATTCGGCTGTCAGATCAAACTGACCTTCCTGCTGAGGAAGTTCGAATGATTCGATTAAAAATTTACCCCATTGGATTTGATTTCCTTTATTTCCCGGAACAAGCATTTCCTGAATGTCATCATTTTTCTGAACCTTCTGCAATCCGAAAAATGTCTGAAACACCGGAGTCCTTGAAGGATCCCTTCTTTGCAATAGTCTGTCAACAATTATAGAAAAAGGAAAATCCTGATTTGAAATTGCGCCTATGACTTTTTTCTTTATTTGCTGAAGAAATTCTCTGAAAGAAATATTTTCAGAGAAAGTTCCTTTGACTGCAACAGGGTTAATGAAATATCCTACAATATTCTCAAATTCAGTTTGATTCCTTCCTGCAGTAGGCGAGCCGACTATTATCTCATTCTGTCCTGTATATCTGTGTAAAAAGATCTGATAAATAGTTTGCAGCATTACAAATAAAGTGACACCTTCTTTTTTAGAAAGCTCTTTGATCCTTATGACAAGATCATTATCTATCGTAAAATATTCTGTCTTTCCGTTAAAAGTCTGAACTGCAGGTCGGGGTTTATTTGCCGGTAAATTTAACAAAGGAAGTTCGCCGCTTAATTCGTTTTTCCAGTAAGACCAGAGTTTTGCGCCTTCATCAGAGTTAACAAGTTCATTCTGATATTTTATATAATCAGTATATTGCTTATCAATAACAGGAAGATCAGCTTTTACGTTATCTGTTTCGGATTTATAAATTTGTTTAAGATCGTTCAGCATTAATGCTATTGACCATCCGTCATTACAGATGTGATGCATTTTAATCATCAGTAAATTATCAAGCTCGCTGATCCTGAAAAGATAAATCCTTATCACAGGACCTTTACCAAGATCAAAAGGAATCTCATAAATTTTCCGGGTAATTGCAGAAAGGTCTTCATCATTAAATCCGTCCGCATTGATTTCCTCAAATGAAATTTCCTGATACCCGAGTATTTCCTGAACCGGCTTTCCATCTTTCACATAATAAATTGTCCTTAATGACTCATATCGATTCAGCAATATCTGAAATGATTTCTTCAGAGCCGGGATATCAATCTCAGATTTGATTCTCATATTGAAAGCAACATTGTAAGCAAAACTTTCGGGAGAATTCAGATAAAGGAAAAACAATGACTGCTGCCCGAATGACAAAGGAGAAATAAGGTTTTCCTGATTTGCTTTTTTCAGTAATTGCTTTTTAAGCAATGAGAGTTTTTCTTTTGCAGATAAAGCTGATATTTTATTTTCTTCTTTCAGTTAAATACTCCGTTATATTTATTTTAATTCATTTCCTTAAAAAGCTGCTCAAGCTGCTCTTCAGTCAGATCATCCAGATTAGCAAGAAGATCCCTCGTTTTGTCTTCTTCAGATATTTGTTTAATAGCAGCAGATTCTTTTTCATCCTTTTCATTGCTAAAAAGAATTTTAGGAAGCTGCTGCTTTAGTTCTTCTGCAAGCCGTAAAATGTTTGTCTCCTCCATATATCTCACAAGATTCAGATCAACTCCAAGCTCCATATTAACTTTATTCTTCAGCTCAATTGCCATCAGCGAATCAAGACCTACAGAGTTAAGCGGCTGCTCGATATCCAGATCCTCCGGATCAAGTCCCATTATTCCTGAGATCAGATTCAGAAAATAATTTATAAGAAGTTCGTTATGTTTTTCTGCAGGTGAATTATTCAGCCGGTTTATAAAACTGTCACTCTGATTTATTATTTTTGAAAGCTGTTCTTTGAGTTCTTCTGCAAGCTGAATAATATTCGTATCTTCCATATATCTTACAAGATTAAGATCTACTCCGAGTTCCATATTTACTTTGTTCTTCAGTTCGATTGCCATCAGCGAATCAAGACCGACTGAGTTAAGCGGTTGCTCGATATCCAGATCTTCCGGTTCAAGTCCCATAATTCCGGAGATAAGATTCCTGAAATAATTAACAATTAATTCGTTATGTTTTCCTGCCGGAGAATTTTTAAGTATGTTAGCAAAGCTGTCACTCTGATGAAGAATTTCAGAAAGCTGTTCTTTGAGTTCATCTGCAAGCTGATCAATATTCGTATCTTCCATGTATCTGACAAGATTGAGATCAACTCCGAGTTCAATATTAACTTTATTCTTCAGTTCGATTGCCATAAGTGAATCCAGACCGATAGTATTTAACGGCTGGTCTGTCAGAAGGTCGTCCGGTTCAAGTCCCATAATTCCGGAAATGATTTTCCTGAAATATTCTGTCAGAAGTTCCGAATGCATTTCTTCCGGCGCTGCTCTCATCTGCGAGATGATATCTTTGCCGGTTTCATTTGAAACAAATTGTGATTCCTCATAAAGTAAATTCTTTTTTAGTAAATCCGAAATAAATTTATTATTGTTTCCTTCAGCGAATTTATTCCAGTCAATAGGTAATATACCTGTCTGTCCGGCATTAATATCCAAAGCTTTTTCAAGAGCTTTAATTCCATTCACAGGATTAATGGATTTTATGCCTGCAATCTTTTCCATTTTGTCAGCGCCTCTCTCAGCAGCAGATCCGATCTCAGACCATACACCCCAGTTAATGCTGAGCGCAGGAAGACCTTTTGATCTTCTGTAATGCGCCAGAGAATCGAGAAATGAATTTGCAGATGAATGATTTGATTGTCCGGCTGATCCCAGAAGTGATGCGACAGATGAATACATTACAAAGAAATCCAGTTCATACTTTTTTGAAAGTTCATGCAGATACCAGGCGCCAAGAACTTTCGGCGCCATTACTTTGTCAAACTTAGTCTTTGTCTGATTCATTATGATCGAATCATCAAGCACTCCTGCAGAATGAATTATTCCTTTTAATGGAAAACCGCTTTTCTTAATTTCTCTGAAAATCTTTTCCATATCATCTCTTAATGTTACATCCGCTTTGAGAATCTTTACATCAGCATCGAGTGAAAGTATTTCATTTAGTATCTCTTTTGAATTCTCTGTTATGTCACTTCTTCCGGTAAGGACAAGATGCTTAGCTCCTTTTGATGCAAGAAACTTTGCAGTTAATATTCCCAGACCGCTTAATCCTCCGGTTATGAGATATGAACCGGTCTCATCTGTTCTGAACAAAGAGTCATTGTCTGTAAAGGAATTGACGCTTCTCTGAAGTCTTGAAACAAATCTCCTTCCGTCACGGAAAGCAACATATCTTTCGTCCGGATCAGAATTGATTTCTTCAACAAGCGCTTTTATATCTTCCATAGAATCTATATCCGTCAGTCTGCATTTGAACTCAGGATGTTCCATCTCAATCACTTTCCCCAATCCCCAGAGAGACGAGTAAAGCAAACCTTTCAGATTATCACCTTCACGGACAAACTGTGAATCATGTGTAACAATTTCTATTGAAGGTATTGTCTTAAAGCCTGCTGAAGGAAAAGACTGTATTATATTTAACAGGCTTAAGCAGCATGCTTCGGATAGTTTCTCAATGTCATCAGTTTTAATATTTCCCGAATGTGAATTCATAAATACAATTGCAACATTTCCTTTGTCCGATAAAGATAAATCTTTAAAAACTTTTTCAACATTTTCTTTCTTCGTTAAATCCGCTTTATATTCAGAGTCTGATATTTTTTGGAATTCATCTTTGCTGCTATGACTAACAAGAGTATAACTCTCTTCCGATGACTTAATGTATTTTGAAATATTTTTCGAAGATTTGCTGTCAGCGAAAAATAATTTATGTTTTTTAGATTTTTCTGCTTTCTTTAATGCAGGTTTAAATGCAAAAATTAATGATTGACCGGAAAATGAATTGCTTTTTTTGTTTGCTGGCGACGAGACTGCTGCAGTTTCAAATCCTGACTGTTCAAGGAAAAGCTTCCAGGTTGCATTGCTCAGTAAAGGATATGAACTCCTTAAATCTTTATCCTCAAATCTCCACCAGCCGTCCGTCATCCCGAAAGTCAGATCTATCCAGTTTCTCTTTTCTGTAACTTCATTCAGAATAAGTATGCCTCCCGGAGCAAGCAGTTTTAAAATGTTTGCTGAAGTTGTTTTAAGATCTTTTGTTGCGTGAATAACATTCGAAGCTATTACTATATCAAATCCGTTTTCAGCGAATCCCTGTGAAACGATTTCCCGTTCTATGTCAAGAACTTTGTATTCAATAAAATCATAATCTCTGAATTCATCTTTAGCTTTTATAAAAAACGACGGAGAGATGTCAGTGAAAGAATAATGCGTCCTGTTTTTAGAAAGTATATCAAACAGAAATGAAGAAGTGCTTCCGGTGCCTGCTCCAAGTTCAAGAATTCTTATCTTTCTGTCTGAAGGCAATTCGCTTACAATCTTTTTTACAACTTCCTTCAAAGCAATATTCATCGGACTGAATCCTGGAGAGCTGCGGTAAAGTTCCGTAGTCTGCGAAAGATCGCCCGCCGGAAACAGTAAATGAAGCGGGTCAGCTTTTCCCTGAATGACTTCGGATAATTTATCACCGCATATTGTCAATAGATTTAACTCAGCTTTTACTTCAGGAAATCTGTCTCTGATTTTTAAAATGGTTTTTTCTATATCGTTTGTATTTACAGATTCCGTAAATTCTGTTTTATCTCCTGAAATATTTACAAGACCTTTTTCTGATAATATCTCCTGTAACCTGTCTGTCAGTTTCTTACGCTGATTAACTGCTTTAAGATCGTTTACAGAAAATACATTTCCCTTTTCAGTTTTTATTCCTGATTTTACATAAGCTTGTGCAATGTAAAGCAAACTTAAATAATCCAGCTCTTCTATTCCTTTCCTGTACTGAGCTAAATTATTTTCTTTAATCAATTCTGAAAATAATTTATCGGAAACTGATTTCAGATTTTTTATTCCGGAGTTAATGCCCGATACAATTTCATTTGCTCTGTTTGCCTGCTCTTTCCAGAGTATCTCATAAAACCAGTCCTTCAGCTCATCTTTTGACGATAAAAATTCTTCTCTGCTAACTTCCTTAAGCTGAAGTCCTTTGATCTCAGCTAAGATATTCCCGGAGGTTGTCAGAAGCTCAATGTCAGCTTTATGTATTTTAGATTTTCTCTTCTTCGGACCGGTTTCGGTTTCTGTGTTTATTCTGACTAGACTGTAAATCTCTCCCGGACATTTCCCTGATAAAATAAACTTATCAATTCCGACAGGTATAAATGCTGAATCACTGTTACTTTTCAGAAGCAAAGCAAGCGCAGTCTGAAAAGCCGAATCAAGCGCAACCGGATGTATGATGTATCTTCTGTCATTGAGATCTGCGTCTATTTGAATAAATCCAAGAGCTGATTTATCATTTGTATATATTTCCTTCAATGCCTGAAAATATTTTTTATATTCAATGCCTGCTTTTTTTGCATTATCATACAATGAACTTGCAGGAATAATATTGCTGATCTCATCTTTCAGATTATTAATGTCTTCGTTTTGCCGGAAGTCAGTTTTATCCGGTTTTATATTTCCCGATGCGTGAAGAGTCCAGTGTGAATTATTTCCGGCAGACAAACTGAATATTTCGAATCTGTATTTATTCTTTTCTGTCTTCGAAATTATTGTCTGCAAATTCTTAGACTCTTTATCTCCAAGTATCATTGCCTGATGAAAAACAATTTCGCTTAACTTCAGAGACTCGCTTTTCAAAACTTCAGCGCCTGCTGTCAATGCCATCTCAATGTATGCAGCTCCGGGAATAATTATTTTATCAAATACACAATGATCCTTCAGATATGAAATATCATCAATGCTGACGAATGAGTTAAAAATAAATTCGTTCTCCGAAGCGCTAAGTAATCTCAATCCTGAAAGCGGATGATCTTTATTTCCTTTTGATTTAATTATAGAAGAAGTCTGAAACGATTCCGGTCTTGAGCCTTTCGCCTCGTCTATCCAGTATCTCTGTTTCTGAAACGGGTAAGAGGGGACTGATATCAGATTGTGAGAAAAATCTTTTTCAAAACTATTCCAGTCAGGTGAAAGTCCTTTCACATAAAGTTTTCCAAGACCTTGCAGCATGGTTTCCCAGATTGTGAAATTCTTTTTAAAACTCGGAAGCCAGTTCAGATTCGGATCCATGACTGTCTCCTGTCCCATTCCAATGGAAGTCGGCTTCGGACCGAGATCAATGAATGTATCGCAGCCGAAATTAACACATGCTTTTATTGAATCGGAAAATCTTACTCCGGACATAATGTGCTCACACCAGTAATCTGCATTTGAAATTTTGTCAGTTACAATTTCTCCTGTAATGTTTGACACAACGGGAATCTGCGCAGATGAATATTTAACAGTATTGCAGACTTTTCTGAATTCTTCAATCATAGTTTTCATCAGCGGAGAGTGAGATGCAATAGAAACGGTGATCTTCTTATACTCTGTCTGATTTTTGTCAAAAGACGGGAGTATTTTTGCGAGAGAATCTTTATCTCCCGATATGACAGTCTTAAATGGTCCATTAATGGAAGCGACTGAAACAGTATCTTCAAAACCTTTTATCGCTTCTGCTGTTGTCTTTTCATCAGCAAAGATGGTGTACATCTCGCCGTTGCTTGTGAGAGTTTCCATCAGTCTGCCTCTTTCCGTAACTAATTTCAAACCGTCCTCAAGACTGAAAACACCTGCCAGACAGGCTGCAATGTATTCTCCGGCGCTGTGACCCATCATGATTGCAGGATTTACTCCCCATGACATCCAGACCTGAGCAAGCGCATATTCTACAGCAAACAAAGCCGGCTGTGTGTACATCGTTTCATTGATCGGATTCAGAGTTTCATCTTTTTCATAAAAAAGAACTTCAAGCAGACTCTTGTCTAAATAATTTCTTAATATCTCATCGCATCTGTTGATGGTTTTTCTGAACAAGGGATGTGTATCATAAAGTTCTTTTCCCATTCCTATATACTGAGCTCCCTGACCGGGAAACAGGAAGGCAATTTTCGGAGAATGATTTGCTTTGACAACTCCCTGAATTATGTCAAAAGATTCTTTAGAATTTCTGTAATTACTTATTTCCTTTTTCAGATCATTTAAATCCGTGCAGACAAAAACAAGTCTGTGATTATGCGCAGCTCTGATGTTTGCTGAATAACAAACATCTTCCGGTTTCATGTCGCTGTAATCATTCAGATAAGTTTCGTAATCAGATACAATCTGATTAAGCACATTCTTGTTTTTTGCGCTTAGTGTTAATATATTATGCGGCTTTGATTTTGACACAATCCGGGAAGTATCCGGAGCATTCTTCAGAATTATATGCGCATTTGTTCCGCCAAATCCGAATGAACTTACTCCTGCGATTCTGTTTTTGCTTTCCCATTCAATATTTTTATCAGCTACTTTTACAAGTGTATCTTCAATTAATATTTCAGGATTGAGTTTTTTAAAATTAAGATGCTTCGGAATTTCATTGTTGTATAAAGCAAGACTGGTTTTAATAACTCCTGCAATTCCCGCTGCAGCTTCAAGATGACCTATGTTTGTTTTTACAGAACCTATCCATAAAACATTATCATTTTTTCTGTCAATGTTTAGAGCTTCTTTAAGTGAATTTACTTCTATAGGATCACCGAGAGGTGTTCCTGTTCCGTGTGTTTCAATATAACTTACTTCATTTGCTTTTATTCCTGCATTAGTCAATGCGCTTTTTACAACTGCAACCTGCGATGGTCCGTTAGGCGCTGTAAGTCCGTTGCTTCTGCCGTCCTGATTTATAGCTGATCCCTGAATGACGGAATAAATCCTGTCTCCGTCTCTCACCGCATCGGATAATTTTTTTAATACAACAATTCCGCATCCTTCGCTTCTAACATAACCGTCTGCATCAGCGTCAAAAGTTTTGCATTTTCCGTCAGGAGCAAGCATATCCGCTTCCGTAAAGACAATGTTCCAGTCAGGCGCAAGAAGTAAATTTACTCCGCCTGCCAGTGCCATTGAAGACTGACCGCTTCTGATACTCTGACATGCAGTGTGAAGCGCTACAAGAGACGACGAACAAGCTGTATCTATCGCTAAGCTCGGTCCCCTGAAATCAAAAAAGTATGAAAGACGGTTTGCAGCAATGCTGAGTGAAGTTCCTGTTCCGGTATAAACATCAAACAATTCTTTTCTGCCGGCAGAATATCTCGCGTAATCATAAGTGCAAATTCCCATGAACACGCCTACATCTTTTCCAGCAAGAGTTTCCGGATTAATTCCTGAATCTTCAATCGCTTCCCATGCGACTTCAAGCGCGAATCTCTGCTGAGGATCTATCTGCACTGCCTCTCTCGGCGATATTCCGAAAAATACAGGATCGAATTTATCCGTATCATCAGCAAATCCGCCGTAAGTTACAGTCGAGCTGTTAAGTGAATCCTTGTCCCATCTGCCTTCAGGAATCCGGCTTATTGAATCTTGTCCGTTCTTAAGATTTTTCCAGAATTGATTTACATTCTTTGCACCGGGAAAACGCAAACCGATTCCCGTAATTGCTATAGGTTCATTGCTGTCATATTTATTCTGAATTTTCAGTTCTTCTTTTTCAATATTAATTTTCGTTCCTGTATCCCTGCTCAAAAAATCTGAAAGAGAATTTATATTCGGATAATCATAAACTAATGTAGCCGGCAGCTCTTTTTCGAGAAGCATCTCAAGATCTCCCGAAAGCTGAACGGCTTTTAATGAGTCCATTCCGTAAACTGCAAACGGTTCTCCGGTATTGATGGATTCTTTTTTGATCTGCATTAATTCAGAGATCCTGTTAACAAGCCATTCTTTAAGATCATCCTTCGTAACGTTGAATTTAATTTTATCTTTTTTGTCTTCAGTTTTTTTTCTTTTGTCAGAAATATTTCCCTGTTTCCATTCGGCGACTGTTTCAAGATTTCCTTCTTCAACACCGTCTTTGCAGGTTCTTCTCTGAATCTTTCCGCTGGAAGTTTTGGGAACTGTCCCGGGTGGAATTAAAGTGATCGAATAAACCTGAAGATCATGTTCTTCTGATACAGATTTTCTTATTGCTTTAAATACTTCCTCAGCGTCAAAATCTTTTAAAAAGTTTTTTTGCAGCTCCTGCACAATACTCAGATGCTCTTCTCCTTCCACATCTATTGAAAATGCTGCAACGCATCCTAATCTCAGAGCAGGATGACTTGCTTCCACAGTATATTCAATGTCCTGAGGATAATGATTCTGTCCGCGGATAATAATGAGATCTTTATGTCTTCCTGTGATGTATAATTCATTGTCAGTAATAAATCCAAGATCACCAGTTCTTAAGAAAGGTCCTTCATTTGTATCTGCAATATGCGCTTTGAATGTTTCAGTAGTCGCATCTTCTCTCTGCCAGTAACCCTGAGCAATTGATTTTCCTGAAGCCCACACTTCGCCCACTTCGCCTTCTATGCATTCAATTAGAGTTGCAGGGTTTACTATCGCTATCCTTGTATCTTCAATTGAATTGCTGTGTCCGACATGTATTTTGGAGTCTTTGTCATTTTCTTTTGCTGCAACAGCTATGTTTTTCTTTTCAATTGAACTGTCATCAAATCTTTTCATCACCGGATCATTGCCGGTAAAAGTTGTAGTGAGTATCAGCGTTCCTTCGGCAAGTCCGTAACCCGGACAAAAGTGTTTTAAACCAAATCCGCAAGACCCGAAATAATCTGAAAATTTTGTAATCGTCTCTGCTCTTACCGGCTCCGCTGCATTCATAGCTGCTGTCCATGTGGAAAGGTCGAGAGTCTTCTTCTGCTCTTCACTTATTTTATTCACACATAATTCAAATGCAAAATTCGGAGCAGCATTATGAGTGCCCTTGTATTTTGAAATCGCATTCAGCCATCTGAAAGGTTTTTGAACAAATGCCTGCGGTGTCATAAAGTAACATGGATATCCGCAATAGAAGGGGAGCAGTATTCCGTAGATCAGTCCCATGTCATGATGAATAGGAAGCCACGTAACCATTACGCTTTTATCATCGTGAGGATGTGACTTGTCAATAATATATAGATTTGTAAGAAGATTCTGATGATTTACCATCACTCCTTTCGGAATGCCTGTGGAACCTGAAGTATACTGCAGATATGCAAGTGTGTCAGACTTAATTCCGGCATCTGTATAAATTACACAAAGATCATCTGATATAAGTTCTGTTTCTATCCATTCAATATTTTTTAATACTTCATCTCTGCCAAACTCATCTCTTAACTCTTCAGTGATCTCCTTTGTAGAAAGTATAATCTTTGCGCCGCTGTCCTTTGCGATAGCGGATATTCTTGATAAGGATTTATTTTTTCCCGGAAGGTGAAGGGGTACTGAGATTACTCCTGCATAAAGACATCCGAAAAATGAATCGAGATACTCAAGTCCGGATTCATAAATAAGCAAAGCTCTTTCGCCTTTTAAATTCAATGACTGAAGTCTTGCTGCAATGCTTTTTGCCCTGATGTCAAGTTCTTTGTAAGAAAAACTTCCGCCTTCTCTTTCTCCCTCTTCAAGAAAAACAAATGCGGTTTTATCCGGCTGATTGTCAGCTCGCCATCGTAAAAGCTCTGTCAGAGTCTGCGCCTTTTGCTGAATTTCACTCATATTGTAAAAAAACTGATTATTTAATTGTAAATAAAATCTCTAAATATTTAAACTCAACTCCAGACTTTCCAATCCTCTCGAATGAAGCGATGCATGGTAATTATACTCTTTATCTTTTAATTTCATTTCCGGAAAATTCTCAAGCAGAGAATTTATTCCGATCTCCGCTTCCAGTCTTCCAAGTCCCGCTCCTGCACAGTAATGAATCCCTCCGCCAAATGATAAAGGAATTACATTTTTTCTTTCTATGTCAAGCGTATCAGGATTCTCGAATTTCTCAGGATCTCTGTTGCCTGCTCCAAGCATACAAATTATCTGAATTCCTTTTTTAATTTCTTTCCCGCCTACTATTTCATCTTCATTTGTCCTCCTGCCGGTGAATTGTGCAGGACTGTCATATCTGAGAAACTCATCCACAGCGCTTTCGATAAGTGCCGGATTGTTTTTTAATTTATCAAACTGATCAGGATTTCTAAGCAACGCATATATTCCGTTGGTTATCAGATTCTTCGGTGCCTCGTGAGCATCCATAGTCAGTAATACAAGTGTGGAAGTTATTTCTTCTACAGAAAGCTTATCATCATTATCTCTGACTGTAAGCAATTTACTTATAAGGTCATCATATTTTTCAGGATTGGCTGCTCTTTCTTCCACAACCTTTCTGAAATAATCTTTTATTTCCTCTGCGGATTTGTAAATCAGCTGCAGGTCTTCCTGTGTGTACTGACTTGTTACCACATCCAGCGTTCTCACTACCTGCGATCCCCATTTGTCAAGAATATCACGGTCTTCTTTCGGCGTACCGTACATTTCAGCGACAGTAAGAGTTGCAAGAGGATAAGAAAAATCCCTTATCAATTCGAAATCATCTTTAGCATCTCCTGATCTGATCTTATCTATTAAATACTTTGCAATAGATTCGATATTCGGTTTCAGATTAGCTGTCAGCTTTACAGACATAACTTTATTCAGAAAACTCCTGATCCTTGTGTGATCAGGCGGATCAAGGAAATTTACCCAGTGCTGACGCATCTGAGTCAGAGCATTTAACTTCGAATAATTCTGTGCAGTAATCTTAGACTTTCCGAATCTGTTTCCTCTGCCGAATTTTTTATTGATAAGAACTGAAGATATATGATCATATTTAGTAACTATCCATAGATCTTCTGACAAAAACCCCATCGGAGATTTCATATAAAATACAGGATCATACTCTCTTAGTTTTTTATAGACCGGATATGGATTGTTAGTATTTTCGCGGGAGGAAAGGACTTTGAATAAATTAAAATCCTCATTAATTATAATATTTTTTGCAGTTTCCACGTTATTTTTCATAATGAAAATTAAATTTGATAAAATGACAATAAAGTCGCCTAAATGATTGTATACTTACTACTTAAATTAACTTAATAATAGTAGTTTTTCAAGATAATTGCTTAAAAGGAATAGAAAATAGAACATTGCCGTCCAAAACGTAGTCTTCATTGTGTAACAATCTCTAAGTCTCAAAGACTCAAAGTTTTCTGAACCTCCTCATTCCCAAGCCCTAGCTTGGGAATGTCTGGTCTTAGCTTGGGAATGTAAAACTTAGGGGTAATATTTTTTGGGGAATTCAAACAAAAACAAATTTCCTGAACCTGATTTTATTTCTTTCCATGTGTCGGTTTTAAATTCAATTCCTGCAATTCCGGAAGTAGGCATATTATCTATTCCACTTCCGCTTAAATTGTTAACAGCATATGTTATCCCGGGATTATGAGCCAGAAGAAAAACAGTCTTGTATTTATCATCGGTTTCTCTGACTGTTTTTATGATCTCTGAATCTGAGGCGAGGTAAAGTTCGCGTAATGAAATAATATTTTCTTTTTCGTAATTTAACTTATCCGCAAGAATATTCGCAAATTCCATTGTCCTTACTGCTGTACTTGAAAGGATCAGATCAGGAAATATCTCAAGCTGATAAAGCTTCTCCGCCATAAAAGGCGCATCATATTTCCCGCGCTTATTCAGCGGTCTGTCGTGATCGCTCATTCCGGGATGCTTCCAGCTTGACTTTGAATGCCTTATTAAAAATAATTTTTTGATAAACATTCTTAATTTTAATAATTATGAAGATCAGAATTTTAAAGGAGATAACTTATATGCAACTGCATAAGCTATTAATGATGCTATCAGTCCGTAAAGGAATACTGTATAACAAAATCTAATATATTTGTTTTTTCTTATTATATCTTTGCTGTTGTAATAATATTCCTCAGCATAATTTTTTGTTGCAAATTCAGAATCATTATTAAACGACTCTTTTAATTTCTTTTCAAACTCTATGTGACCTGATAAAGAGTTCATTTCGCTGCCGGATATGTTTAAACTTTTAGTTCCGGTTTTATTATCAGGATCATTTAATTTTCTGCTGACCGGAAATGCAGTCATTACAGAAAAAAGCAAACATACTACGCTTGTTATTAACAGAATTAACATTGGTATCAGCAGCATATTGTCAGTATCATATTTTGTAATAAATAATGACAGGAATCCTGAAATTATAAAAAGAACAGAGTTTATACTCAGCATATTTATTGCCTTCCTGTCAGCAAGACCGTTTGTCTGAATACTGTAGCTGACAGCATTGCTTAAAAACAATTCTGACCTTTTTGTATTCTCAGCATTCGTATCGGATGAAATTTTTGATCCGGAATTTTCCTTAAGTTCTTCTTTAAGAGCAATTTTTTCTGAAATTAGTTCCTGTCTTTTCTTTTCGGAATTTTTATCTTTATCTGATTTTTTTCTGAACTCCTTCTGAAGCTTTACTAATGTTTCCGCTTTGCTTTCATCGAGTGTTTTCTTTGCATACCTTGTATAGAACTTGTGTCCTGCAAGAAAATCCGTATTGATCTTAAGCCATTCTAGATCGGTATAATTTTTATTCGCCGCCTTTTCCCATTCGATACGAAGCAGGTCAGACCTGCCGTTATAATCCTTTGTGCCGATGTGAAAGAGATCAGCATCTGCAATAATTTCTTCAAGGATGTTTTTAGGTGACTGCGGATATCTGGTGGCATTTATGCAGCCAATTATTTTTTCTGTTTTCTCATTGCTGTAATTATGTTCAGAGAGAAATTTTTTTGCAATCTCAATGCTCGCGTCTTCGTGATTCTGACTTCTTTCGATGAAGCCGGTATCGTGAAACCATGCAGCAAGAGTAACTATCTCAGTGTCTTCCTCGCTGAGATTCATCTTTCCTGCTATCTTCCTCGCTGCTTCCGCTACTTCTTCTGTATGCCTGTAATTATGGTAAATGTAGTGCGAAGGAAGTTTGTTTTTGAACAGTTCAAAAACAAAATCAGATGCAACTTCCGCTATACTTTTATCTGACAAATTCATTGTTATAGGTTTTAATAAAAATATGGAATTTATCGGAGAGATTAAACTGTATTAAGATTTATAGGCAATAGGCAATAGGCAATAGGCAATAGTGAATAGGCAATGGGCAATAGGCAATAGTAATTTTTTTAATTACTAATTATTAATTACTAATTATTAATTAAAGTTGATCCTGGTTTAATTCTTGAAAATATTTTTTAAAAGACGGGTCTTTTCAAAAATGTATTTCTTTATGTTGTCATTAAGGGTTTTAGTATTCATTAAGAGATCTTTCGTTTCATTGAGCCTGAGATTTTCAAATGTTTCAGTTCCAATGATTTCTCTTAAATCACTTTCTGTTTCCGAATGATCTTCATTTAAAATTATCATGATTACAATTTTAAGAAAATAATATTCAGCAAGTTCATTTGCTTTTTCCTTATTATTGCCATTCGTAAACTCAGACTTTTTAATTAAAATCATTGCTTTGTCAAATTCAGAATTAAACAGATAAAGTTTTAAGAGTGAATTACAGAAAGATAAATTTCGGGGATCAAGTTCAACAGCTTTAAGGTAATCAGGTTTTGCTTTTTCAATTTCATTAAGTTTCATATAAACATTCCCTCTGCAATTAAAAGTATGTGAATCTTTAGGATCTATTTCTACTGCTTTACTGTAATCCTGAATTGCTTCCTGTAAATGATCAAGTTCTTCATTCACGAAACCCCTGTTTGAATATGCATCTGCATAATATGGATTCAGATCTATTGCATTGTTGTAATCAATTATTGCTTTTTCTTTTTCATTCATTTTGAAAAGAAAATTCCCTCTGTTGATATAAGCTTTTGCATTGCTCGGATTAAGTTCGATCGCCTTGTTGTAATCAAGTATCGCTTTGTCATTAATATTCAGCTTGTCAAGAATAATCCCTCTGTTGTTGTAAGCATTTGCAAGGTTAGGATTTAATTCAATGGCTTTGTTATAATCGGCAATTGCTTTATCTGTTTCGCCAAGTCTCTCATAAGCCGTGCCCCTGTTATTGTATGAATTTGCGTATTCAGGATTCAGTTCGATAGCTTTATTATAATCATCCAGAGCTTTATGTCTTTCTTTCAAATCATTGTAAACATTAGCTCTGTTATGAAATGCCAGAGCGTAATTCGGATTGAGCTCTATAGCTTTTGAATAAAACTCAATCTTCTTCTGATCATTGGTTCCGCTGAATGCCATATCGAAATATTTTTCCGCCTCGCTCAGTTTATCGAATTCAATCTTGTCCTCTTCTGTCGCTTCCTCTTTCAGAATAAATTCATTCCTGAATTTGCTGATGAATGAATCCAGATCATTTTTCTTTTCCCGCGCATTTTCAGCTATGTCGTTAATGGGTTTTTTGAATTTGACATAAAGCTTTCCGACAAGCGTATCAAAGTCATCTATCTGAACCAGGAAGCTGTTCTGTGTCTCATTTAAAAGATTAACAACTCTCCAGTGAAGATTATCTGAATTTTTAGCGCACCAGATAAGAAGAAATTCTTTTTTATTCTTAATCTTGATCTCTTCAAGCACTGACATCACAGAGTGATCAGCTCCGTTGTATCCAATAACTATAAGCCCGAGTTTGCCGAGCGCTTCTTTCATCTTAATTTCCATATTCGGATTTAAGCGTGAGGTCTCATCATTAAGATTCTGAATGTTCTCAAATAAATAATCCCCGTGAAGTTTAATGATATTCGGCTTAGTGCTTGTGATGGAAATAAAATCCGCCATTTCATTGTGAGAGTAAACTCTTGCTTTCTTATCCATATATTTCATCAGAGCTTCGTTCAGCAGATCGTCAAAGTTCGTCGTGAAAATATTATGTATGAGCCCATGCTGAATGAAATTTGCAAAAAGAATAAACGCTCCGTTTGGATTTTTATTTTCGATAAGATCTTCAATCAGTATCTGTCTTTCTCTTTTGTCACCTGAATACGATTCAAACCAGAATCCGTAAAGACTGTCCCTGAAGAAGTCTTCTCGGAAGTGATTAAACAAATGCTCTTCTAATTCGGAATTTTTTAAGCCGGTCTCAGCGCTGATCTTTTCTTTTAAATATCCGGGAATCCTCTGGACAATATACTTCATGGTGATTGCCTCATGGAATTCACTTTCTCTTGCTGAAACAAAATTCTCAAATTCAGATCTTCTTTCCTCAGTAAAATTATTCACTCTCGCGGAATAATTTTCAAAAGATTCATTCAGCTCTTTTTCAATAGTAAGACTGTCCTCATGCTGCCTGAGAAAAGCAAGTTTTCTGCAGATATCTATCACTTCGCCGCCAAGCGGAATCCCAGAAGATTTTGAACAACCCGCTCCGATAAAAAAGCAGTTCAGCGGAATGTTCAGCTCTCTGTTTTTTTGCAGCATTGCATGCAGCAAAAACCCGAAGCTTTTAATCTTTTCTTTTTTTAATTTATATTTCATACTCAAAGTTAAAAGTTAAAAGTTAAAAGTTAAAAGTTAAAAGTTAAAAGTTAAAAGTTAAAAGTTAAAAGTTAAAAGTTAAAAGTTAAAAGTTAAAAGTTAAAAGTTAAAAGTTAAAAGTTAAAAACTAATTGAGGGAAGGTAAAATCATTAAATTAAGTTTCCTCCTCTTTCCCAAGTCCCCAGACTTTCCGAAAACGAATTTAAGAGAAAAACCTCAAAGTCTTGAAGACTCAAAGAATCTTGTTTTGAAAGTTTTTACTTCGAGACTTCGAGGTTATTCCTTTGTTTTCAGACAGACTGCCCAGCTTGTTGAAGTTGAAACTTAATTGAAATGTGTTACTTTGATTTTCCATTCTCAGTTTCCAGCTCTTCGATTTTATCAAGAAGCCATTTACGCGCTCTTACTTTTGTGTTCAAAGTCTGATGTTTCAGTTCTTCTAAGGATATATCCGCCTCTCCGATTTTTTTCTTAAAAAGTTTGGTTGATATATTTAAAAAATTTCTTATCGGAATTATCAGATTATCATTCCAGAGTCCGGATTCGCTGATCAGATGTTTTATACTGTCCACTGTATAAAAAAACAGTTTGTATTCATTCAGTTCATAATAAACTGTGAGATACATATTCTTAACTGACCATTTGTCGTTTAAATGCTGATAGGCGGCTTTCTCAAGATATTTTAAAGCAGTATCATAATTTTTTTTATAAATTTCCAAACTTGCGTAAATATGATTTACAACACTTTCTCTTTCTTCGCCTGATACCATTGATTTATACTTTTCAATAAATATTTCAGCAAAAACAATCTCACCTGCGTTTAAAGCTTTTGCAAAAATTCCTCTGAACCAGCCCGGGTCTATCGTTCCGTTATGAACTAATAAATCATTCTCAACCAGTTTCCGTGAAATTTCAAATTCTTCCTTGCTGAAATCCTTATCACTGTTCATCTTGCATATATTCAGGTAATTGAAAAGATGAATGTAGAAATGGAAACATTCGGACTTACTAAAACTACCCGAAATCCCGTCTATAAGAACTTTTATCCTGTTAAACAACTCTTCATTATTATTGCCGTCATATAATTTCAATAAAAGATAATAAATCTCTACAGTCTTTGAATTCATAAAACCGGATTCCAAAGATATCTTAAGAAGTTCGTCTTTGTATTTCAGTTCATAATCTTTATTGAAAAAAAATTTTTCGTACTCAGCAAATCCGTATAATCTCAGCATTGAAGAAAGCAAAAACTTCCACATTAAATCAATCTGAGTATTAAAACTTACTTTTTTATAATTCGGATCATACTTCAGCATGAAAACTCTGTATTGTTCTTCAAGAGTACTCAGTTTTAAATAATATTCAGGATCGCGCAGCACCTGATCCTCAAGCTGCTTTCTGATTTTGCTTATTTGTTTAAGATAAAACTTATCAGCATTCCTGGAAAGAAAAAAATCGAGGATACTTTTTTCAGAGTAAAAACTATCCTGCCTGAAATTTTTATAAGCTGCAAATTCCTCTCCCAGCTTGTATAGATTGCTGCATAATCTTCTCACGACATCGTCCCTGTATTTGTCACCGGAGTATAATCCGTAAAATATATTTTCTTTTGTGAATTCTTTTTGATTAAAGTCAGGATAGAATTTTTTTATACTATCAAAAAAACGGGTTACTTCAGCGCGGTTATTATGAAACGGAGATTTAACAAACTTTTCAAATTCTTTCATTTCTTCTTTTGAAAAAATACTCAGAAGCTGTATGATATTGCTCTTTAAAAACGAACTCTGACCTTTTTGTTCGGATTCAGTAATTTTATTAATCATATTTTTATTGGGACAAATATAAGTTTTGATCCGGTAAAACTACTGAAAATATATAATAAAATCCAATAAAGATTTAATTATAATAAAAAGTTATGGGACAAATCAGGGAACTTCTCTTTGCACAAATATATATTTTCGCATAATTTGCATAAAAATTTATTTCTGTGCCGGATAGTTTTAAAAAGTATATCAATCAAATTATTTTCAGACTATATATGACTTTAAACAATATTTGTGAGAAAGATAAATATAGCTTTTTCAATCTCAATTTAAATTAAAATAACATAAAGGAGAAAAACATGCGGAAAGTATTTCTTTACTTTACTATCTTTTTATTTTTATCACTTTTCCTGAACGGGTGTGAAAAGATTCAAATCCAGTCAATCCCGGAAATCCAAATCCTGGCGGTACCGGCGCAACAAAGTCATTCACTTCAGCAGAAAACGGTTCATTGGATTACGAGGGTTTCAGTTTAGTGATAAAAACCGAAACCGTTCCGAGACTTCAAAGCAATGCCTCCGGCACTGTTGCTTTTTCTATAAATACTTCATCATCAATAGACAGCGGAATAGCGGGTCTTCCGGCAGGTTACTCAATAATCAGTAAATATTTAAAAGCTGGTCCTGAAGCATTTTATTTTAACCTGCCTGTTCAGATATATCTTCCTGCTTCAGGAGAATCTTCACCTCAGAATCTTATTGTATTTAAATATTCTCCAAATATTCAGGAATGGAAAATTGTTACAACTTCAGCAATTGATACAGCCGGTAAAAGGATCGGTGTTGATGTTCTCGAACTTGGATATTTTGTATTAGCAAAAAAAATAAGTGCTGATAATACAATGTCTGATTTCAGACAAGGCGGTTGTGTATTTGACTACCAGGAATTATGGACAAATTTCATTTTGACAGTTAACAGCGCTGCACTTGAAAAGCCGGAGCAACTTGCTTTATTTGCAAACGGTTTTATAGGAGGAACATATTCCGGACCTGTGTTTCAGGGTTGTCCGGAAGGAAAGACAAAAGCTATAGTTCCTCAGGGGACAATTTCATTTTGGGTTTCAAAAACATTATGCCAGGGTTCAGACCGGCAGATATATACATACTCTTTGCCGGCTTCAGTTACAGTGAGTGATCCTTTGAA
This sequence comes from Ignavibacteria bacterium, assembly GCA_016709315.1. Lineage (GTDB taxonomy): Bacteria > Bacteroidota > Ignavibacteria > Tepidaquicellales > Tepidaquicellaceae > JAEUSI01. The sequence goes on from JADJMZ010000006.1 coordinate 157,732, forward strand.
TTTTAACGGATGGTCTACTTATGATGCAGTAACTTATGTGCCTTTTACTCTTCCTGCAGGAGGAAGCTGGATATTGGGAAGACCTTCGGGCGGCTCCGGAAGCTGGCCTCCTCCGACAATTCCTTTCGGATCGGGAACATTTCAGGCAACTTTAACCTGGTACAATTCAGCCGGAGAAATTACAGACCTTGATCTTCATTTGTATGGTCCTGATAATCTGCATATTTTTTATCAGAACAGGACTTCGGCAAATTTTGAACTCGACAGAGACTGGACCAGTCAGACCGGAAATGCAATTGAAAATATTTACAGTACTACAACTTCAATTCCTTCCGGAAATTATGAAGTGAAGGTTCATAATTATTCAGGAGTCCAGAAGAGTTTTAATGTAAGAGTAATACTAAACGGAGCATCATCGAATTTTTCAGGCACAGTGTCGCAGGGTCAGGAAGTGACAGCAAGAAGTTTTACAATTCAATAATTATAGCTTGGAATCTCCATCTGAAATTACTAACTGCTTATAGCACTTTGTATTTAATAAAAAAGGCAGGAGATCAATCCTGCCTTTTTTATTTTCTGAAATGTTAATTGTTATTTAATCCGGCTGTATAACGATATCTGATGTCACTGGTTCAGTTTCTTTCTTTTTGAATCTGTCAAGAATATTGTTTACTGAAACAAATATTGTAGGAACTACAACAAGTGTAAGAAATGTAGCTACAGAAAGTCCGAATATGATCGCAACTCCCATCGGTCTCCAGAACGCTGTGTTCTGCCCGCCGATTACCCACGACAATGTTCTCCAGTCAAAATCCACTCCTGTTGTAAGAGGCACAAGTCCGAGTATGGTCGCAGCTGCCGTCAAGAATACAGGTCTTAGTCTTATCATTCCCGACTGGATCACGGATTCTTCTCTCGACAGCCCTCTGGATTCAAGCTCTTTCTGAAAATCCAAAAGTATGATTGCATTTCTTACTACAATTCCTCCGAGAGCGATCACTCCTATTCCTGTCATTATAATTCCGAAAGGAGTCTGTGTGATCAGAAGTCCAAGCAACACTCCTATCAGAGATAGCAGCACAGTAAACATTATGATCACCGGTGATGTGATGGAATTGAATTCTATCACAAGAAAGAAAAATACAAGTAGCAGCGAAATCAAAAAAGCTTTGGCAAGGAATGTCTGCGACTCCTCCTGACTTTCCTGCTCACCGGTATAAACTATTCCGTATCCCGTCGGGAATTTCAGGTCTTTTAATTTTTCCTTTACATCAATAAGTACATCATTTCCGAGTCTTCCTTCTGCGTTTGCTGATACAGTTACAACCCGTTTAAGATCCTTTCTGTTAATTGCGCCGATGCCTCCTGAAAAATCTATTTTGGCGACAGATGTCAGCGGAACTTTAGCGCCATCTTTTCCCGGAAGATAAATATCCGAAATTGCCGATATACTTTCTCTCTGAGAGGAATCAAGTCTTACTGTAATATCATATTCATTATCAGCTACTCTGAATTTACTTGCAGCAGTTCCGTTGATTGCTGTTCTGACTGTAGATGCAATCGTAGCAGTACTTAGCCCGTAAAGAGAAGCTTTCTCTCTGTCAATCGATATTTTAATCTCAGGTCTTGCTTCATCAAAATCATCTTTCAGATCTTTTATACCGGGAATATCTTTTATAGCTTTTTTTACTTCGTCTGATAACTGTCCGAGTTTTACAAAATCATCTCCTGATATTTCTATATTTACAGGAGGTCCTGTCGGTGGACCGCCGGATTGTTTCTGTATTCTCACATCTGCAGTTGTAATATTGTTTATAGCATCTCGTATCTCTTCTATAGTTTTAAATGAACTCTGCTCCCTGTCTTCTTTATCAAAAAAACTGAGAGTAATTGTACTCTTGCTTGATACATCGCTTCCGAATCCTTCGCCAATTTCCGAACCGACATTCGTCAGATAATATTCTATATCTTTAAACGGAGGAAGTTTCTGCTCAACAATTTTTGTTACTTCATTTGATTTGTCGAGATTAGTTCCTACCGGCATATTAACATGAATGTATGCCTGCTGCGGCTCTACCTGCGGAAAGAATTCTATTCCGTTATTGAATTTTCCGTAAACAAAAAATACAAGGAACAGCATAAAGACTGTTCCTCCTATAGTAAATTTTCTGTGCTTTAACGCAAATCGAAGGGCTTTTTCATAACTCTTAACAATGGCTGCAAACAGTTCATCAAACCATAAATGAAATTTTGTTATAATATTATACCACTTTGTCTTCTTATGAAGTCTTTCTCTGTCTTTTTTAAAATTTATAAAATGGGCTGAAAGAACGGGGTTGATTATCATTGCAACAAACAATGATGAAAAAAGACAAACTATGAGTGTGATAGGCAAATATCTCATAAACTGTCCCACTATACCCGGAAAGAAAAGCAATGGTGCGAATGAAGAAATGATAGTGAACGTGGCTATAGTAACCGGAATCTGAACTTCTCTCGGTCCTTCAATCGCGGCATCATGAGGATTGTATCCTTCCGATTCCTGCAGTCTGTAAATGTTCTCAGTTACTACAATTGCATCATCAACAATTATTCCAAGTACAAGTATCAGTCCGAATAAAACAACTATGTTCAGCGTTACTCCGAATGCGCTTAAAATTATAAATGAGATAAAAAATGAAAATGGTATTGAAGTCGCAACGAGAAAAGCGTTTTTTAATCCCATCGAAGCGAGAAGTATAAGACATACAAGCAGAAATCCTGTTACAATGCCGTTTTCAAGTTCGTGAACTGTATTCTTTATGCTTTTTGACTGATCGCCTGTAAAGCTTATCTTCAGCCCTTCCGGCAATGATGATTTCTTTTTTTCTACAAGCGCTTTGATGTCATCTGCAATCCTGATAATATTTTCACCGCTTCTTTTTTTAATTACAATGGCTACTGCTTCCTGACCGTTTTCCCGGGACATTGTTGACCGTTGCTTGTATCCGTAAATTACCTGAGCTACATCCCTCAGGTAAATAGGTTTTCCCGATTCAGCTTTAATAACAATATCCCTGATCAGTTCCGGATCCTGATATTCACCCGGCACTCTTACGAGATAATTCTGCGTCCCTACATCAACGCTACCTCCGGGAATACTGAGATTCTCCATACCGATTTTTCCCGTGATGTCAGTAAAAGTCAGATTGTAATATTTAAGTCTGTTAGCGTCAACATTGATCTTTACTTCTCTTTCAAGTCCTCCTTTGACATCGGCTGAAAGAATTCCGGATATTCCTTCTATATCATCGCTCAACTTATCCGCTATATCTTTCAATGCAGCAAGACCTAAATTTCCGGAAAGATTAACATAAAGCATCGGCTGTTCGGCAAGGTTGATTTCCATAACATTCGGCTCTTCGATATCTTTCGGCATTTTTGTCTTGGCAATAGAAACTTTATCTCTGACTTTCTGAAGCGCTTCATCAATTTTTACATCAGGATTAAATTCAATATTTACAAAAGAAAAACTTTCCTGAGAAATGGAAGTTACTTTCTTTACGTCTTTTATTCCTTTCACTTCTTTCTCGATCTCCTGCGAAACAAGACTTTCTATATCCTGCGGCGAAACACCGAAGTAAGCGGTTGATACAAATATATTCGGAATTGTAATTGACGGAGCTGATTCCTTCGGAATGGATATATACGAAACAAGTCCTACTATAATTATTATTACGGTCATTATATAAACCGTAACCTTATTGTTTACAGCTAACTTTGAAACATTCATTTTATTAAATAAATAATTTAAAAATTATCTTGTTAATTTATTATCTGCACTTTGTCACCGTCCGCAAGAGACTGAAATCCTTCGATTATTAATTTGTCTCCTTTGTTCAGTCCTGAAGAAATCATTGTGTTGTTATTGTTTCTGCCCCCGATGCTGACCACCTTTTTTTTGGCAATATCATTTTCAAGAATGAAAACATATTTCTCGCTTCCGAAATCAATTATCTGATCCTGAGCCAGGACAATCACATCATCGACGTTGGATTTAGTAACCTGTATATTTGCGCTCATTTCAGGTTTAAGTTTTCCGTCTCTGTTGTTCATCACAAGTTCGATCTCAAAGGTTCTGTTAACTGCGCTCAGAGTGGGTGATACATAATTTACTGTTCCGGTAAATTCATCGTCCGGATATACGTCGAATGAAATAATTACTGAAGATCCTTTTGTAACTTCTCCGATAAAACTTTCAGGAATTCCGGCGCTGATTTTTACTTTTGAAACATCCACTACGTTTAAGATCGGAGTGCCCGGTCCGCAGACTTCTCCTTTGCTCATAAATTTGTGATCTATAACCCCGCTGATAGGGGAGACTACATAGGATTTACTCAGTCTTGTCTCAAGCACAGTCAGACTTTTTTCCGCAAGTTCTAACTGAAATTTCGCATTGGTATAATCCTGTTCCGTTGTTACATTTTCCTGATATAGCTTTTCCATTCTGTCGAAATTACTCTTTGCAAGTTCAAACTGAGTCTGCGCCTGCTCGTAAGAAGCTGCATCCATATCTTTTCGCAGCCTTACTGCCACCTGACCTTTTCCTATCCTGCTGCCTTTATCAAACGGCTGATATGTAATGAGACCGCCTTCTTCAGAAGATATCTTTGCTTCCTGAAAAGCTTTTACAGTGCCTACCACTTTATATACCTCCGAGAAAGATGAAGTCCCGATTTCCATGACCTTCACCGCCTGTAATTTTTTTTCCGCCTCAGTTTTCGCTTCCTGTTTACTCCCGCAGGAAGATAAAAAGAGACTTATTGATAAGAGACAGATTAACGAAATAAAAATATTTTTCATTTTATAAGATTTTATAATTTTTCTTTTATGCATTATTATTGTTGAATTAATTTCCAAGTAACCTTTCGAGTTCGGCTTTTGCAACCTGATAATCATAAACTGACTGCTGGAATCCGAGTCTTGAATTATATAATGAAAGTTCAGCATCCTGAACGTCTATCTGATTCAAAACACCAGCGGAATAACTTGCGTTGGCAAGTTCGACACTTCTTTCTGCAAGCCGCATTGTGCCCTTCATTGTAGAAATTCTTTCCTTCGCATCAATCAGAGCGATGATTGCGCTTTCAGATCTCAGTCTTAACTTTTGCTTAAGGTCCCTTATCTGCTCATCATTTTTCTTTACTTCAAGTTCAGACTGTTTCACTTTATAGGAATTTCTGAATAAATTAAGATCCCATGTCAGACCAAGCCCGGCATTCGCTGTGTTAATGAATCTGTATTGAGAAATTGGTCTGCCGTCATTTTCCTGAGTGCCAATAGCATACTGACCAAATAGATAAAGCTTAGGAAGATAATTAGCTTTGTTAACAGTTACGAATTCTTCGTTTATTTTTTTTCCGATTCCAAGCAGTCTTACAGCTACATTCTCTTCAGCAATTTTACTAATGATCTGATCAGTATTGCCGGTAAATTCCGTGCTGTCGTAAATTAATTCTCCGGTTACATCAACCGCCTCATTTACTTTTAATCCAATTGCATCTGAAAGTATTTTCAGACTAATTTCAAGATTCCTTTCAGCTTTTGAAAGTTCGGGTCTGACATTATCAAACTTTACTTTTGATCTAAGGTAATCAAATTCCGTAGCAACGCCGTTTCTGTATCTTGCGCTGACTGTATTAAAATTATTCTGAGCATTTTCCAGTGTAAGCTTGTTCACATCAACTACAGCTTTGGTAAGCTGCACTCCGTAATACGCTCTCTTAACATTGTATTTTACTTCATCCTGAACTGCGATTAAGTTTTCCTGCTGAGTTTTCAAAAAGTATTCTGCTATTCTGATTCCGGAGAATACAGGCGTACCGAGGATCGGAAGCGCTTCGGTGACATCAATTGAATTTGTAAAAGAGTTATCAGAACCAATTTCTATCTTCTCACCGAATATATCGAATACCTGTTTCTTAAAAGCTCTGGAATATCTTGAATTCAGGGAGATTGTGGGAACAAGGTTTTCACTGTAAACTTCAGATACTTTTTCTTCAGCTATTAATTTATCAATATTTGCTTTTACAATTTCTGAATTATTTTTCATTGCAAGAGAAAGCGCTTCGTTCACATTTTTGATAGTTGTCCTGCTCTGAGAATATCCCTTGCTGTTTGCCGAAATGAAACAAGCAGCCAATAATATTACAGTTAAAATTTTCCTGTCAGGTTTTTTAAACATATATTTTGTAATACCGGTTAATTTTAATTTTATTTTAAATCTCAATTTCTTTATCAAGATCAGTTTTTGTTTTGTAAAACTGAACCTTTCCTTTCTCAGTAAGAATACCATTTAACAGCATCTCATAAGTGATCCTGAAAGCGTCATGCATAGAGAAATTATTGTTTATCAGAAAATCGGAATTTAATGCTGATGTTAAGGAAGAATTAAACGCCAGTATAATAAGTTTAGAAGGATAATCTTCAATGAGTTTCTCTTTCTTACCCTGTTCAAGAAGTTTTTCCACTACTTTATTTATTCTTTCATTTTTCTTTTCATCAATATTCTTCTTTATATCCGGAGCATGTATAGAAAGATCCCTGAGCCATTTATCGCTGATATTCCTGCTGAAGTTACTGTGGAAATTAAGTATTCTGACAAATTTTATTACTACGTTGTCCTTGCCGTCCACTATACTATCAAGCCGGTTCCCTATGTCGCAGGATGTACCGCTGCAGATCTCCTCAAGAAGTTTTTCTTTAGAAGAAAAATATTTATAAATTGTTTTCTTGCTGATGTGTAGCTCGGAAGAAATTTCATCCATTGAAGTTTTGTAAAAACCTTCTCTGTGAAATTTATTCCGGGAATAATTAAGAATTTTTTCTTTCTCTTCTGTTGCTTTTATGTCTGCGGTCAAGAAACTAAAATCGTTTTATTGGTTTCCAAAATATGAATTTAATGAAAAAAATTCAAGTTAATTATCGGACTTTATTCACCACGAAGGCTCAAAGGCTCTAAGAAAAAAGTTTTAAGTAGAGACTTTTGAAAAACTTTATTGTCATCCCCGCATGCTCCTGGCGGGGATCCAATCAGAAAAAATTTGAATTAGAATTAGGATTTAATGAGTGGATGACCAAAGGGTGCTCCCGCGTCAGGAGCATGCCTGTATCGCGGCAAAGCATGCGGGGATGACAGTAAAATTTTTCAGAAGTTTCAATTTATATCTTTTTTCTTAGAGTCTTTGTGATTTAGTGATAAAATCTTTTTTTAATTTTGATGCACTCCGAAAAAGAGGATTAAATTTTCTTGGACGCTGTGCAAAAATAAAATTATCCTAATGAATCGATTGAAAATCATGTTTATCAGTATTATAAAAAAATTTTAATTTTATGATATATGTCATACTACTTATATTTTAAAATTGTTATTCTTGAATAATTATTCTGACTGTAATATTATTCAAATTTATAAATTTCAAATAAATTAACTTAAACAAAATATGAGTAAAGCAGAGAAAAGACATACCTGGGCTGAACCCTATAAAATCAAGATGGTCGAATTGTTAAAAATGACTACAACTGAAGAGAGGGAACAAGCAATCATTGAAGCCGGATACAATACATTTCTTCTAAGATCAAAAGATGTTTACATTGATCTGCTTACTGACAGCGGCACTTCTGCAATGAGCGATCGTCAGTGGTCAGGAATGATGCTCGGAGACGAAGCTTACGCAGGCAGTGAGAATTTTTATCATCTTGATGAAGCTGTAAAAAAATATTACGGTTATAAATATGTCATCCCGACTCATCAGGGACGGGGCGCAGAGAATATCATTTCAAAAATTCTTATCAAACCCGGAGATATAATTCCGGGGAATATGTATTTCACTACAACGCGGCTTCATCAGGAGCTTGCGGGCGGAAAATTTGCAGATGTAATTATTGATGAAGCACATGATCCGGACAGTGAGTTTTTATTTAAGGGTAATGTTAACATTGAAAAACTTGAAAGTCTGATAAAGACTGTAGGCGCAAGGAAGATACCGTATCTTTACTGACGGAGCTACGATGAGCGCAAAGAAAGACGCTCTTGTTAATATCGGAGGATTTCTTGCAATGAACGATTTTGATATTTATGAAGAAGCAAGAAATTTAGTAGTTGTTTATGAAGGACTTCATACTTACGGCGGACTTGCGGGAAGAGACATGGAAGCAATTGCAATAGGAATAGGGGAGTCCGTCAATGATGATCATATAAGGGCGCGGATCGGTCAGGTGGAATATCTGGGTGATATGTTAATTAATGCAGGTATTCCGGTAGTAAGACCAATCGGAGGACACGGAGTATTTCTGAACGCCAGGAAGTTTCTTCCTCATCTTGAGCAGACAGCTTTTCCTGCACAGGCGCTTGCAGCGGAAATATATGTAGACTCAGGAGTCAGAAGCATGGAAAGAGGAATTGTTTCAGCGGGAAGAAATAAAGATACAGGCGAACATAATTTTCCGAATCTTGAACTCGTAAGACTGACTATTCCAAGAAGAGTTTATACTCAGGCGCACATGGAGGTAATTGCAGAATCCATCGAATCTGTTTTCGCAAACCGAGAAAATATCAATGGTCTGAAGATGATATACGAACCGAAATATCTCAGATTTTTTCAGGCGAGATTTGAGAAGTTGTAAGTTTACAGATAATTAAAATGCAAGTATTTTATAAAATATATTTATTGAAATCATAGTATGGAATTTAAAACAATCATCGAACCCTTTAAGATAAAGTCAGTAGAGCCGATAAAAATGACTACTCCCGATGAAAGAAAAGTTTATCTTGAAAAAGCAAAATACAATCCGTTTAAATTGGAATCTGATCAGGTGATGATAGATTTTCTTACGGACAGCGGGACATCCGCGATGAGCGCAAATCAGTGGGCGGGAATAATGATCGGTGATGAATCTTACGCCGGATCAAAAAGCTGGGAACATATGCATTCTACAATAAAAGATCTGACCGGTTACCATCACATTTTACCGACTCATCAGGGAAGGGCAGCCGAAAGAATTCTCTACAGCGTGCTTGGAGGTAAAGGCAAGGTCTTCATCAGCAATACTCACTTTGATACAACACGTGCTAACATTGAATATACAGGCGCAACTGCTTTCGATATTCCAATTCCCGAGGCAACACATCCAAAGGATTATCATCCTTTTAAAGGGAATATGGATATCAGTAAACTTGAAGAGCTCATTGTAAAACACGGTCCTGAAAACATTGGCTGCGTAATTCTTACTGTAACTAACAACAGCGGCGGCGGTCAGCCGGTAAGCATGCAGAATACAAAGGACATTCATTCAGTATGCAGGAAATTCGGAGTGAAGTTTTTTCTTGACTGCTGCAGGATTGCAGAGAATGCTTATTTCATTAAACACAGAGAGAAGGAATACGAAGATAAAACTTATAAGGAAATAGCGCAGGAAATGTTCTCCCTTGCTGACGGCGCAGTTATGAGCGCGAAAAAAGACGCACTTGTTAATATGGGTGGGTTTCTTGCAATCGAAGATGAAAAGCTTTCGGAAAAATGCAGCAGTCTGCTGATCATTACGGAAGGATTCACGACATACGGCGGACTGTCGGGAAGAGATATGGAAGCGATTGCCATCGGGCTTAAGGAAATATTCGAACCTGATTATCTTCTTTACAGAATAAAAAGCACCGCTTATCTCGGTGAACATCTGGACAAAATGGGAATTCCTCTTATGCTTCCGATCGGCGGTCACGCTGTTTATATTGACGCTAAGGAATTGTATCCTCATATTCCCGTAGATCAGTATCCGGGTCAGGCGCTTGTTTGCGAACTGTATCTTACCGGCGGTGTCAGGGCTGTGGAGATCGGTTCGGTTATGTTCGGGAAATATGATAAAGACGGAAAATTAATTCCTGCGCAGATGGAATTAGTAAGACTTGCAATTCCGAGAAGAGTCTATACTCAGAGTCATATTGAGTATGTGATAGAAGTATTTTCTAAAATAATTGAAAACAAAAAGAATGTAAGAGGATATGAAATAGTTTACGAAACTGAATATCTCAGACATTTTACTGCGGAGTTCAGAAAATTGTAAATCCTGTAAAATCAGTTAGTGATCATGATTTTACGAATTCATTACGGAATTTTTTAAACGCAAAATAAAAAATAAATATTATGAGAGTAACGATGATCAGTATTAAAAACACAGCGGCAACAAGTAACATAATAAATAAAGAAATCAGTAATACAATGAGAACAGTAAAAGCGAAAAAAACAAAAAGCTTTAAGAGGAATTCCATGATTTAATAAATCTTTCTGAGGAAAGTTAATTCTTACATCCAAAAATTAATTATCTATGATTTATTGAACATAAGGACAGGCGGCAAAATGGTCTGTCTTTTTCAGTTCAAGCGGAGGTACAAAATCCGCACATTCCTTTTTTGCAATGGGACATCTTGTCCTGAATCCGCAGCCGCTCGGTTTATTCATAGGAGTGGGAACATCACCTTTTAAAATTACTCTTTCCTTATCTTTTCTTTTTGGATTGGGAAGCGGAACAGCCGAAAGCAGCGCTCTGCTGTATGGATGAATTGGATTATGGTAAATATCATAGCCGGGTCCGATTTCAACTATATTTCCTAAGTACATTACCGCAATTCTCGAACTAATATGCTCTACCACTGAAAGATCGTGAGCTACAAACAAAAGACTCAGATCAAATTCACTCTGCAGCTCCTGCATAAGATTAATTACCTGCGCCTGGATGGAAACGTCAAGCGCTGATACAGGTTCATCTGCAATAATAATTTTCGGATTTGTAGCAAGTGCTCTTGCAATGCCAATCCTTTGTCTCTGTCCGCCTGAAAATTCATGAGGATATCTTTTTGACTGTTCTGCCTGAAGTCCGACTTTTTCAAGCAGCCACGCAACTCTTTCCATTCTTTCAGACTTATTCATTTTCGTATGATAAAGCAGCGGCTCTTCTATGATCTGACCAACTGACAGACGCGCATTCAAAGAAGAATAAGGATCCTGAAAAATCATTTGTATAAGACCCCGGTACTTTCTCATTTCATTATTACTCAGGGATAAAATATCCACTTCACCGTCGTCGGTTCTCATGTTTACCTGACCGGTAATATCCACATCCGGAGATGAAAATTTCAGAATGTTTATCACAGCTTTGCCGATCGTTGATTTACCGCATCCGGATTCTCCGACCAGACCGAGAGTTTCTCCCTTTTTGAGTTCGAGGTTTACCCCGTCAACGGCTTTTACTTCCGCAATTTTCTTCAGAAATAATCCTCCGGTAACAGGGAATTTAACTTTAAGATCTTTTATCTCTAAAATGTTTTCAGGTTTCATTTGATGAATTAAAATCTATAATAATTAAAGATTATAAAGATGACATCTTACAAAATGTTTGCTTTCTATTTCAAGTAATTCAGGTTCATCGGTAATGCATTTGTCAAATACCTTTGTGCATCTTGTTGAAAACTTGCATCCTTTCGGAAGCTCAAGAATATGCGGAATAATTCCCGGAATTGCCTGAAGAGTATCTTTTGGCTTATCGGGATCGGGCAATGATTCGAGAAGTCCCTTTGTGTAAGGATGCAAAGGATTTCCAAACAGAGCTTCAGCATCTGCGATCTCCTGTATCTTCCCGCCGTACATTACGATCACACGGTTGCAGGTTTCAGCAACGACTCCGAGATTGTGTGTAATAAGCAATATGGCTGATTCTTTTCTTTCGTTCTTAAGCTTTAGCATCAGATCAAGTATCTGCGCCTGAATAGTCACGTCAAGAGCTGTTGTGGGTTCATCTGCAATAAGCAATGAAGGATTGCATGCAAGAGCCATTGCTATCATGACTCTCTGTCTCATACCGCCGCTGAACTGATGCGGATAATCCTTCATTCTTTTTTCAGGTGAAGGAATCCCGACAAGCTCAAGCATATTAACGCCCTGTTTGAATGCTTCTTCCTTATTTACATTTTCGTGCTGAAGAAGAATTTCGGATATCTGATCTCCGATTTTCATTACAGGATTAAGAGATGTCATCGGTTCCTGAAATATCATCGCAATTTCCTTTCCCCTGTAATTCTTCATCTCGTCAAATGTAATTTTCAGCAGATCCTTTCCCTTATAAATGACTTCTCCTGCTACTATCTTTCCCGGCGGATCGGGGATCAGCCTGGTAATTGAATATGCAGTTACGGATTTGCCTGAACCGGATTCGCCAACGATTCCGATCACTTCGCCTTCGTCAATATCAAAGCTTACATTATCAACCGCCTTTGCCGGCACTTTTCCTTTTAAATACTTATCACTTGCGTATAATTTATTCAGATCGCTGTCGTGTGAAATATTTTCATCGGATATCTGCTGGTCTGTAGCTTCAACGAAAAATAAGTACGGAGATTTTTTATTTCGACTAGTTTTTTTTGCATATAAATTTATTTACAGCTTTTTTATTTCTGAAAAAACTGTGTTAAAAAGTTTATCTTAATCTTGAATACACTTTCGGATCAAACGCTTCTCTTATTGCTTCGCCGATAAATGTTATGCAAAGCAGTGTCAGGAACAGTGAGATCAGAGGCGTGGCAATAAGCCACCAGTGCTCGATGTTGCTCAATCCCTGCTGCATAAGCTGTCCCCAGCTTGGAGTGGGAGGCGGCAGACCGAATCCCAGAAAGTCTAAGGAAACAAGAGAAAAAATATTTGCAACTATTGCAAACGGAGCGTAAGAAATTATAGGTGTAAGTGAATTCGGAAGTATGTGCTTAAAAATGATCGTCTTGTTTTCAGCTCCCATTGAAACAGCCGCTGATACATAATCACGCGCCTTTTCCCTGTAAAACTCTCCTCTCATGTAATAAGTAATTCCGATCCATCCGAACAGCGTAAGAATAAATGTGAGCAGAAGAAAATTCGGCTGAAGAATAGAACTGATAATGATGATCACATACAAAAAAGGAAGTGTGCTCCATATCTCTATTAATCTCAATCCGAAAATGTCTAATTTCCCTCCGTAAAATCCGAGAGATGAACCTATTGCAACTCCGATAATATAAGAAAGGAGAGTTACTACAAGTGCAAAAGATATTCCAATGTTAAATCCGTAAAGGAGTCTTGCAAAAACATCCCTTCCCCTGTCATCAGTTCCTGCAAAATGCTCTGCAGATGGCGGATGAGGAGGATTTCCTTCAAGTTCATTCAGAAGATTTTCATTTGGTCCGAACGGATATACCGGAAGAAATACCCAGTTCCCCTTATCAGCTTCCTTATATTCCTGATTCAGGATCCTGTAATTTGCCTCACCGTATGCATCTTTTGTTTGTCCAAGATCTGTTGACATGTAAGTCTTGAATAACGGGAAGTAATAATCACCGTTGTATTTCACAAGAAGCGCATTCCTGCCGACAAACAACGGAAAGATAAATGATATTATATACAATATCAGAATTGCCAGAAAAGAATAATAGCCTCTTTTAAGAGTTTTGAACTTTCTCCATCTTTTCTGAAGAAGAGATGTCGATACTTTCTTTACTGAATTGTTTTCAGCCATTTTGTCAGTTAGCGGTGTTTGAAATTAAAATTCTGAAAAAATTATTTAAATCTGATCCTCGGATCCACTATTGCATAAAGTATATCTGATAATATATTTCCAATAAGCAGCAAAACTGTTGAGATTACAAGTATTCCCATCACAACGGGATAATCTCTTTCGATTATTGATTCATAACCGAGAAGTCCCATTCCGTTTATATTGAAAACTTTTTCAATAAGGAAACTTCCTGCAAGGACTAAGGAAATAGCATGACCTAATCCTGTGGAAATCGGTATCAGCGAATTTCTCAGTGCATGTCCGAATATTACTTTCTTTTCGGAAAGCCCTTTTGAATATGCAGTCCTGATATAATCCTGACTAAGATTTTCAATAACGGAGTTTTTGTAAGGATAGTAAGAGTTGCAAAACTTCCTATCATGTAAGAAAGCACAGGAAGAAATGTATGCTGTACCTGATCCCAGATCTTTTCAGACGAACTTAGTAATTCCCAGTCAGATGAACGGAATCCTCCAAGCGGAAATACGTCCCAGAAACTTCCTCCTCCGAAAAGCACCAGCATCATTGCTCCGAATGCAAATCCGGGTATTGAGTATCCGATAAACACAAGAGCTGAGGAAACAAAATCAAATGTTGATCCATTCTTGACAGCTTTATACACCCCCAGGGGAACACATATAAGGTATGTTAATGAAAATCCTATAAGTCCGAAATATATTGAAACCGGAAACCTTGAAGAGATCACATCCCAGACGGGTTCATTGTACTTGTATGAATTGCCCAGATCAAACTGAACAAGATTTCCCACCCAGATAATGTATCTTTCATAAATAGGTTTGTCGAAACCGTAGAATTTTTTAATTCTTCAATTGCTTCCTGCGGAATGCTCTGTGTAGTGTTATTATTGCCCTGCTCGCTGCCTTGCTGTCCGCCTGTCCTCATTTGCATGATCGCCATTTCAAGCGGACCGCCCGGTACGAATTGTAATATCAAAAAAGTTACAAGAGTAATTCCAAGGAACGTAGGAATTATCAGCAGAAATCTTCTGATAAAATAAGAAGTCATATAATTATTGATTCAGTTTAATTTTTTCACCTTTGTTCTCACGTGTTGCAAGTTCAAGCCAGTAAGAATTATCAACTTCTTCAGTCGGAAGTTTCTTTGATTTATCCTTAATTGCTTCCATATATTTTTGGTCTTTTGCAGGATCGAGCCACCACATTGCAAAGACCGGCTGCTCTGTGCCGCTGTAATAATCATCAAATCTTGATACGATCCATTTCGGGTAACCGAATTTGTTATGCCACATTAATCTCACATAATCGGCATACCAGCCGTAAACATAGGGCTGCATTGCATAAATTATACTGTCCATTTGTCTTGTAAGAGCAACTCTTTCTTCTTTTGAATCTGTAATGTTGTATCTTTCCACAAGCTGATCTATATCCTTGCTTGCAAATCCCGGCCAGTTAGTGCTGTTCGTGTCGTTTGCAGTTTTTGAAGCAATATTAAATTCATGACTCGGTGGATTCTGACCGCCCCAGGCAACAGGTATCAGAGAGAAATTTCTCTGATTTCCAATCTTGAATTGTGTAGTACCATCAACCTGTTTCAGATTCAGTTTTACTCCGGCTTTTTTCAGATCTTCCTGAAAAACAGTAAAGTATCTTTCCTGACTCGGCTGTGTGAAAGTCAGATCAACTTCAAATGCTGATCCGTTTTTCATTCTGTAACCTTCGGAGTTCTTATCTTTCCAGCCGGCTTCTTCAAGAAGTGCAATAGCGCTGTCAAGATTAAATCCTGTCAGAGGGTTATTCGGATTCTCATAAGGAGTTGCAGGAAAATTTGATTTTGTAGGTTTGTATGCTTTGTAAAATAATTTTTCATTATACTTTACTCTGTCAAAAAGCATTTGAAAAGCTTTTCTGACTTTGAGATCATCAAATGGCGGCTTTCTCATGTTGAAGGCAAGTCCGGAAAGTCCGGCAGGATTCTGATTGAAAATTCTTTTCTTCATTACAGTTCCCTGTTTGACTTCATCAAAGTCAGTTTTTTCAGCCCACCACTGCGCTCTGTTAACCGAATAAACATCAGTCTCACCTTTTTTGAATTTCTCATACATAAGTGTTTCGTCCTGTATGACTTCCGTCTTGATAATATCAAAATTATTCAGACCGGTAGCCCATCTTTCCTTTTCTCCCCAGTAATCACTTCTTCTTCTTAATGTTACTGATCTACCTTTGTCAACGTCCTCTTTTCTTACATAATAAGGTCCGCTTCCCGGAACGACTTCGTAATTAAATTTATCAAGATAATCTTTTGCTGAAATGTTTCCGATGATATGCGCAGGAAGAATTCTAATTCCTGATGCAATTGATAATGGCAGCCATCCGTCTTTTTTCGCTTTATAAGTTACTATATACTTGCTTTCAGCAACAGGGTTGGAAAGATAGGTCATATATACTTCACCAGTGCCGGATAATAATCCAGGGTCAGTAGCGAGTTTCCAAGTTGCTATTACATCTTCCGAAGTAACCGGTTTACCGTCAGCCCATCTGGCATTCGGATTTATTCTGAATCTGTAAGTTTTCTTGTCCGGTGAAACCTGCCAGTGAGAAGCTAATCTCGGTGCATAGTCTTCGTTAACCGGATCTGTGCTGAGCAGACTTTCATATACAAGATTCTGCATCATCCTTGTATAATATGAATTCTCGTCTTTTCCGTATTGTCTCAGTGAAGCCGGAAAGTCCGGTATTGACCAGGAGATCGAACCGCCTTTAACAGCTTTCGGATCTCCTAAATAATTATAATCTGTATTAGTTGTCCAACCTTCGCCCGTAAAACCATTACCTCCCATTTCAGCCGAAACTGACGGATCTGCTCCCCGGAGGAGTATCGAATTGTTTGATTGAAATAGGTTTTGTATCGGCAGATGTTTTTGTAGTTGTTGTTTTGTTGTCTTTGCTTCCGCAGGATATTAAAAGGGTTGAACTGATAAAAATAGCAATTGTGAGAAGAGTAAGTTTTATCTTCTTCATTAATAGTCTCCTTTGTTATTAATTTTGTTCAATATAAAAAATCAATATTTAAATTAATAGTTTTTTGCAGTCCATTAATATTCCACTCTGTTCACGACAAAATTTTCCGGAGAGAATTTCTCACAGAAGACCGCAGAATTTTCACGCAGATTTTCGCAAAGACAAGATTATTAAATAGATTATTTGCGTAAATCTGCGAGAAAATATTTTGTCATGTGCATAGAATATTTCGATAATCAAAATTCACAATTCAGTATTTGAAATTCAACAAACTTCGTTCTGAAATGTGAAGTTGGATGTAAATATTTTCCCTGTGATGAGAAAAAAACTGCTTTCGAATAGAAAAGATTTACTGATGATTTAAAAAGATTTACATTCGATGAGGAAAGATTTGCGGTTACACGGTAAAGATTTTCCAACGCACGGTAAAGATTTCCCAACGCACAGTAAAGATTTCATATCAAACCGAATTTATTTATCAGCGAACAGATAAAATTGTGTTGCGTCATGAAGAAATCTTATATTGCTTAGTAAAGATTCATTTAATTGCGGTATTGATTCTCTGTTGTGCAGTAAGTATTTAGTAATGGCAGGGAAAGATTTTGAATCGTTCAGTAAAAATGTTTATACGAATGACTTCGATTTCATTTTCGGTGGCTTCGATTTTGTTTTCGGAATCAGGAATCAGGAATTGGGGATTATTTTAGATGGTCACATTCTTTCGGCGAGAAACGTTGAATAATATTTCACGAAATTAAAACAATATTATAAATCAAAAAGCTTGTTTCTCACAGATGACACAGATTAACACAGATTAGACTCTGCATTTTTCTTTCAATTTTTTGAATATTCGGGTAAGAGTATAAGAGTATATCTGTGAAAGTCTTTGTCATCTGTGAGAGAAAAACTTGTCCGCCTGCTTTACAAAGCTAAGGATATTGTTTATCAAATTCTGTGAAAACCTATTAACTTCAATATGACAATTCATTTTTCTATCTTTATCAAAAAATAAATCATAAACATTAAAAATATTTTTCTGTCATGTAATATTTATTTTAAATATTTCACGGGCAAAAAATCAGGAGCAAATCAAATGAACAAAACAAAAATTTTATTAACAATACTGTTTTCATTGTTTTTAATAAGATATTCAAATTCACAGCCTTTCCAGCTAGTCAATGCCTTTTCTAATGTTACATTCAGTAATCCTGTATTTGTAACTCATGCAAATGACGCAACAAACAGAGTGTTTGTCATTGAAAGATTAGGAAAAATAAAAGTAATGCCGAATGATTCAAATACAACAAATGTAAAAGTTTTTCTGGATGTAACAAATTTAAATAACGGATCCACTTATCAGGAAAGAGGTCTTCTTGGACTTGCATTCCATCCTAACTATGCTTCCAATGGATATTTTTATATTTACTATACAAGAACCGGCGACGGGGCGAATGTTCTGTCAAGATTTTCAAGAAGTATTAATGATCCGGATAAAGCGGATTCTTTAAGCGAACAGGTTCTCTGGGCTGTAGCCGATCCATACTCTAATCATAACGGAGGAATTTTGTTTTTCGGACTTGACGGATTCCTTTATTGCGGAATGGGTGACGGCGGAAGCGGCGGCGATCCGGGTAACAGAGCTCAGAACACAAATGAAATGCTCGGGAAAGTTCACAGAGTAGATGTCAATACAACTTCCGGCGGAAACAATTACGGAATACCTCCGACAAATCCTTTTGCAGGAGGAGGCGGAAGACCAGAGATCTTTACTTACGGTATGAGAAATCCCTGGAGAATGAGTCAGGACGCAGCTACGGGACTAATTTATTGCGGTGACGTAGGACAGGAATCCTGGGAAGAGATCAACATACTGGAAGTCGGGAAAAATTACGGATGGAGATGCTATGAAGGAGTTCATACTTATAACACCAGCGGCTGCGGAGTTATAACTAATTATACTTTTCCGATAAAGGAATATTCCTCTTCAAGCCCGAACTCTGAATGTTCAATTACAGGCGGTTATGTTTACAGAGGTCTCAGAAGACCGGAACTTACAGGAAGATATATCTACGGAGATTATTGCAGCAGGAAGATCTGGAAACTGAAATATGAAGGAGGTATTGTTACAGAAGATGAACTTCTGGTTACTGCGACTTCAAGTATATATTCTTTCGGATCTGATCAGCAGAACGAATTGTATGTCTGCTGTGCAAACGGAATTGTTTACAGATTCAATAAAAGCGATCTCGTTGGGGTAAATAATAATCTGAACATCGTTCCGGAAAACTTTTCGCTTGATCAGAATTATCCGAATCCTTTTAATCCATCAACAAGCATTAAGTACTCAGTTCCGGAATTGTCAAAAGTTAAGCTGTCAGTTTTTGATATAAGCGGAAAAGAAGTTAATACACTGGTAAATACTAATCAGCTTCCCGGTGAATACAATATCAGATGGAACGGAAAAGATGCTTTCGGAAATAGTGTTCCGAGCGGTGCATATTTTTATAATCTTACAGCCAGGGAAAATTTTTTCTGAAACGAAAAGAATGGTTCTTATTAAATAAAAAGTTTTTAGTTAAAACCATTTTTCTTGCTGAGTAGTCTGTCTCCAGACTAAGGTTTTACCTCAAAGACTCGAAGACACAAAGTAAAAAATTTAAAACAACAATCTTTATGCCTTTGAGTCTTTGTGTTAATTTTAATTTTTCAGTTTTGAGACACACTCCAGGCAAATTTTAAAATTCATTTAAGCACATTTGTTAAAGCCTGGTCAACTTTACTCAAAATAAAAAAAGAGAACTGGCTTTATTGTCAGTTCTCTTTTAATTAAATAAAAATTTGTTTCATCATTCCCTGTCTTCAGACTGTGAATGATGGGCGATTAATTTTATTTTACTAGTATCATCTTCTTTACTTCAAACCCGTCCTTAGATGTAAGTTTGTAATAATAAACTCCGCTTGTAAGCTTGTACTGATCAGCATTTATGCTTATTGAATAATTTCCCGGTCTGTAGTATTGATTATTTATAAGTGAAGCAGCTTCCTTTCCTTCAATGTTATAAATTACAAGAGATACTTCAGATGAGTTAGATATATTAAAATTAATTTTCGTTTCCGGATTGAAAGGGTTAGGATAGTTCTGTTCAAGCTCGAATGATTTTATGATACTGCTGTTACCTGCAATTCCCGACGGAGGAATAATGCTTATCAGAAAATTGTTAGCGTAATTCCATTTGTCACCGTCCGAACTGCTGCTGTTGTTTGTGGAATTCCGTTTGCGAAAATAGTATCGGTAACATTTGGAGTTGACGGAGCAATATATTTGAATGTAAATTTAACTGTATCTCCTGAGAAAAGTTTTGGACGCTTGTGCGTCGGTTCAAATCCAGCACCCGGAACCTGCTCGTCTCTTCTGAGTCCCGTATCAAGAGGAGTTGTAATTACATTTCCCAGACTGGTGGAAATATCACCCGCCTGCTATTGCAGGACCTTTGGAAATTCTAAGAACATAAACTGCTGTGTCGTTTGCTCTTACTGATGAAGGTCCGTGTAATAGTGACATTCACAGTATCATTCGGTTCGAACTCATGACAGACGCAGCCGATATCATTACGATTTTTTTTGTGAATCCGACTATGCCGTCCTTGAATGCCATTATATTCTGATAAATAAGGAAAAGAAATCCTATAAAAATAAAAATGAAATTGTCCTGAGTATTTTCATATTGATATTGTTTAAATAAATTTTTTTGGTCAGTTATTTTTATCAATTTACTTTTCGGATTTCTTAAATTCAATTATGTAATTTGTGAGACTTCTGAAAAAACAACTCTCCCCGGATTGTCATTTCTTCTCACATTGCCCCGAAGCAGGAATGCTCCTGTCGAGATCCATTATTAAGTTAGTTTTCAATGATTGGATCCCCGCCAGGAGCACGCGGGGATGACAGTATGGTTTTTCAGGAGTCGCTAATTGCTAATTGCTAATTGTTAATTGCATTTCTAATTAATATTGTAAATCATATTCTAATTCAATAATTTAACCTTAAATCAATAAATAACTTAAAATTATTTTCATACTGAATTAAACATTTACTGATGTTCAATAAATCGAGGAAGAAATTAGTCAATTCTATCAAAGATGTAGTAAAATCGGTACTCAGGGAAAACGGATATACTCAGACTTATATTCCTTTCGAAAGGCATTCGAATGAATATGTTGTGAAACATTCAAAGATAAGTTACCCTGTTTGTGATTACGGACTGCCCATTCCGCCGGTGGAACTAAGGTCGGGTTACGAAACTGATGATAAGGAATTCATTGAAAATTCGAGACAGGATATAAAAAATCTAATTGAGATCGCTGAAAGATCGGGAATGAAATTCGAACAAACAAAAACCATTCTTGATTTTGGTTGCAGTTCCGGCAGGATGATAAGAAGTCTTAAGCCCTATGCAGATACGAAAGAGATCTGGGGACGGATGTAAACGCTGATCATATTTACTGGTGCAGTAGATATCTGAAGCCGCCGTTCAATTTTGCAGTGAATACATTCAATCCTCATCTTCCTTTTGAAGACAGATATTTTGATCTTATTTATTCCGGTTCGGTATTCACTCATATTGATAATCTGATTGAATCCTGGCTTCTTGAGCTGAGAAGAATTCTTTCTGAGGACGGAAGACTTTATATTACGATCCATGACAATCATAATATGAAAGTAAAAAAAATATCCGTTACCAATCAGGTCACAGATATCCGGCAAATCACAGCAGATAATACCGGCAATTTTCAGTCTTATTCAGGAGGCAACACAAATGTCAGATGGTCTTATGCCGATCCTGTTTCACTCAGTGATTACTGCAAGGTAAGCAGTAACGGTAATTACAGCATAGCGGGCTGGGACCTGAATTCCGAAAGAATTTCTCTTTATAACAATTTAAGTGCAGTCCCGGTCTGGGAGTTTTTTCTGATCCGAATGTATATTTGAATTATGTAGCGATCTCAGATACAGGAGGAATTATCGCCAACGGTTCTTATCAGAATATTTATCTTTTTGGTAATACAAATAATTCTCCCACTTTCAATTTCGATCTTACACGCCTTTCAGATACAGGAATTGCTTCAAGTCTTGATCTTACAGCAAACGGAAAGTTCATTGTTGCAGGAATATCGAGGGAAGATTCAAGTACCATTGTGGGATTTAGTTCTTCATCAACAAATCCCGTCTGGACAAAAAGGTTTGTGCCTACAGTTTCAACAGGCGGAGCTTCAATTCAGGGAGTCAGAATTTCAGGAAATGATTCTATCGTAATTGTAAATACTTATGCAGAATTTATTGTGCTGAATACATTTACCGGTCAGCAGATATACAGGGGACTGATCAATCCGGGAAATCCCGGCAGCGGAACTCAGTCAGAGCAGGGTATCAGCGGTGACGGAAAACTTATCGCCACAATAAACTACGGCGGATTTCTACGCGTTTATCAGTGGAACGGAACTTCATATGTATTCTTATTTGGAAATCAGGAACCGCCCGGAGCATTCGTCAACTGGTATCTTCAGTTGATATATCCTATGACGGACAATATGTCGCAGCCGGAACACTGAATTTTATTTCTTCAAGTACATTAGACGGTAAGGTAAAAGTATTTAAATCAAGTAACGGAGGAACTCCGGTCTGGACTTATTCAGGATGCGGCGATGAAGTTTCGGCTTTGTCATTTTCCAAAAGCGGAAACATATTAAGCGCGTCATCGTGGGGAGAGTTCAGTCACAGTACCGAAGACCTGTACATATTCAAAACATTTGCCGGAGGGACTCCGATATACAAACTCAATACTCCCGGTTCATTGTTTTACTGCAATACATCAGATGACGGAAGGACTGTAATTGCAGGAGGCAAAGGCGTACATGCGAGACAGTTTGGTATGGGCGGACTGCTTTATAACATAGAAGTTGACACTTCCGATAATCCCGTTTCAGTAAACAATATTTCTTCGGATATAAAAGGATTCGAACTATTTCAGAACTATCCGAATCCGTTTAATCCTTTTACAAAAATAGTTTACAATCTGAATTCAAATATTCAAAGCAATGTAAAGCTGAGTGTGTTTGATATTCTCGGAAATGAAGTGGTTACGCTTGTAAATGAAAAACAAAGTGCGGGAAGGCACGAAGCTGAACTTGACGGAAGCAGGCTTGCTTCAGGAATTTATTTTTACAAACTTACGGCAGGAAATTTTTCTGATACAAGGAAGTTAATTCTACTGAAATAGATTCAGTATGGCTGCGGAAATAAATTTATGAGAAAAGTTCTGGCTATCGTTGGTCCTACCGCTTCAGGCAAAACGAGACTGTCTGTGGATGTTGCGAAGAAGATCAACGGAGAAATAATTTCGGCTGATTCGCGGCAGATATACAGACATATTCCGGTTGCGAGTTCATATCCTTCTGAAGCCGATCTTAATTCTGTCAGACATTATTTTATAAACGAACTTGAGCCGGGAGAGAATTTCAATGCAGGTGAATTCGGAAAGATGAGCAGAATATTAATAGATAAAATATTCTCCGCAGGAAAGCAGCCGTTAATAACCGGCGGCAGTGGTCTGTATATAAGGTCAGTGATTGACGGATTGTTTGAAAGTGAAATTGATGATAATGGAATAAGAGAAGGTCTTTATGAAAAATTAGAGGAGCACGGTGAAGAATTTCTTTATGATGAACTGAAAGAACTGATGAAGATACTTATGAGAAAATTCCCAAAGGAAAGATAAGAAGAGTCATCAGAGCGCTTGAGGTTTATTATGCAACGGGGAAAAAGTTATCCGAATTTCACAAGAGAAAACTGAAATAAATTTTGAAACAGTTCAGATAGGTCTGATGCTGGACAGAAAATATCTTTACGCAAGGATAAATGCCAGGACGGATGAAATGATCTCAAACGGACTTCTGAATGAAGTTAAATTTTTAAAGAGAATAATTATGATTACAGAAAATTTAATTCACTCAATACAGTAGGAATAAAGGAAGTTTTAAATTTTTCGAAGGCGAATATGATTACGAAACTATGGTAACGCTCATAAAAAGGAACACACGAAGATATGCTAAGCGTCAGATGACATGGTTCAGAAAAGATGAAAGAATTAAATGGATAAATGTGAACGAAGAAAGCGATCCGGAAGAACTTTCAGATGAAGTAATAAGAATATTTAATTACAATTAGCATAACAGAAATGGAAGAAAACATTCCGGTAAAGAAAAAAACATTTGTATTTAAAATACTCATTGCAGTCATTGTTGTATCAACATTGCTTACTATCTATCTGACAGTTAAACTTATTTACGCAGGATTTACTTTCAGATGATTTCCTTAAAAATTAATATTTAATTTGGTCTGTTAAACACAGAGACACAGAGATTTTTTAATTTATGAAGTAGAATAATTAAATTATGAGAGTGTCTCAAACTTGTCATTCCCGCGCATGCGGGAATCCATTCATTTAGCTTAATTCTATTTCATATTCTTTATGATTGGATCCCCGCCAGAAGCACGCGGGGATGACAGTAGGGTTTTCAAAAGTCTCTCTTTAATTAGTTCAATAATCATTTATAAATATGGTCATACAATTTATTTTCAGTTGATAACTACTTCAGACTTTCGAGATAAGTTTCTTTTCAAGGGGAGTGATCCTGTATCTGTCGTCTCCGAATTCTTCGAACATTGCTTTAAGAATGTGATAAATGAGTTCAATCCCTATTCTTTCGCTCCATTCGATCGGTCCGAAAGGATAGTTTGTTCCGAGTTTCATTGCAGTATCAATATCTTTCCTGTCTGAAGTTCCTTCCTGAAGAACGAGATAAGCTTCATTAATAATAAGAGAAATTATCCTCATTGATATAAGTCCCGTCCTTCCTTTTACAAAAAAAACTTCTTTGCCAGTTTTTTCGAACAGAGATTTTGCTTTAGCGGAATTTTCAGCTGAAGTGTAAGTTGTTTCTGAAAGTTCTATTCCTTTAACTTTAGAAAACGTCGGATAAAGCCCTGCTCCGACGAGTCTTTCGGGAAACTTACAGTTTACTGACTGCTCAAGCGGAGTGATGCATAAAGAGGATGAAATGATAACGCCTTTCGAGTTTTTCTCGTCAATGAAATTTAAAATATTAAATTTAATTTCCTTGTTGAAATTCGTAAGTTCAAAAATAAAATCAACTGATTCATCAAGTTCATCGGCAATTTCATAATCAGATTTCAGTGTCTCGGAAAGTTCGGACATTAAAGATTCATTATCGCCAATTAAGAAAACTTTTCCATTTAACAGATTAATAATTATAATTGTATAAAAAGATTTAAAGGTATTACTTGACAAACTGTATCTGAAATACAGTAAAAAACATTCTTCAAAAGATCCTGTATGGACGATTCACAAATTCAGCGATCCGAAAGACATAGAGATCGCCGGTCTGATAACTTCCTGTTACGCTTACGGCAGAGTGGAACAGATAAATCAGTTCACGGATAAATTCTTCCTCAGGACAGGTTTTAAAGTGCATGAATTTACTTCTAATTATTCTGAACATAAAGACAAAAAAATTTCTTAAAGACCTGTATTACAGATTCAACAATGAAAGCGATCTTTCGCTGCTTATAAAAAACATTAAGAACTCGCTTGAACTTTACGGAAGTCTGGAAAATCTTTTAAACAAAATTATTCAGTCACACATGAAAACATACTTCCGGCACTTTCTGAATTCAGCCGGACTCTCAGTATTCATAATAAAAAGATTCTAATTACGGTTATCTCATGCCGTCTCCGGTAAATAATTCCGCCTGTAAAAGACTGAATCTTTATTTAAGATGGATGATAAGGAAAGATGAAATAGATACCGGTATCTGGTCGGGAAGTTTTGACAAAGCAAAACTTATAATGCCTGTTGATACGCATATTTACAGAGTTTCAAAACATTTAGGGCTTGTTTCAAGAAACTCCTGTGACTTAAAATTTGCAATTGAACTTACAAAGGAGCTCAAGAAATTTGACAGTTCGGATCCGGTGAAATACGATTTTGCATTATGTCATCTCGGAATAGAGGGGAGATATGATCTTTCTATAGATTATAAACAGATTCCCTCCTTCCCAAGCTGGCAGACTCAAGATTTATCACTAAGACCCCAAGACACTAAGAAGAAAAGTTTAAAAACAGCAATCTTTGTGTCTTGGGGACTTTGTGGTAAAAAGGGAAGTTTTGTTACAGACTTCTTTAAAAGGGGAGAGTAAAGAAAATTGCAAAAATCTGACATGTCAATGAAAAACAAAATTGAAATTGCATACAATATTGAGTATCTTCAAAGTTAAGTATATTATATTAAAGAGAATAATTTAATATCTATGAACAGGATCGAAAAAATAAAAAATCAGCTTAAGGAAAGAGGAATAGATTCCTTTTTAGTAAAAAATCTCCCCAATATAAGATATTTATCAGGATTTTCCGGAAGCGCTGCAAATCTTGTGATAACGGCTGATAAGAATTATTTCATTTCGGATTTCAGATATAAAACACAGTCAAAAAGCGAAGTCAGCAAGGATTTTGAAATAATAATTTCCATTCAGAATTCTATGACATTTCTTAAAGATATTATAAATGAACTCGGGTTAAAAAGAATTGGGTTTGAATCCGATTTTGTTACATATAATGATGCTGAAAATTTAAGTAAAGAATTTCCGGAAGTTGAATTTGTGCCTGTGAACAGCATGTTTGAAAAGATAACAACAGTTAAAAATGAAAATGAAATTGAGCTTACAAAAAAAGCAGTTGAAATTACAGACAGGACTTTACCGAACTTCTGAACCTTATTAAGCCGGGTCTGACTGAAAGGGAAGTTTCTGCTGAGATATCTTATTTTCAGAAAATGTTCCGGAGCTGACGGGGATTCTTTTGATTCTATAGTAGCATCGGGCAGAGAAGCGCATTTCCACATGCAAGACCCACAGACAGGAAGATCGGCAGCAACGAATTGCTTAAACTTGACTTTGGATGCACTGTTCAGGGAATGAAATCCAGATATGACAAGGACGATTGGCATTGGAAAAGTAAATGATGAATGCAGAAAAATATACGATATCGTCAGAGAAGCTCAGCAACGAGCGCTTGAAAAAGTAAAAGCAGGTATAACCGGAAAAGAACTAGATACTTATGCAAGGGATTTCATTACAGAAAAAGGTTACGGAAATAATTTCGGACACGGACTTGGACACGGACTTGGATATGATATTCACGAAAAGCCGGCTATCAATCAAAGATCGGAATTCATTCTCGAAGAAAATAACATTATTACGATCGAGCCGGGAATTTACATAGAAGGACTCGGCGGAGTAAGAATAGAAGATGATGTAATAGTTAAAACTGACGGTTGCGAAATACTCAACAGTTCAACAAAGGAATTTATCACACTTTGAAATTTTTAAAAAAATCAGGTTTTAAAAACTCTAATAAATAATAAAATTATATAAAATAATATTTGAATAAAGTTTTAATAATATCTTATTATTTCCCTCCGATGGGAATGGGGGGAGTTCAGAGAACTCTTAAGTTTGCAAAATATGTGAAGGATTACGGATGGGAATCCGTAGTTGTAACTGACAATCCGAAAAATATTATGCCGTAGATGAAAGTCTGCTTAAAGAAGCAATTGACTGCGGTATCAGTATAGAGAGAACAGGAAAAGAGCCGTTTAATATTAAAGACATAGTAGTAAAAGCTCCTAATGAAAGAGTAAGAAAACTTAAAACAAAATTCTCACAGTTCTTTTTTATTCCGGATTCAAAAATATTATGGAAGAAAAAAGCTCTTGCAAAAGTAGATGAGATCTGGAATAAATACGGAGGGTTTGATCTTATATTTGCCACAGCTCCTCCTTACACTGACTTCCTGATAGGTCAGGCAATAAAAAGAAAATATAAAATACCGCTGATCATAGATTACAGGGATCTGTGGGTTGATAATAAAGTTCTGAATTCCTACCCGACCTATTATCATAAAATGTCTAACATCAGACTTGAAAAGAAAGTCCTTGCAGAAGCCAATAAAATAATAACGACTAACAGGAAGACAAAAGAACTTATAATTACCAGATACGGGAATGTCGAATACAACGATGTCAAAATTATCCCTCACGGATTTGATCAGGAAGATTACGACAGAGCTGCGAAAGAGGATTTACCTGTAACTAATAAAATGAGATTTTTGTATTCGGGAAGTTTTTACTGTTACAATCCAAGACCATATTTTGATGCGATTAAATTTTTATTTGATAAATATCCAGAACTCGAAAAAGAAATTGAGTTTTGTTTCCTTGGACAGTTCACGGCTGAGTATGTAAAATACTGCCAGCATATAAAAATATATGACAAAATAACAGTTAAAGGTTATGTAGATCATTTTGACTGTGTGAAATATATTGCCAGTTCCGATGTGCTTGTGCTTCTTAAAAGCACAGGTGAGAACGAGATTGCGGCTATGGTGGGAAAAGTCGGTGAATATATCGGGAGCAGAAAAAACATTCTAGCGCTTATTCCTGACGGACTTACTCAGAAGACGCTTCAGGGATACGAAGCGATAAAGTTTGAAAGTTCGGAAGAGCCAAGGGATATAGCAAAAACAATTTACGATTATTATCTCCTGCATAAAGAAAATAAAATGCCTTCGGCGAATGAAGAGTTTATTGAACCTTATAACAGAAAGACAATGACCGATGACCTTGCGACTGAGTTTAATTATCTTCTGGACATAGAATAAATTATCATGAACGTATTGCTTATCGGAAACGGCGGAAGAGAGAATGCGATCGCCTGGAAAATTTTCAATTCGGATTCTTTCAGAAATACTGACAGCAGATTATTTGCAACACAGACAAATCCGGGTATGAAAAAATATTCAGAGTCAGTTGATATTGCGCCTGATAACATTAAAGGTTTGATAGAGTTTTCTGTCAGAGAAAAAATTGAACTTATAGTTGTAGGACCTGAAAAGCCATTAGCTCTTGGAATTGCAGATGAATTTGAAAAGAAAGATTTCAAAGTTTTCGGTCCACGGAAAAATGCTGCTGAAATAGAATCCAGTAAAATTTTTGCCAAAAGACTGATGATGAAATATAATATTCCGACTGCTTCTTTCAGGGAATTTTCAAGAGACAGCATTGATCAGGCAAAAGAGTATCTGAAGGATTGTAAATTTCCGCTGGTGTTTAAAGCTGACGGACTTGCATCCGGAAAAGGAGTAATGATCGCTGAGAATATAATTGAAGGTGAAGATATATTAAAAGATTTTTATGAAGGTAATTTTTTAAATGAGGCAGCTGATAATTTTATAATTGAAGAATTCATTGAAGGCGAGGAAGTTTCTGTATTTGCAATATGCGACGGAACGGATTTTATTGTTCTTCCATATTCCCAGGATCACAAGAAAATATCTGACGGTGAGAAAGGTAAAAATACAGGAGGAATGGGAGCGGTTGCTCCGGTGAAGAAATTTATGACAGAAGATTTGAATGAAAAGATAATATCCAAAATTATAACTCCTGTTTTAAATGCATTAAAGAGCGAGGGCAGAGAATATAAAGGATGTCTTTATTGCGGACTGATGATAAAAGATAACGAACCGAATGTGATTGAATTCAACTGCAGATTCGGTGACCCTGAAACTCAGGCGGTATTGCCTCTGATAAAATCGGATTTTCTGGAAATGCTTTATTCTGCGAGCACAAAAAATCTGAAGAATTATGTACTTGAAGTAAATGATCTCAACACTTGCTGTGTTGTTATTGCATCAGGAGGGTATCCTGATAAATTTGAAACAGGAAAAAAAATATCAGGTACTGAAGAATTAGATGATAACTGTCTTTTATTTCATTCAGCAACAAAATCCGGAATCGATGAAGACAAAGAAGAATTAGTTACGGCAGGCGGCAGAGTATTATCAGTTGTCGGAATTTCAGATACTTCACCTGAGGAGGCAATAAAATCAGCTTATGAAAATGTTAACAAAATTTCATTTGAAAATAAATATTTCAGAAAAGACATTGGATTCAGAATTGTTAATAAAAACGGAGTTTGAGTAAATTGAGAATATTAATAACAGGCGGAACCGGCTATATAGGTTCTCATACTGCAGTAGAGCTTTTAAATTCGGGTTATGAAGTATTCATAATAGATAATCTGTCGAATTCAAATGCAGAAGTTGTTGATAAAATAGAAAAAATAACCGGCATAAGACCTTCATTCAGCAAGACTGATCTCTGCAATAAAACTGAATTAAAAGAATACTTCAAAAAGACGAAGAACATTGATGCGGTTATTCATTTTGCGGCATTTAAAGCAGTTGGTGAATCCGTTCAGAAACCAATGATGTATTACAGCAACAATATTTCCGGTATGATAAATCTTTTGGAGGAAATGGCAGAGAATAAAATTCAGAATATTGTTTATTCATCTTCATGCACAGTTTACGGCGAAGCGGACACATTGCCTGTTACTGAAGAATCTCCGGTCAAAAAAGCCGAATCTCCTTACGGATTTACAAAACAGGCAGGCGAACAAATGCTTTTTGATATTTCTAAAGCCGGCGATTTGCATTCCGTTATTTTAAGATATTTTAATCCTGCCGGAGCGCATGATTCCTCGCTTATCGGAGAATTACCGGTTGGAATTCCAAACAATCTTGTTCCTTACATTACGCAGACAGCAATCGGTGAGAGGGAAATTCTGACTGTTAACGGAAATGATTATGACACACCGGACGGAACTAACATAAGGGATTACATACATGTTGTAGATCTTGCAAAAGCCCATTTGGCGGCACTTGACAGAGTATTAGACAAAAAGAGCAACGAAATGACAGAAGTATTTAATCTTGGAACCGGAAAAGGAAATTCAGTTATGGAAGTAATAAGAAGTTTTGAAAAAGTTTCAGGTACAAAATTGAATTACAAAATAGGTCCGAGAAGAGAAGGAGATGTTGTCAGTATTTATTCCGATACAAAGAAAGCAAACGAAGTACTCGGATGGAAAGCTGAAAGAGATATTAATGATATGATGCTTACATCATGGAACTGGCAGAATGCAATTTCACTTAAAAAATAAACAGCACTATAAATTTTCAAAAGAGTATTGGATAAAGATTTTCTGGATAAAATAATTTCATCTGATAAAAGGGCTGTAGCAAAAGCGCTTACGAAGGTTGAGAATGAAGAAAACGGAAGTGAAAGTTTGCTGAAAGAATTGTATAAATACACGGGTAAAGCCCATAGGATTGGTATTACCGGACCACCCGGAGCCGGGAAATCAACTCTGACCAGGGGGAGTCTTGGAGGACTTTGTAAAAGTGTCGTAGAAGCATGCGATGTACTGGATGCTTCAGGTAAAGATTTTATAATAATAGAGACAGTTGGAGTAGGACAATCGGAACTTGATATTGCGCAGACCGCTGATACAACGATTGTTGTGCTTGTTCCTGAATCGGGAGATTCAGTTCAGGCAATGAAAGCGGGATTGATGGAGATAGCGGATATTTTTGTTTTAAATAAATCAGACAGGGAAGGCGCTGACGGAGTAGCGGCAACATTAAGAAATATAATTCATCTTAAACCGCCATCAAGGTATAATTGGATAATAAATGTTTTAAAAACTACCGGCAGTCAGAATAAAGGGACAGAAGAATTGCTTAATGAAATAATAAAGCATAAAGATCATCTTGATGAAACCGGATTCATTAAGATAAAAAGAAAAGAGCAGCTGACAAAGAAGATACTGGATTTAGTAAACAACAAACTTGAGGTTAAGTTCTGGAATGATAAACGCAGGAAAGAACTTAGTGAAGAAATAGAATCCATTTCTGAAAGAAAGACAGATCCATATACATTTGCAGAAAATATTATAAGCAATCAGATAGTTTAAAGGTTAATTTAATAATGAATGTATAACTTATAAATTCATTGATTTTACAAAGCAAAAATTTTAGTTTCAAAATCCAAAAATTTTAAAAAATAAATATTTTAAGGAGTAGCTTTAGATAATGGAAAACATGAAAAAAGTTCAGCATACAGGTATAATGAATAAAATGCGTGATAAAATGCCTTTGATAATTATTATTCTTATCATTGCATTTCTTGCCACCATTGTCTTTGAATGGGGAATGAATTATCTGGGATTAAGAGACGGAGCAGTAGCTTTCGCCAAGATAAATTCGCAGGAAATAACTTATCAGGAATTTGAAAAAGTTGTTCAGCAGCAGATAGAGCAGATGAGACAGCAGAATCAAGGTAAGGATGTTTCGGAAGAACAGATAAAACAAGTCCGTGATCAGGTATGGAATAGTCTGGTAAGTCAGACTCTTACTAAACAGGCAATAGAAAAATACGGAATAAAAGTATCAGATCAGGAAATTCTTGACTGGATTTATAACAGACCTGAAACTTTACCTGAGCCAATTAAGAAGAATTTTATGGATTCTACAGGAGTATTCAATATCGGATTTTATCAGCAGGCATTGAATATGAAAACAAAAGAGGCAACGCAGTTCTGGGCACAGGTTGAAAATTATATCAGAGAAACATTATTATCGGAAAAACTGCAGGCGATACTTACAGAAGGCGTAGTAGTTTCCGAAGCTGATGTACTGGAAAAATACAAGGATGATAATATAATGGCTAACTTTAATTATGTCCTTCTTGACTTAAATACAATTACCGACTCTTCTCAGTTTGCTGTTAATGAAAGCGAATTGAAAAAGTATTATGACGAACATAAAATTGATTTCAAACAGAGAGAAAGCGTTAAGATGAAGTATCTGTTATTCCAGAATGCTGCGACTGCAGAGGATTCTGCAAACATGTTAAAACAGATGGAATCATATCAGAAACAGCTTCGGGCTCTTGATGTCAATGATTCTGCAGTTGGTCAGCTGATATCTGATAATTCCAATGTATCATGGAATTCAGATTACCAAAAATCAAATGCATTTGAAATCCCGGTTCAGAATTTTCTTTTTAATGCAAAGGACGGAGATGTCTCAGATATCATACTGGGGGAAGATGGATTTCAGACAGTTAAACTGCTGGGAACAAAGGAAAGTGAAAATATTTATGCAAACGCTTCACATATACTTATAAAAATACAGGATAATGATACTGCTGCTGCAAAGAAAAAAGCTCAGGATTTATTTAACAGAGTAAAGAACGGAGAAGATATAAACAAATTAGCAGTACAGTTTTCCGAGGATCCTTCCGCAGCGCAGAATAAAGGTAACATGGGATGGTTTACAAAAGGTGCAATGGTAAAAGAATTTGAAGAAGCTGTGTTCAACAGTCCTGATGGTTCAATTGTAGGACCAGTGAAAACTAGTTTTGGTTTTCATATAATTAAAGTTTACGGAAAGCAAAAAAAGGAATTCAGAGTAGCGCAGATGACTAAAATAGTTACTCCGAGCAGCAGAAGTATTCAGCTTACAAAAAAAAGCGCAGAAGAATTCTATCAGGATGTATCAAAAGGAAAACAGAATTTTGATACGCTTGCAAAGGAAAAGAATATTATCGTACAGACTTCAGGCGATGTGACAAGAGACGGGACAGTTCCTCTCGCAGGTCAGGATAAAGCTTTATTGAGTTTTATGTTTGATAACAAAGTAGGGACAATTACCGAACCCGTAAAAGCTCCCAACGGATATATAGTTTATGAAATCATTCAGAAAAATCCTGAAGGATATCAGAATTTTGATTCTGTAAAGACTACTATGATAAAACCAAAAGTAATAAATGAAAAGAAGTTTCAGATTCTTAATGGAATTGCAAAGGACCTTGAAGGGAAAAATTTCAAACGGAGATTTATTTTCTTTGAAATCAATTGCTCCTCAGTATCTTTATGAAACTGCTGACAGTTTCACTGTATCAAAGCCAAATCCCAAGATCGGTCAGGACTATGCACTCAGCTCTGCCGTACTAAAATTGAAACCGGGTGAAATTTCAAAACCGGTTAAAGGAGCAAAGGGTTATTATATTGTAAAACTGAATTCAATAACAGAATTTAAAGAGTCTGAATATATTTTAAAGGCGAACGATATAAGAAAAAATATGCTTTCTTCAAAACGACAGCAGATAGTTTCCGAATGGCTGACTAAAATGCAAAGTGATGCTGATATTATAGACAACAGAAGCAAGTATCTCAATTAAAAGCTGATCATAATTGGTCAATAAATTTGGGATTAAAAATTAAATAAAAAAGTATTATTTATAATCCGCTATATGTAAATTCATGTAGCGGATTTTTTATGACTGAAATAAAAATACTAATAGTGATTTTATTTCTGATACCGCCTTTGAATTCTTACTCTCAAAAGGTTCCTGGCTTATCAACAGGGAAGGGATTCAGTATAACACCTCAGATTACTTATGTATCTTCTGCTACGATTCAATTAGCTCCATTCTCAGCTGATTTAATAGAAAAGAGTTCATCGGAAGAACTTAGCGGCGGTTATGGTTACGGATTAACCCTTAGAAAAAAATTATTCAGAGAAGATATTACTTTTGGCATTTCTGCAGAATACATAAGCATAAAAGACAATGAACTTGTTCAATCTTTTAGTA
Source organism: Ignavibacteria bacterium (assembly GCA_016709315.1). GTDB lineage: Bacteria > Bacteroidota > Ignavibacteria > Tepidaquicellales > Tepidaquicellaceae > JAEUSI01. The sequence goes on from JADJMZ010000006.1 coordinate 191,976, forward strand.
ATGATTCATTAACTGTTAGAGTAAGGGTTACAGAAGAGTTAACCGTTATCCCCGTTGAATTTAACGGGTATTTTAATTTACCCGAGTTCAGTGAAAATTTAAAAATTTATCTCGGGGGCGGAGTGGGAGTTTACTTTGGAGACAGAAAAAGATCAGTATTGAATATCAGCAGCAGTACAATTTCAAAGAATATCGGTTTCAGTCTGGTAGTGATAAGCGGAATGGAATACAGACTTTCAGATGATATATCAGGTGTATTTGAAATTAAATTCAGAGAAGCCGAGTATAAAGTGAAAAGCGAGTATCCCGTTGCCAGTATTAACATTAACAATATAAATTATCCGCTTGAAAAAGAATTATATTCAAAAATATTTGTTGACGGATTAAAATTAAGTATTGGCATATCTTACAACTTTTAAATCTATAATTATAAAATGAAAATTACAAAGATCCTGCTCTCTCTGTTAACATCTGCGTTAATTGTACTTATTTCATTTTCAGAAAGTGAAACAAATATCAATACAAACTCATCATTATTCTCAAAGAATAAATTTTTTGTAAAAACCGGTAAAGAACTTAGAATCTCAGAAGCAACCGGAAAAATTTCCCTCTTTACCGGAATTAAATCATTAGATGAAAAGATAAATAAATTTGGAATTAACAATATAGAAAAACTTTTTAAACTCAACAAAGGTAATCCTTATTTGTATTCGAAATACGGAATGGAAAGAATCTATGTATTCAATCTGGATACGAATAATTATTGTAATATTGAAGATATTGTTAAAGAATTTAATAAAGATAATTATGTCGAATTCAGTGAACCTGATTTCATAGGAATGTCAGCAGGAGTTAAGGAAAGTATGAGAAATTTTGTAAATGAAAACATTAACCCGAATGATGAAATGTTTTACAAGCAGTGGTATCTCAGCAATTTTGGATCCGTAGATCCTGCAAGCGGCGGATCCGCTAAGGTAGGCGCTGATATAAAGATAATAAATACCTGGGACATTGAAAGCGGAAATGAAGAAGTTATAGTTGCAATACTTGATTCCGGGATAAGGGATGAACATCCTGATCTGAAGGATAGAATATGGATTAATAAAGAAGAAATTCCGGGTAACGGCATTGATGATGATTATAACGGATATGCAGATGACTATAAAGGATGGGATTTTGCTTATGATGACAGAAGACCTGAAGACGGATTCGGTCACGGTACGAATATTGCGACGGTAATAGGAGCAAGTACTGATAATGTAATCGGGTTTGCCGGAGTAGATAAAAAATGCAGACTTATGAATTGTAAAAACCTTAATGCAGATAACACAGGAGAGTATTCGTGGTGGGCAGAGTCAATAAAATATGCAGTTGACAATGGAGCTGATATAATTAACATGAGTGAAGGCGGTGACGATTATTCAAGAGTCCTTGAAACAGCAGTTAAATATGCAACCGACAGTGATGTGCTGGTAGTCTCAGCAATGATGAACAAAGGTGACGGAAGAGATTATTATCCGGCAAGCTTTGAAGGAGTAATGGCAGTAGGCGCGACAGATACTGATGACAGTCGATGCAAAAGATTTTCATGGGGAGGCGGAAGCTGCTGGGGAAATCATATTTCAGTTGTTGCGCCGGGAAATAAAATTTACGGTCTAGATTATGAAAATGATCAGAATTATGAAGTATACTGGAGCGGCACTTCTCAATCTACTGCTATAGTCAGCGGAATAGCATCTTTACTTAAAGCACAGAAAATTACAAGGACAAGTATTGATCTGAAAAGAATTATCAGATTATCTTCAAAAGATCTTGTTGGTGACCCTCAGGAAGACAGGCCGGGCTGGGATAAATTTTATGGATATGGCAGAGTTGACAGTTACGCTGCAATTACATTTGAAGATTCTTATCCAAAAGATATTAAGGAAGATATCCCGGTGATGAAAGAAAATCCTGATAAAGAAGCTGTAAAAGATGAAAGAGATAATTCCGGCGACAATAGTAAGCCTGCAAGAGCAGTTGATAAAAACAGCGACATGCCGGATGATGAAAAAGGAAATGTTCCTGCCAAGAAAAAGTAATCCTTTTATATGATTATGAATACAAATTTGCTTTCAAAATATCTCGTTGACAGTAAATATTTAAGCGGGATAATATATTTTGAAGAACTATATTCCACCAATGCATATTCGAAGAAAATTTATCATGAACTAAAGGATAATACTATTGTATTAACTTCTTACCAGACAAACGGAACCGGAAGATTCGGAAGACCCTGGCAAACCAACCGAAACGAAAACCTTACTTTTTCTTTAATTAAAGATTATGGATTAAGAATAGATGAAATTCATTTAATGAATTTTTATACATCTTATATTTTATATCTGACATTAAACGAAACATCTAAAGATTGCAGCGAACATGATTTATATCTAAAATGGCCTAATGATTTGCTGCTGAACAGGAAAAAAATAGCAGGAATACTACTTGATGTCAAAGATATGAATTCGGATATGAAAAAATTTATTATAGGAATTGGTTTGAATGTCAATCAGGAGATATTTCCGGAAGATATAAATTCTAAAGCAACTTCAATGAAGAATGAATTCAAATGTGAATTTATGATTGAAATGATTTTGATTAATTTTATAAAATTATTTAATGAAAATCTCTGCCTTCTGAATCAAGGTGATATTCTAATGAAATTATGGAAATCAAAATCAAATGTTATAGGGAAAAAAGTAAAATTTAAACAGCTTGATGACGGCAGGGAAGCTGAAGTTGTAGTAATGGATATTGATAATGACGGAGGTTTGATTGTTTCAGATGTGTCGGGAAAAACATGCAAGTTTTATTCCGGTGAAATTTCAATTTTATATGATGAGTAAAATTATACAAATAACCTTTGTTTTAAAGAATTTTTAACTCTGCTTTATTATTTATTGATTAATCTTCCCAATCTTTCATACTCTCTGAACCAGCTTTAATTTCTAAACTATCAATTATTCTTCGCATTTCTAATTTTACTCTTTAAATAATCAAATTTAATAGCAGGAAATTTTTTAATCGTTTAAAACAATTTAATTCAAGGTAATATTGTAAACTTCTTATAATGAATTTTTAAAATCATACATTTATTAATAATTTGGAATTAGTTTAAATTAAATTTATATTTGTATACACAATCAAACTCGGTTTTAAAAATTACTTAAGTAGTATGTTATAACTTATATTACTTTAATAAATATGCATGACTTATTAATCCTGAACTGTGAATTTCATGATTGTACTTAATGTTAATTTTCTCACCCCAAAAGAAATATCCCCCAAATTATATATGTTACTGTGTTTAATTTAAAGTAATTAATTATATTTAAAAATCTGATTAAATACTTTATTGAAATTAACTAACTCCTATAAATTAAAAGAAGTTATATCTAAAGATTGATGTAATCTTACAAATATTTTAATTAAATTAAATATAGTTATGAACAAATTTCTAACAATTCTATTCATCACTTTGATTTCGGGAATGGCTTTTTCGAAGGATTTTTATTTCTACAAAGGTAAGAGAATAGATTTAAAGCCCAGAGAAGATAAAATCTCAATAATTCTGAATAATGAAAACTATTCTGAGATTTCAGTTAAAGAAAGTTTTAAGAGTATTTTAAAAGCAGGTGATAAATTAACTAAAGTCACAGATAAAATTTATCTTCTGACATTCAGTTCACCTGAAACACAAATTGATATACAGAACAGGATCAGTCTGATAATGGATCAGAAATCCATTGTTAAATTTTCCTCAAAAACTTACTACGGTACTTCACGAAAAGTGATAATGCTTCCTTCAGACAGAATAAATCTGAGGTTAAAAAATTCAAGGGATAAAGAAAAATTACTTTCACTGAACATATTAAACAATTGTTCTGTTGCCGGATTTTCAAAAGACGAAAGAAATTTTATAATTAAAACAAATGATAATAATTCAATTGATATATTAGATATTACTGATATATTTTTTAATTCCGGTTTGTTTGAATATGCTGAACCGGATTTTATTTATCCGGAAAAGTGTCTGCTATTGTCAGTTCCAAATGATCAGTACTTCTCTTCGCAATGGGCATTACTAAATACAGGACAGTTATTATCAACAGGAAGCAGTTTTAGTTTATATGGAGATGCACCAACTGTTAACGGTATTCCGGGAGCTGATATGAATGTATCGGCAGCTTGGGACTACACTACAGGTTCCGAAAATATTAAAATTGGAATAATTGATTCCGGTATTGATTCATTGCATCCTGATTTTCAGAAAGCGGGACATTTGCTGCCTGGATATGATGCATTTAATGATATGGATGGATCAGCTGTTGATGTTGGAAATCACGGAACATCCACAGCAGGACTCGCAGGAGCAGTTATGAACAATTCCATAGGCATCTCAGGAGTAGCCCCGGATTGTAAATTAATGTCAATATGTATATTTGATATAAACGGAAATACATCAAATTCAGTAATTGCAAGAGCATTTGATACAGCTGTTGCAAGAGGCATTGATGTATTAAGCAATAGCTGGGGAGGATTAACACCGTCATCAGTTGTAACAAATTCAATTGATAACGCAGCGATCAACGGAAGAAACGGACTTGGGTGCGCAGTACTTTTTGCATCGGGAAATGACGGACACAATCCGCCTTTATATCCGTCTGTATTGCCAAATGTACTTAGCATCGGTGCTTCAACACCTCATGATCAGGCAAAATCCCCGGGTAACGGAAATTTCTTTTTCTGGGGAAGTAATTATGGAGAAGATGAAAACGGAGATCTCGACATGATAGCGCCGACAAATTGTTACACTTTAAAAGCCGGCGGAGATTATGAACCAAATTTCTGGGGAACATCTGCAACATGCCCCAATGCAGCCGGGGTTGCAGCGCTTGTTTTATCAGTTAATAATAATCAAACCCGCCAGACTGTTTATTCTAATCTGGCAAAAGGATGCGATAAAATAGACAATGTACCTTATGGAATAAATAAAGTTAACGGGAAATGGAATACTTATTACGGTTATGGCAGAATAAACGCTCTGAATTCAGTGAGACTCGCATCAGGAGTTGATGTAACTCCTCCTACTATAAATCATTTAAATATTAAGTCTTGTTCAAGTACTTATCCTTCTGAAATCAATGCCGAAATTACAGATCAGGACGGATCATCAGTACCAGTCTCCGGTGAAAATCAGCCAAAATTATTTTATAAAATCAAAAAAGGCAGCGGAAGCTGGTCGGGATTTGATTCAACAACTGCTTATTCAGTCGATGGAAATAATTTTAAATTCAAAATTCCTTCTCTTGGTTGGGAATCTGAAGTTAAGTATTATATAAGAGCAACGGATATTAATGATAATGTAATAACTTTTCCAAAGCATTCTCCAAATGCATTCTGGATATGCTATTATAAAGTAGGAAACATTACTACTGACACCAGAAAATTTTCTGCTTTCAGCGGAGCGGATTACGGAGCAACGCTTTCATATCCGGTAATTTTCGGAAATTTTAATATTTTAGATACAAAAGTAATAATTCATATGCGTCATACTTACCTTGATGATGAAGTTATACAGATCTTTTCTCCTATTACAGATGCCAACAATAACAGAAAATGCCTGTTCGCATCAAACGGTGGCAACGGAGATAATATATTTGAAGCTTCGGTTTCGGATTCAGCAAGCTTAAACTGGAACTCCGGAAATCCTCCTTATCTGAATTCTAATTTCAAACCGGAGTATAATCTAAGAGGATTAAACGGAAATAATGCAAACGGTATATGGAGAATTCTGCATTTTGACAGGGGTGTTACTGATTATGCTTTTTTTGACAGCGTAAAAATTATTCTGAGCAAGACTACAGGAGCTGCCAGTTCTTGCGTTAAATTAAACAATCCTGCGGATTCGATAATTAATTTCGATACCACATCATTTCCGGATGTAACAGAGAGAAACTTTTATCTGAAAAATTCCGGAACTTCTAATCTTGTTATTACAGGTTCAAATTTCAGCGGAACTTATGCTCCAATGTTTTCAATAGTAAATACGCCTTCAACGACAATTCTTCCAAATGACAGCGGATGTTTTAGAGTCAGATTAAATACAAATATTAGCAACACCTCTCCATCGGAATCAGGTTCTACTCAAAATGCTGTATTAAACATTTTTACTAATGATCCTTCGAAGCCAATAATTAAAGCTTCCCTTCAGACAAATCAACCATTAGGATTTGGAAGTAAAAATCTGGTTTTAGATATTTTAATAGAAGGATTATACTCGGATGTTTCCAACAGCATGATTCCGGACAGTCTGACAGTTATGCTCAGGAAGGGATATGCTCCGTATCAGATAGTAGATTCTTCAAAATCATTGGTAAATAACTCAGGGAGAGGATCTTTTAATTTTTTAAATTCAGACAATGACACAAATTATTATTTAGTTGTAAAGCACCGAAACGGTCTTGAGACCTGGAGTTCATCTTTTCATAAATTTTCTGCTTCGCTTATGACCTGTAATCTGACAGATTCAATATCCAGGGCATTCGGGAATAATCTGATTAAGAAGGGAAACAGATACTGCATATACAGCGGAGATGTTAACAATGACGGGACGATAGATGCGCAAGATGTAAGTCTGATAGATAATTCCGCTTATCATTTAAATTCAGGTTATCTTAAGGAAGATTTAAATTCTGACAATATAATTGACGTTGCCGATATTGGACTTGCTGATAATAACACTTTAAAGGAGATTGCTGTAATAAGCCCATAAATTTTTTTAAACATCAGTATTTAATAAAAACGGATTTTCATTTAAATATGAAATCCGTTTTTTTTATCTATTCAGATATTATTCGATTTAAAATATTTCTTACATTGACTATATTATATTAAATGAAAATAGAATTACAAGACAGTTCAGAAGAAGTAAATATTAAATCTTCCGAACATCCCTTTGACCACTTTTACACCGGGAAAATTCAGGAGCCGGGAGATTTTAAGATTTTTATAAAACAGGAAACTCTCGGATCAATAGATGATTATCTCTCAAGCGATATTAATAATGAGCTTGGCGGAGTTCTAATAGGAAATTTCTGCATAAACAGGGAAGGCGAAAAATTTATTTCTATCAGTGATCATATTATAGCGAAACACACAAATTCATCTATTTCACGGCTCACATTTACTCATGAGACGTGGGAGTATATTAATGAGAAACTTGAGCAGGATTTTCCCGGAAAAATCATACTGGGCTGGTTTCATTCACATCCCGGGCATACTGTGTTTTTGTCTAACTATGATATTTTCATACAGGAAAATTTTTTTAATCTGGAATACATGGTTGCCTATGTCTTCGATCCGACAATCAGGGAAAGAGGTTTTTTTTACAAAAGAGATAATGAAATAATAAAATCCAATGGTCATTATTTATATGAAATTATAAACGGGAGATATAACGAATTTAATGATAATATGGACAAAGACAAGCACATTGAATCTGAAAATATAATTCCTGATCTGAATACTGTTTCAAAAAATATTTCATTTATTCAGAAAGTAAAAAATTTTATGAACCCTCTTCTGTTACTTTTGAATATTATTTTGCTGTCAGTATTAATTTATAATTATTTTGATCTGAAACAGAAAATTATTTTGAAAGATGACCTGAACCGGGAACTTAGCGAAGTGAAAAATGAAAATTTAAAATTTAAGGAAAGACTTGATAATTATATTGTGGAAAGCGAGTTAAAGAAAGTAGGACTTTCATCAGATGTAAAGGATGAAAAAAATAAAACCATAAAATTGCAGAATACCGAAATTTCTGAAAACAAATCCTCAGATGATAAATCCGTTCAAAATGAAAATCTGAAAGAGGACATAAAAGAACCTTTGAATAATAATTCCGCTGCGGAAAGTGTTAAGTATAAAGTTAAACCGGGTGACACTCTTGAAAAAATTTCTTTTCTGTTTTACAAAAGCAGGGAGGGCATCGCTCAAATTATGCAGAAAAATGATATAAAGAATAAAGCTGACATTAAAATTGGTCAGGTGCTAGAAATACCTGAAGTAATTGAATGATTTTAAAATTGAATTAATGAAAAAATAAATTAATTGAATCCAAGACAAAGAAGATTAGTTTCAGATTTTAAGAAAATGAAAGAAGAATTTTCTGATCATCCTTACATAAGTTTTGAAACTGAAAACAACGAAGTTCCGCCTGAAAGATATTTTGTGAATTTCAAAAATGTAAAAGGTTTAAGACTCATAAATGATGAGTCCGGAGAAAAAAAAGAACTGCAGATTGTCAGTGATCACAAAATTGAAATTTATCTTCACTCCGATTATCCGAGATTTAAACCTCAATGTAATTTGCTTACCGGCGCATTTCATCCGAATTTCAGAATGGCATCTCCTAATGATATTTGTATTGGCGATTACTGGGCGTCGGGTGAAACTATAGTAGATATTATTTATCAGGTAGGCGAAATGATCACATACCAGAATTACAATGTTTCAAGTCCGCTTAACGGTATTGCGGCAAAATGGGCTAAAGAGAATATAAAATTATTTCCGATTGATAATGTAAATCTCAGACAGGCGGAAATAGAAATCAGTCTGAAAGAAAATTCCGATTAATGATCCTTCCATTTAAAAGCAAACTTCCGGTTATTGATGAAAGTGTTTTTATTGCTGAAGGGGCAGTTATTATTGGTGACGTAGCAATTGAAAAAGATTCAAGCGTCTGGTTTAATGCAGTAGTAAGAGGAGATGTTCATTTTATTAAAATCGGAAAAAGGACAAACATTCAGGACGGAAGTGTGCTTCATGTGACAAACGGAAAACATTCTTTGGAAATAGGAAATGAAGTAACGATAGGACACAATGCTGTAGTACACGGATGTATATTGAAGAATAACATACTCATCGGAATGGGAGCGGTAATACTTGACAGTGCTGTTATTAATTCCAACTCACTTATTGCAGCAGGTTCGCTTATAAGAGAAGGATTTATCGTTCCGGAAGGAGTTCTTGCTGCAGGAGTTCCGGCAAAAATTAAGCGGGATTTAACGAAAGAAGAAATCAATAGTATTAAGGAAAGCGCATCAGGATATGTAAATTATTCCAAAGAATATATGAAAATGAAAAGTGAAATTATTCAATAAAGTTTTATCTCATTCAGAGAAATGAATTAACTGAATTACAATATTTAATATCAATTGACAAAGTTATATTATATAGATATTTTTACAACAAACTTATTATAAAATCTATACCAGAACCATTTCAGATTGCAGATAATATTCAGGTTTCATGTAATAATTAAGTTTTCAAGTTAAATTTATAGTTTAAGTACAGCATTTATCATTTAACAAAACAAAGAAGTGACTCTTCAAAAAAATAAAATAACAGAAGAAGATATAATAAAAATAGAAAAGCTGTTTTCAGAAGAATTTAAGAAATCAGATTCATCATATTCGATATTGATCCGGAGTGAAAAGGTAAATTCAAATATCAGTGTTGATCTTATACAGGATGAAAATTCGGGATTTCTTGTCTCATTATACACAAATAACACTCATCTTCAGCTTCAGTCATGCAGCAGCATAGTGGTAAGCGAAATGCTCGAGGAAGTAATATTTATTTCCGAGACTGAAGAAATGATCTCAGGATTGATAGTTTCAAAACAGGGAGACTGTGCATTGTATTCTAATGTTGATAAGAAAGTTCTCCGGACTGATTTTTCGGAATTGAATTCTGAAAAACTATTATCCGCAATAGCATTATCAATTACAGAATCAATTACATAGACAGGAACTCTGCAAGGAGTATTTAAAAATTTGATTTTGTATCATTTTCCGGAATGAAAATAAATTACATTTACAAAGAAACGGATACAGAGAAAAAAAATCACAATAAAGAATTTAAGAATCAAATTACTCTTCTGATATCGCAAACAGAGAAGGAAGAAAAAATCAAATTTGGAATTATAAATCTTGTATTTTGTAATGACGAATTTATCAGGGAATACAACAGGAATTATCTCGGGCATGATTATGAAACTGATATCATCACATTTTATGATAAAGACGGAAATAATAAGACGGAGGGAGAATTACTGATATCAGTGGAGACAGTAAAAAACAATTCAATCAGATTTAAGTCCGGATATAAGATGGAATTATGCAGGGTAATTATTCACGGAATACTTCACTTGTGCGGATATCAGGACAAGACAGCAAAGGAAAGAGCTTTAATGCGAAAGAAAGAAAATTATTATTTAAAATTAATTTAAAGAATGCACGAAAAAGTCATTGAGATAATTGTTTACATTTTAAATGAAATGAGAAACAGCAAGCAGATCAGTGAAATTGACATAAAGAGACTTAACTCAGACGGATATACAGATGCGGAGATCAACACAGCTTTTGCGTGGATATTCTCTAAGATAGATTCAGGCGAAAAGCTTTTTGCCGAATCATCCGAAACTTCAAAATCACACAGATTTTTTCACAGCGCAGAGCAGAGTATTATGAGCACGGAAGCAATGGGCTATTTGATTCAAATGAAGGAACTCGGAATGATAACAGACATGGACGAAGAGCTTATTATTGACAAAATATTTTTGGCAGGCTATCAGAAAGTAGGAGTTGATGAATTAAAACTTATAATCTCGTCATTGCTTTTTGATTTTGAAGATAAGTCAAATACCTTAAACAGACTGGTTCTCCAGAACAATGAGACAATTCATTAAACTTCTTATTTTTCTTTTCAATATTTATTCAACCGATTTCATAAATTTAATTTTTTAATGGGTAAAAATTTAGTTATAGTAGAATCCCCTTCGAAGGCAAAAACGATAAACAAATATCTGGGAAAAGATTTTGTAGTAGAAGCAACAGTAGGGCACATAAAAGATCTTCCGAAGAGCAAGATGCATGTAGATTTAGAGAATGGATATACAGGCACTTTTCAGGTAATACCGGGCAAAGAAAAAATCATAGATAATTTAAGAAGAATTGCGAGTTCATCAGATACAGTGTATATAGCGACTGACCCTGACAGGGAAGGTGAAGCAATAGCTTCTGACATAGCTGATGAAGTTGTAATAGACAGGAAAAAAATCCGTAGAGTTCTTTTTAATGAAATCACAAAGACAGGAATCGTTAAGGCGATGGAAAACTCCAGAAACGTTGATGAAAATCTTGTATCAGCTCAGATTGCAAGAAGAGTAATGGACAGGATTCTCGGATATAAAGTAAGTCCGTTTCTATGGAAGACTTTTTATTTCGGATTATCCGCTGGAAGAGTTCAGTCTGTTGCTCTAAGAGTAATCTGCGACCGGGAAGATGAAATAGAAAAATTTATTGCAAAGGAATACTGGTCAATCGAAGGATTGTTTTCCAAACCATCGGGAGATTCACGCGCATTCAAGGCGAAGCTTTACAAAATAAATGATGATATATTAAAGTTTGACGGTGAGAAACCTTGTCTTGAAAATATTGATCAGGCGCATAAGGTACTGCAGGAGCTAAAAGACAACAAATATAAAATCACTGATATACAGGTCAAAGAAGTAAAAAGAAATGCGCCCGCTCCGTTTACAACAAGCGTACTTCAGCAGACTGCATCTTCCAGGTTAGGATTTTCTCCGAAGAAAACAATGATGCTTGCACAGAAACTTTATGAAGGAATAGAAGGGAGCAAGGAAGAAGGACTTGCGGGACTGATTACTTATATGAGAACTGATTCGACAAGGATTAGTGATGAAGCTGTGAATTCAGCAAGAGATTTTATCGGGAAGAATTACGGTAAAGAATATCTTCCGGATAAACCCAAAGTTTTTAAAGCAAAAGGCAAGAATACTCAGGATGCACACGAAGCTATAAGACCGACAGACATCAACAGAAGACCTGAAGATATGAAGAAGCTCGGTAAAGATCTGCATAACCTTTATGATCTTATCTGGAAAAGATTGGTCGCATCACAAATGTCGCAGGCAGTGCTGGATCAGAAAACTGTAATCATAAAAGCGCTTTCACCTAAAGGCGCAAAGAATATATATTTATTTAAAGCGACAGGAAGCGTGATGAAATTCAGCGGATTCCTGAAAGTATATGAAGACGTAAAGGAAGACACGACTGATAAACCTGATAATGCAGCAGAAGAAGAAGAATCTCTTACGCTTATTCCTGCTGATCTGAAAGCAGATGATATGCTTAAAGCTACAGGTTTGACAAAAGAGCAGCATTTTACAAATCCTCCTCCAAGATATACAGAAAGCAGTCTTATCAAACAGCTTGACAAACTCGGAATAGGAAGACCAAGTACATTTGCAACAATTGTCTCAACTGTAATAAACAGAATGTATGTCAATCTGACTGAAAAAAAATTATATGCAACTGTACTCGGCAGGGCTGTAAATAAAATATTATCTGAGCATTTCAGAGATGTGATAAATGTAAATTTCACAGCGCAGATGGAGGAAGAACTTGATACAATTGCTAATGGACAGAGCACATATACCAAAGTCCTGGATGATTTTTATCTGCCTTTTCAGAAAGATCTTTCAGAAGCTGATGCTATTGCAGTCGAAATCAAAAAAGGGCTGATAGAACCGACAGATATAACCTGTCCTGAATGCGGAAATGAGACTGGCGCAAAAATGATAAAAAAATGGAGCCGTAACGGACAGTTCCTTTCGTGTGAGAAATTTCCGAAATGTAAAGGCGCACTGCCATTGGAACAGCATGATGAAAAAGAACTTGACACAGCTAAAAAAATGGTTTGTGATATTTGCGGAGCTCCGATGCAGTTAAAAGTAGGGAAGTACGGAAAGTTTTACGGATGTACAAATTACCCGAAATGCAAAGGCATAAAGCCGGTAACGCTTGGAATATCCTGCCCGAAATGTAAGCAGGGAGAAATTTTAATGAGAAAATCAAAAAGAGGCAGAGCATTTTACGGATGTACAAGATATCCTGAATGCGACTTCATTGCTAACAGTATGCCAGTAATTCAGGAGTGCAAGGAATGTAATAACGGTTATCTTGTAAAAAAGTCAACTAAAAAAGACGGTGATTATCTTGAATGTCCTGAGTGTAAGACCAGATATGAAATAGAAGATGCGCCTAAAGTTGAAACAGGAGTATCAGATTAATAAAATTTCGAATAAAAATTTAATAAAATGAAAAGAAGGGAATTTATAAAAACATCGGCTGCTACATGCTGCGGAGCAGTAATTGGCGCAGGATTTCTGGAAAGAGCTCTCGGTAATAATTCTTTTGATACTAATGTAAGCGAAGAAAGTCTTAGAAAATTTATCGCACTTGATGAATCTGATTTTAAAAGACTTGCTGACACAGCAATATTTCTTGCAAATAAGAACTCGGCTTCTTATTCAGATATCAGGGTATGCAAATATAGAAATCAGAGCATAAACACAAGCGAAGAGAGAATTCAAAACATTTCAGATAGTGAAAATCTGGGATTCGGAGTCCGAGTGCTGATAAACGGATCATGGGGATTCGCTTCGAGTTCATTGGTTAATGAAAACGAAGTCATCAAAGTTACAAATCTTGCATGTGAAATTGCAAAAGCTAATTCAGTTTTACAAAAATTTCCTGTAGAGCTTGTTCCGGTTAATTCATACACAGACACATACAAAACTGAAATAAAAATAAATCCATTCGATGTATCCATTACAGATAAAATCAACCTTCAGCTTAAATATAATAAAATTGCCAAATCAGCCGGAGCGGATTATGTTGATTCATACATGTGGTTTATCAATGAATGGAAATACTTTGCATCATCTCAAGGATCTTATATTGTACAGGACTTATACAGGATATGGGCAGGTACAGAGCCTACGGTTATAGATAAGGAAAATGGAAATTATGAATCGCGTAAGGCGATTATAGCTCCTATGAGTATGGGATACGAATACTTTTCCGAGTTGCCGTTTGAAAAGGAAATTGAAACAGCAGTTGAAAATACAAAAATGAAATTGAAAGCTCCATCAGTTGTCCCCGGAAAGAAAGATATAATAATCCATGGAAATAATTTATATCTTACTATCCATGAATCCTGCGGACATCCTACGGAATTAGACAGAGCGCTTGGATATGAAGCAAATTACGCCGGAACAAGTTTTATGACATCTGAAAAATTAGGTAATCTGAAATACGGTTCGGAACTGATAAATTTAAAAGCTGACAGAACGCAGAAATACGGACTGGCAACACGCGGATATGATGATGACGGCGTTAAGACAACTGAATTCCCGATAGTTGAGAACGGAGTTTTCGTTAATTATCAAACTACAAGGGAACAGGCAAAGAACATAGGTAACAAAGAATCTTTTGCCTGCGCTTATGCTGACAGCTGGTCGCATTTTCCAATTCAAAGGATGCCTAACATTTCACTTTTACCCGGAAAAGAAAAAAGATCGCTTGAAGATATGATCTCGGATACAGAAGATGGTATTTTAATAATAGGCGATGGAAGCTGGAGTATAGATATGCAAAGATATAATTTTCAGTTTACAGGTCAGGAATTCTGGGAAATTAAAAACGGAAAGAAGACAACAATGGTAAATGATGTCGCTTATCAGGGGAATACAGTAGATTTCTGGAATTCATGTGATTCAATCTGTGACGAGAGTGAATATTATCTGGGGGGATCTTTATTCTGCGGAAAAGGTGAACCCGGACAGATATCTCCTGTAAGTCACGGGGCAGTACCGGCAAGGTTCAGACAGATAAATATTTTGAATACAAAATCTCAAATTTAAAATAAATGATATTCAGCAAAGAAGAAGCCGGTAAAATCATAGAAAAAGTAATTTCTTTTTCAAAAGCCGATTCAGTAGAAGTAAATTTATCCGGCGGGACATCCATGAACTTGAGATTCGCTGTAAATACAGTCTCAACATCAGGAGCTTCGGATTCTTTAGATGTTAATATTACTTCAAATATCGGAAAGAAATCGGGATCAGTAAGTTTAACTTCTATTGAGGACTCTGAAATTGAAAAAGCAGTAAGGAAGTCTGAAGAAATTGCAGGCTATTCTCCCGAGAACGAAGAATTCATAGCGCCTCCGGGTAAACAATCAAACTATCTTGAAGTCAAAGAATTTTTTGAAGACACTGAAAAAATTAATCCTTCAGACATTTCGGAAAAAATATCATACACTTTAAAAAAAGCAGAGGATAAAAAATTAGTCTCCTCAGGATATTTTGAAAAGAATGCTGAATTTGTTTCTAATGGAAATTCAAACGGTTTATTCTCTTATCATAAAAGCACATCTTCGAAATTTTCTTCTACAATGAGAACCGAAGATTCAACCGGTTCAGGTAAGATTGACAGAATGTATGCTGATATAAATCTTCTGAACATAAAAAAGTTTTCTGATAATGTTGCCGAACGGGCAATATTGTCTAAAGGACCTGTTAAGTGTGAAGCGGGAAAGTATGTAACAATTTTAGACAATGCTGCGGTATGTGATATGTTAAATAACCTGCTTGGATATCTGAATAAGCGAAGTGCTGATGAAGGAAGAAGTTATTTTTCGGATAAAGACAAAGGAAATAAAATCGGGCAGCAAATTGCTGATGTGAAAGTAGATATATTCTCTGATCCGCAATTTACTGATGCTCCTTCTACACCATTTACCAGAGAGGGAGTTCCCTTAACTAAAACAGAGTGGATATCAAAAGGTATTCTGAAAAATCTTTTTTCCAGCAGGTATTGGGCTGAAAAAACAAAAACTAAGTATATTCCTTATCCTTCAAATATTATTATGAAAGGAACTGATAAATCAGTAGAAGATCTTATCGCATCCACAGAAAAGGGGATTTACGTTTCAAGATTCTGGTATATCAGACAAGTTGATCCGAGACAAATACTTCTGACCGGACTTACACGTGACGGAGTATTCCTTATTGAAAACGGAAAAATAAAATCTTCAGTCAATAATTTCAGATTTAATGAATCTCCTTTAAACGTGTTAAAACATGTGATCGATCTTTCTGCCTCAGAAAAAGTAGTAGGAAGTGAAACCTATGATGCCAAAATAGTTGTCCCGGCGCTTAAGATATCAGAATTCAATTTCTCTTCCGTTTCTGACGCAATTTAACTTATAATTCTATGCAGAAGACATTTGACGAATACTTAAGTGAATTTATCGAGTATCTTAAAGTCAGCAGAAATTATTCCTTCCATACTCTTATTTCTTATAAAACAGATTTATCTCAGTTCGGCGCTTATATTGTTAAGAGCGGGCTTTGCAGAGAATCTAATTCTTTGCCGGAAATTCAAAACATATTTTTAGATTTCAGCAATATCGAACTAAATTTTCTGAAATCATACATAGCAGACCTTACCGACCCTGATTCAGGAAATAAAAGATATTCCAGAAAATCCGTATCGAGAAAAATTTCTGTTTTAAAATCCTTTTATAAATTTCTTATTAAGAAAAAATATATTTCAAAGAACAATGCTTCATATCTTTTATTTCCTAAAACACTAAAACGGCTGCCTTCTTTTTTAAGTAAAAGAGAAATCGAAAATCTTTTAGGAGAAAAATATATTTCTGAAATAAGCATTTTAGATAAGGCAGTAATTGAACTTTTTTACAGTACAGGTTTAAGATTGTCCGAATTGATTAACCTAAAAATACAGAATATTTATTTCAGTAACAGAACTCTGAAAGTTTTAGGAAAAGGATCGAAGGAAAGAATAGTTCCATTCGGGAAGAAAGCAGAACTTGCATTAATAAATTATATTGGAATACGGGATATATGTAATACCGAAAAAACTGATATCTTTTTCCTGAGTAATTCAGGGAAAAAATTATATCCAATGCAGGTAAACAGATTAATCAAAAAAAATCTTTCTATAGTAACAGATATTAAAAAGAAATCACCGCATGTCCTTCGACATACATTTGCTACACATCTTCTTGATAACGGGGCTGACATCAGAGCTGTAAAGGATTTGCTCGGACATGAAAGTCTTTCTACAACTCAGATATATACTCATCTTACGCCTGAAAAATTAAAAAAGGTATATAAACAAGCTCATCCCCGCGCGTAATTTGTTATCTTTATTTTCCTGAATTTATTTGCAGTTCTTAAATTATTGAACGAAAAAATAAAAATTGAATCATGGTGTGATAAATTTTAAGTTGCTAATAACAAGTATATTTAATAAATTAATGCGAAACAGTTTCAGTAACATATTTAGCCATGAATTAAAAAATAAAACTATCAAATGGAACATTTAACAGCTCAGACATTCAGGGAAAAGATATTCAATTTTGAAAAGGAAAAAGATTGGAAGTATGAAGGTGATAAACCATGCATAATAGATTTTTATGCGGATTGGTGCGGACCATGCAAAATAGTAGCTCCTTTACTTGATGAATTATCAGAAGAGTATTCCGGGAAAATTGATTTTTATAAAGTTGACACAGAAGCAGAACAGGAATTATCTTCAGTATTCGGAATAAGAAGCATTCCATCATTTCTATTTATTCCATTATCAGGAAAACCACAGATGGCAATGGGAGCATTGCCAAAGGAAAGTTTTAAACAGGCAATAACTGATGTTTTAACGATACCTGATTGAAAATTAAATATTTGCAGTTTAAACTAAAAACCCCTTTTATCTCTGATAACAGGGGTTTTATAGTTTTATATCTTCTAACTATTTAAATTCTCGAGAAATTGCAAACACTTCAACTTCGGGCGGATTATGAAGATGTTTCTTTACAGTACATAAGTTAGCTGAATTAAGCAAAGCAGTTTTATACTTTTCAGGGAAATCTGAAGGAAGCTTAATATTAATACTGATCTTATCTATCAGGCGTATATCCTTATTATAGTGCATTGATTGTACAATCTTAATTTTATCGGTCGGAATGTTCCGGCTATCGCAAAAAGATTTTACATATATACCTGTGCAAGTTCCTATAGAAGCGAGGAAAAGATCAAAAGGCGCAGGCGCAGAATTATTACCTCCGTCTTCTACCGGCTGATCAGTTTTTATTATACGATCTTTGTATCTTGCATTTACTTTTTTATTATCTTCGAAAAAAACTTCTAGTTCCATTTAATACTCCTTATTAATTTCCTTAAAATTAACAATAAAGGTTGTTATTAGCAATGAAAAACAAATAGATATATAAGTTAGCTAAAAAGGAAAAATATTGCTGTAACATGTCTCATATGTTCAAAACTAAAGAAATGCTAAGTATAAACAGATTATTTATCAATTATACAATCGCTTATTTTGATTAGCGAACGCTTTAATGCTTTGATTTCATCTTCCGTCATTTTATTCATAATCATTCTTTCGCAATCCTCAAACATCTGATGTATTTTAAGCTGAACAGAAAATCCCTTATCAGTTAAAGCAGCGCTGATTACTCTTTTGTCAGATTTATCTCTTGTTAATTTAAGATACCCGCCTTTTAGAAGTTTATCCGTTACTCTGCTTCCTCTTGAAATTGATAACCCCATTTTACGTGACAATAGACTACAAGGAATATCCGAACCCTGAACCATTGCCATGATACCCCGGAATTCTGCGGGAGATAATCCAAGTTCATTTCTGATATTTTCTTCTTTTGAAATACAAACAGATTTTAAGTGAAAAATCTGATCAATAATATTATATCTCATACAAATTATTGTTTGTTAATGACAAGTTATTTATTGTGAAATATAATAACAATATAAATGTGAAGGATTCTGATAATATGAAAGTTATATGTTAGGCTAAGCATGATAATAAGATTATTATGTAAGTATTGCATCCCTAAATACTTAATCAATTAAGCACCGGATTATTGTTTAGAATTGATCATTATCCTCTCACGAAAAAATATAATAAACAATTATAATTCCGGAAGTTATTAAAAATGCCTGAAGCGATCTTCTTTCGGATTTTACGCCATCTTTTACATTAAGTGTGAGATTAGAAGTTACTTCGGATGGTAGTTTGTTAATTGAAGGTAAAAATCTGTTTACGCATTTTTTATAAACTGAAAATATATCGCCGAATTTAGTCTGAAGAAACTCTTCCTCTGCAAGTATTATACAGTAATACTGAAAAATGAAAAAACATAATGCGAAGAGTTGCAGATAAGGAAACAATGACATACTCATAATGCCAATTCCTACATACAATAAAATATTTCCGATATACAGCGGATTTCTTACCACGGAATAAGGTCCCTGAGTAACAAGATATGTTCCTCCGACTCCTGAAGTTGTCCTGGTTTCACTTCCTGCAAAACTTACAGACCATATTCTTATCAACTCACCGGTTAATGCAATTAAAAATCCTGCAACAATGCTTGACAATGTTGGCTTCATAAAAGCCAGCATTAATAAAACAAACGGAACAGGTACGTAGCTTCTGTATTTAAAAAATATTGTTCCTAAATATTTCAAGTATCATTAAAATGATTAAATTAGTAAATGTAAATTCCAAAAATATTAATTACCTGCTGAAAAACTATTAAATTTAACCCCCCATGAAAATGTCTTTTCTTCTTATAGATGATTCCCGCCTCTGTTTAATAGTGTTTGTCCCGATTAGTTTAATCAACTTATTTTTTACATCACTAAAGTTATTGTAATCATAATAAGTTATGTTGTTTTTCCAGCAGTATGATGCAAGTTTACCCTTTGCAAACACTACATCAGCGTAATTGCTTACACAGTAATCAGAAACTCCATCTCCTATGTAAACAGAAACTTCGTTCTCAAGATCATTTGTATTATTAATAAGTAAATTCCTTTTACAGGTATCACAAAATCTGCAGTATTCGTCTGTAAATTTATAACTGCAACTTATCTTTTTATTTTTATCATCCCACATTAAAGAAGAGGAATAATAATTTAAATCAATATTTTCTCTTTTTAATATGTAATTGATGTAATAATCAAGTCCGCTGCTAAGAATTGTTAATTTTATTTCTCTTTCATTGCAAAAAAAAATAAAATCTCTGAAGTATTCATCAATAGCTTCATCGTCAAGATATGAATTAAATTTATCAAAAGAAAAATCCTCAACAAGCGCCAGATGTCTTTCGTTAACTTCCCTTGTGCTGATTTTACCTGATTGAAAATCTTCACAAAGTTTATTAAGACTAATTTTATCCTTAATAAAATTCCCCAGGGAATTTAACCATACATCATTTTTCATAATTGTTCCGTCAAAATCACTGTAAATTTTAAGCGAGTATTTTTTCATCAGACTTAAACTTTGTCTCAACTATAGTTGTAATACCGGCTTCCTGCATTGTGACACCGTAAAGTCTGTCAACAGATTCCATAGTTCTCTCGTTATGAGTGATTAAGATGAATTGTGTATTATCGGAAAATTTTCTGATCATGTTATTAAATCTTCCGAGATTTGCAACATCCAGAGGTGCATCTACCTCATCAAGCACGCAAAATGGTGATGGCTTTACAAGATAAATAGCGAACAGAAGTGCTATAGCTGTAAGTGTTTTTTCGCCACCGGAAAGAAGTTCTATAGATGTCGGTCTCTTTCCTCTTGGCTTAGCGATAATCTCAATTTTCGCTTCAAGCGGATCTTCTTCCACTTTCCCGTCCTCATCTTCTTCGAAAACAATTTTAAGGTTCGCCTCGTCGCCTTCTGAAAATAATTCTTTAAAGATTTTAATGAAGTTTTCCCTGATAAGCTCAAAGGTATGCATGAACCTGTCCCTGGCTTCTTTATTTATTTTCTCTATCGTTTTCTTAATGTCCTTTTCTGATTCGAGCAAGTCATCCTTTTGGTCAATAAGATTTAACAGTTCAGCTTTTTCATTTTCAAAATCTTCAAATAAAATCTGCTGATACCCGCCTCCTAGCCGTTTTAGTCTTTCGCTTAATTCTTCAATGTTTTTCTTTGCAGCATAGATATCAAAGTCATCATAAAAATTATCTCCCTGAACTTCTGATAAAATAGTTTCAACTGAAGAAATATCTTTTTCATATTTCTTAAGTATGTAATCCTTTACCTGTTCGGATTTTATCTCGTTTTCTTTTATTTTTATCTGCGCATTTATAAGACGCTGGGATACATTATCAAAATCAATTCTTATCTGTCTTTGAGTCACATCAGTTTCATGCTGATGACTTCTCTTCTCATCATACACAACTCTTTCAGATTCATAACTTGATTCTACTGTCTTAATTGCTTCTTTAAGTATATTCAGCTTTTCGTTATTGGTTTCAAGATCAAAAATAAATTTTCTGTGATTAACTTCATTATCAAGCATAGTCTCATTATTTAACTCTATGCGTTTTTCATTCAATGTGACCGAATGACTTAATCTGTATAAATTCTGTTCTTCATTCTTTAATTCGTTTTTAATCTTCAGGAATTCAAGATTAAAATTGTTGTAATCTGCAGAATCGCCGGAATAACTCTTTTCAATTTCATTGAATTCATCCGTAAGGAAAATCAGTTCTTTGTCTAAATTATATTGCTCATTCTCGGATTTGTTTACAGCTTCAATAAATTTATTTATCTGTTCGTTAAGAGTCTTATTGTCTTTGTTTAATTTATCATAGAATACTTCATTATCTGAAATAGATTTATTAAGCTGCTCTTTACGGAATTCCAGTTTTGAAATTTCTTTTTCCGATTCATCGCAAACTTTTTTTAGATCTTCATACTCTTTTTTAAAAATCTCCGGATTGATGGATTCAAATCTTGCATTAAGTTCTTTCAGTTTCGTTTCATGCAAGTTAATTCTTTTCTGAAAAGATTCTGATTCTGTATTCAGTGTGTCAATTGTCTTCTGCCTGCCCAATCTTATTGAGCCCTCCTTTATTTCACCTCCCGCTCTTACAAATCCCTTTGTGAAAATATCTCCGTCAACAGTAATAAATTTATAATAACTGTCCAATGCAAGCCGCTTTGCTGTATTAATATTATCAACTATGACATACTCATCAAGAATATACTTCATTAAAAGAATGTATCTGTCTTCAGTGCATTTTACGAACTTATCCGCGAAACCATATACTCCTTTTGTACCAATGAATTCAGGATCTTCGGAGTCAAATTCCGCATATCCGAATGATTTTTTATTCAATATATCATTTAGAATAAAAGTAACTTTTCCTTTTTTATTTTCTGTAAGAAGACTGATCAGATTATCAGTGTTTTCGGATTCATTTACTATTAAATAATTTGAAACTTCGCCCAATGCCGTTTCTATAGCTATCTTGAACTTATCCTCTACTTCAATAGCATCCAGAACTGTAAGTATATTCTTTCCTTTAATGTCTTTCAAAAGATACTTTACGCCTTCTGCATAATCTTCAAAGTTTTCTGACAAACTAATAAGATAATCCGACTGACTTTTTACTCTTTGATGTGAAATTATAAGTTCAGATAATTCTTTCTCGGCTATAGAAATCAGCTTACCTGTAGAAATTTTCTCATCCTCTTTTTCCTTAAGGACTTTTTCAGCCGCTCTGAGTTTGATGATCAGCTCTGATAATTTATCTTCAAAAGTATTTTTCTCTTCGTTCAAGCTGTCTACCTGTAAAATGTTCGAAGAGTTTTGCGATGAAAGTTTCTCGAGCTGCAAAAGATTATTTTCGTAGTTAATTTTATTCTTCTGATATTCCGATTTATTGTCACTTACAAGTTTATTGATCTCCTTAATCTGCCTGCCAAGTATTATCATTTCATTTTTCTTGCTATTGATAACTTCAATGGAAGATTCAACTTTCAATCTCTTTTCATTGAGAGAATCTTCGGAGATTATTATAGTATTATTCAGTACTTTTATCTTATTCGACAACTCTTCTTTTCGAATGAAATTATTTTTCTGCTGTGATAGAATGCTGTCATTCTCTGACTTCAAACGATTTATATTATCCTGAAGGTTCTTTATTTTTTCAGATAAGACAAGATTATCTTTCTCAATCAGATTAATTTCTTCTCTCTTAGAAGTAAGCTCTAAGCTGATTTCAGACAGTTTTGAATCTAATTCCTGCAGTTCAGATCTGTATCTGTCAAGAATTATATCGTTGGCTGACATATCTTCCGAAAGTCTGGCTTTCAGATTCAGATTATCGCCCTCTTTGCTTTTTATATCTTTAATTTCTCTGACAAGCTCATCGAAATCATACTTACCGGTTTTCAGCTCAAGTGACTTAAGTTCTTCAGATACAAGCTTTGCTTCTTCATTCCTTTTCGCCTGTCTCTCAAGAGCATTTACATTCCTTTGCTTTTCACGGATGATATCATTTACCCTTATAAGAGATTCATGAACTGCGTCAAGTCTGTTATATGTAAGATCACGGTTATGCTTATATGATACGACACCGGCAGCTTCTTCGAATAATTTTCGTCTCTCATTTTTTATATCAGATAAAATTGTCTCTACCATTTTGAGTTCGATAACCGAATATGCATCAGGACCGATTCCTGTATCAATGAAAAGTTCTTTTATATCTTTAAGACGGACTTTAGTTCCGTTGAGAAAATATTCTGTCTCACCGCTTCTGAAAAATCTTCTTGCTATCTGAACTTCAGAATATTCTGTAGGGAGTTTTCCTTTATTATTCTGAATAGTAACTGCCACTTCAGCGACACTCAAAGGTTTCCTGTACTTTGTTCCGTTAAATACTACATCCTCTCTTTTACCGCTTCGTAACGCTTTGTCACCCTGCTCTCCGAGAACCCATCTCAATGCGTCGACGATATTGGATTTACCTGAACCGTTAGGTCCTACAATAGCGCAAACACCGCTGTCAAACTCTATCGCAGTCCGGTCGGCAAAAGATTTAAATCCGAATATTTCTAATTTTGATAAATACAAATAAATATTATTTATTTATTTAAAACCGATATGAGATCATACGTTTCCAATGCACCTGTGAAAAATCTGAAGTAAGAATATATTAATGCAAAAATAACGAATATGATTATTAATCCATACAAATAAACTTTTCCTGTCCTGATATCAAACAATGACTTTGCGCCGATTATGATCCTGTTTAAATATAGTATATACAAAATTACAAATAACCAGATTGAAACATTGACAAATCCGGGATTAGATTCTGTGAGTTTGTAAAAAATTGTTCCGAGAAATAAAAATATTATCATCGGAAGCGTTGACCACACGCAGATAGTATAAATGTTTTTAAAATATGATTTTCCTTTTGTATAAAATGAAATGAAATAAAGAAAGAGAGCTGTAAAAAATGTAATAAGTAAATTTAATGCTGCTAGTATTCCGAACAAATACAGCTTGTTATTAATTATTCCGCTGAAGGTTATTTTAGAAGAATCATTTGTCAGAATTTTAGCGAGTATCATGTCAAAGGTATTACTGTCTTTATAAAAATAAAGAAGTGATGAAAAATACAGAGCTATTCCTATCGAAATAGAGAATGATAAAAGTAAATTATATCCTGTTGTAATTATCATCTGATCTTTTACAAGTGAATAAAAATATGTCGGCTTGTAAAGACATCTTATTATACCTGATCTGAATTTTTTGTCCCTGTTAATAAAATAAAGAAATATTACTATTGCAAACATTCCTATGAATATAAATATATATGGATAGTCTTTTATGAAGTTACCTTCCTGAATTCTCGGCAGGTCCTCCTTATTCAGAAGTCTTCTTATATATTCAGCAGACCGTTTCTGCTCCCTGTTAAAAGTATATAAACCGTTAGTCTTCAGATACTGATCAGTGTCCTCCGGATGATTCAGAGGGTTAGATGAATTCCAGTCTGCATAAGACGAAATGAAATTACCAAACATAAGCTGGGAAATCTTAGGAAATGTCTCGCTGAAAAATTTCATCTGAGCTTCCTGAGACCTGCTGTCGCTGAATCCGTTTGTATTGCTGTTCTGAATGCTGATGCCGTATCCGGATACAAATATATTCGGGTTTTTTCTGTTGGTAACCGGCTTTGACCTGTTTGTAATTTCAGTAACAGTATTCTTTATGTATTCAGTATTGTTTTCGTAAAAATTTATTCCTACAAAATCCACTTCCTCCGAACAAATATCTTCTGCATATGCCCTTGATGTGTAATATCTGAATCTGAAATCCAGCGAATCAATCAACGCTCCTGCTGCTTTCACATATTCAAGCGAAGACTGTTTCGAAACATCAAAATCATTTCCTATCCCCCATGCCAGTATACATGGAGAGCTCTTGTCCCTTTCTATAAGCTCAGATAAAAGACCAAGATTTAATCTTATGTATTTGTCATCTTCAAGATAATATTCCGATGTCTCATTAAAGGGAATTTCCTGAAAGAGATATAAGCCAAGTCTGTTGCAGATGTTTACAATATAAGGATGAGATATCTTTCCGGGAACTCTCACTGCATTAAATCCAAGTGTCTTTATATTTTTAAGATCATTTTCAGTTACTTTGTAATCTAAAGCAGAAGCGAATTTCGGCTGATCTTCGTAATAATTTATTCCGTTAAGTGTAAATTGTTTGCCGCTTTGAAAAATCTGATTGTTTCTTATGTCAAGATTGGTAAATCCTGTCTCGGTAATAAATTCGTCTATAACTTTTTCTTTACTGTCAGTTATGATAGTTTTAATCAGATACAATTCAGGTGTTTCCGGAGTCCATATTACAGGATTTGAAATCTGCACATCGTTTTCGATTTTCATGGAATTATTGTCACCTATAGTGAATTTCACAGAACTGCTGCTCCCTGATTCCGCATTTCCCGTTTTTCTGAAAATCTTTGTTTGAATAAAATATTCTTTTACTTTTGAAGAGTCATCATGAGCGTACAAATTTGAGGATTTGATGTCTGCAGTGTTTTTCAGTTTTATGGTGAGAAGATTATCTATTTTATAATCTAATTTATTTTTAAGTACAAAAAGTTTCGGAACAGCCAGAATATATATGTCCTGCACTATCCCGCCGAATACTTCAGAGTAATTTATCTGATCTGACAATGGAATTGTGTTTCTGAAATTAAGTGAGTTGCTGACGGTTACTTTTATTTCATTTTCTGTTGAGATTATTCCTTCTGTTAATGGAATAATCACAGGAAGGTTGCCGCCGGTATGATTTGAAATAAAATTATTATTGATCTTTACTTCTGATTCATAATTAATTCCTTCTGCTACAAAAATAAAACTATAATCTTTCAGAAGTTCATCGGTTACGCTGAAAGATCTTTTTAGTAAAACCCTTCCTTCATGATTATAAGCAACGGGTATTATGAATTTACTGAAATTCACTCCTTCGTTGAATGATACTTCCCACGGACCGTTAAGCTCTATTCTCTTTCTTGTCTCGCTTTCAATAAATAAACCTGAATTAGCTGAATCTTTGCCAGAAGGTCTTTCAAATACTTTTATCTGTGATCTCGACTGGGAAGAAAATAATATTAAAAATATTACTGATACGAATATCGTGTATCCGAAATTTGTCCGGTAATATAATCTCATTAAGTGAATTTAAATAATGCAAATATAACTATTAAAGGAAGGAATTTAAAGATTAGAATTAAAAAAACAGAAATTAAAAATATATTTTTAATAATTTGAATACTTATTTGTGCGGATTCAAAGGTCTGATCTCAACTTCATTCATTAAAGCATTTTGCGGAAGTTCGGATGACAATAAGCATACTTTCGCTACATCTTCCGGTGATAAAATAGTTTCTCTGTTCGAACTTAAAGCTGCACTCGGATCGTCAAAAAAATTTGTGTCCACTGATCCGGGACAGATGGTTACAACTCTTATATTGTCCTTTCTGACTTCTGCCATGAGAGAAGATGATAATCCTATCACTGCATGTTTTGTAGCGCTGTAAATTGATGCTGTAGCTATGCCGTTTTTTCCCGCTACAGATGAAATATTGATTATTGTTCCGCTTTTTCTTTTCAGCATTGACTGAAGAGCATAACGGTTACAAAGGTATAGTCCTTTTACATTCACTGCAAACATTTCGTCAAAATCTTCTGTTCTCGAATCCGCCAGATTTGCAAACCTGCCGAATCCCGCATTGCAGATAATTGTATCTATCATTCCGAATTCCTTAATTACATTTTTAAATAATTTCTTCACATCTTTTTCCAGAGCTACATTAGTTTTTATAAAACGGTAATTTTTATTTCTGATTGGCTTTGGATCACTTCGCGATGCGTTTACTACAATGTAATTATTTTTAAGAAATAGTTCAGCGCATGCTTTTCCTATTCCTTTTGAAGCTCCGGTAATGACTGCGATTTTTGACATAAAAATATTTGAATACAGTTTATTGTTTTATAGCAGGTTTTGATATTTCAATTCCAAGCTCTTCAAGCTGAATTCCCGAAACCTCGCTAGGACATTCATCCATAAGAGAAGTCGCCCTTAGTGTCTTTGGAAATGCAATTGTGTCAGTAATTGATTTCAGCCCCGCAAGTATTGCTATTACACGGTCATATCCTACAGCAGCTCCTCCATGCGGAGGCGCACCGTATCTGAATGCTTCAAGTATAAATCCGAATTTCATTTTTGCCTCTTCATCTGTAAGCCCTATCATGTCAAATACTTTTTTCTGAATATCAGGTTTGTGTATCCTGATACTGCCGCTCGTTATCTCGTGACCATTAAGAACAAGATCATAGCAGTTGGCTCTTATGCTTTCCACTTCATCCTTATCTCTGCTGTCAAGAAATTTTAAGTATTCATCCTTAGGCATTGTGAATACATGATGCTCTGCAAAAAATCTTTTTTCCTCTTCGTCATAATGGAAAAGAGGGAAGTCTGTAACCCATAGGAATTCATATAATGATTCGTCAGTAAGTTTAAAATCTTCGGCAAGCTTTAATCTTAAACTCCCGAGTGACTGAAGTACTTTTAAATTTTCTCCGCTTAAAATGAAAACTGTATCTCCGTTTTCCGCTTTAAACAATTCTTTAATTCCCGTCAGTATTTCTTCGGTTAAAAATTTAGTCATCGGAGACTGCACTGTCCCGTCAGAATTGTACTTCAGATATCCCAGTCCGCCAAATCCGAGTTTCTTTATAAAATCTGTCAGCGAATCAATTATTTTTCTGGTTACTTCTTTTCCGCTAAGTTTTATTCCTGCAACCACTCCGGCTTTTACCGACAACGCATCCTGAAATACTTTGAATTCAGAATTCTTTACAATCTCAGATAAATTTTCGATTTTCATATTGCCCTTGATTCTTAGATCAGGTTTGTCGCTTCCGTAATTTTTCATTGCCTCATCATAAGTCATTCTTCTGAACTTAACTGGTAATTCAATCCCTTTCACTTCTTTCCAGATCTCTCCGAACATTCCTTCGAGTATTTCAAAAACATCATCCTGTGTTATAAAACTCATCTCAAGATCAATCTGTGTAAATTCCGGCTGTCTGTCCGCTCTGAGATCCTCGTCTCTGAAACATTTGCATATCTGAACATACCTGTCCATTCCCGAAACCATCAGTATCTGTTTGTATATCTGCGGAGATTGAGGCAAAGCGTAGAATTTTCCTTTATGAACTCTCGATGGCACTAGATAATCCCTTGCTCCTTCAGGTGTTGATTTCATTAATACAGGAGTTTCTATTTCCACAAAATTGTTTTTTTCAAAATATCTGTGAACTATGTGAGAAACTTTGCTTCTTAAGATAAGATTGTCGGAAATATTTTTTCTTCTTATATCAAGATATCTGTATTTAAGTCGAAGTTCATCGGATGCTTTAACATCTTCTTCGATAACAAACGGGGGAACTTCTGACTCATTCAGAACTTCAATTTCACTTACTTCAATTTCAATTTCACCCGTCGGAATGTTTTTGTTAATGCTTTCACGCTTTATGACTTTCCCGGAAACTGAAATTACAAATTCCTGTCCGAGCTTAATCGCTTTTGTATAAGCTTCAGTATTTTCAGGCGCAATTTTGATCTGAGTTAATCCGTATCGGTCTCGGATGTCTATAAAGAGTAATCCTCCGAGGTCCCTCTTTTTTGAGACCCAGCCATTCAACGTGATCTTACTGTTAATATCAGTTAATCTTAATTCACCGCACGTATGAGTTCTTTTTTTGAAAATCATTTATTAATGCAAGTTTAATATTAAAAAAAATATACCACAAAGACTTAGTTCATAAAGAAAAAACAAAACAATCTTTAATCCTGTAACTAAGATTTTCGTGGTATAAAAAATCAGTTAAAAAAATAAATCAGGTTCGGATTCCAAAATACAAATTCAATATTATAATGTTCCTCTGAGCTCCTGTTCTCTCTCGATAGCTTCAAACAATGCCTTGAAATTTCCTTTGCCGAAACTCCTTGCGCCTTTTCTCTGAATTATTTCAAAAAAGACTGTAGGTCTGTCCTCAATTGGTTTGGAAAATATCTGAAGCAGATATCCGTCCTCATCTCTGTCAACAAGAATACCAAGTTTTTCAAGGTCTGAAATATTTTCATCGATCTTTCCGATCCTGCCTTCAAGTTCTCTGTAATAAGTAGTAGGAACAGTAAGAAATTCAAGTCCTCTGTTTTGAAGTTCGGTTACAGTTTCAAGTATGTTTCCGGTTGACATGGCAATATGCTGAGCTCCCGCTGATTTGTAAAAATCAAGATACTCTTCGATCTGAGATTTCTTTTTTCCTTTTGCCGGTTCGTTTATTGGAAATTTTATCTTTCCGGATCCGTTCTGCATAACTTTGCTCATCAGCGCAGTGTAATCAGTTGAGATATCTTTATCATCAAAAGATATCAGCTGATTGAATCCCATCGTGTGCGCATAAAATTTCACCCAGTCATTCATTGTTCCGAGTTCTACATTTCCTACTATATGATCAACCGATTTTAATCCGGTATCTTTTATATTCTTAGCGCCTTTACTTTCTGCATTCATAAAACCCGGCATGAAAGAACCTTTGTAATTCTTTCTCTCTATGAAAGAATGAATCGTATCACCGTAAGTCTGAATTGAAGATTTTATTATCACGCCGTTTTCATCTTTCATTTCAGTCGGTTCCAGTACTCCTTTTGCGCCTCTGTTGGTAGTTTCATAATAAGATTTTGCAGCATCATCTACTTCCATTGCAATATCCCTGACACCGTCACCATGCTTTTTATGGTGTTCAGCAAGAAAACTGTCATCAGTAAGAGGGGAGGAAAGTACAAATCTTATTTTTCCCTGCTCAAGAAGGTAAGATGCTTTTTCCCTGTTACCTGTTTCAAGTCCGGAGTATCCTGTAAGATTAAATCCCATTACATACTGATAAAAGAATGAAGATTGTTTGGCATTTCCTACATAAAATTCAAGATGATCAATTCTTTTTAAAGGAAGAAAATCTTTTGCGGCTTCAGTATCTTCTATTGTTCCTGATTCTGTATGCTGAGTTAAGCTCATGATTATTATAATTAAATTTGCAGAAATTTATTTTAAGCAATTTAATAAAAATATGGTTAAGAATTAATGAAATAAAAGTTAATAGATAATATTGAAATCTTTATCCGGAGTTGAATAAGAATTCTTTCCGGAGAATCATGGACCTGCCGCGGGCGGGATAAGTTTCTCAAGTTGACCGCTTTGATCTTTGAAGATTCATTTCCGCCAATAAATTCACTAATTAGCACTAATTGTATTAAAAAAGCATTTTCGAATTTGTGTTAATTTGTGAAATTATTGGCAATTTCTTGTTTTCAATCTTGAAGGGGTCAAATTTGTTAGTTAAGCATTAGTGGAATCATATAATATAGGTAATCCGAAAAACTTTTTTATTTTCCAGTTACATTGATAATAAATTTATCAGATTAAATAAACATAAAATTTATTTTTTAATTTTCCTTAACGTTTCATCAAATTTTGGTCCGAAGACATAGGAGTATGAGAGACTTAAAATAGATCCTTCCGGAGCATACTCATTACCGGCTGCTTTAGTTATATAATTCACTTGAAACTGATGATGGATGTTTGGTATAATTAAACCAGCTGATCCTCCGATAGCAAACAAGGATTGAGAGTTTCCTTCGGCTGTTCCGTTTTTTGTGGTTTCGCCGCCGAAACGAGCTGCTGCATCCAATGATATCCAGAACATTTGATTAACATTGTAAAGTGTATGATTGGTAAGACTGAAGAAAGGTTTCTGAGTTAATGTTTTTGTAGGAATAATAGACAGTAATGAAGGTGATTCAGAATTCTCAGTGAAAAACTTGGCAGTAGCGTTAAATTCTATATCGAACTTCTTAACCGGAATTGACAATCCTAATTCTGGTTTTATCTGCCACCTGTTACCCGAAGGATTTAACAACTTGTCTGTGGAATAACTGCCTGTTGGAGCAGTTAAAGACAAAGCCCATCCGAGACTTAAAGTTTTTGGTGTTTGGATAAACTTTGCTAAATTGAGCGGCTGTCCGCCTATTATAGCTGAACCAAAAACGAATGACATATCTCCCAGACCTGAATTTTTTTTGTTGACTCCTAAAATATCCGCGTCTATCCAAACAAAAGGCACTACTGCCTGAAAGCCGGATATCTTGTTAAAAAGTTTAAAGAAAATTGCATATCTTAAATAGGCAAAGTCTGCTTTAATATTCACACTGTTATTTGGAAGAGTAATGGCTCCGTCTACTGTGGAGTTGGTGGTTTGCAAGCCGTATCCCGCCTGAAACAATTGCATGCCAATAGGGTAATTCTGATATGTCTTTGGAGGTGTTGGCACCTGAGCATAACTACAGATTGATGAAAGTGCAATAATTAAAATAATAAATATTACCGGTTTATTCATTTGTTGAATTTTGAATTTTAAAAAAATGTTTATATGAAAATTATTTTGACAAATATATTAAAATTTTTACTAAATAAATATTTTTAAATAAAAGTTTTTATATAAATTGATTCACATCCGTCCAAAACGTTGAATGGAAGTTTTGTGACAAACTTCTTCAATTGGTTTCCACATCTTTATAATCTAGTGTAATGTTAATTGAAATTGTATGACCTCCCCCTGTTCGCCTATGGTATGAGGCGGAGCAAGCCCGCCTACAGCGGGCTTCCCCCTCCTTGCAAAGGAGGGGTATTAAGGGGGTGGTCATTTTGTTTTGAGACAAACTCTTTAAATGAGAAAGTTTGGGAGGGATTAAATTTTAAATCTTAGAAATTATTGTTTTTATTTTCAAAATTAAAAAGTTATTTGTTCATTACAACACGTTTTGGACACCACTGAAATTGATTATTGACTCTATAATTACTCTAGATGGAAGATTTTATTATTGAAATTAGTTTTCCATTAATAAGTAAACGAATTTTCCCGAACTGTATTAAGAATACGTTTTCATATTTGTATCTAGTTGTGAAATTAATGGCGATTTCTTGATTTAAGTCTAGAAGGTATCAAATTGAGGGATTATACATCGGTAGAAAATCAGGATTGTTAAAAAAGTGTAAATGTTTTTTTATTTCTTAAAAACAAAAATAAAGTTTTTTTTATCTAAGTAAGCATAAGTTTATCAATCTTATTTCCAATTGTAAAATCTTTCATTTCCTGCTCTAAAATTCCAAACTCTTCCCTGCATACTTTTTTTATAAATACTCCTTCTTTCAGCAAATGAATTTCATCACAGGTGTCGTTTAAAGTCGCAAATATATGAGATGAAATGATAATTGTTTTGTTCAGTTCTTTTAACTTCCTGATAATATCTGTAATTATAATATTGCTGTGAATGTCTACTCCGTTAAATGGTTCGTCAAGAACAAAACACTCATTTGTTTGCATAAGTATTGCTGTCAACGCAAGTTTTTTCTTCATTCCTGTTGAATAAGTTGAAGCGTACTGGTCCAATGGCAAATCAAAAATATTTCTTTGATCAGTAGCTATGGCTTGTTTGCCTCTTGCACTGCAAAGCAACTGAATAAATTCTCTTCCTGTAATTTTTGAAAAATAGAACGGTTCAGTTTGCAAAAATCCGGTATGGTTTTTAAGATTATCAAAATCAGATGAGACAGTTCCGCTGTATCTTTCCAGCCCTGCAATGCACTTAAAAAATGTTGTCTTTCCGGAACCGTTTTCTCCGACAATCCCATATACTTTGCCTTTCTCAAAACTGATATTAACATTTTTAAGAACTTGCTTTGATCCGTAAGCTTTGGATAAGTTTTCAATTTTTATCATTCTAAATATTCTTTAAGCCGTTTAATTGAATGCAAATAAAAATACGGAATAATTCCGATCAGAAAAGCCGGCAGATACAGGCACAGAACTATTAATGCAGTTTGAGGTATATTTATTTTTCCGGGGTATGCGGAATATTTCGCAAGTATTACAGTCGTTAAAAATACATATCCCAATGCCTGAAAGCCAAAAACAATATTAATTTTGTCAAAAAAGAAAACTCCAATTGTAACTATAATTGGCAGACACATAAAAGTTGAATACAGTATTCCTGTTATGATTTTGTTTAACAAGAATCTTCCGGGACTTAAATTATAAATCCAGATAAAATATTCTGCTTCTGGTTCAGTGTAATATGAAAACGAAGTAAGAAAGACAAGCATTAAAGAGAATATTCCGAGATTAAAGTTACCAACGGAAACTGAAATTATTGCAAGTATATATGCTATTATTATAACGTAAAATGTTTTCCTGAATCCTGTAATAAACTCAAATGGTCTTTTAAAAAATGGAGTAGGAATGGTGAATTGAAATTGATTGCTGAGATTAATAAACGCCAGTAAGCCTGCTGACAGCAAAAGTATCAGAAGGGGAGTGAATGATTGCATATAAATCAGGAAAATCACGAACGGTAAAATCACTATACTGTTTTCTGAAAATCTTATACTGTAATAAATGTCTGATGAAAAACAATTTTTTAGAAATTCATTCCTTTTATTTTCGCATAACTTTAATATCATACTAATCGCAATTGCAATATAAACGTAGTCTGCGAATTCGGTTTTTGAAAAAAGATAAAATGAAAGCGCTGTAAATCCTGCAATTGAAATTCCGTATCCGATCAATGGATGCAGTCCAAAATCGGAAATGTGTCTGTTTAACATTTTGTATTGCAGTCTGAAATAGTATCGCAATGTCTCTTCTTAAAAATTCTTTTAGTAATTTATAATCTTTAACAGAATTATGTACGGTTAGTCATTCAGCGAAAGCGCTTCACTGAGTTTCCTGTCAGGTTTTAATTGTCCGGTGCGGAATTCAATTGCTTTTCTTCTGCTTTCATTGAAATAATAAGTCAAATGTATCAGAATACCAAAAATATCACTGATCTCAAAAGCTGTGATCATAAAACCCTGTTTGAGTTTCGGAATAATTATCTGATTATTCGTTGCTGAATGTCTGCTGTAAACTTTTTGAAATCCTTTTTCTTTGAGTATGTCAAGGATCTTCGGCAGGAGTGATTTGTAAATCCCTTTATTCTGATGTTGTTTGAAAATTGCAGTGTTTATCATGTAAAATGTCTGTGAGTCTTTTTGCTCGCCAATAAACCATCCGATCTTCTCATCTCTGTTAAGAATATAAATTCTCAGCTTGTAAGGCGAGCCATAGCTTGTACTTAATTCTTTAATTTTTGACTTCTCGTGCTCGGTCAATATATTTGAAAGCTTAAGGTCAATATTATCTGAAAACAGGACAGGTCTGTTTTCTGAAAAGAAGCTGCTGAATTCTTTTTCGTCGTCTGTGATTCTTATACTGTAATTGTCAAATAGTTTAATGTCCATGTTTTGTGTGTTATTTGTAATAAATATATTTTCAGTTAGTTTTGTGAAGATGTTTTTTATTCATTCTCTGAAATCTGCCTGTTTAACATTTCCAGTTTGATTATCAATTCATCCGTCTTAGCCCGCTGCTTCTTTATTTGTCTCGGTCTGAGATAAAACCAGTTAAAAGCAATCCACATGAGTGTTGTAAAATATGAAATGGCTGCCAATAAAAAAGTCATTTTTAAAGCGTACTCAAACATGTATAAACAAATACCAGCAGATAAAAGAATAAAATAAATATTTAGCATAGTAGTCTGAAGAAATATTTGTTTCTCCCTGTACCTGAAGAGCTGTATTAAAGATTCTCTGATGTCTAAATCAAAATCAACTTTAGTCAATAATGGCAGAGTCTGATTTAAAACGAATACAAATATCGCCATTGCTAAAATTATTAACACTATTCCGAGTTTTGAACTGATCATTTCCGGCTGGTAATAATACCAGATAAAAATAATGAAAGCAGAAGTTAAAATTAAAAGTGTATTTGTAAATATTATTTTTCCAAAGCTTCTTTTTTTGTATGCATTAATTTTTTCAAATAATTCTTTTGTATCAGGAATATCAGCTTCCTGTTTATTCCACAAGCCTTTCAGGTCTATGTTATTGTTCATAGTTATTAAATTTTTTAGTTAGCTTTTCTTTGATTCTGTGAATTTTTACACGAACATTCGACTCTGATATTCCTGTTATATCGGCTATCTCAGCTTGCTTTAAGTCCTCTAACTCCAGTGAGATGATGATTCGCTCTGACTCAGGAAGCTCAGAAATACACTTGTATAAGAATTCCATTTTATCTTCATTCCCGTGATGAATAACATCTTCAATCTCTGCCGGTAACTGAGTTTTGGGCATTCTGTTTTGCTTCTCAATCTGCCGAAGGCAATGATTGGATGCTATTCTGAAAACCCAGGTTCCGATAGACGATTCGTTTCTGAAATCCGGAAGTTTCTGCCATACTGTGATAAATGTTTCCTGAGCTAAATCTTTTGCCGAATCCCTGTCGTTCATATAACCCATGCATAAGCGAAATATTTTTAGCCAGTATGCTTTGTATATATCTTCAAAAATCATTCTGAGTTATTGTTTAATAAAACTGATTAGTTGCTCATTATACCATTCTGTATCATCATACATAATAAAATGAAGTCCTTTTGTAGCATATTGTATGTTAGCTGTTTTTAAGTTTTTGAACTGCTCATTTATTGCAGGCTTGAAATTTACAAAATATGATTCCAGCAAAATTAAAGCCGGGCATTCTATCAAAACTGTCTTTTCTCTTAAGTCAGTATTTGAAAAGTCGCAATACATTTCTGCAAGTGTCTTTCGGTCAGACTTTACTGACCAGTCAACTACAAGTGTCTGCTTTGAAGTATCCGCAAGCATTTGCGGAACAGACTTCATCTGCATTTGATAAAACTCATCGTTTGTTGCGGATGTAAATTGTGAAATAATTGCGCTGCAGTCATTTGTGTCTTTTGATTTAAAAGAAATATCCATTAAAGCCGCTAAACAAGGAAGCGCATCCACTACAACAATTTTAGAAATAAGCTGCGGGTAGTCAGCAGCTAAAGCCATTGCTAATCCGCCTCCCATGCTGTGTCCTATTATAACCGGTTTTTCAATTTTGAATTGTTCAATAAAGTTTGCAATTCCTTTTTCCCAGCTTTGAAACGTTGGATCAGACTGAGGAGGAACTCCTGCAAATCCCGCCATTGTCAGGACATAGCAGGTGTAATCTTTTTCAAAAACAGAAGTTGTTTCATTCCAGACTTCTCCGGAACATGAAAATCCCGGAATAAATATTAATGACTGTTTTCCTTCTCCTGTCTTTTTTACTTCAAAAGGAAAGTTGTTTTCCTGACCGTAAGCATTTATTGTTAAAGCAAAGAATATTATTACGATTGTAAAACTGACAAACTTTTTCATAATGTTTTATTTTATTGTTTGTCATTTAGATACAGAGAGTTTAAAAATGTTACAGATTAGGAAAAATATATTTTCAAAAGATATTCTGACATTTTAAGATCTGTCTGTTTGATGTAATAAAGAAGATTCTATAGATGAAACTAAATGTATTGATTCAATTGAAAATACCTGAAACTTAGTTACTAAAGTTCAGTTTTCTCATTTGTGAATAAAAACATTTCATCAGAATTCATATTGAAGTCATAGTAAATTATTCTGACTGCGTTGATGCGGATTATGTATAATATTTAATGAAGATGTCATTAATATTATTTACAAAACTTTCGTCTGGTTTTTTTTCAATCACAGAATTACGATACAAACTAAAATATTCTAATATTTCTGATTCTGAATCTGATGTCAGAAGTTCGAGATTTAACATTTTTGAATTATTTATATCGTTAGGTTCAAATTTCTGTAATCCTTTACCATACTCGCGTCTGTTATCATTAAAAATTTGTTTTGATACATCCGTTAGCAGATAAGCAAAAAATAAATCTGTCTTAGGAGCAGAAAACATATTCAGATAAATGCAATGAAAAGTTGTTAAGTTTGAAATGTTAGCTTCATTTCGGACAAACCGAAGTCCTGTCCGGTTAAAAACTGAAACCCAGATTGGCGATGGAGGTCTGTTTTCTATGGAATACCAGGGATTTCTCTTTTCTGTAAGATACTTTTGATTTATTTCCTGTTCCTCTCCGCAGGCAATATATCTTTTAACGAATTTATCCGGGTTTACGGCATTAAGTAAGTATACTGTTTTATCATTTGCCTGAAGTTTATCAAAATCATCATTTGTGAAAAAAGAATTTTTTGAATCAATTGATTTACAAATACATGGCAATAAATATTTATTAGCAATTCCGAATTTATTTGCTTTAGACAGATTAAAAGTAAAAAATTCATTTGAACCGGTAGCAATCCCGCGCAAAACTTTACCGTAATTTCCAAATGGTACTAAGTTTTTATATTTAACAGCATTCTGCTCCTGATAATATGCCCGCCATTTTAGTTCAGGATTCAGATTATTAAATTCGACTGTCCGTTCATTACTTAAATAATCGGGATAACTCTTAATGACTCTTTCAATATTTGAAAAATCATTTTGACTGCTGACATTGCTGAATTGTACTTTGCCGGATTTGTTATCATTTGCACAAAGAATTATCGCAGAGGTTGTAAGGGCATCGTTGAAAACATTTTCTTTGAAGTTAATAACAGCTATATGACGTAAAGTTTTGCTTTTTATTAAATAAGACTTAATAAGTTTGCCGAAGTCTGAATTGAGAAATTCTGAAGGTATTATAAATGCTGCTCTGCCATTTTCATTTAACTGATAAATAGATTTTAAAAGAAATAATGTGTAAAGATTTGTTAAACCGTTCAGTTTAAAGGAAATTCTCTTCCCAATTTCTTCTAATATATTCTTACTGTCGTAATTACGAAAATTAAAGTATGGAGGATTGCAAATGATACCATCGTAATTATTATCCCAGTCATTATGCATAAAGTCGCTGAGATTAATTGAGATGTTCTTATTATTTTTGAAAATAATTTTTGCCTTCTCATAAATGTTTTCGTCAATTTCAAATCCAATAATCTTTAAATTATGATTATGATTCAATAATGCTCTTGAAAATACTCCTAATCCAAATGCAGGATCTAAAACTGTTTTTAAATCCTTATTTCCAATAAGCCATTTGGCCATTAAATCAGCTAAAGAGAAAGGCGTAAAGAATTGAGCATATTTTTTTCTGTGCTCAATCGTTGTGAATTTTGAATATTCATGTTCAATTTCATTTGTGTCGGAATGTTTTATGTAGTTATTCACAAAATTCGTATCAATAAATTTTTTATTTATGAATTTCTAATTCTTATCTCACCTGAAAAGTATTCACGGAAATAGTCTGATCCTGAACAACTACAACTGAGTTCTCGGGAACAACATGCCAGATATTCTGGTAATTTCCGATTGGCTCTGAAACCAGACAAGCGGCGAAGTCTCCGAACTTTCCAATTATATTTGGATTTACACGGTTTAATTCTTCAATACTAGGACTAATATAAAGCGAAGGACCCTTACCGTTAGTACCGTACCTGAATCCCCAGAGACTTTTGCCGTCAGAGATTGCTAAAGTCATCCACAAATCAACAGCGATGCCGGCTTTTTTGCCCTCGGCTTTTACAAACTGAATCATTTCGGCTATTGCAGAAATTACATCATCTTCAAGTCCGAATGTGAGAGCAAGATAAAACATTACTTCCGAATCCGTAGAGCCCATGAGATCATTAAAATATTCAGGCGAGATCTTAGCGAGTAATGCCTGCCGGAGAAATTCAAACTGAGCGATCTGACCGTTATGCATAAACAACCATTTATTGTATCTGAACGGATGGCAATTGGTTTCCTGAATCGGAGCAAGTGATGAAGCCCGAACATGAGACAGGAATAATGGTGATTCTATATGTCGAGCCAAATCGTGAAGGTTAGAGTCATTCCATGCAGGCCGTATGCTTCGAAACAGACCCGGATATGGCTGCTTGTCATACCAACCCAGTCCGTAACCATCGCCGTTGGTCGGGATACGCATTGCTTTTGCATGAATACTCTGATGTATAAGATTGTCCTTTGGTTTAATGAGCAATTCGCTCATTAAAATCGGACCTCCTTTGTATGCCAGCCATCTGCACATTTTATTCAAATTTAAGTTTGTTTAAAAACACTGGAGTTATATCTATTCATTTGACAAGCTGATAACTGGTAATTCCGATAAAGCCATCATGCTTATTAATTCAGGTCTGTATGTTTTTAACGATTTATAAAAATCAGTGATTTTCTCACCATAACTTCTTTGAGAATAAGCATATACCAGTAATCCGTTTTTATTGTTGCCAAGTTCTATGTTTCTGTAACGGTAAATGTTGAATTCCGCAATTGTCATTTCGTTATTTTTACTTTCTCCAAGAGTGAAATCTATAATTATCTCTTTGCCATCAGGACTTTTATATACTTCGTAATTACAGGTAGCGTCAGTTTTAATTCTGTTCTCGAGTTCATTGATTTTCTTCTTTACAGCATCTTCGATTGTAATGTCAACATCAAATAAATGAATAGTAAGCATTTGACTGAAGCTGTTTACATTCTCTCCTTCGGGTAAATATTCCTGAATGTAATAAGTATGACGGGGTCTGTCTGACCATGCAAGATTATAACTTACCTGATTAAACATCAGCGGTCCTGTAACTCCGATTCGGTCGATCGGATTATCCTTCGACATAGTAAACGACATAAATAAAACAGAAAAGATAAATAGAAATTTTCTCATTATAGTTTTTTAATTTATTAAGTGCTGAAATTATTAATAAAAAATAGCTATGATTTTAAAAAGTAAAAAGTGAATTTTATTATTCTGCATTGGATAAAGAATTGTATTTAATAAATAATGATATGAATACAAATGTTAAGGAATAACTTTATTCTTCTTCTAAATTAACAACTTATAAAACTAAAACTTTATCTATCTCTTTCATCATTACTGTTATTCAGGCAATAAAATCAATCAGCGATGCTGATCAATCAGAATAACATTGCCGTCCGGGTCAGAAACCATTATACTTGCAGGTCCGGTTGTATTCTCATCTGCTTCAGTTGTTAACTTAATATTATTACTTTTCAGCTGCCGTTGAATTTCTCTGACATCATCAAACTTCTCAATGTTATTTGCATTCTCGTCCCATCCCGGATTGAATGTTAAAATGTTGTTCTCAAACATTCCATGAAATAATCCGATCAGAGAATTCTCATTTTTCATAATGAGATAATTTTTTTCCATGCCGCCTGCAAAAACTGTAAAGCCAAGATTTTCATAAAATAGTTTTGAAGCGTTTAAATCCTTGACACTTAAGCTTATTGAAAATGCTCCTAATTTCATATTGTTTTCTGTTTTTGTTTTAATGATACTTTCTGTTTGTTTATTTCCAATGTTATTATTGGATAGATCTGTAAAAATAGTTCTGGAAAAGAAACCTAGGAAAAATATTGATGTAAATCCCAAAATTATTAATGCTGTTTTTTTCATTTTGATGTAATTTATTATTAAATTGTTAATGCTTGTTTAAGTAGTAAAGATATTAAATTTATGTTCACCTCCCGAAGAAATGTCCGGTTGTGTCAACCCTCCTGACGCAAAACCAGTGTTATGCTGTCTTTTTTGATTTCATTTTGCTATAAAGTTCTTCAATTAACTTTTTAGATTCAACTAATTTAGCTCCTGATATACTTGCTTGTTTTGCATTCCATATCTTAGGAA
Source organism: Ignavibacteria bacterium (assembly GCA_016709315.1). Lineage (GTDB taxonomy): Bacteria > Bacteroidota > Ignavibacteria > Tepidaquicellales > Tepidaquicellaceae > JAEUSI01. The sequence goes on from JADJMZ010000006.1 coordinate 233,055, forward strand.
TTGAAAGCTTACCTTGTGAAAGAGAATACATCCAAAATAAATCAATAAAATTTACAAATAGATTTACTCTATAAATCAATGATGGATTCATAATCTCAAAACCCATTTTGTTCAATGTCCTGTTGTTGAAAAAATATGATGTGCCTGTAATATTTACTGTATCAGGTATGTTTTTATTCTCAATTAACTTAATTAAGCATATCAAACCTTCCAAATGATAAGTTAGCAGCCGGTATTTGAACTCAATTCCTGATTTATATTTCCTCATTACAAAAACGTAATCAAAACTTACACCACTATGTAAATCAATTTGGGTATCATTTGCCATATACCCAAGTAACATTGGCGAATAATATTTGTAAATACCCACAAGCGTAAAAAATGGGGCTGCGGCAAATTGTCCAATAGGTACGTAAACCAAAAAAAGTATGTAGAACAAAGGTTGGGAGTTAGCCATTTCAATGATAACAAGTGCCGGCAATAAGCTAATTAGCAAAAGTAAAATTGCCTCAATCCATTGCAATAATTTATGCTGTTTATAGAAGTCATTCATTTTCGAGATGTCGTTTTAAAATACCGGATAAGGATTAATTACCCGCAACAAACTTACAAAAACCTTCATGAAATTAATAAGTAATTTGCGGATTTGCGAAAGTGTCTTGGAATAAATTTAATCAAAGCAGAAATTAAATTTAATTAAAAACCCTTTCTCCAATGATTTTCACTTCATCTCCGGTTTCAATTGCTTTCCCGATTTCTGTCGCAGGATCAGACAATCAACTGACAAATAATAATAATGATCAAATTCATTAAGCGTTGACCATTCGGGTAAAGTAGAAGCGCGGCGCTTTACAAATGATTTCGGGAAAGCATGTATTACTTCACCTGTTTCAGGATTTCGGGTAGGAACTACACACCTTGCCCTCGGACTTATTCCGAATAAAGTAACGTCACCAATTTCAAATTCAATTCTTTTCCCTTCATTAGAAAACAAATGATCTTCCCAGAAAGCAGGCACGCCTTCAATTTCCACAGTTGCTCTGAAACGCTTTCTTGCTTCTTCCAAATCCATAATATCAAACCAGCCTGAAACTTCCTTTAAACTCGAAGTCGAAATCACAGTTGCTCCGCTTAAATCAGGGACATCCAAAAACCGTCCTGTACTATTCTGATGAAACAAAATTTTCTTACCGAAATAATCAGACAGATAAGATTCAATTTCTGATTTTTCTTTTTGTAAATCAAAATGTACCTGTGTTGTTTCATTAAATTGCCGGAATGAAATAACTCTGATTTCAGGATCAAATGAAGTGCGTAATGAATGTACGAGCTTATTTGTTTTCCCGATTATATAATTTCCCTTCTCATCGGTGATCGCATATTCTCTGTCATGCAATAGACAACCGCCTTCCGATATTACTGCTTTTTGCAGAGATAAACCATCCAGAGACTTAACAGGGTAAATTGTTATCCTGCTCACAACAGGTTTAAAATTCATTATTTTTGTTTGAAATTTTATATTGTAATTCTTAAACTCAATTCATCAATATAACGGCAGTGAATGAAGAATATCAGAAGTTCAGTAATAAGTCTTTGACTGTTAATACCTCAGAAACATCTGATGATTTGGGTTTGAATGAGTTTCAGTAATTTTGAAATCGTAACTGCCAACAACTTTAAATCCTGTCCTTTTATAAAACCTGACAGCCCTGTGGTTTTCTTTCCAAACGTATAACCACATTCCCGCCTGATTGTTATTTTTTGATAATTCAATGTTGAATGAGAAAAGTTCAAACCCTAATTTTAAACTATAAAATTCTTTCAGAAGGTAAATCCTTTCCATCTTGGTTACATTTTCCAACGGAATATTTGAATGAGGGACATTGAAAACAATTTTAGAATAACCTGCCGGCTGCTTATTATGAAAAATAATATGGTAAATATTTTCCGGGTTCCTGATTTCTTCTTTAAGCACATCACAATTGTATTTTTCATTTACATAATCATTTATATCTGCCGTAGAAGCGCTGCTTCCGTGCGATTCTATAAAAGATTTACTTCCGATGTCTGCCAGTAACTGAAAATCACCTTCCTTTGCTTTAACAATTAAATTCATTTTCCCGACTTTATTTATTGCATTGAGAATTAAATTCATATTCCATAAAAGTTATCCCGGATTATTATTCTTAATTTGTTCAATTGAATTTTCTACCATCTTAATTAACACAGCAGTGTCAATGTCTTCAAGCTTATGAATATGTATGCAGCCTCCGCTTAATTTATGCTTTCCGAATTTCGGGAGCAGATCATCTCTTACAGCTTGCTCGCATCCAAGATACAAAACTATTGAACTTGCTCTCGGAGCAATTCCTACCAGCGGCGCATCACCTTCACGACCGCTTTCATATTTGTAATGATAACTTCCAAAACCTACGATGCTTGTTCCCCACATTTTTGGTTCTAAGCCCGTATGTTTACTTATCATATCAGTTATTGAAGAAAAGTCTTTTCGTTTTTTTACTTCATATATCTTTGCAATAAAGTCATTTACACTTTCCTTTGTTTCTACAGTTTTGTTCTTTGCCATGATTTAAAATTTATAATTTGCAATTGTCTGAAGAATCTCTGAATTTTGTTTCAAGACCTCCGGCTTTAAGCTCTTCCGGTTCTGGCGGTATTTATACTATTTTTGTATGTCATTTATTATTTCTAAATGATGTTTGGTATGAATTTCAAGAAAATTAATTGTTTGTTTTAATTTGAGATGACCGAACACAGGGTGATCAAAATATTTATTTTTATCCATTGTCTTTAGTTCTTCAATTCTTGCTTTTGTGTTTGACAAATGTTTTGTCAAACTTTCAATATTATAATTTCCTTTTGGCTGGACTACTTCAGGAGATTTCGCTTTTCCTCTTGGGATTTTTTTCATTGTAAATACTGCAATCCGGATGAACTGAAATTTCCATTTATAGTCTTCAGGGTTTGAGTTTGCTAATGAATCCGTAATTCTTGTTAATACCAATAATGTATGTTCAATATGCCAGCCAACATTTGACTTTGAAATCTTTTGGTTTGTCTTATTAAATTTTGGAATATTAGTTTCAAGTTGGGTTAAAAGCTTTTCCAATTTATTCATTTATTTATCTGATTTAATTTCTCAGTCAATTTGCTTCTGTATATTTTTTAAAGTTATTGAGTATTGCCTGCCAGCCGTCCCGCTGCATTTCAGCAGAATTTTCTGTCTCAGTGTCAAAGGTTACACTCACTTCGGTATTGTTGCCAAGGTCGTTGAATATTACTGCTGCCTTTCTGCCGTCTCCCATTGTGTAATTAAATTTTACACCTTCAATGATTTCATCATAAATGGCTTCAAAGTCAAAACCAAAACTTCCGTCTTTTGCTTCCATTCGTGCTGAATATTTTCCGCCGGTACGCATATCATTGCTTGCTGCCGGACATTCCCAGTCGTCTGAGGCAAAGTTCCATTTTGTTATGTGAACGGGATTTGTGTAATACTCCCAGACTTTTTTTCTGTCCGCTGCAATTATTGCCTGTACCGTTATTTTTTCTGTTTTCATATTTTATTATTTATTTTTAATCTGAATTTTATAATATTTTTAATCAGAGCAACCGGCAATGGCTGATCCAGTGGAAACTGAACGGACCCTTTTCCTTGTTTGTAAACTGACAGTTGTTTCTTAAATTTTTCGTGTCCTGTTGGTGTTGCGTAAAATCCTATGTGTTTTGCAAAGCCGCCAAAGTACACCAGCGGTTTTTTATTTATCTTGTATGCAGGCATTCCGTATGAGATGCTTTCAATTGCTTCAGGCGCAATGTCTTTAATGATCTGACGAATAATTTTAAGCTTTGTCTTTGTTTCTGACGGGAAATATGAAATATAATCATCAACTGTTTTTATTTCTTTATTCATATTTTAGTATTCGTTAAAAAATAGTGTTAAAGTTTTCGGGTTTGCTTAAGGGGGAAATATGAAACATTTCATTTTCAGAGTTCACAAATGCTAAACAAAAACTCAAAGCATTACCTTTGCATGACACTCACATTCTGAAATACAATGTTAAAGCTTAGACATCCATCACTATTTTCCTTTAATAGAGTTACTGTCAACGCCCCCTTTTTAAAATATCGTTTAACTTATGCCAGCCGATGCCTTGCCGTCCGCAGCGGTATTGTTACAATTATCAACCCTTCTTGTTATTCGTGATCTGGTTCTTGTAAATTAAAATATTCACTTTTTGTTTTGTCAATTGTATTTGATATTATTCTGAAATTTTCTTCTGTCGGTTTCAAATCAATAAATTTGTCAATTATTGTTCTGTGTCTGTAAATTACAAAGGTGTTTTCAATATTCGGATTTATTTTGTTGAGATTTACTTCACTTTCAGTATCCGTCATAGAGGGGACAAATGTCAAAGCAATATTATTTAAGTTGAGTTCAAGGCCGGTATTCTCTAATTCCTTTTGTCGTGTGTCTTTGTTGTAATCTTTTTCATTTCCGTAAACAAAATATGCTTTAAGATATTTACTTCGTGCTGCGCTTTGCTGCTCTAAAAAAGTCAGCCACTTTTTAATGTCGTCCCAATTTGGATTATTACCAACAAAATAAACAATACCATGATAACGTCCATATTTACAAACGGGACAAGTTCTTGTTCCTTTGTCCGGTCCAAATGCATGGTAAGGAATAAACGAAGGATTGTCTTCGCCAATTTGCAGTCCTGACTGCTTTTCAGTATTAGTAGTTTCCGGATAATTTGGAATGTTAAGTCCTAAAATAATATTATGTTCGGCTATTTGTAAATCGTCAGAAAGCAAAACTCTCAAAATCCCGCTTCCGCCACGATTTTCAAGCGCTTTTCTTTTCTCGCTTGTTAAAAGTCTGTCATCGTCAAAAACAAACTCGTCAATATAATACTCATTGTCAATGTTTGGCTCTTTAATTGAAGTATGAATGTGCGCAGGAATATTTCCATTTGGATATGGAGCAGGCCTTACAGTGTAAATTGAGTATTTGCCGTTTTCGTCTGTCTTAACCCAGCCGCGAATATGTCCGTGCCGTTTTGCTTCTTCATTCATTCCTTCTCCGGGTGAAGAGTATCCGTTATTGTCAGTCTGCCAATAGTAAATTACAACATTTGGTGCCGGTGTTTTTCCGTCAAGTTTGTAAACCGTTCCAGTAATAAAAAGTTTTTGCCCTTTTTCTGTCCAGCCTGCACTTGTGTCAATAGATGAATTATTTATCGGCATATCCACATACATAAGTTCACAACCGTCACAACCACCACCTACAAGTTTTATAGTGTCTGTCGTATTTGTTTGCTGATTTTGGTTGTTATTTTTTGTTTGTCCGTTACAACTTGTCAGAAAGTTGAGCAGAATTACAAAAAGTCCAAGTTGATATATACATTTCATATTTGTGCTGTAGTTGTATCAGGGTTACACATAACGAAGTAGAATTAATAAAGTTAAAAAAGGAGATTAGAAGCACTGTTGTCCGGGCTTGCAAAACTGTTTCTATCACTGTCAATACCCGATTTTTAAACCCTATCTCGCCTTAGCAGATTTCTTTTAAACTTATGTTATGCGTTCGTGCTATCGGCGGACAAACTCGCAATTCATTGTCATTTTATCTCTTACCGGTACTCCAAAGTTTATTTTGCGCAGTACCTAAATCGCCAAGCTGATAAATGCTTACTGATTCTGATGTGAATGTAAACCGGTTAAACTTCTTTGTCATCATTTCTTTTATAAAATCTTCCTGTGCTAAACCAATAGTAACATGAGGATTGAATTTATCACCGCTGTGTTCAGATTCAAATGCAGTTACATAATCAATTGTTGGCTTTGATATTTCGCTGCTATCCAAATTTGGCACAAATGCTTCACCTGTACCTTTGCCGGTGTAGGGCAGAATTGTTTCGAGCAGCTTAGCCTGAAAACTCAGTAATCCGGGTGTTGTCTTAACGGTTATTCCTGCCAGACCTAAATTATTATAAGGAATATAATACATTCCCGTAGCTGTCAGTATTTCGGTTGCTGGTTTTTCATTTTCAACAACATTTTCAACGGCAGCATAAACTTTATCAAGTTCGGCAGTGCGGACAAATGATTGCACTACTGTTATGTGTGGAGCATGATTTGCATCAAGTGCAAAACCTTCAGGATAGTTTTGAAGCATTGATGTGTTAAAAACTTTAGCAGAATCAAGCATCACCTGGTCAGGGTCAAGCAAAATATCAATTGCTGTAATTTCAGATTGTGCATAAACATTCATAAAGATAAAATAAAATAATATAAGTGTTAATAAAGCAGAAAATTTCATGGATGATTTTATTTTCATATTGTTTAGTAATTATAGATTATAATTAAATCTGATTTATATCAGTTGATGTTATTTGCATGACCGGAATTATTATTCACTATAGTTTAAACCGCAGCATGACGCATTACGAAGAAGGGATTAATGAAGTCCGCTAAAGCGAGAATGGTTTTAAAACAGGGATTAAAACACGACTTTTTGTATAACGGAAACTGTATGTAGAAAGGACTACCGTTTGCTGATCAATGTCACCCGCTATTTCTCTTAATCCTAAGTATAGCAATGCCAAATCTTCAGGATGAATAGCCTCATTGGGAATAGTATTTTACTTTCTATTAAATGATGCATCTATGATTTCCTTCAGAACTTTCAGATCGATATCATCCAATTTATTTATGTAAAGGCAGCCAACACCTGTTTTATGCTTTCCTAACTTTTTTAGCGCTACCTCATGCTCTTTAATATTAATGCTGAGGTATAATGACAAATTCGCTTTACGGGGAGAGAAACCTATCCGGAGCCAATCAACCTCTCTGCCGGTAGTCGGGCTTTTGTATCTTTTAATGCCAAAACCAATAACCGAACTGCTCCATAATATTGGCTTTTCACCGGTTGCTTTTTTCATCATTTCCAATAATACAAAACTGTCTTTGCGCTTTTGTTCTTCCTTAATGTTATTGATAAAATCCTCCACGTTTGCACCGGTTGGTTTTGTTTTTTATTTCAACAAGTTTTGATTTTTTTTCAGTCATTTGAAATTATTATTTGTTTGAAATTGGTTGCGGATAACGGTTTGGATAATAAGTTGGATGAGATTATCAGCACATACAAATTCATTGGGAGCGGGAACCTGTCCTAAACATAGTTTAAGGGCTGAACTTTCTGATACCACAATACTACTTGCCTGTTGCATTCGCACTCAGCTATTTTATTTCCAGTTCATTTTTGTTGTTTGCATTTAAACCGGTTGACTGAAGCATCTCGAAGGGCTGTATGTTTTGTTTTACGCGACATCATTCTTTTTCTCCACATACGAAAACTTGAAGGCAATAAATATTTTCGCATAAGTTTAATGACATCTTTTTCCTTTAAATCAAACTGGAATTCAATGGCTTCAAATGGTGTGCGGTCTTCCCATGCCATTTGAATTATCCGGTCTATATCTTGTTCATTCAATGTTGATTTTTCTGTCTGCACTATGGTTTCGTTATCGTTTAAATGTAAATCAGTCATACCAAACTAAAGCTCTTTTCATTTATAATTCGTTGATATGTGAAAGGATAAATCGGTTTCATTTTATTATTGAGAACTGATTAGCGAACGAATAGAGTTTGATTTGATAATACTTTTTTTGTCAATTTATACCAAACAAAAAGCTTTCGTAAGGTGTTATAATTATTCAGCTTGCAATTAAATTTAAATGTCTGATACTTCTAATCTATAAAACCAAACCTGCAATCTGCTTCATTGATGCAAATGCAATTACAGCACATAAAATCAAAAGAATCAGAGACGGTAAATGTTTTACAAAAGGATTTTTTATTTTGAAATGAAAATATTGAGCGGATATCATAAACAGTCCCATAAGAACAGATGGAATAAGAACTAATGACGGATACCAAATACCCGCAACAAGCAATGTGGACAATGAGATTTTAGCTGCTCCTACAAAGCTTCGGGTTAAATCACTTAATCCGAATTGTGTAAATTCATTTACGACATTACCAAACCTAAAAATCCAAACATACGCAACAGATATTGCTACAATAATTTGTAATAAGTTTATGAAGTTTTCCATTTATTTTTTAATATATTTCTTACTCTTATGGCTTTTCAGAATTCGCCCCGTTTTTTAAAGAGGGTTCCGGACTCCTCTCTTAATATTCTTATTCAGTTATATCGTTTCTTAAACTTGAACCCTTAATTTGTCAGCCGGCTTTTAATGGTGCTCCGACAACCTTCATATCATGGTCTGCAAAAACTTTTGCAATTTCCTCTTTGTCAGGAGGAGAAGTCCATTTGTCCGTGACCTTAAAAAATGCTTCCATCTTTCCAGCCGGTAAATAAGAAACTATCATCTTTCCTTTTTCTGTCAACTGAACGAAGGCATGTTGCACATTTCTTGGAAGAAAAATTGTGTCGCCGGATTTCATTTGATATTTGTCTTCACCAACCTGAAACAGATATTCTCCTTCAATTACATAAAACCATTCGTCCTGGAAAGGATGAATATGAAGCGGAGGTCCTCCGTTTGGAGTAAGTCCGGTTTGCTCAAACACAGCTAAATCATTTTCAGTGTCAGTGCCGGAAATTTTAATATCCAAAGTGTTTAGTGTAACACCTTTCATTTTAAAGTGCTCGCCAAATCTGGCTTCGCCCGCACTTACTTTAAATCCCTTATCTGTTCTCATAAATATGTTGGTTTTAATTTTAGCAAATATACTCAATGGAAAGAGTGCAAGTGCCGATAATATAAAAGATGCCCGTTTCATTTTATTGTAATTAATTTATGCTTTTGTATTATTATTTATTTGTCTTATGAATTTTCCCGTCAGTAGTCTAACCCTTTTCCATCAAGTATTTTTTGTAAAAATTTTTCAATTCTTAATTCTCTTGTCTTAACTTTTTTTGGTGCAGAAAAAAAGAGCAGGTATCCCCTTTGTCGTCCCGGTGTCAATGCTTTAAATGCTGTTTGTAATTCAGGCATGTCATTTAAAACGGATTGAAATTCAGCAGGTATTTTATAATCATCTGTCTTTTTTAATTCCACTTTTAAACCTGCTTTGTCAATTGCAACGGCTTCTTTTATGTATGCTCTTATAGTTGATTTGCATTTCAATATTTGTTGAATATTATCGAACCGCATTTGTCTTGCAGATTGCACATTTTTTGTTTGCTGAATTAAAATTCCTTTTAGATCTTTCAGTAAAGCCCCCTTTCATAAATAGCAAAGCACAGTAATTATTAAAACCGTGCATTACTACTATATTACTTTTCCCAACTGTATAACAAGGACAACCCCATTTCAACTCTTCAGTTAGTCCGCAGTCCAGAACAATCTTTCTCAACTCAGAATATTCCTTTTGCCATTTTGTTGGTTTATTAAAAAACCAGTCAACTTTTGGATTCATATTTTTAGTTAGCGAATTTTTTAAAGTCCTTTTTATGTGCCGTTAAATTTATCCAGTTAGAAAAACTGTTTGAATTTAATATGCAAGTTGTTGCAGGTGATTTATAATCGCGGAAGTGAAATTTAAAACCTATTTTGGAATCTGCATACTCCAGCAATGCAGCCCGCCACCATTATGATTAGTTTCCGCAGTATTTATCTGATAAATATTTTTGTCCGGGAAATATTTTTTCAATATTTGCTTTGCCTTTTCGTCTTTAGCTTTTACAGTTTCCGGCATTCCTTCTGTCCAGTATTTAGCCTGAAACACTGTTTTGTTTGTAATTAAAAAATTCAGATAACTACTTGAAGGCACAAAGTGAACAGTGTCACCAACCGAAAAGTTTTTTTGTTCAAAGAGAATTTGTTGTGAAAGAAATTTTATTTCATCATTTTTACTGACTGTATCCAATGCAAAAGTCATATAATCAATATCAGGCACGGGCATTTTAACAATGTTGAATGACTTTCCATTCTGGTCGGTAGCATTTTTCAATATGTCGTAATTTACTTTCATTCGCTCCAGGTTGATTTTTTTTATGGGGTCATGTTCTGCTTCTGCTGAATCAGGAAAAGAAATTAAAATAGTATTTTCATTTACGAAACGACAAAACTCATCAATGTGACCCTTTACACCAATTCCAAAATAATTTTCACTATCAATGTTCCCCATCCAAAGGGGTCTTCTGCTGCACCTTCTTTTAACCAGATTATTTTATTTACATTGAGAATTTTTTTCAATTCCGTTTCCTGTTCTTCTTTAGTCATGCCCGGATTACGCTGCATATTCACCGACTCTACCTGTAAGATGGTTCCTTTGCCATTTGTTTCAATAGCTCCTCCTTCATTAACCATTGATGATGAATTACGGGATGTTTAAAAGTATTGATATAGAGTTTAGTATATAATTCCCTCGATTGTTTATCTTTCTCAATATAATTCCTGTAAACGGGTTCAAAATACCATCCGTAACAATTCCATGCGAAATTTACTAACTGCTTTTGCCCGTTTTCATTTTTCATAAACAACATACCATCCCTTTCGGCATAGTTAAAATCTGTTGACGAGGCAATCAGATGGATGCTGTCTGTATTAGCTCCGGCATCAGATAGTTTCTTTATGTACTTTTCTTTTAAAGAATCTATGACAATGCTGTAGACTTGTGTTTCTTTACTAAGCTGGGTTGCAAGTTCAAAAGTAGCATTGTCATCGAGTCCTCCTACAATAACTCCTGACTGTGTTTCCCATTCAGCAGGCAGAAAAAATTTGTATTTGTTTTCCTGGTTCCAGGAACAGAAGATTAACAGTATTAATATTGAAAGTAATAGATTAGTTAATTTCATATATAGTTCAATTTTAAGTTATCAATTGTTTTATAGCTGTAGTTTTCAAGGTTTATTTCTAGTGCTGAATTCTGAGATTTAAACTGTCAGAATATTAATATTCATTCGGATCCGAAAAGTTTATGCCACAACTTCTGTCCCGCATTTTGAAAAGTGCTGTTAGATGAAGTTTTTTTTATATGCATTTTCTTTGTTTCGAAATTTTTCAATTACTTCCTCTGTAGGTAATCCGAGATATCGGGTCGCATTATAAGCAACTAAATAATCTTTATGATCTCGATATGTATGATGTAAGTCTGTAACTCTATTGTCTTTGAAGTCCGGTAAATAATACAAAACGTCTATGAGCTCAACCTCGTTTGTGATCTTAGGCATTGTCTCCAGGACAATCTCTTTCATTTTCTCGTCCTGTGATATTTGAAAAATTGAATGAGCTATTGTCACTTTCATCACGCCATTACTTTTTTCGAGCAATTTATACAAAGAAGGAAGTGAGTCTTTTGATTTAATATGTCCAAGCCCAACAATTGGCCAGCTGTCACTAAGACCTGCAGAATTGATAAGATCAGCTTCTGCGATCTTAAGCTCTTTATCCGAAAGGTTGTCAAGCAGGTAAAGAGGAACACCATCCTTCCTTTTTGCCCAGGTATTTGCTTCTAAAAATCCATTTCTGAATTTGTCTAAATTGTTTGTCACTGTAGTTGATAATTTTATTCTGTGTGTAGAGACTTCTGAAAAACTAATACAATTTGTCATTCCGCATGCTCTGGCGGGAATCCACTCAAAATGCTTCATTTTAGTTCAAAATTCTTTTGATTGGATCCCCGCTAAAGCTCGCCTGCCTCGCGGCAAGGCGGGCGGGGATGACAGTAAGGGTTATTCAGAAGTCTTTGTATTAATACCTCTTTCCTGAAACTAAATTATACAAACTGTCTAACTGTTCGATTTCATCTTTTTCAAGTTTGATATCTATCGCAGTAATATTTTCTTTCAGGTAATTTATTCTTTTTGTGCCGGGGATAGGGAACATATCGTCGCCCTTTGAGATGACCCAGGCAAGTGCAATTTGTGAAGGAGTAACAGATTTTGATTTTGCAATTTCTTCCACGACATTTAAAATTTCCAGATTCTTATTAAAATTTTCCGCACTGAATCTGGGATTGTACCGTCTGAAATCATTTTCTTCAAAATCTTCAAGTGACTTAAACTTTCCGGATAAAAATCCTCTTCCTAAGGGACTGTAAGGAACCAAGGCAATATCAAGTTCTCTGCAAACTGGTATGACAGCTTCTAAATCGTTACTCCATAAAGAATATTCGGTTTGAACCGCGGCAATAGGGTGAACTTTATGAGCTCTTCTGATAATTTCCTCTGACGCCTCTGATAATCCAAGATACCTGACTTTACCTTCTTTTACTAAATCAGCCATTGCGCCAACAGTATCTTCAATAGGCGTATTCGGGTCAACCTGATGCTGATAATATAAATCAATATGATCCATGTCTAATCTTTGTAAGCTCTTCTCACACGATTGTTTTACATATTCAGGTTTTCCGTTAATACCCGTAAACGAACCGCCCTCGCCTCTTAAAATCCCGAACTTTGTTGCTATTACAACTTTGTCTCTTACTTCACTCAGGGCTTTTCCAACTAATGTTTCATTTTTCCCGAACCATACATATCTGCAGTATCAAAAAAGTTAATACCATTCTCAATAGCGTAATGTATAACTTTGTTCGATTCTTCATCATTATAACTTCCATAAAATTCACTCATTCCCATACATCCAAGACCTAATTGTGAAACCTGCAAATCACTGTTCCCAAATTTACGTTTTTGCATTTTTTTACCCTCCTTAAATTAATAAAAATATTTTTTTTATCTTAACTCCTGAATTTTATAAATTCCACTTTTTCCGCCTTCAGAACACAATGATTGGTTTTTTGAATACCAAATAACAAATGGAGTTTATGAAATCGTAATACATATGCCTGCTCTGCTAAGGCAATAACAGAGTCGGATGATAAACCTGAGCTTTTAGATTCAGATTGTTTTGACCCGGGTTGATTGCAACTAATTGTTAGTGCAGCGATTGCACATAGAAACATTGATGTAAATTTAATTTTGATTATCATTATTATTTTAATGTTTGTATTATTTCTTAAGTAGCGAGAGACTTCTGAAAAAACTAATTCTTCTCGAATTGTCATTCCCTAGTGCTCCGGACTGTCCGAAAACTAATTCAAGATAAAAACCTCAAAGTCTCTAAGGCTCAAAGTATCTTGCATTGAATTTTTTTAACTTAGAGCCTTAGAGACTTTGAGGCATAAGCCATAAATCTTTTGCCGTTTCCTGTTATCTTATCAATGGTTTTTTCCGCATTTTTTGTATATGTAAGTACTCTGTGCACGACAAAATTTTCTGGAGAGAATTTCTCGCAGATGACGCAGAATTATCACGCAGATTTTCGCAGAAACAAGATCATTAAAGAGATTATTTGCGTAAATCAGCGAATTTTTTCTGCGAATATCTGCGAGAAAATATTTTTGCCGTGTACCAAGATGTAAGTCTGTGAAGATAATTTGGCATTATTACATAGCCGGAATTGTACTATTATACTTAGCAAATATTCAAACTATCGAGTACAAAGTGATACATATTTTAAGGTAAGATTGAACTAACAGTAAAATAAGTATTGTTATCCACCAAAGAAAGATCCTCAACGTCAACAAAATTATCTCCTGTCAGATCTTCAACCACATAACCTGATAAAGAAACTGATGCTGCGTTCTCAACTATACTTATATCCAGAGCATCTACAATCCCGTCTCTTTCAACATCACCTCCGTAAAACACATACTTTCCTTGTTTGAGTAACATATTATTGCCAAATGCTTTATCAGCCCCGGATGTGAAATCATAATTTTTTATTGTTCCCGTAATAAATGAGACAGGATCTTTGCTCCATGTTTCAATTGAGTTTCTATGTGTTACTGCAATATAATACGACCCTCCGGGCGTGTTACTGAACTCAAGTATTCCTGATCCGTTCGAACTTAGTTTTACTCTTGCTTCGCCAACAATTGAATAAGGACTTGTTTGATTTCGTAAACAAATACTGACTGTATCCGGAGACATAGTTGTTTGGTTCCATAATCCTTCCGGAAGACCTGTAAGATTCAGTGAAACATTCTGAACTGTCTGAGAAATTTTTGCAGTTGTTCCTCCCGTTACGAATACACTATTACCTGTTCCAATATCAAATCCTGTAGCATAACTTCCCGGCATTGTAAGTGTCCATGCAGATGTACCGTTGCTGTTCACTTTGCATATTGCCATTTCAGTCATAGTGCCTGCTGCAAGATATATGTTATTGTAAATATCCATTCTCAACTGTGCGTGAAGCATAAGATTATATGCTCCGTCTGCATCAGAGTTTAACCAGACCTGATTTCCGTTTGGATCTACTTTTACAAAAGCAGAACCGAAACTGCCCGGATACGGAAAACCGGCTGCGACCGGTATAGTATCCGAACCAACTTCAATCCGCTGAGCAGTAATATTGTAATTGTTTTGCCAGATCTGATTTCCGGAAGGGACTACTTGTCTAATTGCAGTTCCGTTTCCTGAAAAGTAATGTAAGTATTGCCTGAAGCATCACCGGCTGCATCACCAACTGAAACGCTATTAATTCCGGCAATACTCCATATTGGATTTCCATTCAGATCAAGTTTGGCAAAGCCGTTTACACTTCCATAAACAGATCTAGCCGCTATAACTATTTTATTGTCAAGGGAAAACTTGAAATTCAATGGAACTCCGATTCCAGATCCGTTATAATAAGTCCATATATTTGTTCCTGATGGTGAGAATTTTGTGACTTTGGTTGTAAATCCATAAGTTGTGCTGACTCCTGCTCCAAGCACATAAATATTATTATCAATATCGACTAAGCATTTCTTTGTATAAGAACCGTCAAAAGAATTTTCATAGACATTTCTCCAGAGAAGATCTCCGGCCGGATTAAATTTCATTATAATGCTTGCAGCAATAACCGGATTTGAATAACCGGACATAAGGTTTCCTGTTACAATAATATTTCCGGAGTTATCAGTAGATACCCATGTAGCTTTCTCCCATTTCGTATTATCCGTTTGATCAAAATTTCTAACCCACAAAAAATTTCCGTTAAGGTCTCTTTTTGTTAAATATATATCTCCGGCAGGGTTATATTCATAATCAATTGTATAAACATTATTTGAATTATCGACTGCTAAAGATACTCCTCTTGTGTCCTGAATCCAGCTGACATTTGCCTGAGCATATATGAATGAAGGAATCAGACAATAAAAATTATATATATTTTTTCATAACAGTAAAAGTTTTAAATTATCAATAAAAAAATTGATCTTTGAATAAAAAAGTTTTTACATTTAAAACCAGCAGTTATAACAAATTATACATCAAAGATCAGTTTACTTACAATAAACTACTTATTCTTTTTTTAAACTTATATGATAAACATCATATGTTAAAAATGATAATATTATCGGAAAGAAATGAATTTTAGGAAAACTAATTAAGATCGCTTCAATTTTATCTTTAATTTCAACACTGATAATGTGTATAGTATTTTCACCAGTATTTTCCAGTGCGTGAGGACTTAACGGATCTGACCATATAGCAGTTGAATTTAATGGAGCTTTAGAGAGCTTTCGGGAATCTAAAACAATATTACCCTCGCCGTCATACCTGATAAAATCTGACCAGCTTATAATGTATAAAGTAGCAGGCCATTTATGTGTATGAACATTTGTAATTTCACCGGGAGGAATTAATGTATCAAGTACCCTCACAAATTCATTCTCCATTAACAATTTATGATGCTGAGGAGCTGCTGCTAATGCGTCAAGTTCCTCAGGCCATTCTCTGGTATTTAAATTTTCGTAAGGCATATAGTTATTTTAAATTTAGATAATTTAGAAAGTTCTGATATTTGCTCCCTAGGTCTGATGCTTTCTTTCAGGCGGGTTCTGCCGTTTGGTTGTTTTGTTACGGCTCACTCCAATGGTTGATGCAAAGCAATTCTATTTCCCTCACTATCTTCAAACTCGGCAACAAATCCTAAGTCACCGTTAGAAGTCTTCGGATATAAAATTTGTCCGCCGTTGTCAACTGCCAGTTTTAAAGTCCTGTCGATGTCTTTCGTTCTGAAATAAATTACTACACCGTCATTTGTAGGTTTATATATTTCTCCTTTTGCAAGTGCTCCCGAAATTCCGGGATTCTTCTCTGAAAATGGAAACAACGCCATTTCATTATTGTCAATTTCTTGTTTGTCAAACGAAAAATTAAATACAGTCGAGTAAAACTCTATAGCTCTGTCGATGTCGACAACGGGAATTTCAAAGTACACTGCGGGATTAAAGTCTTTCGGCATTTTTATGAAATTAAAGTTTAGGTCTTTCTATTTTATAGTTGTTAATTGACGACACTGTGATACCAAAAAATCGGTACAGCAAAAGTCCAGGTCCCGGTTAATATTTTCCATTATAGCAAAAAGTCAAATTTTTCTCGTTATCCTCAGCCGAACACAATGCTTGCGGTTTTATTTTGTCGTGCCTGTAAAATAGTCCCAGGCAGCTTTTGAAATGTCCGCAATTATTTTTTCATTTGTATCAGCATTTTCAGTTGAGTTTGTTACAAAAACACTTATATAAAAATGTTGTCCGTCTGGCAAAAATACAATTCCAATATCGTTTACTGCTGCAGTCAATCCTTCTTTGTTTGTACCTGATGTGCCTGTTTTGTGAGCAACAACAGTATTCTCCGGAAGTTGTCCTTTTATCCTGTTCGTTCCTGTACTTGTCTCCTTCATTATTTTCCAGATAAAGTCATGACTTTTTTGTGATAAAAGTTTTGTATTGTTTAAATAAAATCCTGCAAGTGTTTCGTTTGCTGCATTTGGTGTAGTCCAATTTTGAAATTGATTATCCCAGTTTGACTGCTGCACTTCTTCATTAAATTTTATTGATATGTCATTAAAATTATTTTTTATAAAGTATTCTTCAACTACCTCAGGTCCTCCGATCAGCTTTAATAAAAGGTCGCATCCGACATTGTCGCTTTCGGAGACTGTAAATTTTAAAATTTTTGAAATTGTCAGGGTTACGCCGTTAGGATATTTATCTCTGATGGGACTGTAAAGATCCGGCAATAGGTCTTTCTTTTCAATTTTTATTTTTTGATTAAGGGAAAATTTTCCTTTGTCAATCTGAGACAGCACCGCTAATGCTATATGAAACTTAAATACGCTTTGAAATGGGAAATTTCTGTCGCCATTTATCGATACAGTGTCTTTCCCGCTATTGCCAATAATTGAAACTCCGACAACAGCATTCTTTGCCGAAACGATTTGTTCTATTTTTTGCTGTAATGAATCTTTTGTTTGAGCTGATGCCTGAGAGAAAATAAAAAGATACAGTAAAGCTGTTAATTGAAATAATTTAGTCATAGTTTTTATCTGTTTTTGAATGTTGAAGTATGTTTGCGAAAATTGCCACAATAGTTTTGCAGATTTGCGACAGGGGAATATTTGGAACGGAATTCAAAGAGTGAGTTTAACCTTCCTTCGCAAAGCTGCAGTAATAAGAAGTGTTTCATTATCCGTCTTTAAATGCAAGTCCGGCATTTTCAAGTTCATTTTTTAAAACAGGAATGGTTGTCTTGCCTATACCGTGCAATTCTAAAATGTCTCTAACGGAATATTTTGATAGTTGCTTTAGTGTCTTTATGTTTTTGTTTTCTAATGCTCTCCTTGCAGGTGCTGAAATAAGTGAAAGAAAACCAACTTCGGGTTTGTCATTCTTCCCGCAAATCGGGCAAACGGGACAATCACTGCTTTTGTAATATTGATGACCTTTCTTGCATGTCCGTAGATTTTTCTTTGATTCCATTCTTGTTAAACCGGTTGTATTAGTTTTTTAAATCATTATTAACTGTGTAATATTTACTCCAGCTTTTTTCCAATTGTCCACGCATCCTCCAGCTTGTCAGAATATCTGACTTTCCGCGTTAAAGGATCGAAATAGGGGAATTTTAGCATTAGGTTCATTAGTATTTCCATCAGCCGGCATTACGCCAAGCCCTTGTTAGCTTAAGCTATTTATTAATTTTTTCGTTGCCGTGCTTAAAGTTTCCGGTTACTTTTGCCATGAATAATTGAAGTGAATAAGCATCATCTGCATCTATTACTCTGATTAAGTTAGCATAATCTTTTCTGGTTAATATCTTAACCATTTTATTATTGTAATAAATTTGAGCCTTCTCATTCTTCAATAGCTTATAAGCAAAAGGCTGATCATCTCTTAAAATATTTCGTTTATCTTCCAAAATAATTTCCCTGTAGTTAATAATTTTAGCTTTAAGTCTCAGGCGGGGTGACCAAAAAGTTTGCAACAAATCTTTCCCTAAATTTAATCTCTCAAACTTTATGGAACCTACAGAGCAGGCACAAACAACGAAGAACTATTCATTTTATCCCAATAGCTGACATTTCGCCGAACCTGTGTTACCGGAAGCCATTATTGTTGTTTCACTAGTTTTATTTCTGTCTCCTGCAATTTTTGATTTAACCAACGTATAATTTTTTCTGTGTCTGTTTTATTATCACTACTGTCTGATTGGTATAATATAACTGTTATTAATTTTGAACTATCTGTATTCTGATTAATTATTTGTTTCCCCATTGTAACATTTTTAAGTTCAGGAAACAATATTGCAATTTCCTTCAATGTTTCGGTATTATCAATTTTATATTCTTCTAACTCTTTTTGAAGATTGTTTATTAAAATATCTTTTTCAGTCAATATTTTATCCTGATTCGTTAACTCATTTAAAATTTCGCCTTTTAAATCTTTTGTATCTTGTTTAATCTCCAGTTCTGTATTGGTAATATCGTATTCCAGCAGTTTTTGGTTTAACAATTTTATTTCCTCAGGGGTAAATTTTTTAGTTAAAAATGCAAGTTCTATTTTTTTTGGAATTGTACTGAAAATTGTTTTTTTGTAAATCATTGTGTAGCCATTATTTGTAAACTCTTTTGAAATATATTGTTCCACTTTTTTGCTGTAATTATTTTTTTGTAAAAGATTGTAAGCCAGATAAAAACTTGGTATTATCATTATCAATATTAAACTTGTAATACCGTATCTGATCAGTTTTTCTTGTTTAGTTTTCAGGGTTGTTACAGGTTTGTAGTTCAGATATTTTATGATTAGAAAAGTAGAAATACATATAAAAAAACAATTTATACTATACAGGTAAAATGCTCCGAAAAAATAAGTGAAATTACCTATTGCCAGGCCATAACCTGCTGTACAAAGAGGAGGCATTAATGCAGTTGCTATCGCAACTCCCGGAATCGGGTTTCCTTTTTCTGCTCTTGTCAAAGCAATTACACCTACCAGACCGCCAAATAAAGCAATCAGTACATCATAAATAGTAGGTGAAGTCCTGGCTAATAATTCAGATTGTGCTTCTTTGAACGGACTGATAAAAAAATATACAGCTGCAATAACCAGACTGACAATTGTAGCAATCAGCAAATTTTTACCGGACTTTTTAAGTAAATTAAAATCGTATATTGCCAGGGCAAAACCAGCTCCGACAATTGGTCCCATTAAAGGTGAAATGAGCATTGCACCGATAATAACAGCTGTTGAATTTACATTCAAACCAACTGATGCAATTACAATTGCACAAGCCAAAATCCAAAGATTAGATCCGCGAAAAGAAATACTGGATTTTACATTATCTAAAACCTTATCTCTTTTTTCCTCACCATTCTGAAGATTTATGAAGTCAAAAAATTTATTGCTCATATTTGTTTATGTTTGTGTTTTATATTTCATCAGTTTTACAATTTTAGGACTATTCAGGAATTCATTGATTGTCCGGCTGTGCACAAAGCAAGTTAGATGAAATAGCGTTGAAGCAGAGCAGGCATCATCAACGGTCGAAACTTCATGTTTTTTATTTCTCTGCTATTGACGTATTTCTATTTTAACACAGTTTGCCTGCAAAAGCAAAATCTGTGTTAATGGCAGTTCTTTATTTTTTTAAAGCTGTTGTCATTTTATAAGCCAATGCAGAATCATGGAGCGGGGACAGAGAATCTAATAAAATATTATAAGTTCCTTTTTCTGAAAGTTCGTCAGCAACTTTTTTTATTAATGATAAAGTAGCTTTCATCAAACTTGAACCAAGACTTACCCGTGCAACACCTAAATCCTGCAGTTCACTAATTGATGGTGTTATTCCAGTCCCAATTGTAGGGTTTGAAAGAATATTAATTGGTGCGTTAATTTCCTTAACCAGTGTTGAAATCATTTCTTTCTCCCATACAGGCTGTACGAATATGCAGTCAGCGCCGGCTTCCCTGTATTTATTGCCGCGCTTTATTGATTCAGATAATTTTTCCTGAGGCGAACCTGACGAAGTATAAAATGAATCAGTCCTTGCATTAATCACCAAATGAAAGCCCAGCGAATCTGATAATGCACGTATAGCTGAAATTCTTTCACAAAATTCGATCTCGTCAATTAATACAGGGTTTAGTTCAATACTGTCTTCGATGTTTATTCCTGCAACTCCTGTTTCGATTATCTTTTTAACCGAATCAGTTATCTCATTTAAATTATTTCCATATCCTGCTTCAATATCAACAGTTACCGGAACTTGTACTTCATTAACGATCCTTTTAATAGCTTCAATCATCTCTGACAACTGAATTATCTGGCAGTCCGGATAACCTAAAGAGGCGGCAATGCCCATACTTGTAGTTGCGATTGCTTTATAGCCACATGCCTCAATTAATTTTGAACTTCCGGTGTCCCATGAATTTAACAGAACCAAAATTTCTTTGTCCTGATGGAATTTCAAGAACATTCCAGCTTTTTCTTTTTGAATATTTGAAACCATAGTCTTATTATTTTTTTGTTTTATTTGTACAACTAATTGATTATTGATGGCAGGCATCAACAACGGAGGATAACTTTATCATTTAATCTTCTAACAAACACCTTAAACTTTTGATTTAAAAACAATCTGCACAAATTCTTATTATTGTGTAATGCTTTTCATTTTCAAAATCGTCTATAGAGATTTCAATTAAGTTTCTGAAATCCGATGTTTCGTTTCTGGTAAGTCTTTTTATTTCCATTTGTCTGATCTGAAAAACAGTTTTGTTAATTATGAATCAAATTTTGTACCGTCCCATTCAACACCGGCAGGAAATAATTCTGCTTTTCTTTTTTTCATTTCTGATGCAATTAAAGCGCTACTACCACCTTGCTCTTCAAGTTTTGTAATAATATTAATATAACTTTTTTCATCTCTGTTCTGGCTGAGTTTAAATACATTTTCTAATTTCTCTGCTTTAATTTCAAAGCCGACAATGGCGGGCATCATCTTACTCAAATAATGGACTGGAAGATTGTCAAAAAATGTTGGCGATTCTGCGTTACCTTTTTCAAATTTTAAAGTCAATTTTCGCATAAACGCTGCCAGTTCATCATTAGTCATAAAATTGACCTGTCCGGTAATATGAACACTCATATAATTCCAGGTGGAACCAATTTGCGGGTTGCTGTACCAGGATGCACTTACATAACAACTCGGTCCTGTGAACACAATCAATGCGTTCGGATTTTCTATGAAAGCTTTATGATGGTCGGTGTTTCGCATAATGTGTCCTTGCAGATACAGTTCACCATTTCTTTCTTCGGGTAATACAGGTATCTGTGTTGCAACCTGTGTACCCGATAAGTAACTCCCTGTCATAAAGGCAAATGGATTATCTTCTATGAAATCCAAAATTGTCTGCTTGTCTTTTTCTTTGAAGTATGAAAAGTTATACATCGTTTTCTTAAGTAAATTTTTTGTAATAAATATTATGTTAGTATCTTTCTCTGTTAGTGTCACTTCACTTTCAGCCGCTGTAAAAGTAATTTAAATGCACGAAAATTTAAATTTGCTCGTCTGCCGCTATTTCTTAATCCTGCTGATACATTAGTCCTTTTGTCTTTCGTTGTCGAGTCTTTCCGCTGCGAAAGCTATTGTCCGTCCACTGTGTAATTCAGCTCAGTTACCCCGCAGGTAAATTGTCGGGTAGTAGGCAATAGTTTTAGTTTTATTTTGTCTTTTATGTCTACAAACAATGGAATGCCTCGTCCAAGAATAACTGGATTAACAAATAGCCAGAAGCCGTCAATTAAGTTAAGCTGAATAAGTGAATGTGTTGCTGTCGGGCTGCCAAAAAGCAGGATGTCATTACCTGACTGTTGTTTAATTTCATTTATTCTGTCCGGAAGGTTGTCGCTAATAATTTTTGTGTTAGTCAAACCCGCATCTTTCAATGTTTTTGATAAAACAACTTTGTGAACTTTGCTATACCACTTAGAATGTTCAATGTCGTGCCTGGTCGCTGCCGGCTTGTCTCCGGCGGTAGGCCAGTAATTTTCCATCATCTGGTAAGTTACTCTGCCATATAATGCAGTGTCGCCTTCGCTTATCCGCTTACCGACATAATCAAAAATTTCTTCATCAACTTTTATCCATCCCATTTCTCCGTTCAGTCCTGACACAAAACCGTCAAGTGATATGTGCATAAATGAAATTATTTTTCTCATATAGTTCTGTTTATTATTTTTGTTTAAGGTTAATTAATGTCTTTTTACAATGACCGCTATGGTTTTTTGGCTTTTCATACGGTGTTGAATAAAAAGTACAAAGTTTAAATTTACTATAAAAGTTAATTGAAAGTAAAAATGTTAAACTCAGTACTAAAGCTGCACTGATGCAAAACCAAGGTCTGCTGCTGCTCGCTGTTTATTCTATTATAAACTCGGTGAATGTCATTCCGTTGAATTTGCAAATGCCATTGCCGTCTGTCCCAAACCAAAGTTCACCGTTATTGTCCTTAAAAATTGTATTTACTGCATTGCTCGTAAGTCCGTCTTTGGTGGTATAATTAGTCAAAACGTTACCATCATATTTCCAGACTCCTGCTGCAACTGTTCCAATCCAGATATTTCCTTTCATGTCCTCGTTTATGGAATATATTCGAGCCAAAGTCTCTGAGTCAGATTTTCCGGTAGCTCTAAAGTCTGTATTGCCCAGTCCTTTTTCTTCGGTAAAATTTATTAAAGTATTGCCGTCATATCGGAACAGACCTGAACCATTATTTCCGAACCAAAGGCTGCCTTTGCTGTCTTCAAAAATACTGAGAACCGCTGGTCCTGCAAGTCCTTTATCTGCAAACCAGGTAAGTGATATTCCGTCATATCGACAAACGCCCTGTGCTTGCGTTCCAAACCATACATTTCCTTTCTTGTCTTTCAAAATGCAATATACACTATATCGGCTAAGACTAAACGGAGATTTGTTCTGTTGTTTAGAATTTACACTTGATGGGTTAAACTCCAAATAGACTACTGCCTGATTGCTGTACCTAAACACGCCACCACCGGCGTAAAACCACAGGTCGCCGGGTTTTGATTTCCAGTCGTTATCAGACCCGTTAGTTATTTTTATATTGTTGGTATTGGTTAATGTCATGAGATTTTTACCGTCAAATTTACTAACACCAAATCCTCCTGTTCCGAACCAAATGTTTCCCAAATCATCTTCCTGAATGCTCTGCACCTGATTGTCTGCAAGTCCGTCTTTTACCGTAAATTGAGTCAACAATTTTTTATCGTAACGATATACGCCTGCTCCATTTGTGCCAAACCAATACGTGCCATTTTTATCTTGAAAAATACTACGTATGTTCTTGTCAATGGCATTTAAAGTTGTTGCATTGAATGCGTTAACTTGCTGTGATGTTTGAACCGTTGAAGAATGCCTTTCCTCTTTATTATTTGAATTGTCGGATTGAACTTGTCCTTTGCAGGAAATTAAACAGGTAAAAAGTAAAGCAGAAATTGTCAGCTGTGTCAAAATTATTTTTAAGTTACTCATTTTAGTGTTTAATTTCTGACCGGACATCAGCTTAGCATAATTATATAATTTTTTGTACCCGATGCCTGCACTGTGGGAATCTCCTACACTTGCTACATTTTAAAAGTCACTAAAAATTTTGATGCGGGGACTCAGCTGGAACAAGAAATTTAAAATACAAGCAATGCGGGAGACTCCCACAGGGCAGGCAGCGGGAACAAGAATATTATCTTTGATTTGTTCCTTTATGTTCATTCAATATTACGGTTGCCAAATCTTGTTAGTGATTCGTTGTTTTTTCGTTTGCCGGTTCATAGTAAAGAATTACAGCACCTCCGTTAAAAGTTTTTGAATTTATGAGTTTAAGATGAGTTCTGTCGTTAATGTTTTTAAATAATGGCAAACCGCTTCCTGCAATAACAGGGTGAATACAAAGTTGATATTCGTTAATCAAATTAAGTTTAGTCAAAGCTACAATCAAACCCGGACTGCCAACGAAAATGTCTTTGCCCGGTTGCTGTTTGAGTTCTAATACTTCGTCTTCAATGTCTCTGTCTGCCAACTTAGAACTTTTCCAATCTAAACTTTTCAATGTATGAGAAAAAACAATTTTCGGAGTACTGTCCATAACAATAGCAAAATCGTCCATTGATTTGTTACCTGTGGGATTTTCCAGCACAGTTCGCCAGAATTCCATAAGCTGATATGTTATTCTTCCATATAGAACTGTTCCTGCGTTACTTAACAAGTCTGCGTAATGCTGATGTATTTCATCATCGGGAATTATTGCAGTATGGTCGCAAAATCCGTCTAGTGTCATATTGATTGCTGCAATTATCTTTCTCATATTTTATTTTTAATTGTCAGTTCTTTCAATGATATGAACTTTTATACCTGTATTCATTCTTTCGGTTGCGGATAACATTTTGGGGGTTAGCGATGGCGGTGAGTTTTAGCTCTTAACTTCATTCGGAGAACTGTGCTTCCACTTAGCGCAAATGTGCATGCCCGTCCGCAGCTAAGCGAAGTCTGGTCTGCGAAACACGGAATATCCATTCTTTCCAAACCCGTGTTAACGATTCGGGTTTATTATCATTCGTTTATTTCCTTTGTTTGTCTGAACGTTTGTAATGAAGTTGAGTTAGTCCTTTGTCAAACTGTTTGGTTGAAACGAGTTCCAAAATTAGTTCAGGTCGCCCGTCATTGAAGAGTTTTATACCGCTACCAACTAAGATTGGAATTATGGAAATAATAAATTCGTCAATTAAATTTTCTTTTAAAAGTTCGTTTACTATTTCAGCACCACCGTCAATGAAAATATTCTTTCCTTGTTCGGTTTTGAGTTTTAAAATTAAGTCTTTCAGTTTTCCTGTGTAAAAATTTGTCTTACCGATACCAGGTCTTGCAGTCCGAGTAATGATAAAAGAATTTTTGTCAGCGTGAGGAAATTCAGTAACCTGTGTCATTACCCAGTCATAAGTTTTTCTGCCAAGTATTACTGTGTCAACCGAATTTACAAAGTCTGAATAACCGTAGTCTTCACCATCTTGATGAACGAGGGATAAAAAACTTAAATCGTCATTTGGTTTGGCTATGTAGCCGTCCAAACTCGTTGAGATGTATAATATAACTTTTCTGTCCATCGTTGTTTTTGCTCAGTTGTCAAATTGTTGCTGTTTCGTAATTGCTAACCGATAATGATTTTTGGCTTGGGGTTTCTTCCAGCTGTTGTTAGTGACCAAAAAGTTTGAATCTAAATGTAATCTTACCCGAAATGTGTGTTACTTGCCGGATTTTTTTTTTTTATTCAGTCGTTTCATATCGTTTACTAACTTCATCCCAATTAATTACATCCCAGATAGCTGACAGGTAGTCAGCTCTTTTATTCTGGTATTTAAGATAATATGCATGCTCCCAAACATCAATTCCCAGAATAGGTCTTCCTTGTTTTTCAGCTAAGTCCATTAGCGGATTATCCTGGTTTGATGTTGAAGAAATAAAAAGTTTATTGTTTTTATCTAAAGAGAGCCAGGCCCAGCCGGATCCAAACTGATTAGAAGCGGCAGTATTCAATAATATTTTCAAGCTGTCTACAGAGCCAAACTGCTGATTAATTGCCTGAAGCAGACGCTCAGATGGCTGTGTGTTTTTAACTGGTGTCAGAATAGTCCAGAACAATGAATGATTGTAGTGACCACCGGCATTGTTTCTTACAGCTGTAGAATATTTAGAAATATTCTTTATTATTTCCTCTAATGATAAATTTTCAGTCGCTGTACCTTCAAGCGCTTTGTTCAGATTATTAACGTATGCCTGATGATGTTTAGAATGATGAATTTGCATAGTTTGTGCATCAATAACAGGTTCAAGCGCATCATACGCATAACTTAATTGAGGAAGTTCAAACTTTGATTGTGCGTTAATGGTAAACACACAAGTAATTGTTGCAATAATGCAAATGATTAAAGATTTAATTTTCATATTGTTTATGTTTAGTTTAATGAATGATTTTTTGTTCTTCGGTTGCTGGTAATAGTTTCGGGCTTGTCGAAGTTGGCGATTTACAACACAAATGTTGATAAGGAGAACCAATGTTTTGATTAACCACAAATGTGCTTGCCCGTCCATAGTGAAAACGATGTCGGGTCAGTAGAGCAAGAAACCCCGCCTATTGCAATTGTGCAATTATTCGTTGGTTTGATTAGTCCCGTCATCACCTTTGTCTTCCGAGAGTTTTGCCAATTAATAAAAAAGCAACAGGTGCTAAAACTGCATAGCCGATGATTCCGATGTTTCTGATTTGCATATTTTGAAGTGGCACACCAATTAATCCGATAATGCTCAGCACTCCGGTGACAATTAAAAGTTTTTTTAGATTCTTTTCAAATTTGTTTTTCTTAAAAACGGGAGCCATAAACAACATGGAAAGCCCAAAAAACCAATCCCATGCAAGGATATCCAATGCATACACAACCGAAGGCCATTTGAATGAAAAGAAAAACTGAAAGTTTTGCAATTGATCAACATCAGTAGTATTACTAACTGAAAGGATAGTGAAGTGAACACAAGAAGTAATTCCTGCCGTGATGCACATAAGTATTAACGCTGCTAAACTATAAAATCTGTCAGTAAGCTCAGTATTATAATGAACTGCAATCAGACTAAATGCCATTAACAATGAAATGAGGATGCTCAAAATTTCCATTACAGTGAAATAGGGATTACCAATTGTATCATGTGGGGATTGAAGAGAAAGTAATCCAATGGTTGTTATGACAGCATAAAATATTCCTGATGCAAATACCATCCTACATGTAACCTGCCCAATTTTATTATGCCGGGGAGTAAAATTTTCGTAGTTCATAGTTGTTTAAAATGACAAATAACATCGCGTAAGATAAAAGAAGTTTTTTCAGGGATTATAAGCTACTCGATTTCGGTTAATACAAAATTATTTAAAAATGCATTACACTTCATTAAGACATTGAAACCCTTTTTTAAAAATTTCTTTTCATCCTTATTGATAACAGAAGTTTTTTAGCGATGATTGATTCACAGAGCTTTATACCATCTCACTTGCCTTGTATCCCGGATGGAAGACTTGATCTCTTCCTCCAGAAAACAATTGCTAATATGATCGACAAGAAAGCAAGTGCCGCTCCAAACTCATCGATGAAGTACGCGGTGATTGCAGTTGCACTCGTGATCCGCGTGAAAAACGATTGAATAAATGCGTTGTGGCTCGCGTGGAGGAACATCCCCGTCCAAAGGCTTCCGGACTTTAAACGGAGCCATGTATATATGAAACTTGTTCCGGTAAGCACGATAGTGAAGCAGACGAGGTTGAACCAGAGTGGAGATTCATTGCGATAGATTCCCGCGATGATCATCGGATAATGCCAAACTGACCAAACGATTCCTCTCGTGAGCGCAGCAGTGGTGAAGCCGTATTCCTTTGCTACCTGGGGAACAAGAAATCCGCTCCATCCGATCTCCTCACCAAGCGCCGCACTGCAACCTACAGCAAAGCTGCTTGCAAGCAACGTCAGTCTTGCTACGATTTTCTCCGGCATGAGCCCACCAAGTCCGAAGAGCCAGACGAGACCGTATCCGATAAGGCAGTACAGAAATGGTATGAGAATGCTCCATATCTGATATCGCGTCTTCCCCCAACGCCAACCGAAGGGACCAACTTCCTTTCTGAATACAGCCGCCGTTATGAATGCAGCGATACCGGGACTCCACATGCCACCGAGCGCATAAAGACCGCCTGCCGCCCCCATGCTTCCAGAGACGATTGCCAGATATTCAAACGGCGCGCTGATCGCATATGTCAGAACTATAAAGAACCCGACGCGTTGCCACACCCTGGGGATCTTACTCACAATTTTCATAAAGTATTCTCCAACCCGCAGCAATGAACTGATTTGCTAACAGCACGAAAAACAATTTTTTTCAATCCTTATTGTTATCAGCAGTTGTAACTTCCTTCAACAATTTTCAAATCTATCCTTCGTTTCCGGTTCGTGTTGGCGCTTTATTAATGAATGTTTTATAGTCACTGTGCTATATATTCCAATTCCAGTATCTTATAGACGAAATGTCTCTTATCTTATTGTTGATAACGTTTTTGGCTTGGCGATGGTGGCGATTTTCACCACAAATGTTGATGCGGAGAACCAATGTTTGATTAACCACAAATGTGCTTACCCGTCAGCAGCTGAGCGAAGTCGGGTCTGCGGAGCACTGAACTCCGCCTTTAGCAAATTTGCTGTTAGCGTCTGGTATTTTGTGTCTTCAAATTTTCAATAAGAATTTTTATGCCGTCTTTAGGTGCAGTTGCTGAAATACCGAAGCGTTTCTCAAATTTAGTGCTATCAAAAAAATAATCTTGTTCATATTGGTAAAGCATTTCAGGAAACTCCTTCATTACAGGAATAAACAAACCAAGTATTTTTATCATCCATACCGGTATTGTTTGAATTTTTGCCTCTACTTCAAGTTCATTTGCTATTAGCTGAATCCATTGCAGATTTGTTAATTTTTCTTTTGTTGTCGGAACATGCCACACCTGATTAAAAGCATCATTTGTATTTCCAAGTAGCGCTGTTGCTTTCGCTGCATCCGGTGTAAAAGTGTATGTATGAATTTTGTTGATGTTGCCAAATGCCTGTGCTTTTTTCCCTTTCATAAAATTATCAACCACCATCATATTCAGAGCGCTGCTTTTATTGTCTGGTCCATAAAAATCAGCTGATCTGGCAATAAGAGCGGTTAGGGCATTTTTCTCAACTTCATTCATGATCATTTCGTGCAGTTGTTGTCTTACCTCTCCTTTTTTGCTCGGAGCATGAATTGGTGAAGTTTCAATCATATGCGGAATTGCTGATGTATCATACATATATACATTGTCAAAAAATACAAGTTTAGCATTATGTGTTTTACAGGCATTGATAACAGCCTTCATAAACGATGGCCATATTTTTTGCCAAACACTCAATTTGTATTCAAAGCCAATGACAACATAAACTACTTTACTTCCGGTAATTGCTTTATCGATTTGGGAGAAATCATTTAAATCAATTTGATATAGTTCATCTGTTTCGTTTATCTTTTTTGGGTTTCTGCTTACAAGTCTGATATGATCAGTATATTTTTTTAATTCTTTTGCTAATGGTATTCCAATAGCTCCACCAGAACCTAAAATTGTTTGCATATCGGTTATTGAATATTTAATGTTTTATGGATGATGTTTCTATATAATTGCCTCATAACGGTTTCGGAATTTGCGCTGGTGGGATTTTGAAACCGAAAACTGTCTGCCTGCACCAAATTTTATTAATTGCTCAAATCTTTCTATTAGCACTGTCCGCCCACTAAACCAAACCCCCTGTTATAGGCAGTTTTTCTATTCTAGTTTATATATAATTTCAAAGTCGTCACCAAGTATGTTTGATATTTCTTTATGCAATTCCCTTGTCTGCGATTGAAAATTGTCCCACTGTGATTTGTCCCACATTGAATCTCCTGCCGGGTCTTCCCAATTCAGACTTTCACTATACAATTTGTCTAATGCCAATACTTTTTGCTTTGTCGAATCTGGCAATTTAATTCTTGCTTCCTGACTAACTTTTCCATTTAGGTCGTAAATTTCTGCATCTAATGTTCCCACGTCATATTTTTCATACGCAGCTTCATTGTCACTCCACAGACAGCCACCACAACCATAGTCGAAAAAAAAACGAAGTCTATATGTCGGAGTTTTCCCGTTACTCATACATTGTTGCAACTTTAAAAATGTCTGCAAATGTTCCCCAGTCAGGTTTGTCAGCGTTTATGTTTTGCTTTCTATTTTCGTAATAATCTTGTATATCCTCTGTGAAAGCACTTAACTCTTTTAAAAAGTGGGGCAGTGTTTTGTTTTCCCCGTATTCAGGATTGTCCAAAAAATTCTTGCGTAATAATTCAGGAAACTCAATGAAAGCTTGTCTGTCTGTTACTTTAAAGTCGTTAAGTGTGTATTTCATAAAATTGGCGATTACATTTTGCGGGTTCAGGAGGTTGGCGATTTTCACCACTAATGTTTATGCGTAGAACCAATGTTTGATTAACCAAAAATGTGAATGCCCATCTGAAGAGAAGTCGTGTCTGCGGAACACTGAACCGCCACTTTTTCCAAACCCGTGTTAGCGGTTCGTTTTTTATATCTATTGTTCGTCAAAAAAGTCTTCGTCAATTTGTTTGATTTCATAGGTTGTCTTTATCTGAATTCCAACATTAAAGTCATGCATAAGCGTCACTAACTTTTGTCCGTCAATACAGATTATTTTGTGATGTGCTGAACGTGCTTTTTCAATTGCTTTTTCGTCAAATTCAGATGTTGTAACAAACACACCTTTGTTCGTGTCACCGCTCATAGCACCTATAAAATTTCTAATGTCTTTTTCTCTAACTTTTCCTTCGTTAAATCGTTTCGCTTGTATGTAGATTTTGTCTAGCCCAAGTTTGTCTTCATTGATTATCCCGTCTATACCACCGTCATTGGATTTTGATGTTTCTATAAATTCTCCATACCCCATTTTCTTTAGTAGTCTAAGTACTACTTTTTCAAAAAAATACGGGTCAATTTTTTTTAGTTTCAGTAAAAGTTCATTTTTAACATCGCTTTCAATTCTGTTAAATCCTTCGTCTATTAAGTCTTGAGGTGATGAAATGTCAACTTTAGTCTTGTTGTCAGTTGAATTTATTTCTTTTTCTTGCTTATAAAAGTCAAACAATGAACCTTCGTTTTCTAAATCTCTTACCGTCAAAGTCGCTGAATGATTTTTCCCTTTTTCTGTTATTTGAACATGTCCTCGCTCAGGAAATGAAATATAACCACCTTTTTTGAGATATGATTTACCCCATGCAATTCTGTTGTCTATAAGCAAGTCTCCAGATTTTGTTTCCTGTTTAAGTTGTTCGTCACTTAATCCAGAATAGAATTTTGTCTTTACTTCTTCAATAAGTTCTCGTGACTTAAAAATTTTGCCGTTTTTAAGAATTTCAAGAATTGGGAGAAATGTCTCATCAAATTTTGGTATTTCCATTTATGTTCTGTTGTCGTGTTTTAAAATGCCCTATAACGTTTTCGGGTTTGGTGAAGGTGGTGATTTTCATTGCAAATATTGATGC
Source organism: Ignavibacteria bacterium (assembly GCA_016709315.1). Lineage (GTDB taxonomy): Bacteria > Bacteroidota > Ignavibacteria > Tepidaquicellales > Tepidaquicellaceae > JAEUSI01. The sequence goes on from JADJMZ010000006.1 coordinate 264,586, forward strand.
GGAGAGCCAAAGTTTTATTAACCACAATTGTGCCTGCCCGTCCGCAGCGAAGCGAAGTCTGGTCTGCGGAGAATTGAACCGCCACTTTTGCCAAACCTCGTTAGCGGTAGTGCTTCTGTCATTGTGTGAAAATTTATTTGTAATTTTTTAATAGTTCTTGGTATGTCCATTCGTTGCCTCTTTCGAAAAAGTTATACGTTGTATCCCAATCAATTCCCTTTCCCCAACCTAACATAGACGACACTATTTTTGTGTGGCTGTTGTCAACTTTTATAAATTGAATAACTTCTTGAAGATTTGTGTCGCTTTCTCTTACGCTTGTAACAAAATTATCGTTGAGAATTACTTTTAAAATAAGTATTTCATTGTCAATAAAACTTATGATTGGTAATTTAATTGAACTACTATCTGAAAGGCTTTTTGATTTGTCATAGTTTGTCAGGATATAACCACCTGATTTTAATTCTATATGTGCTTGTGGTGCAATCCATTTTTTTAGATTTTCGTCAATTGTGAAAAGTTCCCAAGCTTCTGTTACACTAATTGGGATAATAAATTCAAGTCTTAAAACCTTTTCACCTGATTGATTTTTGTACGAAGTATTTTTCATAGTCTGACTGTAGACTGAAAAACTCGCTACGGTAAAGACTGTAATTACAATCAATTTTGTTAAATTCATAAAGCTCAATTGGTTTTTGTTTTAAATATTAATAAAATTATTTTATTGTTTTTTGAACATAGACATTCTTGCCAAGTGTTTTAAAACGCACACCATTTTTTTGTTCAACAGTTATTGTAATGTGTCCTGTTTTACTTTTGTTAATATCCCTAACAATCCCGAATTTACCGGAATGTACTCCTCCAATAACTAAACATTGGTCTCCGTCAATTAATAATTTTGGTGGTTGTAGTGTCATACTTTTTATGTTTAAATTACTATTTTCATTTATAGGCTGTCGTTTTGCATTACCGCTAACGATTAAATATATGCAATTCACTTAAGATTTATACGTAATTCCAGCACTTAGCCGGAGTAATTGCAAATTTATGATTTGCGCATATTTATATAATCTTGTCAACCGGTGATTGCCTTTTTTGCTGATATATTCGTTGCTTTGTTGTTTGTAAATCATAGTTCTTCGTAAACTTTTATGCCTAAGCAGTTACTTTATTGACAGATTCCAATAATAAATTAACCCTCTCTCCACGGCTCCGCCAATAAACTCACATTCTATGAAGTTTAAAGATTTGTATATGATTTATTCTTTCAAAAAATTACCGGATCACTACTGATGCCATGAAATTAATTTGCTTATCATTGCTGATCTCAGTTCTGAAATGTTTCCCGGGTTAATTGTACAGATAAATTCTTTCCTTAAAAATATTTTTATTAACAAAGTTGACTGCTTTGATCTTTGAAGATTTCTTTCTGCCACGAATTACACGAATGCACACTTAATTGTATAAATTAAATTTTAAAATTCGTGTCAATTAGTGAAATTAGTGGCAATGTTTTTTATTCAATCCTGAAGCGTTCTGTTTATGCTTTTCCTTTTCAAAATCCTTTGTGCCGGTGATAATGAACTGCGGGGCGGTCCGGCTGCTGTGAGGAAACGGTGTTTCGCCTGTTACTTTGTTTTTGATCATTGTCTTTAATATGAATTTCATAAAAGCATTAGGCTTAGGATGAATGTCTTCATATATCATCTCATAAGATACGTTGCAGTGGGCGAACATCTGCTCCGCGCTCATCTTTCCCCAGAGAGGCTGTGAGTCCGGAGTTAGTTTACTGATCCTTTGTATGATCTCTTCTGTAACTGGTTTTGTGAATATGTTGGGAAATGGCATAATGGTTTGTTTGAATAAATTAAAATAGTTTTGTCAATTTAATTTATGCTTCAAATATATTCAATGTTATTTATTTGAATACGATATGAAACATGTTCATCATTGAAAATTTTAATCTTATACCTTTGACTGCTTTGAACTTTGAAGATTTCTTTCCGCCACGAATTTCACGAATTCGCACTAATTTTTTTAAAAATATATTTTCAAATTCGTGTTAATTAGTGAAATTAGTGGCAATGTTTTTCCCGCCACGAATTCACACTAATTCGTACTACAAAATATGAATGGATCCCCGACAAAAGATTTCGGGGATAACAAAGTGTAAAAAGTTTATATCAAAAGTTTTAAATAATTAATTAAAATACATCTCTGCTTGAGAAGAGGTTGTTCATTTCTCTCCTTTTTTAAGTGGCTTTGCAAGGGAATATACAATCGAAGCGACAAGTATAAGAGCTATTATACTTAATGAAAATACTATCGGAATTTTGTATAGATCAATTATCAGCATTTTAAATCCGATGAATATCAGAATGAGAGAAAGTCCTATCTTGAGGTAATGGAATTTATGCATTATGCTCGCAATTGCAAAATACAGTGTCCTTAATCCGAGTATTGCAAAGATATTTGAAGTGTAGATGATGAAAGGGTCAGTTGTTACTGCGAATATTGCCGGTATTGAATCAAACGCAAAGACAAGATCTGCGAATTCAACTGCCACAAGCACGACCAGCAGGGGAGTGGCGAATTTCTTTTTATTGATCGTCACTATGAACTTTCCGTCATGATATTCGTGCGTGACCGGAAAAAGTTTTTTGAATGTCCGGATTATAATATTATTCTCCGGCTCTATTTCTTTGTCAGTCTGAAATGCCATCTTGAATCCTGTGAACAGCAGAAATCCGCCGAATATATAAATTATCCAACCGAACTTTGCTACCATCAGCGAACCGATACCGATGAGTATTGCGCGGAGTATCAGAGCCCCGAGCACTCCCCAGAATAAAACTTTATGCTGATATAATGCCGGAACTTTGAAATATGAGAACAGAAGAACAAATACAAAAATGTTATCAACGCTTAATGATCTTTCAAGCAGGTAACCTGTGAAAAATTCAAGAGCTTTCTGCTCGCCCATATCATAGTAAATAAAAAGATTGAATATCAGAGCAAGTATCACCCAGACGGCGCTCCATATCAGAGCTTCCTTTACTTTTATTTTGTGCGGATTTCTCTGAAATACTCCAAGATCCAGGGCAAGCATCAGTATTATGAAGACATTAAACCCAATCCATAATATTAATTCGTGTGACAATTATTTATATTAATTTTGTTTACAATCCTGCAAAATAAATTTTTATAAATTCAAATTAAAAGAACTTATTAATGCTTAGTTAATTATTTTTTTTATTCTGTAAAACGTATTTATTATTAATTCCGGTTAATTTGACCCATCACAAACAGTCAAATTGCTAGAGTGTCTCAAAACTATTAAACATTTTTTAACACAGGGACACAAAGTCACAGAGAGATTTATTTTCAAATTATAATTGCTCTGTGTCTCTGCCTGCCTCGCTGAAGGCTGTGGATTCCCGCCAGGAGCACGCGGGAATGACAATCCGAGGGGTGTTAGTTTTTCAGAAGCATCTATGTTATTAATAAATATGAAGTGAGATAAATATATGAAGATTTTAATAAAACTTTCGAAACTAAAAAATGGATTGAAAATATAATTAGTGGGAATTAGTATAATTCTTGGCGGGAAACAAACTTAAAAGATCAAAACAGCAAACTTATATATACTATTTCAAACCACGGATTGCTTTAATTGTAAATAAAGCCCAGCCGTTGTGCGCAACTTCTTTCTTTGCCGGGAGTTCGCTGAGATCAAACCAGTCAAGCTCTGAAATTTCATCAGACTTTACAATGTCGAGATAATTATTTATTTCAGCTTTGTAATGAAAAACCAGATGCCAGGAAGAATCCTTTCCTTTAAATGATTCAATATGATCAAGCGCAGGATTTATATTTGAAAGATTCAATTGCTCAAGAAGTACTCTGTCAGCAGCTTCATCCGGATGTTCAAATTCCCTCAGCAGATCATCCGGAAGGAACCATCCCGCCTGATGATCGTACTTGTTTTCATCTTTGTATTTTAAAAGCAAAACTTCATTGCCTGTAAAAAGCGCAACATCTGCTATAAGTTTATATTTTATTTCCGGCATAGGTTTATTAAAATAAAGAATAATTTTTTTAATTTTACATCACGGTGTAATTTTAGAGATGTATATATAAGAATTTCTTTCTGCAATGATAACATCATCGGCGTCCACAATCCTGTCTCCGTTCAGATCAGCGGATGAATATCCTTCATAAAGTTCATAAGCGAAATTGGAAACTATAGCGTTATCCATGCAGTCAACTATTCCGTCCTGATTTATATCCGAGCTGTAAATGCAGTACTTGCTGCCCTTCAGTATCATATTATTTCCGTATGCCTGTGAAGCTGATGTAGTAAAATTGAAATTTGTAACAGCTCCGTTTGTGATAGTCACTCCCGGATTCCTGCTCCAGGTTTCGATAAGGCTTTTTCCTGTAAGCGCAAGAAAATAAGTACCCGAAGGCGCATTGCCGAAAGTAAATTTCCCCGAAAGAGTATTGGAGTCTATGACTGCAGCTGAAGAATCTCTCTTAAGATACGGATAGTAATTGTTTCTTAAATATATTTTAACTGTATCTTTTCCGTAGTGTTTGTTAGTGACAGTATTAAGATATCCTTCGATTGCCATTGTAACATTTACTGTTGATGGAGAATAAGCGCTGACTGGAAAGTTATGAAAAGACAAAGCTCCTATCTTTTTTGGATTTCTTAAAAAGGGACCTTCATATACCAACGAATCAACATGAGTCCAAACAGTCGGCAGATAAGTAATTTTTGTTGCATTACTTGAAGAGTAAAGTCTGAGTTTCAGAGTGTCGCCTGAAACCGATCCCGAACTGACAACTCCCGTTGCTCCGTCAAGATAAAAATAGTCTTTCATGCTTTGCCCCAGTGTATCTGCAGGCCAGTAACTGATCTTGGAATTATTAAAAAGCAGAAAAATTTCATTTTTCTGCGCATTGGAAAACCATGCAGCTTTAATATCCGGAGGCAGTATATCTGTTGTATCAGATGAATTATAAAGATCTTTTTCTACAAGATTTAAAACATAATCCGTTAAATTTATGTATCCGTTATAACTGTAATGACAGCCGTCGTAATTCGGGAAACCTGCAGTTGACATAAGTCTGATATCAGGATAAGCCTTCGGGAGACATCTCTGTACTTCCCTGAGCTGACTTGCATAAGGTTCAGAGCAGCACGGGCGTGTCTGAAATAAAAATATTTTTTTAAAACCGGGATAATTTTCTTTCCACGAATAATACAGATCGGAAAAATTATTGTAATAATTCATCCAGCTTAAACCGCCATCTGACTCTCCCTGATACCAGAATACAGCTTTTATATTTCCCGCAAGCCCTGACTTGTTTACTCTGTAAAGAAGTTTGCCGTAAATGGAATTAAGATCTGTCTGATCGACGTCATTCCTTAAATGCATTTCAATTGTGGTGCTCGCCCTGCCGCCGTTAATAATGCATGTGGGAATTCCGTAAGTTTCTTTAATAAGCCTCTGAAGCTGAAGTCCCCATACACCTACATTGTTAGGACCCGACCAGTAATAAACAGAACCGTCCGCTTTCGAATAACCCCAGTTCGTATCAGCAGGATTATAAGCAGTCGAATTGTAATTACTTGTCTGAACGCCGAATGATCTGCAGAATTCGTTTTTATATGTTGCCTGAACATCAGTCGGATGTGAATTAGACTGACCGCATATAATGAATGCATCACCGCATACAACACTGTCAGCAGTATAGATATGAGAATTTGAACTGCCTGATTTCAGATATAATTTGAATTTGTATTCTGATAGTTCGGAATGAATTTTCTGGGAAAATGTAAATGACGATACGCCCCCGGAATAATTGAGCTTAACAGACTTTCTTTTATGGTAAACATTATTCCTGTAAACTTCTGCAAATACCGAATCATAACCCGAAGTATATAATTTACCGGAGAAAGTAACTGATGCAGAATCCTGATTATCTCTTGCGAAGAACTGAAGAGTTCTCGGAAGCTGATAATAAGTAATTACTGCTGTGATACCTGATGTTTCATTTATATTGCTGATACCGGAAGAATTCACGGATTGGTTACTGAAGCATAATCCAACTTCAGAATTAATATTTGTAATAAATATTAATAATGCGATTAGCTGTAAAAAATATTTTTTTGGGATCATTCGAATCTATTTATCTACCTTTTTTTTTCTTTTTTGGGGAAAGAAAAAACCAGTAAAATTAATAAAGATTAAGGAATAGGATACAAGGATTTTAATGATATTAATTACCGGGTGGTAAATAATTACCCCTTTCAAAATTGATTAACGAAAAATTTTATTGTTTATTAAAATATACAATATAAATTAGAATAAAAACCTATTTTATGTTTTTATTAATTTTACAAGTAAAAGAAAATTAAATATTGCAGAAGTATAACGCCAGAATAGTATGATTACAGGAAGAAATTAAACTTTATCATCTCAGTAATGGAAAGTTATCTGAAAATTTGAAGAAGGAAAATAATTTTTTTTTTGTATACGAAAATACAGAAAATATTAAAATAACCGTTCCCGGTCCTTTCGCGCACAAGCAGAATTGACCGGGAACTGATAACTCAAAAAGTTTTGCGGAGATTTATAAATGGTATTTAATCCTGATTACTGCGGAAGTATCACTTCATCAACCACATATATAATTCCGTTTGTTGCCGGAACAGTTGCAATGATTTTTGCTTTATCAATAAAAGTTACTCCGTCCTTAATAGTTACTTTTGCATTTTTTCCGTCAACCATGCCAATGTTCATTCCGTCTTTAAGAATGTCTTTTGTATAAACTGCTACTGCAACATGGTGCTGCAATATTGATGCAAGTTTGGATTTATTTTCCGGCTTAAGCAGTTCATCTACAGTCCCTGCAGGAAGCTTATCAAATGCACTGTTAACAGGTGCAAACACAGTAAACGGTCCGGAGTTTGAAAGTGACACTACGAGGTCTGCCGCTTTAATGGCTGTTACAAGTGTCGTATGATCCTTTGATGCTATTGCAGTTTTTATAATGTCTTTCTTTGATTCATTATCAATATTCTGAGGAGTATTTTCTGTAACTTTACTGTTTTGATCAGAGGCGGACTTTGTCTGATCTTCATTTTTACTGCAGCCACCGGAAATAATTACAAAGAAAATTAAAATTAAAATAGAAGTTTTCATATACATTGTTTGTTTAATAAAATTAATTAATTAATGAACTGATTGGTTGTAAAATTAACTATATTAATTTTATCTTCATTTGATTTAAGTCAAATGTTCACATGAATTGTTAAAAAATATTTTCGGAAGAATTTTATTCATTTAACCAGAGATATCCGTTTAATAAATGGACGGTAATGAGATATCCGAGCTATCCGTTCCATAAATGGAACGGCAATGGAAATACTATCCGTTCCATAAATGGCAATTATAAATTACCCGTTAGCCAACGGAAAAATGGAACAGCAATGGAAATTATTTCGTAATAAATTACTATCCGTTCCATCAATGGAAAATTGGCAATGGCAATGAGCTATCCTTTCCAGAAATGGAATGGCAATGAGATATCCTTTTCATAAATGGAACGGCAATGAAATTTATTTGTAAATCACTTACTAAATTGCCGTTGGCTTTAGCCAACGGAAAAATGGAACAGCAATGGAATTTATTGTAAATCACTTACTAAATTGCCGTTGGCTTTAGCCAACGGAAAATAAAACAGCAATGAGATATCCTTTTCATAAATGGAATAGCAATGAAATTTATTTGTAAATCAATTACTAAATTGCCGTTGGCTTTAGCCAACGGAAAAATGGAACAGCAATGGAATTTAATGTAAATTACTTACTAAATTGCCGTTGGCTTTAGCCAACGGAAAATGGAATGGCAATGAGATATCCTTTTCTTAAATGGAACTGAGATACCAAAGGAAGGGGAAAGGGAACCCCCCCCTCAGGGGGGGGGGGGGGGAATCCTCATAAATGGAACAGCAATGGAAATTATTTGTAAATCAATTACTAAATTGCCGGTGGCTTTAGCCAACGGAATAATGAAACGGAAAATGAAAGGAACGGCAATAGAATTTATTGTAAATCACTTACTAAATTGCCGTTGGCTTTAGCCAACGGAAAAATGGAACGGCAATGAGATATCCGTTTCAAAATGAAATGGATTATTAAAAATAATAATGTCTGGAATGAAATAGTTTTAAAAAGTATAAAATGAAGAATATAAGGATTGAGACAAATCTGCTTATGAGATATGTAAATAAAAATTTAGTACTCCGGGAAATACATATTTATATTCCCGAAAGAAGTTTTGCTGATATATTGATCTCAGATATATTGCTTGCGCCGGATCTGATTTTTAATTACGAAACTTCGCTCTGTTCAGCCAGTTCCATTTCTACAAGTTCAGCTCCTCTTTCAAGCGCTGTTTTGTTTAATGGCAATGTGTTATGATATCTTTCCGGTAACACTTTCTTCAAAGCTTCAATGATAGAATCAATTTTTACAGTTGATCTCTTCTGAAGATAAGCTCCGAGCATTATCATATTTATGATTCTGCTGTTTTTCATATTCGATGCTTCCTGCGCTGCAGGGATACCTATTATTTCTATATCAGTTCTTTTACTGATCTCTTTAATATTTGTCGACTCATAAATCAGTACACCACCGGCTTTAACAGATTTTTCAAATTTCTCCATAGAGGGCTGATTCAGAATTATTGCAGAGTCAAACACTGATATTATCGGCGAACTGATTTTATTATCCGAAATAATCGTGATACAGTTTGCAGTTCCGCCGCGCATCTCCGGACCATAAGAAGGCATCCATGAAATTTCTTTTTCTTCTATCATACCTGCGTAAGCAAGCGTCATGCCCATTGAAAGAACTCCCTGTCCTCCGAATCCGGCAATTATGATTTCTTCTAACATGATTATTTATCTCCGTTCTGATTTATAGGAATTAGATCTTCCGGCTTTGGAAGTTTTATGTCTCCAAGAGGAAATGTTTTTACCATTACTTCGTCTATGAAATTATTGGCTTCGATCGGCGTCATTTTCCAGTTGGAAGGGCAGTTACCGATGATTTCAACAAAGCATGTGCCCTTATTCAGCTTCTGATAATTCAAAGCATTGATTATAGCTTTCTTAGCTTTCCTGACTGATGTATTTTTATTAACTGTATGTCTTGATACATAAAACGCACCGGGTAACTGCGCTATTAACTCGGATACTTTTATCGGATAACCATAAACAGCAGGATCTCTTCCAAAAGGACTGGTAGTTGTTTTCATTCCTACAAGAGAAGTCGGAGCCATCTGTCCGCTTGTCATTCCGTAAACTGCGTTATTTATAAATACAATCATAATATTTTCACCGCGGTTTATCGCATGAATCGTCTCCGCCATACCAATAGCAGCAAGGTCACCATCGCCCTGATAAGTAAAAACATATTTATCAGGCAATAATCTTTTTATACCTGTAGCAACTGCTGTAGCTCTTCCGTGAGCCGCTTCCTGCATATCAATGTTCATATAATGATAAGCAAAAACAGCGCAGCCAACAGGAGCAACGCCAATTGTATCTTCCTGAATGTTAAGCTCTTCGACGGCTTCCATTATGAGTTTGTGAACAAGTGAGTGAGCGCATCCGGGACAGTAATGCATATTAACTTCCAGAAGAGTGTGCGGCTTTTCATAAACCAAAGTATATTCATCTTCATGGCTATCCGCCATAGCGCAGGTATGTAATTCATTTTCCGGACTGATTTTTAAATCAGCGGTTTTTTCAATTGTTATATCTTCAGTTGACATTTTTATATGAGATTAAATTTTCCAATTTAGTTACAATTTCTTCGGGTGTCGGGATCATACCGCCAAGTCTTCCGTAAAATTCGACCGGAACTTTCCCGTTAACTGCAAGTCTTACATCTTCCACCATTTGTCCTGCATTCAGCTCAACTGTTAACATTAATTTTACTTTCTCTGCAAGTTCATTCAGTCTTTTATAAGGATAAGGGAAAAGTGTTATTGGTCTGAACATTCCCGCTTTAATTCCTCTCTCTCTTGCAATGATAGCCGCCTTATGACAGATCCGCGCGCTTAATCCGTATGCGACAAAAATATATTCTGCGTCTTCAGTCATAACTTCTTCAAACCGGATTTCATTTTTTGTGATCTCTTTATATTTTTCGACAAGTTTTAAATTCGATAACTCAAGTTTTTCCGGCTGTATATGCAGCGAAGTAATGTAATTTCTGTCTCTTGTCGGAGGTTTGCCGGTAGTAGCCCAGGGTTTATCTGTTTTGTGAGCAGTGTAATTTCCGAATGTAACCTTTTCCATCATCTGTCCGATTGCACCGTCCGATAAGATCATCACAGGATTTCTGTATTTATCCGCAAGATCAAATCCAAGGAAAACAAAGTCAGCCATTTCCTGAACTGATGAAGGCGCAAGTACAATAAGTTTATAATCACCATGCCCGCCTCCTTTTGTCGCCTGAAAATAATCTCCCTGTCCCGGCTGGATAGTTCCGAGTCCCGGACCGGCGCGGTTTACATTTACTATAAGACATGGAAGCTCAGCTCCTGCAATGTATGATATTCCTTCCTGCATCAGACTTATGCCGGGTGAAGATGAACTTGTCATAGCTCTGAATCCGGCGCCTGCTGCGCCATAAACCATATTTATAGAAGCGATTTCGCTTTCTGCCTGAAGGACAACTCTGATGTGTTCTTTTGTATTATATTTAGGAATTTCACGCGCAAGATATTCCAGTACTTCTGACTGCGGAGTAATAGGATATCCAAAGTATGCATCACAGCCCGCCTGTATAGCAGCTTCAGCTAATGCTTCATTTCCTTTCATTAATTTTGTTTCCATAGTGATAAATATTTTTAATTATATGTTTCGAATCTTTTCTGATTGAGTGTGAATTAAAGTTTCAGCTATTCGTTACTTAAGTTCAGCAATAATTGAACTGATAATATTTTTACCCTCTTTTAATTCACCAGGAGTAATTTCGATTTTTTTCTTTTTAGCGCCGGTTCTGTATACGGTTATCACTGCATCAGGGCAGACAAGAGCGCAGTTAACACAGCCGGTGCACAGATCATTGTTTGCTATTATGTATCTGTATCCTTTGTTGTTTAAACTTTCGGAAAGAATCAAAGCATCTTCCTTGCATGCCGTTCTGCAAAGCTCGCATCCCTTGCATTTCTGAATGTCAATTACAACTTTTCCTTTTAATTTTCTTTCCCGCGGCGTATTTGTTTTTGTAGTTTCCATTTTATAAAATTGAATGGTTTTTGTCTTACAAAGATAATAAATTAATACTTGTAATGCCATAATTTGCATCATTTGAAAACATGATAATTATCATTTTTTACTGCAAAATCTGTAATCTGAGATTGAAGATTGATTTTATTTAGTATTGAGAGACTTCCGGAAAACCCTTACTGTCATCCCCGCCCGCCTTGCCCGCTTTCAGCGAGGTAAACCGCGAGGCAGGCATGCTTTTGGCGGGGATCCAATCATTGAAAACCTGCTGCTGTTAATGTAAACTTATTTATTACACAGAATCATTTTGTTTTAAAAAATATTTACATAGTCAATATTAATTTATACATATGTGATTAATTGGTTATTAAAAAAAAATCATGCATCCATTGAATTAAACAAGACTATTTTTTATGTAAGATTGATAATTATGTCACATCCGTCCAAAGCGTTGAATAATTGTTCACGAAACAAAAACTATATTGCAAATCAAATGGCTTGTCTCTCACAGATTACACAGATTAACACAGATAAGACTTTGCATTTTTGTTTCAATTTTTGAACACCCGGGTAAGAGTATAAATGTGTATCTGTGAAAATCTGTGCCATCTGTGAGAGAAAAGCTTTGTTTTGTTTTTTAAATATAAATTTATTTGAACTCCAGGGATAGTTTTAAATGAGCGGGAATTCTGTTTAAAATTGTATTCATTATTAACTTTATCTAATTAACCCGAAACGTTTTGGACAGTTGTGTATTTATGTTGTGATTAAATTTGAGTATAAATTTATGAATATACTTTATGAGAATGTAGATATAAATTTCAGTAGCAAGAAAGTTCTATAATTTAAATATCACAATTATGAAAAACTTAAAGTTCAAATCTGTACTTGCCTTGTTTTTCGTAGTCATATTTATATCTCCTCTCTATTCTCAAGGTAAATTCACAGAATTAAAAGACGCTGATCTGAATATCTGGTATCCTGATAACTGGCTTGTCAGAGAGCATATCCTGCTTCTTATGATGCCAAAAAATGAAGACCTTACTCTTCAGATACAACTCACTGACGCAATTGATCTCGATGCTGTTGTCAAAGAGTCTATCAGTGAAATAAAGGATCTGTATCCTGAAGATACACTCATTGTTATAAACAAATTCAAATTAAATGAAATGAATGTTAGGGAAATAAACAAGAATGTCGGAAATGACAAAGTTCATTATTTCTTTATCGAAACCCCGCAAAAAAAAATTGTAAGGGTCTTTCATATTTCTCCAAAAGATATAGCTCTGAAATATAATAACGATCTGATGAAGATCATAAAAAATATTAAACCAAAAAACTGAGATGTAATATCATCATCTCAAAGGAGGATCTATGTTTAAAAAGATATTATTTATGCTTATCGTTTCTCTTGTTTTTATTGCCGCAGTTCCAAAAGTATACTCACAGGCGGATGATATGAGCAAGGTCAGTTATAACATTGAAGGAGTTTTCCAGTGTGACTGGAACGGCAAGTATTATGTAAGACAGATAGGCAATGAGATTTTATGGTTTGGTGAAGATGACAGCGTAAGTCCATTATGGTCAAATGTAGCTCACGGAACAATTACCGGAAATACAATAAACCTCATCTGGGGCGACGTACCGAAAGGCAGCATAATGCAGTTCGGTAAACTTGTAATACAGATAAACTCTAATGATAATTTTACTCTTATTTCCCAGGAAGGAGATAATTTCGGGAGTTCTGTCTGGAACAGAATTACTACTCAATGAACACTGTCAGGTAAACTGCATCATCGCGATCCGAAAAATGATTTAACTTACGGATCATTCATATCTGACCAGACCGGAATCAAAGTCTGATATCTTGATTCCGGTATTTTTTTTCAAAGACTCAAAGGAAATGATATTCAAAAGAAAATTAAAATTTATTTAACTTTTTAATCTAATTTGATTTAATTTTTACCCAGACTATCATTTATAAGGAGGTTTTCGGGATTTGTCTAATATAAGAGATCAGAAATAATCTAATACAACTCACTGATCGATTTTCAAAAGTGTTTTAAAAACGAATATCACAATTTCCAGGAAAGAAATAGCTCATTTTTAGCTGTACTTGGTAGCTCCTAACTTTGAGCTTTAGTGCCTTTTAGTGGTAAAAGTTTGATTAATGTGATTTTCAAGGTCATAAGGAGAAGAGTTATTTGGGGAAAAACCATGTTAAATCCACTGGATCAGAAATACTTATCTGCAGATACTACTATACCGTCTTCATCGCAATAGACAAACTCTCCCGGCGCGAAGTCAATTCCCGCAAAATTAACTTTAATGTTTTCTTCTCCTTTATTTTCTTTTTTGCTTTTCAGAGGATGAGTTGCGAGAGCTTTAACGCCGAGACCAAGCTGTGAAAGTTCTGCAGAGTCACGAATGCAGCCGTTCACGATGATACCGTTCCATTTGTTTTTTATCGCAAGCTCTCCGAGCATGTCTCCGAGAAGCGCGCAGTTGTATGAAGCTCCGCCGTCAATTACCAGAACTTTCCCTTCTCCCGGCTCTTCAAGCGCTTTTCTTACAAAAGAATTATCTTCAAGACATTTTACTGTATTTATCAATCCGTAAAAATCTTTTTTACCGCCGTAATCTCTGAAAATTCCCGGCTTAGCAATTTTGAGGTTTTGAATATGTTCGTCGCACAGATCCGTTGTTTTGATTTTCATTTTTAAACTAATATTTAAGTTTTTAATAGTGATTTAAATTTCCTTTTAAATACTCTGTCCGCAAATAATGATATTAAAAAGTATATCACAAAAAACACAGGATAGAAAATCAGAACGAGAAAAGTATATCCGTGATAACCCGAAGCTTCCTGACCTATTATAGTGTCGGTAATTCCATAAGAAAAGATATAGAATAAAAGCGTGATAAGCGGAATGATTATGCTTCCTGCAAATACGGTCAGAGAAAATTTAGCAGAAGGTTTTTTATATCTGAATATTTTTATCAGTATAATGTGAATTATCATCAGCATCAAAAAGAATGCAACGGACATTTCGAACGGGGTGTTGTTCATAAAAAATTTCGCAACTGAACTGGTCTCAGGAATATATGAAATTATGAAAACATCATTTGGTAATGATTGGAAACTCCACTTTGCTGAAGAGTTGGATTTACCTTCTGAAGGTTCTCCAAGGTTTGTTGTGATAAATTTACTTTTGTCTTCTGAATTTACAACGATCTCGAGCGAACCGAATGACTTCCAGTATTTTGCCGGAGATAATGAATAATGAAAACTGTATTCCTTAACCCAGTCAGAGCGGTCAGTCCAGACATTTGCAGTATATTCTGCGCGGATAGTGTGTTTGCCTTTTGAAAGGTTAACCTGAAAGTACTTCAGTTCTGAAAGTCTGAAATCCCTTTCTGTTTTTTCATTCCATTTTACTGTAACTCTTTTTCCATTATTATTCAAAGAGTCCTGAATAAAAGACTGACTGAATTTATCAAACGAAGAATCCGATGAATATACAAACTCCTCCGGAACATCCAGGATCTTTACTTCTTTATCATCAACAAAAACTCTGAAATCTCCTTTATAATCCGCAGCATGAAACAGAAGCGGAATCTGCATTCCGTCAATTTCTGTATTGATAAAATATTCTGCAATATAATCCGCTGTTGTAAAATCTTTTGAAATATTAACAGTAAGTTTTTCCTTAATAATATCAATATCACTGCTTGAAAATGCCGAGGATATAAGTGATCCTTCGCGGACAGGAGAAGCCATATTTGCAAAACTACTTCCTGTTAGAAATAATAGAAAAATTGCAATAAGCTTATTCATGTTTGTGCTGATTCGATTTAATATTTATCAATTCATTTTTTAAAGATAGTGATATTAATCTGTCAAGAAAATGGATTAAGAACATTCAGGGATTGCTTCAAGTGATTACTTTCCATAACATTTTGTATTGTACAAATAACTTTTTTCATCTAAAAACAATAATATCTAAGATATTAAATTTAACCCCTACCTAACTTTCTCATTTAAATAGTTTGTCTCAAAACATAACGACCACCCCCTTAATCCCCCTCCTTTGCAAGGAGGGGGAAGCCCGCTGAAGGCGGGCAGGGGGTGGTCATACAACTGTACTTAACAATTCCATTCTATTATTATAAGGAGATGGAAACCAATTGAAGAAGTTTGTCTCAAAACTTCCATTCAATCGTTTTGGACGGATTGTTGCGAGTTATTACTTTCCATAACATTTTATAATGAACAAATAACTTTTTTCATCTAAAAACAATAATATCTAAGATATTAAATTTAACCCCTACCTAACTTTCTCATTTAAATAGTTTGTCTCAAAACATAACGACCACCCTTAATCCCCTCCTTTGCAAGGAGGGGAAGCCCGCCGAAGGCGGGCAGGGGTGGTCATACAACTGTACTTAACAATTCCATTCTATTATTATAAGGAGATGGAAACCAATTGAAGAAGTTTGTCTCAAAACTTCCATTCAATCGTTTTGGACGGATTGTTGCGAGTTATTACTTTCCATAACATTTTGTAATGTACAAATAACTTTTTTCATCTAACCTTCCCGATTCTGTTTTAAAATATAATATTTCTTTTTTAACGAAAAGTCGCAGCGGCGCAGAGATTAAAATATTGCTTATAATCCCTCTGTGTCTCTGCTACTCTCTGTGTTGATTACTTTAGTTTTGAGACACTCTAACAAGTTTTAAAAAACCAGATTATCAGTAAGGAAGTAAAATAATTAAAGCACTTTATGTTTTATTCCTAAGCATTGAATAAAAAATTGAATTTAATTAAATAAAAATATAATTTATACAAATTCAAATGACAAATAACAATTCTTATACTTTCTTTACTCTTCTCAAATTATCTGAGGTATATCTTTCTATAAAAATTTCCAATAAAAAAATATTTTTAACTAAAAATGAAAGGGATTTAATTTCATGAAAAAATTATTATACATTATCCCGGTAATGCTGATCGGATATTTTTTAATGACAGGTCAAAATCTACCGGATAAGGAAAAATGGAGTATCTCTTTACCTACGGGAGTTTATGACCCGTCTGTAATGACAACCGCTCCTCTTCCGCAGTCAATCGATTATTTTAATCCAAATTCTGTTACAAGGTATGTAAGAATGCCAAACGGAATAATGGAAATAGCTCCGAATGTAAGAGTATTGCCAAGGACAAACAGCTGGCAGAGCGAAGTTATAATTACGAGGCATCCTCTGAATCCGAATATAATGTTCGGTTCATCCAATGCTATCAGTAATACCGGAAGTTTGTTCATAAGCGAAGGTGTATATGTTACGACAAACGGAGGGGTAAACTGGTTCGGATCTGATACATGTACCGGAACTCCATTATCTAATCATGGAGGTGATCCGGGTATAGCACTTGATAAAAACGGAAATTTCATTATGACACACTTGGGTTACAGTACGTCAGGTATATTTGCAAACTATTCAACTAATAACGGCGCAACGTGGTCACCTAATTATACAGTGATCAGCGGTTCGCAGGATAAAAACTTAGCAGGAACAGATGATGCTCCTTCAAGTCCTTACTATGGAAGGTCTTATGTTGTCTGGTCATTGTTTACAGCAAGCGCTCCTCCAATAGATATTTCTTATACATCCAATGGCGGCGCAAACTGGTCAACAGCTCAGCAGATCAATACTCCGCCTTCCGGACATTATTCTCAGGGTTGCGATATCAGAGTCGGACCGAACGGTGAAGTTTATGTTGTATGGGCAGCACCTATTAGCGGCAGTCCTTATACCGAAGACTTCTGCGGATTTGGAAAATCAACTAACGGCGGTGTAAACTGGACAGTAACAGAAAATGCTTTTGACATGAACGGAATAAGAGGGACATTTGCTTCTAAAGCAGGAATGAGAGTTAACAGTTTCCCGAGAATTGATGTTGACAGAAGCGGCGGTCCGAGAAACGGATGGATATATGTTGCAACTTCCGGAAAAAATATTTCTCCTGCAGGTTCTGATCCGGATATTTTATTATATAAATCTTCAAACGGCGGTGCTAACTGGTCTGCCGGAGTAAGGGTGAATCAGGATCCTATTAATAACGGAAAATACCAATGGTTACCTGCAATCAGAGTTGATGAATCAGGCGGAGTCAATGTAGTTTATTATGATGACAGAAATACTTCTTCAGATTCAGGTGAAGTTTATGTTTCCCGTTCACTCGACGGCGGAGTAACCTGGACTGACGCTTTGATCAGTGATCACAGATTTAAACCAAAACCAATAACTTTATCCGGAATTGCCGGCGGTTATGCAGGTGATTACATCGGTGTAACTTCAGGAAACGGAAAGTTATGGCCTTTATGGATGGATGATGTAACCGGAATTTATCAGGCATGGACAGCGCCTGTTCAGATTCAGACTTATCCATTAAATGCATTCAATCTCAATACACCTTCAGCAGGTTCGAGGATTCAGACACTGCCGAATAACACTACAACTTATACTTTCACATGGGATACAGCAGCATCAACAGCTTCTTATAAATGGGTATTCGGAAGTCCGACTACAAGTCCAAGAAAAATTACACTTTCGCCTACAGGTAATACACTGAGCGTTACTGGCGGTCAGCTTGATATTTTGCTTGCCGGATTAGGTCTTGCTCAGGGAGACTCTTTAGTTGGTCAGTGGGATATCTGGGCATTCAGAAATAATCAGACAAACGATTCATTAAAAGCAGCTAACGGTCCGAGAGCAATCACTCTGAAAAGAGGAAAGCCATTGCTCACAGCTTTTAATCTTTCTTCACCTCCGAATAATACAACATTGCTTACACTTGTTTCAAATACAACTCCTGTAAATATCAACTGGACAAAATCAGGAGAAGCTGTAAAATATAAATGGATTTATGCAAGACCGAATTTTTCTTCGGCTTCAAATATTAAATTCATTGTTCAGTCAAACAACAGCGGATTTGATTCATCATTGACAGTAAGAAATTCTCAGGTAGATTCTTTAGCCGCGGGAATAGGAGTTGCAGTAGGGGATTCATCAGTCGGTCAATGGAGAGTTTATGGTTACAGCGCAAGCGATTCTTTAGCTTCAGCGCAGACTTACAACTTAACAATAAGAAGAGGAATTCCTCCGACAATTACTACATCGGTTGATTCTCTTATCGTAGATTTACCGGCGAATCAGACAACAACCAGAAATATGAACATCGGGAATACAGGTCAGTTCCCTCTGAACTGGGTTATCACAGAATCTTCATCATCATTGGATAATCTGACAGTTACCCCTAAAGAAAATTATGATGCAATAAATGCTGTACTTGAAAAGCTTCCAAAAGGATCGACTTATACTTATAACGGACCTGATCAAACAGACGGTCAGGGCGGACCTGATGCAGGCGGTTACAGATGGATAGACAGTGATGAACCGGGAGGACCGGCATTTAACTGGGTTGATATTTCATCTGACGGCACAGCGATAACAACCTGGACCGGAACCGCTGATGACGGATCAGTAATACTTCCATTGCCGTTTACATTCACTTATTACGGTGCAAATTACACTCAGATAAAAGTAGTAACTAACGGATGGCAGTCATTTGATGTTGTCAGCACCAGCACATCTTTTTCAAATACTGCAATACCTGCTACTGCATTGCCCAATACGGCACTTTATCCATTCTGGGATGATCTTGATCTGAGAACTGCCGGAAGCGTGTATTATAAAAATGATGCAGTGAATAACAGATTCATAGTTATGTATAAAGATGTTCCTCATTATACTTCGGGCGAACTTTATACATTTGAAACAATTATTTACGGTGACGGAAGGATTTATTATCAGTATCTGAATATGACTTCCACATTAGTAAATTCATGCACCATCGGAACTGAAAATGAAACAGGAACTATCGGATTACAGGTAGTATTCAATGCTGCTTATCTTCACAATAATCTGGCAATAAAAATTGAAAAAGGTCTTGCATGGGTTGATGAAACTCCTTCAAGCGGAACAGTTGCGCCATCAGGAAGTCAGCCCGTCGTTGTGTCTTTCAACAGCACAGGACTTACACCTAATACTACATACACAGGTTTCCTTAACGTGGGAAGCAATGATCCTTTGAGACCTGTTAAAAATATCAGATTAAAACTTAATGTAGGACCTACCGGAGTACAGAATACAGTAACGGGCATTCCTGCTGAATTTGAACTTAATCAGAATTATCCGAATCCTTTCAATCCTTCGACAGTGATAAGCTATGCATTGCCAAAGGACGGATATGCTTCCATAAAGGTTTACAATGCACTTGGTAAGGAAGTGGCTACTCTTGTAAATGAAAACAAGAAAGCCGGTTATTATGAAACAAGATTTGACGGCGCGGATTTTGCAAGCGGATTATATTTTTACAAAATAGAAGCAAACGGTTTTGCTCAGACAAGAAAAATGCTTTTAATAAAATAAACAGCTTGAAGATTTAAATTTATTAAGAAAAAATAATCTCAGGAGACAAAGAAATTTGTCTCCTGTATTAATTAACCCAAAAAATAAAACAATAATTTAAAAAATGAAAAAAATATTTACCCTATTTTCTTTTGTCCTGCTGAGTTTTGTATTATTCACAGGTCAGAAGAGTACAGACAGCAATAAGCAAAGTGTAGAAGCTCCGCCAATCTGGAACATACACAAATTAATGAAATGGTATACCGACAGAGGCATCACGCCTCCTCAGTATGTGAGTTCAGAATTAAAATCCGGAAATCAGAATTTTGAAACAGATGCAACAGACGTTCCGGATATAAGAGTTTTTCCTTCATCAAATCCTCAGTCTGAAAATTCAATTGCAATTAGTGAATTTAATCCTCAGCATCTGATGATCTCCACAAATATAACTTTTACGCAGTCTGCTTTTTTCTCTACAAACGGAGGAGCAAACTGGTTCGGCTCTGAAAGCGATCCGGGAGGATATTCAAATTACGGAGATCCTGTCGCATTATTTGACAGAGCAGGAAATGCATACTGGGTAACGCTTACACAGCCGGGAGGAGTCGGTCTTACAAAAACCACGAACTTCGGAACTACCTGGGGACCATTGTGGTATGCAGACCCTTCGTCAAATCAGAATGATGACAAGGAACATGCAATGACAGATCAATCAGGCGTTTATCCGAATAATATTTATGTAGCTTTAACTGATTTCAATCTCAGCGGACCGCCTGTAAGTTTTGTCAGATCAACAAACGGCGGATCAGTTTGGGGCAGCAGAGTAAATCTTCCAATCGGAAGCGCAAGAGGACAAGGTGTAAACATTCAGACAGGTCCAAACGGTGAAGTTTATGTCGCATGGGCGCATTATCCCGGAACTACAGCAGAAGCCGGAATGGGATTTGCAAAATCAACAGACGGCGGCGCAACATTCAATACTCCTTCAGTTATTTTTGCATTATCCGGAATCAGAACTTCAAACGGAGGCATAACTGAATTCGGAGGTTCAAGAGTCAGCAGTTTTCCTTCCATGGCAGTTGACAGATCAACAGGTCCAAGAAGGGGAACAATCTATATAGTTTATCCTGACAGAAGCACAGGTGACGCAGATGTGTATGTAAATAAATCAACTGACGGCGGTACTACATGGAGTGATAAGATAAGAGTTAACGGTGAAGCAGTCGGAAACGGAAAACAGCAATGGATGTCATCCTCGGCTGTTGACGCTTCAAACGGAGCATTGAATGTTTCTTACTTCAGTATGGATACTACAGGTTTACTTACAGCAAGATACCTTGCAACATCTCTTGACGGCGGTACAACCTGGGACAGAACTAAAATCAGCGATGTACGATTCACACCGGGTCCTATTCCCGGATTTGCTTCAGGTTATATGGGCGATTATTACGAAACCGCTGCATTCGGCGGAAAAGTAGTTCCGTGCTGGAGCGATAACAGAGCAGGCGCATGGCAGGCATATGTCAGTCCTTCTTTGTTAGGTCCCGGAATATCACATGTTCCATTGCCAAATACTGAAAATCTTGCAGGTCCTTATATTGTAAATGCAAATATTTCTACAGCAGGATCAGGACTCGTAACCGGAAGGACAAAACTTTACTGGGGCAGGAACAGTCTCTCAGACAGCATTACAATGACAAACGGCGGCGGCGGCAACTGGTCAGCAAATATTCCCGGAAACGGAACGCAGACTCAATACAGATATTATATTAAAACAATTGATTCTCTCGGAAGGACTGCCGTTTCACCCGCAGGAGCTCCTGCTTCATATTATTCTTTCCTTGCAGCTTCGGATACTACAAGACCGGTTATCAGTTCATCGCCTCTTGGAAATCAGCCACAAGCATCATGGCCGGCAACTGTCAGCGCTACTGTAACTGACAATATCGGAATAGATTCAGTATGGGTAAAATGGTACAAGAATAATACTTCTACATTGAAACAGTTCAAACTTATCAATGGCGGCGGAAGCAGTTACTCAGCAGCTTTTAATTCAGTTAATTCTGATGTAGCCATCGGCGATTCAATTTTTTATAAAATAATTGCTCAGGATAATTCTCTTGCGCACAACAGGGATTCTACGGCTTTATATAAATTTAAAATTGTTAATGTAATTCTTTGTGAAGGTTTTACCGGCACTGCTTTTCCGCCGACAAACTGGTCTATTGACTTTTCAGGAACACTTTACTGGACAAGAGAATCAGCCAGCAGTTACGGCGTAGGAAACGGATCGGCTAAATTTAATTTCTTTAATGCATCATCCGGAGTAATTCAGTCACTTAATACTCTGACATTTGGAAATTCAGCTGCAGGTGACTCTATAAAGTTTGATCATGCTTACTGCACATACACAGGAGGTGAAAACGATCAGCTCGAAATACTGACTTCTTCTAACGGCGGAACTACTTACAACTCTCTGATACTGCTTAACGGCGGTAATTCAGGTCCGTTAGTAACAGCGCCGGGACAGTCCGGTGTATTTACGCCAACGGCATCACAATGGGCAACGAAGAAGTATGCTGTTCCTGTTGGTACGAACAAAATATCTTTCAAAGCGATCAGCGCATTCGGAAATAATTTATTCCTCGACAGTATATGTCTTATAAACGGACCTACCGGGGTTACAACTCCATTAAGCAGTCTGATACCTTCTGTATATTCTTTGTCACAGAATTATCCGAATCCTTTTAATCCAAATACAAAAATAAACTTCGCTCTGCCAAAACAGGGTTTTGTTTCATTGAAAGTTTATGATGTACTCGGAAAAGAAGTGATGACATTAGTAAACGAACAAATGTCTGCAGGAAGTTATGCAGTTGATTTTAATGCCGCTAATTTATCCAGCGGAGTTTATTTTTTCAGAATGGAATCAGGTGAGTTCATGGATATAAAGAGAATGATGCTTATCAAGTAATAATCAGGATTTACAGATTTAATTAAAAGCCCGCTTCATGCGGGCTTTTTTTGTTTATTTTGAAGTGTAAGAAAATTATTGAATGCATACTTTGGTTAAGCAAGTCTCAATACATCTAGACATTCCTTAACACAGAGAAACAGAGACACAGAGAGTTTCTATTTGATAGTATAATTTCTCTTTGCTTTTATGCAACTGTGTTTACTTGACCGCAATTCTTCTCGGAGCTATTCCTGTTGTAAAAGTATCGGAGAGATTACCATTTTCATCATAGACATTAAGACTTCCGTTAACAGAAAAATTCTTTGCATTAGCTATAAAATGTTTTCTGCTGCTGCTGTCATAATTGTAACCATAAAAATAATCAGAAGAAATGTTTGCATTATTAATGATAACGCTGTAAGCTTTTGTAATCAGATCAAGCTTTACAATGTTGTTCGCGTTGGATATAAAAAAAATATTATTGCTGTTTTTATCAACTGAAATATCCTTCTCAAAGCCGGATGCATTCCCGCTGTTAATAATAAATGAATCAAGTATGGAATAGTTCTGAGGATCAATCTTGTAAATAATTCCATCAACTGCATTCCCCGGACAGCCGGCAAGAAGTTTTCCGTCATTTGTTACAGCAAGTGAAGAAGGTCTCTGTCTTACTTTTATATCCGCAATGCGCTGATCAGAAAAAGCGCTTATTACTGAAATAGTGGAATCCGTATCACCTCCGAATGTTCCGGTGTTTGCGATAAACACTGTGTTGCCAAATGATACTGCTTCCTGCGGATAAACTCCTGTACTGATATTTGTTATAAAACTGAGATTCGATTTATTTAATACAGATACATTATTAGCAGGTCCGTTAGTTATATAAAGCTTGCCGTTTGCAGTCGTTAAAGAATACGGATTTATACCGACTACAGCTGAGTTCAGAACGTTTCCATTCGAATCAAGCCTGTAAACCTTTCCGGGAGATCCGAAATTACCCTGCTCAGTTATATATACTTCTCCTTCATCATACAGCAATCCGTCAGGAAATAAACCTATAGATCCGGGTGAAAAAATGTTAACGGAAAATGTATTGTCAGTAATATTTAAAAAGGAAAGTTTTGCAGAACCCGGAGTCCCGTTTCCTTCGGACAAAATATATGTTCCTTTTACAGAAGTATTGTTAGCAGGAGGATTGGTTATTAATTCGTCTCTCTGACAACCCTGCATTGAAAAGATTCCTGTGATAATTATTATTGCAGCAATGAATTTATTCAATCTGTCTCCTTTCTGTTTAATAAAAAAAACTCTTAATTTAATTAATGTCATGTGAAATGATTTAAAATAAATTAAGAGTTTCAGTTAATTTAAATTATCTTTTCCCACGAAGATATTTAATCAGTTATTCAGGCAGGTCTCCTGACTCTTGAGTATTTCCCGGAATCCCTTCCCGTTCTATAATACTGAACAGTGGTCTTGATCCGTTTTTCTCAATTACAGTTACGGGGATAGCTGCGGATTTAAACCGCATTCCCTTTTAATTCTCAAACAGAAACCTGAAAACAAATTTAAAGAACTATTATTACTTTAATATGATCATGCTTTTTGTCTCAGAAAAATCACCGGCAGTAAGTTTATAAAAATAAACACCGCTTGATAATCCAGAACCTTCAAACCTGTACTCATAATTTCCTTTAACCTTTTTCTCATTTGCAGATTCGAAGATGATTTTTCCGTTAACATCGTAAAATGTAAATTTTACATCTGATGTTTTTGGAATGTAATATTCAATCTTAGTCGCCGGATTGAACGGGTTTGGATAATTCTGATTAAGTCTGAAACTATTTATTTCACTGCTGATATCAGAAACTTCCTGAACTGTGCTTGCAGTTTTTAATACGATCTGATTATTGGGATCAAATGCAACTGAAACCGGCTGTCTGCTGAAAGTAAAAGTGAACAATTGATTATTTGTATTATTCATCACCTTTATCGTTGTATCGCCGCCGCCGGAAAAACTTGTTTTGATTTCTATCGGCATCTGAAAGAATGCAGGATTTGCCTGTGTCTGCTTTGCCGTAAATCTTAAATTCCAGGTTCCGTTACCGTTATTAACAATGTTATATGTATTCGAATACAAAGGATGATTTGGCTGATAGATCCACTGATCAAAGAACCAGTTTAAATTCTGTCCTGTAACTGAATTCATTTTAGTTACAAAATCTGCTGTGACAGCATTTTTATATTTAAACTCCAAAGTATCAGTCGCATAAGATTTCAGCGCATTAAAGAATAAAGTGTCTCCGAGCGTATATCTCAGCATGTGCAATACGCAAGCTCCCTTTGCATAAGTGATTGCATAATTAAAAAGTGTATTCTGCGGCGGAGTAATTACAGCCCAGCTTGGATTGTATATTGGAATTCCGGGATTTGATCCCATATAAGAACTTGCGTTACTCGTAATAGATGTTTTATATGAAGAATAACTTGTGGTAAATTCTTTCCATAACGCTTCGTTGTATGTGGCAAATCCTTCGTTAAGCCATATATCAGCCCAGGTGCCCGGTGAAATCAGATCCCCGAACCACTGATGAGCAAATTCGTGAGTAACTACACCCTCGTTCCAGTAATTAGGAGCAAGAATTATCATAGTTTGATTTTCCATTCCTCCCCAAGTAAACAGATTGTTGGCAGTTGCAAATCCTACTTTTTCGAAAGGATATTCGCCGAATAAATTGGAATATCTTGTTACCATTGAAGGCATTTTCGATTTTATGTTTGCAAGTCCTGTTTCACCTGCGTTCCAGTAAAATCTCATTTGTATGCTGTCATTGGGATTTGAAATTTTTTTCCAGTACATCACGTCAAGATTGTAGTTTACTTTTCCAATCAGTGTCGTAAGATATGTAGTAACAACGTTCCTGTTGTTGCAGTGATAATAAATCGTATCACCCGTTCTTGTCGAATCAGCAAGACTTCCGTTTGCTCCAAGCACAACTGATGAAGGAACTTTAACAATCAGGTCTGTCAATGCTTTGTCGGACGGCTTGTCCCAGCAGGGAAACCAGTTTCTTGCGCCTTCCGGCTCTGCATCAGTAAAAACCATTCCGTTGGAAGCGTAAAATCCTTTATCTGTTACATTGTTGTGTCTGTAATAAACTTTAATTCTGAATGTCTCAGAAGGATTATAAGTCCTGTCAAGATTTACAGTAAGTATATTTGAAGTATGTGTGAAAGTTAAACTCAAAGCGTTCAGCTTTACAGAGTCAATGACAAGGGATGTATTGACAGCATCGAGCTTTATCTGGTTAATCACTGAATCTGCTCTTGCATATATCTCATTGCTGGCTTTAAATGATTTAGGGTAAGGTGAAATAAAGCAATTGTAAATATCAAGATTCAGTTTGTACTCCAGAACATCATAAGTATGCCTTGGCGAATTCTGAGAGTCAAAATTATTGATCTCAGAGTTTCTGTTTATTGAAGATTTTCTTTCCGAACAAATTTTAGAACCATCCATTATATCCTGCGAATATATATTTGCCTGAAGAAATAAAACGGAAAGTAAAATTAAGATAGGTTTTTTCATTTGATTGATTTTTAAATTGTATACCAAGTTAAACATATTTATAAATACTATAAACACAAAAAACAGTATTCAATAAAAGAATTATTTCTCATCGTGTGATACAATCTCAAATTTTGTTTTACCTGTAGCAAGCATTTTCTTTATAAACGGTACACATAATCTGCAGTTAGTTGCTACCTGTAAAACATTTACAAGTCCTTCAATGCTTTGAATTTCATTCCTCACTGCAAATGTTTTCATTTCTTCAAACGAAATGTTATTGCATACGCATTTTGTTACTTCGTATTTCATTTATTAATTGTTTAAAAATCAATTCCTGTCCTGATAGGAATACCTTTATCAAAATAATGTTTCACTTTTCTCATTTCAGTTACAAGGTCGGCTTTTTCTTCTAATCCTTCCCAGAGCTTGTGCCCTGTAAGTACAAATTCGAATCGCTTGTTAATTTGCCAGAGGTCTATCAGTTCTTCTATGTCTTTTTTATCCAGCAGATGATACACAACTGCTGCAATACCTTCGTCAAGTATAAGAAGATCCTGCTTTCCGTTAATTATTAGGTCTCTCGAAATCTCCAAAGCCCTTTTCGCTTCCTTAAAATCTTCATCTGAATTTTTAAATCTGAACGTACCGTCTTCATTCATTCTTTCACAACCTGTAGAAAAAAACTCAACGTCACAACCAGATTCCTTAAGCTTTTTTAATGTATTCAGCTCTGCGTAATATTCTCTTTTACCTTCATAACCTTTATCGAACTGAACCAGCCGGACTTTTAATCCTGCTCCGAGCGCACGCATTATCAGTCCCATTACGCAAGTAGTCTTTCCCTTACCGTATCCGTAATAAATGTGAAGGCAATGTTTTTCTTCAGCGGATAAATTCTTGTAACCTTCTATAGTTTTCATGATCTTATCCTTGTATTTTGATCCGCCTGCTTTTTTTGCTTCTTCTATATTTGCCATATAAATAAATTTATTGTATTCTTTATTTTCTTAATTATTGAATTAACTCAATTGTCAGTTTTTAAATTCTAAACTACTCAAACTCCCTCCTTACCAAGGAGGGGGCAGGGGGAGGTCAAAAAAGGAGCTTACTTTTGAAATAACTTACTACTTTTTATAAAAGTTAAAACCGGGAAATAATATTCTTTTGTGAAACTTCAGTTAATATTCCAGACTCACTGATGCTTTGAAGTTTCTTAATGCCATTGGATATCCTGCGATAATCTGATAATCCGTATTCAAAATATTATTTACTTCCAGTTTTATCTGAGCGCTTACTTTGTTAAAAATAAATTTGTGATATATATTGCCCTCAATCAAATCATTAGCAGGAAGAAATCCGATGTTTTCCTGATCAGTAAATCTTTTACCGGTAAAAACATAAAATAAATTCAGCCCCGAATTAAGATAATTTAAATTCAGATTGATTTTAAAAAGATTTTTTGGAATGTAAAAAATCTGCTTGCCGGTGGTCGGATCGTTCTCATAGTCTGGCTCAGTTTTTTGTGAACTTGTAAATGAATATCTGAAATCTATTTCCGAACTAAACCTGCGTGAAAATTTTCTGTCTATCTTAATGTCCGCTGAAAATACTTTCGATTCGGAATTACTTAGGTTTTGAGGAGTCCAGTTTCCGTTAGAGTTGGGTGTCCATACGATTTTATTTTTTGCATTAATGTAAGTATATGTCAGCTCAATTGTGTTGGCTGAAAAATACTTAAATCCATATATCATTCCCGCATCAAAATTAAATGCAGTCTCAGGATTGAGGGCTTTGTTCCCGAGATTTTTCCAGTACAATTCATTGAATGTCGGAGATGCAAAGCTGTTGCCCGAACTTGCTTTGAAGTTCAGATTAACATCTCTTACAGGTCTGTAATTCATTCCGAGTTTTCCCGATACGACGCTTCTCTTAATATCTGAAATGTAGTCGTATCTTGCCGAAGGAAATAATTTAATTTTTCTGTTAACATTAAATTCAGAAACTAAAAATAATCCGTATTGAATTCTTTTTACATTGTCTTCAAGTTCATTGCTTTTTAAAGCTGAGTAACTGAGATCATATCCTGAAATCAGTTCAAAATTATTTCCGGTATAATTTATCTGTGATGAATTAGATAAATATATATTCCTGTAATAGCTTTTTGCGAATGCGCCGTTTGAATATTCGGAAAAATTATTCTGATAATTCAGATTTGTGTTTGCAAGAAGATTTCCGGAAATACCGTGTCTGAAAGAAATTATACTGCTGAAGTTATCATCTTTTTGATTTGCATCAGAAGGAGCTGAACCGGTTTCCTGACCCGGAATATTTCTTTCGGATTTTTTGTAATCAGAATACAAATTTAATTCGGAATTTTTCCCTGTCCTGTATGATGCATTCAGCAGATAATCTGAAGCGCTGTAACCGGAGTTAAGTCTTTCTTTAAGCAGCTTGTTTACCCCGTCATTAAAATAATAACTGAAATTGTTCTCCGATCTTTCATTTGTATAATCTAAATTTAAACTAAACCTGCTTATTTTTTTATTAAAATTCATTCGGAACAATCTTGAATTATAAGAGCCGTATTTAACTGTCATCCCGATCACAGGTTCTTTTGAAAGATTTGTTTTGGTAATAATGTTAATGACACCGCCTATAGCTTCTGAACCGTATATCGAACTCGCTCCGTTATTCAGTATCTCTATTCTCTCAATATTATTTTTTGAAATCAATGAAAGGTCTGCCTGCGCATTCTGCGTGGAATTTATTTTGAACCCGTTCAGAAGGACAAGAGTATGCTCCGCTCCAAGTCCGTTGAGTGAAACAGTACTCAGCGATGATGTATTTCCGTATGATTTTATAAAAACTCCTCCGGCTGTCTGAAGAACTTCTGCAAGACTCTCTCCGTTTTTATTGTTTATTTCTTTGCTTGTAATTATCCGGATCTTAGTCGGAGCAAAGAAATTATCCGTAGAGACTTTAAAACCAAATACGCTTATCTCTCCAGTCTTGTAAATTGCAGAATCACTGGACTGTGAATCTGCCCTTTGACCGAGCAATAAAAAATTTAACAAAAGAAACAATATTAATTTATGACGCTGCATGAACTCTGATTGAATGTGTTCCGGCTCTTTACACGACAAAATTTTCTGGGGAGAATTTTCCGGGGGCGCCCGCATTTTTCCCGCATTTTAAAAAAAAAAAAGTAGGAAGGTTTGTTTGTTTTGTTTTTTGTTTTTTTTTGTTTTTTGTGGGAAAAAAATTTTTTTTTTTTGTGTGGGGCCGGTTTTAAATTTTATTATAAAACACAAAAAACTCCTGACTTCTTTTTATCTCTTAATGAAAAACAGATGAGTAAAAAAGAAAACAGGAGTTTCTTTTAAATGGTCCGTCAATCTTTTCCCACGAAGATGAATGAAACAATATTCAGGCAGGTCTCCTGACTCTAAAGCAATTTCCGGATCTCCTTCCCGTATCAGATAATGTTACAGTGGATAAACTTCCGGTCTTCTTTATTACAGTTGCGGGGACAGCTCCGGATTTATACCGGATTCCCTTTTAATGCCAAAGACTTGGCAACCAAAATATTATTATAAAAAGAACTATACAAATTTAACTAAATTAATTCCAACTAACAAATTTCATTTTACAAACTGCTTAAATGCATTTAACTGTGTCTCTGTTTTATCAAATACAAATTCATCTTTCACAGGATTGTAAAACTTCTGAAGAATAAAACTTTTCATTACACCGCTTTCTTCATAACTCAGCAGATACAATGATGAAGATACTTTGTCAATTGTAATTTTATTGGATTTTGAAACTATTGGATATATTTGTTCTTCAAGGTAAATCTGAAGTTCTATGTCTTCATCGTCACCAATTATATCCTGTACAAGCGAACTGCTGAATATTTCCTCCTGAGTCATTACAGAGTCAGTTTCTGATTCTGTAATTTCATTTGTTCCTTTGTCTGATTTAGATGAGCTTTGGTCTGTCTTTGTTTCTTTATCACAGGAAATAAATACAGAACAAATTATTAATACTATTACAAGTTTACTGATCATCATTTTTAAATACATTAAAAAGTGATTCTATGAAATAAATCCCATTTCTTTGCCAATCTCGCCAAACACTTCAAGGATTTTATTCAACTGAACATCCTGATGAGTCGCCATGAATGAAGTTCTGAGCATTGCCATACCTACCGGCACTCCCGGTGAAATGAATGCATTTACAAAAATACCCGCATCAAATAATTTTCTCCAGAATTTAAAAACGTATTCATCTTCTCCGAGAACAACAGGAACAATTGCAGTTCTGCTGTCTATAACCGTGAATCCCATTTCTTTAAAACCTTTTCTCATTTTTTCAGCATTTGCAATAAGTTTGTCAATCCTTTCCGGCTCAGCAATTAAAATATCCAGAGCTGCATCTGCTGCTGCCACCGAAGCGGGAGTAGGTGAAGCAGAGAATATCAGAGCAGGGGAGTTATGCTTAAGATAATTTATCACAACTTTATCGGCTCCAACAAATCCTCCCAATGAAGCAAATGTTTTTGAAAATGTTCCCATTACCATATCCACTTCATTTACTAATCCGAATTCAGAAGGCGTACCTCTTCCTCCTTTACCAATAACTCCGGTTGAATGAGCGTCATCAATAAGAATTCTTGCGTTGTGTTTTTTACAAAGCTCTACCATCTTCGGCAAATCAACTATCTCGCCGGTGGTTGAAAATACTCCGTCTGATGCAACTAACTTTCCGGCATCTTCAGGAATGGATTTTAAAACTCTTTCCAGATCATTCATATCATTATGCTTGTATCTTTTGAATTCAGCGAATCCGCCTTTAGCCATCATATTCGCCGCTACTATACATGCATGATTATCTCTGTCAGAAATTATAAAATCTCCTTTATTAACAAGCGTAGGGATAATTCCCTGTGCAGTCTGATATCCGGTGGAAAAAAGCAAAACAGATTCTTTGCCAAGAAAATCTGCAAGTTTCTCTTCGAGTCTGATATGAAGATCAAGCGTACCGGTAAGATATCTCGAACCTGAACATCCGGTTCCGTATTTTTTTATAGCTTCAATAGCAGCTTCTTTTACTTTTGGATGAGCGGTAAGTCCGAGATAGTTATTTGAACCTGCCATAATAATATCCCTTCCTTCGATTTTCACAACGGGTCCTTCATTAGCTTCTATAGCTCTGAAATAAGGATACATACCTGAAGCTTTTACTTCGTCAGCTCTTGTATATTTTGTACATTTATCAAATAGATCCATTTATTCTCCTGAGATTGTTTTTAAAAAAATTACAAATAAGATTATCTGTAATAATTAGAAATTAGGTTAAAGTTTTAACGTGAAAATACTAATTATAATTAATAACTTCTATTTAAAATCAAAACAACTATTGAAAGCATTAATAACCGGAGCTACAGGGTTTGTCGGAAGTCATCTCGCAGATAAATTAATAGAAAAGAATTACGATGTTTATTGTCTGAAGCGTAAAACTTCTTCAACCAAATGGCTTGACGGCAAGAATGTCAAATTTGTAGAAGGAGATTTATTTTCTAATGATGCTCTGGAGAATTGTATAAAAGATATGGACTATGTATTCCATGTTGCCGGTGTAGTTAAGTCAAAAACTAAAGAAGGTTTTTTCAAAGGAAATTATGAAGCTACAAAAAATCTTCTTGAGATCACTGAGAAGGTAAATAAAAATATTAAAAAATTTATATTTGTATCATCACTCGCTGCTGTAGGACCGGCTTTGACTGAGACTCCCGTTGATGAAGATAAAAAACCTGAGCCGATCACTACTTACGGCATTTCCAAAATGAAAGCTGAAGAAGAAGTTATGAAATACAAAGATAAATTTCCCGTGACAATAGTCAGACCTCCTGCAGTCTTCGGTCCGCGCGATACGGAAATACTGATTTATTTTAAAACATTTTCTTCCGGATTAAACAGTGTAATTGGCTTTGATAAAAAATATCTAAGTCTTGTCTATGTCGAAGATCTTGCTGACGGAATTATACTTGCGGCAGAAAAAGAAATTTCGAAGGGTAATGTATATTTTCTTTGTTTTGATAAGGCATATAACTGGGACGAAATAGGCGATGTAACTTCAGGGATTTTAGGAAAGAAGGCGTTTAAATTAAGACTACCGCATTCATTTGTTTATTCGGTAGGATATATTGCAGAATTATTTTCCGCTTTTTCAAAAAATCCTGCAACACTTAATATTGAAAAGTGCAAAGACATTACTCAGCTAAGATGGACTTGTTCAAATGAAAAAGCAAAAAAGGAACTTGGTTTCTTGCCAAAATATACTCTTGAAGAAAGTTTTGCAAAAACAATCCAATGGTATAAAGAGATGAAATGGATTTGATATTAAATCCATTGAAGAATTATATTTTCTGAAGGTAAAGGATATAAAAAATCATTTAAAAACTCATCTGAAATTTATTCGTTATTAGTTCGCAAACAAATTTTAAAATTGCAGATCATAGCATCTTTCAAAATCTAACTAAATTTTATATTGAAAAATTATCTTACAAAAATCATAGGTGACGCTTTTCTAAAGCTGAATTATCCTGATAAAAGCATTCACTTTGACAAGCCTAAAGAAGAAAAGTTCGGCGATTATTCTACTAATGCAGCTATGCTGCTTGCAAAAGATTTAAAATCTCCGCCCAGGAAAATTGCAGAAGAATTAATTCATAATCTGGAATATGATAAAGATGTTATATCTAAAGTAGAAATAGCCGGAGCAGGATTTATAAATTTTTTTATTTCCGGAAATTATTTTAAAAAAATTATCCCTGAAATATTAACCGGAAAAAATAATTACGGGAGATCTGAAGTATTTAAAAACAAGACTGCGAATCTTGAATGGGTAAGCGCAAACCCTACAGGTCTTCTTCACGCCGGGCATGGAAGACAGGTCTGTCTTGGTAAAGCTCTTGCAAATCTGCTGGAATGGACAGGTTACAAAGTCACAAGGGAATATTATTATAATGATGCGGGTAACCAGATGTCTGTCATGGCTAAATCAGTCTATGCAAGATATATGCAGATATTCGAGCCGGAATTTCCTTTCCCTGAAGAGGGCTATGCTGGAGATTATATTAAGGACATTGCACAGATCATTTATGCTGAAAGAAAAGATTCATTAAGAAACCCGGAGAATCTGGATATTTTTAAAGAAGCAGGAGAGAATTATAACTTTAAGCTTATAAAAAATACTTTAAATACTCTTGGCGTAAAGCATGATGTTTTTTTTAATGAAACATCGCTTTATGAAAACGGAGAAATTAACAGAACGATTGAGGAATTCAAATCCAAAGGACTTACTTACGAAGAGGAAGGAGCTCTCTGGCTTAAAATGAATAAAGATGACGGATTTCAAAAAGATAAAGTGATAGTGAAATCAAGCGGCGAACCAACTTACAGACTTCCTGATATTGCTTACCATCTCGATAAGATAAAAAGGGGATATGATCTGATCGTGGATATTTTCGGATCTGATCACGGCGATACTTACAAGGAAGTTTTGTATGGAATAAAATCTCTTGGATACGATGTCAGCAGTATTAAAGTAATAATTCATCAGATGGTAACTTTTAAAACAGGAAATGAATCATTTAAGATGAGCAAAAGAAGTGATAAGTCTTATTATCTTGACGATCTTATAAATGATATTGGCGCTGATGCGACACAGTTCTTTTTCGTAATGCGCGGTGCTAATACTCATCTTGATTTTGATATCGAACTTGCGAAAGAGCATTCCGAAAAGAATCCTGTCTATTATCTGCAGTATGCATACGCCAGGATCTGCGGAATACTCAGGAATGCTGATGAGAACTTTCCCGGCTACAAGGATATTAATTCTGATGATCTGAATTTTCAGCTTATAAATTCGGATTCAGAAATAAATCTTTTAAAAATACTTTCTGATTTCGGTGAAGAAGTTCTCAATGCAGGTATGAGTTATGAACCCCATAAAATAATAACTTATCTGAATTCAGTTGCAGAAAATTTTCACAGATTTTATCATAACAACAGAGTCCTGGATCCGGAGAATAAGGAATTGTCGGAATTAAGGTTATTGATTTGTCTTTGCACAAAGCAGGTTCTTAAAAACGGATTTGATATCATTGGCATAAGTTCGCCGGAAAGAATGTAAAAGGCGGGTTTGATCAGATTTAACTTTTGTTAACATTATTTCTTCCTCCGGGTTTTTTGAGCAAATGAATCAGAATTGAAACCGATTAATACTGCTAACAAAAACATAAATGAGATGACTCTTTTCTTTGACATTACTTACTTTCCTTTCGTTTGATTTTAAATATTGGGTTAAATTGAGGTAAAATTTTTATCAGAACTGTTCGTATTAACGTCTTTACAGGTTTCATTATTCACTGATATTTATTTTCATGTTCTCTGTATTGCCGTTGTAATCCGTGTAATACATTAACATTCCTTTAGCAGGATTGACATTGTATTCTCCGGGTATCTGCGCATGAAGAATGTATGAGAATTCGTATTCGCCTTTCCCAATATAAGTTGCAAAAAATGTTACTCTGTTATCCCTCACTTCCTTGTCTGCATACCACCATCTCCAGCGATAGTAAGGGTAAGAAGTGTAATTGCTTTCGTCCTCAATAGTAAAACTCCAGTCATCTTTTACTATTTCCATTCCTGCCGGAAGAGGATCTTCAAGCATAAAATACTGATTGTCTTCTTTTGAATATACATGAAGCTTCACGAGCATGTCATCACCTGACTTTATATTACCATCGAAGTATTTTTTACGGTAAACAATCTTTTCTTCATTATAAAGATTGTATTTCTCAAGACGGAAATATTCTCTTTCAATCCTGAATCCCGACTCTCCTGCAGAAATATTTTCTGCTGAAGAATAATATGAAATATTTCCTGAAAAATAAATCTTGCCCTTTCCCGACTTTTCTATTTTTATTTCATTATTCCCGGAAATTAAATTCCTGTTGTCAATTTTTATGAAATCATTCTTTTTATAAACATCATCAGATGTCATGGACTTTTCATATACATTGCTGCCGTTAATATAGACCTTAACAGTATAATCAGGATTAAGCTCGGATGAATTTTTCAGGTAATCCACAAGTGCAAATATAACTAATGCAGTCTCCTGAGTATTCCTCCACGAAGTCCCCATTCTCTGCATCATCAGCCATCTGACCACTCTTTCCTTTAAATCCGAATTTTTATTGATCATTATTATTGCTTTCAAAACCATTGCTGTAGTTTGTACTTTGTCATCCTGCCATCTGTAATGAAATTCTTTGCCTTCCCAGTAAGCTGTGCCTTCTCCTTTGGATTTAACATTCTTTTCTATTTTGCTGAGCTCTTCCATTGCATTTTTCTCATTGCCTGAAATTTTCCAGGTCATTGCAAGAAGGCTTCTTGAATAATCATTCAGCTCAGAAGAATTTATTTTTTTAATATTCGATTTTAAAAACTCTTCGTCTATTCCTTTTGCAACTGCAATACTGTAAAGCATATATGCTAATGTAGTTTCATCAATGGTATTGTTATTGCTGAGCTGTGATTTAATTGAATTTATTCCTCTGTCAAGATATCCCTTGTCAATATTGTATCCCGCCTTTTCTGCAAGCGCAAGTCCGTAAACAACATAAGCGGTCATGTATGGATTCGTGTTATCATTTTCCCACCAGCCCCATCCGCCGTCTGAATGCTGAAAACTATACAACCTCTGCAATCCTTTCGCAACCATATCAGGAAGCTTTGTTTTTGTCGCCTCGCTTACCGGCGCATTGATCTCTTTAAAAGCATCAGCCACTACTACAGTCGGCAGAAATCTGCTCATTGTCTGCTCAACACATCCGTATGGATATCCTGCAAGATCATCCAGAGCAGTCAGAACTGTTGACGCTAATGATGCATCAACTGAAAGCTTAAGTCCGGTACTTCTCAAATCCGTTCCTGAAGGAATGTTAAACGTTTTTGATTCTGTCTTACTTTCATCTGAAAAATCAGCAACGGAATTTATTTCAACTTTAAGTCCTTTCGGCTGCAGCGGTACTTTTATCTCTACTGCATCAGATTCTTCATTTGTCAGCGCCTCTGCATAAAGAGTAGCTGCACCCAGTGGTTCGTTTACTTTGATTTTCCAGTCAACACGCACATCGGTGTTTGGTTCAATAGTTAATGTCTTTTCAGTGCCGGCATTTTCACTAATGATATTATCACCTCTGAATCTAACCAATGTCTTCTTCGCCGTTGACAGATAATTGTGAATTACAGTTGAGATCGTGACTTCATCATTCTCCTGCAGAAATCTCGGAGTTTCCATTCTGATCAATAAATCTTTTCTCGTAATAACTGTGCTGACTGCCTGACCTGTTTTCGTATCTTCTGTAATTACTCTGGAAGTGATTCTCCATTCAGTCAGGTTATCAGGAAAATTTAAACTTACTTCTGCATAACCGTTTTCATCTGTAACAGAATAAGGAGACCATAATACGGCATCTTTGAAATCTGATCTTACCTCCGCCTGAACAAATTCATTGTCCGAAACCATTCCGCTTTCAACAGGAGTCACTGCACTTTCATCCATGGATAATTTAGCACCATCTTTCTTCTTGTATATTTGTGCGGATTTATCCGTCACACCGGCTCTTAATTCTCCTCTTCCGTCAAATTCATTCTGCTCTGTCAATAATTCATTTAAATCTTTATCATTATAAAGTATTATTTCCCGTATTTGTTTTTTGGACAAAGTGAGTTCCGTCAGATCATCTTTTGTAATTCCATTGTAATAAGCGCTGATCGTATATTTGCCTTCAGGAAGCCGGAATTCAAATTTACCATCAGTATCTGTAATTCCCGCCTGATAATCTTCATCAATTACAATTATTGCATTCTGAACAGGTGTTCCGTTTTTTCTGATAAGTCTTCCCTTAACAGTTGCGAGTTCTTCTGAATTTAAATTCTTCAGATTAAATCTTTCATAAATAGTTATGAGACGGGAAGATCCGTTACTGGTGTTATTTGAGTTGAATGCAGTTGACACTCCGGTAAAATTTCTTCCGTAAAAAATTTTCTTATGTCTTTTGTATTATCTTCTTTTATTGAATATATGCTTTCATCTACTATGCCAACGGACACTTCAGAATTACTGACAGGATTTCCGGAATTGTCCAGAACCCGGACTTTTATTCTTCCTTCTTCCTTCGGTTTGTAAATTAATTTTGAAGGATCAATCTGTACGGTAAGAAATTTATCTTCCGGAATTACTAATACAGACTTGCCTGAATTTACAAATGTTCCGTTATAAACATAGTTAACGTTGATCTCAAATCCGGAAATATATTTATCTGTAACAGGAATCTCGATCATCTTTGAGGTTCCCGAAAACTTTTCAACAGAATATGAAATGATATCATCCGTGTTTGTAGTAACTAATGCGCTGACATCAGGATTGGTAAGTAAAATCAATGCTTTGCAGACTTCTCCCTTTTTGTAACTGTCTTTATCCGTAATGATCTGAACGCCCCCTGACTGATTGTAATACCAGGACATATCGCCTTTTGAAACATAAAAATATGCGCCTGCAGTTATTTGATTAGACCTGTCATCTTTTGCTTTTACTTCAATGGAATAAGCTCCTTCGATATCTCCGTCTCCGATATTAAACGAAACTACGCCTTTTCCATCCGTTAAAGTTTTTCCGGAAAGTGTTTTTACATAATCCTTTTTTTCATTGTAGTTATTTCGAGACCATGTTGTTTTGTAAATTACAGCTTCGAATTCAGTCTGAACCGGCTGATCCGAAAAATTATTTGACATTACTTCAATATTCACAAAATCATTTGGCTTATACAGATATTTGTCAGTCTTAACATTCATATAAAAACCTCCTCTTGTCACAAAAGCAGATGTTGTTCCTGAAATTTCCCTTCGCGACTTATCAGTTACTTTTGCCTGCACTATGTAATTGTAATCTGTGCTGTTATCATAAGAACGATACCACCAGTCATTTGACTGCTCTTCTTTGAAATCTTCATTTATATCAAAATCTATTTTTAAGTTTCCTTCATTATCCAAAATACCGCTTCCTGAATATAAAAATTCAGCTCCTCTGAATTTCTGATTATCATCCTGATTGTCAAAATAATCTTCATACCACCATGCGTATTCAGAAAATTTCCACCACGGTTTGTAATACTTTGTTCTGTAAATATTGTATTCTACGTTCGCTCCGTTAACCGGACTTCCGAAAAAATATTTAGCATTTATTTCGGCTTTAAGATTATCTTTTCCAAAATACTGCCCTTTGTCTGTCTTTACTGTAACTTTGTATTCCGGTTTTTTATACTGCTCAACTGTAAACCCTGATGTATATGAATATTTGTCTTCTATCACTGCGAAAATATTATATTCTCCGAGAGGCGCCTCTTCTTCTAACCGGAAAATCCCGTCAAAGCTTCCTTCGTTATTAGTCTTCACTGACTTTTTATAAACTTCAGCACCTTTCGAATCCTTAATGCTTACTTTTATATCTTTGTAAGACACCGGCTCGAGTTTTGAGTTATTGTTAACTCTGATTATACCCTTAAAATTTACATCTGAATTTGTTCTGTAAACCGGCTGCTGTGTGTAGATGTAAGTGTAGTATCTGGTTTCTGCATTTCCGAAATAAAGATAGGAGTCTGATACTACTATGTCATCTCCGAACTTACCGATGATCATTGGAATTTTATCTTCCTCACCTGAATTAACTTCCTGATAATTTATACTCTGGAAAAGCAATCCATCAACAGTCTTTCCTGTGCCTGCTTTTGTTTTGCCAATGTAAAAACTCAGCTCTGCCCCTGACACCGGAGCTCCGGATTTTCTGTCAACTGTAAAAGCAAGCATTGAATTGTTTCCCGCTTTTGATACAACACCAAGCGCAGATACTATAAAACCGCAGTATGCTACTTTATTATCTGATGTTACTCTTATAAGATATGCGCCTTTTGAATTTATATTCAGCGGAACGGATTCATTCACATAAAAATAATCGTAATCATTTTTTTGCTTTATGTATTTTTTAAATGAATATACTTCTTCGGTCAGGTAAGTAAGATTAAGACTGTCCTTGCTCAATACATCTAAATTGTATCGTGAAGACTGTTTGGAATAAAAATCATTTATATCTTTAATTCTTAAAATACTGATATTAAACTGAACACTTTCTTTTCCTTTCCTGTCCTTCTCAGAGTAATCATAAGAATAAATATTCAGCTTAACCTCGTCTCCGGGAAAGTAAAGATTATTCGTCGAAACAGAAAAATTAATATTTCTGTTTTGAGATTTTGCATCAGTGTTTAAGAAAAGTAAAATAATTAGGGATAGAATTATTGATGAAAACCTGAATAAATTTTTAGTGTCCATTTTGAATATTAATAATTTTATAAAATATTTTAAGATTTTAAAAGTTGAAATAAATTCTTAGATTGAAGAAAGAATTATGAATCTGAAATTTATAGACAATTTAACTGAAAAAGTTCCAAATTATTTTCTTAAATTTATTCCGCATTCAGTAAAGTAAAAGTATTATGCTTAGCGATCTGTTAAATCAGCCATTTCCCGGTTTTGAAAAAAAAGCTCTTAAATTTTTAAAAGCGCTTTCAGTAATCGATAATAATAATAAGAAATGGTTTGATGAACACCGCAATGAATATGAAATGTATTTGAAATTACCAATGCGAAATCTGATTGATACTTTGTCTTCAGAAATAAGGAAAATTGATCCCGACATTGTAGTCAATTATAAATCAATTTTCAGGATCAACCGTGATGTAAGATTTTCAAAAGATAAAAAACCCTACAAAACCCATTATGCCGCTGCATTTGCTTTTGAGAAGGTTAAGTCTTCAGAAATCCCGCAGTTCTATTTTCATTTCAGCGCTGAAGAATTTATTTTTGCAGCAGGACAGTACAGCATGGATGCCGTTTATCTGAAAAAAATAAGAAGAGGTATTTATTCAGACTTTGAAAACTTAAAATCAATTATTACCACAAAATCTTTTTTAAATAATTTCGGAAGTGTCAGAGGAGAATCCTTGAGCAAACTTCCTAAAGGATTTGAAAATCCGGGACAAGGTGCTTCTGATCCTTTGCTGATAAAATTATTAATGATGAAGCAGTTTTATGTTTTCAAAGAATATAATCCGGATGTGATTTTATCAGAAGAACTTCCTGATCTTATCGTTGAAAATATTAAACTTTCTTATGACTTTACTGAATATTTAGATAAAGTTTCAAAATAAAATAAACCATTACAATGAATACTTTTAAATTTAACGGAATAAGTATAAACGATTATGAAGGTAACGGAAAACCTCTGATCTTCATACATGCTTATCCGCTGTGCAGCAGAATGTGGGATGATCAGGTAAGTTATTTTAAAGATAAATTCCGTGTGATCACTTATGATATCAGAGGTCTTGGATACAGTAATGAACTTTCCGATTATCAGTTTACTATGGAAGATCTTGTAAATGATCTGTTCAGCATTATGGATGAAATGAAACTCGGGAAAGCCAACGTTTGCGGACTTTCAGTCGGCGGATACATTCTTCTGAGAGCGCTTGTCAGAGACAGTAATAGATTCTCATCTGTTATACTCGCTGATACAAAGTCAGAAGGAGAAGATAATGAAAGTCTTATCGGCAGGTCTAAAATGATAATGGATCTGAAAACAGATAATAAAGATAAGGTATTGAATGAGTTTCTGAAAAAACTTATCAGTGAAGAATCATACAAAAATGAAAAACTAAGAAGCTTCATTGAAACTATGATGAGCTGGATGGATGTAAAGGGACTGTGTGCCGTTCTGATGGCTA
The DNA here is from genome assembly GCA_016709315.1 of Ignavibacteria bacterium. Taxonomy (GTDB): domain Bacteria; phylum Bacteroidota; class Ignavibacteria; order Tepidaquicellales; family Tepidaquicellaceae; genus JAEUSI01. The sequence continues at coordinate 305,813 of JADJMZ010000006.1, forward strand.
TTGCAACAAGGACTTCTACATTATTCGAATTAAAAAAAACAGATGTGCCTGCTCTTATTATCGCAGGAAAGCTTGATGCGGTTACACCGCCGGTAAGATCATATTATATGAATGAAAATCTAAAGAATTCTGTGTTTAATATTATTCCCGCAGCAGGACATTTGAGTAATATGGAAGCGCCTGTAGAATTCAATAAAGCTGTTGAGAAATTTTTATTAAATCTCGGATAAAATTATGAAAATAAATTTCAGTGAAAGACACAGTGACTTAGGATTATTTATCATCAGATTAGGATTAGGTATCAGTTTTATATTTATTCACGGTTTGCCGAAAATTAAAGGCGGACCTGAATTATGGCTCCGCCTGGGAAAGTCTATGTCAAATCTTGGCATAAATTTTCTGCCTGAGTTCTGGGGATTTATGTCAGCATTTTCTGAATTTGTAATTCCTGTTTTCATAATAACCGGACTTTTCTTCAGACCTGCCTTGTTATTAATCGCCTTCACTATGTTCGTTGCAATGCTTCTGCATTTAACTAATATGGATCCATGGTTGAAAGTCGCTTATCCTATGGAATTATTGTTCGTGTTCGCAGGATTGTTCCTGATTGGTCCGGGAAGATTCAGCTTAGATCATAAGTTCCGAAAAAAAACAGGCAGTTCAGACAAATGAAGTTAAAACTATTTATTGAATATGACGGAACGGGCTATTCCGGCTGGCAGAAACAAAAGAATGCAAAAACGATCCAGGGAACTCTGATAAAGGCTGTAGAGAATGCTTTTGCAAAATCGAAAGGCAACAGTAAGTTAATTGACTTACAGGGTTCAGGAAGGACTGACAGCGGAGTTCATGCTATCGAACAAATATCGCATCTTGAATGTGAGACAATGATAGCTCCGCATATTCTGAGGATGAAAATAAATGATGAACTTCCTGCTGATATTAATATACTTGAAATTGAAAAAGCCGCCGATAATTTTCATGCAAGACATTCAGCAGTTTCAAGACAGTACCTGTACAGGATCTCACGAAGGAGAAGCGCTTTTGAAAAACGTTATATCTGGTGGATTAAAGATGATCTTAATCTGAAAAGCATGCAGGAAGTAATGAACTTGTTTCCCGGAATGCATGATTTTAAATCATTTTCTGATCCGGATAAGGAAAATAAATCAACAAAAGTTCTGGTAGAATCAATTGATATTTCAGAGGAAGATGATCTCATACTCATCAGAATCCGTGCTTCACATTTTTTATGGAAAATGGTAAGACGAATTGTCGGTACGCTTGCTGAAGCAGGGAGGAATAATTTAGGTAAGAAAGAAGTGTCAGATTTTCTGAAAAATTATTCTGATATACCAGCCCGTCTGACTGCACCTCCTTCAGGATTATTTCTGGAAAAAGTTTACTATTAAAACAAAACCCGCCTTTAAGCGGGTCTTGTTATATATTCTGTTTCAAATAATATTTATTTTTACCGTAACAAAAATATATCTCATTGATTTTGTTTTGGCAATTAAAATATTAATTGTTATTTATTATTCCTGCGCCAAGATCTTGTGTTCCTGACGCTCCGACAAATCCTCTTGCATAGATTGTGTATATCTTTCCGGATTCAAAAGTAATGTTTGGAAGTGACAAAACTACAACCGGCTGATTAGCAAGTCTTACTTCAAGAAAGTATGTCCCTGCTCCCACTGCTCGGAAAGAAGAAAATTCCTTAAAGGCATAATTTGGAAACAATGTACTTCCGCCCATAACTGCAACATCAACTGCAGGTGCATTAGGCGAAAGATGTACAAATCTGACCTTTGCATTTCCGCTACCCGGAGCAGTCAGATCATCTGTTAAAAATAAAGCGGATATTTTGCTTACAGAATCTATTGCAAAAATTGAATAGCTCTTTGACTCTTCAAAGAATAAGGTTTCATCAATTACATCAGTTGAAGTCCCGGTTGGTCTTATTCTGATCCTGTTATTGCCGGTATTCAGTTCGGTATAAGGTAATGTTGAGGGATAAGCTACATTTGTAGCAATTACGTTATCACCAACAAGAATATCAACATTAGGAGCATTGGGAGAAGCATGAGTTATTGTCGTCCTTGATTTTGATGTCGTGGGAGGAGTAACTGTATTCTCATCACATCCGTTAAAAACTGACATTAATGATAAAGCAAAACCTGTAACTAAAATTGCAAATGAAAAATTTTTAAATTTCTTAATGAATTGCATAATGATCCTTTCTTTAAATTTTATTTTTATGAAATATTTTGTTTAATATATACAAATCCGGTTAATACAATTATTACTTTTTGATATGCAATTGAATTTGTAATCAAAACAAAAATACTATTAATGTTAATATAGTTCCATGCAGTTAAGATTGCTTATTAATATTACATTGTAATCAGGAAAAAAATTGTAGGTAGCTTTTAATTAGTTTCAAAATAGTAATCTGATTTATATTTTAATCAGGTTATAAGTTTCAAAAACAAATTACAATTTAGCGCAAAAAATATTTTTTTATATATTAGTAAACCAAATCTGTTAAACTGTTCAAAAGTAAAATTATAATTTTAATATCAACTATAGCAATTGACCTGTAACTTTTATGAAAAAGAAAATATTAATAACGGGCGGTACCGGACTGATAGGCAGAAAAATTGTAAATGAACTATGCATACAGGGTGCTTTTGTCAAAATTCTCACAAGAAATGTAAAAAAAGCAAGGGAACTGTTCAGTAATAGTTATGCACTGGAATTTCTTGATTCCAAAAAATATGATGATCCTTTGATATTAAAATCTGTGATTGAAGAAACAGATGCAGTAATTAATCTTGCAGGTATGAATGTAGGAGACAGGAGATGGAACGAAGCTTTTAAGGAGGAAATTTATTCCAGCAGGATAAATACGACAAAGCTTCTGGTTGATTCAGTAAAACTTAGCCAGAATAAGCCTGGCTCTTTTATCAGCGCATCAGGAGTAGGTGTTTACGGAGATAAAAAAGATGAAAGAATAAATGAAAATTCCCTGACGGGAAATGATTTCCTTGCTGATGTTTGTGTTGACTGGGAGAATGAAGCTTTAAATGCGGCTGATCTTGGTGTAAGAGTTGTCATACTGAGAACCGGGATAGTCCTTGATAAAAAAGATGGAGCTTTGCCGGAATTAATAATGCCTTTTAAATTTTATATCGGGGCTTATCAGGGTAACGGCAGGCAATGGTTTTCATGGATTCACAAAGATGATATTGTACAAATATATTTACTTGCTTTGGAGAATACAAAAATTGAGGGAATTGTAAATGCAGTTTCACCTGATCCTGTGACCAATAAAAGCTTTATAAAATCTGTTTCAGAATTTAAGAAAACTTTTTTCCAAATTCCTGTACCTGCATTTGTAATGAAAATTGTGGCAGGGGAGTTTGCCTGGAATCTTCTTACAGGGCAAAAAGTATTTCCGGATAAATTAGTCAGGGAAGGTTATAATTTTAAATTTCCGGATCTTAATTCAGCATTGTCAGATTTGTTCAGTAAATAATTATGTCATATTTAAAAGAAATAGTATTGAATTCTTTTCAGGAACTTGTTTTCAGAAGATCCGGATTGAATATAGATTCTTTAAAAATGCTGAAAGCAGATGCTTCAGAAAGAAAGATATTCAGATTATATTACGGCGGACAGAAATGCATTGGTATCTTCAATGAAAATCCGAAAGAAAATTTGGCTTTTGTAAAGTTCAGTGAGTCATTCCTGAAGCTTGGATTTAATGTCCCTGAGATTTACGGATTCTCGGATGACAACCTTTTTTACATCGAAGAGGATCTTGGAGATATGACCTTAAAATCTGCAGTGTCAGAAAAAGATTCTGAAGAAAAAATACATCTTTACAAAAAAGCATTAAATGATCTGATCAGGTTTCAGGTATTGTCAAAGGACAAATTAGATTATTCGTATTGTTATCAGACCAAATGTTTTGACGAATCAGTTCTCAAAGATGATTTCGGAAAATTCCATGACTATTTATTAAAGAATTATTTAACCGGATTTGATAAAGATAATTTACTAGAAAAAGTAATGATGTTTTGTTCGGATTTGATCAGGGATTCTGACAATGATTTTTTCCTCTACCGTGATTTCCAGCCGAGAAATATTATGTTAAAGAATAGCGAGTTGTATTACATTGATTATCAGTCCGGAAGAAAAGGACCTTTGCAATATGATCTTGCATCATTTATTTATTCGGGAAGCGCAGAGCTGACGCGTGACGAAAGATTTATGCTGATGATTCATTATGAAGAAAATCTTCGAAACTATATTAATTACAACGAACAAAAATTCCGGAAAGATTTTTATTATTTTGCTTTTATCAGATTAATTCAGGTACTGGGAAGTTATGCTTATGTTTATGAAAGAAGAAAAGATCAGAAAATGACTGAAAAGATAAAACAGGGTCTTTTAAAACTTGAAGAACTAAATAATAATCTGGAAAACAAAGATATAAACAGATTTATAAATAATCTTACGTCTCATTGCTCTGAGTTTATTCGTATCTGAGAGCATCAATTGTATTCAGCTTTGCAGCTTTGTAAGCTGGATAAACTCCGAATGCAATACCAACTACGGAACATACTACAAGACCGATTATTACCCAGTCATAAGGTATTACAACGGGACTGCTTAAATACAAACCAAGTAAATTTCCGGTTATAAGTCCGAGAAGAATGCCGATAAGACCGCCGAGTTCACATAATATTACCGCTTCTATTAAAAACTGTGTAAGTATACTGCTGTTATTTGCGCCTACAGCTTTTCTTATTCCGATTTCTTTAGTTCTTTCAGTTACCGAGACAAGCATAATATTCATAATCCCGATTCCTGCTGCAAGCATAGCAATAAAGGAAATGAATCCTGCTCCGTATTTAAAATATTTTGTAAAACTGTTAACCTGTCCTATGAGCGACTCATTCGAAAAAATTTCAAAACTATCTGCTTCTCCCGGTTTGTCTTTTCTGATAGATCTCATAACGCTTATAACATTTTCAACCGTTTCATTATAGGTCTCTTTTGAAGGAGCCTGAATAGCAATATTAATAGACCTGTTGTTCTTTCCGTAAATCTGCTGCATTGTAGTAATCGGGAGTAATGCGAAATTATCGTTGCTCTGTCCAAATCCCTCGCCCTTTTTTTCAAATACTCCGATGACCTGAAACTCGCTGTTATCAACTGTAATATATTTATCTATTGGATCTTCATTTGGAAAAAGTTTTTCAACGACATCCATACCAATCACCGCAACTCTGCTGTTGTTTAATAAATCAGTTTCTGTGAAGAATCTTCCGAACTGTACACTCCTGTTATTGCATTCAAGATATTCAGGAGTTACGCCTCCGAGTGTATGATTTGGATTTGAAGAATATTTTGAGTTCTTTATAGTCTTGCCTCCGATATAGTCTTCAAGAGAAATATATTTATACATAGTGGATTTTTCCATTAACCTTAATCCCTGTTCATAAGTAATATCTGGTCTGTTTCTGTATTTGTTTTGCCTTCCTGGTCCTCCGATCTGAATTGATGGAAATTTTTGAATCTGAAATGTATTGCTGCCTAATTCGCTCAGACCGCCCTCTATCCCTGCCTGTAAGGCGTTAAGCAGAGTCATTATTGCGATTATAGAAAATACACCTATGACAATACCGGATAATGTAAGAGCCGCTCTTAGTTTATTTGCCCTGAGTGTACTTAATGCAATTTTTATTAGTTCAGTGAAATTCATAAAATAATTTTATTCATATCTTAATGATTCTACAGGATCCATTTTTGAAGCATTGTAAGCAGGAAAGAATCCCGCCATAACTCCGAAAATCAGCGATACGAAAAGTCCAAGAATAATTACCCACAAAGGCATTGCAGTAGGAAGTACATACGCATTTATAATCAGACTTATGGGAAATGAAATCATGATTCCAATTAATCCGCCTAAAAGACAAATCGTGCAGGACTCAATCAGGAATTGATATAAAATAGTTCTTCTTTTGGCACCAATTGCTTTTCTTATTCCTATTTCCTTTGTTCTCTCTTTTACTGATACAAACATTATGTTTGCAATTCCGACCGAACCTACGATTAATGATAATGATGTTATAAGTGTTCCTATAATTTTTATCAGCGAAGTCAGACTTTCAAATGTTGTCTTAAATGCTTCCTGCTGATTTACACCGAAATCATTTTTATCGCCTACCGGTATTTTTCTGGCTTTTCTCATAATCGAAGTAACTTCTTCTTTTGTCTCGTCCACATTTTTTACATCACCCGCTTTAATATTTATGGACAGACTTCTTTTGCCGCCGAATAATCTGTAAAATCTTTCTATCGGAACAATTATTCTGTTATCCAGACTAAACAGACCAAGAAGACTTCCTTGCTTTTCCACAACTCCTATTATTCGAAATGAATATGATCCTACTTTTATTGTCTTTCCAATCGGGTCTGTATTTTCAAAGAATGCATTTTTAATATCAGTTCCTATTACGCAAACCGGATATCCTCCGTCAGATTCCTTTTTTGTAATGAATCTTCCGTCTTCCATATTTGATCCGAATGTAAGCTGATATTCATCTGTGGTTCCTACAACGAAAACGTTTTCCAGCACAAGGTCATTATATTTTATGACTTTATTTGTACCGACCGAAGGACACATTACTACTGCAGTTTGCGAATTCTTTTTTAAAAAATCGTACTGAGCCATTGTCAGATCTTTCCGGTTTCTGTAAAATGACCAGTCTTCTTTTCCGAACCATTCAAACTTCTGCACATACAAAACATCTGCGCCTACTGCCGAAATGCTTTTTTCAAATGCCCGGTTGATACCTTCTATTGCGGTCTGCATAAGAGTGACAGAAGTTATGCCTATTACAATACCGAGTGTAGCGAGAAAAGATCTTAGTTTATTCGCTGTGATAGCTTTGTATGAAATGAGAAGGTTTTCTTTTATTTCGAGAAGAAAATTCATCCGGATTTTAATTTATAATAATATTTCGCTTTGTTGCTTAATTTTTATTCCTTTGTCACTTAATGTATCGCTTTCAATGAGACCATCCCTGATCTTCATTACCCTGTGAGCGTGATGTGCGATTTCTTCTTCATGTGTTACTATAATAATTGTGTTACCTTTCCTGTTTAACTCTTCAAGCAATGCCATGATTTCTTCCCCGGTCTTTGAATCAAGATTCCCCGTCGGCTCGTCTGCAAGTATAATAGAAGGATTGTTTACAAGAGCTCTTGCAATTGCAACTCTTTGTCTCTGACCTCCGGATAATTCATTTGGCTTATGCTTCATTCTGTCCTGTAATCCGACATTGAACAAAGCTTCTTCCGCTCTTTCAATTCTGTCAGCTTTTGAAATACCTCTGTAAATCAAAGGAAGTTCTACATTATGCAAAGCGTCACTCCTTGCAAGAAGGTTAAATGTCTGAAATACAAAACCAATCTCTATATTTCTGATTTCAGCAAGCTCGTCGTCATCCATTTCACTTACATTTTTTCCGTTCAGATGGTACTCGCCTGATGTAGGCGAGTCAAGACAACCAATAATATTCATCAGAGTAGATTTCCCGGAACCCGAAGGTCCCATAATTGCTAAATAATCTTTCTTATAAATATTAGAAGTAATACCTTTCAACGCGTATAATTCTTCAGTTCCCATTATATAGAGCTTAATAATTTCCTTAAGTTCTATAAGTACTTTTCTTTCCTGCGAGATGTTATTTTCCATCAGTTTTTAGTATTACTTGTTTTTTTAGTTTTAATTTCCTTCATCAGTCTTGAAATTCTTTTTCTTTACTTCATTATCAACTTTTATTTTTGAACCGTCTTCAAGTTCCTTATTTATAGCTTTAAATGTACCTTTAACTACTTCCTGATCTTCCTTAATTCCTTCAGTTACTTCAATATATGAGTCATCGCTTATCCCTGTTTTTACTTCTGTCTTTTTAGCTGAATTATTGTCAATTACAAAAACAACTTCTTTCGGTTTGATTTTTTTTGATTGCTTTTCTTCGGATTCTCTTTTTAAATTTTCGTTATCAGCTTCTTCAGATATTCCGTTACCCTTGAATTCTTCTCTGGTAGTGACAGACTGGATCGGAACAGCAAGTACGTTCATCTTTTTTTCTACTTCAATATCAACAGTACAGCTCATCCCGGGTCTCAGCTCCACATCATTATTTATAACTCTGACTTTTACTACGAAATTTACTACTTCATCCTGAGTGCCGACGCCTTTTGATTTGGCAGTATTCGCGATTTCATATACATATCCTGTAAATATCTTATCCGGAAAAGCGTCAATCTGTATTTTTGCAGTATCGCCAATGTTTACAAGAGTTACATCTGTCTCGCCGACCTCAACCTGGCATTCCATTTTTGAAAGATCGGATATAGTCATTATCTGTGACCCCTGATTTGAAATTGTACCAAGTACTTTTTCACCGGTCTCATTGTTAAGCTGAGTTACTGTTCCGTTTATCGGGGCATAAATTGTTGTCTTCGAAATATCATACTTTATTTTCGACATTCCGGTTCTCTGCTGATTTATCTGAGCGGAGTTTGTATTTATCTGAGCTTGAGTCTGCTCAAAACTCAACTGCGCGTTATCAAGCTCGCTTTGCGAAGCAAGACCTTTACTGTTAAGCTCTTTGATCCTTTGAAGTTCAAGCTCTAACTTTCTTAAATTTACTTCGCTGGTTTTTAAATTACTCTCGGCTACCTGTATGGCGGCATTCTGCTCCTGAAGTTGCGGCGCAAAGCATCCTGTTTAATCTTAACAAGCAAATCGTTCTTTGTAACTTCATCTCCTTCTTTAAAAGGCAGTGAAACTATTTCCCCGCTGATCTCAGCGCTGATGTTAACTTCAGTTTCTGATTGTATCTTGCCGGTTGCTGTTACTATCTGCGTAATATTTCTGGGTTTTATTTTTTCAGTCTGAACTGTAATCAGAGTTTCTTTTTTACTCGAAATAATAACTGCAATTACTATAATTGCAATCAGAAGTAATCCTAATATCCACAGAAGTTTTTTTCTGCTTTTCTTTTTTTTCTTTTTATTGTTCACCGGAGTCTGAACCGATGGAGTTTGTAATGGAGTACTGGTTTCCGACATTGTTATTTAAAAGTTTATATTAATTAATATTATTTTCAGTAACTCAGTTCGCCTGTATAATAATTCAGCTTTCTTTCAGCAAGTAAAAAATCATAATAAGCATTGATCCTGTCAATCTTCAGAGAATTCAGCTTTGTACTTGCAAGCTGAACATCAAGTAATGTTCCTACGCCTACTCTGTAGTTTTCTTCTGACAATAATTTATCCTGTTCGGCTGATACTAAATTGCGGTTTAATATTTCTATTTGTTTCTTTGCGGTCTGAAGATCAAGATAAGATTTTTTAATTTCACTTCTGATCTGCTGCTGAAGCTGATCAAGATCATCCTGCTTTTGCCTGAGTGTCAGCTCCGATGTCTGTCTCTTATTATCAAGCTTGAATCCCTGAAATATAGGATAAGTAAGCTGAAAACCAAACTGAAAAGTTCTTAAGCCGGTAAGATCTTCTATTCTAGAAGAACTCAGATTGTAATTTGAAAAAGCAGACAACGTAGGAAAATAAAGATTCTTCTGGTCAATTGAAATCTGCACCTTATTTATTTTTATATCCTGAAGTGTGGATTTGTAATCAAATCTTTTATCCAGAGCTCTGTTAAGAAGCGCTTCAGTATTTGAGTTTCTTTCAACTATATTCTGTATATCTGATGATGTAAGGTTTATGTCCACACTGTTTTCTGATATAGTGAAATCTTTATTCATATCATCATTCATTGCCAGAAGCAAATCCACCTTGCTTTTATTGAAATCATTAATCGAACGTTCTAAAGCTAATTCATTCTGCGCTACTAATACGTCCTGTTTGTAAACATCAGCTAAGGTTTTTTTTCCTACATTCATATACTCTTTTATCTTATCAAGCTGCGATTGCGAATCTTTTAAATTATCCTGATTCACAAGCACTATTTTCTCTTTTTTCAGCAAATCAAAATATGCAGAAGTTACATTGAAAATTATATCGTATTTTGTTTTATCAAGATTTATTCTTGCAGCAGTTTCATTCTCTTTTGAAAGATCAATCTGTTTGAGGTTTGAAAATCCGTTGAATAAAGTAACCTGTGTGCTCAGCCCCAATCCGAAACCGTTAATCCATGAGTTTTGCTCCGGTACTGCGATAGGTGTCCCGCCTTCAAATCTTACAGATCCCTGAGAATAAGTATTATTCCTGCTCCATCTTGCGCTAAGGTCTAATGATGGGATCAGGTTTCCTTTTGCTGATTTTGTAGATAACTTTTGTATCTCAAGAGTTTTTTCAAGATTCGAAACGTTTGTGTTGTTATTGATTGCTGTTGTTATTGCTTTGTTCAGGTCTATAATTTCCTGAGCTTGAACTGAAAAAGCGTTCGATAAGAAAAAAATTGCAAGGAGAATATATTTATTCATTAATTTTTTACGGTTTATTATCAATTTTTGTAAACGATTGTTAAAATAATAAGTTTCATAACCAAGTTATATGATAAAATTAATATTTTATTGAGATAAAATTGTCTTTTATTTGTGAGCTCTTGGTTAATTTTATAAGACTTGTGTATAATAAAAAGGTTTCAGGAACAATGAAGCTAAATTATCAAAACGGTTTTAAATTTTTTAAAAAATCTCTTACAAATATACAGATAAATTATTTTATTAAGTGTAAATATATGTAACTAAAGTGAAAATTTTATTTCATTCTTTCATTCCATTTTTAGTGTGCCACTAAGTTTTATTATAATGAAAATTGCAAATGAATTTAATTAGTTAATCTGCTTAGAATTTAACCTGAAATTAATCTTACATTGCAAAATGTAATTTCTGTATTCAGATTTTAATGCATTTTTATATTACAGTTTAAAAATTATTTTTACAGAAAAAATTTATGCTTTATATCACCCGCAGGGAACATTTTTCATCTTCTCATAAACTGGAAAACTCCGGATTGTCACAGCAAAAGAATGAAGAACTTTTCGGAAAGTGCAATAACTTTCACGGACATAACTATTACATCGAAGTAACACTTGCCGGCACTCCCGATCCCGAAAGTAGTTATGTAATGGATCTTAAACTGCTTAAACAAATAATTCATGAAGAGATTTTAGATAAAGTTGATCATAAATTCCTTAATGAAATTGATATGTTTAAAGATGTTATACCCACAACCGAAAATATGGCAGTTTCATTCTGGAAAGCTCTTGCTGATAAAGTTAAAAGAGAAAATGTCAGTTTGTATTCGGTTAAACTTTACGAAACCGAAAAAAATTATGTTGAATACAGAGGTGAATAATTGAATAACAGCGATATAAAAAATCTGGAAAAACTTCATCATAAAAAGTATCGTGATGAATTCAATAAATTCCTTATCGAAGGCATTCATCTGATAGAAGAATGTCTCAGATCTGATATTTACAGGGAAATGCTTGAAACAATCTTTGTCAGGGAAGATTTTGAAAATGAATCTGCTATTGAAAAGATTAAAAACTCGAATCACTCTGCCGGTATTGAAATCCTTGATGACAGAAAGTTCAGCAGACTTTCCGAAACTGTGAATTCACAGGGAATTATCGGGCTTGTATCCAGACCTGATCTGTCTTTGCATAATGAAAAAATAAAAACTGATAAGTCAAATAAGATAGTTGTGGCAATTGATAATATCAGCGATCCGGGAAATCTCGGAACAATTATCAGAACCTGCCACTGGTTTGGAGCTGATGAACTTATTATAAGCAAAAATTCTGTTGATGTTTTTAATTCTAAAGTCATAAGAGCTTCGCAGGGCTCACTATTCTTTTTGAAAATAAGAAATGAATTAAATCTGGAAAGAGAAATCGAATCATACAGAAATGATCAATACAATATCTTGCTTTCACATTTGTCAGCAGAAGAAAATTTATCCGAATTAAAATTATCAAACTCTGAAAATTATCTTATTGTTTTCGGAAATGAAGCAAACGGTATTTCAAATTCTATCTCGGAAAATAAAAATTACAGAAAATTCAGGATCAACGGATATTCGGAATGCGAATCTCTGAATGCAGCCGTAGCAGCAGGAATAGTTCTTTTCGAATTCAGAAAATAAAAAATGCCTGCAGATATTGATCTGCAGGCATCTTAAATTATTTCTGAAATTAAATTCAGGGATTTATTACGCTTACCGAAGTCAGACTGTTATTATCCACAACTGACTGATCATCCGAATCTACATAATTATCACCTGTTAAATCGGTAACCACATATCCTGATGTTCCGTTTAAAGCATCATTGTCTATCATACTTACATCTGAAGCGTCAATAATCCCGTCCTGATCTGTATCACCATTGTAAAGACAATACAGGCTTCCTTTTTTAATCTGATTGCTTCCGTATGCCTTTGAACTGTCATTTGTAAAATCATAATTTATTAACTGACCTTTAACTAAATTCTCACCGTTATTTTTACTCCATGTCTCTATACCATTTCTGTGTTTCACTACTATATAATATGTACCTGTCGGAGCATTGTTGAAGAAACAAAGTCCGCTGAAATTCAGAGAATCAATAACTGTTTTGGAAGAATCTATTAATGGATAAGGAGAAACATAAGATCGCAAGTAAACTCTTGAAGTATCTTTGATTCTCATACTGTTTACATTATTGTCATAAAACCCCTGAATTGCTGCTTTCAGATTCAGAGTAATTACGGATGTATTTACAATACTGTATATCTGTCCAATTGTACTTGAATACTTTAATGCATACAATTCATTATTATTGTCAACTCCGAATGAAGATATCAGAAAATTTGTGTCCTGCAGTTGTACATTTGTTGCAGGATTTATGAAATCATAAGTTAAAGCCCATACAGTCCCTGCGCCGTAATCTCCGTAAATGTACTTTCCATAAAGTCCGGGAAGAAGTGACCCTCGATAAACATAGCCGCCTGTTACCGAAGAGCCCAATGAGTGTGAATATTCCCAAATTGGTCTTACAAATCCTTTACCTGTAGTATCGCAGGTTCCGTAACAATGAAAACCTTCCATTTTATTCCAGCCGTAGTTTTTACCGCTTTCAATTATATCGATTTCTTCATATGTATTTTGTCCAACATCACCAGCCCATAGATTTCCGTTTAGAATGTCAAAGCTGAATTTCCATGTATTTCTCATCCCGTAAGAATATATCTCTTCTTTATATCCGGAAACATTTCCGTAAAAAGGATTTGTTACAGGAATTTTATAATTTTTTCCGGCAGAAGTGGAATCTATATTTATTCTCAGAATTTTTCCCAGCAATACTGCTCTGTTCTGTCCGTTACCTAAAGGGTCACCTCCTGAGCCGCCGTCTCCGAATGATATGTAAAGATAACCGTCAGGACCGAATGCAACCTTACCGCCGTTGTGATTTGAATATGGCTGAGCAATTGTCATTAAAATTAATTCTGTATTAAGGAGAACTGTATCCGGGTTTACTGAGCTTGCTGTGAATCTTGAAACTCTTGACCACGAACCGCTCCCGCTTCCTGCACTGTCAAATGTATAATTGACATAAAAATAATTGTTAACAGAATAATTTGGATGGAAAGCAATTCCTAAAAGTCCGAGTTCGCTTCCTGAAGGTGAAACTTTTCCGCTTAGATTGAGAAAAGTTTTTCTTGTGCTTACTGTCGGGGAATTGTTGAAAACATATACAAGTCCTCGTTGCTGTAACACAAACAATCTGTTTGTTCCGTCATTTGAATGAGTCATTTCAATAGGATTACTGAACAAAGGTAGATTTGGAAATGCCGGTCTCAGTTTGTATTGAGAGAAAGATGCTGAAACCGTCAACAATGAAATGAATAAAAGAAACAGGTACTTTAATTTTTTCATGATTTTAAATTATTTAAGTTTTAAGAAAAATTTTTTGATTAAGATTTTGTTGAACAGAATTAAATTTCAATAATATTTTTTTAATAAGGAAATGCAGAATGAAATTCCTTCAGTTTAGCCGTTTGAAACGGTCCTTTAAAATAATTTTCGGGGAATTATGAAAAGAGAGTTACTTAAATCAGGGTCTTATCAGGGCAATAGAATTAACTACATTATTATCCGCTATAGATCCGTCAGAAGCATCAACAAAATAGTCCCCGTTTAGATCAGTAGGAATATATCCTGAATTAGAATTATTTATATCATTATCAATGCTGCTAAGATCTGAAACGTCTATGATCCCGTCTGAATTAACATCTCCGCTGTACAAACAATATCTGTTGATATTAAAAATCATATTGTCACCGTAAGCTTTTGAAACAGAATCAGAAAAATTATAACTAAAAGTTCCGCCTGATGTAACGCTTTTGGGAAGTTTGCTCCATGTTTCAATGGAATTCCTGTGACTTAATTCTATGTAATAATTTCCAGTAGTAACATTGCTGAAAATAAATGATCCGGAAAATGTCAGAGAGTCAAGAACAGACTTTGAAGAATCAATGACAGAATAAGGCGAAAATGAATTTCTTAAATATACCTTTATTGAATCCCTCATATTCATAGATACGGAAACAGGATTATAATATCCTTCAATAACTGCAGTGAGATTTAAAGTAGTTGAGATATTTCCCGGAATATCAAAATCATCAAATATTGCCGAGTCAGATGCGCCGGTAGCATGATTCCATAACGCTCCAAAATAAGGAAGTGATGATGAAGTATAAAAGTTGTCTGATGCAGTTCCAATCTGTGTCTGTGTATTGGCCGGACTTGATTGAGGAAATCCTGCTGAACTGCTGTCAACATACAAATGCCATACATTTCCGGTCGGATTATAAACTACTTTAATGCTAAGATACTGATTTGCGTAATCTCCGCCTGAAATAATATTTGTAAACTTCGAATTGGCGTTTAAACCTCCTGTGAATCTGGCAAGACGAACAGCATCAGCGCTTCCGCTTTGTCCTAAGACTACTGCATAGCCGTTGCCTGTTGTAACATTCGAATCGGTTTTCCCTAAAATGAAAGCTATTCCGTAATTACTGTTATCAAATCCAGAAGGATCAGTCCTGGTACTTTTTAAATTCACAGCCCAAACTAATTCCGAAGAAGAATTGCTGAACTGAACCGGGTAATTATTAAGATTTCCGGCATTTACAAAAGCAAATTCTCTTCCTGCGGTAGTGCTTGCGGATTTTATTTTATTACTGCTGAGTGTAATTGATGTTGAGTTTACAGTTTCAGTTTCATGCCACGGCATTATATTCGGAGACAAAGTATTTCCAAGAGAGTTACTATTTATCCTGTTAAAATTATCTAATAGAACTGATGAATAATTATTTAATGCTCCGGAAGTTGTTGCGTTTGTGTTCGGAATTGTAGCATCAGTTTTATAATTAATAAGCGTACCGCTTCCGTTATATGAATAAATTCTGAAATAATAATTAGTATTTGAAAAAAGTCCATTAAAAGTATATGTATCGGGAGAATTATAATTTACATTTACTGCGGCATAACCATCTGCTAAATTTAAATCATCATTATAAGATGTTCCGTCAGAAGGATCTAAAAAGGAATTGTTGTTATTTGCAACAATTAAATACCCTGATGGGGTTTGAGTACCCGGGAGGGCATCTGTCCAGTTTAATTGCACTGAACTTGTAGTAACACTTCCGTTACTGATATTAGTAACATGATTTGTTGGCTCTGCTGCAAGAGCACCCGGAACATAAGAATTAGTTTGAGGAAATGCACCGTCTATTTTATAATTTATTAGCGCTCCAGATCCGTTGTAAGAATATGCCGAGAAATAGTAAGTTTTATTCGATTGAAGATTCTGAAAAGTATAATTATTTGATGCAGAATATGATACATTTACACAAGCATAACCGTCTGATAATGATGTATCATTGTTAATAACATTTCCGTCTATCGGTAAAAAATAATTATTCTTATCATAAGCTATTATAAAATAGTCGGAAGGAAGCTGAGCTCCTGCAGCGTCATTCCAGCTTAACTGAATACTGTTGCCGGTAGTTAATGAAGAAAATCCGGTAAAATAATTTGTTGGTTCGGTCGAAAATACAGGATTTAATTTTGTGAGATCGTTAAAGTTTATATAATTCATGTATTCAGGATGATCTGTGAAAGGATTTCTGTTCTGCTGAATTGACTGTATATAATCCGTTCTTTCAATCTCCCATTTATCCGGCGGATCCTGTCTGCACCAGTCTAACAAAAGATTCAGATCCTGTGCAGCTTCTCCTAAAGAAGGCAGTTTCGTACCATTAATCCAGTTGAAATCCCAGTTATATCCTGAAATTCCGTCATAACGGATACACATATACAGCAATGCCCTTGCAGCATCTCCTTTTTGTTCATCTCTTGGTTCATAAACAATCTGTCCGAGATTGTTTGTGCCCACTTTGCCGTTCAAAAACTGATAAGTTACATTTGTTACTATTCCGAAAGGGTGATTACTTCTTCTGCCGTTTGCATTGTTCTGATGAGTAGGAAATAACTGATACTGATCGGAATACTGATCTACGCTTGTTGATGGAAATGTAGGCATCCAGCTGTGGGCAAATGTATGTTCACGGCTCATCGTTCCCCAGCTGAATACGCCGCTGTAAATATATTCGTATCCTGTATAAACACAGATAACTGATCTTGTTCCGTTTCCGTTATTTACAGAAGCATAATTTGCAATATTCGTTTCATCAAAACTATCATAGGAAATTCTTGTATAAGGACTTCTTATCCTGCCCTCCAGATCAGTTACAAATGAAACACTGGAAGTCGAAATAGAATTATAATAAGTACCTGCATCTGAAAAAAGCAAAGGTGCAGAAAAGAATGTTAAAAGCAGATATGCGGAAACGAAATATTTATTGATAAAAAGTTTCAATATGGGGGAAATTTTGTTAATAACTATTATTGGGGAAAATTATTTCTACGACTTAAAAGTGTATTGTAAAATTGTAAACAAAAATATACTAATCAGGTTGCAATATCAACTTATTTTCTTTAAAACCCGGACTCAAATAATAATAAATATCCGAAAATAATTTCCTTTTTAGTATCTGATGCTTCAGAATATTTTTACCTTGTACGAATTTTATTCTGCTAAACTGTTTCTTTGACTAAAAATAAAATTTTCTTTTAACTAAATTAAATAAAACAAATTAATGAAGCATACACATAAACTGAGAAATGCGCCGGAGAAAGACAAAACTTACAGAGTCGAATATAACGGGAAGGAGTTGTATGATGCTAAAATATTGGAATATGACGGTGGCTGCTGGGCAAAAATCAAAATCGAGAATATTGTACCTTCTGAAAATGATAAAATGTACAAAGTCGGCCAGGAGTTTGATCTTAAACTCGGATATTATAAGTTTTATGAAGCTGAAACTAACCAATGATAATATCTGAAGAAGAATTATCATTATCAGATATACAGAAAAAATTAGTAATCAGCGGATGGGGAAGTGAAGTTTATGAAAATACTATTGTAAAAAAGATATTTTATGAATCTGACGGATTAAGTGTCCAGGGTTATTTTGCATCACCTGTTAACCTGCAAAATAAACTGCCTCTCATAATATGGAATCGCGGCGGATACGGAAATGACGGTAAGATAGATGATTTTCTCGCTAAAGGAATGTTTGGAGAGATAGCTTCCTGGGGTTATACAGTACTTGCTTCAAATTACAGAGAAAAAGATGAGTTTGGAGGAAGTGATGTAAATGACATTTTGAATCTGATTTCTCTGGCAGATGAAATTCCTGTTTGCGATAGTTCTAATATAGGAATGGAAGGATGGAGCAGGGGAGGAATGATGACATATAAAGTTTTGAGTATAAGTTCAAAGGTTAAATGCGCTGTAATTATTTCAGGGCTTGCGGATATATTCAGGAATATTGAGAACTGGAGAGGTCTTACATTGATTTACAAAAAACTTTTCGGAAACGGAAATGAAGAAGAGTATATAAAAAGTTTGAAAGAAAGGTCGGCAGTAAATTTTTATGAAAGAATAAATAAACAAGTTCATGTTTTATTAATTCATGGAACTAAAGACGAAAAAATTTCATTTCAGGACTCAGTGGATATGCACAGTAAACTTATTGCATCAGGTATTGACTGCCAGTTGAGATTAATAGAAGAAGGTGATCATTATCTTAAGAAGAATAAAAAAGAAACCTCTGAATTGCGGAAGAATTGGTTTGACAGTTTTTTAAAAAGAGAATAATCAATATTAAAATTAAAATATTTTTATAAAATAAATTAAGGAAATAATAAATGTACGATCCAGTAATGGTTCAGCCAATGAGAGATGAAGTAAAGGAAATCGGATTTAAGGAAGTTTTTACACCTGAAGAAGTAAAAAGCGAATTAAGTAAAAGCGGTACGACGCTTGTATTCGTGAATTCAGTTTGCGGTTGTGCAGCCGGAAAAGCAAGACCCGGATTATCAGCAGCTATAAAATGGGCAAAAGACAATAACTCATTGCCGGATAATCTTATCACAGTTTTTGCAGGAATGGAAAAGGATGCTGTAAATGAGGCAAGAAAATATTTTACAGGGATTGTTCCTTCTTCGCCTCAGATGGCATTATTAAAAGACGGTGAGCTTGTGCATATTCTTCAGAGAATGGACATTGAGAATAACGATGCTAATACAGTTGCAAACAAAATCGCAGGAGCATTGCAGCAATACTGCAGCAGTAATGCCGACGCCAATTAATTATTTAGCTGTTTCAGGAAGTTAAATATTCAGGACTTGAAATAAGTAATAATAGAATATAAGTTGAGTCTTAAAAATTTGCAGAAGTTGTTAACAGAAATAAAATAAATTCAATTAATATATTTAAAGAAAATTATTTGAGTATATATGAAGTAATTTCCCAAAATTATTTTGTATAAATTAAAAAGGAATTATCATAAATGGACAGTAACTTTTCAAACAGAGTGCAGGATGTAATCAGATTAAGCAGGGAAGAAGCTATCCGGCTTGGACATGATTATATAGGTACTGAGCATCTTCTTTTGGGAATAATAAGGGAAGGTGAAGGTATAGCAATAAAGATTTTCAAAAATCTGGGAGCGGATGCATTTAAGATAAAAAAAACAATAGAAGATACAGTAAGAATGGCAGGAGGGACATTAACAGTAGGAAATATTCCACTTACCAAACAAGCCGAAAAGGTTTTAAAAATAACCTATCTCGAAGCTAAACTTTTTAAATCCGATGTAATAGGTACGGAGCATCTTTTACTTTCGATTCTGCGTGAAGATGATAATCTTGCAGCGCAGATACTTCACCAGTTTAATGTAAATTACGAAGCTGTCAAAACCGAATTGCTGAATATTCTCAGCGGCAAACCTACAGGCAGTCAGCCTTCGTCAAAACCCGGTTCGGAAAAAAAGCAGGACAGAAGCAAGACACCTGTGCTTGATAATTTTGGCAGAGACCTGACTAAGATGGCAATGGATAATAAACTTGATCCGATAGTCGGCAGAGAAAAAGAAATTGAAAGAGTCGCTCAGGTATTGAGCAGACGAAAAAAGAATAATCCGGTACTTATCGGAGAGCCGGGAGTCGGTAAGACAGCTATTGCCGAAGGACTTGCTCTTAGAATTATAAATAAAAATGTTTCAAGAGTTTTGCACAATAAAAGGGTGGTGACATTAGACCTAGCAGCACTTGTAGCCGGTACAAAATACAGAGGTCAGTTTGAGGAAAGAATGAAGGCGGTTATGAATGAACTTGAAAAAGCAAAGGATGTAATACTTTTCATTGATGAACTTCATACAATTGTAGGAGCCGGAGGAGCGAGCGGATCGCTTGATGCATCAAATATTTTTAAACCTGCATTGTCAAGAGGCGATCTTCAGTGCATTGGCGCAACTACTTTGAATGAATACAGACAATATATTGAAAAAGACGGAGCTCTTGACAGAAGATTTCAGAAAATAATGGTTGAACCGACTACTGTAGATGAAACAGTGCAGATTCTTAACAATATTAAAAGCAAATACGAGGAACATCATAATGTAAAATATTCAGATAAAGCCATAGAAGAAGCTGTTACGCTGAGTGACAGATATATTACAGACAGGTTCCTTCCTGATAAAGCTATAGATGTAATGGATGAAGCAGGTTCAAGAGTTCATCTTTCTAACATTATCGTTCCGAAGGAAATAGTGGACCTTGAAGCTGAGATAGAAAAAATTAGGCAGTTCAAAAATCAGGTTGTTAAAAATCAGAATTATGAAGAGGCGGCAAGATTAAGAGACAATGAAAAAAAATCATTGTCAGATCTTGAGCAGCTTAAGTTAGACTGGGAGATAAAGTCACAAAGCATGGTCTATGAAGTTACCGAACAGAATGTAGCTGATGTAGTGGCAATGATGACTGGTATTCCTGTAAATCAGATTGCTGAAGCTGAGTCTCAAAGACTTGTAAAAATGGAAGAACATCTTAAAGAAGTGATTATTGGACAGGATGAAGCTGTTATAAATATTTCGAAAGCTATTAGAAGAGCGAGGGCGGGTTTAAAAGATCCTAACAGACCAATCGGTTCGTTTGTTTTTCTCGGACCTACCGGAGTCGGAAAGACAGAACTGGCTAAGCAATTAGCAAAATTTTTATTCAATACAGAGGATTCTCTTATCAGAATTGACATGAGCGAGTACATGGAAAAATTCAATGTATCAAGATTAGTCGGAGCTCCTCCGGGATATGTAGGTTATGAAGAAGGCGGACAGTTAACTGAGAAAGTCAGAAGGAAACCTTATTCAGTAGTTTTGCTGGATGAAATTGAAAAAGCACATCCGGATACATTTAATATTTTACTGCAGGTGCTTGATGACGGTGTATTGACTGACGGACTGGGAAGGAAGGTTGATTTTAAAAATACCATTATCATAATGACATCCAATATAGGAACGAGGGATTTAAAACTTGATAAGGTATTTGGATTCGGAGATCCTACAAACAAATCGAATTATGAAAAGATAAAAGGAACGATAGAAGATTCCGTAAAAAGAGTTTTCTCGCCAGAATTTCTTAACAGAATAGATGAACTTATAGTTTTTAAGCAATTAGAGAAGAACGATATTGTTAAAATTGTTGATATCGGAATAAGCAGATTGCTTTCAAGAATACAACTGCAGGGAGTAAAGATAGACGTTTCAAAATCCGCATTGGAATTTTTAGCCGAAAAAGGATATGATCAGAACTTCGGAGCAAGACCTTTGAGAAGGGCAATTCAAAAATATCTGGAAGATCCGCTAAGCGAAGAAATATTAAAAGGTAATCTTAAGGACGGTGAAAAGATTAAAGTGAAATATAAAAAAGGAAATGAAACTTTGACCTTTTCAGATGATAAATCCGAAGATAAGACCATTGCGGATAAAGACTCAAATTCTCCGGATGAAAGTTTAAATGAACTTGAAGAATCAAAGGAGACTAAAGAATAAGAAATTATGGAAAACAAAGGTCCTTTTAATGCAAAAATAACTTCCGTAGGACATTACGTTCCTGACAGGATTATTGACAATAAATATTTTGAAAATTTTCTTGATACAAATGACGAATGGATTAAAACGAGAACAGGCATAAGTGAAAGAAGAAGATTAGATAAAGAACTGCCGACCTCATACATGGCAGTCCGGGCAATTCAAGATCTGCTTTCAAACAGGGGAATAGGAGTTGAAGAGATTGATCTGATAATTGTAGCTACTGTAACTCCGGATATGATGTATCCATCTACAGCATGTATAATTCAAAAAGAACTTGGAGCGAAGAACGCATGGGGTTTTGATATACTTGCCGCCTGTTCCGGATTTATATTTTCGTTAACAACAGCTATTCAGTTTGTTCAGAATGGTACTCATAAAAAAGTTATAGTTGTCGGAGCTGATAAAATGTCTTCTATTGCAAATATGGAAGACAGAAACACTTGCATTTTATTTGGAGATGCAGCGGGAGCTGTATTGTTAGAGCCAACAGAGGACAGGGATTCAGGAATATTAGATACAATAATGAGAATTGACGGTGAAGGAGGAAAATATCTTTATCAGCTTGGAGGTGGAAGTTTAAATCCTGCAACACATGAAACCGTTGACAAAAGAATGCACTTTGTTTTTCAGGATGGAAAAAGTGTTTTCAAGGATGCTGTAAAAGGTATGGCAGATATTTCTTATGAAATAATGGAAAAGAATAATATTACTGCAGATCAGGTTTCTTATCTGGTTCCGCATCAGGCAAATATGAGAATAATCACAGCATGTGCTGAAAGAATGGGAATCTCCATGGACAAAGTCATGGTAAACATACACAAATACGGAAATACCACATCAGCAACAATCCCAACCTGCATTTCGGAATACTGGAAGAACGGGAAAGTAAAAAAAGATGATTATATTATCTTATCAAGTTTCGGCGCTGGTTATACCTGGGGTTCAATACTTGTTAAATGGGCTTATTAAATTTATATTTCCTGATGAAGATTTTTTCTTCATCAGGATTTTTTAATTTAAACTTCTCTTTTAGAATTCTGTTAAATCATTCCTGCGTAGTCTCTAATCCAGTTTTAAATTATACTGTAATTGCGAATAAAAGCATTTAAGAGTTTTAAATTTATATTGTTACGGATTAAAATTTATATATTAGTAAGTTTTATTAATGTTAAAATTACAGAGTTATGTTTTCAGCAAATTTAAAATCATATTCCAAAATAAATATAGGTCTCAGGATTCTAAGTAAAAGGAAAGACGGTTATCATGATCTTGAAACAATATTTTATCCTGTAAAACTTCATGATGATGTTTTTATTATGATTGAACCTAATCCCGAAAAGACAAATTCCGTTATTCTTAAATCAAATAAATCATTTATTCCGCTTAATATTGAGAACCTTTGCTGTAAAGCAGTCGTGAAGTTTTTTACTTGTTTTAAGATAGCAGAGTTTTATAAAATAACAATTGATCTGAAAAAAATGATTCCTGTTGGCGGAGGACTTGGAGGAGGCAGCTCAGATGCTGCTACTGTCGTAAAATTTTTAGTGAAATATTTTAAAATAGATGTGGGTATTAATAAAAATAAAATCATCGAACTTGCTCTGTCATTAGGCAGTGATGTTCCTTTTTTTCTTGTTATGAAGCCCTGTTACGCTTTTGGAAGAGGAGAAAAGATGAGTGTGCTTAATGATTTCGGATTGATTTATGATATTCTTATTGTCAATCCTAATCTTCATATTTCCACAAAATGGGCATTCGAAAAAATAAACCTGAATCCCGAACTTGAAAAAAAATCTGTTTTGAAAGAAATAAAGCAGTTTGATTTGAACCGTAAGGATGATTTTGTTAATGATTTTGAAGAAATCGTATTTAGCAAATACAGAATACTTAAAGAGATAAAAGATGAACTTCTTTTGAAAGGCTCAGTTTATTCTTCAATGAGCGGAAGCGGCGCAACAATGTACGGATTTTTTGAAAAAAGTAAAAAGCACGAACTGATTAAATGCAGAGACGATTTTAGCGAAAAAAAATATTTTACTTTTATTTCAGATTGACAGGATGATTTTTTAAAAAGTTATTTTTACTTCAGCCACGGGTATTACTTTTTTTTGTCCGTAATATGTATGATCTTCTTTCATTTTCAAACTGGTTTTAACTTTTAAATCTTTATTAAACATAGAGACGCTCCAGGCTGCATCGGCTGAGCTTAATAAATGATTTAATATGACTAAAGTTATTGATGTAGAGCTTTTATTATAGTAGTCATTTGCCGTTTGCCTGTCATAAGAATATCCTACAAACATATCTGTCTTGTAACTGCCGTAATTATTTCTGTTTACAACATTAAGGTTAGCATCTGACCAGCCGGTCACAAAATTCTGATATTTGCCAATCAATTCATAATACTGCTGCTCGCCGATCGGAGGAAGCTGGTGTGAAAAATTCTGCGCTTCAACAATATTAACTTCCATTCTGAGTCTGTTAAGGTCAGTAGTTAACGGATCAGTTATAGCATTATACCCCTGAAATTGTTCCTGAACAAGCCATCTTGCATACTTATTAATGCTCCAGTTCTGATCCGCAAAATTCTGAAAACTTTCGGTCTGGTCATTTCCTTTTTTCTGATATACTGCGTATGCAGTCCAGAGACCGGCTTCAATACCGAAGAAGATCGCAGATTTAATAAAACTTTTAGCATAAAACTCACCTGCTCCAGGAATAACACCCGAAAGCAAAGCTCCGAGAAATGGAGATTTGCTTTCATCTTTAACATTTCTGTTAGTTTTTATTTTATCATTTAAATCAGATGAACTATTGAACGCGGATTTTTGGTTAATGAACTTATTGGTAATCTCAATTCTATTAAACTCGTTTTTTTCCTGTGCAAAATTAATTTTAACATAACCGAATGAAAGTAATAAAACAATTATAAGATTTATGTTTTTCATTTTAATAGTATATTTTATTTAAAAAAAGGGCGTTACCCGGTAAATAATGAATTCTGAATTTTTCTCCTTTTAAAATTAATTTTGATATGTGCACCGGATCTGATTTACCCCTGCCTATATCAAGCGTACAGCCAATTACAGCCCGTACCATTGAATGAAGAAATCTGCTGGCGGAAATTTTAAAAATAATTTCATTTTTTGATTTAAGGTATTGGTATTTAAATTCATAAATGTCACAATGGAATTCAAATCTATCAGTTTTATTCTTACAAAGCGACCTGAACTTTTTTACACTTTTGATAAATTCCATAAAACTTTCAATCTTGCTGAAATCCGGCAAATAATTTATTCTGTAGCAATGATCTCCTGAGATAGATTTTTTTGCAGTTGCGATATAATACAAATATTCTCTTTTCTTTGCCGAGTATCTGGAGTGAAAATCAGCAGATGCGTTTGTAATTTTCTTAACAGTTACGGTATCCGGTAATATAGAATTAACTGATTTTAAAAATATATTCTTATTAATTTTTACTTCAGAATAAAAATTTGCAATCTGATTATACGCGCTTACTTTAGAATCAGTCCTTCCTGCACCTGTCAGTTTTATTTCGGATTTAAGAAGAATGCCGATAGCTTTTTCAATCTGATGCTGAATTGTATTTTCAGTATAATTTTGTTTCTGCCAGCCGTTAAACTTCAAACCGTCGTATTCAACAATTAATTTATAATTATACAAAAATTTAATCAGAAATTTTTACTCAGATTAATTTTGATGCCGTCCAAGCTATAATCGTTTTTATAAAGCAATTCCGGCTGAATGTTAACCGAGCTTGATTTTTTATTATAATTTTTTGCAAGCAGATAAGCGCTGATTCCGCTTATAATGCGGTTTGCTACGAGCAAACTTCCGAATACAATCCGTGTATTGTAAATTCTTTCACTGCTTTTTCTTTGTGATTCGTAAATTTGCTGATTTTGAAAATCATCCCAGTCCCAGTAAAATTTATTTACATCATAGAGCAGACTGTACTCTCCCCGTGTCAGCTTATCATTATTATACTCATAAATGTTATCATAACTTCCTAAATTTGCATAATATTCATCGTCTTTACCTTCCGCGTTTCCGGTCTTAGCATGCTCAACAGAAAACACCCTTGATTGTTTCTGAACGTCATTTCCGTAAATATTTAATGACACCAGTCCAAGCCAAGACGCTGCATCCACACCAAAGTAATACTTTCCTACATCCATTCTGTCAATATAATAATGTCCTGCTCCCGGCAAAACCAGCGAAAACAGTAAAGCGAGCCCGGGAGATTTAGAGGATTTTGTAATTGCAGAGTTCTCATTATTTTCGAATACAGTATTTACTTTTTCTGTATTCATATTAAGAACCTTTTCATTAAGTTCGTGTCTGCTGAATGATTCTTTGTTTGAGATTTGTGAAAAAACTGTTGAATTAAAATAAAAAATTAAAGCTAAGGATATTGCAGTTACTACTCTCATTTTTGTTAATTATTATTTTGAAGTGAAATTATTTTTTTCCTGAACTCATCAGGTTTTAAAAAGCCGGTTATTCTGAGATCTTTTATTTCTTCTCCTCTGGAATTCATGAAAATTACTACGGGAAGACCTTTAATGTTATATTTATTTGTAATGCTTTCGTTTTCATTTGTCAGATCAATTTTAATAGTATTTAATGATTGTGAAAGATCTGCAATTTCAGGATCTGTGTATGTGAATTCATCAAGTTCCTTGCATTGAGCGCACCAGTCTGCATAAAAATCAATCATAACAGGTTTTTTTTCATCTGAGATACTTTTTTCAATTGATTCTACAGAATTAAGAATCTTCCAATTTACTTCCTTACCCTTCTGCTGTGGTAAAAACATCCATGCTCCGTATAAAATCGCAAAAATTGCTAAAAAATATTTTATTTTAGAATAAACTTTTGAGGTCATTCCTTTTTTATCAATAAATATAAGATAAATACCTGAAAGAATTATATAAGCCGGAAAAATAATTGAAAAAATATTTTTTGGAATTAAAGGTGATAAAGTATTTAAAGCCATTCCAAAAAGTATAAGTCCGAAAATTATTTTGACACCTTCCATCCATTCGCCTGATCTGGGAAGTTTACTTATTGAGTTTGAAGAAGCAGCGAGGAAAATATAAGGAAGACCTAACCCCATTGAAAGAACAAAGAACAGGAGAAATCCCGTAAAGGCATTTCCGAGTTTACCCACATATACAAGCAGACTTAGCACAAATGGTCCTATGCAGGGAGCCGCAATGAATCCGACTGTAAGTCCCATCAGCACTGATCCCAGATAACCGGATCTGTTTTTATTACCCATAAGAGCGAGACTTTGAGGTACTCTGATTTCAAATAATCCAAACATACTCGTTCCGAGAGCAATTAAAATACCGGCGATAGCAATTATTACAAGCGGATTTTGCAAAGCAGTACCGAGCAAACTACCTGTCAGAGCAGCAAAAACTCCAAGCGCAGAATAAGTAATTGACATTCCCATCGCATAAAACACACCCATTAAAATACTTTGCGATCTGCTTCCGCTGCTTTGAGCACCGAAAAAACTTACTGTAATAGGAATAAGCGGATACACGCATGGAGTAAGGTTAAGCGCAAGTCCGCCAAGGAAAATAAAAAACAAGCTTAAAGCCAGACCCTTTTCTTCAATCCAGTTGGATACCTGATTCTCATCATTTCCCGGAGAATCTGATCTCACATTTTCTTTTAATGAAGATAATTTTTTAGCTGTATCTGAAGCAGCAGAGTAAGGTTTTGAAAAATTAATTTTGCTGAATATTTCTTTGTTGATTTCAGATTCAGAAGATTTATCATCAATTTTTACTTTAATATTTCCTGTAAAGGATTTCGGCGGATAACACACCTTATCATCACATGCCTGATAACTAACTTTCACAGGGATGTCATATTCTCCGTTTTTAACATTTCCGCTTACAGAATAAACCAAACCTATAAATACTTCGCCTTCATAAACATTCAGTTCGTTTTCACTGAACTCAAATTTAAGTTTTTTACTCTCAGGATAATAAATATTCAGTAATTTAAAATTTTCAAGAGAACTTGTAATCTCAGTTTTTATAAGAGTTGGATCATTTACCTCATATGAATTTATATGGTATTTATCTTTTACAGTAATCTTCAGAACGGCTTTTATTGTATCTCCCGAATCTTTTGAAACCGTATAATTGTTTTTATTTGTAAAGAAATTCAGACTTATATAATCTGCGGATTGAGGAAAAATTTTAAAAGGAGATGTAAATAAAATTACCCCGGTAATAATTAATATAAGATTTTTAGTCATTCAGATATAAAGGAACTTTAAAAATGAGATTAAAATTAATTTTAATAATTACAACAATATAGTATAATTTAGTAAAAAATAATACTAATAATGAGGGTTTTTGCTTAAATTTAAAAGCTAATGTTGACTTTATTATGTCATATAGTGTATATTTGTATAAGATTTTTACTGAGACCTATTGAAAAATCTATTGATCAGAATTAAAAAGATGAAATTTTCTTAATAATTAACTTAAAACAGGAGAATTAAAATTGAAACCAGCAGTAAAATCAAAGAGTGATAATCCATTAAGCGAGCTAATTGATGATAATGTTTATAATACTTTGAAGAAATATAAACTCCTTGATGAAAAAGCAATAAGAGACTATAAAATAAGACAAATGTACAAAGAAATGAGGAGAGAAATGAGCGCCGGTGAAGCAATAGATAAAATCCAGGAACTATTCCCGTACCTGCAATTTGATACTATCAGAAAGATTGTTTACCAGGTTTCAAAGTAGTCATCAAACAGAATTTTAATATTAAGCCGGTCCATTTTCTGGGTCGGCTTTTTTTGTAAATAAACTGAAAATGAGATTAGAAAACAAATATGTAGAAAAAATTCTTGTAGAATTTATCTGCAATGAATTGAACAGGATAGGCATAAAAAAGGCAGTAATCGGATTATCCGGCGGCATTGATTCCGCAGTCTCAGCTTATCTTTCAGTCAGGGCTCTCGGTAATAAAAATGTTACATGTATTTTAATGCCTTATAAAACAAGCAGTAAAGAGAGTATAACCGATGCTATGAAAATTGTAAAAGCTCTGGATGTGAACTGGAAAAAAAACGACATTACAGAAATAGTTGAATCATTTGAAAAAACTTTAGATGATAAAAAAATATCCAATGTAAGAAAAGGTAATATCATGGCAAGAGCGAGAATGATAATCCTTTATGATGAATCGGCGAGAGAAAATTCACTTGTAATCGGGACGGGGAATAAAACTGAAATTTTACTCGGCTATTCAACAATTTCCGGAGATTCAGCAAGCGCTATTAATCCGGTCGGAGATCTATATAAAACACAGTTAAAAGAGTTTGCAGAATATCTTCAAATTCCCGAATCTATAATTTCCAAAAAACCTTCCGCTGATCTATGGGAAGGCCAGACAGATGAAGACGAACTTGGATTCACTTATGAAAAAGTCGACAGATATCTTTTTAATAAAATAGATGAAAGAAAATCTGAAGATGAATTAAGAAATATGGGATTTGAAGATAAATTTATGAAAAGAGTAAATGATCTGATAATAAAAAGTCAGTTTAAGAGAGTGCCTCCGCTGATCGCTAAATTATCCAACCGGACAGTTAACATTGACTTCAGATATAACAGGGACTGGAATACATAATTATATATGAATAAATATTTAATTTTAATTTTAATTTTCTGCAACAGCTTAGCAGCAGAGATACCAGTATTTAACAATGGTGTTGTAAGTTCTGCAAGTGAAATAGCTTCAAATGTCGGCATTGATATTTTAAAAAACGGCGGTAATGCAATTGATGCAGCCGTTGGAGCAGGATTTGCACTGGCTGTGGTTTATCCTCAGGCGGGAAACATAGGCGGCGGGGGTTTCATGGTTATTCATCTGAAGGACGGAACGAATACTTCGATTGATTACCGCGAAAAAGCTCCTTTGCTTTCTTCAAGGGAAATGTATTTAAATAAAGATGGCGAAGTAATTTCAGATCTCAGCACATTGGGAAATCTGGCGGCAGGTGTGCCGGGATCTGTAGAGGGATTACTAACAGCATTAGAAAAATACGGAACCATGAGCAGAGAAAAAGTTCTCAGCTATTCAATAAATCTTGCTGACACAGGATTTTTAATAAATAAACAGTTTGCAGAGAATCTGAATAAGTACCAGAAGGATTTTAACGGATTTACTTCTACAATGAAAATCTTCGGGGGTTGGTTTAAAGAAGGCGATTTATTAATTCAAAAAGATCTTGCAAACACTCTGAAGAGGATCAGTGAATATGGTAAAAAAGGATTTTATGAAGGTGAAACAGCGAACTTGATTGTAAATGAAATGAAGAATACAAACGGGATAATATCTTACAACGATCTGATAAAATATTCGGCTAAAGAAAGAAATGTAATTCAGGGAACATACAGAGGTTATGAAGTAATTTCAATGGGACCACCGAGCAGCGGCGGGATAAGTCTGATATATTTGTTAAATATTCTGGAAAATTATGATCTGAAAAAAAACGGATTTGGAAGTGAAAAGAATATTCAGCTTATGACGGAGGCAATGAGAAGAGTGTATGCGGACAGAAGTGAATTTATGGGTGATGCTGATTTTGTAAGTGTGCCTTCTGATATACTTACTTCCAAAGTTTATGCAGAAAGAAGAATGAAAGATTATTCCGAAGATAAAGCTTCAACAAGCTCTGAAGTAAATCACGGAGATGCATACTACAGAGAAAGCGATCAGACTACTCATTACAGTGTAGCTGATAAAGACGGCAATATGGTATCAGTAACTACTACTTTGAATGACGTATTCGGAAACAAGTCTGTTGTTAACGGAGCCGGATTTTTTCTTAATAACGAAATGGATGATTTCGTTTCTAAGCCGGGAGTTCCGAATATTTACGGACTTGTGGGAAATGAAGCGAATTCAATTGAGCCCGAGAAAAGAATGTTAAGTTCGATGACGCCTTCGATTATATTTAAAGACAAGAAACCATTTCTCATTATCGGTTCGCCCGGCGGAGGAAGAATAATTACAACTGTCCTGCAAACTGTAATTAATGTAAT
Source organism: Ignavibacteria bacterium (assembly GCA_016709315.1). GTDB lineage: Bacteria > Bacteroidota > Ignavibacteria > Tepidaquicellales > Tepidaquicellaceae > JAEUSI01. Next base: position 336,518 of record JADJMZ010000006.1, read on the forward strand.
TGATTACAGTATGAGTCTGAATGAAGCCATAGACGCTCCCAGATTTCATCATCAGTGGCTTCCGGATGAAATACAGTCAGAGAAAGGACTTCTTGATGAAAGCAAAGAGAATTATTTAATTAAACTCGGATATAAAATAAATTTTATACCGGATTTCGGAAGAGTGGATGGGATACAGTTTTTTGAAGACGGAAGAATGACAGGTTATTCGGACAGAAGAGGATCGGGAAAAGCAATTGGTTATTAAAAATTTATTTCATTTACTCATAATTATTTAATTTGAAAAACTCATATCATATAAAGAAATTTTCAACCGGAATTCTTGCATCATATCTCATAGTATTGTTGTTCCCGATTTTATTATTTTCACAGGAGACAAAAGAGCGAACATTCAATGTTCTGAATTATGAAATAAACCTTGACTTATACAATTGCTTTATTAAGCCATATCCAAGATCATATTCTGCAAATGAGTTGATTACATTCAGAGCTGAAAAAAATATTGAAGAGATCAGACTGAACGCTGAAAATACTTCATTGATAATTGATTCTGTAAGCCGGTCCGGAAAATCTTTTACACATTCCGGAAATATTCTTACTATAAATTTAGACAGGAATTATGATTCTTCCGAAGTGTCAGAAGTAAGGATTTATTTCAGACATAAAGATATAATTGATTCATCTTTCATAGTGAGAGATGGTATTGCTTATACTGATTGCGAGCCAATCGGAGCACGTAAATGGTTTCCCTGCAATGATGTTCCTTCTGACAAAGCGCTGACTGAAATTAACGCCAATGTTCCTGCAGGTGTTGTATTTGCAGCGACCGGTTATCTTGCGGATTCTGCAGTTTCCAATGATACATTAAAATATAAATGGATAAGCACAAAGCCGGTTGCAACTTATCTGATAGCTTTCGCTGGCAAAAAAAATTATAATCTTGATGTGACAGAATGGGTTAGGGAATCCGATAATGAGAAAATTCAGCTTCGTTATTACTGGCAGCGCGGCGAGACCGTTTATAATCTTAACAATGTAAAGAAGAAAGTTCCTGAAATGCTTGATCTGTTTTCAAAACTATATTGCGAATATCCGTTTGAAAAACTTGCCTTTGCAACTACGAACAGAGATTTTCAGTGGGGAGGAATGGAAAATCAGACTTTAATTACTTTATGTCCTGATTGCTGGTTAGAAGATCTCGCCTGTCATGAACTGGCTCATCAGTGGTTCGGAGATCTTATCACTCCTTATTCCTGGTCGGATATCTGGCTGAATGAAGGATTTGCAACTTACAATGAAGCGCTCTGGGAAGAATATAATAACGGATATTCTGCTTATAAAAAGGCAGTTCAAAAAGAAGTTTCACGTTATATGAAATTCAACCCGGGAAGAGAAATTTACAATCCTCAATGGAGCAGTGATGTGCCGGTTGATTCGCTTCTGTTTAACGAAAGTCTTATCTATTCAAAAGCATCATGCATAATTCATCAGCTAAGATATATTCTTGGCGATTCTGTTTTCTTTAACAGTCTGAATCTGTATATGAATAATCCGGAATTTGTTTACGGAAATATTACTACAAAGTCATTTGTAGATTTTATAAGCAGTGTAAGCAATCAGGACCTGACATGGTATTTTGAAGAATGGCTGACTCATCCGAATCATCCTGTTTACCAGAATAATTACAAAACAGAAAGATCAGGGAATGGTAAATGGAAACTGACTTATACTGTTAATCAGATTCAGCAAAATACTACGTTTTTCAGAATGCCAATAGAGCTTAAAATTGTATTCGCTGACGGAAGCAACGAAATTGTAAAAGCAAACAATACTTATAATCTGCAGATGTTTACATTTGAGTTTGATAAAGAACCGGTGAGAGTCTCATTTGATCCGAATGATCAGATCGTACTGAAAGAAGTTGTCAGATAATCAGTTATCTCTTATTCTTCCAAAGGTCATTCAATCTTTTTTTAAAATCCATCTCTTTACCATTTTCAGAGGGTGAGTAATAAATCTTGTCTTTAAGTTCATCCGGAAGATACTGCTGCTCTGCAAAATTATCATCAAAGTCATGGGCATATTTATATTCTTTTCCGTAATTCAAATCCTTCATGAGTTTTGTCGGAGCGTTTCTCAGATGCAAAGGTACGTCATAAGCCGGCAGATTATTTACATCCTCTTTAGCTTTGCCAATTGCTTTGTATGATGCATTGCTTTTCGGACATGATGCAAGGTAGATTGCAGTCTGAGATAATACAAGCGCTGCTTCAGGCATTCCGATAAAATCAACTGCCGTAAACGCACTCACTGCAAGCGTCAGAGCATTTGGATCTGCATTTCCTATATCTTCGGATGAGAGAACGATCATTCTTCTTGCAATGAATTTCGGATCTTCACCACCTTGCAGCATTCTTGCGAGCCAGTAGACCGCTGCGTCAGGATCGCTTCCTCTGATGCTCTTGATGAATGCTGAAATAATATTGTAATGCTCTTCCTGATTTTTGTCATACTTAATATAATTTGTCTGAAACGCTTCTTTCAGAATTTCATTAGTGAGATTTATTGTTCCTTTATCATACGGATTTGATAATTTAACAGCAAGTTCAAGTCCGTTAAGAAGTCTTCTTGCGTCGCCGTTGGATAGCCCTATGAGAAAATCTTTATCTTCTATTTCAATTTTCAGTTTATTTAAAATTTCATCATTGACCAGTACGTTATCTATTATTTTTATAAAATCTTTTTTTGTTAATTCTTCAAGAACAAATACTCTGCTTCGTGAAAGCAGAGGTGAGATAACTTCAAATGAAGGATTTTCAGTTGTAGCTCCGATGAGAATTATTGTTCCTCTCTCAGAACTCTGAAGCAGCGAATCCTGCTGAGCTTTATTGAATCTGTGTATCTCATCAATAAATAAAATAGTTTTTCTTCCTTTTCGTTTAAGATTATATTCGGCTTTGCTTATAGCTTCTCTTACATCTTTCACTCCTGACGAGATGGCAGACAATTGAATGAAATCGGATTGAACAAGTTTTGAAATAAGCAGAGCAAGAGTTGTCTTACCTACGCCCGGAGGACCCCAAAGAATCATTGAAGCAGGTTCATTGTTCTCGATCATTATTCTGACTGGTTTACCGGGACCAATAAGATGTTCCTGACCTGAAAAATCATTTAAATTCTGCGGTCTCATACGTTCAGCAAGAGGAGCAGTATTGGCAGTGAGATTTTCTTCAAACAGATTCATAATTAAAAAATAAATTTACTGAGCTATCCTGATTTATTGATAAAATATATTCCAAGTAAAATTAAAACCATTCCGGCAAAATGCAGAGGGAACAAGACTTCTCCGTCCCACACTCCCCACATTATGGCAACTACAGGAACAAGATACGTAACAGAGCTTGCGAATAAAGGAGAATTCATGTGAATGAGTTTTGTGTATAAAACAAGCGCGATTGCTGTTCCTAATATTCCAAGAACAGCTATACAGGAAATTGCGAAAACAATTTCACTGCTGAAATTTAGTCTTCCGAGAAAATCCGTAGATAAAAGAATTATAATCGAAAACGGACCGGCTATCAGTAACGAAAGTGAAGTTATTGTCAGAGAATTTACATCAGATAAAAAGTACTTAATGAAATTCAGACTCAGCGCATAGCAAATCGTTGCCAGCACTATCAGCCAGACATAGACATTCATATTGCCAATACCTCCGCTGCTGTTAACAAGGCTTAAGCCGACAGTGCCCGCCATTCCGAGAACAAAACCTCCAATCTGAAAGGAATTTGGTTTGAATTTAAACATCAGAACTGCAAAGATAAGAGTAAACAATGGAGAGAGAGCATTGAGAATTCCCGTGAGCGAGCTCTCTAGTTTAGTCTGCGCCAGAGCAAACAATACAGCAGGAACTAAATTGCTTATTAAACCCGTAAAAGCAAAAAATTTCCATTTATCACCTGATACTTTTTTAATTCTTTTCAATGCAAAGGGCAGCATTACAAGAAATGCAAATGTAATTCTTAGCGTACCAACCTGAAGCGGAGTAAAATATACAAGTCCTCTTTTAATGAGAATGAATGAACTACCCCAGATTATTGATAATATTAAAAGCAGTATCCAGGACTGCATCTGATTGGTTGCTGAAAATTTTCTTGGCAAATGTTAAGTTAAGTTAGTGTAAGCAAAATACTATAAAAATATTAAAACATTAATAAGAAAGTTTTTCTTTTAAACCCGATTCAGGTAATTTTTACATGATTAAAAAATACACAGAATTATAAAATATTCATAATAGATATCCCCGCAGAAAAATTAAGAGCGGGGATAGTATTAATTGAAAGAATTACTTGTGTGGCGGACGTAAGAGAAAATCAAAATTTATTATTCCGGTTAGACTTTTTGTTTGCAGGGTTTTGTATTAAGATCAATTTTACTTTAAGTGTTTGCATTTTCATCTCCTTTGGTTTTCATATATTTGAATATAAAACTGTAACTTATATTTTTCAAAATTACCAATTCATCTGCAAGTTAGAAATGAAGAAATAATTCTTTTCCTTAAAATAAGCGGAACACGGCAATTAAACAATCATGTATGCGGTAAAATTATTATGAAAATTAATTCATGGTAAATCAAAAATTGTAACTTAAACCTACCCATGGTACGAAAGGCCAGCCGCTTATAGATTCTCCATCCTCATCCACGAAATACATTAATCCGAAATCACCGGCGACTTTCTTTCCATAGAACCTTACACCAAGCGAAAATATTTTACCGCTTTCAGGAGATGTCAGGATCCAGTTTTCAGACAATAATTTAGCGCTGTTGGATAATTTAAGTTCTCCTCCAATTATAAAAATCGGATATTGGCCGGAATTTTCAGTGCCGCTGACTGACAGACCTGCCGTTAAAGTCAACGCAGCATCCCTTGTCCCGTATGTGCTGTTAGCATAAAGAATAGTCAGGCCATTCTCATCTCCTGAAGTAATATTTGTATAAAGAATACCTGCGGAAAGATCAAATTCTTCGAGATGAAGAACCCTTGCTTTTCCATTCAGATAAAATAACTGATCTGTTGCTCCAGGAATAATTGTCATTCCGCCCGCTACAGAAAAAAAATCCGTGATACCGTAAGCAATCATTGGAAATAATAATTCATTCACGGAAAAATATCCTGTTCCTGCTTTAAGACTTTTTCCTGTAGGTGCTAAAAATAGTCTTGTCTTATTCGGATCATCACCGATTAAGAAGTCGTACCTCTGATCTTCAATATTTTCTATCTGATCGCGTTTGATATCTATTATTGTTCCTGATTGAGTTTCAAACTTTAAGCTCAGAGAATCCTGACTTCTTATTTGACCGATAAATTCACTCCCGTCTTTCAGTTCAATAGTCTTTAGATTTGTATCAAGAGAGTTGCTTTTAATAAATACATAAAACTTTGAAATTTTTATAATTTCTTCCTTTTTTATTCTGAGAGTTTTTAATTCAGTCTTTATATCTATCGTCAGATCGTCAACTTTAATAAGTTTACCAGTAACTTCCATTCCGTTTGTCATCAGAACTTTGTAATACTTGCCCGTTTCATATACGCTGAAGTTTATTCTGCCGTCCTGAGCATTGAGCTGAACAAACATTGCGAGAAAAATTGTGATGTTTATCAAAAGTAAATATATCTTTTTCATAATATTGAACTCCTTGTTTTTTTAAATTAATTACAATTTTAATTCTTAATATGAAACATAGAATGCAAATGCCGGATTACCAGTTTGACCGGATTTTATTTAATCTTTCAGCTTTAAAAATACTTTCAAACACTATTCTCTTATCATTCTTATGTTTATTCATGTCAATTGTTGTATATGCTGTTGAAGAAGCTCCTATCCCGGCTCCTATTCCCATGCCAATCAGCAATCCTCCGAGAGCGCCGGACAATGGATAAATATTTGTCATAAATGAACCTGATGGCATTATAGCATAACCTATCATTAATCCCATAAAGAGACCTCCCATAGCTCCAAGACCTAATCCTGCTCCGATTTTTGATCCTTTCTTTATCCTCACTGAATCAATATTATTTATATTCAGCAGTAAGTTTGATATTTCTTTATTTGAAACACTTATCAAGCTGTCATTTAAAAAACTTATTACTTTAATTTTATTTATGGTTTTTGATAAAGAGAGTTTCGTTCCACTAACTGATTTGATTTTGCTAATACTATCCGGAGTTTGATTATAAATTATGGAAAGATCTTTCGTGTAATATGTATGTCCTATATCAGACTGAGAATAAACTGATGAACTGAACATCAGTATTATTATAGTTATGTAATATTCTAATTTTAGTGTTTTCATTTCAGCTCCTTTTATTTTCTATGCAAAGTTACTCATTAAAATTCTATCAATTGTCATAGAATTGTCTCAAAATTTATGCTAACGTTTTAACTGCCTAACTGCCTAACTGCCTAACTGCCTAACTGCCTAACTGCCTAACTGCCTAACTGCCTATCTGCCTAACTGCCTAACTGCCTAACCGCTTAACTGCCTTTTTTATTCTTATCAATCCTGAGAATTCTTTTCAGCTCTGATTTTTTATCAAGAGTATTTTTATGCATATAAAAAGTATCATAAGAATTAGAGTTTCTTCCTGTTATATTTCCAGTTATTCCTCCAATTATTGCACCAAAAAGAACTCCTGCAGCTGCTCCAATACCACCGGGATCAATATAAAACCATCCTTTTACAGGGTTTTCTTCTTCAGTAGATTTGCCAAATGCGTAACCTAAAAGACCGCCTCCTACAATTCCTAATCCAATTCCTATTAGTGTTCCTTCTAATGAATGTGTTCCGCTTTTAATACCTATTTTATTAATTCCGTTAATTTTCAATTTCAAATCTGAACTTTGCTGATTTGATACACTTATCAAACTGTCGCTTAAAAATCTGATTTTACTGATATCATTAAAAGTTATCAAATTAGGAACCATTGATATTACGTCTCCCTTAAAGTTAACATATCTCTTAAAACCGTCTTTGTATTCGATTAACATATCATTTGTATAGTAAATTTTATTTGAGTCATACTGAGAATACACTGCTGAACTTATGACCAGGAGTATTACGATTGCCGGGTATTTTAAATTTAACTTTTTCATTTTATTTATCTCCTTTGTTTTCTATACAAAGATACTTTACATGATTTTTTCAATTGTCATATTTTTGTCAAAATTTTGTCATGGCATTGTAAATTATCTTATTGCTCAATAAAAAAGATCTCATCCCTGATCAGGAGATGAGATCTTAGTTTGTTCTTTTTGGTGATATTTTGTTCTATTCCCTTTAATTCAAATTTAACACGGAAATTACTTTGTAAGGATCATTCTTTTTGTCTGAACAAATCCGTTTGACTGTAATTTATAGAAATAGACTCCGCTGGAATAAACTGAGGCATTCCACTGAACTGAATAAGTTCCTGCATCCTGTTTTTCATTTACCAGAGTCGCAACTTCTTTTCCCAGTACATCATATATCTTAAGTGAAGTAAATCCGTTTGCTGCAAGCTGATAATTAATTGTAGTCAAAGGATTAAACGGGTTAGGATAATTATCCTTCAATTCATAATCGTATCCCTGCGGATTAGTTTCTTCAGATGACTCAACTGCATCTCCGGAATTAACTTCTTTGATTCTGCCTTCAGGAGAGTAAAATAAAACTCTGAGCTTTCTTACATAATCTCTGAGACCTTTGTATTCCAGGACAGGAAGGATATTTATATTTTCAACTTCCACACCTCCGAGTGAAGTTAATATTCCCAGCAGTCCTTCATTTACCGTTACTGAATATTTTTTATTCGGATTCAAAGGCATCCAGTTAATTTTTACTGAAGAGAGGATTACTCTTTCACCGACTGCATTTGCAGGATTATATTTAAAACTCATTCCGGAAACCTGCAGGAAAAAGTCATCATCAATACCAATCATTGACAAACCAACTTCAAGTCCTTTTACAAGCTCAGATCCCAGTATATCAAATGTCGCAAGCTTAAAATCAAGTCCTGTAGTTGTATCATAACCATAACTTACCGTTCTGAAAATATCTGCGCTTGTAATTGCGCCACGGTAAATCTTTTCAGCAATTAATCCGTTTGCCGTAATTGCAATTTTTGTATGAGTTTTGTTCCTGTATGAATCAGTTACAAGATTTCCCATCGGCGTATCTTTTATTCTGCTTGAGGGTTGATTGTCAGCATTCATATCTAACAATGCAAATCCGTCAATAATATGGTACACATCTCCGAACTGCGCTTTAATTCCTAGTTTCAGTTCATCTATCACAGCTTTAATTTCCGGAACTGCCGGAACGCCTGCATTGACAGGAATTAGCTGATAGTTATCATAAGTTACTATTCCATTGTCAACAGTAAATTTCAGTTTGCCAATATTCTGATAATATGAACCTGCCTGGCAAATGTAAACCGGCTTGCTTTCAGGATTCATAATTACAACCGGCTGAGCAAAAGCATAGTGGTCATGACCTCCGATTATAAAATTAATTCCCGGTACATTTGCAGCGATTTGTTCGTCAATTAATGAGCCAAGATGCGAGAGAAAAATTATTGTATTACATCCCTGGCTTTGAAGTTCGACTACTGTAGCGTAAGCGATTTCAGCAACATCTTCCCTGATTATAACAGGATATGCATTGCTAAGCGGGGAAGGAATTGTCATTCCGAATATACCGACCTTAACACCGCCGAGGTTTTTAATAGTGTACGGCTGTATAAAATTATTCAAAGCCGGATATCCTGTAAGATCAAGATTAGCAGATATTACCGGAAATGATCCACCTGCAAAACCTGCTGTCAGCACATCATTTAATGTCGAAGGACCGAGATCAAATTCATGATTCCCGACAGTAAGCGCATCAAATCCGATCATTTTCATTATCTGCAGTTCCGGTGCTCCAAAATATTTATTAAAGAAAAAATCTCCGACAGAAAAATCACCGGCGTGAAGAGTGAGCACGTTTGTTTCTGACTGCTTTATCATTCCTATGACAGTCGCAGCTTTTGCGATGCCGCCTAAAGTGCCTTCAAGATTGCAGGTCTTTGGTCCGACAGCGTCAAGATGAGAGTGACTGTCGTTGGTATGCAGAATTGTAATTGATGTTCCCTGAGCAATTATAAGATTTACAGATGAGAATATCAGAATAACTACTGCTATTAAAAAACTGTTTACCTTATTCATTTTTGAATCTCCTTTTCCGCCGAAGCGGATAATTTTAAATTTAATTTAAAACTTACAGATAATCTGAAATTGCATATTAACTGATTTTATGATTTCTATTATGCCGGTTTCATTTCACTGCAGGAGTTTTAAATCTAAAATATTCTAAATTTTTAATGAACTAATCTTTTTATTGTTTCTTTAATCTTTGTAAAAATAAATATCATACTTTTGTCAATTGTCATGGTTTTGTCAAAAATACTTTAAATATTTTTACAGATATTTTGATGGACTGCTTAAAAGAACTGACAGATTTATTGATTCGTTGTAAAAATAGTAATAGCTTATTTGACAATTGTCATGGTTTTGTCAAAAAAGGAATTATGACTTTTTCGATTAAGATTAGTATTTGCGATATTCAGTGATTGAATTGGAGTTCAAATGAAAAGCAGTTTAAGATTGAAGTTTTATTATTTGGACGAGTTAAACGTTTTAGTAATTAAAGATATTTTTGTACCGGTCATTCAGGAATTCTCATTAATTAATTAAACAATCACAGTTTACAATCATGAAGAGTTCGGTTTGGGCTATTTTTGAAATTTTATTTTACAAACTTATACCCAGCAGAATGAAATGTAAGAATGTGTTTCGGATGAGATGGATCTGATTCGATCTTTTTGCGAAGCATTAGAATGTAGTTGTCCACAGTCCGTGTGGTGGGAAAAGACTCATAGCCCCAGACTTCATCTAGCAGATCATTTCTTGAAACGATATTGCCTTCATGTCTTATTAAATATTTCAATATCTCATATTCCTTCAGAGACATTTCGATCTTCTTCTTTCCTTTCATCGCTTCCAGCTTTGCAAAATCAAGTGTTACGTCATCAAATGAGAAATTTGCAAATTCATTGAGTATGACAGACCGTCTTCTTAAAATAGCTTTGACTCTTGCCATCAGTTCTTTTACGCTGAATGGCTTGGTAACATAATCATCCGCTCCGAGTTCGAATCCAATAACTTTATCCGCCTCTTCTGCTTTTGCGGATAACATTATTATTGGAAAATTATGTCCGTTAAGCCGAAGGTCCTTGCATATATCGAATCCGTTTTTATTCGGAAGCATAATATCAAGAAGTATAAGACCTGGTTTTATCTTTAATGCTGTCTGATAACCTTTCTCACCGTCAGATTCGGTTAAGGATTCATAGCTTTCTTTCTTCAGACTTATCTCAAGTCCTTTTGATACTGCTGGGTCATCTTCGATGATTAATATTTTATTCATGAGATTTAACTAATTTATTTAATGAATCCGATAATTAAGTTCGAATCCTTGAAAAATAAAAGCCGAACGTTTAGTGATGCTCAAGAATCCAGTTTGAAATACAATTTAAAAGTACTGCCTTCTCCTAAAACACTTTCCGTTTCAATCCTTCCTTTATGCGCATCCATAATATTTTTTACAATGCTGAGACCAATTCCCGCTCCTCCGGTGTGTAATGCATTTGAGCTTTTTGAACGTGTGAATGGTTTGAAAATATTTTTAATATCCGATTGCGATATTCCTATGCCTTCATCCTGAATTTCAACAACTGCATATTCATTTTCTGTTTTTAATGAAACTCTGATAAATTTTTTATCCGAACTGTATTTGACAGAATTGGAAAATAAATTCAGCAGAACTTCTTTCACTGAGTCCTTATCAGCAGTGACGATAACATTTTCCTGAAGAGACTTTTCAATTTTAAAATTCTCAATAGCAAACTGATATTCCATTATTTTCAAAGCATCCTCAATACAGCTTTTCAGATCTGTTTTACCGAAAGAATATTCCTTGATGCCATTTTCGATTTTAGCAAAATTAAGAACATTATTAATAAGTCTGGAAAGCCGGTCACTTTCGCCTTCAATTATTTCAAGATATTCATTTGAATTTCCATTAACAAAACTATTCTGTTCTTTTAATATTTCCGTGAACATTTTAATAGAGGTCAGAGGTGTTTTCAGATCGTGAGAAACGCTTGATACATAATATGCCATCATATTATTGAGTTCTTCCAGTCTTGAAATTTCCATCTCCTCAAAAACAAGTTTCTCCTGCATCTGAAGTTTATTTAAAGCTAAAGTTACATTTGAAATTAATACTTTTAAAATATCAATATCATGTTTTGTATATCTAAGTCCGGATAATTTATCACCGAATATAACAGCTCCAATATTATTTTTTGATTCGAGTTTAAAAGGAATGACAACATTTATGTCCCATTTATTTAAAACTTCCGTCATTTTAATATCTGCTTCAGTTCCCGGTTCCACTTTCTCAGCTACTGCAATAACTTTATTGCGATCAAAGCTAAGTTTGTTCACTCTCACTGCTGAAATGTATTCTCTCAGGTCATTAAAATTATTCTGAGATAGAATTCTTAATCTGTCGCCCGTTTCATTTGCAGCAATGAGCGCAAGCTTTTTGACGGGAATAATTTTTTCAATTTCGTTTAAAACATACCGGCTGAGTTCGGAAACAGTATTTTTATCTTTTATGCCGGCTGAGAAATTACTAACGGCTTTTTCAAAATTATATTTTTCTCTGTAAAATACTTTGTCAATAAAATGTCTGATCTTATTTTGCAGCGGATTAAAAATGAATGCGATAAGAATGATCAGGAAAACAGAAACAAGATTACTGTATTCCTTCATCAGATCATTTGCAAAAAATGTTATTATGCTGATTGTAATGAAGTAAATAAAAATAGAAATAAAAGTTAATGAAGAGTACAGAATACTTCTTTTAATGAACACATCTATTTCAAAAACATGATACTTTACGACAGCCATTGCAAAGAAAACCGGAACGAGAATTAAAAAAGCCAGAAGTATTTCTTCCCGAACCACTTCCTGCAATCCAAGCACCTGAGGCAGCAGCCATAATAAGAGAAAAGGGCAGGCACCGGCTGCAAGACCCCAGAATATCCATTCTATTTTCTTCCTTGCCGGGCGATCGTTAATATTTCTGTAATTTAAATAGAGATTTAATGCTCCGGCAATTATAAGAATTAACAAAAATGCCTCTGTGATTATCCAGAGTTTTTCCATTACAAATACCCAGGCGGAAGTATTATCCGTAATCGAATAAATCTGAACAATTACCAGTACAATGCAAAACAGAATTGAAAATGTATAGAGTGAAGTAATAAAAAAATTTGCAATCTTTGTTCTTTCCTGCCGGAAAGTGAAAGTGAAATGGAGGAAAGTAACTGCGCCAAGAAAATATGAAGTAACATGTGAAGCTCTTACTAAAAAGGCGATCATGTCAGTTCCGGGAAAATACCTTCCGGGTGAAGTCATAGTCGCAACTGAGAACAGAATAAGAACCCAGAACAAAGCTGTTACAGATTTCTTACCGTATTTTTTAATTATCAAAAATACAGAAGTGATCCAGAAAGCAAGCCCGACAATAAGACTGATTAAAATAAAATTCAGATTCCTGTAGTAACGAGTAAGATGAACTTGTAAAACATACTTTGAATCAGCGGATGATATTATTTCAAGATCAATTTCCTGTTCAATAAATTTTTCATCAAGAATTGTTTCAAGCTGGAATAAACTTGAAATATTAATTCCATCTAAATTAAGTATTACATCTCCGGGTTTGATGATATCATAATATTCAGTTGAAACAATTTTATTATCCTGAAAGGAATAACTAAAAGGAAGGTCGGCTTTTGTCATTAGTCTTTTGATGCCGAATAAACCGGTGATCAATAACAAAACCGATATTACATAGTAAAAATATTTTCCATACTTTATTCTATCCATGACAGCTTAATTTATAAACACATCATGCTCTGAAAATTTATATAAAATTAGAGTTATCCTTTTGATTATTCAAGTTACTATTTACTTGGGCAATTTTAGGCAATAGGCAATAGGCAATGGTCAATAGTGAATAGGCAATAGTGAATAGGCAATAGTGAATAGGCAATAGTGAATAGGCAATAGGCAATTGGCAATAGTAAATAGTGAATGAGTGTTATTTTAAAATTAATTGATTAAAAAAAGATGAAACTATAAGTTTGATTAAATGCCTGTTAAACATAAAATAATATTTCATATTGACATGGATGCTTTTTTTGCATCCTGCGAGGAAGCGATAAAACCTGAGTTGAAAGGCAAGCCGCTTGTTGTGGGAGGGACAAAGGAAGACAAGAGGAGCATTGTCGCCTGTCCGAATTATCTCGCAAGGGCAAAAGGTGTAAGAACTGCAATGTCGCTTGCAAGAGCTATGATGCTTGTACCGGAAGCGAATTTTATCAGAAGCACAAGAGGACTTTATTCCGATTATTCAAAAAAGGTCAGGGAAATATTTTATAAATACACACCGGTTGTTCAGCCCGTTAGCGTTGATGAAGCTTATCTTGACGTTACTCAGGTTTTGTATCTCCATAATAATGATCACTTACTGCTTGCAAAGAAGATAAAGAATGAAATAAAAGAAACGCTTAAGATAACCTGTTCGATCGGAATTGCAGCAAACAAGATCTGTGCAAAGATCGGTTCAAAGTTTAATAAGCCCGATGGAATTACCGTTGTGCCGTTTGGAAAAGAAAAAGAATTTCTGAGCGAACTTACAATTGATAAAATTCCCGGCGCAGGAAAGGCAACGCAGGAGAGACTGAAAAAATACGGCATAATAAAGATAGGCGACATTCTGAAATACAGTAAATCATTTTATGAAAACGAGATTGGCATTCATACTTCATTTTTATTGAATGTAGCCGGAGGGAAGTCAAGTGATATTGTAAAAGAATTTGATGAAGACAGGAAATCGCTTTCGAAAGAGAATACATTCTGGGAAGATACGGATGACAGGGAGTTTCTTCAGTCCGAACTTTACTATCTCATGGAAAGATGCTGCCAGAAACTGCGCAGTATCAATACCAAAGGCAGAACTATTACAGTCAAAGTAAAGTATTACGATTTCAAAGTTAATCAGAGATCATTCACGGGAAAAAAATATTCCAATGTAGAGACTGATTTTTACGAAGATGCAGTTGAGCTTCTCGGCAAAATGCTTAGCAATAAAAAGAAGATCAGACTTCTCGGAATAAAATTTTCAGAACTAGTAACCGGTGAAGATGCAATGCAGGAGAATTTATTTGATGATGTGGATAAAAAAGAGAATCTTCTTAAAAAAATGGATAAAATAAGGAAGAAGTATAATTATGATGTGGTAAAGTTCGGAAGAACTTTCAAAATTTAATTAACAATTAACAATTAACAATTAGCAATTAACAATTAGTAATTAGAGACTTTTGCAAAACTACTTCACCTCAGATTGTCATTCCCGCGTGCTCCTGGCGGGGGTACCCTCTGGGTCATCCATTTTTAAGTTAGTTTTCAATGATCGGATGACGCAGAGGGTACCTTCGATAAAAGCTTTCGGAAATGAGAGCCAGGGTTTTTAGAAGCTTCTAATTAGCAATTAAAATTGCAACAATGAAAAATAAATCAAGCATACAGTTAGTCTGTCAATGAGAGAAAGCCAGATTGTTTCATACTAATTTTTTTTAGTGAATTTCAGATTAATAATATTTAATCCGTCAATGTAAAATCCTTCAACATTTTTCTGCAGCAGAAAAACCTTCTGATTATAATACATATACAGCCAGGCGGCATCATCAATTACAATTCTCTGCATTTCATCATATATCTTTTTCCTTTCAGTGAAGTCAGTGATCTTCAGCGCTTTTTCATACATCTCATCAACAGCGGGATTACTGTAACCCACTCTGTTAGGACCTTTCGGAGTAATGTTCTTACTGTAAAACAAAGCCATGAAGTTTTCGGGATCATAATAGTCGGCTCCCCAGCTTGCTCTCCAGAAAGGAAAAACTCCTTCTTCCTGTTTTGAAACAAGAGTTGCCTGAAGCATCTGATCAAGCTTTAAATCTATACCGAGATCTCTGAGCTGTTCCTGAACTGCAATTGCAATGGTTTTTTGAATTTCATCATTGCCGGTGACGAGAGTCAAATTCAGACCTTTACCGTCCGGGTATCCGGCTTCCGATAAAAGCAGTTTAGCTTTTTCCTTATCATAGCTGTAACCTTTTATGTCAGGATTGAAACCCGGCATTCCTGCAGGAATAGGACCATTGGAAGCGGGAGTTCCTCTGTTCTTTAAAACAAATTTCAGGATCCTGTTTCGGTCAACGGCGTAATTCAGCGCCTGCCTTAATTTTTTATTATTGACAAAAGGACCTTCCTTGCCGCCCGGAAGTTCATTCGACTGCATCATTCCAAAAAAAACTGTCTGAAGCCAGGGTTGTTTATTAAGAATATAATTTTTATCAGAAGCGTTTATCAGATTACCGTTCGGGTCAACAAGCTGATCATAAGTTTCCGATGAAGGTTCGTGATAATCATACTTCCCATTCTGAAAATCCAGAAATTCTGTTTCCGAAGACTGAGTGAAAGTAATTTTAATTCCGTCAAGATAGGGGAGAGAGTTTCCGTTTTTATCTTTTTCCCTGTAGGATTTATTTTTTTCATAAATAAGTTCTTTGTCAATGTCCCATTTAACGAATCTGAAAGGACCTGTCCCCACAGGATTTTGTCCGAACTTATCTTTGTAATATTCAACAGCTTCTTTTGGATAAACAAATCCATAGCTCATAGTAAGAATGCTTAAGAAAGGAGAGAAGGGTTTTGTAAGTTCAATCTGAAGAGTAGAATCATTAACAGCTTTAACTCCTGAGATTTCCTTTACTTCTACCGAGGCAATATTAGAATGATAATCAATAAATTCTTTCGCGCCTTTTATTTTATCTCTGAAGACCCATTGACCGCGTGATTTAGATTCCGGGTTATTAACTCTTTCAAGACAATACTTAAAATCCGATGCATTCACTTTTCTACCTTTGGAATTGCTGAAACAGGGATTGTCATGAAAGAAGACATCATTCCTCAAAGTAAAAGTATAAGTCAGTGCATCTTCGGATATTGTCCAGCTTTTTGCAATACACGGAGCAATATTATTTTCCCTGTCAAACTGAACCAGACCTTCCATCATAATTGACAAACCCCATATTGACTGAACTGAATTTGACATTACCGGTTCGAGAGTTTCAATTCCCTGATTAAGATTAAGATTAAATATTTTCGATGTTGAATTTTCTTTTTTCGAACAGGAGCTTAGTGAGATTAATATCAGAGGGATAAATAAAATTAAGTAATTTTTGATTATTTTCATAAGATGATAATTATTATTTTGCAAAATAATTAAATACATCACAGTCACAAAGTCACAAAGAAATATTTTTAATTAATACAAACTAAGATTATAAAAGTAAACAGAATTTAAAAATCCATCTGAATGAATAAAACAATACATGACAATATTCTCAAAGCGCATTATTGCGGAGAGTTGTCAGCTACTGATTACCTTGTTCCCTTTAAGAATATTTGTGAAATAGTCAGAAGAAACGTAAAGGAAAATCAGGACAAAATATACATAACATTTTATGATGAGAATTCGGATAAAGTAAGTCTTACATACAGGGACTTTTCACAGAGGGCATATCAGCTTGCAAATTTTCTTATTGAGAATAAGATTGGTCACGGGGACAGGATCGCAACATTCTCGCATAATCATTTCAAGACTGTGATATTATATTTTGCAAGCTGGATAATAGGAGCTGTAGTAGTTCCGGTAAATGTGAGCGAGGATATTCACAGAGTAGAATACATTCTGGAAAACTCCGGGACTAAAATGATATTTACAAGAGAAGAGTATATTACAAAAATTGAAAAACTAAATTTAAAAAATAAAGTACAGATAATATCGTTTGATAAATTTGCTTTTGACAAATACAGTGACGAATTAAATACAGAAATAAAATCGGACAAAGAAGATGAGTGTCTTATAGTTTATACTTCCGGAACAACTGGTAATCCAAAAGGCGTAGTCCTGACACAGTATAATCTGATGTCTGACGCACTTTCCATTTCCAATAGTCATAATTTGAGCAATGATGATGCAATGATGTGTGTACTGCCGATACATCATGTAAACGGCACAGTAGTTACTATTATGACGACGATGTATTACGGCGGAAGACTAATACTTAATCAGAAATTTCAGACTGACAAATTTTTTAAAAGAATTCAGGATGAGAAAGTGAAAGTTGTAAGCGTAGTTCCTACTTTGCTTCAATTCCTTATGCACTCTGAAGAAAACACTGAAAGTTATGATCTCAGCAATTTTTCCCATCTGATATGCGGAGCAGGACCGCTGACATGTGAAATCGCAAGAAACTTTGAAGAGAAATTCGGGCTAAAGATAGTTCACGGATACGGATTATCGGAGACTACATGTTATTCGTGTTTTATTCCACTGGACATTAGCAAAGAAGAGCATTACAAGTGGCAAAACGAGTACGGATTTCCTTCGATAGGGATACCGGTTGAATGCAATGAAATGGAGATACAAAATGAAAAGGGAGAGACACTTCCTGAAAACGAAAAAGGCGAGATAGTGATAAGAGGTCACAATGTAATGAAATATTATTTTAACAATGACGAAGTCAATGAAAAGACATTTGAATTCGGTTGGTTCAGAAGCGGCGACGAAGGATTTTTCAAATATGACAGCAGAGGAAGAAAATATTTTTTCATAACAGGGAGAATCAAGGAGCTGATAATCAGAGGAGCTGTAAATATATCACCTTTGGAATTAGATGAAGTTATATCCAAAATTGATTTTATAAAGTCAGGAATTGCAGTAGGATTCGAAAATGACTGGTATGGAGAAGAAGTAGGAGCTCTTGTTATGTTAAAGGAAGATAATATTCCTGATGAGCAAAAAGAAAAATATAAAACAGAGATCATAAGACATTGCAGGGAACATTTGCCATTCTTCAAATCGCCGAAGGTTGTAGTATTTTCCGATTCAATTCCGGTAACTTCGACAGGAAAATATCAGCGGAATAAAGTTAAGGATCTTTTTAAGGAGTGGAAAGGTGAACAGTTTAAAGAATTAAAAATTACGAATTAGGAATTATTTTTTAGTTAAAAGTTAAAAGTTAAAAGTTAAAAGTTAAAAGTTAAAAGTTAAAAGTTAAAAGTTAAAAGTTAAAAGTTAAAAGTTAAAAGTTAAAAGTTAAAAGTTAAAAGTTAAAAGTTAAGAATATCATTTACATTATAAATCTTAATTCCATTTGCCGGATTCTTCACTGAATAAGATACACAATTTACCATCTGATCTATCTTCACCAATCCAAGTCTTTTCGTGGATTCACGTGTTGAATGAATCATTTCAAACAACTTATAAAACGGAACAAAAACATAAGGCCAGTAATGACCGGGTCCGAGAACATACCAAGGTCTGATAAAAGTCGCATTCAATCCACTCTGACGGATAAGCTCTTCACCTTTCATTCTGACCTCAATAAAATCTTTCATAACCGGAGCCGGATGAGCGACACTCAGATAAATGAAATGCTTGACACCGGCTTTTAAAGCAGCAGACACAGCTTGCTGAATTGAAACAAGATCTATTGATCTGAATTGTTCCTTTTTACCGGGACCCGGATGAGCGACACCGACGAGATGAATGAAAGTTTCGCAGGGAGGAATATTATTTTCGTAGGATGAAGAATTCAAAGCATCTCCTAAAACAATATTACATCCGACCGGAAGTTTATTTTCAGATCCTTTTCTTATTAAAGCAAATATTTCAAAATCATTTTGAATTAAAGCAGGTATCAGCCGGCTTCCAATGTAACCTGTTCCTCCTGTAATGAAGATCTTATTGTTTATTGATGTACTATTCATTTAAATTAACTTAAGAATAAATTTTTTACCGATAATATATCCATACAGGACGGGAAATGAAAATCCATATTTTTCTGAGAGTAATACCCGGCTGATAAACTGAATTAAAATAATTCATGTTAGATGATAATTTAAAATTAAACATTTATAATTTATCATTGATTAATACATTGAGATACAGCATCTATATTATTAAATTGAATGAAACAAACTACAAAATTTAACAAACATAAAAAATTTTAAATGAAAGAATTTGATGTCATAGTAATAGGAAGCGGTCCGGGCGGATACACAACAGCAATAAGGGCATCGCAGTTAGGATTTAAGACAGGCATAATTGAGAGGGACAGATTAGGCGGGATTTGCCTGAACTGGGGATGCATTCCGACAAAGGCACTGCTGAAGAACGCAGAGTTAATGAACGGAATGAAACATTTATCCGATTTCGGAATTTCTTATGACAATCTCAAATTTGATTTTGAGAAAATCATTGCAAGATCCAGAGGAGTTGCTGATGTTTCAGAAAAGGGCGTAAGATATTTAATGAAAAAGAATAAGATAGAAGTCATTGAAGGCACAGCATACATTAATAAAAACAAGACACTGACAATAACTGACAAATCCGGGAAGGAAATTGAAAAAGTAACAGCAAAGCATATTATTATTGCGACAGGAGCGAGAGCAAGAACTCTTGGCAATTTAAAGTTTGACGAGAAGAAAATTCTCTCTTCTACAGGCGCAATGACAGCAAAAGAACTCCCTAAAAAAATGACTATAGTAGGAAGCGGAGCTATTGGCGCAGAGTTTGCATATTTCTACAATGCATTCGGAACTGAAGTAACGATAATCGAAATGCTGCCGTCAATACTTCCAATCGAGGATAAAGATTCATCAGATATTGTAGCAAGAGAATTTAAGAAAAGCGGAATAAAAATTTTAACGGATACAAAGACAGAAAGTGTAGAAATAAAGGGAAACAAAGTAATTACAAAAGTGACAGGAAAGAACAATGAAGAAATAGAATCTGATGTAGTATTAATTGCAATTGGCGTCTTAGGAAACGTAGAAAATCTCGGATTGGAAGAGCTTGGAGTGACGGTAGAAAAGGGAAGTATAAAAGTTAACAAGGATTATAAAACGAACATAGAAGGGATATATGCAATCGGTGATGTAAACGGACCGCCCTGGCTTGCTCATGTAGCTTCATCAGAAGGTATAAACTGCATTGAAAAAATAAAGGGAATGCATGTTCCGGATATTGATTACAATACAATTCCCGGATGCACATACTGTCAGCCGCAGGTTGCATCGGTCGGACTTACAGAAAAGAAAGCAATTGAACAGGGATATGAAATAAACGTAGGCAAATTTCCATTTTCAGCGAGCGGCAAATCAAGAGCAATGGGTGAGACTGTAGGAATGATTAAAGTTATTTTTGATAAGAAATACGATGAGTTATTAGGAGCTCATATTGTTGGAGTGGAAGCAACAGAATTAATAACTGAATTTGTACTTGCAAAATCACTTGAAGCGACACACGAACAGATATTGAAAACAGTTCATGCTCATCCGACTTTAAGCGAAGCTAACATGGAAGCAGTTGGTGTAGCGTACAACGAAGCAATAAATATCTAGTTTGTAAATAAAATCGAATTAACATATATTTCTATTAATAACATAAAACAGGAGAAAAATATTATGGACGAAAATAAAACAGCTAAAGGTCTTTTGCTTGGTTTTGTAACAGGAGGAATTGTTGGCGCTGCATTAGCATTACTATATGCGCCTAAATCCGGAAAAGAACTGAGGAATGACATAAAAATAAAAAAAGACGAGCTTATGGATGATACAACTGAGTATCTTCATATTGCAAAGTCCAAAGCGACTGATCTTATCAATGAAGGCAGGAGGAAATCCGAAGAGCTTATTTCCGATGCTAAAAAGAAAGCCGGTACATTGATTGATGACGCTAATTCAATTCTCAATGATGCAAAAGAAAAAGCAACAACAACAATTGAAGCAACAAAGGATAAATTAACTACAGAGTCTGACAAAGTAAAAGATGCTTTCAAAGCGGGACTTGACGCTTATAATCAGGAAAAGACAAAAAAATCTTAATAAAAAGTAAATACTTTTAAAGTGGAAACTACAATACAATACCTTCAGATAGCAACAGATATAATAATCATTCTGCTTTTTATAGGACTTGTGATCCTTGTGTTCACT
Source organism: Ignavibacteria bacterium (assembly GCA_016709315.1). Classification (GTDB taxonomy): domain Bacteria; phylum Bacteroidota; class Ignavibacteria; order Tepidaquicellales; family Tepidaquicellaceae; genus JAEUSI01. The sequence goes on from JADJMZ010000006.1 coordinate 357,794, forward strand.
TTGATAAAGACTCTCAAATATTTTTCAGTTAAAATTGAGGAAATGTCCGTTCAGGTAAAAGATATCAAATCAACAATGAATCCTGCTATTGATAAATTTCAGGATCTTACCGAAAATGTCAACGGAGTTTTCTTAAAAGTCAGGGATAATATAGACGTACTTACAACAGTAGTCGAAAAAGTCAGGGACACTACTGATAATATTATTGAATTCGAACAGAATATTCAGAGTAAAATTGAGCCACCTGTTATGAATACTATCAATACTTTTTCAGCGGTAACTGTCGGTGTAAAGACTTTTTTTGACACTTATAAAAGCAGAAAGAATGAAAAGATTTCAGACAGAGAATTGAAAAATGAAATAGAAGAAATAGAGCAATCGATAGTAGATGTCAATGAAGAACTTGATAAAGTAAATGTTAAGCTTAACAGTAACTGATTTCAGGACTATTTGATTTATTAATTTTCTTATCAATTATAATTACATCAGCAGGATATAATATCCTGCTGTTTTATTTTATAAAGTAATAATTATTTTACCAGACTGCTGGGCATCATTCATCATCTGAAATCCTTTATGAATATCATTCAGTGCAAGAGTTGTATTTATTACCGGTATGATCTTTTTCTCATTTATGAAATTCAGCATATCTGAAAAATCATTTTCAGAACCCATAGCAGATCCGTACAGTTTTAATTGCTTCCAGTATAACTTGTGAATACTAAGATCTTTTACACTTCCCAGTCCTGCGCCTACAGAAACGATTCTTCCGCCGGGATTAATAATTTCCATGCACTTAGAAAAAGTATCTCCGCCCGAACTGTCGAATACAGTATTTAAAGAATCTCCGGACAGAAGTTTTATTTTATTATGCCAATCAGGATCATTATAGTTGACACCGGCTTTAGCTCCGAGAGATAAAGCTTTTTCAATTTTTAAATCATTACCGGAAGTGACATATACTTCCGCACCTGCATTCAATGCGAAAAGCAAAACAAAAGCGGATACGCCGCCGCCGGCTCCGGTTATAAGAAGCTTGTCTCCGGAAGTTAAATTTAATTTCCTGAACAAAGCTCTGTAAGTGGTAACACCTGCAAGAGGAATTGAAGCCGCCTGTTCATGAGTAAGGTGTTCAGGTTTTCTGAAAACATTTGATTTACTGATCTTTACGTATTCTGCGAAAGTACCGTCATCAGGCATTCCAAGAATACTGAATTCGCTGCTTTGAAAATTTTCATTATCACCCCAGTTTAATCCCGGATTTAAAATAACATCATCTCCCGATTTAAATTCATTTACTCCCGAACTTACAGCCGCAACAATACCGGAGCAGTCAGATCCTAAAACAGCAGGTAATTTTATTTTCGAATACATTCCTTTAGATATCCAGAGATCTCTGTGATTAAGTGAAGCTGAGTTTACCCGGATTAAAATTTCATCTTTAAGTAATTCAGGAACCGGAACTTCTTCAATCAGAATGTTTTCTCTGATATTCTGTATAATTCCGGTTTGCCTTAAAACAGCCGCTTTCATTTAATATCAATATTGATTGAAACAGGGCAGTGATCACTGCCTGTGACATCGGGATGAATTTTTGCATTTGTTACTTTTGAAGCTATATCATCTGAAACCATAAAATAATCTATCCTCCAGCCAGCATTTCTTTCTCTTGCGCGGGTAATCTGATCCCAGTAAGTGTACTGACCAGGTTCATTATTGAAAGTCCTGAATACATCCTTATATCCTAGATTAATAATTCTGTCTATCCATTCTCTTTCTTCCGGAAGGAATCCTGAGTTCTTCATGTTCTCTTTTGGTCTTGCGAGATCAATTTCTTTGTGCGCAGTATTAAAATCGCCGGTTACAATAATTCCTTTTCTGTCTCTGTAATTTTTCTCAAGATAAAAAAACAACTGATCGTAAAAGTCCAGTTTATATTTAATCCTTTCAGGACCCCGACCGCCGTTAGGGAAATAAACATTTGCGAGAACAAACTTTTCATATTCAGCAAAAATAACTCTGCCTTCATTATCAAATAATTCATTATCGAATCCGTTCTTTACATTTACAGGAACTATATTTGAGTAAACAGCAACTCCGGAATAACCTTTTTTCTGAGCGGAGAACCAGTATGATTTATATCCGTTGATAGATTTGACAGAATCGCTTAACTGGTCCGGCTGAGCTTTTGTTTCCTGCAGGCATATTATGTCTCCCCCGTGAGTGCTGAACCAGTCCATGAATCCTTTATTCTGAACGGCTCTGATACCGTTCACATTCCAGGAGAAAATAGTGAGGTTAGCGGATCTCTTTGCCATAATACAATTTAAAATTTAAAAATATATTCAAAGAATATTTTTATCAAAATTTATTTTGCAAAGTTAATTAACTATTTTGAATTTTAATATTCAATTAATCCATGTTTAACAAAGTAAAATCCATAGCCGAACTTTACGAAGAAGTAAAGGAGTTTGACCTTGTCATTACAAACGATGCTCCTCTTGCAACGGCTTTAAACAAGCTTGTTGATAAGCCGAGATTAGAATTACTGGCAATGACACCAAAGCAGATCGCCTCAAAATTCTCTCAGCTTTATTTTGACAAAATATTTGAAAAATACGAAGTAACTCTGAATGTAAGTAAAAAATCAGGTATGCCACTGAGAGTCGTTCATCAGATCGTTAAAAAGATATATGAAATCTGGATGTACAATGCCAAGTTTGATTTTATTGAACAGTTTCTCAATGAAGAAGAAACTGAAATACTTGATCTGATAAAAGAATACGACACAATTGAGACTGCGCTTGAATATTTCAATGAAGACTTTTACGGAAACAAACGGATTGCAGTGATAGGACAGGAAATTTTCAGTCTGCTTGATCTGGAAGCGCTTCCAAGCCGCAGAGCTCCGGCGGAGAGAATAAATGTATTTAAAGAGGAAGAGTATAAAATTGACAGGACATATATTTTCAGAACGACTGAACAGCTTATTCAAAGTATTACAGATCTCATTGATAAAGATAATGCAGATGAAACAGCTATTGTAATAGAACCCGAATCCGAATATCTGGAAATCCTGAAAGCGCGTCTTAATTCAAAAGGAATTAACATTGAAATAAAAAACTATCTCAGTGATGATACCCGGGTGAAAAATTTAATTTCACTGATAGAATTGTCTTTAAGGATAAGAGAACTTAAAGTTAAAGAATTAGTTTCCCAGGCAAATGAATTTGGTATCAGTATTGACAGCCGGTATAACCAGTATGAAGCTCTTTATCTGAAGTCAGTTTACAAAGATGATAAAAAGATCATGTCATTCTTCAGTATTGCTGAATCAATTACGGAGCATAGTTATACAGAATTAATAAAAAAGCTTGAAACTGATTTTGAGATGAAATTTCCTGAAGAATTCACAGATGTACTTGATATGCTGGATCTCACAAACAGTAAAATTGACAGCACAAATCTGATAGATCTGAAATATTTTCTGAAGGAATTTGATACAGAGCTTGATTCTGAAAAGTCGGGTGTTCTTTTTGTAAATGCTTTGAGTTCTGCATTCATTGACAGACAGATAATATTTTATACAGGATTAGAAAATAGCTGGATGAAATTATTTCCCGATAAAGATTATCTCAATAAAGAGGAAGAGGATGAAAAAAATCTTAAAAGATTTAAAATACTCCTACAGCAGGGAGGATGCAGATTTTATTTTGTGAAGAGTGTAAATAATTACAAAGAAATAATACCCTGTTATTATTTTATGAATATAGCCGGAAGAGAAATCAGTAATTTCAATGACAGCTTTTTTAATCCTTTGCAAGCAGATACTGATTCAGGAAATGAAAAGTATAAGAGCCGAAGGAAAAAATTGAAAACGGAAGCAATAGAACCATTAAAGAAAATTTCTCCTTCAAAATTCAATCTGTTATACAGATGTCCGAAACAATATTCATTCAGTTTGTTACTGACGCAGGAGGAATCCCCGGTATTCATGAAGGGAACGCTGCTGCATTGTCTTGCAGAGTTTTATTTTAATTATCCGGAATTTGTAAATAAGAACAAGGAACAGATTCTCGACTGGATGTCGGACGAGATGTTACTGTTCCAGAAGAATATTAACAGACAATTTGTCAGATCGGAATTCAGACTTGGAATGGAGACGATTATTAAATTCCTTAATGAAATGAATTTTGAAAAAATAGAAGATCCGGATATTTTAAAGTCAGAAGGGAATAGAATGATGAAGAAATTCAGGAAAGACAAAAAGTATTCAAATACAGAATCATGGCTGCCGGATCCTGAAAATTCAATGCTTACAGGAAAAATCGATCTGAGATCAGGAAGTGTCATAGTGGATTACAAATCCTCATACACCAGAAAAAGCGAGTCAAATGTTTCCATGCAGTCAAATACAGTTTATATAGAGAAGGAAGAATCTGAGGAGTTTGATTTTCAGGCGGCGGCTTACATGACTTCACTCAGCCGATATTTAAATGAGATCACATTCATATACAATTATTTATTTTCTGATATAAGCGATCAGATAAATGGCAATTCGGGAAATACAAGAACAGTTATAAAATATAATTCAGTTACATTTGAGGAGTATATTTATTCGAATGAATTTTTTACCTACGTATGTGAAAAGCATGAAAACGCAAATAGATTTTGCGGGAAAACCGGTTACGAAAATTTTAAAAATATACTTAAAGGAATGAACATGGAAGATACAGATTATTACGATAAACAATTAATCGAGGCAAGATTTATAGATTCTGCATTTAAAGTAATGGAAGAAACAAATTTAACTTATTCAGATTTCGGAAACAGATCTGCTGATACATTTATGAGTAATTATTTAAATAAAATTTCAGGGATGATTTACAATGTAAGAATCGGTAAGACTGAAACGGGATTGATCTTTAAGGACGATGTAGAGAATTTTAAAGATTTAGTAACTGAAAAACTTAAAGAACTTAATAAATATATGATGACTGATTTTCCGGCAGACCCTGTATTTGAATCTATTGATGTCTGCAGGAAATGCGATTTTTTAAATTTATGTCAGGGGAATAAATTATGGCATTAAAACCTTTGAAGAATCCTCAGGATGAACTTATAAATTCTATTGACGGAATTTACCTTGTAGATGCAGGAGCCGGCACAGGTAAAACCTATTCCATCGTAAAGAGATACGAAAAAATAGTAAGCAGCAGTGTCAAACCCGAAGATATTTTGCTGATAACATTCACAAAAAACGCGGCAGATCAAATGAAGGAAAAAGTTATCTCAAAGCTATCTTCAGAAATAAGCGTGACGAAACTGCTTGAAGCTCCTATAATGACATTTCATGCCTTTTGTTCAAGGATTTTAAAAAAGTCGGGTTCGGATGCTCCGTCATATCTCGGAATCAGCGAATATATTTCACCTGATTTCAATCTTATAGAAAATCCTTCTGTCGAATCCGAAGTCTTCAGAAAATTTTATCTTAATTTTTCAAATGCAAACAGAGAGAAGTTCGGGGATTTATTCTATATTCTAGACGATCATGATCTGATCTTAACAATAATCAAGAAGCTATGCAGTCTCGGAGTGTTTCCTCACGCAGAAGGATGGAGCGAGGACGATATGAATACATTGAAAGGAAACTTTGATGAGTTCTGTGAAAAATTTGATAAACAAAATGTAACAGTCATTGGCAAAAGCGGCAAACCTGTTAATAACAAACTTCATAAAAAATTCTGCAGCGCTGTTAAAGATAAACTTTATACAGACTATGATAAAGAAATTATATTTTCCGAAAAATCCATAGATCCCGGTATCAGGGAAGAATTGTTTATTGATGAAGGACAGGAAGAATACATTGAATTCATAAGAGTCGTATATCTTTCATACATAGAATATCTTCTTAAGAGGAACATGATCAATTTTGATTTCATTGTCATGTTTGCATACATATCTTTGATGAACAAGCCGTCAGTGAGAAACAATAACAGATTTGACTATATAATGATAGATGAATTTCAGGACACGGATGAAATACAGTTCAGACTTATAATGCTTATTTGCAATAAAATGAGCGGAACTGCTAATCTATGCGTAGTCGGGGACTGGAAACAGAGCATTTACGGATTCAGGAATTCGAAGATAGAGAATATCACATCATTCGCCGAAAACCTGAAATACTTTAAAGATGAACTTAATAAAGATACAGAGAGAGTTGATTATGATGTAAATAAATTTAAAAAAATAATATTCGAAAACAATTACAGAAGTTCCGGAGATATTCTTAATTTCAGTAAATTCACTCTGCGCATACCGGCAACTGCGGATGAAGAAGTAGATACGGAAAATATTGATACAAATTTTAAGGATGCTTTAAAGCCGCAGAGAGATCTTCAGGATCTTTCAGAAATAAAATTTTACAAAGCGGCAGACAGAAAAGATGAATACCGGTTAATTCTCTCTAAGATATCCGAACTTGTAAATGAAAAAGATAAATACAGGATCCGTGAATTTGACGGAAGGACAGGTGAAGTAACAGATGAGAGACCTGTCAGATATTCAGATATCTGTATATTATCGAGGACAAAAAAGTTTTGTCTGGAACTTTACCGTGAGGGAAAGAAATCCGGAATTCCGGTTAACTATAAGGGAGGTCTGGAGTTGTTTGCAAGCGAACAGGGTATTCTTACACTTGCATGGCTTAAGCTTTTGATTAATGATAAAGATATATTCGGGTGGCTGCCTGTACTGGAAAAAGAAGGATACACATTTAATGAAATAAAACATTTAAGAAATAAAATTCTCGAAGCAAATCCGGGGGAGAAAAATTTATCTTTCATGCCGGAAGACCTTGATAAATTCCTTAAAAGAATCAGGAAATACAGGAGCAATATACTATTTGCGGTTGATGAAATTCTGAGCAGGTATAAGTACAATGATGATACCGGGAATAAAATTATCACAGTAATAAAGAAGAGAATAGAATCAGAGCTGATATCCCTCAATGAGCTTGTGCAGATAATTGACAGTTCGATCGACATGGAATACGACATCGAGCTTGGGAACACAACAGATGCAGTTCTAACACAGACTATACATTCATCCAAAGGACTTGAATATCCGGTAGTGATATTAGCAAACATAAATTCAAGAGTGTTTCCCGGATTCAAGAGTGATAAAGGAACGCTTACATTCAATACAATTGCCGGTTTGCGGGGCAAGAAATTTTTCGGAAAAAAGAACGGGATATATTTTAAATTCAATAACTGGAAAACGGATCTGGTAAATGCAACAGTGAAAAAAACCGATTATGACGAAGACAGAAGATTACTATACGTGGCGGTCACGAGAACGAAGCAATATCTTTATATGACATCAGGTAATCCTTCCGCATTATTCAGTAACCTTGCATTAGAATCAGGAAAGGACATTATTGAGGATTTCTCTTATGAAATAAAAAGTCTGAAGGAGGAAAAGAGTGTGGAAACCCCAAAGATAAAACTTGAGCAAAAAATAAAGAGAAGCAGAAAGTTTATCTCCCCGCATTCACTTATGAATGAAAGTGAAGAGCATAAAAATACTAATTATAATTCTGATACAGAAAACTCATTTACTGTCAGTGCAAAAAACAGATATGCATTCGGATTAAAAATACACACTGCTGCGCATAGAATTGCAAACGGAATAACAGCGGAGAAAGACATACCTGAAACAGAAAGAATTAGTAAATTCATTTCAGGTCTTAATGCAGACGAAATAAAGTCAGAAGTTGATTTTCTTATGCCTGACATTGAAAGCGGAAATATAATACGCGGAACTATAGATCTGATCGCATTTTATAAGGACAGAATAGAAATATTTGATTACAAGACAGACAAGAATAAAAATAATTTAGAAAAATATAAAATGCAGTTGTCAGTTTATAAAAAAGCATTGAAAGAGATTTGTAAGGATAAAAAACTCATTGCTAAGATATTTTTTGTAAGTCTTGATGAGATAGAGGAGGTCGCTTAACTGTTATTCTTCACATATTCCAAAGCAAACAATTCCGCCTGATCCTTATTGCTGAACCAGTATGTTTTAATTTTCTTCTTAAAGAACAATATTTTTTTATAAACATAAAGTATCCACATTGACGGATCGGAATTGTCATTTATCAGTACAACTTTTTTATTACCTGAATCTGAAAAAACTTTTTCATAAGTGTTCATATATATAATTTAATTAATATAAGGTAACCTTTTATATACTCAGGAAAAATTTAATAATAAAAGACAATTAAGATTGATAGAAGCAACATCGGAATGATTCTGTCCGCAAGTAAACAAATTGTTTTCAATAAACTTCGTTGCAATAATGAAGCGAATATATTTTTTAACATTCTCCGAATGAATCATTGTTAATTCAGATCGGATAAAGTAAAACTTTAATGTGAAACTTCATTTATAATTAACTATCTTTGTAGAAATTGATTAATTAAAAATTTACTCAAATGAATGAAGACCTTAAGATGGAAGAAGCAAGGAAAAGAGTAAAAGCTTTGAAAGGTTTTTATATGAATCTTTTCTTTTATATTACAATCAATATTTTTCTTATAATTGTAAACTTAGTAACATCGCCTGACCGGCTCTGGTTTTACTGGGTATTATTTGGATGGGGAATAGGAATAGCATTTCAGGCGTTTTCAGTTTTCGGAAAGAATGCAATATTCAACTCCGGGTGGGAAGAGAAGAAAATAAAGGAATACATGGACAAAAATAAATAAAGATAAATGTTAAAGATGGAATTGATTAATAGTTTTTTGTGTGCCTGGTTACGAATATATTGTTCGACAAAGAAACTCACATTGAAAATATTTATAAATTAATGTATTTTAAAAAAAATTTATAGAAATAAACAAACTGTATAATGAAAATAAGACAAAGAATTTTTTTGAAAGTTATAACTTTACTGCTTTTTATTCTAGCAATAAATATTTCGGGTTGTTGTTTATTTGAAACTGATAATCCTGATCTCAGAATAGTAGGTCAAAATTTCCCTCCTGTAGTCGGCATTGGTCAGACATTTAATCCTACATTTACAGTAGGTAATTATTCAGACGGAGATTGCGATGCAGCAAAAACAAGTCAGAGCATAGTGAATCTGAAAATGGTGAACAGAGCTACCGGATATCTTCAGGTTAATAACAATTATACTTTGAATGAACTTGATAATAATGCAACACAAAATTTCAATTCGATAAGTGTAACAATTGAGTCAGCAGGAACTTTTGATTTAACTTTTACAGTAGACCCAAATAACACCTCCGGTGAAAAAAATCAGAACAACAATAAAATTACCGGTGTAATAATTGTTCAGTAAACATTACATCATAACATTATACACTTAAATTAATTTATATATTTTTATTTAAATAAATGGAGCAGGTAATTTGCAATACATTGATATAGTCTGGATAGCCGGAATGATATGGCTTATATATTTTTTGTTTTTTAAAAAAGATACAGACAAAGTTAAAAAAGAAAATATACAGAATTAACACAACTCACTTCTTAGCAGACAACAAATTAGCTTAAACCTACGGTTTCAGTTCAGTATATTCGTAAATATTAAAAATAAATTTATCACAATTGGCAGACAATAAAATCATTTTTTCAATGGTGGGTGTCAGTAAAATGTATCCACCGCATAAACAGGTTTTAAAAAATATTTACCTATCATTCTTTTACGGAGCAAAGATAGGAATAATAGGACTTAACGGATCGGGAAAATCCACATTGCTGAATATCATTGCCGGAACAGAGCAGAAATTCGAAGGTGAAGTTCATTTCACAAAGGATTATTCAATCGGAATGCTTTCGCAGGAGCCGGAGCTGGATAATACTAAAACTGTAAAGGAAATTGTTCAGGAAGGCGTTCAGGAAGTTGTAGATGTGCTTAAAGAATACGAAGAAGTGAACAATAAATTTTCCGAGCCGATGGACGATGATGAGATGACCAAGCTTATAGAAAGACAAGGCGAACTTACGGAGCAGATAGAGCACATGAACGGCTGGGAGATAGATGCAAAACTCGAAAGAGCGATGGATGCGCTCAGAACTCCTGACGGTGACGCTCTTGTAAAAAATCTTTCCGGAGGTGAAAGAAGAAGAGTCGCTCTTTGCAGACTTCTGCTGAAAGAACCCGATATCCTTTTATTAGACGAACCGACAAACCATCTTGACGCTGAATCCATTGACTGGCTTGAGCAATATCTTACTCAATACAAAGGTACTGTAATTGCGATTACGCATGACAGATATTTCCTTGACAATGTAGCGGGTTGGATACTTGAGCTCGACAGGGGAGAGGGAATTCCCTGGGAAGGAAATTATTCCTCCTGGTTAGATCAGAAAACGAAGAGACTTGAGATGGAAGAGAAGCAGGAAAGCAAAAGAAAGAAAACTCTTGAGAGAGAACTTGAATGGGTCAGGATGTCAGCAAAGGCGAGACACGCAAAGTCAAAAGCGAGACTCCAGGCTTATGACAGAATGATGAATGAAGATTCAAAGAAGAAGGAAGAGAAACTCGAGATATTCATTCCAAACGGTCCGAGACTTGGTACGAAAGTAATAGAAGCTGTTAAAGTTTCAAAGTCATTCGGAGATAAATTGCTTTACGAAGATTTGAATTTTTCACTTCCGCCTGCAGGAATAGTAGGAGTCATAGGACCTAACGGAACAGGTAAGACAACACTTTTCAGGATGATACTCGGAACGGAAAAACCCGACAGCGGTTCATTTGATGTCGGTGATACTGTGAAGCTGGGATATGTGGATCAGGCGCATACTGAGATTGATCCGGAGAAGACAGTGTGGGAAGCGATTTCCGAAGGGAATGAATTTATAGAAGTAGAAGGGAAGCAATTCAACTCAAGAGCTTATGTAGCAAGATTCAATTTTAACGGAGCAGATCAGGGAAAGCTTGTAAAGGCATTATCAGGCGGTGAAAGGAACAGACTTCATCTTGCGCTGACTTTGAAGTCCGAAGCTAATGTACTTCTTCTCGATGAGCCGACAAACGATATTGATGTAAATACACTCAGAGCTCTGGAAGAAGGTCTTGAAAATTTCGCAGGATGCGCTGTAGTGATATCGCATGACAGATGGTTTCTTGACAGAGTCGCTACGCACATACTTTCTTTTGAAGGTGATTCCAAAGTTGAATATTTTGAGGGAAGTTATTCTGAATATGAGGAGTTCAAGAAAAAGAAATTCGGTAATGTAGAGCCGAAGAGGATCAAGTTCAAGAAGCTGACTGCATAAAGTAAATGCAAGTAATGTTAATATTAGCATTCGCACAAAAATATTTTTAAAATGAAATTTAAAATTCCAAAGATTCAATATCTTCCATCTTTAAGTCATGTAAAAAAATTTCTTTTCTCTTCAAATGTATTGCCTGTACACATATCAGAGTTTATTACCGGAGGCATAATCAGTTTAATTTTATCTGCTGAAAATCTTAGAGTTATTTTTACTTCTATACAATAAATTTATTTTTCAATAAAAGAAATATCTATTATCAGCTTACAGTATGCCTTGATAAATTTAATAAAGAAATGTTAGCCCCGAAAAACTTCCGGGGCTGTTTGGTGAAGTTGTAAAGCGAGTCGTTAGGAAAGTCAAATGGCGTGAAATTAGATTTGTCATATTATTTATAAATTAACTTAACAAAAATAAACACTTCTATCTGACAATAACATAGATGCTTACCCTCATTTGATGTAAGTATAATTACTCATTTTATTCAGACTGTTTTTGTGTTTAAAATTACTGAATATTTGAATTGAAATCACATTTGCATAACAGTAATTTTAAGTAGATTCAGTTCATTTAAAATTATAAGATCATGAAAACAAATATTGCAGTAATATTATCTGTATGTATTTTTTCATTTGTTCTGATTAATTATTCTTCCGCTCAGAATTACAGTTTCATAGAAAATGAATTCTCTGCTTCCACCGGGTTTTCCTCGCAAAACTTATTATCCGATTCGTCTTCCAAAATTAAAAAAATAAGCAGTGATGATTTTCCCGGAAAGAAATCTCCGGTACTTGCCGGAATATTATCTTTATTCCTTCCCGGCACAGGTCAGATTTATAACGGTCATTGGATTAAAGCCGGCATTCAATGGATAATGCTTGCAGGAAGTTTATATCTTGCAATTTACGATATTAACTTTGATGAGGAATATTCTACTATGCCGGCAACTACTCTAACCGGATTAATTACCGGCGGAGCTGTCTGGCTGTGGTCTGTAATTGACGCTTACATATCATCCGTGAACATTAATAAAGAAAGAAAATCAAAATTTAAATCAGAACGGATAAGTTTTAACAATGGAAAAATTATATTTACTTTAAATCCGGGAATGGATTTGTCTTCATTCAAAGTAAACCTCAGGGTTGGCTTTTAATTTAATGAAGAGGTAGAGATTGTTTTTAAGCAATAATAATGGAGAAGCGAGTATATCAGAAATCTATATTGATCCCTGAATTGAAATTTCTGTTAGGTGCCTGAATCCGTTCGAGTTCCTGATAAGACTCGTCAAGTATATTATTAACTGCTAAGAAAACTGAAAACTTATTTGAAATTTTCTTGCTTAACTTTGCATTAAGCAAAAAATAAGATTTCGGTTCTTCGTATTTGTAAAAAAGGACTTCATCAATTTTACTCAGATATCTTCCGTTAAAATTCAAATTAAATCCCTGATAAGAAAAATTAGTAGTAAAATTAAAATTATGTTTCGGTTTGTAGGGAAGGAAATCGTCTTTTCTGTTTGATGACAGATCTTTTGCATCAAGATAAGTATATCCGAAATTGAAGAAATATTCAAATGGTTCTTTGAACAGATTCATTTTGGAAGTATAATCAATATAAAACTCAAGTCCCTTTATCTGAGATTTGGCTACATTCTGCACCTGAAAAGGACCGTAAATGGAATTACCTATATTTACATACTGAATTAAATTCTTATAATCGTTGAAAAAAAGCGAGAAGTCAAAAGTAAATCTTGCCTTAAACTGTTTTTTTAGTCCGATCTCAAATGAAACTATCTCCTCCGGTTTAAGTGAAGGATTATAAATAAATTCAAATCCTCCGAACAACTCTTTCTTAAAATATATTTCTGCAATAGAAGGAGCTCTGAATGCCCGACCTCCGAGAATTCTGTATGATGTGTTATTTAATATTTTATTATTCCATTCCGGTGTATAGACAAATGAAATTTTCGGACTAAGCTGAAATGATTCTACACCTGTTACAACTTTATTATAATCAAGTCTGGCTCCGATAGTAGAAGCTAGAATCGGACTTCCGTATTTGCTTTTAACCAGATTGATCTGATCCTGTGCGAAAATTCCGAAATTGTTCATCTGCTGATTTCCGTACAATATTTCCTTTGGCTCTGATTTCACAATGTTCATCTGAAAATCAAATCCCCCTATCAGATAATTTGATCTGCCAATCTGAAAATCAACCTGTGAAATATTTCCGAGGTTGTATGAATCAATAAAAGTATTGAGACCTTTCCCGGTATCAGCAAACTGAACAGAAACAGGATTATTCGGATTATAAAATGAATTACTGTTTAATTTGTAATAATAAAATCTTGTGGTATATTTAGATTTCGAATTCGGAATCGCTCTGTAAAAAAGATCAAAACTCTGTGTTTCTTTTTTAATTTCATCACCAAGATATCTGTCTGCTACTTTAAACGGCTCAGCAATGCTTCCGGCTTCTTTCCTCCAGTAATGAGGAAAACCGCTTATAGAATTTGTGTACTGAATCGTCGCTTCAAGATCCCTGTTGCTTAATACATCATAAGTAAATTTTCCCGTGAATCCGTAAAATCTGTAATTTGTCTGCTGCGCATGCCCGTCGTTGTTTAGATAATTTGCATTCAGCAGATATGAAAGCTTTTTCATTGTATTGCTGTGAACAATATCTGCTCCTGAAAATGAAAGGAGCTTATCAGTAAATTTCAGACTGTCGGATAATTTTTCATAAACTCCGTAATTTATATTAATTTCTGTGAAGGGCTTGTATGTCGGCTTTTTTGTAATGACATTTATAACTCCGCCAATAGCGCTGCTTCCGTACAAAGATGAAAACGCTCCTTTTACAACTTCAGTCCTTTCAATTATGGAAACCGGTATCAGTGACCACAAAGCACCTTTGGAATCGCCTGTCAGTTGCTGTCTTCCGTCTAATAATAATAATACTCTGTTGCCGATTCCTCCGCCCGCTACATCAGATGAACCTCTGATAGAAAGTGAACTTACATTTATTCCGTTGCTTCTGTTAACTGTAACTCCCTGAACTTCTTCCAGGACATTATCAAAAGTAAGTATGTTCTTTCTTCCTATCTCTTCAGAATTTACAATTGAAATTGAAGACGGAGTCTGCTGCAGAGTAACCTCTGTTTTAGTTGCTGTCACATTTATTTTCTCAACTTCAATTTCTACCGGCTCTATAAATATATTAAATGTAAGCTCTGATTCAGGACTTATGGAAATGTTATCTGTAAATTCCCTGTATCCTACATAGGTCGCTTTTATTTCATAATCACCGGCTGACAAATCCCTGAATTTAAATCTTCCGGAAATATCAGATTGAGTTTTGTAAACAGATTTGGAATTTTTGCTTTTAATAGTAATTCCTGCAAAACTTAAAATAGCATTTGTTTCTTTGTCAATTACTTTACCCCCTATCGATCCGGTATTTAATTCTGCATAGGCATTCGCAGAAACAAATAGTAAATAAAAAATAAGCAGAATCTTCATTACAAAGATTCTGCTTATTAATAAAATATTTTTGGACTTAAAGGTAGTGTGCATTTGAAGTATTAATATACTTTCTTTGCTGTGTCTGACCATGAAAGCATGCTGATTCCTTCAACTCCTTCATTATTAGCTCCTATAGTAGCTCTCCCTGGATTAGAAAGGAAACAATCGGAACCTGCGCCGTTTAAGAATCTTGCAGTATCACATCCGTAAACAGACATTATAGGACTTTGTCCGCCAGCTGTTTTTCTGAATCCAACGGAAACTACATATTCTCCCGGATTTAGATCTACAAGTTTGTAATTGTAACTTTTGTTTGGGACATTGTTTGTTCTGGTAATATTAATTGTATCATAAGCAGCAGGACCGCCTGTAGGAGGCCATCCGGCAACCGGATAAGCGGATATTAAATAAATACCTCCGGAATTTATGAAGTTTGTGTCAACAAAATTTACTGTTCCATTTATGGATTTTGCATCAGGACCTGCGGGAGGTGTTACAGTATCTTCAGAACAACTGTAAACAGTTACCATTAATAATGATAATATTACTGCCTGGAATAGTGATGATTTAAAAAATTTTTTCAATTGATTCTCCTTTTTTGTTGTTAGATGTTTTTAAATGTGAATATTAAACAAGATAGGTTTATTATAAACTATCTTCAATTTACAAATTAAATCACCCTCAATAAAATTCCTTTCAGATACTTTGTTTCATTCATCTGAGGCAATACAGGATGGTCAAATGAACAGTTGGAATACTCAATGATCTGAATTTTCCTTTTAACTTCGTTAGCGCTTCTTGCTATGGCGTCTTCAAAATTCATTTCATTTATATGATGAGAACAGGAAAAAGTAAACAACATTGAATTCGGTTTCAGCAGTCTCATTGCTTTTGCATTAAGTTCCGTATATCCTTTAAGCGCAGGTATTATGTTCTTTTTTGACTTTGTAAACGAAGGAGGATCGAGAATGATAAAGTCAAATCTTTCCTTTGTCTGGAACAAATCATTAAGATAATCAAAAACATCTTTGCATATAAAATTTATATCCTGAAAATTATTCAGCGCTGCATTTTCCTTAGCTGTTTCTGTCGAGTGCTGTGAAGAATCCACAGCAGTTATATCTTTAGCTCCGGCAAAAGCAGCGTTCAGGGCAAAACCTCCTTCATTGCAAAAAAGATCGAGAACCTTGTATCTTTCATTCATATACTTTCTTAATAGTTTTCTGTTTCCCGTCTGATCAAGATAAAATCCTGTCTTCTGCCCCTTGAGAAGATCTATTTTATATCTGATGCTATCTATTTCTGTAATGAAAGTCTTATCTTCGTTCCCGCTATTGTCAAATAAAATTCGTTCGGTCTTCTCAAGTCCTTCCAGCACTCTTAATTCATTATTATTCTTTTCAATTATAAGATTCGCTTTGAAATTTTCCTTTAGTATTTCCGTAATAGTGTCGAGATACTCATTCATCCCTGCAGAAAATATCTGCAGAGAAAAATTATTTTCAAATCTGTCAATAATCAAACCCGGCATAAAATCACTTTCACTGTTAACCATCCTGTAAACATCGCCGCAGGATTCATTTTTTTTCCGGAGTGAATTTGCAAGACTGATCCTCTTAAAAAGAAACGCTTTGTCAATTGGCTCATCTTTGTCAGTAATATGTCTGTATGAAATTAGAGAGTTCCTGTTATAGAATCCTTTTCCCAGAAATTTATTTCCGTATGCATAAAGCTCTGCAACTTCTCCGTTCTTAACTATATCTTCAGTTCTTTCTATCTCATTACTGAAGATCCATTGATGTCCCGCAAGAAGCCTTCTTTCTTCATTCTTGTTTAAAAATACTTTAGCCATTGAAATTTATTGTTTAGTATAAAAATTTTATTTATAATTTTAATTTAATGTCCATACATCTGAAATGTTTCTCCGGGCAGGATTCTCTGCCGATATGAGTGCAGGGTCTGCATTTTAGATCTTTGTTTTCAAGAGCTTCTGAATTATTTAACTGCGGAAAAAATCCGAACTCTTTTACGGTGCTTCCGAATAAAGCTTTAGCTTTTTTTCCGAGAGCTTCCGACAAATGCAGCACAGCGCTGTCATTGCATATTACAAGTTCACTGTAGTAAATCGTATTTGCAAGTGCACTCATGTTAAGCTTACCGCAAAAGTTCACAGTATTGCTGCATTGCTCTGAGATCAATCCGCAGACTTCTTTATCTCTTTCAGAATTGTCACCGGTTAAAACAAATTTTAATTCCGGATACTGCTTTATAAACTCTATGAATTTAGCAGCCGGATATGTCTTTGTGAAATGTCTTGATGAAGGAGAAAGTACTATATATTCGCCATCAAAAATTTTTCCTTTGCTGAAAATAAGTTCATCGGTTTCGAATTCATAATCATTTATATGTAAAAACGGATCAGCGCAGATTATATACTTTTTATAAACAGGAATGATTTCCCTGAACAAATTGATTTTGAATTTTACAAGAAAAAACTTCTTCAGATTCTCTTTTTTTATTCTGAATGCTTTTTTGGAATTCATAAAACAAGCATAAAAACTTTTAAGATTTTTGTGCAGGTCAAGTATTACATCATAATTCTCAGATCTTACCATTTTCCTGATTTCTGATAAAGAATTATCATGTAAGATTATTCTATTTATTGAAGGATTGAGTTTTAAAACATCCTGATACTTAACTCCCGTCAGAAAATGTATTACAGATTCCGGATATTTGCGTCTGAGTTTCTTTATAAGCGGAAATGTCAGAATGATATCACCTAAAGAGGAAAATCTTATTATCAATATTTTTTTTATTTCAGGCAAAAAGTTTATTTAAGTCACATATTTATGCAGGAGAATTATCCGGATATATCAGCTGATGAGAAAATTCTTCTACATCTGTTTCATTATACATTTTATTTATCAGCTCTAACCCGTACTTGTTAACAAAATATACAATGTTAAATACTCTTTCCTGAAGCGTTTCATCAGGATATACATTGACAAGGGCTTTCTTTAGCTGTCCTGAAACCACTTCATTCTGTTTCGACTGCAATGCAACATATTTGTCTTTTGCAATATTAAGCGAATCTAAAAACTGAAGATTTCTTTTTGCAAATGAAGCTGTCTGATTGATGTCAATTTTACCAAGTTTTTTTTCATAAGTATAAAATATCGCTCTGAGCTCATCAGCCATCCCGGAAAATAATTCCTCAGTATCAATTTCAGAATCATTTTTTAATAACTTTTTACTAACTTCTTTTAAATCAAACAGTTCATCAAAATTCAGATCATTCTTCTCTAAAAAATTCTTTACACGGTTTTCCAGAATTGTTGCTGAAGTTCTCGGATAAATAACCGGCATTGTTATCCCGAATAATTTATAGACTTCTTTGAATTGTCCGAAATATGCTATTTCAGAAGGTCCTCCCACATAAGCTATAGTCGGAAGTATATAATCCTGACATACCGGCCGCGTAACGACATTCCAGCTGAAGCGTTCCGGATTAGAGTCAAGAAGATTGTAAAGCTCTTCCCCTGTAAATTTCTGTCTGGAATGCTTTAATGCATATACTTCTCCGTCTCTAGGCTCAAGAAGATATCTGTTACCTTCGTGTATGTAAAATAAATTTATAGCTTTCGGTTTTACCTGCGCCTGATAATCTTTCTCGAGTTCAACTGAAGTGGTTATCACTGCCTCACATGTCTGAGGTGAATTCATCAGCTCTTTTCTGAATACGGGCTTTAGTAAATTTTTAATTTCCTGATCAGAAGGATCTATGAATATGAGACCTTTATCAGTTATCAGTGAATTCAGGAATCGGGCAAAAGCAGTTTTCATATCTGCACCGGACTTATATGCTTCCCTTATCAGTTTGAATAAATCTTCCGAATAATCTGTTTTATTTAAAGATGCTTCGAGTTCATCAGTGAAACTAGAAATAAAATCATCAAGAACAATTTTTCCTGCCGGTTTAAGATATTTCTCCTGCGTTTCTCCATTTTCAAAATAACTTAAGTTCTTTATTTCATTTTCTTTGGAGATCACATTAATATTATTAATCTCAGTAAAATCGTGATCGTCCGCTTCAAGCCAGAATACAGGTACAAATTTGCAGTCAGTAAATTTCTGATTTAGCTTTTCAGAAAGCTGTATAGTATTAATAGCTTTTAATACTGTATAAAAAGGACCTGTAAGTATACCTAGCTGCTGACCTGTTACTACTGCAAATGTGTCCTGATTGCTTAATAGCTGAATGTTATCAAATGTTTTGTCTCCGGATTTAAATAAAGTATTCTGATTATTTAAAATATCGCAAATATCTTTCCTGAAAAAATTTTTTCCGCCCGGATATGTGTCTTTTTTCAGATCTATGCATCTGCGTATGTCGTCATAATTTCTGTAATCAAATTCATAGAAGTTCTTGAGCAGTTCAAAATTATTTATGTAATCAAGAAATAATCCGCTGAAGGAAGGAAGAGAAGTATATGGAATAGGCATTAATTAATTTTATTTAAGAAAAATTAATGATTAATATTCAAATAAGAAATTTATTAATTTAAACTAATCAATAACCAATATAGTTAAGCTCATATATCTGTGAGACATGCTTTCACATTTAGAAAGGCAAGATTCACGGGTTGTTTTATAATGAAGCAACTGATTATGTATCATACTCAAATTGATTTTTCAACACAGTAAAATTAAGCTGATATTTAAAAAGCCGAAGATTAAGATATGTCTCGCCTCCTCTCTGCTTTTTTGTTATAATTCGGAAAAGAAAAAACTTTATTAACAGGAGAACAAAGCTGAATATCAGGAATATTCAAAATCGTTTTAGTAAGAATTAAATTTTTTTTTAAATAAACTTAAATAGATAAAATGAAAAAATTATTTACACTTGTACTGCTGGCTCTGTTTGCAAATTCCTTCGCAAATTATTCAACACCCGGCTCCGGTAAAAGCTGGAACCTTGACAGTCTTGTAGCTTATTCAGGAGGTAATGTTACACTGTCATCAGGAAATTATTTGTTCAATGACACGATAGTAATTTCATTAAGCGATACAGTTAAAGTTACTTCTAATGCAACAATGAAATTCTCAACTTCAGTTTTCGTAGATATCTTCGGTGTATTTATAGTCAATGCGCCTGACTCTGCAAGGATCACAGCTCAGGATACCTCTTTAAAATATCTCGGGCTGAAGTTTGAAGATCAGAGTGACGGCTCATATCTCAGAAAACTGATTTTTGAATACGGCAATTCTATCCGCATGCTTGACTGCAATATTACTATTGACAACTGCATTATCAGATTCAATACTCTGAACAGCTCGTTTGCCAGCGGAGCTATTTCACTTTTCAGATCCAACTCCATAATTACTAATAATAAGATCTACAGAAACAGACGGGCTGCAATTGTTTCCGGATCAAATATTGCTTCATCTCCTGTCATTGAAAATAATCTTATTTATGAAAATGATACTGATAATGCAAATGTGCCTCAGATAAATTTCGGAGCTACAGCCGCAGCTACTATGATTATCAGAGGAAATACAATAATTGGATTATATACTTTGAGCGGTGGAATTTCATTTTTACCAACCGGTACTATTCCTTATGTCATAATTGAAAATAACATTATTAAAAAGAACCGCTACGGAATTGCAATTGCAGGAGGAAATTCAAATTTTTATATAAACAACAATGTCATAGACAGCAATAATATTCAGGGAATTCCTGCACAGGGAGGCAGCGGTATTAATTTTAACGGATCAGCTACTCAAAACAGTATAGTTACCAGAAACACTATCAGAGGAAATCTCTGGGGAATTACAATTCAGGGAACAGCAAAACCAAATATGGGAAATATTTCCAATGCTGATACAACTGACATCGGACTTAATGAGATTTACGGTAACGGCAACAGCGGAAAGATATTCGATCTGTTCAATAATACTGTTGATTCCATTAAAGCTGAAAATAATTTCTGGGGAAGTGGTAATGCTGATACTGTTGAAACTCATATTTTTCACAAGACAGACAGTACTGTGCTGGGATTCGTGGATTATCTTCCTTTGAGATCAGCAAAACTGAATCTGAAAATTCTCATGGAAGCCATGTATGATAATTCATTGGATATTCTAACCAGAAAAGATACCGTTACAGTTTATCTGCGTGAGACATCTGCTCCTTATGTCGTAAAAGATTCAGCTAAAAGTGCAATTGATACTTTAAGTTTCACAGGTACATTTAATTTCACAAACGCTCCTTCCGGTCAGTATTATATTGTAGCGAGGCATTTCAATACGATTGAAACCTGGAGCAAAGCCGGCGGAGAATCTTTTGTAAGCGGGGGAAATATTCTTAGTTATGATATGACAAGTTCTGTTTCTCAGGCATACGGAAGTAATCTGAAGCTTAAAGGAACCAGGTATTGTATTTACAGTGGAGATGTGGATCAGAATAAAATTGTTGATGCTTCCGATCTCAGCTTGATGGATAATGACATTATATTCGGACTAACCGGTGACAGAATAGCATCGGATCTAAATGCAGATGGTATTGTCGATGTGACTGATCTTTCGCTAATGGATAATAATTCAGCTGTTTCTGTTGCGACAATTAATCCTTAAACTTATATTCATCTTTAATTATAAATCAGATAGTTCAGACCTTTACAAAGTCTGGACTATCTTTGATTTCAATGACTCTTGATTAAAATCATTTTCAGAATTTGATTTCTATATTCCGGGATAAGAGTTGCAAAGATACTTTTTCTTGTTTCATTATTTATCTTTATACTTTCAGCTTTCTGCTCAGCAAATTTCATTTCAGTTTAAAACATAATTAATTAATTTTGAAGCGTAACCTTATGCAAATAATCTTTCAGATTTTTATTTGTCAAAATTTATTAACTGATTCAGTATAAATGTTATATGAAATTTTTATTTTTAAATTCTAAGTTTATTTCATGATAGAATATTTTAATGATCTTTCAAAAAAGGAGATATTAAAATTTAAAGCATTTGTTAATTCTCCTTATCTTAATCCGAACAAACAGGTGGTTAAGCTTTTTAATTATCTTCGTTCCAGATATCCAAATATAAAAGATTCTGATCTTGATAAGTCAGTTGTCTTTAAAAATCTTTTTCCTGATAAATCATACAATGACGAAAGCATAAGGAAACTAATTTCCGATTTCAACAAAGTCTTTGAGAGTTTTCTCATTCAGACTGAATTTAAAACCGATATTCAGCAGAGTAACATATTGCTTCTGAGATCTCTCAGAAAAAGAGGTATTAAAAAGAGATTCGAATTAATTCTGAATGATACTACGAAACTTCAGAAAAAACAATTTTCCAGAGATGAAAAATTTTATGCAAATCAGGTTAATCTCGAACATGAATATTATCTTTATAATTTTGATAAATACAAATTCACTTACGCAAAATGCCTTCAAAACAAATCAGAAAACATTGACTTAAATTTCATTTTTCAGAAGTTGCATGTCTTCAATGAAATGCTGAATAACCAGAAAAGTGTCGGAAAGACTGTTCTTTTTAACAAGACTTTCTTTGATGACATTTTGATTTATATGGAAAATAACAAGAAAATTATCAAGACTTCTCATCCGAATTTGTACATCATATACCTTCAGATAATGATGTTTACGCATTTAAAAAAAGAGTATATGGACGAACTTAAAACTTATCTGATGTTAAATGAAAAAAAGTTCAGCAGATCAGATAATTCCGTTCTTCCCTATTATTACAATTACTTAGTATCTTTTTGCCTTCAGAAAATTAATAAAGGTGAAACCGGATACAGGAAAGATTTATTCAGTCTGTATGAAAAAATGCTTCCCGAAGATCTCTTTCTTATAGATAATGTTATAAATGACTATGATTTCACCAGCGCTGTTAATAATATACTGGCATTGAATAAGCCCGAATGGGTTGAATCTTTCATTGAGAAATATAAAAAGTTCATTGAACCTGCATTTGCAAAAGATGCTTATAATCTTGCCAAAGCGAAAATTTATTTTTACAGAAAAGATTTCGAAAAGATATTTCCATATCTTAATTCAATCGTTTACAAAAATCCCAATTACTATTTCAATTCCAAATTTCTCCTTGTCCGTGTTTATATTGAAACCGGAAACATCAGAGAAGCAAAATACATCATAGAAAATCTTAAGCAGTATATCCGTGAAAAGAATATTCTTACTGATGAACAGATTACAATTATAAAAACCTTTAACAAATACGCAATTGATCTGATTAAAATCATTCTGAGCAATGATAAAGATAAAAAAGGATTAACAGCGATCTTCAGAAAAGAACTGGATAATGAGAAGAATTTTGTTCCGAATAAAGCGTGGTTTTATAGTATGACTGAAGCGAAAACTAAAAGTTGAAATAATAAAAATTAAATTTACATTCGAGCATATTCATCCAAAATTATTCAATTTATATTTAACATTAAATTTTGATTAGCAGCACCCTGTTTAAAAAACAATTCACGAAGTAGGATTAATAATATAAAATTTAACGCAAAGACGCAAAGACACAAAGACACAGAGGATTTTAATTAGATACTTATGAATCATTATTTGATCAAAAGCATTTTCTTTAATGAAACAAAATCTTCCGCATTGCGAGACAAGCCTGCAGTTATTTTATAAAAATACATTCCGCTCGCAAGATTTGATGCATTAAAAGGAATTGTGTAATAACCGGCATTCATTGCTTCATTTAATATAGTCGATACCTTAATTCCTTTCATATCATATAACTCTATGAGGACATTTGATTCTTCTGTGAGTTCCAGATCAATATTCGTTAAAGGATTGAACGGATTCGGATAATTCTGTGAAACTTTAAATACAGGATCCATTCGAATTTCAACGGGGTATGAAAGATCGAAGTACTCAAAGTTTTCATTCAGATCAATTTGTTTTAATCTGTAGTTAAATGTTCCGGTGTTTGTTCTGTCTGTAAATGAATAGCTGGTCAAAGTATTTGTTGTTCCGTTTCCTGAGACAAATCCAGTTCGAACCCACTCATTTGAATTAACATTTTTTCTTTCAATATCAAATCCGGCGTTGTTTGTTTCAGAACCTGTTGACCAGTTTAATGTTACATAATTTCTGTTTACAGTTGCATTGAAGCTGTATAACTCTACCGGCAATGGATCGTCATTATATTTCATAACTGAACCGCTGTAACTATTTTCGTCATTCCTGAATACAACATAAGGCGTTCCGTTATTAATCGCAATTTTTTGATAAGATGAAACGGGAGAGAATCCGCGTGATCCTACATCTATCCAGTTTAAACCATCAAACTTCATAACGGACGAGCAGAAATTATTTACATTTAACCAGATATATTCTATAAAAGACACGTAAGGTACACTGCCGTTAAAAGCTATACTTGGATATTGAGAGATATTATTTGTGAAACCGTGAATACCAACATTTACCCAGTCAGTTCCATTAAACTTCTTCACTGAAATATGGTCTCCGTATAACTGATCTATGTATGCAACATAAGGAGTATCATTGCTGAGAGCGAAGCTATGAGGTTTAAAACCTGTTTCGAATCCCGGTGAACCAACATTCACCCAGTTCATTCCGTCCAGTTTTCTGACAGTCCTGCCATTATTTGCGTAATCTAAATAAGAAACATAAAGAGTGCTGCCGTTAGTTGCCAATACCGGATATGTCGCACCACCGGCAGAAGGATCACTTATACCTGCATTTACCCAGTTACTTCCATCAAACTTCTTCACTTCTACTCTAAAAGTATTTCTTGTAAATGCAACATAAGGTATATGATCAATTATTACCATACTTTGAAAAGTATTGTTCCCGGGGCTGAATCTCTGAGTTCCGACATCGATCCAGTTTGTTCCATCAAACTTCTTAACAGAAGGACTTAATTGCTCAAGTGTAATATCAAAATCGCCGAAACATACATAAGGAGTATCACCGTCAAATGCTAAACTAATGTATTTAGAAATCCTTGGAGCAAAACCGGGAGCTCCGACATACACCCAACTGGTTCCATTGTATTTCATTACCGATGGTTTTGATCCATGTGCGCCATCATTAAAAGCAACAAAAGCCGTATCATCCTTAAAGACTAAATTTGGATATCCTGCATACTGTACAGTAAAATCAGGATTCCCAAGATATTCCCACTGAGCTTTTACAGAAGCTATAGAAAACAAAAGAATAAATAAAATATTAATTGTAAAAAAGATTTTAACTGAATTACTTAAACAATTTTTGTTATCAGAGTTTTTCATGATACTTATGAGAATGTTGTAAATTAAAAAATAAATTAGTTACGACACATTTTAATTGATAACTGAAAGAAATTATTTACTTTTACTGTCTTTATAATTTAACCTAAAAAGGATCTCATTGTAATGTATAAATTACTTTACTACGTAAATTAATTCACATCCGTCCAAAACATGAATGGTAGTTTTGAGACAAACTTCTTCAATTGGTTTCCACCTCCTTATAATGTAGGGTAATGTTAAGTAAAATTGTATGACCTCCCCCTGCCCGCCTTCAGCGGTCTTCCCCCTCCTTGCAAAGGAGGGGGATTAAGGGGGTGGTCATTTTGTTTTGAGAAAAACTCTTCAAATGAGAAAGTTTGTGAGGGATTAAATTTTAGATATTATTATTTTTAGATTCAAAATTAAAAAGATATTTGCTCATTACAAAACGTTTTGGACACCATTGAAATTATTTTCAAGACTATTCTGAAAACATGTTTAAGAAATAAATTTAAAAAGAGTCTAATCATTACGACTTCTAATGTAATTGTATTATTTTTTCTTAATGTATATTTTTTGCAATAACTATGGATGAAAAAGTCACACACAAAAGTTTCCTATCTTTTGCAAATAAGAAAAGCGGTTTGAGAAAAAAGATCTTCATGATATTCCTGCCTGCAGTGCTTATTTCATCATTGATTTATTATTCATACAATCAGTCTGCAGATTTCAGAGATCCTTCGGCGTCTGTATCAAATTCCGGTGAAAATGATAATGTGATATCTCCGACGGGAGAAAACAAGAAGAAAGTAAAAGACATTGACAAGGTTATCAATGCAAGTTCATACAATAATACCGAGTACATAGAAAATCTTCTTAAGGACTGGCCAACGCTTTTAGATCTCTTTACTTCCAATTCAAATTTCAGGCAGCAGGCGAAGACAATTCATCTTAAAGACCTTGAGAGGATAACGGAAAAGGTGCAGATGGTGAATAAGGAATTCAAGCTTGGCAATGTTGAAAATCTCGTAAAAGAATTAGGCGATGTCATTAAGCAGGAATGTGATTACTACAAGCTTGACTGGAGGATCGTACTTGCAATCATCCGTCAGGAATCATATTTCAATGCCAATGCAAGATCTCACGCGGGAGCATTCGGACTAATGCAGATAATGCCGAGAACAGGAGAAGGGCTTCAGAATGAACTTAAACTCGAAGATACTCAGACCCCGAAAAATAACTTAATTGCCGGTATCTATTATTATGCGACGCTTGTATCTCAGTTCAGAGAATTCGGCGATGACAAATATAAATTCGCTCTTGCATCATATAATGCCGGACTCGGAAGAGTAATTGACGCAATGACTATTACAGCGTATTTCGGCAAAGATTACAAAATATGGGAAAATGTAAAAGAAGCTTATCCGTTCCTGTCTTCCAAGGAAGATTCGATACACGCTCTCGTCTGGCCTGATTCGAAGCGTCCTGCTTACGGTGCTCTCGATAACTGGAAGGAGCCATACAACTATGTGAACAGCATAATGTTTTATTATGACGCTTACAAAAAAATGTATGAAAGCAATATTGACGAACCTGCATCAACTTCTGTTAAAAAGAAAAAATCAAAAAAGAAAAAATAATTTATTAAAAACAAATTTATGAATGCTCATTCAATTTCTGAAAATGTTTCACTTATCGAAAACGTAAATTCCTTCAGCGATGCAAGAAGACTTTTTCCTGTCACCGAATCCTGCGTATATCTTGACTCGGCTCATTACTCTCAGTTCTCTCTCGAGACACGAAGGAGACTGATTGAATTCATTGACTCATATACATTTACAAATAAAAATCTGAGTCTCGTAAATATGCGGACCACGGATTCTTTAAAAGATATCTGCGCAAAGCTTATTAATGCTGACAAAGAAGATATAATAATTACAGGAAGCACTACTCATGGTTTGAATATTTTTGCTAACGGTGTTATTCTGGATAAAGGTGACTGTGTAGTTTATGCGGATTCTGAATTTCCTGCAATCGTTTATCCATGGATGAATCAGGAAAAACTCAGAGGTATCAGGAATGTCATGATACCTTCTGATAACGGAAAAATTAAACTTGAAGACATTGAAAGGACCATCATAGAAAATAAAGCGAAAGTTCTGACCATCAGCTCTGTTGAGTTTCTCGGATTCAGAAATGATCTCAGTGCCATCAGCAGAATATGCAAAAAGAATAATTGTTTTTTTGTTGTGGATGCAATTCAAAGCGCCGGTATTTGTCCTTTGGATGTCAAAAAGCAGGAAGTAGATTTTCTATCTGTTGGTTCTCAGAAATGGATGATGGCTCCTGCCGGGGTCGGCTTTGCATATATTTCTCCCGCTATTAAAGACAGAGTAAATCCAACGTATGTTGCTACCTCAAGCATAGAATATGATTTCAAGAACTTTCTCCACTACAAACTCAGTTTCAGAAAAGACGGAAGCGCTTATGAGAACTCGACTCCCAATACACTCGGGATGATAGGAATGCAGTCGTCAATTGAACTGTTCCTTAAACTTGGAGTTGAAAATATTCTCAGACACATACTTCATCTGCAGGATATTTTCATTGAGGAAATGAAAGACACGGATTTTAAAATTATATCAGATCTGGAGCCGGTTCATCGTTCGAATATACTTATTTTCAGTTACTCTGATAACACAATGAACGATCAGATACAGAAGGAACTCGAACGGAACAATATATTCATTGCGCTCAGAGAGGGTTTTCTAAGATTGTCGGCGCATATATTCAATAATGAAAATGATATTCTTGCTTTGACAAATGTCTTGAAAAAAATTTCTCATTAAAATTTCTTCAGTTTTCTGTCGCTCCTAAGAAAACTATATGTATAGAAATAACAATGAAACCTAAATTTCTTTTGAATAAAATCTAAATCTTTTC
The DNA here is from genome assembly GCA_016709315.1 of Ignavibacteria bacterium. Classification (GTDB taxonomy): domain Bacteria; phylum Bacteroidota; class Ignavibacteria; order Tepidaquicellales; family Tepidaquicellaceae; genus JAEUSI01. The sequence goes on from JADJMZ010000006.1 coordinate 385,864, forward strand.
TTTTTAATATTTATTAAATCTGTGTAATCTGTGTAATCTGTGTGAGCATTCTATTCAGCATTTTATTTCTCACAGATTTCTCAGATTTACACAGATTTTCTCAGTTACTTTTTCCAAAGCATATTTTCCAGATATATTTTAATATCCTGAATTTATTAATCTTAATTAATGATTCTGATAATACTTTCTTTATCAACCAGCGTTACAACATTGAAATTTACTAATATTCCGATTTTCATTTTTAATAATTTAAGATAATTCAGAAGTTGTTTCTTATGTAAATCTCTTAAACTTTCCAAAGATTTAATTTCAACTATTACAGAATATTCAACTAATAAATCTATTCTAAAACCTATTTCAAGGTACTTGCCTTTATAATATACAGGGACTTCCACCTGTGTATTTATGATTAATCCCAAGAATTGCAATTCGTACTTCAAAGCAGCTTCGTAAACACTTTCCAATAAACCGGGACCTAGTTCATTATGAACAGTAAATATAGCACCTCTTATCTTATATGTTATATCATTAATTTCCATAATCATTCCTGTTCAATTAATTTATAAAGAATAAAAAAATGCAACCCAATTTCTTTTTAATAAAATCTAAATCTTTTTTAATATCTGTGTAAATCTGTGTCATCTGTGAGAGTATTCTTTGTTTATTTCTCACAAATTTCTCAGATTCACACAGATATTCTAATACCATTTAACAAGTATGTTAGATCCAATGTCAAATAATTTATAATATTATTCTATATTCATATCTGTGAAAATTTGTCTCATCTGTGAGAAAACGCCTTTCAATCTCTCGCCATTGCAACCGTGCAGCCAAGAATCTCACTGCTTGTACTTTGTCTGATAGTTCTTATAGCTTCATTCAGAGTCGAACCCGTAGTTACCACATCATCAACTATAATTATCCTGCTGTCTTTAATTTCATTTATTGTTTTTTCATTAATAACAAATGCGTCTTTAATGTTTTTAAATCTTCCTTCCTTATTCAGTTTAGTCTGTGATGTCGTATTTCTGATTCTGTTTAAAACGTCAGTTCTGACATTTAAAGAAATTATATTGCCTATCCCTATGGCAATGCATTCAGACTGATTATATCCTCTTTCTCTTAACTTTGCTTTATGCAGAGGCACCGGAATAATCATATCGAATTTTCCGATATCTTTTTCCGCAATATGTTTTAATAATTCTCTGCCTGCGATTTCGCCAAGATAAATTCCCAGTTTTTTCATCCCCCTGTATTTTAAATTGTAAATGATCTTTGAAAAATCATCATTTTCATAAAAAGCAAGATAACTGAATGAATGATCGGATATTAGTTTTTCTTCAAGATTTTTAAGATCATCCTCAGTAACTTTTCTTAGTGATTGTTCTTCACTGTCTGATATAAATTCATTAGAATTATTTTCTCCGAGCCATTCTTCTGATATGAATGATGTCTTTGGATAAATGAAATCAAATATCTGACTTATAATATTAACTTTCAAAATATTAAATTTATTTAATTTGCGAAAATAATTGATTGTTGCGAAATGAGGCATGTTAATTCGTGTCTGAGACAGAAAAGGGGATAGTATTTCAATGTTGAGCTTCGAGCATGCGAGTCAGTTGTAAACGAATTTGATAATTCGAATTATGATATTATGCAGAACAGTAAGGGTATTTCAGAAGTCTCTAATAGAAAATCCCTGCGGATTCTGAGATTAATCTTTTCAAATTCTTTTTCATAAATCGAGGATGATTTTTACAAAACAAAAAAAAGTTCAGTCTGCAAAAACAAACTGAACTTTATAAGAGTGTATTTAAAATAAAATTATTTCAGGAGCAGCATTTTTTTGGTAGATGTGAAAGCATCAGTTTCAAGCTTATAAAAATAGAGTCCCGCAGGATAATTATCAGCAATAAAGTTAATTTCATAATTTCCCTTATCCTGTTTTCCATTTACCAGTACAGACATTTCTTTTCCAATAGAATTATAAACTGTAAGTTTCACAAATCCTGTTTTGCCGATATTATAATTTATAATAGTATTAGGATTAAACGGATTAGGATAATTCTGATTCAGTGAATATTCATCAGAAATTAAATTTGAAACTGAATTTATTCCGATTGTACCTGCCGTTAATTCCTTTAAGCTTCCCGGAATTGAAAAAGAAACCGGAAATCCAATTGCACTCAGATCTACATTGACAGAAGGAATAACATCTTTTATGACCCACAGACCTGAAGCGATATAGGTAGTATCAGGTCTTACAACGATAGGAATTGCAACCGGCGGAAACGGCGGTATTGTAATCAGATAACTTAATGAAAAGGAAATCAGAAATTTCTTTGCAAGATAAGTACCGTTAACGGTGGAGACATTGACATCATTAAATCTTTTTCCGGTTGCAGATAATCGCAAGGGCAGAGTCAGAGTATCAATAGTAATAGTAGTGTCCCTTGAGAAAATAGTATAATTTGTATTTACATTCTGAGAAAATCTGTAAACATTATACCATGTCTCAAACGATCTTAGAAAAGAAACAAAGGCAATTGAATCTATGCCGGGTATAGAACCTATTATACTCAGGACATTCAGATAATAGAAAGCGTTAGTGCTTTGGAAATTATAATGAGCGGTATCGGTATAAGGAGAATTCTGATTTATACTTGTCAGTCCTGACTTTGAAAGTACTGAACTCGAAGACAATCCCTGATAATTTACAACTGCGTAAAATGAATCAACCTGATAAGTTGACAGCTCTGTCTGAGGATTATTCAGGGAATCAAGCGGAGTGTTTTTATAGAACCATTTATAACCTGTATTTGAAGGAAAATATGTTGAAGCATTTTGTGAATATACAATTCCGGAAACAGATAACAGAATCAGAAATATAAATAATTGCTTTTTCATCTTGATTAGATATTTATTTATTAAAATTATAAATACAGATTGAAAAAACAAACGCAAATAATTCTTTTATATATAAATTAATAAAGAGAATAATTATTATTGCAAAATAAAAAACAAACATTATAATGCAAATAGGGGATTACAAACTTTATTCCGTACAGACAGGATTGTTCAAACTTGACGGAGGTGCGATGTTTGGAGTCGTACCGAAAAATCTCTGGCAGAAAACAAATCCTGCTGATGAGCAGAACAGAATTGACATGTGCACAAGAGCTTTGCTGCTGGACAGCGGCAAAAAGAAAATTCTTATAGACACAGGCATTGGCTATAAACTGGCTGCAAAAATAAATCAGATCTACGATGTGGATTATTCTCATTACACGCTTGAGAAAAGTCTGGAACATTTAAATCTTAAGAAAGATGATATTACTGATGTAATACTGACTCATCTTCATTTCGATCATACAGGCGGAAGCACTTATTATGATGAAGAAAGACAATTACTTCCTTCTTTTCCTAATGCGACATATTATGTGCAGAAAAAGCAATACGAGTGGGCTCTGAATCCAACTGAAAGAGACAGGGCAAGTTTTTTTCCGGAGAATTATAAGCCGCTTGAAGACAGGAAAGTACTTCATTTAACAGAAGGTGAATTTAAGTTTGATGAATTCATAACTCTGCTGCCGGTTAACGGTCACACAAGCAACATGCAGATGATAAAAATATCGGATAACAATGAAAACACATTGCTTTATACAGCGGATCTCATCCCTACAGCCGGGCATGTGCCTGCGCCATTTATTATGGGATATGATCTGTATCCGCTGACGACTCTTGATGAAAAAAGAAATATCTTAAAGAAATTACAGACAACGACTGGACAGTATTTTTTGAGCATGATCCTTACACTGAATGTGCGAAGATAGGACTAAGTGAAAAGGGATATTTCATAAAAGAAAGATTTAACTTAATCTGAATCATATCAAAAAATAATGTCGCCTTTTTTTATAATCACTTTCATACTTCTTTATTTCTCAATACTTCTTACTATTTCCTGGTATACAGGACGTAATGCTACGAGTCAGTCATATTACTTAGGTAACAAAAAGTCTCCGTGGTTTTTAGTTGCATTCGGTTTAATAGGCGATTCGCTTTCCGGAGTTACATTTATTTCCATACCCGGTGCAGTAGCGAAAGATCAGTTCTCTTATATGCAGATAGTTCTGGGATATCTGATAGGTTATATAGTTATAGCAAAAGTATTACTGCCTTTATACTACAAGCTGAATCTTACTTCAATTTATTCATTCTTAGGACAAAGACTCGGGACATCATCAGAGAAAACCGGATCTTTTTTCTTTTTGCTGTCCAGACTGATAGGTGCTGCATTCAGATTATATATCTCAGCAGCGGTTCTGCAGATATTTATTTTTGATCAATGGGGAATGCCATTTGCTGTGACATCAACTATAGTTATTGGATTAATATTGCTTTATACATACAGGGGAGGAATTAGGACACTTGTTTGGACAGATTCAGTTCAGTCACTTTTTCTGCTTGCCGGTGTAATATTTTCTATTATTGCAATTTGCAATACACTTGATCTGGGACTCAGTGATATATTTTCCACAATTCAGAATTCCAAATACTCCCAGGTATTCTTCTGGAACTGGCAGGAGAAGAATTTTTTCTTTAAGCAATTTCTAAGCGGTGTTTTCATTGCAATAGTAATGACCGGTCTTGATCAGAATATGATGCAGAAAAACTTAAGCTGTAAATCATTACCTGACGCTCAGAAAAATATTTATGTTTACAGTTCAATAGCTGTTTTCGTAAATCTTTTTTTTGTAATGCTGGGAGCTTTGCTTTATATATATGCTGATGCAAAAGGAATTTCAATACCTGCAAAGACAGATGAATTGTTTCCTTTGCTTGCCCTGAATTATCTCGGTTCATTTGCTGCAGTAGTATTCATACTTGGTATAACTGCGGCAACTTTTTCAAGCGCAGATTCTGTACTGACCACTCTTACTACATCATTCTGCATAGATTTTCTGAAAGTCAACAGCAGCAATGAAAATGCTAAAGAAAAAAAAATCAGGCATATTGTGCATATAGCATTCGCGGTATTGCTGTTATTAATAATTATACTTTTCAGGGAGATAAATAATGACGCTGTTATCAATACAGTATTCAGAGTAGCAGGTTATACATACGGACCACTGCTTGGGTTATTTGCGTTCGGGTTATACACAAAGATTTCAGTGAAAGATAAATTTGTTCCGGTAGTATGCATCTTAGCTCCATTGCTGTCATATCTGCTTGATACTAATTCCGTAAAATTATTTAACGGCTATAAATTCGGATTTGAAATTTTACTGTTGAACGGACTTATAACTTTTGCCGGATTGTTATTATTGAAAAAGAATCTGAAGTGATTCCTGGTCTTGTTTATTTGAAAAATAAAATACAACCGGCTTACCATAATTTCTCAATATTATCTTATTTATAATTGAATTAAAATTTGAAACTATAGTTTTTCATATTCCGTATTCTGAATCGTAATAATATTTATTCTATTCGTTAAGTTAAAATCCATCTTACTTTTTAAGATGGATTTTTTTTATTCAAATTTCAATATAAAGTATTATTAAGATTCAGTAAATTAATTGCTTATGAAAGATATATACTTAGACATTGCGCTGAATCTGCCTGTTAATTCGACATTCACATACAAAGCCGGAATAAATACTATTGATTCCGTTGAGAAAGGGAAGAGAGTGCTTGTTAACTTCGGAAACAAAAGTATAACAGGAATAATTATTGATTTATTTTCCGAAACGAGCCTTAAAAAAGTGAAAGAGATAATATCAGTTCTGGATGAAGAAAGACTTTTAACTGACGAACTTATAGATTTCTGTAAATGGATCTCAGACTATTATATTTCACCGATAGGAGAATCAATGTTTTCTTCTGTACCTTCAAAAATTAACATAACATCGGATAATTTTTACTTTCTGACAGATAATTACAGAGATGCACTGGACAATAAGGCAATTAAAGAAGAAATTTACCTTGAGATAATTAAATTATTAGAAGAAAAGTCCAATACAGGTCTGACAAAAAAGCAGATTGAAAAAAGATTAAAATATTCAGATCTGAGTAAAAGCATTTCTGAAATGTGTAATAACGGACTCATAAATTACGAGCAGAGTTTTTCAAAACCCACATCACATAAAATAGTTAAAATAGTTAGTTTAAACCTGAGCTTAAGTGAGCTAACTTCTTTAATTTCAAAGAAGATAATTAAATCAGCTAAACAAATTACGGCATTAAATAAATTAACAGAAAAGCCGGAGTTTGAGTTAAATTATTTCATGAAAGAAGCAGGAATTACTTCTTCAGTTATTAATTCTTTATTTAAAAAGGAACTTATAACTATCAAAGAAATAAGGAAGCACAGGGAATCACCTGATATTTTTTCTGAAGATGATAAAGAAATATTATTAAATGACGAACAAAGAACTTCTTTGGAAACATTGACAGAGGCGATAAAAGAAGACATTTTCAGAGTATTCCTGCTTCATGGAATTACAGGAAGCGGGAAGACGGAAGTGTATATGCAGACAATAAAGGAAGTATTAAAAACCGGAAAGACAGCGATAGTGCTTGTACCTGAGATATCATTAACCCCACAGCTTATTTACAGGTTTAAGATGAAGTTTGATGACAAAGTTGGAGTAATTCACAGCAGACTTTCTGACGGAGAGAAATTAGATACTTATGACAGAATAAGAAGCGGTAAATACAAAATAATAATAGGAGCAAGATCTGCTTTATTCGCACCATTAAGAAATATAGGCATAATAATAGTGGATGAAGAGCATGATTCTTCTTACAAGCAGGACAATTCTCCGAGATATAACGGAAGAGATGCAGCAATATACAGAGCAAAGTTAAATAATGCCACAGTAGTGCTTGGTTCTGCAACCCCTTCTTTAGAGTCATTCTACAATGCAGAAACCGGGAAATACAAGATGCTTGTTTTGACAAAAAGAGCGTCAGCAATTAATCCTCCAGAAATAAAAATAACAGACCTGCTCAAAAAAGATAAACCGGATTACAAAGATGAGAAACCGGATTTTTTTGAGACAATAGACAAAGTCCGCATAAAATTTTTATCAAAGGAACTGATCTATGAGATCGGAGAAAGACTTGAAAGAAAAGAAAGTATAATAATACTTCAGAACAGAAGAGGTTATCATTCTTATCTGGAATGCCGGAGTTGCGGCAATGTAGAAATGTGCGTCAGATGCAATATTTCATTGACATATCATAAGTCATTTGAACTTATGAAATGTCATTACTGCGGATTTTCAAGAAAATATACTAAGATTTGTTCTTCTTGCGGGTCTGCAGTCTTAATACCAGCAGGCGCAGGAACAGAAAGAGTTGAAGAGGAATTAGTAAAAATATTTCCAAAAGCAGTTATAAAAAGAATGGATTCAGACACGCTCACTTCAAGAAAATTGTTTCATCAGATATTAAAGGATTTTTACGACAGAAAGATAGACATACTGGCGGGGACGCAGATAATTTCTAAAGGGCTGGATTTTCCATATGTAACACTTGTCGGAGTTGTAAATGCCGATATAGGACTTTTGAATCCAGATTTCAGGGCAACCGAGAAGACATTTCAGATATTAACTCAGGTTTCAGGCAGAAGCGGGAGAAGCGATAAAAAGGGAGAGGTGCTAATACAGACAAATCATTCGGACTTTTTCGTTTTTGAATATGTAAAAAATCATGATTACAGATCTTTTTATGAAAATGAAATTAAATCAAGGCAAGCGCTGAATTATCCTCCTTTCAGCCGGCTTGTTCTGATAGAATCAAAGTGCGCTGACAAGAATCTTGCCGAATCAAAAATCAAGGAATTATTCAATCTAATAAAGAATGTTGACACAAATAAATCATTAGATATGCTTCCACCTTCGATACCTTTGTTTTCCAAACTCAAAGACAGATACAGATTTCATTTGCTGATAAAATCCGGCAAAGAAAAAGATCCATCCGGAAAATACATTAACGGAATTTTGAAAGAAGTGAGGAAGTATGCAGATAAAAACATAACAAGGAAAGTAATGATAACAATTGATGTGGATGTTGTTAACCTGTTATAATCCGGGATATAGAATCCGGGAATTGGAATTTAAAAGATTTTTGATTTTAGATATTGGATTTTAGATTTAAAAATTTTATGATCTCAGACTTCTTCATTAAATTCGATTTACAATTTTTTAAATATGCATTAAATTTCCCAAATTCGAAATTCCATTTCATTAAATCTCAAATCAAAAATCACCAATCTAAAATCAAATTAGTACTCCTGCAAGGATTTGAACCCTGACCAAAGGTTCCGAAGACCTTTGTGCTATCCGTTACACCACAGGAGCGGTAAATGCTTTAATTTTACAACGCAAATTTAACTCATTAGCAGAAGTATATCAATTCATTAGTATATTTAAAAAGCAATCTCTGTAATTAAAAATAACTTAAAGGAAATATTATCTCTCTATCATTGAGATAATGACTTTATATAAATACAATGTTCAAACATCTGCTAAATCACTTTCATATTTATATTTCTTAAAAAAAAATTTATTGTTGCCAGAATAAAAACTTTCACAAACTGAATATTTTACTATTTGACAACACTGTCCGAATTAAATAAGTTGGATTAAATATTAAGATTAAAATAAAAATTAATCGTATTCAATAAATAAAAATTCCTGATCAATTTTATATGTTCGTAGGATAATGGATTCGTCAGGACAAGGGATTCGGTAGAGACAAGCATTCGGTAGGTGTAGAGACAAGGCATGCCTTGTCTCTACGTTTATAAATAACCAGCAAACAAATTTAAAGGAAATGAAATCAAATTCCGCAAAATTTAAAAACAAATACCGGATACCATCTGCCCGTTTACAATCATGGGATTATGGGAATAATGGTTCGTATTTTATAACGATCTGCACAAAAAACAGGGAACATTTTTTTGGTGAAATTTTAAATGAAGAAATGCATTTTAATGAAATCGGAAAAATAGCAGATAAATACTGGAAAGAAATTCCTATACATTTTCCATTTATTGAATTGGGCAATTATGTCGTAATGCCCAATCATGTTCATGGAATATTGATAATTGATAAAAATCGTATAGACCAGACGTCCTGTAGAGACAAGGCATGCGATAAAGACAAGGCATGCGATATAGACAAGGCATTCGGCAGTAGAGACAAGGCATGCGATATAGACAAGGCATTCGGCAGTAGAGACAAGGCATGCGATGGGGATAAGGCATTCGGCAGTAGAGACAAGGCATGCGATGGGGATAAGGCATTCGGCAGTAGAGACAAGGCATGCCTTGTCTCTACAACAACGACGCACGAATCCAATAAAACAAATGGACAAATGCGGTGCCAAAATCAGGGTAAGAAAACGATTTCATCTGTTACCGGTTCTTTTAAATCGGTGGTAACTAAAAATGCACATTTAATAAATTCTGATTTTGCCTGGCAGCCACGTTTTCACGATCATTTAATTCGTGACGCCGAATCCTTTGAACGAATTCAAATTTATATTAAAAATAATCCTAAGAACTGGAAGGAAGATAAATTCTATTATTGAATTAGCTTAGAAATTTAAGTGTTGAATAACTTAACTTATATACCAGGTAATTGTCTTAAAAACTATCCCAAATATGCAGTTATTAACCGTAATACTAATAATTTGAATTTTATTTAGGTTTTATGTATACAAATTCAAAAAAACATTAGTATTTAAAAATAAAATTACCTATTTTTATCAAATTTTTTTTCCAAACATTCAGCAAATTAATGAAAAAATTATTAATAATTTCTTTTCTGATATTATGCTCTTCATATTCTTACTCACAGCTTGCAAATCAGAACACTTACCTTTTAAAAAATATTGATGTAGCCGGAAGATCCTACTCTGCATTATGGGGATATACTGCTCCTGACGGCAGGGAATATGCTATATTAGGATATAACAGAGGCACATCCTTTATAGATATTACAGATTCTGCAAACATTCGCGAAGTCGATACATTAAGCGGCTTAACGAGCAGCTGGCGTGAAATGAAGACTTATTCACACTATGCTTATATTGTATCAGAAGCTACTAACAGTAAATTACAGATTGTTGATCTGCAGTATCTCCCGGATTCAGTGAGTCTTGTCGCAACCTGGAGTTATGCAGGTTATACAAAGACACATTCAATTTCTCAGTCAGGTAATTATTTGTATCTGAACGGAGGAAATGCCGCTTCTTCAGTCGGGGGAGTTGCAGTAGTGGATGTATCAAATCCGGTATCTCCGGTAAAAATGGGTGAATGGAATACTGAATATGTACATGACTGCAGAGTTCAGAATGATACTATCTGGGCAGCAAATGTATATACAGGAAAAATGTCAATCATAAACGCTTCTAATAAAAGTTCACTTCAGTTTGTAAGGAACTGGCAGGCATATCCGCAGTCTGCAGTTTCCACACACAACTGCGCATTTCCTGTTACAAGAGATTATATCTATACTACAAATGAAGTTAGTTCCCCTGCAGGAAAATTAAATGTCTGGGATATTAGAGACCTTAACAACATAACATTTGTCCGTGACTGGCAGCCGACAGGAATAACAACGGCAATAGTTCACAACATTGAGACATACGGCAATTATGCAGTCATCGCGCATTACACAGCCGGAATCAGAATTTTAAATATAAGCAATCCTTCAAACCCCGTGGAAGTCGCCTGGTATGACACATATCCCAGCAGTAACAGCACTAATTTCAGCGGATGCTGGGGTGTATATAAATTTTCTTCGGGAAAGATCATCGGTTCGGATATTTCAAACGGATTGTTTGTTATCAAGACAAATTTTTTTATGACTGAAATTCCAAAAGAGATCAATTCGAATGCAAAAGATTATAAACTGAATCAGAATTTTCCAAATCCTTTTAATCCTGTTACTAACATAAAATTCTCACTAAAAGAGAATTCGAAAGTATCGTTGAAGATTTACAGCATTCAGGGAAAGGAAGTTGCGGACATAATCAACGACAGAAGGGACGGGGGAGATTACGAAATTATTTTTGACGCCGGTAAATATAATTTGAACAGCGGAGTGTATTTTTATACATTAAATGTAAATAACAGATCGAATAGTTTTTCCGAAACAAAAAAAATGATTTTAACAAAATAAATTAACATAAATAATTAATGAAGAAGATCTCAGTATCAATTTTAATTCTGGTTATTGCCTTAAGTTTTACAGATTCATTCTCACAGCTTGCAAATCAGAATACATATTTATTAAAGAATCTCAACCAGCATTATACAAATACATTGTATTCTGCAATCTGGGGTTACAAGGCTCCTGACGGCAGGGAATACGCAATTCTCGGATGTCCGTCCGGAACAGCTTTCATTGATGTAACCGATTCGGCGAATATACATGAAGTAGATTATCTTACCGGTCTTACCTCATCCTGGCGGGAAATGAAGACATATTCTCATTATGCATATATTGTTTCAGAGGCAACGAACAGCAACCTGCAGATAGTAGATCTTCAGTATCTTCCTGATTCAGTAAGTCTTGTGAAGACATGGAATTATTCTGGTTACACAAGGACACATTCAATTTCACAGTCAGGTCATTACATTTATCTTAACGGGGGAAATTCAAATTCTATAGGAGGAATAACAGTATTGGATGTTATTGATCCTGTGAATCCTGTAAAACTCGGACAATGGACGACATTATACGTTCACGACTGCCGTGTAGAAAATGATACAATCTATGCTGCAAACATCAATGACGGAAAAGTTTCGATTATAAATGCTTCAAATAAAAGTTCACTCAGCACTGTAACATCATTTACAAATCTTCCCGGATCAGGACCTCATAACACTGCTTTAAGTGAAAACAGGAAAAGATTATTCGTTTCGGATGAAATAGGTACAGCTCCTTACCGGATGAAGGTATGGAATATAGAAAACAGATTAAGCCCTGTTTATGTAACAAGCTGGCAGCCGACAGGCATCACAACATCTATCATTCACAATATAGAAACTTTTGGTAATTATGCAATCATAGCACATTATTCAGCGGGCATAAGAATTGTTAACATTGCAAATCCGGATGCTCCGCAGGAAGTCGCATGGTATGATACTTATCCGTCAAATAACAATGAGAGCTATAACGGATGCTGGGGCGTTTATATGTTCCCTTCAGGAAAAATAATTGCATCTGACAGACAGACCGGATTGTATGTGATAAAGACTTCATTCCCATTGACAGGAGCCGGTAATAATGCTGTAAATTCTGTTCCGGAAAAATATTCTCTGAGTCAGAATTATCCAAACCCTTTTAATCCTTCAACTAAAATAAATTTTACATTACCGGAAAATTCATCTGTTCAGCTCAGTGTATTTGACATCACGGGAAAGAAAGTTGCTGATGTAATAAATGATAAAAGGGATGCAGGAAGTTACGAAATAAATTTTGATGCCGGAAAATACGGATTGTCAAGCGGCGCTTATTTCTACACATTGCAAAGTGACAATTTCTCTGAAACAAAAAGTATGATCCTTCTGAAATAGTTTCAACTGATACTGATTAAAATCAAAGTTTAAAAATACAAGGCAGACAATATTATAAAATCCCGCATTTGCGGGATTTTTTATTAAACAAGATTATTTATACAAATAAAAATTATAAAATTAATCCCCAATTAAAATCAAATTTAAAATGAAAAAGATCACTAAACTTATTCTGTTAGTAACATTACTTTTTTCTGCAGGAAAAGCATATTCACAGCTTGCTGATTACAACACGCATTTACTGAAACATTTAAATCCCAGACCGACAAATAATCAGTACAAGTATTCTGCATGCTGGGGTTATACTGCTCCGAACGGAAGAGAGTATGCTATCATAGGATGTCAGCCGGGAACATCTTTTATTGATATCACAGATTCTTCAAACATTCATGAAGTCGGATTTCTTGCAGGCAGTTTGTCGGAATGGAGAGAGATGAAGGTTTATTCACACTATGCTTATATAGTGTCCGAAGCAAGTAACAGCGGAGTTCAGATAGTTGATCTGCAATACTTGCCTGATTCAATTCATTATGTAAAAAAATTCGTTGCAGCCGGTCATTCATCCACACATTCAATATCACAATCCGGTCCTTATCTTTATCTCAACGGTCCTAACAGCAGTTTTGTGGGAAGCGGCGGTATTGCAATATTAGATCTGTCTGCAGATCCTGAAACACCGGTATTAAAAGGAAAATGGACATCGCAGTATGTTCATGACTGCAGAGTATTAAATGATACAATCTGGGCTTCCAATATTTATACAGGCAAGACCTCGATAATTGATGCAAGGAACAAGAGTACTCTGACAACGATCAGAACCTGGAATTCATATCCGCAGTCGACAATCTCCACACAACAGCGCCATTACGACTGACAGAAAGTATATACTTACCACAAATGAAATGGACAATCCTGTCGGTAAATTATTTATCTATAATATACAGGATCTGAACAACATAACTTATGTCAGAGACTGGGCGCCGACAAATCTGACAACTACTATTGTTCACAATGTAGAGATTTACGGAAATTATGCCGTGATCGCTCATTATACTTCAGGGATAAGGATTGTTGACATATCAAATCCGTTATTGCCTGTTGAGGTCGCATGGTACGATACATATAAAAGAGATAACTCAACTGATTATCTCGGATGCTGGGGAGTGTTTATGTTCCCTTCCGGAAAGATAATAGGATCTGATACAGATTCAGGTTTGTATGTAATAAAAACCAACTTTACCATGACCGGAACAGGGAATAACCTGAATGCTTCAATACCGTCTGATTACAATCTTTCGCAGAATTATCCAAACCCGTTTAATCCGAATACAAACATTAATTTTTCTATTCCGAAGAATTCTTTAGTGAATTTAGACGTGTTTAATTCTGCGGGACAGAAAATTGCAAATCTGATTAATGACAGAAGAGATGCCGGAAATTATGAAATTTCATTTGACGGAAGCAGATACGGCTTAAGCAGCGGTACATATTTTTACAGACTGCAGTCGGAAGGATTTTCTGAAACAAAGAGGATGATACTTTTAAAGTAATTTTTTAAATCAGACTGATATTTTCGGAAGAGACAGAATTTTGTCATTCCCGCCTGCCTTGCCCTCTTTCAGCGAGGTAAACCGCGAAGCAGGAATCCTCCAGAATGTCCGAAAAAGTAATTTTGCCTCGAAGACTCAAAGACTCAAAGTAAAAAACTATAAAAAACAACTTCTTAGAGCCTTTGAGTCTTGGAGGCAAATCAAATATTTTTGTTTTCGGACAGTCTGCTCCTGATGGGGGCACCCTTTGGTTCATCCATTCAAATAGTGACTCAGACTCCGATAGAAATTATTTTACAATCATAAATTTCTTTGTAATGGAAATATTTCCCGATGTCATTTTATAAAAGTAAATACCTGAATTCAAAACCGAAGCTGCATTAAAATTAACAGAATAATTTCCTGCATTCCTGAACTCATTAACAAGTGTTGAAACTTCTTTTCCTGTCAGATCATAAATCTTTATTGTCACTTCTCCGGATACCGGAACTGAAAAATCTATTGTAGTCGAAGGATTGAACGGGTTAGGATAATTCTGTCCGAGTTTATATTCAGAAGGTAACTCAGAGTTTATCTGTGTTATACCGATTGAATTTCCATATCTGAGAAATACACCTCCTGCTCCTCCGGCAAATCCCAGTGTGGGATTTATAAACTGCATAAGTCTGATTGATGAAGACGCCTGCGGCGGGACAATCTCCTGTGTCCAGGTAGTTCCGTAATCAGATGTTTTGAAACACTTATTTGAATTTGTATAAAGCATAATGAAGATGAGGTTCGATCCGTCTTTTAATCCGCACATATTGAAAGGAATAAAATTTGAAACTCCCGGAGGATTGGGAACTGTTACCCAGGTATTCCCGCCGTCTGTAGTTTTTCTTACAGTGCTTCCTGTTCCATTGCTGGCAGTCATTCCATTATTATTATCTGTAAATGCAATTGAGGAAAAATATAAACCGGTAGAATTCCCGGTGCCGTTCAAAACAGTGTTTGTCCAACCGCCGCCTGTAAATCCGTTTACCGTTTTGAATGATCTGTTGGAAGTTATGTTAGCAGTAAAATTACCGGTAGAGATCCAGTACCTTCCTGTATCAGTCCAGTCCCAGGCATTTAATAATCCGGCTTCATTTGCAAGAGCAAGCGGAGCATTCGGAGAAAGCAGCCAGTTCGTGCCGCCGTTAGTCGTAAATCTCCATTGATGCGGAAGCCCTGTCCCGGCAGGATCGCCGTAATATATTCCGTAACTTTGATTAAACATTTTTATTCCGTCAGCAAAACTTCCCGTAAGAGAGAACTGCAGTGTCCAGTTGTATCCTCCGTTTGAAGTTTTGTAAATACTTCCGCTTTCCGTACCGATCCAGCAATACGATGTATCCAGTGCAGAGATACTTGTAATATTACCTGCAGGCAGTCCGAAATTTCTTGCGTCCCAGTTCACGCCGCCGTTGGTTGATCTTAATACTACGCGGTTATCACTGCACACCCAGATCAGATTCTGATTGATAATTGACATGCTGTATATTTCACCCGAACCCGGAATTGTGCTTACGTAAGACCACTGGCTATATGAAACTGCAGCGTTTAAAAGAAAGAAATAAAGAAAAACTTTTTTCATACTTTGTCTCCTTTGAAATATTGTTAAATTTAAAATTAATTTTTGTTAACATACTCTGCTTTGTATTTAAAATCAAGATTTTAAATAAATATTTGCTGAATATTATGGTTCGTTGTTTTCATCCAACTTAAAAAAATTAAATTAAGTATATATTTGAACTGAAAAAGTTTGAAGTGCAATTACAGGTTTGTGATGTCAGATATTTATTATAAAATGAATTCCAAACAATGTTTTTCTAAGCCATGCTTTATAAACAAATTTTTATTTATATATTTTATGCTGCATATTGCTTGATTGCATTCAATAATTTCTTTTTAAGGTTTCCTTCTTCTTCAATATCATAGTCATCCTGAAGTCCGAGCCAGAACTTTGCGCTGTTCCCGAAATATTTTGAAAGTCTTAAAGCTGTATCGGCTGTTATTCGTCTGCTTCCATTAAGTATTTTAGAAATTCGTGACTGAGGAATACAAATGCCTGCAGATAGTTTATAAGCACTGATGCCTAATGGTATAAGAAATTCTTTCAAAAGAATTTCACCCGGGTGTATGTTCTTTAATTTATTCAATAGAGATATTTTAATACAATTCCAATATTCCTGATTCTTTATCAGAAAGAAAATCTATTATTACATTTAATTTATTATTAGAGGCTTCTGAAGAACCCTTACTGTCATCCCCGCATGCTTTTAGCGGGGATCCAATCACAATGAGTTTGAATTAGAATAAAGCTTTATTGAATGGATTCCCGCCAGGAGCAAGCGGGAATGACAAACCGTGTTAGTTTTTCAGAAGTCTCTATTAAGTAATTCAGCGATTTTTTCCGTAGATATATTTCCGGTTCTGTGCCAGATTATTTTAGGAGGGAATCCTTTTAACAGCTTCCACTCATAAAAATCTTCATCAAAAGTAACAATTGTAAAATCATTTGCTTTTGCATATTTCCAGATGTCAGAATCTTTTAACGGATAAGGGTTTATTCTTTTACAATGAATACTGTTTTCAAATTGTTTGTCTAATTTTTTAGTATTCTGTGAGATATGTTCTCATCAAACAAAAATTTCATATTGCTATCTTTGCTTTTCTTTCTTTATCAGCAGAGTATGCAAGACATGCAAGTATTTTTTTTCCCCCGGTGGAGTCTCGTGATCTTTCGGACTCCGCCGCTTACTTGTGAATACGTCAGAGTACCGGGAATACATCGGAGACTCTGAAGAGGGAGGAACTCTATTTCAACCTACATCTGATTATTTACCTTGCGAAGCAGAAATTGCGGATCGTTAAGCGGGAGTCTCGTGAACTTCACGACTCAGTTGTATTATAAAATAATTTTTTCCCCCGGCGGAGTCTCGTGATCTTTCGGACTCCGCCGCTTACTTGTGAATACGTCATAGTCCCGGGAATACACCGGAGACTCTGACGAGGGAGGAATAAGGGCGGGCAAGCCGGACTCCGCCGATTGCACATTGTAACATCTGAGTCCCGGAAAGAAACCGGAGACATCATAACTAAGGACAAAACATCTTTTGTTCTCGCAGAGTCACGTGCTCAAACTAACTCTTCGGGGGATTAGCTCGATTTATTTGCAGAGTCCTTTGAAGATCACAAGTGACTCTGATAAAACAGCAGCTGATTAAGTAAGAACTTTAGATTTTGATTTCCAGATGGTTAATTAAATTCTTTATAAGGCGGGTATAAATCTCAGAACTGATATATCCTATTGTTCCTTCTATTACTTTTTCTCCTATGACAGCCAGAAATCCCAGCCTGATCAAACTTGTCATAACTAATCCGGTTTCTTTAAAATATTTGTCATCTTCATTTAACAATACATCAAACTGGTCAACTTTATTCTGCAATTTAGAAGCTATTCCACAAACCAGCCAGTCACCAAACGGAGGCATTCTTTTTAAAAGAAGAACAGGTCTGAATTTTAATTTTCCATCAGACTGATTAAGCGCAGCTTTGACAATATCTCCTTCTTTCATGGTTTATACTTTTCGTTAGGTTCCTTTATCTTTACATTAGTATAGTCAGGTTCATCTTTATTATAAAAAGTTTCAAGATTCCTTAATGAAAAATCACTCCATTCATTTAACTGGTTATCACTTTCACTTGTGTCGTTTTCAATAGGGAATAATATTAATTCAAACATTTCTGATTTGAACTCTTCAGGTAAGTCAATTATTAATTTATTCCCGGTTCTCTTTATTTTTTGTCTGATAGCATCCATAATGTATTTTATTTAAACTACACTTTTCTATTAAAATGTATTCTGATACTTTAACCATTTCCCTAATTTTTCTCTGACCTCTTCGCCTGAAAAAACATTTCCTTCATTAACATCTTTTATTCCATGTTCGATTTTATCAAGTAATATTAATTTTTCTATAACAAGTTCAATTTCGGGGTTATCCGGCAAGTTTTGAATAGTTTTTTGAATTTTTTCTTATGTTATCATTATTATAATTATAATTTATTATAGCAAATCTAATTAAAATTAAATGGCATATCAATACTCAATTTGAAGTGAGAGAGTATTTACCACTATAACACGGTTACATAAAAATACTATTGCTAAATGGAAAAATAATTCGCAAATTGACATCAAAGAAAGTAAGGAATTGCTTAAAACAGCAGAGAAAATAAGTATGCTGAATATTAGTTCCGAACATTGTATTCATGTAGCATGTTCCGTTAATGCTTCCTGCGATTATTTCATATCCACTGATAATGTTTTAATAAAAAACTTAAAAATTACAAATTAATAAAATCAGTTAATCCGTTTGATTTTATATTAAAAGAAGGTTACTCAAATGACTGACACTGAAATTATGAAAAAAGGATATAATATATTGATAAAGGAAATGGGGCTGACTGACGCGGAAAAATTTATTTCTTTAGTTATCAGTGATCCGGGTGATTATACTAAATGGAGAAAAAATCTTTTCAGTGATAAGAGCGTAAGTGAAATGAGTTTTGATGCGATGAATCACAGAGCGAAAGGAACAGATCCACAAAAGTAATCATGTGCTGCTGAACATTATTTAAAATGAATTTCAGATCTCCTTTAGCATCACACCATAAATCCTGACTATATTTTTATAAAATATATCAGGCTAAACTGATGATATTTTTCTGTTAATGAAACATCATTTGAAAATTTGCAGTCAAAATACTTTTCCAAATTGTTTAAATATATTTCTTTAAAACATTGAAATCTTCCTCATTGATAAAATCCCAGGAATTAACCTCAACAAATACTTCGCCTCTGTTAAAGTAAAATTCGCAGTCAGAATATTTATTATATTAATGAGAAATCTAGGTTTTTACCGATTCTCTTATTTTTTTAAAGAATGCCAACCACGCTCCTTCTTGCCACATCCAATTTTCAAAATTTCTTAATTCTTCTTTTGGAATTTTTTTTCTATTTGCAAAAATGCGAAGTGCTTCTTTTCTATCAGTAGCTTTAACTTCTTCTATGTTGTAATCCTCTATCGGACCATAACCTATTTTTTATTCTATTTCAAATGTTTTTTTCATTGCTAATATTTTTTAAAAATTAATTTCTTTCAGGATGCCAACTGATTAATATTTGATGTAGTATATATTTTTCCAATTCCAACAATAAATATTAAATAAATATTTTCTAAAATTACTTATTGAACTTCAGAAAATGCTTGTCTATCTCCGGTCTTAACTCAATCCCGGCTTGTTCAAAACAATCAAGTAAATCTTTATATGTATCTTCACCTGCTAAGAAGTTCCAAAATTCTTCAGCAACTTTTACTTCTTTTAAATCCAACATTCCTTTCATTGTCCAGCGTTTGTACGGATTTGGCTCATAGATTGTATGGAATAGAAATAAGTGTATTTACTTTTGCTTTTGGATATTGATAAAAATATACTGCTAACCATTCGAGCATATTTCTTTTGTATGAAATAAAATCTCCTTTATTAGGTTTTACAGTTTTCAAATCAAACATGAACACTTCATCTGACTTCGAAATAAGAAATAAATCAACTTTTACTGACTTAAGTTCTTTTCTTTTCCCTTCTGAGCAACTTTCCTAATCCTTTCTGTTTCATCTTTTTGTTTACATCAACGCCTACAGATAAGTCATGGTTAATGCCATTACTTAACAATGTTTAGTATAATAGCATTTTGAATTGATCCATACCAATCAACATGATCTCCAATTTTATTTTCTAGTAAATTGAGTTCACTTTCTGTTAAATCTCTATCAATTTCTTCGTTTGCAACATTTTGTAAATCCTCAATTGTAAGTTGATAGATTACTTTGTCAACATTAATTTTTTCCATAATTATTTTGATTTTAAATGAAAAATAATCTCCGAATAAGCTCCTTTGTCTTTTTCGGTTCTGTTTAATACTGGTCGTTTATATTGATTTACTATTTGCATCTCAGCATTTTCAGCAATTGTCGGATAAATATTATATTTATCATTTGCTACTAAGAAAACATCGTAATCATCAATTAGAAATTTTTTGCAATTGTTCAAAACATCACTGATTCCCTGAATGTAACTCAGCTTTGCTTCTTTACTTTGTCCTTTGAACAAGGGTCCGATTTCTAAATCATCTTTACGTTCAAACCCAAACAAATCGTAAGCATAAGCATGTTGTTCGTGATAATCTATTAATCCAACATAAGGTGGAGAAGAAAATATTCCATTAATTTTTTTCTTCTTTGCTAAATCAGCAAATGAGGTATTCTTCTTTTCTAATTCTTTGTAAATATCAATTGTTCTGCTGTCACCAGTTAGGCAATATTGAAATGTTTGAGTTCTTAATTTATCAAATTGAGAAAGTCTTCTTACTGTATCTTTTGAATAAGATTCCCACCATTTGAGAATTGAAAATAAAGGTTTACAGATTTTTCCATGCTTCGAGCAATAATAAGTTGTGGTTATTGGCTCTAACAATGTCGCAAGGTCAGAATGTGTGGTTGCTCTGCAACTACGAATTGTTCGACTAAGAATTAAGCTTATAATCTTTTTTGTGTCAGTATTTTTGATCTTTCTGATTTCATCAAATACGAATTGAATTTCTTCACGGATGTGCTGGGAATACCACTTGTCAAGAAAACTATCTGCTTTTTCCTGACGAATATTTATTTTGTATTCTTTTAAAAGTCTATAGTAAATTGGTAAAAACTCTTTCTCTTTTTCATTACCATATTTATCTTCGTCAATTTCACCTTGTCGTAATTTGTATTTATAATCAGGAACAGGAAAATATTTGTTATTGAATTCAGAAAGTGCTTTTAAAAGTTTTGCTTCAAATTCCAATGTATGTGAATCAAATAAAAATTCTTTCAATGCTTTTGTAATCCGGTTTATCTCAGTTTGAACTTCATTCAAATTATATTTTGTAACTTTGCAATTTCCTATCAATGAGTTGAAAGCTGAAACATCAATTCCTATTGCATGCATTCCAAGTTCATTGGCTTGTACCAATGTTGTTCCACTTCCGGAAAAAGGATCGAGAATAATATCACCTTTTTTAAAGTAAGTTTCTTTTTTAAAAGTATCAGTGTGGCTATCAAGAAAATATTCTACAAGCTGCGGAATAAATTTCCCTTTATATGGATGAAGTCTGTGAACATGCTTTGTAGTATCGGATTCAGTGTATTGATCAAATGATAAAGCCCAGTTTAGTTCTTTGCCAAGTTGCTCTTTCCAGGAATGTTCTCTGTTTCCATTCCTTGAATCATAATATTTTATCAACTCATCTTTAAGGATAAGTGTCTCTCCATTGTTGCTGATTTTTTTAATTAATCCATATTGAATAAGATAAGAAATGTTGGAGGTTGTTACAGTCTTTCCAAGATACTCCGTTGCCTGTTTACTGGCTTCTTTTACCGATAAAACTTCTTTTGTACCGTTCATTTTTATTAAATTAGCTGAAATAAATTTAAGTTTTTAAAGATATTAATTCTATACCGATTGTTATCTATGAAAGGAAATTATATTTACAACTCCGCAAACCCAATCTCCCTCAAATATTCAAATGTACAATCATAATAATCCGGATTTCTTGTAGGATCTTCTTTGCTTCCTTCTGGAATAACTATTGCCATTCCTTGTCTTGCTCTTGTCAAGAGTACTCTGTAAGCATTTTTTAAATATTTTTTTCTTTCATCTTTCTTAATGTTATTCCATTTATCACCGACGAAGGAAAATGTTTTCCAATTATTTTTATCAAATCGAAAATCAGCATCCCAGGTAACACATGACCAGTCCAATTCTAAACCTTGTATGTGAAATTCAGTAGCAACATCTTCTAAATAGTAAGATGAACGAACATCTTCCTTTCCATCTAAAAACCAGTGAATTGGATTCATAGGAGACTTCACATCAATTGCATGTGGTTTCAATCTTTGAGCTTGTGATGAAACTACAATTCCATATCGTTCACTTCCTCGAGCTTTTTCTTTTAACCATTTTTTGCCTTTATCTAAATCTCTTGTAATTACTATTGGATATTTCTCTCTAACTAAATCAAGATTTCTTTTTGCTCCTTCAATATTAATATCTAATAGACATTTTACTAATTGTGATAAATGTTCTGCTCTGAAAGATCTCATCGAAACAGCTAAATGTAATTCATCTTTATAAATAACATCTTTTCTTTCATTGATTAAAGTTAAAGAATTACCTGCTGTATATTCGCTATCAGTTAATCTGGATGAAATGTAAATTCTCCAATCTGGGAAAGATCGGTTTAGAGATTCTATCCATTCACTTATTCCTGCTTCTCCGGTGTGAATTTCTTGTCCACCTCCTACAAGACAAACTATAACAGCCCAATCCTTATGTCTGTCTAAGCATGAAATTAGAAATTCTGGCTCTGATTGAGAAAAGTCTGGAATGTTTTTCTTTCGTTTCATGAAGTTTGCAGTTTGCTGGAGATTCCATGCTCTTTGAGCTTCATCAAATATTGCAACATGGTCAAAAGGTGCAACTTTTAAATCTATTAAACATTCATCTCTGAAGTGATGAACATTTTGTATAAAAGTTTTAACTGAACTAAAGACTTCACCCTTTTTAATTTTATTACCAATTTTCTTTTCTCTTTTAACTTTATCACGTGTTAATGCTTCTCTTAAAATATTTACCAAAGGACCATTTCCTGAAAGAAAAACACTCGTCGTTCCCAATTCTTTATCAAGATGCTTGTTTGCAATATCTAATCCAACAAGTGTTTTTCCACCACCCGGAACACCTGTGACAAAACAAATTATTTTTTCATTATTTGATTTTGCTTTATTAATTAATTCGGAAATTGTATTGCTTGTCTCTGCTAAATTAGTTGCTGAAGCATCGCTTCTAGAAATATCAGAAACAGAGTGGTTATTAAAGAGTGCTATTGCTGCTTCTATAATTGTTGGAGTTGGTGAATATTTTCCCATTGCCCAGTTATCTGAAACAATTGATTTACCTACCGAAAAATAAGAACATTTTCGATAACTTCTCTTAGTAATCTCGGATTTGTTTTTATTGGATATAAAAGATTATCATTGTGTGGAGTTCTTTCAATTATTGATTTAAAATCTTTAGCTTCAGTTGCAATTAGTATTGGTGCTAATAAATGTTTATGACTGGTTTCGTGAAAGTTTTTTAGATCAAGAGCATAATCCCATACTTGATCAATAGCACTTAATAGAAATTCTTTTTCTCCGACTTTAAATTCTAAAACAAAAATTACATTTTTAATTATTAAAACAACATCAATCCTTCTTCCCATTCTGGGAATTGAATATTCGAAAAATAAAGAACCATCATAATTTATTATTGATTCTTTCAGAATTTCTATTTGTGATTCCCAAGCAATCGTTTGTGTTGTCAATAATGTAAATTCACTATTGCGAGTCAGTTCGCCTATAATTTCATTTGTAGATGAATTTAGAAAGTTTGAAATCGAATTTGAGTAATAATATCTATTCAAAAAAATAATGTATTAAATCAATTAATTAATAAGTTTCCAACATTGTTTATCCCAAATTACTTCTTTCAATCCAAACTTTCAAATAAGTATTCCCAATTTCTCTCAATAAAAACCAGCATACTCATAATCCGTGGGCTTTAATAATGTTTTACGCCTGGAAGTAAAAGGAAAATAAAATTACCATGGTTTAATCTCTCACAGATTTCACTGATTATCACAGATATGAATCCTAAAATACTAAAAAATTAACAAGAATACATCTGTGTAAATCTGTGTAATCAGTGAGAAAAACTCATGTCACTTGTCATTAAACCACTGTCACTTGTCATTTAAGCCGTGTCACTTGTCATTTAAGCCGTGTCACTTGTCATTTAAGCCGTGTCACTTGTCATTAAACCCGTGTCACTTGTCATTAAACCAGTGTCACTTGTCATTAAACCGCTGTCACTTGTCATTAAACCGCTGTCACTTGTCATTAAACCGCTGTCACTTGTCATTAAACCGCTGTCACTTGTCATTTAAGCCGTGTCACTTGTCATTTAAGCCGTGTCACTTGTCATTAAACCGGTGTCACTTGTCATTAAACCAGTGTCACTTGTCATTAAACCAGTGTCATTTGTCATTAAAACCGTGTCACTTGTCATCAAACCACTGTCACTTGTCATTAAACCGCTGTCACTTGTCATTAAACCAGTGTCACTTGTGATTAATACGGTGTTTCTTGTCAATAAAACGGTGTTTCCTGTCAATAAACAAGTGTCACTTGTAAAAATAATCAATTCAGGCATGATTTTGATGTAATCATCTGAAATCATTGATTTTCCTTAATTAATTAATTTAATTCTCATATTTATTATATATTTGCTCTGATTTATACGGGTTTTTACAAATTTCATTCAATCTTGTCCTTTTGGATAATATCTTGATGAATTGTATTTCAAGACTTAGTTATTATCTTTCACTTTCACAAGCCGGCAGTATGTACAAAAGGGAATTTAAGTGATAAACCTCAAAGTCTCTAAGACTCTAAGAATTTTGTTTTGAAAGTTATTTTAACTTTGAGTCTTTGAGACTTCGAGGTTATTTGTTTTCAGAGAGTTTGGAGGCCTGGGAATGAGGGGAAAATTTCACTCTTCTGCCACAAACCCCTTCCATCCACCCATATACTTTATAAACGCATCACCCAGATCCGCATCGCGTAAGTGATTTATTGTGTATGGCGGCATTTGAGGAATGAAGTTTTCATCTTTTGCTTTATTTGGCCAGTCGGGAATGCCTATCGCTGCTTTGCCTATTACTGCAAAATCTGATCCGAGACTGAGTATTTTCTCGGCGTCTGTGCGTGACCAGATTTTGCCGGCTGTCATTACCGGAACTTCCGCAGGAACTCTCTCTCTGAAGTATTCTATGATCGTCTTTTCTACGTCTGCATATTTATCCGGCTTCTTAAATACATCCCAGGGTGATACGTGAATGAAATCTGCACCGTCATCTGCAAGTATTCTGGCAAGCTCTAAGCTCTCGTCGAAATCAATTCCCTTAAATGATAATTTGTCTTCAGGTGAAAGTCTTACTCCTGTCATGAATGAAGAGGGAAGAAGTGATTTTATCTTTTTTAAAATTGTTCTGACTAAGCGTATCCTGTTTTCAAAACTTCCGCCCCACTTATCCGTGCGGTGATTTGTGAATGTGCTGATGAACTGATGCAGGAGATATCCGTGAGCTCCGTGCAGTTCGACTCCGTCAAAGCCCGCTTCGTATGCCCGACGTGCTGCCGCAACAAATGCTTCCGTTGCTTTTTCTATGTCTTCTTCAGTTGCTTCGCGGACTTCTGTGCTGTCTTTTGAAAATGTCATCGTATGTGCGCTTGCGCTCCAGGGCTGTTTTCCTGTCAGAGATTCAGGACTTCTCGCGCCGCCGTGAAATATCTGAACTATCCCGAGACTTCCGTATTCGTGAATGCCTTTAGCAAGACGCGTTAATCCTTCAATGTGCTTATCGTCAAAGATAGCGAGTTCGCCCCGCCAGCCCTGCCCGTCAGCAGTGACATGCGAAGCGCAGGTGAATATCATTCCGAATCCTTCCTTTGCTCTTCGGGTAAGAAATCTGAATTCGTCCTCTCCTAAGGTTCCGTCATCATTACTCTGAGTGTTCGTCATCGGAGCAAGAGCTATTCTGTTATTTGAAATTTTACCCGACCGGGTAAAAGTGTAAGGTGTGAAAAGATTCATAAGTAATTTATTTGTTTAAGTAAATTAAGCTGAAGCTTTAAATAATTAAATGACAAAATAAAAATGGTTTATCTTTTCACAAATCCTAAATTTTACAATTTTACATTTATTCATAATTATCATAATTTAATCCAAGTTTGTAAGAAAAGTCTTATGAAAGAAATTAAAAATTAAATGTAAAAATGAGATCTAATTATAAATTATTACATATCCGTCCAAAACATTGAAGGGAAATTTTGAGACAAACTTCTTCAATTGGTTTCCACCTCCTTATAATGCAGAGGTAATGATACGTGCAGTTGTATGACCTCCCCCTGCCCGCCTTCAGCGGGCTTCCCCCTCCTTTGCAAGGAGGGGGATTAAGGGGGTGGTCGCTATGTTTTGAGTCAAAATCTTTAAGTGAGAAAGTTTGGCAGGGATTAAATTTTAAACCTTAGATATTATTGTTTTTAGATGCAAAATTAAAAAGTTATTTGCTCATTACAAAAACGTTTTGGACACCACTGATCAACAACAATTCTTTCAGGAGCGTTTACCATATCTTTTTGATCTGGCAGATTCTACTTCTTCCGTGACTGTAAGTGCGGATATACCGGCTTTTTTAGATCTTATTTTATTGACCGTATCGAGGAATGGATTTGATGTTTTTTCTGAAATGGAAATCAGCCTTAACTCTGCAAGTTCAAGCAGAAGTTTTTTTGCTTTTGGATTCAGTATTTTTATTTAATTGATGACATATTAAAATATAAGATTTTTATGTAATATTAAAAAGTCCGAGTGTCAGGCATTTTCTGAAATTTCTTTATTAATATTCTAAGTGAATTTCGAGTGGATGGTTAGTATTGCATTCCCAAGCTGCTCGCCTCGCGGAGCGGGGGGCTTGGGAATGAGTGGGTTGGAAAGTATTACACCGGGCTTGGGAATGAGGGGGAACTGCCTAACTGCCTAAAACAAAATCAACAATTTCATCTTTACTCATCTTTGTTACTTCACTAATTATCTTTTCAAAATTATCATTGCCAATAATTTCTCTGATCTTATTCCGGCGTTCTTCAGCAATTTTGAGATTATCAGCTGCGATCGGATTGTAAACTCCTTCAGTCAGATTTTTTACATTTAAAAAGTATCGGAGAGAAGTTTCATAGTCTTTAAGTTCAAAGTATGCAGATCCTAAAAAGTACAGATTAGCTGCAAGGAAATATTCATTTGCATTTTCTTTTCCGATACGAATTGATTCCTTATTAAAATCAATTGCTTCTTTATATTCTCCTTTAATTATTAATATTTCACCCAGTGACATGAGCGCAACTATCAAACTGCTTTTATAAGAATATTCTCTCAATAAAGTCAGTGATTCATTATAATATCTGAAAGCGCTGTCATAATCTTTTAATCCTTTATAGATATTCCCAAGATTGATCAGGTTGATTGAAATTAAATATTTGTCGTTAAGTTCATACGAAATTGCGAGACTTTCTTCATTGTATAAAAGAGCTTTATCATAGTCCTGCCTTCTGTATTCATAAACTGAAAGACCGGAAAGTGTCATAGATACCTGATGAAAATTTTTTAATTTTCTGTACAGCTCCAGTGACTGTAATCTGTATTCAAGCGCAAGATCATTATTTCCTTCAGATACAGCAAAGTATGACATATTGAAAAAAGCATTTGCAAGTATTGATTTATTGCCGGTCTCTTTTGCAAGCAAAAGGGCTTCATCGTAATATTTTTTTGTTTGATTTATTCTGGAAGGATTAACGTGAAAAACAACTCCAAGCATAAGAAGACACTTTGAAATTCCTTCTTTATAATCTATTTTTCTGTATATAATGAGACTTTCCGATCCGAGTTTCTCTGCTTCGGTTAAAATACCTAAATAATTAGACATAACACCTGCATTGTAAAGAACATTTGCTTTATGAATTTCATCAACATTTAAATTTGAATTCAGCAACTTTTTACATATCTGCAACCCTTCCATAAAGCTGCCTTTTAAATTCCAGTAATCTGTCAAATTATTTATCATTATGCAGGCAGCAGTCTGATCATTCTCCGCAGCCCACTGAAGTGCCGCTCTGAAATTATCCGCTTCGCTGTCAATTTGTTTTACCCACTGCTTCTGATCTATTCCGCTGACTTCCATTTCTTTCTGATCAGAAATTTTTAAGAAAAAATTTAAATGGTTTTTGAATACTTCATCTCCGGGATCAAGTTTTTCTTTTGCATATTGTTTCATCGTTTCAAGATAATTAAATCTAAGTTCTCCGTTCACTTCTGTCTTATTTATCAGAGATTTATCCAGCAGATTTGAATGTAAATCCATAATTTCAAAAATATCAGTTATTTCATCCCGGCAAATTTCTTCAGCAGCGTCCAGTGTCCAGCCGCCTGTAAATACAGAAAGCCGGCTGAATAATATTTTTTCTTTTTCATTGAGCAGATCATAACTCCAGTCAATCATTGCTTTGAGAGTCTGCTGTCTCGGCAGGGCAGTCCTTTTCCCTCCGGTCAGAAGTCTGAATCTGTCATCTAATTTTTCACAGATCTTTTCTAATGGAAGAATTTTTATCCTGGCTGCTGCAAGTTCGATCGCAAGCGGAATCCCGTCAAGCTGATAGCATACCTGAGCAAGCGCCGGAGCATTTTCGTTTGTAACTCTGAAATCAGTATTGACAGCAAGAGCTCTTTCTATGAATAATCTTACAGCTTCGTATTGTGAAAGTTCGAGCGGAGTATTTATATCTTTCGGTTCCGGATGAGCAAGCGATAAAACTTTATGTATTACTTCACCTTCACATCTGAGCGCTTCTCTGCTTGTTGCAATAATTTTTAATTTCGGACAATTCCGAAGCAGCATTTCTGCTTTCTCTGCGCAAGCTCGTATTAAATGTTCGCAGTTGTCTAATATTAAAAGTAATTCCTTTTCTTTCAGATAATTAAGAAGTGTACTCTCAGTATCACCTTTTTGAGTTTGATCACCCGGCTGTTCATTAATTCCCAGGGCTTCACAAATTTTAAGTAAAATTAATTCAGGATCAAACAAAGGAGCAAGTTCAACAATCCAGACTCCGTTCGCAAATTCATCTATCACATCGGCAGCAATTTGTAATGAAAGTCTGGTCTTGCCTGTTCCGCCCGGACCTGACAAAGTCAGCAGTCTGGAAACTGCAAGTATTTTTTTTATTTCCGGAATTTCATATTCCCTTCCAATGAAATTTGTAAGCTGTCTGGGAAGATTGTTCGCTCTGGCGTCAAGTGTTTTAAGAGGAGGGAATTCAGAAGGTATTCCCGGTGAAAGAATCTGATATAATTTCACCGGCTGTATCAGATCTTTTAATCTTCTTTCTCCGAGATCACGGAAAGATATCTGACCAGCACCATGCTCGATACGAATCTCCTGATTCGTATCGTTTTTATTTTTATTTACAACTTCATAAGCCTTATCTGAAATCAGTATCTGTCCGCCGTTAGCTGCTGACATCACTCTTGATGACCGCGCAAGAGTTATATATCCCATGTAATCTGTCCCGTTCCATTCGGCATTTCCGATGTGAATGCCCATCCGGACTTTAATTACTGCGTCTTTCCATTCTTCAGAATTTAGTTTTATCTGAGCATCAACAGCAGCTTTTACAGCGTCTTCTGCATTCTGAAATGCACAGCAAAAGGCATCACCAATTATTTTAAAAACAAATCCGTTATTGGATTCGACAGCTTCAGTTAAAATCGAATGATGTTTATCCAAAGCTTCAGGAAGTGTTTCAGGAAAATTCTGTGAAAGTTTAGTGCTTCCCTCGATGTCGGTGAATAAGAAAGTTACGGTGCCGGTTGGCTTGTCCATACAATTAAGAATTACGAATTAAGAATTATGAATTGAGAATTAAGAATTACGAATTAAGAATTACGATTTAAAAATTACGAATTGCGAGTTACAAATTACCTGCCTCGCCGTCAAGGCGGGCGAATTAAAAATTAAAAATTAAAAATTATTAACTGCCAAACTGCTTAACTGCCAAACTGCCAAACTGCTTAACTGCCAAACTGCTTAACTGCCAAACTGCTTAACTGCTAACTTATACGCCTCATCGAGTGTCAAATTCTCTCCTTCTTCCCGGTACTTTGCAAACTCTTCTTTGCTAAGTTGCTCTCTGATTTTTGCAATATTTTCATCTTTTATTTTCTGATCATTTTTATTTAGAACTACGCCCATAGATTCTAATAACTTTTCTGCCGAACTCAGTAATTTTATTGCTTTGCCAAAATCTCCAAGACCGAATGCTGCATTTCCCAGATTATTTATGGAATGAGCAATTCCATTTTTGTCAACAATATCTTTATAAATAGCCAAGCTGTCTCCGTAATATTTTTTGGCTTGTCCAAAATCTCCCAGACCATATGCTACATTTCCCAGATAGTTTAAGGAGTTAGCAATTCCATTTTTACTGCCAATTCCTTTAAAGATACAAAGGCTTTCTTCATAATATTTTTTAGACTGCTCATAATCTCCCTGATTGAATGTAAAACTTCCCAGCTTGTTTATGGATTCAGCTATTCCATATTTATCTCCAATTTTCTTTCTTATATCAAGACTTTCCTCAAAATAATTCTTTGCCTGTTCAGAACATCCTAAATTGAATGCAATCAATCCCAGGCTTAGTATGGATTCAGCAATTCCATTTTTATCACCAATTTCTTTTCTGATATCCAGACTTTCTTCATAATAGCTTTTAGCCTGATCATATTCTCCCTGATTTGAAGCTACATTCCCAAGGTTTTCTATAGAATGAGCCATTCCTTTTTTGTTACCGATTTCTTTTAATTTAGTGAGACTTTCTTCCAGATATTTTTTTGCCTGTTCATTATCTCCCTGATATAAAGCAAGAATTCCCAGATTGGTTATCGACAAAGCAATTCCATATTTACTGCCAATCTCTTTGAAAATTTCCAGACTTTCTTTATAATATTTCTTAGCCTGCTCAAACTCTCCCTGATTTGAAGCTACATTTCCCAGACTTAGTATGGATGAAGCTGTTCCGCTTTTGTCACCAATTTCCTTTTTTATAGTAAGGCATTCTTCAAAATATTTCCTTGCCGGTTCATAATCTCCCTGTGAGTCTGCTACAGTTCCCAGGCATTGTACAGATAAAGCAATTCCATTTTTGTCACCGGTTTCTTTATAAATTTCCAGACTTTCTTCTAAATATTTCTTAGACTGTTCATAATCTCCAACAGACATTTTACAACTGCCGATCCAGTAAAGCATATTTCCTTTAGATAATTTACTCAATGTACCTGAATTTTCCAGAATAATTTCAATAAGACTTATTCCGGTTGAATAAAGTCCCTCTCTGTTCCAGTATCTTCCAAGTGTATTTGAAATAACAGCGCCTTTTTCTATATACCCATTATTGACAGACCATTCTATAGCAGATATAATATTGTTGTAATCAGATTCAATTTTATTCAGCCAGAGTATTGTTTTTTTATTTTTCAATTCAGGCTCTGCTTTTATTGACAACTCTAAAAAATAATTCAGATGTTTTATGAATATTTCATTCTCATCTGATAATTTTTCGATTCCGTATTGTTTCATACTTTCAAGTATTCTGTATCTGTCTTTTGTAACATCATAAATTATAATTGACTTTTCAGTAAGCTGATTCATAAGGTCAAATATCTCATCCTTACTTATCGTTTCATCTGAACATATTTCTTCCGCCGCCTCAAGTGTCCAGCCTCCGGTAAAGGCAGAAACTCTGCTCCAGAGATTTTTTTCATTTTCTGTAAGAAGATCATAGCTCCAGTCTATCATCGCTTTTAACGTTTGCTGCCTCGGTAAAGAAGTTCTTTTGCCGCTTGTCAGAAGATTAAATCTGTCAGAAAGACGTTCATAAATTTTTTCAACTGATAATACTTTTATCCTTGCCGCCGCAAGTTCTATTGCAAGAGGAATTCCGTCAAGGCGTGAACATATTTCAGCCAGCGCCCTGGCGTTATCATTATTTACTCTGAAATTTGGATTTACAGAAAGTGCTCTTTCAATAAATAACCGAACTGATTCATATTGTATGAGCTGTTCAGGAGAAACTTTTGAATTTAAATCCGGATTAGTAAGCGGGGGAATGCTGTAAGTCTGTTCACCAGAACAGTTCAATGCTTCCCGGCTGGTAGCAATAATCTTAAGTCCTGAACAGGACGAAAGTAACTTTTCTGTTAATTCCGCGCAGTTATGAATTAAATGCTCACAATTGTCCAGAATTATTAAAACGTTTTTATCAGCTAAATATTCTTTTAAAGTATCTTCAGGAGTTATGGCTGCAGCTTCTGCGATACCCAATGATGTCAAAAATACCTGAGGTAATAAATATTTATCATTTATTGCAGCAAGATCTACGAACCATACTCCGTTAGTAAAATCATCTATCAAATCTGCGGCAGTTTGAAGAGCTAATCTTGTTTTTCCGGCACCGCCTGTTCCAATTAGAGTCAGAAGCGGGGATTGTTTCAGTAAATTTTTCGCAATCTTCATTTCTTTTTCCCGACCGATGAAACTTGAAAGCTGAATCGGCAGATTGTTTGGTCTTGCGTCAAGTGTTTTAAGCGGCGGAAAGTCCGAAAGTAAATTATCAGAAATTACCTGATACAATTTCACCGGCTGTATCAGATCTTTTAATCTTCTTTCTCCGAGATCACGGAAAGATATTATACCATGCCCGATATGAATCTCCTGATTCGTATCGTTTATAATTTTATTTACAACTTCATAAGCCTTATCTGAAATCAGTATCTGTCCGCCGTTAGCTGCCGACATCACTCTTGATGACCGCGCAAGAGTTATATATCCCATGTAATCTGTCCCGTTCCATTCGGCATTCCCGATGTGAATGCCCATCCGGACTTTAATTACAGCGTCTTTCCATTCTTCAGAATTTAGTTTTATCTGAGCATCAACAGCAGCTTTTACAGCGTCTTCTGCATTCTGAAATGCACAGCAAAAGGCATCACCAATTATTTTAAAAACAAATCCGTTATTGGATTCGACAGCTTCAGTTAAAATCGAATGATGTTTATCCAAAGCTTCAGGAAGTGTTTCAGGAAAGTTCTGTGAAAGTTTAGTGCTTCCCTCGATGTCGGTGAATAAGAAAGTTACGGTGCCGGTTGGCTTGCTCATAGAATTACGAATTACGAATTACGAATTACGAATTACGAATTACGAATTACGAGTTACGAATTACGAGTTACGAATTACGAGTTACGAATTACGAGTTACGAATTACGAGTTACGAATTACGAGTTACGAATTACGAGTTACGAATTATGAAAAAATTACGAATTACAAATTACGAATTAAAAATTACGAATTTTATTCTCCTATCCAAGTCCCATTGGGGAAGGAGTATGAACTGTTTTTCTTAGAGTCTTCGTGTCTTCGTGGTAAAAAAGGAAGTATTGATACAAGCTCTAAAGAACGGGAAAGCCGGTACTCGAGAAGCAGTTTTAAATGCTGCTAAAATAAATTATTCTTAAAAATATAATTACAATCCAACAGTCATTCCCACATCAAAAAACGGAGTGTAATTATCAAAAGGAGAATTCAAATTATTAAGTATATCTACTTTTATTCCTGCATTAAAATACAGATTCTTACTTATCATTTTTGAATATCCGCCTCCGATGAAAAGGAAAGGCACTGCTGTTGATTCGGATGTGCTTTGTGTAGTTGATTGTTTGTAAGTCTGATATGAGTACTCGGTTTTCACATAAAATTCCGGCACGGGATTATATTGCATAAAGATATTTCCTCCCACCGCATCAGAAGTAAGATTATATTCTGCACCTAACTGCGGAGTTATTTTTTCCCATGAATGTCTGTAAACAAATTTCACTCCCGCAGATACTTTATCCGTGAATCTGTATCCGATCAGCGGCGAGAGTCTGACTTCATTAAAATTTCCGAATGTAACTCCGATATCTCCCCCGGTAAAAACTTTTGATTTTTTGGATGCGGTATTTGAAGACTTCAGTTTGAGAACAGGCGAATCCTTCTGATCATTATACAGTTTATTAAATCCGAATCCTGAAACTACAGGAAGTATAATCATAATGCTCAGGATTAAAACAGTAAAATTATTTTTCATAAATTTATTCATTAATTTTATAAATTGTTTTTAAATAATCGTATGACAAAACATTAATCTAAAAAGACTAAATCATAACCGGATGCTTTTTAATTTTTCTTTTAGCTTTATTTCGCTGACTCTGTACTTTGCAAACAGTTTTCCGTTAATGAATAATACAGGTATTTTATCTTTATACTTTAGATTTAACACAGGATCAGACTCTATGTCCGATTCTTTTAAGTCAAATACATATTCATTTCTGATCTTGTTAAGAATGACTTTCATCTCTTCGCATAAATGACAGTTTTTCTTTGAATAGATTTGCAATTCATTCAAAATCTTAAACTCCGGTTTTTTCTTTTCTGAGTTTAACAGAAAGTAAATAAATTCCTCCTGCAATCATAATCAGAGAAATTATCTGCGCCTGACTTAATCCGAATATTATTCTCGGATTTAAACGGATAATTTCTATGAGCAGTCTTTCAGTTCCTGCGAGTATAAGATAATATCCGAAAATTATACCCGGAGTTTTATATTTATCCCTTCTCTTCCACAAAAACAGAAAAATAAAAATTGAAAAAACAAATTCATATATCGAAGTTGGATGCACAAAAACGCCTTCATGGGTCGGGACAGTTCCTTTGGAATAGCTGTATCCCAGAAAATCCCACATTGTTCCGTTCACAGGAATTCCGTAATCTCCGTCACCTGAAAGATGGCAGCCGATCCTTGCAATGCCGTAACCGATTGCGGCGGAAGGGGACATCATATCGAAAATATTAAGCACTGATAAATTCTGCATTTTGCAGTAAATCATTATAAGTATGACTGCAAGTATAAGTCCTCCGTAAAATGTCAGACCTGAAGGAGAGAGAAGAATATCTTTTGTAAGATATGATGAGAGAGGCATAGACGAACCGAAGTTCCATTCTTCAAGGATATAAAACAATTTCGATCCGAGAATACCTCCTATCAGACTAAGAAAAGTTATAGTCACTCCTATATTTTCATCAAGATTATTGCGCTTTAACTCTCTGGTAAACAATGCGCTGCCGACAAGGAATGTTATCCCGAGCATTAATCCGTAGCTGTAAACCGGAACCGGTCCGATCTCAAATAATTTTGGAAACATTAATTTACCTCTGCAAATACTTTAATAAATGAACTCTCAGGTTCTTTTGTAATTTTAATTGCTGAAGGAGTTACTTTAAACTTAAAATGTAATCTTCCTTTAGCGTACTTAAGCAGATCAAGCTCGTACTCTGCATTTTTGAAATCAAAAAACTTATAAGTATATC
Organism: Ignavibacteria bacterium; assembly: GCA_016709315.1. Taxonomy (GTDB): domain Bacteria; phylum Bacteroidota; class Ignavibacteria; order Tepidaquicellales; family Tepidaquicellaceae; genus JAEUSI01. The sequence goes on from JADJMZ010000006.1 coordinate 421,241, forward strand.
CCGCATTTCCGGATTTGGAAATATCAATAACCGGAGCTGATAATCCTTCGATATTAAACATAAGCTTCTTATTTGCTGCGTCAATTTCCGGAATAATATTAATTACATATTCAAAGCTTTCAAAAACTTTTTTTGTCCTGAAGTGAAAAAGGATATAGTCTTTTTTAATAACGCTGTCGTGCTCTTTTGTAATTAATAGTTCATATTCGAAATCAAGCTTATCAGGACGAACTTGTCTGGTTCTCATTTTTCAGATATTCAATTAAGTTTTCAAAATTTGTTATACTTATTTCATTTCCGTCTGACATTTTTTTCAGCTGAAATGAATTGTTCTTTAACTCATTCTCTCCGATTACAACTGCATACCTTGCATTGCATTTATTAGCTTCCTTCATTTGTGATTTAACGCTTCTGTTCAAAAAATCAGTTTCGCATTTTATACCGGAATTTCTTAAACTGTTCATAATATTCAAAGCCGATATTTTAGATTCCTCTCCGATTGATGCGACATAAAGAATTATTTCTTTTTCAGACGGAAAGCAAAACTTTTTTTCTTCAAGTATCATTTCAAATCTTTCTATACCTGCAGCAAAACCTATTGCAGGTGTGGGCTTTCCTCCGAGCTGCTCTACCAGTAAATCATATCTTCCGCCTCCAAGTAGAGAATTCTGCGCTCCGAGAGACTCGGATGTAAATTCAAATGTTGTGGAAGTATAATAATCGAAACCTCTTACGAGCCGGTAATCAGTTTCATAATTTACATTCAGCAGCTTCAGATTAAACAGAATTTTTTCAAAGAAACTTTTTGTGTCTTCATTCAGATAATCATAAAGCAAAGGCGCATCTTTTAAAACTTCAAGATCCTTTTTATCCTTTGTATCAAGAATCCTCAAAGGATTAGTTTCAAATCTCCTCCTGCTGTCAGCAGAAAGTTCGTTAATGTATTTTGAAAGATAGTTCTTTAATACCTTAATATAATTTTCTCTTTCAGAAAGAGAGCCGATAGTATTAATTTTTATTTTTGAATCATATATGCCGAATTTTTTTAATATAGTATCTGCAAGCAAAATCATTTCAGCATCAATCAGATAATCTCCGCTACCGATGGCTTCAGCGCCGTACTGCGAGAACTCTCTGAATCTTCCCGCCTGAGGTCTTTCTCTGCGAAACATATTGCTGATATAAAATAATTTTTTAAGAGGGGATTCATTGTACAGACTGTTCTCAAGATACGCCCTGATAACAGGTGCGGTCATTTCGGGTTTTAAAGTGAATTCATCTTCGTTGAAAGAATACATTTCCTTTGAAACGATATCTGTTTCTTCGCCAATGCCTCTGCGGAATAGAGAAGTTTTCTCAAATGCCGGAGTCCTGATCTCACTGTAATTGAAATCAGAAAAAACTTCTCTGAGTTTTGTTTCTATGAAATTTCTCTGAAAAGATCTGCCCGGAAGAAGATCGTATGTGCCTTTAGGTTTTTGTATAAACATTTGGCAAAAATAAATTATTAATGTCATTAAATAAACTCATTAATTGTAAATTGGTGAATTTATTCCTGATGATATTCAAAACTTTTTTGTAATGAATAAATAACTTTTAATTTTGCATTTAAACACATTAATATCCAAGAATTTAAATTTAACACCCTCTTTAATTTTTACATTTAAATAGTTTGTCTCAAAACATAATGACCACCCCCTTAATCCCCCTCCTTGGCAAGCAGGGGGAAGCCCTCTGAAAGCGGGCAGGGGGAGGTCATAAAAGAGTCTGTCTTAAAACTTTTGAATCAACGCGGAGCCGCCCGCATAGCGAGGCAAGCAGAGACGCAGAGAGAAAACTGGCATGAAAACTAAGTTCTCTGTGACTCTGTTGCTCTGTGTTTTAGAATAGATTGATAAATAATAAAATCATTCTTTGGCTTTCTTGTAATTCCAGCTATTTGTAATTTAGGAAAAATTTTATTCATTCATTAAATAACCTAAGGGGACTTAATTGAAATTTGTTTTCATTTTTATATTTACTGCTTGTTCATTTTCATTTTCATTGTCTCAGTACAACAGTCCGGAAAGCGTAACATACGATACAGTCAGCAGCAGATATTTTATTTCAAATACATCGAGTTCCAAGATAGTTCAGCGGGACAGAAACGGAGTCGTAACAGATTTTGTAACAGTCGGTGGTTCTATCCACGGCGTGACTGTTCATGCTAACAGGGTTTATGTATGCAATGGCACAAGAGTACGAGGATATGATCTTACTTCCGGAATTGAAGTAATGAATGTTTTAATTTCAGGATCAGCTTTTTTGAATGATCTTGCAGCGGATGCAAACGGGATTCTTTACATTTCAGATTTTAATTCAAAGAGAATTTACAAGCTAAATACAAACACACAGGAATACTGGATATATGTAGCAAGTACAACTAACACTCCGAACGGAGTTTATGTTGATGCCCAGAGAAACAGATTGCTTCTTTGCTGCTGGGGGTCGAATGCACCTGTGAGAGCTGTAAACTTTTTAGATTCTACTATTTCAACTTTAATTACAACACCATACAGCAACTGTGACGGGATATCCTTAGACAGAAATAATAATGTATATATCTCGACCTGGGGAATACAGTCTGTTGTAAAATATGATATAAATTTCACAGCGCCAGCCGTTGTGATTGCGAGCGGATTAAGCAATCCTGCTGATATTTATGTTAACAGAAAAACAGATACTCTTGCAATACCTAATGCCGGTAATAGTACGGTTGTATTTTCACTATTGAATGTAACATCATCTGTAAAAATTGATGAAGGAAAAATTCCCGGATCATTCACATTGCAACAGAATTATCCGAACCCTTTTAATCCGGTCACGAATTTGGAATTTGGAATTTCGGATTTGGGATTTGTGTCATTGAAGGTTTATGATTTACTTGGAAAGGAAGTTGCTGTATTGGTCAACGAGAAACTTTCGCCGGGAAGATATAAAACAGAATTTAACGCTAATAACTTTCCAAGCGGAGTTTATTTCTATAAAATTGAGACAATATCGCAAAGCGGAGCAGGAAGTTTTATTCAGACAAAGAGTATGATTCTATTGAAATAAGTACCGGAAATAATTTAGTAACAATATTGAAGTTTAATAAAGTTTAAAAACTTAATGCAAAGATATACGGACATAAGAACAGATGACTCTTTTGATTTTACAAATCAATTACATGAAGAAAAATGAATCTGTTTTATTTAAAAGACTTTAGAAACTATAAATTGAAATAAAATGCTGAGTTTTACAGTAGCTGTTTATATCACAGTAGCTTTATTAGGAATTTATCTCTTTACAAAACTATTCTCAAAAAATCCTTCAAAATTTATTATCGGTATAATTCACGGATCGCTGGGACTTTTCGGAATTGCCTGTCTGATATTTTATGTTTCATTCAGTGGTGCAGACAGTCCTGCAATAAGCATACTGCTTTTTGTTGCAGCGCTTTTTGTAGGCGGTGGAATGCTTGCTGCAAAAATGACAAAGAAAAAATTTCCTTTATGGATAGCATTAATTCATATAGCATTTGCAGCAACAGGAATTTATTACCTTATAATCTTCTGGCTAAAATGATTTCGAAATTATTTTATTAAATTGATTTCTTCTCGAATTAGTCCATGCTCGTGGCTAGTGGCATCCATTGGGTCACCCTGATTGGATCCCCGCTAAAAGCATGCCTGCCTCGCGGCAAGGCGGGCGGGGATGACAGTATGGGGTTTCAGTATTCTCGATACATATTGGCAGTATTGAAATTCAGTTTTCTGAAAAATCAAAACTATGTTGCAAGTATAAACTAATAGTATTAATTTGTTGCAATCAATTCAAATTCATAAATCAAAATCAATTAATTCATGAAGATAAAGCTATATCTGATTTCAGGTTTACTCTTCTTTTTTATTGCGGGAAGTGTATTCTCACAGGGATTCAACAGCATTCATACTCCGGACGGAGTGTATATAATTGCTGCAGGAAATGCAGGAAAGATCTACCGGTCAACAAACGCAGGAACTACATGGTCGAGCTATACAGTCTCTTCAGATAATCTAAGATCTGTATTCTCTCTCGGAAATGACGTTTGGATCGGAGGAAGCAACGGTAATGTTTATAAGACAACAAAGAGTAATTCTCCTGTGACTGCAGTTAATACAGGATCTACAGTAACACTGAATTCAGTTTGTTTTGTAAATGCTAATACCGGGTTTGTCTGCGGTGATGGCGGAAGTTTATACAAAACTGTGAACAGCGGACTTAACTGGAGCATTTCCAATTCAGGAATTACAACTGAGAATCTGAATGCAGTAAGTTTCAGTGATGAAAACAACGGCGTTGCAGTTTCAAAAGGAGGGAAGATTTTCATAACGACAAATGGCGGTTCAGACTGGACAGTTACTGCCGGTGTTACAACAAACGATCTCCTTGATGTAAAATATTTCACTGACGGTATTATCGCAGTCGGTAACAACGGAACAATATTAACAAAAGAAACTGCAGGAAGCTGGAATACAGTAATTACAAGAACTGAATCTGATATCAGAGGAGTAACAGGATCATCTCTCAGCAACGCAAGAGTATGCGGCGGCGGCGGATTTATAAGGAACAATCTTAACAGCAGAAGTAATTTCTTTAACTTTGAGATTAATCCGATGATGGCTAATCTTGTTGATATTTTTTATTATGACGCTAATACAGGATTTGCGGTCAGCAGTCTTAACAATGCTATAATAAAGACTACAAACGGAGGTCAAAGCTGGGATCTTCCATCAGGCACAGGAGTTTCATACAACTGGGTTCAGAAAACCCCGAGCGGAAGCGGTATTGGAAATAATCTTTGCATGCATCCAAAAGATAAAAATTCAGCTTTCGTAGTTTACGGAAACAAAGTTTATGTAAGCAGGGACAGATCGGAAACCTGGACACAGATCTCAACTATTTCAATAGGCACAAGAGCTCATTCATTTTATGTAAGTCCAAATGATACAAATATCTGGCTCGCTGCAATAGAATCAAGTCCCGATTGTATAGTCAGGACTACAAATTACGGTCTCACCTGGTCAAATATAATTGCTTATGATTTCAGCTCTTACGGACAGCCGCTTGAAATGGATCAGAATAATCCTTCGACATTTTACTTTGCACCTTCCAACTCATCAGGATTGGGAGTATTTAAATCTACAAACAACGGAGCTAATTTTACTTTGATCTCTGCTTACAATAATTCTGCAATAAATCAGCCGTGTGATCTCATTGTAATGTGGGACAGCTCGAATGTAATTTACATGGGAGATGACGGCGCAGATATATTTAAATCCACAAACTCCGGATTGACGTGGAATCAGGTAAAGCCAGGATCATCATCTGAAGTGCCTTCGATGTGTAATTCGGTTTTTGATAAAAGCATTTGCTATGCGACAACATGGGGAAGTTCGCAGGTATTCAAGACATCAAACCACGGCGACACATGGAGCATAACTTCAAATAATTCAGGAAGCGGATGGGGATCAGATCTATGCCGTGAAGATCCGACACTTGTACTTACAGGAAATTACGGATCACAGGCGTATCTTACAACAAACGGCGGAGCAAATTTCTTCAACGTGAATACAGGATTAAGCGGAGCAGGCGCAGGAATTATGGTACCTGAAAGAGGATACATGCTCAATATGCAGACAGGATCTTTGTATAAATTAAATGTAGTTTATACAGTTCTGACAAATGTAAATGAAAACAATGTCTCAAATCTGAATCCCGGAAATTATGAACTTTCGCAGAACTATCCAAATCCGTTCAATCCATCTACAAACATAAGATTCTCTTTACCGAATTCAGGAATTATCTCATTAAAAGTTTATGATCAGATTCGTAAAGAAGTAACTTCGCTCGCTGAAGGTTTTAGAAATGCAGGAACTTACGAGATCAGTTTTAATGCAGCAAATCTTTCTTCCGGAATATTTTTCTACAAACTTGTTACAAATGATATTTCATTGACAAAGAAAATGATACTTGTGAAATAAGTACATTGATTTTATAAAATTTAAAAGCCGGTTGATAAATCAGCCGGCTTTTTTTTTGAGAAAAATTTTTGAAACTTAGTTGATGTTTTGACATTGCAGGATTTGCACACATGAATTCAACTTTTCCAAGAAGGAATAGCCTCTAAGTCTCCCGTTTAGCGAGGCCTGCTCCGCAAGGCGAGCGAGCAAAGACTCAAAGTTAATAACTTTCAAAACAAATTCTTTGAGACTTGGAGACTTAGAGGTTTTGCTCATAAATTCTTTATAAGATTATCTGCGGGGCTTGGGAATGAGAAGTGTTGTCAGTCAAATTGAACCGGAATCTCAGAAACAGGTTTGATCACAATTTCATCTTCAACTGTTTTCGATTCAGTTGATGAGAAGTAAGAGTAAATTGCCGGTACCATATACAATGTCAGAAATCCGGAAAACATTAATCCGCCGACGACAGCTATTCCGAGAGATATCCTGCTTCCTGCTCCGAATCCGAGTGCAATGGGAAGTATTCCCAGAATGGTTGCTGATGTTGTCATTAATATCGGTCTGAATCTTTGCAAAGCGGATTGAACAACAGCTTCGGATTTTATTAAACCTTCTTCTTTTTTCTGATTTGCAAATTCAACAATAAGAATTGCGTTTTTAGTTACGAGTCCAACGAGCATAATTATTCCTATCTGACTGAAAATATTTATCGTCATATCGAAGTACCAGAGTGAGAGTAATGCTCCTGCCAGAGCAAGAGGAACAGTAAGAATTATAATGAAAGGATCTACAAAACTTTCAAACTGCGCTGCCAGAACCAGATAGATAATTATAATAGCGAACAGGAATACATAGAGAAGACTTGACGAACTCTCTTCAAAATCTTTTGACTGTCCTGAAAAAGCAGTTGAGAAACTTTCATCAAGCACTCTGCCTGCAATTTCTTTCATTGCTGCATTGCCGTCTCCTAATGTAAATCCGGGTTTCAGTCCTGCAGATATAGTTGCGGATACATTTCTGTTGAATCTGAATCTTGAAGTTGGCACCGCCTGTTCGTCTAATTTGACAAGACTTTCAAGCTGTATCATCTTTCCTTCAGAATTCTTTACAAAAAGTGATTTAAGATCTGCCGGCTTATCCCTGTTTTCTCTCGAGAACTGACCGATGACCTGATACTGCTTTCCGTCTTTAAGAAAATATCCCATGCGCTGTCCTCCGAATGCAATCTGAAGCGTCCTTCCAATATCCTCAACGGATACTTTCAGGTCTGCAGCTTTTTCCCTGTCAATTGTCAGAGATATTTCCGGTTTATTCACTTTAAGATTTACATCAACGAACTGAAGTCTCGGATCTTTGTTTGCTTCGTCAAGAAATACCGGAAGCGCTTCCACGAGTTTGTCATAGTTCTGCGCCAGTACGACAAACTGAACCGGTTGTCCTCCGAACCTGCCTCCGATTGTCGGCGGCTGTGAAAGGGATACCCTAACTCCTGAGTATTTATTAACTTCCCTTGACAGTTTTCTGAAAACTTCTTCCTGGGATTTAGTCCTTTGTTCCGGATCAGATAAATAAATATTAACAGTGCCGTTATTAACTGCACCTCCTCCGCCAGCTGCTATTTCCATTGGGAATGTCGCTTCCGGAATTGAATCCATTACATATTGTCCGATGTCCCTCAGATATTTTTTTGTGAATTCAAAAGAAGAACCTTCGGGAGCGGTTAATGAAACTCTGAGATTGGATCTGTCTTCGAGAGGAGCAAGTTCAGTTTTTAATGTGGATCCGAGAAAGTAAATAAGTACAATTATCAGACCCATTATAAGAAAGCTTACCCATCTTACGCTCATAAAAAATTCAAGACTTTTTCTGTAAAATTCATTTAACCAGTTAAAAAAAGGTTCGGTTATTTTGTAAAAAAACGAAGGCTCGTGTTTTGTCAGAAGTCTTGAACTCAGCATCGGACTCAATGTAAGAGCGACGAATGCAGAGATCATGACCGAACCTGCAATGACAACTGCAAATTCCCTGAACAATCTTCCTGTCAGTCCCTGCAAAAACATTATTGGAAGAAATACTGCAGCAAGAGTTATAGTTGTCGATACTACAGCGAAGAAAATTTCTTTTGATCCTTTGTAAGCCGCCTGAATGGGGGACATACCCTGTTCAATTTTTGAATAAATATTTTCCAGTACGACTATGGCGTCATCGCATACCAGTCCAATGGAGAGAATAATACCAAACAGAGTGAGTACATTAATTGAAAAGCCGGCGAGATCCATCAGGAAGAATGTAGCTATTATTGAAACCGGAATAGCAATAACCGGAATGAATGTTGATCTCCAGTCTCTCAGAAACAGATAAATTATAAGCACTACAAGACCGAAAGCAATGAAAATTGTTTCTTCCACTTCTTTGACGGTTTTCTGAACAAATGAAGAGAAATCAAAAACCACTTCAGCTTCGATCCCGGGAGGCAGTTCCTTTTTTATCTGTTCAAATCGTTTCTGAAATTCTTCAGAGATATTAAGCACATTTGCGCCGGGCTGCGGAAGTATGGCGACATTCACACCGATTACTCCGTTGCCTCTTACTTCATTCCTCTCATTTTCTGCTCCGTATTCTGCCAAGCCGATATCACTCATTCTAACAATGCTGCCGTCCTGCTGCTTTACAATTATATTGTTAAATTCCTTAGGAGTTGATAATCTGCCGAAAGTTTTGATCGTGAGTTCAGTATTGTCACCTTCAATCCTGCCTGACGGGAGTTCGAGATTTTCCTGTGAAAGCACTCTCTGAATATCGGACGGAGTCAGGTTATATGACTGAAGCTTGTCAGGATCAAACCGAAGGCGCATTGCGTATTTCTTTTCACCGAACAGACGCGTTGAACTTACACCCGGAATTGTCTGAACCTTTTCAGAAATTACATTTAATGCAAATTCATTAACATCAAGAATGCTCTTTGTACTGCTTCTGATAAAGACAATGATAATGGGAACTGCATCCGCATCAGCTTTTTCTATCACCGGATTTTCAATATCAGGAGGCAATTGCCTCAGCACTCTTGAAACTCTGTCTCTGACATCATTTGCTGCTGCATCAATGTCTTTACTGAGTTCAAATTCCACTGTTATCTGACTCTGCTGTTCGCGGCTTGTACTCGACATTATTTTAATTCCGTCAATTCCGTTGATGGACTGTTCAAGCGGCTCTGTTATCTGAGCTTCTATTACATCTGAATTAGCTCCGGGATATGAAGTGGAAACTGTAATTACTGGCGGGTCAATGTTGGGATATTCCCTTACTTCAAGATTCAGAAATCCCGTAATACCGAAAAGCACAAGTATTATTGAAAGTACGATCGAAAGTACAGGTCTTTTTATACAGACTGATGACAGGCTCATATTAATTCAGCTTTTCGATCTTTACTTTAGAATTATTTTTTAATTTTAGAATGTTGGTGGTAAGCACAGTATCTCCTATGCTTATGCCTGATGTGATCTGAATTTCCTTTTCCGATCTGAATCCTGTTTCGACATCTTTAAGAATTGCTGCGCCGTTATTATAAACAAAAACACTTTGTCCCTTAAGCTTTGGTATCAGAGCTTCCGAAGGTATCATCATAATATTCTCATCTTTTTCAAGCTTAAGTTTTACTTTCACAAAAGATCCGGGCAAAAGTTTATTTCCCTTATTCTGTGAAATGGCTCTTAGTACAATGCTTCTTGTGCTTTCATTTAAATTCGGATCATAAGACACGACTCTCGCAGTAAAACTTTCATCATAACCTTCCATTGTAAAATTAATATCCATACCTTTGCTGAACATACTGATATATTTTTCAGGAATAGAGAAATCAATTTTTACTTTTCCGATATCCTGAACTGTAGTGAGTACTACAGAACTATTGACAAGACTTCCTTTGCTTACATTTCTGGATCCGGTAATTCCGGAAATAGGGGAGCTGATGTATGTCTTTGCAAGTTCAATTTCAAGAATCTCAATATCTGCTCTTATTTTTTCAATATTTGTCTGTCTGATTTCAAATTCATCCGGAGTGAAAAGTCCTTTATCAAGAAGCTGCTTTTCTCTTTCTTCCTGCTTTAAATTCAGGTCTTCATCAATATTCAGTTTATTAAGTCTGGCAACAATGTCTGCATCATCAAGTCTGAAAAGAAGTTTACCTTCCGGCACAAAAGATCCTTCATTAAAATAAATACCTGTAATTTTTCTGGACAATTCGCTTTTGATCTCCACTTCTTCATTAGCGACTACAGTTCCGACAGTCGATACTTCGTTTTCAAGTTCGCCTGTCTTGACAATAACTGCATCTGCCGGCAGCATTTGATTCTGCTGATTAGGATTACCTGAGACAGGTTCCTTGTTTTTGTCAGATAATAATTTTGGAACAATCAGGAGAGCTCCGGCAACTATTAATAATAATACAACTGAGATATTTCGTACGGTTTTATTCAATTTGTTTAAAGAGGTTAATGCAATATAGTGTTAATATAAATTTTAATAAATGTTTAATAATTCCTTAATCTTCAAATATTTTTGCAGCCGCCGGGGGCCCTGTTTTTTTCCGTTGGGTTTTTTTTTTTGGGGGGGGAAAAATTAATTTTGATTATTGCGCTTTGAGTTTGAGACTATTCTTTTAATGTTGTGTTGTAACTTACTTAATATGTTTTGTCATGTACAAAGAAAGTTTTGGACGCATGAGAAATTAGATAGACATAATTAATTAATTTCCGCATTTTGCGAATATAAAAAATTATTAAATTCATTCTTGTATGAAAAGAAGAGACATGATATTAAAAGCTTTGCAGGCAGGCGCTCTGATAAGCGCTGCAAAGCCGCTGCAGATTTTTGCAAATGAAAAAAAAGATGCGGTGCTTACAGAAATGACAGGTAATCCGCTGAGATTTCCTCCTGTTTTTACAAACGGCGGTACGATGTCGCTTGCAACATCAAATGTTAATGTATGGCCCGGTCAAACGACACAGGTCCTTGCGATAAACGGTTCGTACCCGGGACCTTCGGTAGTTGTAGAAAAAGGTTCGACTTTTACTGCACAATTTTCTAATCAGCATAATGAACCGGCGACGATTCACTGGCATGGTGTAAACGCTCCGGAACTAATGGACGGACATCCAAAGGATGCTGTTCCGCCGGGAGGAAATTATACTTATACTTTTCCTGTGATAAACAGAGCCGGTACATATTTCTATCATTCTCATGCTGATATGCTTACAGCCGAACATGTTTACAGAGGATTTGCCGGTTTTTTTATTGTTACTGATCCTGCAGAAATTCCGCTTGGACTTCCCAGAGGAAATTTTGATATTCCTCTTTGCATTCAGGACAGAAGGGCAGCTAATATTCCGCAGTTCACATATTCTCCTTTAATGAATGATGTCATCTACGGATATCTTGGCGATGCGCCTTTAATAAACGGTACTCCTGATGCTTATTTTGAAGTGAGCAAAACATTGTACAGATTCAGAATTCTTAACGGCTCGAATGCCAGAATTTATAAGATAGCTTTATCAGACAACAGACCATTTCACATAGTGGCTACAGACGGCGGATTAAAAGACTCTGCTGTTCAGGTAACATCTTTTTTCATTTCACCCGGTGAAAGGACTGATATACTTGTAGATTTTTCACCTTATACTATCGGACAGAATATGACTCTTAAATCTCTTGCGTTTACAGCGCCGGGGGGCGGAAGTTATGTTCAGGGAACTGAACTGAATCTGCTGAGATTTGATGTGACAGGAAATACTTCTTCAGGTGGAATAGTACCGGCAACACTTCCGCCGATAACTTATTTTAATCCTGCAGATGTTCAGACTGTAAGAAACTTTACACTAACTATGAGTGGCGGTGGAATGAATATGCACAGGATAAACGGACTGACTTTTGTGATGGACAGGATTGACTGGCAGACTCCTTTGAATTCTCTTGAAGAGTGGAAGATCTTAAACGCCAGCAATAATATTCATCCGATGCATAGTCATTCGGAACAGTTCCAGGTTTATTCAAGGAACGGAAGCACTGATCTTCCTCCTGCTGACAAAGGATGGAAAGATACTGTACTCATTTATCCGTTTGAAACAGTTCGTCTTCTTGTAAGATTTACCGGATACAAGGGAATATTTTTATTTCATTGCCATAACCTTGAACATGAGGATGACGGAATGATGCTTAATTATAAAATTACTGATCCTATAGGAATCAATGAGCATAATTCAAATGTAGCTGACGGATATGAACTTGGTCAGAATTATCCTAATCCTTTTAATCCTTCTACTAATATTAAATTTGAAATTCCGAAAGACGGGAATGTATCACTGAAGTTGTATGATCAGCTTGGAAAAGAAATTTATACTATGATTGACGGTTTCAGGAGAAAGGGCAGCTATGAAGTCAGCATTAATGCGGATATTATAAATGGAGGACTGTCTTCGGGAGAATATTTTTATAAACTTGCCGCAGATAATGTGCTGATCAGTAAGAAGATGATGCTGGTTAAGTAAATTTGGAATTGGGAATTTCGGATTGGGAATTTTTTGATTTTGGATTTTAGATTGATGATTTTAGATTTGTTTTTTCAGGGTTCTGCGTAAAAAAATTCAACAATAATAGGATCTTCTCAAATTGGAGTAAATCTGCTGAATCATTAAATGCTTTTTCCAATACGTTTATTAGATTTTGATATTCGTAATTCTCTGATCACAGTTGTACAGATCACAGCAGGTATGACACACTCTCTTCATTGCATTAAACGAAATGAGTTCTACATTGGCGGAGAGATAATCATTTTTAACAGGTTCAGTCCTCAGCAGATCAGTACTCAGATATTTTTTATTGGAATCCGGAAGAACTGTTGCTACTACAGAGTCATCCCCGATCTCATTCTGAGCCATTAAAGCAGCGATAAAATTTGCTCCGGAAGAAATTCCGACAGCAAGACCGAGACAGGCAAGTTTCTGTGACATTAAAATCGCGTCGCCATCATGTACAGACTTTACATGATCCAGAGAACCGAGATCAACAATAGGAGGAATGAATTCATCTGAGATTCCCTGTATCCTGTGTTTACCTACTTTATGACCGGTAGTTAGTGTAGGAGACTCCGCAGGTTCCATTGGATGTATGCGGATATCGGGATTCATTTTTTTAAGATATAGCCCTGTACCCATTATAGTGCCGCCGGTACCTATTCCTGCTGCGAAAGCATCCGGTTTCAGACCTTTGAAATTTAGCTGCCACCAGATTTCCGGTCCGGTAGTTTCGTAATGAGCGGCAATGTTAGCTGTATTAGAGAACTGATGCGGCAGGAAAATGTTTTCAATTTCATCAGCCATTTTATCTGCAAGTTTTATACTTCCGAGAAAACCATCCTGTTCCTTTGTAACCGGAATTATCTTAGCTCCGAAACTTTGTATAAGATCAACTCTCTCACGGCTCATCCAGTCAGGCATAAATATAGTTACGGAATGTCCAAGAGCTCTTCCGATTGCTGAAAAAGAAATTCCGGTATTTCCGCTTGTCGCTTCTGCAATTATATCTCCTTCCTTAATGAATCCTTTTTCATAGGAATTTTTTAAAATGTGAAAAGCCATTCTGTCTTTAATACTGCCCGTCATATTCAGACTTTCATACTTAGCGTAAATCTTTCTATGCCTGTTATTATATTTGAATTCAATTTCAAGCAGCGGTGTATTGCCTATCATGTGACCTAAGCTGAAAAATTTTGATCTTACTTTGTCTGATACTGTTATGGAATCATTCATAATATTATTTTCCTGAAATTAATTCAGGAAGTATTAAAAAGAAATTAAGATTTAACTGCATTATTGCGAACATTTATAAAAGTTTGTTTATGTCGCTGATGAAATCATAAAAAATATTAATTAGTGATTCAAGTTACGCAAAAGAATATTATTTTTCGATTTTAACTTTTGTAAATCAGTAAAGTAGTAAATATTATTAAAAATAAGCTTAGAAATCGACCTCCCCCTGCCCCCTCCTTGGCAAGGAGGGGGTTGGGGGGTGGTCTTAAACTGAAAAACTGACATTTGCGTAACTTCAGTTAGTGATTCATATTTTTTTACGAATTTGAAAATGCATTTTTAGTACAATTAGTGTGAATTAGTGTAATTCCTGGCGGATGAAAACTTCAAAGTTCGAAGCAGTCAACTCGTAAATTAATATTGGTTTCATAGATGACAGCATTAAGACAAAACTCTTCAATATTTTAAATAAAAGAAAAATACTAATTTCTAAATATTTGATTTATGTCTAAGAATTGATATTGAAAAAAATAAATTTATAATTATGACTCAATCACAATTAAAAAATGTCATGAAGTATCATTTGAAAAACTTCAATGACGAAGGTGTTTCAATTAATGACAGCACAGTTTTCAATACTGTGTTAAGTGATTCTGACGGTTATGGAAATGCAAATTCAAAATATATATTCCGTTCTGTTATCCGCTGGACAATGATTAAGAATGGTCATGCTGATAAACCATGGCCTAAGGACTGGTTTGATAATAATGTGGAATACCTTTCATCAAAACTAATTTAATTCTGAGATCATGAGGATAAATAAACTTTACGCAGTATTTGTATTATGCATTACAGTTTCTATTGCTTCCGCTCAGGATAAACCTCTTACCATAACTCTCGGCAATATAAAAACTGAATTAAAGAACAGCGCTTTAAATCTCGGGATACAGTATCTGGTTTCTCTTGACAGCGCTTATAAGGAACAGGATTTATTATTTCCCGGGAAGAAGTCACTGTTTCAGATCTCTCCTGAATTTAATATTCAGACAGGAACGAGTGACGCGTTCTCTGCAATTGATGTAAAAATTACCGGAGTTGCATTGCTGTTTCAGACAGTAAAGATTGACGGAGTCATTACTCCCGATACTAAAAAATTATTTCATGCTTTTCCTTTATCAGCGGGAATAGAGACAAACAATAATTTTGATTATGTTAATGCTATTTTTGAAGTTGGGTATGTGCCATGGTATCAGGCGGTGTTTATGAGTAAGGTTCCGGCATGGCTGAAGAAGACTAAGATAGGAATTTTTCTGCAGGGAGGATATAAATTTAATCTCAACATAACAGATTCGGTAAATAAATCCGGCGGTGATGCAGATCAGAGTAATGAGAATACTGATAAAGGAATTTTGCGGACCAAAGGAAGTTTCGGTATCAATACGCAGGAATTAATAAACCTTCCATTTATTAAGATAGGATTAGCAGGAGATGCAAACGGCTGGTATGATATTCTGAACAAGACTACTTATTTTAATCTTGAAGGGAAGTTAAGATTTTTCGTAGGGAAAAACAGATACTTTGATTTTGTATATCAGAAAGGTTCCGGCGCTCCGAATTTTAATAAAGGAGATCAGTATGGAATAAATCTGACAGTAGGGTTTTAAACGGAAGAATATAATTTTATACTCAGAGATAAGTAATCATTTTATACGGTAGTTATTATTCGTCTGCAGTCATTTCTCACATATTCAATAAGTAAGTAAATGCCAGTGCAATCAGAAATGCTACAACACTTGTTATCCCGGGAAAATATTTATTGAGTTTTAGATTCATGATATAATATTGAAAAGACCCGTCCTGTTAAATTTCAGCACGGGTCTTATTTTAAAATAAATTATCTCATTCTTGGTTTAGGTCTCGGTACAGTCCCGCATCTTTCAAAATCGTCCGCGAGTTTGTTTGCGACTCCTCTCACAACTTCAGCAGCGACCGATTTCAATGCCTGATTAAATTCTTTGCTTATTGTCAATCCGGAGATCTGGGTAAGAATGTTAGCGACCTGAATTTGTTCAGCAGAAGCGATCTCTTTCCAGGGGAACGGACCCGGCCACGGATCCGGAACGGGTGGGAATGGAGGAAAAGGTCTCCAGGGCGGACATATATCATCGCCTTCTTCCCAGCCGTTTATCATTCCGGCTGTAGCTTCTTTTGCCATTTTCTGTGAAATTCCGAATACTTTTCCGGAAAGTTTTTTATCCGAAATCACACTGCTAAGCTGTTTAACTGCATCTGCCAGAGCGAGTTCGCCGAAATGCCCCCAGCCCGGATCTTCCCAGTTAGGAATGAAGTGTGTAATGAAAAGAGACTTTACCTTTCTCCAGTCTGCAATGAATCTTTTGTTTGTTTTAGCCATTATTTTAATTTATTATTTAGTTTTGCTTACTCTTTTAATTATGCGGATTTTCAGCATGGTCCGCTTTAAATATTCTTTACAAAAGTATAAAAACTGAAAATGAAAGATAATAGAGGCAAGCGCATTTTATTAATGAGTAAGAATACTTAACAATTAGTAATTAGCAATTAACAATTAACAATTAGCAGTTGAAAAAATATAAATTTTTATAAAAAAGATTTTGTATTTTAGTATTAAAATATTTTTTAAAATTAAGTTAAACATTATGGCAGATAAATATTTTTATGCCTGTATGTACCAGTCATTACCTCAAAGTTTCTAAGACTCTGAGTTAAAAACTTTCAAAACAAGAATGAAAAAAACAGGTGTTGCAATCATTCACGGAATGGGCAATCAGAACAGGGATTTCGCGGATAAGTTCATTAAAGAAATTAAGGCTGCTTATGAAAATACAGATGAAGGGAAGTACAGATCTTCTGATATTTATTTCAAACCGGTTTACTGGGCTGATGTATTGAATGACGAAGAAAGAAAGATGTGGAATAATCTGAATCTTGATAGTCTTGATTTCAGGGACTTCAGAAAATTCATTGTGAATTATCTCGGCGACGCCATTGCATATCAGAAAATGTATGATCTGAAGAAAGCAAAGATCAGAAAAGATATATCAGTTTATTATAAAGTTCAGACGATCATTTCAGATTCTCTTAAGGACATTGACAATAATACTGAAAAGGGAAGCCCGCTGGTATTGATAGGACATTCGCTCGGAACTGTAATGCTGATGAATTATATTTATGATTCTCAAAAAACTCCGGCGCATAAAAAACTGAATGAATGGAAAGACAAATGCGATACGGATAATCTTACAGGTCTGTTCCTGTGCGGCAGTCCTTTTGCATTGTGGACATTGAGGAAAAAGGATTTCGGTGAACCGATAAATTTCCCCGGGAAGAATTTATCAGCCCAGATGAAAAAGAGATCCAGATGGCTTAACATTTATGATCCGGATGATATCCTTGCTTATCCTTTGAAGAACTTAAATACTTCTTATAAAAAAATTTCTTACCTTGAAGATAAAGCCATCGAAGTTGGCGGACTGCTTACCGGCGGAACTCCGCTGAGCCATTCCGGATATTTTAAGACTGCAGATGTTATTAAATTGATCGCAGATTTTTTAAAAGAGATTAATCCGGAACACTGAATTCCCGAAGTGCAATAATGAAACTTCCGGAAAGTTAACTCTCTTCAGATTGTCATTACCTCCCGCCTTGCCCGCTTTCAGCGAGGTAAACCGCGAGGCAGTAGTGCTCCAGACTGTATGAAAACTAATTTAAGAGAAAAACCTCAAAGTCTCTAAGGCTCAAAGATTCTTGAATTGAAAGTATTTAACTTTGAGTCTTAAAGTCTTCGTGGTAATTTTTTTGTTTTCAGACAGTCTGCTCCTGTCGGGGACACCCTATGGGTCATCCATTTTTAAGTTAGTTTTCAATTATTGGATTTCAAATAAATGCGTCCGGGAATACAGTTGTGCAGCAAAGAGAAAGAGGTGTGAACATTTTACCCGGCTATGATTTTAATTCTTGATTATCTTGCATCCAATAAGTAACTTGCCTTAAATTATTAAGGTAATGTTATGTCACAGACAAATAAAGTTTTCGAGCCGGTAGAGGCAATTGTTCATTTCAGCAATAAGAAAGTAAAGATACTAAGGTTTAAATGGAAAAATGATGTTTACAAGGTCACGGAAATGCTTCAGAGCTGGGATATTCCTTCGGGAGACAACTTTTCAACGCACTACGTTGTGATCTGCGAGGATAAAAATATAATGTGCGAATTGTCGCTGAATTTCAAAGACAGGAAATGGAACTGCGAACTTGTGCAGTGGGATACTCTGTGAGAACTCTTTTATGAAATCAGCGCAGCTATTACTTATCAGAAGTCCGTCCAAAACATTATTTTTATATTTACAGGGATTTTTGTAAAGTGAGACAAATTCACGGAGCGTTTTATTTTCAAATTATAATTCCTCTGCATCTATGAGACTCTTTTAGTTAAAATTTAGTTTTGAGACACTCTCAGGGCTTTGGAAAGAGGAAAAAACTTTTAAATTCAATCAGAACATCTCCTTAAACCTCACATTTATATACAGATAGAAAATTGATAGTTTATTAGTTCATTAAAAATAATTTTGGAAAGCAGAGATCTCACATCTGTCCAAAACGTTGAAAATTAGTTCAAGAAACTAAAACTATATTTTAAATCAAAAGCCCTGTTTCTCACAGATTACTCAGATTAACACAGATTAGACTCTGCATTTTTCTTTCAATTTTTGAACACCCGGGTAAGAGTATAAGTGAGTATCTGTGAAAATCCTTGCCATCTGTGAGAGAAAAGCTTTGTTTTTAAAATATTCAATTAATTAAGATCCAGGAATAGTTTTGAAATGCCAGGGAAATCTGTTTAAAATTGAATTCATAACTAACTTTTATTATCTAACCTAAATCGTTTTTGACAGCAATGAAGAGATCTCTCCAACAATACTATTTAATTCCTTGTTACTTCAGAGCAGTTTAAGTAATTTTGATGTTTACAAAAGTTCATAAATAAAATCACATAAAATTGGAAATAAAGCAAAACGACATTGATAAAAGCAAACGGTCAATAGAAGCTGAACTCTCATACGAAGAGCTTACGCCGCATTTTGACAAAGCGGCTGCGGAATACAAAAAGAAAGCAATGATACCGGGATTCAGGAAAGGCAAAGCTCCGCTGAATATGATAAAGAAATTGTACGGCGACGGGCTTGAATACAATGCTCTTGAAGACATTGCGAACGATGTTTTTCAAAAATACATCATTGACAACAATGTTGACATATTAGGCAAAGGCGCAATAACGGATATGGATTACAAACCGAAGGAGAAACTGAATTTCAAGATCGAGTATGAAGTAATGCCAGAGATAAAAATTGACAAGTTCAAAGGTCTTGAACTCAGAAAGACTAAATACATAATTGACGACTCGCTTGTTGATGACGAGATACAGTATCACAAATTCAGAAATGCAGCCAATGAGATAGACGGAATAGCTTCTGATGATAATTACATAATAACGGTTGATCTTCAAAACCTTGATGAAGCGGGAAATATACTTATCGGGCAGTCTCAGAAAGATCTGCGGATATATCTCGGCAATGCGGAAATTTATCCTGAATTCAAAGAAGGTTTCAAAGGAATTAAAGAAGGCGAAGTAAAAATAATTGATTCAAAGAATGCAGAAGGCGGACCTAAAAAAGTACAGGTAAGCTGTACTAAAGTTGAAAAGATAGTATATCCTGAAATGAATGAAGAGTTCTTCAAAAAAGTTACCGGCAAGGACGGTATAACTACAGAAGAAGAATTCAAAGCTGAAATAAAGGGCGAGCTTGAAAAAATTTATGACGGCATATCAGACAGAAAATTAAGAGCCGATACGATTAGCGAAATGATAAAAGAAAATGATGTAGAAGCGCCGGATGTTTATGTAAATTTCATACTAAAGGCAATGATAGATGATCTGAAGCATCAGTATCCCAAACACGAACTCCCGAAAGACTTTAATGCTGAGGAATTCAAAAAAGAAAAAAGAGTTGATGCAATCATTCAGTCAAAATGGTATCTGATCAGAGAGAAACTTATCGAATCAGAAAAGATAACAGTATCAGAGGAAGATTATAAAAAAATTGCTGAAGAAAATTCTGCAAAGTACAATATACCGGCGGATAAGTTAATAGAATCTTATAAGGACAATGAAGACGTAAAAATGAAAATAATGAATGACAAAGTGCTTGATCTGATTCTAGAAAATGCAAAGATAGAGGAAATTTCAGAACTAAAGACAAAGGACAAGATAGAAGAGGAAGATGATGTCGTTTAAAATCTAATTTTATTCAGGATTTTTATATAAGACAATGTATTCCAAAATAATTTTTAAAAATTAAATTAAAATTATAACATGCACTATACAGATTTAATAAAAAAAAACGAAGCGTTTATACATCAGGGATTAAATCAGATCAACAGTCAGCTTGTCCCGATGGTAGTCGAGCAGACATCAAGAGGTGAGAGGGCTTATGATATTTATTCCAGACTTTTAAAGGAAAGAATAATATTCCTCGGTTCAGCGATTTATGATGAAGTTGCTTCGCTTTTAATTGCTCAGTTAATATTTCTTGAATCGGAAGATCCGGATAAGGATATCATGATTTATATAAATTCTCCCGGAGGCAGCGTAACAGCCGGAATGGGAATTTACGATACGATGCAGTACATACGGCCTGATGTTACCACAATGTGCGTAGGTATGGCGGCTTCTATGGGACAATTGCTTCTCACAGGCGGCGCAGCGGGAAAAAGAATAGCGCTCCCTCATTCAAAAATACTTATGCATCAGCCATGGGCAGGAGGACTTCAGGGACAGACTACTGACATTCTTATACATGCAAAGGATATGGAAAAGACCAGAGAAACACTTTTTCAGATCATTTCAAAACATTCAGGACAGCCGTTTGAAAAAGTTATGGAAGATGCTGAAAGAGATAATATTATGAATGTAGAAGAAGCAAAAAAATACGGTCTTATAGATGAGATACTTACTCACAGAGAAAAGAAAGAGAAGAAATAAAATTTAACCAAGGTAATTTCAAAGGAAATGACTTATAAAGTCATTTCCTTTTTTTATATTCTCAAAATATTTTTTAAGGAAATTTAATGATGCAGTAATTAAACTAATAATCATTTTATTTCAGGTTTATATCTTGAAAATCTTTGTAATTTAAAGTAATTTGGCATTCATAAATTAAAACAAGTAAATGGATTTTAAACTAACCAACAGAATTTTTGCAGCATTCGTGTTCTTATTTGCTACGATAATATATGTAATGACCGTTCAGCCCACATTTTCATTTTGGGATTGCGGCGAATTTATAGCATGCGCATTTACACTTTCAGTACCTCATCCTCCCGGCGCACCTTTCTTTACATTGATGGGAAAAATATTCACAATGTTTCCAACGGCTTCGGACATTGGGCTCAGAGTGAATTATCTTTCTGTAATATCAAGTTCACTCTGTGTTCTGTTGTTGTATTTGATATCAGTTAAAGTGATAAAAAGCTGGAAGGGAAATCCTAAATCTTTTACAGAAACTCTTATAATTTGCGGAGCATCAACTGTCGGCGCTTTATCATATGCATTCAGCGATTCATTCTGGTTCAATGCTCTGGAAGGCGAAGTTTACGGAATGGGAACATTGCTTATCGGAATTTGCATGTATCTTTTAATGATCTGGTGGGAGAAATCAGATGAACCGGGAAGCGATAAGTACCTCCTTCTCGTGGCTTATGTAGTCGGTTTATCTATAGGTATTC
The DNA here is from genome assembly GCA_016709315.1 of Ignavibacteria bacterium. Lineage (GTDB taxonomy): Bacteria > Bacteroidota > Ignavibacteria > Tepidaquicellales > Tepidaquicellaceae > JAEUSI01. The sequence continues at coordinate 442,890 of JADJMZ010000006.1, forward strand.
ATTTGCTTGTAGCACAGTGTATTTTTCTTGCAGGACTTTTCTTTTATTTCAAAAGATATGAATATACGCCTAAAACGCTTTTGATCGCTATTGCATTGTCGTCAATAGCTTTCTTTCTGGTATATCCCGGGATCGTAAAGAAATTTCCACTGATCATGTCGGGTAGTGTTGCTCTTGGTGTAGTGCTTATAGGACTTATAGTATTCGGAATATATTACGCAAGACAAAAGATGAATCCGATCTTAAGCCTGCTTACACTTTCTTTATTTCTGATAATTCTCGGTTATTCCACTTATATTTCCATATTACAAAGAGCTAATGTTACAAATCTTCCTTTAAATGAAAACAGTCCAAGCAATCTCGAATCGCTCATTTCTTATCTTAACAGAGAGCAATACGGGCAGCAGCCGCTTGTTATGCCAAGAAGATATTCTCAGGAACCGCAACATCAGGGGATTTATTCAAAGTATTCCAGTGATATGGAGTTTCTATGGAAATACCAGATAAATCACATGTTCAACAGATACTGGTTCTGGAATTATATAGGCAGAGCGGGTTATGATCAGAATGACGGAGTGGATTTTAAAAAATTCTTTGCAATACCATTCTTATTAGGAATGTTCGGCTTGTTTTATCTTTTTAAAAAAGACTGGCGGCTCGGATTTATTTTTCTGATGATGTTCCTAATGATGGGAATTGTAACTGCTCTGTATCAGAATCAGCAGGAACCACAGCCGCGTGAAAGAGATTATTTTTATGTCGGCGCATTCATGGCATTCTCTTTATGGATTGGAATCGGCGTGGCAGGTCTTATAGATTTAATATCCGAAAAGATGAACAATAAGAAATCACTGATACTTGTAAGTTCGATTGTCCTGTTATTATCTTTTGCAGCAGTTCCTGTAAATATGCTTAGAGTAAATTATGATACACTAAACAGACATGGAAATTATCTGCCTTTTGATTATGCATACAATCTTCTTCAGAGTGTAGAAAAGGACGGAATTCTTATTACAAATGGTGATAACGATACTTTTCCTATCTGGTGTCTGCAGGCGGCATACGGGATAAGGACTGATGTAAGGGTAATTAATCTTTCTCTTGCTCAGACTGACTGGTATAATCTGCAGTTGAAAAACGAAAGACCTTACGGAGCTCTGACTGTACCTATGAATTTTACAAATGATCAGCTGAAGCGGCTTCAGCCCGTTCAATGGGATGAAAAGAAAGCTGTATCATTTGATGTTCCTCTGACCGCTTATCCTGATTCAATGAGGTCAAGACCGAATCTGCCGACTAAGATTACTGTTAATGTTCCGCCTTCTATCAGACAGCAAAGCGGTACTCAGGTTATTACAGCTTTGAAAGCAAATGATCTTTTATTAATAGATATTGTAAAAGCAAACAAGTGGGAAAGACCTATTTATTTTTCAGTAACTGTTTCAGAAGATAATTACATCGGACTCGGAAGTTATCTGGTAATGGAAGGAATGGCTCAGCGGCTTGTTCCTTATAAAACTAATGAATCCGGAACTGAAGCAATCAATACTGATATAATGAGAAAGAGTCTGTTTGATAATCCGGTCGAACCTTCAAAAACTCCTCTGTACGGTTTCAGGTTTACAGGATTAAATGACAAAAATATTTTTTACAATGAAGATCAGACCAGGATGTCTCAGACTTACAGAACAGTTTTTCTCAGATTAGCTTTTGACTACGCAAATGATTCCACTAAATATAAACAGGCTGAGGAAGTGCTGAATAAAATGGAAACGACTATTCCCAGAAATGTGATTAAAATGGATTACAGAATCGAATATGATGTTGCCATGCTTTATAATAAACTTGGCAATAAACAGAAATTTGATGAACTCTCCGAAGACGTTATTAACAGGGCGGAAAGCGAGCTTAAAACGAATAATGAAAATGTACAATCATATTACAATCCATACAGAATACTGCTTGATCTATATGAAGCCAGAAAAGAATATCAGAAATCTCTGGACCTTCTGAATACATTGTTAACTATGAGTCCTAATGATCCAAGTATCAAGCAAAAGATAGAATCCATTAAACTGAAAATGAGCAATCCTTCATTAAAATAAATTTCTTTTTAAATAGAAACGGTTCTTAACGGAACCGTTTCTTGTTTATATCCCGATGTCTAAAAAGACCGAGAAATCCTTAATTAAAAAACAAACCGCTTCAACAGGCAATAATGTTTTATATATTATTCTTGCTGCGCTTTCCATAATTTTTATTTTTATATGCCTGAATAATAAATTCGTTCAGGATGACGCATTTATCAGCTTCAGATATGTACAGAATTTCGTGGATGGATACGGTCTCGTTTTTAACATTGGTGAAAGAGTCGAGGGTTACACAAATTTATTATGGGTGCTTGTTCTGAGTGTCTTTGCTTTCTTTAAAATAAATCTGCAGAGCATTTCTCAGATACTAAGTGTTTTGTTTGGAACTCTTGTTCTGATCATGACTTTTAAAGTTTCGCAACTGATAGAATTAAAAGATGAATCAAAGTTAATCAAAAAGATAAAGACTTCAGATACAGATACAAATGTAAATTATTTTAATCTCATTCCTTCTGTAATGCTTGTCTTTACGGGATCATTTATATTCTGGTCAATCAGCGGTATGGAATCCACAATGTTCATTTCATTCTGTCTTTTGGGAATTTATTATTACTTGAAAGAAAGCAGCGGGGAAAATATCAGTTACAAATTTCCTCTTTTTATTTTTCTTGCAACTCTTACAAGACCCGAAGGTTTGTATTTCTTCGGTTTGATAATTCTTCATAAAGTATTTTTTACTTTCTTAGAACATAAAACTAATGCATTTAAGGTATTGTTCTCCAGAAAGAATCTAATATCATATTCTGTCTATATAATCCCTGTGATTTTATATTTTCTGATAAGATATATGTATTACGGCTATCTGTTTCCCAATACATATTATGCAAAGACAGGATTATCAACTGATTATCTTAATTCAGGAATTGAGTATTTCATAAAATTTCTTAAAGCATATATGCTTTACGGAGTTTTGCTGTTAGCTCCTCTTTATCTTTTACGGCGCAAAGAAAATATTTTCGCTGTCTCTTTATTCTATTTGATTATTATAAGTTTTATTCTTTACGTAATTTCAGTCGGCGGTGACGTGCTGAAGCAGAACAGGTTTTTCCTTCCGGTACTTCCGCTGATTTATATTCTGTTTGCAAAATTTCTGACAGACATATATTATTTGTTAAAAGGAAAAAACGGGAATTCCGGTATTGCTTTTCCCGCTGTAATCATAGTTATTGCTGCAATTTGTTTTTTCTATTATACTTCCCAGAAAGAAACGCTCGATAAGGATATACAGAGTGAGAACGGTCTTGTTGACAAAATGAAGATTGCCGGAAGCTGGTTCAAATCAAAGCAGCAGCAGCTTCGCAGACCACTGAATCTCGCAGCAACTACGATTGGATCTGTCTCATATTTTGCAGGATCAGAAGTAAATGTAATTGATCTTCTCGGTCTTACTGACAAAGAAATCGCTCACAATCCTCAGATCATTCCGGAAATTTCAAATCAATCCATCGGATGGAAAGAAAGAAATTACAACGCCGGATATGTTATGGATAGAAAACCGGATTATGTTTATTTCTCAACCGGCGTAAAACCCAGCGCTTATGCCGAGAGAGCTTTATACACTACGCCGGATTTTAATAAATATTATTTTCCTTATTATTTCACAGACAAGGCGAATAATTTTACGGATGTAGTTTATAAAAGAAAATCTGAAGATGAAGTAAAAGATGTAAAATTTGATTTTCCCGGTAATCCGAACTACAAACATTCGTTTGTGAATATGTTTAATCAGGCGATGAATTCTTCCAAAGATAAATCGCGTTCGCAGATTGCAATAAATGAATTTAAACAATCTATTGAAAACGGTCCGTCAAATTTCGGTCTGCCTTTCCTGTACATCGGAGATATTTATCTGCAATCCGGAAACAAGGAACAGGCAATAGAATCTTACAAAAAAGCTGTTGAGATTAATGAATATAATATACTTGCAAATTATCAGCTTTATCAGCTTCTTAGTGAAAAAGGAGATACTCTGAGTGCAAAGAATTATCTTCAGAAAATACAAAAATATGATCCTGAAATTTTAAGATAGGGATGTTTAATAATGAAGATTCTTATAAACGCTCTCTCCGGTAACGGCGATGCCTTAATGTTCTCGCCTTCACTTCGTCTTCTGAAAGAAAAACTTCCTGATGCAGAGATTGATATGCTGGTTATGTTCAGATCTGTGATGGAGATGTTCGAAAAGAATCCTTTTCTAAATAATATACACTTCATAGATTTTCTCAAACAGTCTAAGTTCACGTCACTTTCCCGGATAAGAAAGCTCAAAAAGAATAATTACGACTTTTCAATAAACGTTTATCCTTCTAACCGGCTTGAATACAACATCGTCAATGCATTTCTCGGTGCAGGAAAGAAAATTGCCCATCATTATTTGCATACTGAGTTATCAAGGGCTGAATTTATCAATGATGTTTTAATTGATGAGATAAAGGACAGACATAATGTCCTTCAGAATCTTGATCTGATAAAATCTATTGTTCAGGTCAAAGATGAAGATGCAGGACCATTGGAAATATTTGTTTCAGAAGAAGATAAAAAGAAAGCAGATTTATGGATCAATGAAAATAATTCTGACAGAAGAATGATAGCTGGCTTTCATCCGGGTTCATCCGTTCTGAAAAATCACATTCACAAAAGATGGGACAAGAAAAAATATGCCGAACTCGGTAACAGACTTATAAAAGATTATAACGCAAAGATCTTATTATTCGGAAACGAATTTGAACTGAATGAAGAATTAAAAAATATGATGAATGGTCAGGCGGTAATTGCTTCAACTTCAAACTACATGGATTCCATTGCCAGGATGAAACACTGCAATTTATTTGTTTCAAACGATACTGCATTCATGCACTCTGCGGCTGCTCTTAAGATACCTGTTGTTGCAATTTTTGCTTATACAAATTTTAAAGAACTTTATCCCTGGAAGACGCAATACAGAATAGTAAGAAAAGAACTTGAATGCAGTCCGTGCTTTTATAATTCTCCCGAACCGGCGGAATGTATATGGAAAGGGGAGGAAGAATTCAAATGCATGAAGCTGATAGAAACAGATGAAGTTTATAATGCCTGCAAAGAACTGATTTCAGAAATGAAATAAACTCACTCTAATTAAGAAAGTCCCACACAATCGTAAATCTTGAAATCGAATTAAGAAAACCTCCAAGATCGTCTGCCGGATAAAGAAGAGTATCATAGTAAAATGTATTAAAAATATTGGCGATGGTTAGATTTATATTCGCATGACCTATTCTTGCGCCGACATAAAAATCTGTCTGAAACCCGCTCATTTTAACATCTCTTCTTACTGCATGATAGAAACTGTAATTACTCTGTGAATATTCGTAATAGACATTACCTGAGGAATTTTCAGGAGCGCTGAAATATTTGATGTTAAAACCTGTTCTTAATCTGAGTTTATTATTGAATAAAATATTATGATATGAAATATCAGATTTCACAAAATGTCGTGGAAAAAATTCCGAATTGATATAATTGTGATTGATATAAGCATCAATGAAAGAAGAATAATAATTTAGAGATGAATTCACTCCTTCTGATGGTATTGACTGGCTTAAAATAAATTCTTTCCCGTTAAAGAAATAATAAGATTTAAGACTAAATTTATCTTTAATGTTAAATTCAATTCCGGATTCTAAATACTGATATGTTTTTTTGGAATTTGTTCCTGCAAATGTACCTGTATTAACGAGAGTCCATTCGTTCTGATAATTTATATTATTCATACCGCCAAAAAAATTTAGATATTTATTCTTGCTAAATTTAAATTTATAGCTTGCCTCAGCTCCCATATTTATGTTAGTATAATTATTCTTATCCAATGAGCTGTTATAAAAAGGCAATGATTCATCTTTCTTCAGAGCATTTGCTTTTATAAATGCGGATAAGAAAAGATTTTCATATTTAAAATCAGATTTAAATTTAAAGGAATAAATTTCACTGTAAAGATCATTATGATAAAAATTATCATAGTTGTAATAATTCAGATAAACATTCCCGCCAAAAAGAAACTCAAGTGTGCTTTTCCGGGAAAGTCTGTAGTGCAGATTCTGACTTAGATCCGCAGCATACTGAATGTAATGGTATTTTGCAGACGGAGAAAAATATCTGTTGTTGCCAACAGTGATTGTATCTGAATTTGTATAATCTCTGATCGTATTGTTTGAATAAAACGTCAGCTTTGTCAGCGAGTTTTTGTTTTTAAAAAATCTTCCGCTAAATGCTATATTGTAAAAATAATTTTCAATGGTCTCTCCTGAAGAAATATTATTAACGGAAGCTGTTTTTTCTGCGAGCGAGTCTTTATTGGTTGAATACTTAAGACCTTCATTAAGTCCTCTGGAAATTTTACTGAAATTAAAGTCAGCTTTCAAATTAACTTTCGGAGAAAGGTAATAGCTGAGCCGTGTTCTAGCCCTCCATGCATCGAATTCAGAATTTTCATATCTGCCGTCTATAGAATGCTTTGTCAGGCCGGCAATCCAGTTCAGCTTTTTTGAGAACGGAAGATTAAAGACAACATCTGCGTCAAGCGAATTAAATCTGTCCTGAGAATATCTGAACTGAGAAAAGGGTTTTGTACGAAAAACATCTTTTGTAATAATGTTCAAAGATTTGCCGGGTGCATTCTGTCCGTAAAAGAATGAAGACACAGAAGATATTTCTTCTATCTTTTCAATTTCGTTTACGGAAATTTCCTGAACATCAAACCCTCCGAAGAGAATGTCATTGATCTGAATTCCGTCCCTGAAAATCCCGATATCAGAAGGGGCATAGCCGTTGAAATTAATAAGATTTCTGCCGCCAAGCCCGAAATTATTTATGAAATATCCGGAACGTTCATTCATTATTTCGGAAAGATTTCTCTTGTCATTCCAGATATAAAGCGAGTCATATCTGAAAGTATCAGAAGAATTGGATAAGAAGTTACTGTCTTTGACTTTATTTGTATCAAAAGGAATTACGTAGGAAGAATCCGGAAATACAGACTGAGAAAATATTTTACTTTCAGTAATAAGAAGTAATAAAAATAAAAGTATCCTCATTATGGAATATTAATATTTATTCCTTCTGTTTCAGATTATCCGGATCTTTGCTGTGTTTGATGATCTTTGCATCTATAAGGAAAATAACATCTTCAGCAATATTGGTAGCATGGTCAGAAAGCCGTTCGATATTTCTGATAAGCGTAAGGATATGAGAGCAGGGGATAATCATATTATTATCATTTCTCATTTCAAGAGTAATAAGATCAAAGATCTGTTTGTCAAGATTATCCACTTCCACATCCATAAGAATTATCTTTTTTGCAAGCTCAGCATCGCTGTTAACAAAGCAGTCAATTCCCATTCTCACTATCTTTTTTACCTTGCCGGACATTTCATCAACTCTTACTTTTTTAAGCAGTTCACTGTATCCGAGTAATGGCGCTGCCCGTTCGGAAATATTTACCGCTATATCACCCATTCTTTCCAGATCGCTGTTGATCATCAGTGCTGACATTATTAGTCTTAAATCAAAAGCAACCGGCTGAGTTAACGCAAAAATTCTCTGGCAGTGCTTGTCTATCTTAATGTCATATTTATCAACTTCATCATCACGGCTGATAACAGTTTTAGCAAGATCGAGATTGCCTTCGAACAATGATCTGATTGCTAATTCGATCTGCTCTTCGACAAGACTTCCCATCTTTATTATCTTCGTCTTTAGCTGTTCAAGCTCTTCTTCCAGGTAATGATACATTTTTAATGTTAAAAATTATTATTACAATATATTAAAGAAAAATCATAAATCAAAATATTTATTATCCGAATCTTCCGGAAATATAATTTTGTGTTTTTTCATTCTCAGGTTTCGTAAACATTCTTGCTGTCGCACTGTATTCAATGATTTCACCCATAAGAAAAAATGCGCAATTGTCACTTACTCTCGCTGCCTGCTGCATATTGTGCGTAACGATTACTATAGTAAGGTTTTTTTTCAATTCAAACATAAGATCTTCGATCTTTGCAGTTGAAATTGGATCAAGCGCGCTTGCCGGTTCGTCCATCAGAAGTATTTCTGGATCCACAGCCAGTGCTCTTGCAATACATACTCTCTGCTGCTGACCGCCTGACAATCCTATTGCAGAATCATTAAGTCTGTCTTTGACTTCGTCCCAGATGGCAGCACGTCTGCAGCTTCGCTCAACTATCTCTTCCAGTTCACTTTTTTTTTTCATACCGTTAATTCTTGGTCCGTAAGCTACATTTTCAAAAACTGATTTAGGAAAAGGATTCGATTTCTGAAATATCATTCCGACTTTCTTTCTTAAGGAAACAACATCAACATTCTTGTCATAAATATTCTGTCCGTCAATATTTATGTCTCCCTGAATAATTACATTGTCAATGGTATCGTTGAGTCTGTTTAAAGTTCTGAGGAAAGTAGACTTGCCGCATCCTGAAGGTCCTATCAGCGAAGTAATCCTGTTACCTTTTATATCAATGGAAACATTTTTCAATGCATGATTTGTACCGTAATAAAGATTTAAATCTTTTATGTGTATCTTTTCCTGAGTCAAACAATATAAATCTAAAAGTTAGTGAATATTATTAATAAGCCGGTAATTACTGTACAACCTTTCCGTCATGAAGCTTTATTATCCTGTCGCATTTATTTGCAAATTCTTCGTTGTGTGTAACAATTACAAAAGTCTGTTTATATTTTTTTCTGAGATCAAAGATCAAATCAATTACAGCGTCAGCATTTTCCGAATCAAGATTTCCTGTCGGTTCATCTGCAAGTACGAGTTTAGGTGAATTAATAAGCGCTCTCGCAATTGCCACTCTCTGCGCCTCACCTCCGGATAACTCCGACGGCTTGTGTTGTAATCTGTTTTTTAAACCGACTTCTGTAAGAACTTCTTCAGCTCTTGCCTTATCCATTGTACCTGATATCATTGAAGGTATCATTACATTTTCTATTGCCGTAAACTCAGGAAGAAGATGATGAAACTGAAATATGAATCCGATTTTTCTGCTTCTGAATTCAGCTATCTGTTTTTCCTTTTTCAAAAAAACATCTTCGCTTTCAAAAAGTACTTTTCCGGATTCCGGTTTATCAAGTGTCCCGAGAATGTGAAGAAGCGTGCTTTTGCCTGCTCCCGATTTACCGACAATTGCGACTATCTCTTCTTTCAGAATATTTAAATAGATTCCTTTCAGAACTTCTAGTCTTGTGTCGTTTGTAACAGGATATGATTTTTTAAGACTCGTTACCTCTATAAGTATTTCTCTGTCAGTCATAAATCTATGTTATTAAAGAAATATTTTATAAGCATTAATAAATATCTTATTCCCATCTGATCGCATTAACTGGATTAAGTTTTGCAGCTCTGCGGGACGGATACAGGGATGCAAGGTAGCATAAAATCATAGCCGCTAAAGGAATATAAATGAAATCTGTAAATCTTAACTCTACCGGCAGAGCTGTGATTTTATAAACTGATGAATCAAGTTTGTAAAATTCAAAATATTTCTGAGCTAATGTAATTCCAAGACCGAGAACAGTTCCCAGAATAACACCCGTTATTCCTACAAAAACACCTTCAAGAAGAAATATATTAGTGATCATTTTATCAGAAGCTCCCATTGACATAAGCACGCCTATGTCTCTCTTTTTTTCTATTACTGTCATTGTCAGTGAACCCAGAATATTAAAAGAAGCCACTGCAATTATAAGACTCAGTATTACAAACGCTACCCATCTTTCTACTTTCAGCAGAGAATAAAAATCTTCATGAAGATCATACCAGGTGGATACTTTGTAATTATTTCCAATTGCTGCAGATATTATTTCCTTTTCCTTTTCCGAATCATTGATATTATCTAATCTCATTTCCACTCCATTGACCTTATCTTCAAGCTGAAACAAATCCTGAGATCTTTTAAGTGAAATGTATGCATAATTACCATCATAATCCTTGTTATCCGAATCATATACGCCTGTGATAATAAATTTCTGTGAACGCGGATCAACAAACTGTGTAAGCGAATTTTCCAGTCCTGCAGGACTTAAAAGCGTTAAAGTATCGCCGGGTCTGGTCTTAATTTTATTCATAAGTGAATAACCGAGCACTATACCGCCGTATTCACCGTAATCAGACAAATCAAACTTTCCGAATTTAACTGCTTCCTTTACACCTGATACATTCCCGGCTTCTTTTTCCTCTACACCTTTTATCATAATGACTTCATTGCTTCTTGCATTTGCAATCATTCCTTTATTAAGTGTAAAAGGAGCTGAAGATTTAATTCCGGCATCTTTTATCTTTTGCTGAATGGAACTATAGTCAGTTAATTTAGTATTTCCGCTGGCTTCGATTCTTATATGAGGATCAAAACTAATCAGTATTCCCGTTACTTTGTTGCCGAATCCGTTGAACACTGACAAAACAATTATCAACGCAGCGACTCCGATAGTTACACCTATAATAGATATCAGGGAAATTATTGATATGAAATTAAATTTCCTTCTGGAAAACAAATATCTTCTGGCTATGAAATATTCAGGGCTCAAATTCTGGATTAAAATTTATTCGTCAAAAACTATAACAGATTCCTGGTACTGTCTGACTTTGTTCTTGTCGATTTTGTCTGTAAGCAGCTGCTTTAGTTCATTTTGTTTATGCAATATGTTTCTATCACTGTAAAGTTTTTTAATTTCATATTTTACATGAAGCACCCTGTTTACTATTCTGTGTCTGGAAATTCCTGCCGGAAGCCTGTATCCGCTATTTGCAATGCTGACTATATGATGCTTTTGAAAATCCGGGAATTCTATTAGAGTGCCTTTTCTTCTCGTAAATTTTTTCAGATCCGAAAATTTTATATCGCATTCTGATCTGTCAAACTGAAAATTCCTGAAATATATTTTAGTAATACCGTCAAGCTGCTGAATCATCTCTTCAAAATTTGCGGAAAGTTTCATTATGATATTATGGTCGTCATAAATATCCGAAGCCAGAAGGTAATGAAATTTGTTCCTGAGAATATCAGAACCCTGTGAATAAGAAACTTTATTAAATTCTATATTTTTCTGTTTACAATAGCTGATAATTTTTTCAAGATGAAAATCGTAAACGAGATGATTCCATTTATCGAGTCTCAGGGATCTTTCACGGTAGTTCAGAACCTGAGCCAGTATGAGTTTGCAGCCAATTTCTTTCAGCGAACCGTATCTGTTTGCTCCGTCAAGCAAAATGAGATCATTATCATGTCTTCCGGCTATTACAGGGTTTATAAGATATTTAGACTTGGAAATTCTGTTATATATATTTCTAAGACGGATGCTCTCTGTAGCTTCATGAAGTTTTATTTCAGAAAGTCTTAATAATTCTAAATCGAAATAATTGTCAGTGTAATTTATCAATAATTCAAAAATTAAATTTAGTGTTTTACTTTCGCTTTACTGAAAATTCAATCAGACCCCGATTGTCCAGACTCATTCCTATAGTATCTCCCGGCAGAAATTCTGCATTTAAAATCTTTTCAGAAAGAATATTTGTAATGTGTTTCTGAATAGTCCTTTTAAGCGGTCTTGCTCCGTATGCAATATCAAAGCCAAGCTTACCGAGCCAGTCTTTCACATCTTCATCTATTTCTAAATGCATTTGAATTCTTTCTACTTTATTGATCAGATACTTAAGCTGCAGGTCCACGATCATCCTTATGTCATTTGAAGTCAATGGCTTGAATAAAATAATTTCATCCACTCTGTTTAGAAATTCCGGTCGGATAGTTGCTTTAAGCAAATCCATAAGACTGACTCTGAGTTCATTCATTATATCATCTCTGTTTGTGTCATTTATAAGATGAAGTCTTTCCTGAATAAGCTGTGAACCGAGATTGGATGTCATTATAATTATAGTGTTCTTGAAATTCACCGTTCTGCCCTGTGAATCTGTAAGTCTTCCTTCATCAAGCACCTGCAAAAGAATATTAAATACATCGGGATGTGCTTTCTCTATTTCATCAAGAAGCAAAACGCAATAAGGTCTTCTCCTTACAGCTTCTGTAAGCTGACCGCCTTCTTCGTATCCGACGTAACCCGGAGGAGCTCCTATCAGTCTTGACACGGAAAACTTTTCCATATACTCGCTCATATCTATTCTGACCATCGCTTTTTCATCATCAAATAAAAATTCAGCCAGAGCTCTCGCAAGCTCAGTCTTTCCGACTCCGGTAGTTCCAAGAAAAATAAAAGAACCAATTGGCCTGTTTTCATCCTGAAGTCCTGCTCTCGATCTTCTGATTGCATTGGAAACCGCGATTACTGCATCTTCCTGTCCGATAACCCTCTTCATAAGATTCTCTTCCATGTGAACAAGCTTTTCTCTCTCGCCTTCAAGCATTTTTGTAACAGGAATGCCTGTCCATTTTGAAATTATTTCCGCTATATCCTCAGCATCCACTTCCTCTTTCAGCATTTTGTTATCCTTCTGAATATTCGCTAGCTCATCTGTTTTCTGATCAATGCTTTTTTGAAGTTCTGTCAGTTTACCGTATCTGATTTCAGCTACTTTAGCCAGATTACCTTCACGCTCATACTTCTCAGCTTCTGTTTTCAAAGATTCGATCTCTTCTTTTGATGAACGTATGGATTTGATCAGATTTTTTTCGAGATTCCAGTGAGACGTAAGTGAATTCTTTTTTTCGTTAAGCTCAGCCAGCTCCTTTTCAATTTCCTTAAGTCTGATCTTTGTCGGATTTATTTTATCAGTACTTTTTGCCATGCTAAATTTATTTTTGTAATAGCCAAATTAATAAATTTCATTTGCAGAAACTATGGTATTAAAGATACGCTTTGAAAAAATATTGTTCGCTTTATTTATTCAGGAATGAATTCGGCTTACTTATTCCCGGTTCTTTGTACCGGAATAGTTTCAAATAATAAAAACTAAAAGCTTTATACTTTGAAAATCAGTTTTAAGAGGTTGCGTCTAAAATATTTAAATGTTATCGCTATGATAATGACTGTAACAGATAACAAGTAATTTCAAAAACAAAAATGTAAATGAAATTTAAGTATTAGTTTTATTTCAATACAAGATTAAAATCAATTTTCTTTGTTTCTTTATTCACTCTCACAACTTTTATCTTCACTTTTTGTCCTGCTCTGAATGTCCTTCCGCGTCTTCTTCCTCTTGCAATGTGATTCTTTTCGTCATAATCATAATAGTCATCCTCAATATCCCTGAAGCGGATCATTCCTTCGACAAGTATATCCATTATTTCCACAAACATTCCGTACTGCATCATTCCTGATATTATCCCTTCGTATTCTTCGCCTATGTGCTTGTTAATGTATTCACCCTGAAATAATTTAATTGATTCTCTCTCTGCCTGCTCTGCATTCTGTTCCATAATAGAACTTTGCTTTCCCGCCGGAGGAATTATATTCTTATAATGCTCTGCTCGCTTTATAATGTTTTTTTCATTGTAAATGTAATCATATAATATCCTGTGAACCAGAAGATCAGGATATCTTCTGATCGGAGAAGTGAAATGTGAATAATCTTTGAAACCAAGTCCGTAATGTCCAATGTTTTTTTCTGTATAAATAGCTTTTGCCATCGATCTGATCAGAAGATTATTAATTAAAAACTCTTCCGGCTTTCCTTCAATAGCAGTGAGAAGTTTCCTGAGTGAATTTTTCTCTTCAATATTAATTGTATAACCAAACTGCTTTACAAACTCAGCAAGCTCCTTCATTTTGTCCTTATTTGGAATATCATGCACCCTGTATATGAACGGAAGTTTTATTTTAATCTTCTTTGAAAGATCATTCACAAAAATTGTAGCGCATTTGTTTGCAAGAAGCATAAACTCCTCGATAAGTCTCATTGAATCCAGTCTCTGCTTTACTACAATATCATCTACATTTCCGTTTGAATCAAATACAAACTTGACTTCGTTTGAATCAAAATCCAGACTTTCTTCCTTCAGTCTCTTTAATGTGATTGACTTGCTTAACTTATACATCAAAAGAAGCTCTTCTGCAAAATCTCCTTTCTTTGTTTCAATTATTTCCTGTGCTTCTTCGTATGTAAATCTTCGTTTGCTTCTTATAACTGATTTTTTTATTTCATAACTTTTTACTGCGCATCTTTTACTCAATTTTATAAAAACAGAAAAAGTTAATCTGTCCTCTCCCGGCTTCAGCGAACAAATATCATTTGAAAGTTTCTCCGGTATCATCGGAACTACATTTTTTACAAGATATACGCTGGTCGCTCTTTTCAGCGCTTCCTTATCAAGAGCTGATCCCTCCTTTACATAGTGTGATACGTCTGCTATATGAACTCCGAGCATATATGTCCCGTCTTCAAGTATCTCTACTGATACCGCATCATCAAAGTCTTTTGCATCAATCGGGTCTATCGTAAAGATCGTCTTATCCCTTAAATCAACTCTCTCATCAAGATTTACATCTATTGATGCTTTCTCCGCTTCATTTTCTACTTCACGGGGAAATTCCTTTACTAGATTAAATTTTCTTATAATGGATTTTTCTTCAGTTAACCTGTCTCCGGATTTCCCCAGCACTTCAGTTACTTCGCCTCTCAGATCTGAATTTTCATCTTTCAAATCTTCAGGATTTATAATTTCAAGATAAACTTTGTCTCCGTTTCCTGCATTTCCGAATGCTTCCGGAGATATAAGTATCTCACGCTTTGTCTCTCTGGAATCCGGAAACACTATTCCGTAAGAACCGTGATTCTCAAATTTCCCGCTTATGAATAATCTTTTGTGATCTACAACTTTTTCTATTTTCGCAGTATGACCTTCCGGAGATTTTATTAGTGTAAATATTACTTTATCTCCGACAGTTAATCTGTACGAACTGTTATCTGATATTTTGTAAGTCCTTTGACTTTTGTCTGAGCCGTTAGTTTGCTTTACGACTATCCTGCCGTCTTTACCGAAATCAATTTCTCCGGATATATTTTGTCTGCTGCTTCCGGTTCTGTGTCCGGAATTGTTATTTTTTTTCATATTAAAATCAGTGTTTGTTCTGTAATACTTTCCTTCTTTAATAATTTCATTCCGGTTGGTTAATATTGTTATTTCTTTCTTCAGCGATATTCTTTGTCCCGGTTTGAGATTAAGAATTTTTAATATTGAATTTAATTTTAAAGAAGTTTCGGGACTCTTTTTTAAACAAGCCAGTATTTCAGATTGTAGATTGATAGTTATCAGAATTTAAATTTATAAAAAATCAGCGCGCCGGTTCGGGTTCCGCTTGTATTTGAAACATCGCTGCTTTCAGAAAACGGATCATATACTTTCTCAACTCTGATGAAAAGATTGTTTGATAAACTCTTTATTTTCAGGAGCTTGTTCAGCGGATAATCAATGACAATATCAGTGTTCGCTATTCCTTTGAATATCTGTCCGCCAAATCTTACAATAGCGTCGCCGATTGCCGCTGTAAACCGGATATCTGCATTATTGGCAATGTTACCGCCTTTTGAATCCACATAGTTTATGTTAGTATTTATTATCCATGGAAGAATATTTTCAATGGAAGAAGAAATATAATTAGATAGAAATGATGCTCCTATATTCGCACCGAGACTCGTACTCTGATCAAATGAAAGCTGATCCTTGAATGTTCCGAAAAGCAGAAAAGAAATTGCATCGCTGGAAGCATTGCTCCCTGATTCTTTGCCCTGCCCTCTGTCAATCGTTATCGACAAGACAGGATTTGTAGCGCTTCCTTTTACGGTAAGATCAATAATAACATCCTGAAGATTCTGCTCACCTGTAGCTCCTGTTCCGGAAGTAGCAAAACCTTTGTATATTGCTGCTATGTCTAATTCGGGATCCGTGACAGGTCCGTTGAAAACGGCTTTTCCTTTTGCATCAAATTTTCTGAAAAATTTATAGTAACAGTTGTCTCCCAGATATACAGTCCCTCTGCCGGACATCTGATAATCATCCTTGTTGTCAATATAAAGATCAGTGGTAATTTCACCGAAAAATTCCTGTTGAGATTTTTCATTGACAATGAATTTCAGAAAAACATTTTCGGATGTGGTAATATATAAATTGTAAAAGAATTTACCTGATTCTGACCTTGCTATTTTCTTTAATGAAGAATTGTTGCTTGTATAAAGTATCTTTTCAAAAGGATTCAGATTCAGATTCGCAATAACTAAATCACTGTCCTGACTCTGCATGATAATTTTCCCCTGCGGATTTTTTTCAGTTTTTAAGGAATCAATTATCACTCCGTAATTAAAGTCATCTGAATAAACATTATATGCCTTCTGAATGAAAGGATTAAAAACAACATTTCCTTTTATAAGTATAAGGTTTCCCGTGAGATCAATCCTGTCTGAGTTTCCGAATATCTTAAGCTGAGGAGTACCGCTTCCTACCCACAGATCTCCGGATATTCCTAACTCGGTCTGACCGTTTTCCTTATCAAATGCTTTCAGATCTCCTGACATATCCAGACTGATTTCATTCATTATCAAATTTGTAAAATCAATATAACCGGTTGTCGTTATAAATCTTCCCGGCTCATCAGGAACAAATATTCTGGAATCTTTAATTAGAAGTTTCTCATCAGATGTGGATAATGAAGCATTAAAGTTATAATTCATTTTATTTAAAGTTACAAAAAATTTTCCGTTGCTGACGTTCATGTCTCCTGTCAATACCGGCTGTCCCGAAGTTCCGATTAGAGATATCTTGCCGTTTAATATTCCCTCCAGACTTTTAGTATAAGGAAGCAGTTGCTGCAATACTTTTAGCTGGAAATTATCAGCAATTGCATTCATGTTTACTGTCTTGTCTCCAAGTAGTTCAAGTCTGGCAGCGCTGTCAAGTTCCTTTCCGTTAAGAGGATTAATAAAAGGAATACTTCCGGTAAGCTTGAAACTGCCGGCATTGTTTACATTGTTAAAAGATATATCCGGCGTAAGGTCATTTTCTTTGTAATTGATCATAGCGTCAAGTCTTCCGATTCTTGTACCTCCGATTTTAAGTACATCTGAGTTAGCTTCAAGATGTAAGTCGGGATTTTCCATTGTTCCTTTATAAAAAATTTCCATTCTCCTTAAATTACCTGAAACAATATTCGCTGTATCAATATCCTTGTTAATAAGTTTTTGATAAGTAGCCAGTTTTACATTATCAGCAGAAATCTTTAAATCACTGCTGTCTGTCAGAGAATATTTACCTGCTATTGTGAGCTTTTGATTTAAATTGTTCAGGGAAAACTGTCTGAAGTTTATCGAACTGCTGCTGTCTATTGAGCTGTATTGTACTATCAGGTCCTTGTTATTTGTAAAAAGAAAATCCTGATACAAAGCTGACAAAGTATCAAACTCAACAATTAATGAATCTCTGATACTGCCGTCAGTATAAAAATGTAATGTAGAATCCTGTTTTGATGAAATCGTGAAATTATTCTTATTCTCAAAATATTTTATTCTTATATCAGTAGAATCGAGAGGGAAATTGCCAAACAGTACTGTATCCGCAAAAATATTTACATCTGCGCTGAATTCTTTTAATCCGTTCACTGCAATGTTATTTCGTATGTTCAAATCAATTAATCCGTCCTTAGCTAAAAATACTGTATCTTTAAAAGAAAAATATTTTATTTTACCTTTCGTTGTAAATACAAATATTCCGCAACTGTCACTTATATTGCCGTTTATATTTCCGACGAATTTAATGGAATCATTTCCGGTAAAAGTGTAAAGAGGTTCAAGATTTTTTAGATCCAGAGAATATTCCATATAAATGTTTTTGCAGGAGGAAGTGTATGAACTTACATTCTGAGTTTCCGAATTAACTGTGTCAGTAAAATGCTTTGATCTTAAATCGTTTGTGATCTTTTCAATGTTTGCGGAAATTACTTTACTGAGCGAACTTACATCAAACGCTCCGCTTAATGATAAATCTGCGAAGTCCGACTTCATTGAAATTTTCTTTACTGATCCGTCACTTCCTATAATTACATCCAAAGGTGTTGCAGGTATTTCAAATCCTGCAAACTCGGATTTATTCATACTGATTTTGTAATCTCCCGTCATCGCATCCGGATTAAAACCTCTGCCGTTTATATTAAAATCAAAATTGAGACTACTTCTGAGTGAATTGTCTTTTGTAAATGAAGCTATATTTAAATTCGAAGCAGTGCCTTTCAGATCATATGAGATGTTGTTGATATTTGAAATATTAACTTTACCTGCAACTCTGGCATTTAATGCATCCGAACTGTAAGTTATGTTCAGTCCCGCATTTCCTCTGTTAAAATTAATCTGACCTTCTGATCTCGCAATGTTCTGCTCTAAAAATTTAGTCCGGCTGATTTTGTAATTTAATCTTCCGGTTGCAGTCTTATAATCAAATCCATCAGTATCAACTATGAAATCTCCGTTTATATTGCTTTCAAGTGTTTTATCTTTTATGATTTTTCCGATATTCAGATTGGTTGCACTTATGTCTCCCTTGTACTTTGAAATATTCTGAGACAGATCTATAAAAGCATTTCCCAGAACATTACCGGCGGAAGTTCTGATATCAAATTCCGTATTGAATCTGTTCGTTTCACCGATATAAGTTATTGAAGGAATTCTTACTATTCCTACATGACTGTAATCGGGAATATCAAGACCGGGGAGAATAATCTTTGTATCAGCCGGATTAATTTCTAAATTCCTGCCTGATACATTAAAGTAAAGCTTTTCAGGTTCGTCAAGATTTTTTACAATTCCTGAAAATGAATAAAACGAATCAGGAGTTTTCAGATCAAGCTTGTTAATTGTAAGATTTTCGTAATTTCCATCAGCGATCAGATCCAGAGCAACATTGCTGTCAAGAAAATTAAGATCAGGTAAAAAGAATTTCAGATCATCGAAATTGAAATTCTTTGCGCTAAAATCAATCCTTGTTTTATTACCGTCAAAATTTTCATAATCAACTCCTGCAAGAGGATCAAGCTGAGTCATGAATATTTCATTTATCTTGACTTCAGAACGGTCTGTGATAAGTGACAGATCTTTAATCTGTGTAATAGTATCCTTTTCGTTAACGGAAGCTTTGAGGGAAAGATCTTTTAGATTGAACTTTGAATTTGTTCTGAATCCTAACTTTTTCAGATCGAGTTCTTTTGAATCCGGAAAATATTTTGCAGAAAGTATTAGGTTAAGTTCGTTTATATCCAGATATGAAAAATCCAGAGTATCAGTATTCCGCATTTTAATATCACGGACAGGGGAGTCTGAGTTTTTATTCTCCAGCATTCTGACTGATCCGTTTTCGATCTCAATGTTATCAGCAGTTATTCCCCAGTCGAATACTGAAGTAGTTGTATCTTCATCAGGTTTATCTGATGACAGGAAATAATCTAAATTCCAGACTAAACTGTCATTTTTATTTTTAACTTTTGTGAGATTTATCTGAGGTTGCTTTAGAATAACATTTTGTACTGATATCTCATGGTCGAGAAGTGAGAAAATATTATATTTAGTTTCCAATGATCCGAATTTCATCAGTGTATCATTTTTAACTCTGACGCTTCCGTCTTTCAGGACAATTCCTCTGAAAATATTTCCTTCAAGAGATGAAGCGTAAATTTCCGAATCCTTATCTTTTAATGATGTGTTTACCTTATCAAGCACGATATCCAGAGCAATTTTGTTAAAAGTACCAGTCTGAATAAAAATGAATATTCCTGTAATCAGTAAAAATAAAAGAAGAAAAAAACTAAAAACCCACTTTATAAGTTTAGCAAAAATACTTTTTTTCGGAGGAATAACAGGGGGGTTCGCAGAATTTATTTCATCTGATGAACTGGTTTCGTCACTATTTATTTTTTCTTCAGACATTAATAATAATAAAATGTAAGATCATTACCGCAGTTTCTCAATTTTCTCAAGTATATTCGTAGTAGAATAGTCATTGACGAACTGAAGACTTATAACTTTTCCGCCGTTCTTCTTAACGATATCAGAGCCGACTATGTCTTCTTCTTTCCAGTCGCCGCCTTTGACGAGCAGATCCGGAATTATTTCTTTTATAATATGATAAGGAGTATCTTCGTTGAAAATAAGTACATCATCTACTGATTTTAAATTATCAAGTACAAATGCTCTGTCATATTCATTATTGACCGGACGGTCCTTTCCTTTAAGTCTTTTAACGGAATCATCAGAGTTTATGCCAACAATTAAATGATCACCGAGACTTTTCGCTTCATTGAGATATGTTACATGACCTTTATGAATTATATCAAAGCAACCGTTTGTAAAAACCACTTTCCTGTTTTCAATTCTGATCTTTTCCCTGAGCTTTATAATATCATTTAAACTTCTGATCACTTCTGCTCCTTAAGAATATTTTCTATCAGTTCATCTTTGTAAATAGGAACTATGCCGACTTCTTTGATAACAATTCCGGCAGCATAATTTGAAATTATAGCTGCATCTTTTATATCTGCGCCGCCCGCTATACACACGGCAATAGTGGAAATCACAGTATCACCCGCTCCTGAAACATCTGCAACTTTCATTGCTTTAGTATCTATCTTTATTTTTTTCATGTTGCCGTTAGTATTTTCATATATGATCATTCCAAGTTCTCCTAAGGTGAGAATCAAATTTTCGCAATTGATTTTTTTTATAAGTTCATTTACAAATTCATCAAATTCTTCCGTTTGCTTTGCTTTCCTTCCGAATGCGTCTTCCAGTTCTTTTCTGTTTGGCTTAAAAAGATATGTGTCTTTGTATTCAAAAAAATTATCGAACTTAGGATCCACGAGAACTTTTATTCCATTAACTGCTGCAAAATGTGTAACTTTATGAATAAGATCTTTTGAAAGAACACCTTTGTTATAATCCTGAAGAATAATAACTCCTATATCTTTTATATGCTGCCTGAGATAATTCATTATCTTCTTTTTTGAATCAGAACTTATATCGCTTTTAGATTCGCTGTCAATCCTTAGCAGATGATGTGAATCGGAAATAACTCTTGTCTTGCAGGTTGTAGGTCTTTGATTTTCAATTATAAGTCCTTCAGTATCAAGAGAAAGTTTTTTCATTTCAGTCTTTAAAAGCAAGCCTTCAGAATCATCTCCGATAATTCCGATAAGAACAGGATTCGATCCGAGAGTCTTAACATTATATCCTACGTTTGCAGCCCCTCCGAGACGATATTCGCTTTTTCTGATATCAAAAACCTGTACGGGAGCTTCAGGGGATATCCTGGTAACATCTCCAAGCAAATATCTGTCAAGCATTATATCCCCGATAATGAAAATCTTTTTGTCTTTTGAATTACTGAATATATTTTCAAGAAAAATTTTGTCCATAAAACAAAATAAAGCTAATATTCAGGTTTTTCAATGTGAAAGGTTGTATTTCTGAATGAAAGTAAGTAAGTGAGGAAAACAATTTTTCAAGAATACTTTAACGGAGAGAAAAATATTTTTAACATATTCTCAGAATCATTTTATGAGGTTCCATTTAGATTTTTCCATTTTGTAAACTAAATTCTGAGATTTATGCTCCCCGTAATAATTCATTTCTTTCTGACCTATCTTTTCAGCGCCGAGTTTTTCAATAGCTTTCTGAGACCTTATATTAACTTTTCCAATATGAAAGTAAACCGTATCAATAAATTTAAATGCATGATCAAGCATCAGGATTTTTAATGCTCTGTTGTACGTGGTTCCCCAGAAACGTTTTGCGAGAAATGTATATCCTATGGCTATACCTTCCTTAATTTCCGGTAAGTCATAATATCTCGAACTTCCGATAACTTCTCCTGATTCTTTATCAGTGACAATGAAAGCGCCTTTTGATTCAATTGCTCCTTCGAAAAAATTTAAAAATACTTCTTTTTTATAGCGGTCTTTATTGGGATGCTGAATCCATATTTCAGGATCTGAGGCAACTTTAAAAAGCTGCTCAAAATCATTTTCTTTAAGCGGTTTAATAATGATTAGTTCATCCTGAAGTACAGGTTGTTTCTCAAGTTTCATAAATTGTGATTAATTTTCATTCCTGATTATGTCTGATGCTTTTGTAAATTAATTTTAGCAGGCTGAATTTTCAATGCGAAAGTAACTACAGGAGAAACTGCAGGACTTTATCTCAAATCTATAAATGAGAATTTATAAACATAGAGAATTTTCGTTCAATCGAACCTCTGTACACGACAAAAATATCTGGAGAGAATTTCTCGCAGATGACCGCAGAATTATCACGCAGATATTCGCAGAAACAAGTTTATTAAATAGATTATTTGCGTAAATCTGCGAATATTTTCTGCGAATATCTGCGAGAAAATATTTTTGTGTGTACCAAGCAATCGAACTGTAATTATTTTTTGATATTGTTAGTAGTGAATTAAATAAGTATTATGCAAACAGTTTGCAACTACAATATGATTAAATCAATTAAACATAACATTGCTTTAAAATTAGATTCAATAGGTTTTATTGCATCTACAATATGCGCCATACATTGCATGGCTATGCCTTTTATTTTACTTTTATTAACTCTTTACGGATTAGAGTTTATTGCAAATCCGTTATTCGAAATTACATTTATAGCAACAAGTGTAGCAATCGGTGTTTTTACATTCAGACATGGTTATTTCAACCATCATAAAAAAGTTTACCCTTTTTTAATTTTTATTTGCGGATTAGTACTCATCATAGGAGGGCATTTTGTTCATGATCATAATCAATCGGAAATTCACGGAAACAACGATTACCTTCTATTGATGATCTCTCCGATCGGAGCTTTTCTTATCGGGCTTGGACATTTTATAAACAGAAAGTTATCAAAAATCTGTAAAGTTAAATCCTGTGATTGCTGATTTTTCTTTTTTAAAAATTAATTAAAAGTGTAAATGGTACGCGGTTAACATTTATCTTTGCATATGTTTCCATTAATGTATTTTGTTCAAATGCCATAGTTGATAAAGAAATAAGTATTATATAATCATTCGCATTTATGAACGAACCATTTTTTATAATATTCTTCCTGGTTAAAATATTTCTTAAGCATTATCAAAGCAATAAAATTTGTTTCTACTTAGAATGTCCAATCAGAATTGAAAATTTATAGTTGGTGAAAAACAGCTCAGAAAAAATATCAAGAATTAGTGTATCATCATTAATAATTATTCTGTTCATTATTTTTAATGGATTTGAATTTTTTCATGATCATTCTTCATCAAAAAATAATGATACGTGCAGTGTTTGCGTATTATCAAATACTTTATCAAATTCATTAATTAAATATGATAATGTTTATTTTATAAATAGAGTAATTGAGTTAAAGTATTTTGTATCTAATCTTTCTTATACCAATCTCGAATGTAAAGATCTGAATTTCAGTCGAGCCCCTCCTTTTTCCGGTTTACAATAAAAAATTATCGATCGCAGTTTTAAAAGAAGCATATCTTTCTGTTATATAAGTAATTTATATTTCAGAAAGATTATTTAACAAACTACATTTAATATGATTCTTTAAATTTATTTTACTGATAAATTATTACAATAACCTAAACAAAATGAATATAAAAAATATATCCATCTATATTACTTTGGCACTGCTTCTAATGTTATTTAATACGGAAATCAGAAGTAATAATTTGCCGAAAGAAGACATACATTTAACAGTTAAAGTAACTGATACAAAGAGCAAGGTTCCCTTAAAGCAAGTAAGATTAACTTTAAGAATGAACGGCGAATTAATTGAAAATAAAGTAACAGATTACAGCGGCACTGCTGTTTTTGAAGAATTAAGTTCGGGTAAATATGAAATTAGTGCAAACAATACCGGCTATACTTCTTATTCAGATACAATTACGCTTAATAGAGAATCCGTAACAATAAACATTATTCTGAATGAGGAAGATATTTCCACAAATACTATAATTGTTAATGCCAACAGTGAAAGCGCAGTTACGAGTATAGACAAAAATACAGGAAACCAGGTGTTTCAGTCTGAATACTACCGTCCACCGCCAAATTCCAGAATAACTAATCTGATTCAGGAAAACCTTACCGGAACTTCAAGAGCTCCTACGGGAGAGGTTCATATCAGAGGTCAGCATGGCGAGTTTACTTATTATGTTGACGGCTTACCTGTTCCATTAGGAGTTTTCGGTGGATTGAATGAAGTAATTGATCCGAAAGTTATTGATAGAATTAATTTTTATACAGGAGGATTTCCTGCCGAGTATGGCGGACAGATAGCAGCTGTTATGGATATACAAAACAGAGTTCCTTCCGGCAGATTTCATCTTGATCTGTCAAGTTACGCAGGAAGTTTTCTGGTATTCAATGGAACAAAACCTTTTTCTCCGGGCGCTGAAGTTCCTGCCGGACTTTCGAGTAATGTACCGGGTGATACACTTGGAGGACGTGTAGGTCCCCTTAGAGCAATTAATTCGAATGGTCAGGATATATCTTTTAGTAATCATCTTGGAAAATTCGCATATTATCTGTCGGGTTCAAGACAGGAAACGGACAGCAGAATTGATTTACCTACTTCTACATTATATAATGACAGAGGAACTGATTATTTTGTCTATGGGAAGTTTGATTATCTGCTAAGCAAGAGTGACTATTTAACAACTAATTTAAATTACGGAAATACAAACACACAGGTACCCTTTGATATTAATGAACAGGGGTTTTCACCTGATAATCAGAAAACTTCAAACTCATTTCAAACTCTCTCTTATTATCGTGATATCTCCGCTAAGAAAGATCTCGAGAGTAAACTGTTTGCAGGAATATGGGGAAGACAGGGGAGTCTTTTATATACTCCGGGATTGGAAAGTCCGGCAAATTTTCAGTTTACCGGTGACAGTAATTATTATGCAATAACTTCTGACAGAAGTTTCTCTTCCTACGGCACAAGAATAAAATATGAAAAACGTTTTTCTCAAAAATTTAAAATGGATTTTGGATTAAGTTTCAGCGCTACAAACGGTAAAGAAAATTTTACATCACGTGACAGTCTTGGAAATCCCGGACCATCGGTATTAACTAAATACAAAGGATCTGACTTTGGAATTTTTGCGCAGAGTCAATTTAATGTTTTTAAAAAGATCCGGTTGGATCTTGGATTAAGATATGATCAGCAAATATCTCCAAATGCATCATTGCAAAATCATGTAAGCCCAAGAATCAGAGCAAATTTCTTTTTTGATAACTCTAACACTGCTTACTTGTATTATGGTAAATTATTCATGCCAAATAATCTGGAAGGTCTGCAGGCTATTTCCGCAAATGTAGATACGGCTGGTTCTCCGACTTTACCGGAAAGAGATGATTTATTTGAAGCTGTTTATCTTCACTTGTTTAAATTCGGTTTGACTTCAAAGTTTGCTTTCTTTTATAAATATGCAAGTCCGGGAGTTGATGATGAAACAATTGGTTCAAGCGCAATTAAAACTCCTGTAAATATTGACAAAGTAAAAACTACAGGGATAGAATTATCTCTATCTTATGCCGATCGGGATTATCCGCTTTCAGGTTATATTAATGCTTCTCTCATTCATGCCTATGGATCAGGACCAATTACCGGAGGTTTTCTTCCGATTGATGATGCAGGAACTGCAACCGATCTGGATCATGATCAGAGATTATCAATTGTGTGCGGATTAAATTATCATCCGGGTAAATGGTTTGTTAATTTAGTTTCAATTATAGGATCAGGTTTGACAAACGGAAATCCGAATGGCGTAATGTTCAACACAGGCTTATTTGATTTTAATGCTGATGCTCATGTTCCATCTTCTGCAACCTTTGATCTGTCCGGAGGATATTCATTTAAATTATATAAAAATGTATCTGTGACTCCGTCTGTTTATATCACTAATCTTTTTGATAATGCTTATTTGTTAAAAGGCGCTTATTTCAGCTCTGCTAATTACGGATCGAGAAGAAATGTTATGCTTAAATTAGCTTTACATATTTAATAAAATTAAAAAGCCGGATAGTCTATTTCAATTCATCCGGCTTTTAGTTGTAAATATATTTATGATTTATCTTACAAGTGTCATTTTTCTGATTTCAGTAAAATTACCTGAATTTATCCTGTAAAAATAAACTCCGCTCGGCAGATCGCGTGCATTAAATTCAGCCGAATAATTACCGGCATCCTGTACTTTGTTGACAAGAGACGAAACTTCCTTACCAAGTATATCAAATATTTTTATCGTTACAAAATTCTTAGTGTTGATTGAATATCGTATCAAAGTAGTCGGATTGAATGGATTCGGATAATTGTTATATAGCTTATTCTGAATTAAACTGTTTACATCTTTATCTAAATTAATATTATCACTTAACTTTATAGAATTATTTGCTTTTATCTGTTTAATAATTTTACCTTTTGTACATAATACATAATCTCTTACCCAGCCATCAGGGATTTGGTCGGGTATGTATTCAAATTTTAATTCAATGAAAGAACTGCTGTCAAGTATGGAACAATCATTATCATCAAACAATAATTTACTTTTTACATCACCGGTCTTTAGATCTACAGCGCTGTTTAAAGTAAGTTCGTAACTGTTATATCCGTCGTATTTTAAATTCACGATCCCTGCATAACTTAATTCAAAATTCCTTCCCCACGAAAATTCTGCCGTCTGAACTGATTTATCTTTGAAAAGAGGTATTAAAAGTTCAGACCTTAACTGACGCATTCCATATTTGATCTTGTCCGGTTTTACAGTTCCGTCAATGTCGGTTGCTGTAATATAACCTGAAATATCTTTTTCCGCAGGATTGCCAATATCTTTTAAAGGCGGATTTGGATCAAGAATAAGAGCAATGCTGTCACCTTCGCCGTGAGAATTCATTAACAGATTTCCTGCGAAATTCAGATTCAGTATATCACTAATGTTTCCTTCAGCTTTATCAGAATAGTCGTTGTTATATTCAAGAATTTTGGTAACATCTTTTCCTGATAAATCAGCACTGACTGGAGAAGTTATACTGTGCGGTTCGTAAAGCACGATATCATTGTTTTCGGTAATACCTAATTTTTCAGATGCAGGATGGTCAATTGCAATTAGTCTGACTCTGTCAAAATGATCTTCATCATCGTTTACTTCTTTTATTGCGACAGTTATAAGTTTGTCTGATGGATTTATATAAGGTTGTGTTTTAAGTATAATTTTATCCTCAACCATTTTATTTTTATTATTCTGAAATTCAGAAGTTTTAAGAATATTATTTTCGTAAATATATTTTTCATTATCCTGAACTAATAAAAGCGGGCATCCTGATATTGGCGGGGGAGGAGGAGGTCTTAAATATTGAATCGGATTAAAAAAGTATTGCGGGTTAAAGTTGAAATACTTAGTCATATTTCCAAATCTGTTTGATACTCTAACGCCAACAAGAAAATACAAAGGTCTATCGGATAAACTAATATTCGTTTCAGGAAAACATAAAGAATCATACAAACCGCATGTCCATTTGTTATTGAAATTAACATTTCTTATATGAAATTTATTTCCCTCTCTCTGATAAGATAAACCCGGAATTGTCAATATACATCTGTTACTTGAGTCGCAAACATTCACAAACCATTCATAACTCAATTCCGATCCTGCTGCTTCGCATGTAATAGTCAGAGTCTCACCTCTGAATAAATTATTATCAGCAAGGTTCTTGGAAAAATTATTTATAACGGGCAGAGCCAGCGGATCAGGATTGATCAGTCCGGTTTCGACACCGAACCAGTAAAACAAAGCGCTGGTAGCTCTTATAGCATGATTCATGCAATATCTGCCTTCTTCCTGAACATTAGTAATATTCTGAGGCGGAGGTCCAAGCTGCTGATAATAGCTGTTTATCATCGCATTAGTTCCACCCGGGAGATTATTATCTCCCGTATGCTGCTGAGGAATCTCTCCGCAATCCGGACCGCTCGGATAGTGATCTGCAAGTTGATTTGCAGTATACATTATATATCTTATCGGGTCGTTCTCAGTGTAAGGATTTATAAATCCTCCGTTCTGTTTTGCTGTCAGCCATGTATAATTCTGATAAGCTCCGTCATCAATGTATCTATGATAGCAATCTCCTCCGTCCCATTCTCTGACGTGAACATCATTATGTGTATGCGCCGGAACAGTGTTATCTCCCACAAGGTGAGCCATCCTTCCCAGAATTTCCCATACTATTTTAGCTTTTATCAAATTCGAAACAGTTACTTCTCTCCTTACAAATGTAATTCGACCGGTAATATCATAAATGCACTCAAGCCATATATTGTTGGTTTTATAAAAATTTATTAATCCTCTGGTGTATCTGTAGAAATAAAATCTGCCATCGTCTGTAACGTACATAATATAAGATTTATCTCCATAACCGTTTCCATTCCACAAATTCCATTGTCCGTCTATGTATCTGTTTATTTTTGTATAAGCATTCGGATAATCGCTGTCAATTCCTAAAATATTTAAAGTTGTAAGACTGTTATCTCCGTCTGATCTGTTGTCTGCATCCCAGAAGTGTGAAGTGCTGGCATAAAATCCGAACGGTCCTCTTATTCCAAATACTACATCGTTTTTATCTTCCATATATGCGCCTGTTGTAATAAGTCCGGTCTCCCACGATCGGTTTCCAATGTCATTTACTGTTCCTATGTGATTATCAAATTCAGTAAAGTTATAGTCCGGGAATTTATCTTTAAGAAGCTGAAGCGCCTGAATGCAAATGTACATGTGAACGTTTTCAGCATAACTGTCACTTCCGTTGTTGCTATTGATAGTTGAATCAGAAGCTTTACTTATGTGATTTGGTTTACCTTCTGCCGGATCACTTTTAAAAATTATAGATATTGTAATTACTAATGCTGCAATAATGCAAATTAATTTTTTCATAATTATCATTTAATAGGTTATCGGATAGTTTCAAATCAGAAACTTTGTTATTTAAAAAAATAATTGTCCTTTTTCTAAGCCACCCGGCAACTTCGTTTTGCACTATAATAATTATGAAGGATTTAACTAATCCCTGAATAAGCTAATTTTAATAAGTGAAATTTAATACATGTTCTATTTTAAGCGTATTAAATTTTTAAAATAAATATTTGTCCGGTGGCCAATACCTTACAGTAAAATTATTATGCTGATTGTAAATTCGGAGCTCTGATCATTAAAATTACCTCCTCCCGGTTTATTAGTTTTGATTTACAACTTATTGAAATTATTTTCAATCGTTTTCAAACTAATAATTGTTTGCAAAATTAACCAATGGTAAAAAAACTGATTTGTGAAAATGTTTTTTATGAAAGGATTTATTGCGGGTATTTTTTAATCTTATACTCTTTAATGACTTTATGATAAATAACTGAAGTTACTCAAATTTCAGTATTGTTGAATTCAGATTCTTCCTTTCAGGGGGGGGGGTCGGAGCACTTAAAATCTTACACTTTCGATTTAAAATGAATCGTGAAAACTAGTTCTCAGTTGAGCAGGGTCACCCCGTATAAAATCTTTATTTCAGCAATTACATCCAAACGGGGGTCTAGCTTGATGTGCAAAAAAAAAGACCTCACTAAATTATATCCAGTGAGGTCTGTTAAAAAATCAGAAATTTGCATAAAACAAAACAAGGGAGCATGCTCCCTTGTCTGATTGCATATAAGATTAATAATATTTTAATTCTTCTTATACCCAAGGCAATCAAACTGTCCGAAAACTAATTTAAGAGAAAAACCTCAAAGTCTCTAAGGCTCAAAGAATCTTAATCTTGAAAGGTTTTAACTTAGAGTCTTAGAGACTTTGAGGTGATTCCTTTGTTTTCGGACAGTCTGAACAGTCCGGGATTGTTAAAACTTATTTTATCAGCACCATTCTCTTATATATACCCTGGACAAACACCTATTCAAGACTCCATTTAGTTCCATTGATCTCTATCAACAAGAATAAAAATAAACTCCGCTCGGTAATCCTTGCTCGGCGTTAAAAGTAACTTCATATCTTCCTGCAGGTTTGTTTTCATTTACTAAAGTTTTTACTTCATTGCCCAAGAACATCATATACTTTCAAAGAAACAAATCCCAAATCCGGAATTCCAAATTCCAAATTCGTGGCCGGATTAAACGGATTCGGATAATTCTGATAAAGTTCGAACTTATCCGGAACTGAATTTCCATTAACCTGAATATTAACAGCATAAGGTTGTCCTGTATAGATCATTAAATAATCATTTGAAGAAAGTCTGAGCACTGAAGGATCTCCGCCCTGAATGTTTGTACTGTTGAAAGCTGACCATTCTCCGCCGTTAGGACTTGAGGAAAACCATACATTCATTCCGCTTCCGTAGAATCTGAGTTCGTTTGTGTCATTGATCATATAATTGCCGATCCAGCTATGCGTAGCATCGGAATTAATATCCTGAACCCGTGTGAAGTTAAGTCCGTCATTTGAAATATTATGAAACGCTCCACTGATTGTCATATTGGAAATTGGATTTGCCAGATGCCAGAGGTTTCTGAATTTAATAACTGCAGGATCAAGAACAGGTCTGTCAGGCATTGTAAATCTGATTCCGTTTTCAAATGTATAATTAATTCCGTCATCTGAAATTGCTGAGTAAGTATTTATTGAAGTATCTAATATCATATTCAGTCCGGAGGAAAAGAAAATTCGTATTCTGTTAATATCTGTTATTGCTAATGTAGGATCAAATGGTCTGGTAAAATTTCCCGGAAGTCCGTTGACAACGATTGGAGTTGGCTCTGTCCAGTTGATTCCGTTATTGCTTGAAAACTTTACAGCAACTCTGTCCCATGAAGGTGAACCCACAGGTTGTCTGAACCATTGAAATACACAGGCTAAATTACCAAAAGGAAGCTTTATAACATTCGGCACTCCGGAAGAGTCCTGAAATGTCTGAATGCCTGTGAAGTTGGTTCCGTCAGAGCTGCGGCAGATTTTCAAAGGTCTCTTCCATGGTTCGCCCTGTGAAAAAATTACAGTCGAATATAAAAGTAAAATGCAAAAAATAATATTTTTCATTGCTGATGAATTTGTGAAAAATTATTTGATTAACATCATCTTCCTTGTATATGAATAATTCCCTGAAGTAAGTTTGTAGTAATAAATCCCGCTCGGTAATCCTGTTCCGTTAAAAGTAACTTCATATCTTCCTGCTGGTTTGTTTTCATTTACTAAAATACTTACTTCATTTCCCAAGACATCAAATATTTTTAATGAAACAAATTCCAATTCCGGAATTCCAAATTCCAAATTCGTGACCGGATTAAACGGATTCGGATAATTCTGCGAAAGAAAATATTTATCAGGAATTTCTGTAGAAGTATTTGCAAAGTTGGTAAGGATTCCGCCTGTTGTTGTTTTTAATATTATACCGCTGTCGCCAACTACCCAGCCGGTGAGAGAATCAGTGAAATAAACTGAGTTATAATTAATTCGGGTTGAGATGTAGTTTGATTTGTCCAGTTTATTCCTCCGTTTGTAGTTGATTGAATAATTCTGTTTCTGCCCATCCTTTATTATTATTAGTGAGTAAAGTGAATTAACACTATATCCTGTTCCGGGAATTCTGTTAGCCAGTTAGCTCCGCTATTGGTTGTTCTAAGTTGTAGGGTAAAACCGAGCTTACCTGACAACCATCCATTTAATGAATCGGAAAAAAAACAGTTTTGGCATGCAAAGAATAATGGGAAGGCTGCAACCCAATCAATTCCACCATTGGTAGTTTTAGTTACAAAATATTCAGAAATAACACTTGACCCATTGTTGCCCATCCAAGTGAAGTGTTTAAGAATTGAATTGAGGTTATAAATTGCGCGCTAATGACACGAATAGAATCCCATGTTATTCCCCAATTTGTAGTTTTATAAATATTTATTGGTTCACCAAAATATCCTCCTGTAAATCCAATATTTTCATTTAAAAAAAGATAAAAAAAGTTGTTGGAGGTGTAAATTTTTTAACACCAGTTCTTCCCCCGTTGTTTTTAAGTTAATCCGCTTCCTACAGCGAACCTGTATTTGCAGAAGGAAAAAATACCGATTTAAGATCGATGTTAAAACCGCTTGGTTGCTGTATCCAGTTTATCCCTCCGTTAGTAGTCTTTAGAATAATTCCCCTGTCGCCGAGACACCATCCCATTTGAGTTTGTAAATTTGACTGAATTTAAATTAGTAGTGATACCTGAGTTTTGTTGAATCCATCCTGATTGAGAGAAAACATTATTTGAATAAACAGTGAGCAGAACAATTATTATAATTAGTTTCATTTCATTTTAAAATTTTATTCAAACATTATTTAAAAAGTATCATTCGTTTTGTATCTATTGCATTTCCGTCTATTAACAAGGAATAAAAGTAAATCCCGCTTGACAAATGACTGCCGTCAAATTCTACCTCATAATTTCCCGCAGGTTTGTTTTCATTTACTAAAGTTTTTATTTCACTACCCAAAACATTATATACTTTCAAAGAAACAAATCCCAATTTGGATATTCCAAATTCCAAATTCGTACTTGGATTGAACGGATTCGGATAATTCTGCGATAGAAAATATTTATCAGGAATTTCTGTCGAAGTATTTGTGAAGTTAGTAAGGACGCCGCCGGTAGTAGTTTTTAAAATTATACCGCTGTCGCCGACTACCCAGCCGGTTAGAGAGTCATTGAAATAAATTGAATTGTAGGTTACTAAAGGATGACTCGAATTCTGAACAATCCAGTTTGTACCTGCATTCGTCGTATGAATAATTCCATCTTCACTTGCACCCCACCCTTTTACACTATCTGTAAAGAAAAATGAATGAACTGGATTTAAACCGCAAAATAAACACGGGATCCAATTACTTCCTCCGTTTGTAGATTTATAAACATTAAATCCTGATCCATAACCAGATGTCCATCCATTTAGTATATTATAGAAAAATACAGTATTCAAAGAAGAATTAGAAAACTGAATCGTCCAATTTAGACCACCATCTATTGTCTTAGAAATATGCTGAACACCAACTGCATTGTAACCTTGAATAATCCAACCAATAACTGGGTTAATAAAATAAATTGCTTTTACAAAAGATGCTTCAGAAGAAAGAGAATCCCAGGAATCACCTCCATTTGAAGTTTTGAAAACCTTACTAATACTAAAAAAAATCATCCGGTGTTCCCCAATATATCCAATGCTGTCATTTACAAAAACAACTGCATTGAAAAAATAGTTATGATTTGGAAAGTTAGAATAATTCCAATTATTCCCTCCGTTAGTAGTATTTAATACTATTCCGCTATCGCCAACAATGAATGCATTATTTGAAGAATTAAACGACAGAGAATTTAAATTTTTAAAAGTTCCGCTATTTATTAAATACCAATTATTACCGCCATTAATAGTTTTAATTATTTTACCGGAATCTCCGACACTCCATCCTGTTTGGGAATTTTCAAAATATACAGCATTAATTTTAGAAGTAATTCCGCTAGTTTGTTGAATCCATCCGGATTGAGAGAAAACATTATTTGAAAAAAGAGAGAGCAGAACAATTATTATAATTAGTTTCATTTCATTTTAAAATTTTATTAAAACATTATTTTAAAAGTAACATTCTTTTTGTATCTATTACATTTCCATCAATTAACAATGAATAAAAGTAAATCCCCGCTTGGTAAATCACCTCCATTAAATTCTACTTCATAGTTTCCTTCAGGTTTGATATTACTTAGTAATGTTTTACTTCATTTCCCAAAACATCATAAACAACTACTGAGGCAAAACTACTAGAAGTTAACTGATATCTAATAACTGTTTCTGGATTAAAAGGATTTGGATAATTCTGAGAGAGTTTGAATTCAGTCGGTATTTCAGATAAATTAGTACTGCTCCTGTTAGTTGGAATGCTTTACAGTAAGAAAATCTCTGTTGCTCTGACCTGTTACAAACACACTTCCTAAAATATCAACTGCTAATGAAGAAGGGTAATCAGGATAAACTCCAGAATAATCATATCTCACAGCCCATAACTGATTTCCGGATGAATCATATTTCAAAGTTGCATAATCTCTATCTGTGCCACTTCCATCGCTGTATCCGGTCAAATAAATGTATCCTGTTTTATCAATAGTCATATCTTCACACACATCATTCAAACCATTATTGTATTTTCTAAGCCAAATCTGATTTCCAAATGGATCGTATTTTATTGTTGTGAAATCATAACCTGTTCCTGCTTGTGTTGCATATCCGGAAATATATACATTGTTTGATTTATCTATTACTAATGCTCTAGCCTGATCTATGAAATTTGCGGAACCATTATATCTTCTGTTCCATTGTTCAATTCCCGCCGAATCATATTTTACAGTTACGTAGTCATCATAATGTAAATCCCCTGACTTCCACCGCACACATATACATTTCCATTACTATCAACTCCAATTGCCAATCCATAGTCATTTTCACTTGTAGTACTGTTATACTTTGCTACCCATTTCTGAACACCTAAAGAATTATATTTAATGGTAACAATATCAACTGAATTTGTTGAATTTTCTCCGCTCTGACCAGTAATATAAATATTTCCATATTTATCAATGATTATTGCAGATGCATAACTAAAATTATTCTCAGTTCCATAAAATTTAATCCATTGTTGATTACCAGATGAATCATATTTTATAGTTGCATAGTTCTCATTTGATAAGCCTGTAATGTATATATTATCTTTAGAATCAATATCTATAGAAGAAATTTCATCATATTGATTTCCAAAACCGGCATAACTTGTAAACCATTTTTGCTCTCCTGAAGGGGAATATTTAATAGTAATAAAATCATAACTCGTTCCAATTCCCTCACTTTTACCTGCTACTATTATATTTCCTTTATTGTCAATCTTTATTGAATTAGCTCCATCTCTTCCATTACCAGAACCATTATATCTTGAAAGCCATTCTTGTTGACCCGAAGAAGAATATTTAATAGTAACAATATCTGGTGGACTTCCTTCAGACCCTGTCACATAAACATTTCCTAAACTGTCAGTAACTACAGCATTTCCTCCATTAATACCTGTTTGTCCGTAGCGGGCAGTCCATTCTTGAGTAATTTGAGAATAAGTGATTTCAATATTTATGTAGAATGTCATCGATATTATAATTACAATTATATCTTTCATTTTTCTAATTAATTTACAGAGTAATGTTAATTTTGAATATTGAAAACTATGTCTTAACTGTACTAGCTATATAATTCATATCAAAATCTTTTTATTATAGAACCGGTAA
>JADJMZ010000007.1 GCA_016709315.1 Ignavibacteria bacterium
TCCGCATACAAATTAATCGGACAACAACAAGTGCATATAATTAATAAATCAATTATGTTCTTTCGAATTTTATTTAAATAATTTATCATTGCTGCATCCTCCTGATATTAAAATTTAGTTGAATATTATCTTCATAATAATAATTCAAAGTTTAACTCAAAGAAATCAAATCTATTAACTCATTACTTCATCACCACAAACTTCTTCACCGCAACATAATCTTCCGCACCGCGAGACAAGCCCGCAGTCATTCTGTAAAAATAAACTCCGCTTGATAGATCAGCAGCGTTGAATTTAATTTTGTAATAACCCGGCTCTTTAAATTCATTGACTAATGTTACCAGTTCTCTTCCAAGTACATCATAAATTTTCAATGATACAAATCCTAATTTCGCAATTCCATATTCCAGATTTGTAACCGGATTAAACGGATTCGGATAATTCTGCGAAAGTTCATACTTATCCGGAATGCCGATGCTTACTTCTTCAGCGAGATTGAAATATTCAAAGTTGCCGTTGAAATCAATCTGTTTCAGTCTGTATTTGTATTTGCCTGTTGAGAGATTTTTGTCGGTGAATGAATAATTTTGCGGTTCTGAAATTGTCCCGCTGCCATTTATAAATCCAATCTTGTTCCATCCCTCTGACGTTTGACCTTTGACAATTGACTTCTCTATGTCGAATCCGGAGTTATTAAGTTCAGCAGATGTTGACCAGTTTAAAGTAACATTTCTTCCTGAGACTGATGAAATAAACGATGCCAGTTCGACCGGAAGGGGATTGTCAACATAAACATGTTTACTGCAAAGGATTATATCCGGCGTAACATAATAAAGTACATAATGTCCGGGCTGGTTTCCTGCATCTACAAAAACTGAATCATTGTGCGCATCAGAGACAATTCTTGCTTCCGTCAAATCAAAATTTGACAGTTCAAAGTAAGCAAGTGAATTTGATTCCGCTGTATATAAATTTGTTGAGTTCATAATTACATTGGAAGATCCGTAAATACAGATATCATTGGATTCCCAGAAAACAAAAGAAGTATCACGAAGTTTTCCTGATATCGCAATTATTGTGTCTGTACCCGGATAAATTCCATTGTAACAATATTGTACAATGCCGTTTCCGTCTGAGAATCCTGATCCGTAATTGCTATTAGCTCCTTTAACAAAAAAGTTGATTCTGATATTGCTCAATGTCTGATTCAGTTTATTCTTTACGAGTCCTGAAATGCAGGCCGGTGTACCCGTATGAGCAATAGTAAATTCAGGAGATGAGGTCAGTACTGACAATGTTTTCACCAGATCACCTGAACCAAAATAAAGATAAGCTTTACCTTTTGAATTCTGATATGCATTTGCACCTACAAGCAAATCAGGATAATCGTCTCCGTTAACATCTCCTGCTGCAGATACAAATCCGCCGAACATGCTTTCGCTAACTTGACCATTCATAAAAAGATCAGCATTAGTATCCATGTTAGAACTGCCATTAAAGATATATGCTTTGCCGGTTTTGTTATTATGTCCCCAGGCCCCTATAAAGACATCTGAATAGCTGTCTCGGTTGAAATCATCATTATTGAAAACAGGCGCGAAATGATCCCCGGGATTTTCACCATTAAATATCAGATCGGGAATATTGTCCGGGATCACTCCTCCAAAATAAATATATACTTTATTTGTACTGTGATCCCATTCATCAGCGCCAACAACTATGTCACTGTATCCGTCATTGTTCACATCGCCCGCTGATGCAGCATAGGCACCAAAATTATTATCAATGCCTTCCCCTGTCATAATCATATCGGGTATATTATTCATTGCATTGCCTCCAAAATATAAATAAGCTCTTCCGGTGTTATTGCCGTATCTGTAAGCGCCGACTACCACATCTGAATAACCGTCTGCATTGACATCTCCTGCAGATGAAACAGCGAAACCGAATTGATCATCGGTGACTTCTCCTGTCATGGTAATGTCCGGAACATTATTCATATTTGTTCCGCCAAAGAAAATGTAAGCCCTGCCTGTCCAGTTGTTATATCCTCTGGCTCCGACAATGACATCCGGGAAGCCGTCACCGTTGACATCGCCTGCTTTTGCAACCTGCATCCCGAAGACATTAAAAATCTGTTCGCCTTCGAGAACGAGATCGGGGATATTATCCATATTCACTCCACCATAGAAAATATAAGCTCTTCCGTTTAAACCGGAATATCCATAAGCGCCGATTATGATATCATCATAACCGTCTCTGTTCAGATCGCCTGCTCCGGTAGCGGAGTTTCCAAAGAAAGGATACCATGAAGTTTCTCCGTTAAAAATTACATCCGGTATACTATCCGGAGAAGAACCTCCATAGTATAAGTAAGCTCTTCCGGTTTTAGAATTATAATCAGGCGCACCAATTATAAAGTCATCATAGCCGTCACCGTTGACATCTCCTGCAGGATTTGTACATACGCCAAAGTAGTCAAGTGGATTTTCACCTGTGAATTCCATGTCTGGAAGAATTTCTTTTGCAGACGGAATAAAATCATAAAAATGAACTATGCCCGACGGATAATTATAAGCGCCGATTCCTATTAATATCTCCGATTGACCATCACCGTCAAAATCGCCAGCAGATGAAATTGAATGATCGGGAGGACTGCCCCAACTCCCATCAGTTGCCATTATTTCATCAGGCATGTTATCCATCGATGAGCCGCCGAAATACAAAAAAGTTTTAAGTTTCCATGAACCTACTATTACATCTGAATAGCCATCATTATTGACATCACCGGCTGAAGATACCCTGTAACCGAAATATGCAAAATTATCCGTCCCAACCATAGTTATATCCGCTATATTATCCATGTTTATTCCGCCGAAATAAATAAAAGCTTTGCCTACACTGAAAAGTCCTGCTGCTGCGTTACCTACTATAACGTCAGAGAATCCGTCTCCGTTTACATCACCGGCATCTGAGACCTGAAAATCATAAATGCTTTCTGTTGAAATCAATACGTCAGGTATATTATCCATAAACCCACCTCCGTAAAATATATGAGCATCAGCTCCTCCTGCACCGACAATTACGTCATCATAACCGTCACCATTTACATCACCTGCTGTAGAAACCGGACCTCCGTACAATATGACATCAACAACATTATTCATTGCCGCACCACCGAAAAATATGAAGCCGCCGGAAGTTATTACATCCGAATAACCGTCGCCGTTCACATCGCCTGCAGTTGAAACCATTTCACCTACCCCTGACAGGATTATGTCGGGAAGATTGTCCATAGATGTACCGCCGAGATATATGTATGCATTTGCCGTATATTTTGCTCCGACAATTACATCTGAATAACCGTCACCATTAAAGTCTCCTGCTGTTGAAACGGAATAACCGAAATGGTTATTTACAGAACCGTCAGTCAATACAATGTCCGGAGTTGTATTAACTGTTAAGCCGCCGAAATAAATGTATGCTTTACCTGTTACATAAGGATAACCAATTGCTCCTGTTATAAAATCATCGAATCCATCTCCGTTTACATCGCCGGCATTACTGATGGTACAGCCAAAGCGGCCGTTTGCCTCATTTGGATTAAAAATTGTTCTTTGCAAAGTATCGCTGCTCAGGTAATTATTTTGTCCGGCTAAAGAAAATCCGGAATTCAATTTGTTATTACCTTTACCGATAAGTGAACTTATACTTTCCTCAGTTACTTCTTCAGAAAGCGGATCTGCTCTAAGAATATTGGTACAGTAAAATGCTCCAACGAATAAAAACATAATTACAATACCCTTTATATTAGTAATTGTTTTCATGTCAGTAATTTAAAATTAAGTAATCACAAGATTATTTTGATTTAAAATATTTATGTTTGATATTTACATTAGCATTTAAATTTAAAGCTTTACGTTTATTTCATAACTACAAACTTTTTCAACGCTACAAAATCATCAGCAGTCATTCTGTAAAAGTAAACTCCGCTCGCAAGATTGCCTGCATCGAATTTAATTTTGTAATATCCCGGCTCTTTAATTTCATTGACTAATGTTACTAATTCTTTCCCAAGCACATCATAAATTTTCAAAGATATAAATCCCAAATTCGAAATTCCAAATTCCAGATTCGTAACCGGATTAAATGGATTCGGATAATCTTGTGAAAGTTCATATTTATGCGGAATGCCAATGCTTATTTCTTCAGCAAGTTCGAAGTATTCAAAGTTGCCGTTGAAGTCTATTTGTTTAAGTCTGTATTTGTATTTACCTGTTGTGAGATTTTTATCTGTGAATGAATAATCCTGTGGCACAATGATTGTCCCGCTGCCATTGATGAATCCAATCTTGCTCCATCCCTCTGACGTTTGACCTTTGACAATTGACTTCTCTATGTCGAATCCCGAATTATTGAGTTCACTGGAGGTTGACCATTTCAGTTCAACAGTTCTTCCTGTCAGCTCTGCAATAAATGCAGTAAGTTCGACCGGTAGTGGCGACTCTACGTATATCATCTTATCACATAATACTTTGTAACTACCGCTTACTGAGTCAAAACCGTTATAATAAATCTTGAAATACCCTCCAATTGATCCGGCATTAACCAGACAATAATATTCATTCGATTGCTCAATGAATGCATTCGATGTATAATTACCGAGGTCCCAGAAACCGGTTAACGAATCCTGATGATATAATTCAGTTGAATTTACAGGAATGTAGTTTGCTCCGAGTATCTCGCAATAATTTGAAGGCTGAACGTTCTGAGGTTCATCTGCACCCTTAAATGGTGTTGTCAGACTCCTTTGATCTCCATCAATATCTGTTACAATCCCGAAATAGATTCCTTTCAGATTCTGATCATGCCTCGAAGGTCCTGCAAGATGTATTCCGTTAAAATACACTTTAGATGATGTGGAATTAAGATCAAGTCCGGAAAGAGTTTTCCAGTTCTGTAAATTTTTCACTGCAGTTCCATTGAGTACTGCAAACATTGAGTCCAGAGGAAAAGGTATTTGGAGATCGCAATAGTTGTTATAGTTGCAGCTCAGTTGTGAGCTATTCAAATTCAGGAATCTTCCGTAACCATACCTGCCTTCTCTTCTGTTAAGTAAATTGTTGATCATCGTAACAGCAGCAGAACCGGACAAATCAATTATATATTCGTTAGGCAATGGATCACAGGAAATAGTATTATGCAATATTTTAATACCTGAACTTCCTGATATGCTAAATGCTGTAGCTCCACCTACAGAGTTATTTGCAATAATTCCTTCAATGAAGTTGCAGCCGCTGATGTTAACAGCCAGTCCGCCGACTCTGAATCTGTTTTTGCTTATGAAGTTCTTAACAAGTGAAAGTATTCCCTTGCCATTTGAAATTGTGACACAATTCCCATTCTGAAAATTCATGCTGTTAGATGCAGAAAAAATTGAGTTTGACTCAATATACAATGAATCCTGATTATACAGGATAAGGCAGTCATCATTAATGTTAATGTTATTGCCCCTGATTGAAGTATTCTTTGAATTTCCTGTAAGACTTACTGCATGCATAGGAAACGGTAAATTGGTATTGCAAATAAATTCATTCTCAGCAATTTCAAGATCTCTTGATATGCAGTCTGAAGTGGAATTAATTCCCTGAAATCTTTGAAACACATTTTTATGAAATGAAATGTCTTCGATGTTTCCGTCAAGCAGAACGGAATTCCCTTCACCACCCTGAAATGTCAGCATTTCAAACTCAATGTAATCAGCTCCGTTAATTGCGAGATTTGTATGGTCGCCGGTGAGGAATACATCTCTCACTCCCGAAAGTGTTTTGAATTTTACTTTACCTGAAGGACTAACTCCGGCAACTGAATCTATGACAATCGTATCCTGATAATTTCCTGATATAATCTCAAATACAACATTTCCGCTGACTCCATTATCAGAAAGGGATC
This sequence comes from Ignavibacteria bacterium, assembly GCA_016709315.1. Lineage (GTDB taxonomy): Bacteria > Bacteroidota > Ignavibacteria > Tepidaquicellales > Tepidaquicellaceae > JAEUSI01. The sequence continues at coordinate 5,953 of JADJMZ010000007.1, forward strand.
TTGCAGCAAGGGCAATAGTTTCAAAATCTCCGCCTTGTCCGACAGTGTAGCTACCGATCAATGGCAATTGCAAACCGGTTAATTGTTCACTTCTTATTTTAACTTTATCTTCCGGTAATACACTTGCTGCAGAAAGAAATCCGATTCCCAGAAAAAGTAAAAGAAGGAAGATACTTTTATAATTGATTTGGTGAGTTTTATTTTTCATGATAGTTTTTAGTTTAGCAAATTACCGAAAAGGAGTTTTGAGCTGGTTAATCTTTTCGGAAAAAATTAATCCTGTGTGTGATTATGGTCTTCTCATTATCACATTCGCCAATGAATTATTATCAACGATTGCAATGTCAGACGCATCTGTGAAATTATCTCCTGTAACATCAGTCTGCAAATAACCTGACCTGGATTCGAAAGCATCATTATCTACAAGCATTAAATCACTTCCGTCAATTATTCCGTCTGAATTTACATCTCCTGAGTAGAAGCAATACTTATTGTCAACAAGAATCTGATTAGCTCCGTATGCAACTGCACCGTTAATCGTAAAATCTATTGTCTGCAAAGAATTATTAAATTCCAATCTGCTTGCAGACCAGGTCTCCAGAGTTTTTTTATGCTCAATAGATAAATAGTACTGACCACCCTGTTGTGCTCTAAAAAACTCCAGACTGTAGTTGCCGTTCACATTAAACACAGTGATTGCTGAATCTATTTTATTGAATGGTGTTGATCCCTCCCTTAGAAATACTTTTACAGTATCTTGAACGACTTGAGATGAACCCGCACGGTATAATCCCTCTATGAAAAATTTCAGATCAACTCTTAATGGTTCTATTCCCGCATTTGTTGTTTTGAGAATTGTGCCCTCTGAACCAACTACCCATCCTGTCATTTCATTATAAAAGGACATTGACTTCAAATAGTCATCTGTTCCTATAAAGAAAGTTTGCCAGTTGAATCCTCCATCTGTGGTTTTGGCAACAGTGCCATAATTGCCCGACACCCACCCTGTATTATTGTTGAAAAAATGGACTGAACTCGGATCAATTAACATGAATACATTATAAGAAATCACTTCCCACAAATCTCCTGCGTTTGTTGTCTTTAGAATCGATGCAGGACCAAAATTTGCTACAATATACCCTGTTGAAGGTGAAGGGAAATGTACTGCAGATATGCTTGTTGCCACAGGCGAATTTATTTGAGACCAACTCTGTCCTTCATCTGTTGACCTGAGTATTAATCCGTTTATTTCAAATGTACTTACATTTATTCTCCCAACTGCCCATCCTGTGTTGGAGGAATTTAGAAGTACAGATGTTACTCTTGCATCCTCATTGCTGTAAACTATGTTCCAGTTTATACCGGCATTTGTAGTCCTCAGTATTTTGCCTTGAGCACCGATGAATCCAATAGAGTGAGTTTGAAAATAAATTGAATAAATATCTTCAGAAACATTTGGCTGCAATTCCCAAGTGCTGCCCGCATTTGTTGTTTTGAGTAGATCGTTTCCGGTTCCTCCTGCCCATCCATCTGTCGGGCTTGTGAAGAATATTGATCTTAAAGTAGAGTTGATACCACTCGGCTGCAGGTTCCAGTTTGTCCCTCCGTTCGAAGTTGCATATATTATCCCTGATTCCCCTGCAACCCAGCCTGAAGTTTCTGAGACAAAACAGCAACTGTTCAATCCATTTCTGAAACCGCTGTTCATATTTATCCAATTGTCTCCTCCATCGCTTGATCTGTAAAGTCTATTTGCTCCAAAACCTGTTCTCCATCCGTTTAATGTCGAGTCAAAAAAGATTGAAGTAATTTCGGTGGCATCGCTCTGAACAAACCAGTTATCACCTCCGTTAGTTGTTTTCATGTTGGAAGTCCAGCCAGTATTTTCATTAATGAAATTTAAACGCGAAGCTCCATCGGAAGTTTGTATTACCCAATTATCTCCGCTGTTTGTTGTCTTGCAAATACCGTCAGAGCAAGCCATCCAGCCTGTATACTCATTAACGAAGAAGATGTCCGATATCCCGGTACGTTCATTTGAGATCCAGCTATCCCCTCCATCTGTTGTTCTTACACAGTATGAATCTCCGCTTATCCAACCGTTCATTGAATTCATAAAGAATACAAATCGCCAAAGCATATCCTCACCCTGATACATTGACATTGATATCCAATTTTCTCCCCCGTTAGTTGTTTTCATTACGTCCCGTCCAACTAACCAGCCGGTCATGCTGGATGTCATTTGGCAATCCAGCCAGGGACGATCTGTTCCCGGCGTTCCGGGATCCATCTTTATCCAACTGATTCCTCCGTTTGTACTTCGAAAAGCGCAATCGCTAGCTGATATCAAACCTATTTCCTGATTCAGGAACGAGACAGATCTAAGGCGATTTAAATTCGGATTTGTTAAATTTAAAGTATTCCAGCTTAAACCATTATTGGTTGTTTTTGAGACTGTTCCTTCACCTATTATCCAGCCCGTATTATGATCGAGAAAGCAGCCCGAGAAGTACCAGCTTCCTGAAGGTACCGGATTCTGCCACTGCCAGACAGGATTCACTATTGCCTATTCACTATTGCCTATTCACTATTGCCTATTCACTATTGCCTATTCACTATTGCCTATTCACTATTGCCTATTCACTATTGCCTATTCACTATTGCCTATTTCATCACCACAAACTTCTTCACCGCAACAAAATTGCCAGCTGTCATTCTGTAAAAATAAACACCACTTGACAGTTTGCCTGCATCGAATTTAATTTTGTAATATCCGGGCTCTTTAATTTCATTGACTAATGTTATCACTTCTTTTCCAAGAACATCATAAATTTTCAATGAAACAAATCCCAGTTTCGCAATTCCATATTCCAGATTCGTAACCGGATTAAATGGATTCGGATAATTTTGTGAAAGTTCATATTTATCCGGAATGCCAATGCTTACTTCTTCAGCGAGTTCGAAATATTCGAAGTTGCCGTTGAAGTCTATCTGTTTCAGTCTGTAATTATATTTGCCTGTTAAAAGATCTTTGTCAGTGAATGTGTAATTGGCAGGCTCTGAAATTGTCCCGCTGCCACTGATGAATCCAATCTTGCTCCATCCCTCTGACGTTTGACCTTTGACAATTGACTTCTCTATGTCGAATCCTGAATTATTGAGCTCTTCGGCTGTAGTCCAGTTGAGAGTTACGTTTCTTCCGTTTATAACTGATGTAAATTCCGCAAGCTTAACCGGCAGGGGATAATCAACTAAAACAATTTTACTGCAGATAATACTGCCGTTTGCTGAAAGATTTATTCTGAACTGACCGCTTTTGGATCCGGAATTTATATAAACAGAATCATTACTTATATTTGAAACTATACTTGCTTCTGTTGAATCAAAATTTATTAATCCAAAGGAAACATTCAGCATAGATTCAGTGAAATAGAGATTTGTAGTATTCACTTCTGTATTGACTGGACCGGTTATGCATTCTGAAGTTACAGAATCAATATTCTTGTACAAAATCAGTGTGTTATCTTTTATAACTGCAAGATCTGCATCACCATCATTATCAAAATCTGCAGGTGATATTTCAGAAATATACCAGGAAGAAAAATTTTCTCCTCTTATAAAATTTCCCAGGCCGTCATTTTTGTAAAACTCGCCATAAGGGGAAGTTACAAAATCCAGGTTTCCGTCTCCGTTCAGGTCTGCTGTATAAGGTTTTCCAAGAATCCATACACTGCCCGATGTTACAAATTCCGAATTTCCTGTATTAGTAAGCTTTGAATAATATAAAAGAATATCTGCATCATCATCACCGTCATAATTGAAAAGAGTAATATTACATTGCTCAAGTATGTTATGATTACCTCCGATTCTGCCTGATGAAATAGTCTCTTTACTAAAATTTCCGGCTCCGTCGTTTCTGAACAATTCTACATAACCGCAGCCAAAAAACATTTCAAGCAATTCAAGAGAAGTATGATGAATTTCTGCAATGTCCAGATCTCCGTCATTGTCCATGTCGGCAATATCATATTCTGCTTGAGGGTAACCTTGCTCCTGACAATTATGAATAACAGGAATAGTGTCCGACATTGTAAAGTATCCATTATCGTTTCTCGCTATTATCATATCAAAACCTGAAAGTAAAGCCATGTCAGGATCTCCGTCTCCGTCAAAATCTCCGGCCTTTCCGATATACCCTGATGAAACAGAAGACTGATGAAAAATTCCCGTTCCATCGTTTAAAAATACTTTGATCAGATAACCTTCTGCTCCGTAAGCTATATCCAGAGAACCATTCAGATCAAAATCCTTTAATAAAAAAGAAGCTGAACCGTTAGGAATTTGAGAAAAATAACTGAAATGTCCTGCACCGTCATTTTTATAAATTTTAATCTCCTGCTCACCGGTAATGATGTCAATATCACCGTCGCTGTCAATGTCTCCTGATTCTACATCTCCCGCGCTGCCAATTGTATCAGAGATCTGAAACATTCCTGAACCTCCGGTAGCTGAAGTTATAAATGAAAAATTAAAAGGTGTTAACGAAGCGTTGTTTTCTGACATGATACCTGATTTGAGAAGTACAAAAACTTTTTCTCCAGTTTTAAAATCAATTACAGGATCGATAGTTAAAGTTCTTAGCATTGCATCGTAAGTTATTGATGCCGGAATTACTCCTGAATACATTCCATTGACAATAATATTTGAACTGTTCAAAGTTGAAGCATTCATATTCTGATTAAAAACTATATTGATATCAGACGACTTGTTTACACTGACTGCATTTTGATGAGGTGATAAATTTGTGATCAATGGGGGAGTTAAATCAGCGTTACCATAATGAACAAATACCTTGCCTTCACCAGATTCTCCGTTACTATAGCCAGGTGCACTGAAAATTACATCACTGCTTCCGTCATTATTTACATCACCTGCTGAAGAAACACTTATTCCGAATTTTGCAAGTGGCTGGTCACATGAAAAGACAAGTCTGGTACTATCAGAGGGACCTGAAGCAGAACCAAAATAAATGAATACTTTACCGGTATCATTATCATTCGGTGCTCCGATTATGATATCTGAAAATCCATCTGCGTTAATATCACCTGCGTTTGAAACACTGCTTCCGAATCTTGCTGCCGGGTCTGATCCATAAATTGTCCAGCCGGCAACAGTCGAAACTCCAATGACAGAACCAAAATGAATATAAACGTTACCGGGACTGCATCTCCCGTCACCGATTATTAAATCATCATATCCGTCACCATTGATATCACCTCCGCCCGAACCGGATTCACCATAGCAGTTTGATTTTGACCAGTCAGGACTTTGTGAAAAACCCTCGGCAGAACCAAGAAACAGAATTGATTTATCCGCATATCCCATTAAAAGTGGGTCCCAGTAAGCTGATATAATAATGTCATCATATCCATCACCATTAACATCACCCGCACTTGAAAGTCCTCTGCCTACACATGTATTAAGATAACTCCAGGCCGGATTGATTTCTAACCCGGATGAAGAGCCATAATGTAAATACGCTATACCCTCACCATGTGGTCCTATTCTTGGACGGCTATATAAAATATCATCATATCCATCTCCGTTAATATCTCCTGCTCCCGCCGCAACTATATATATTGAAATATTAAAATCCCTCGTCCAGTCAGGAACAGATGATAATCCTGTCGCAGAACCATAGTAAGCATAGACAGCACCATTAGGAAACTCGCCGTAATAATCTAAACCGGAAACAATTAATACATCACTATACCCATCATTGTTTACATCTCCTGCTGCTGAAACTTTCTTTCCTAAATATCTTTTCTCACTTGTCCCCAAAGAAGTCCATGCAGGATCTGTGTTTAGTCCGGTACTTGATCCATAGAATAAATATGCTTTTCCCTGGTTTACGTATTCACCTGAAAACATATGAGCACCGATTAAAACATCATCATATCCGTCGCCATTTACATCTCCGGCACCCGATACACTGATCCCAAATGCCGCATTCTCACTGTTACTTTCTTTTACCCAATCCGGCGTATTCGAAAGCGGATCCACTGTCACCGGATACTGAGCATCCTTGTCAATGATTCTTATCGAAAACTGCTTGTCATTTTGTTTGTCAAAATATGCGTTTAAAATTTTGCCGTTTGCATCCCAGGCCTTCAGTGATGAATAATGCATCTTGTCAGAGCCGTCTTTCTTTGAACGAAATGTCACTGCATCTTTTGTTACATTCATCTTCAACTTTGTACTGACATCCATTATCAGCTGAAGGTCTTCATCACCGGCAGGTTTTTCTTTTACAATGAAATCCTGACGCATGCCTTCTTTCGTGTTAGTGTAGTCAATCCTTATCTTTTCATTTTCTAAACTTGCCTTATTTCCTGCAGCAAATGATTTTGAATTATTAATTACTAATTCATAATTATTAATTTGTAATTCCACACTCCAGTCTTCAATTGTCTTATACTTCTTATCTGCTTCTTGAAGCGTCTTATCATTCACATCAAACAGCGGAATCTTCGTCTGCATTGTTTTTGCAGTGAATCCGTTGTTCTGATAAGTAAATCGGATGTTGTTTGCCCTGTTAGGAGATTGATATGATTTCAGTTCTTCGCTGTATGAAATATTGTATTCTTCTTTCAATATATTATCAACAGCGGCGGAGTACCAGTTCTGATCAATATTGTTCAGTCCTGCATCCGGCTTTGCAAAATTTGGGTTTGCATTGATGTTGTGTTTAGTTGGAAGGTAATCGGTAAAAATCGTGCTTACAGGTCCGTTAGTTCCTGCTAAGTATGGCTGTTCCTTTTGATTATCTCTGGGAGGAATAAAGCTAAACAAAACCAATGAAACTATTATGAATAAATGTTTCATGATTGTTAACTTAAAATTAAAAAATATTTTATAACAAAATTTTATTCACTCATCAAAAGACCAGTCACAGAATATTTAATTCAGATCTGAAGTAATGATGAATGAGCGTTTGTATACAATTATAACCTAAATTATTGCTGAAAAGAATTCATAAATTAATGACACTTCCGCATTATACAAAATATGCTTTTAACAGGCGGATTGTTAAGGAAAAGTTAAAAAATGAGAAGTTTAAAGTGGAAGTTGGAAAGCGGAAGTTAAGGAAAATGAAAGTGGAAAATTAAAATCCAGAATAATTAAATCAAAAATCAAAAATCTAAAATCTAAAATCAAAAATACAAAATCATTCGTCCAACATTGAAGCAGCGTATTCCAAAACTTTTTCTATTGTCATCGTTTCACCCTCTGACCAGTACTTATGGAATTCATCATCATTCAGATTTGATTTCAGAGTTGTCTTAATTTCTTCTATTCTGATTAACTCTCCTTCGATCATATTTTTATTCGAAGCTTCGAGTAATGAAATATATTTTGCAGCCATCAGGCATCCTTCTTTGTACTTCTTCAGGGCGACCAGTATCATTGCAAATCCTTCTATCCCCTTAGCCATGCTGTATTTGTCACCGATCTCATTAGCGATCTCAATTGATCTGCGGTGCAGTTTTACAGCCTTAGTATAATCCCCGCTGTCAACTGCTATGCTGCCAAGAGTGCCTAATGTCGTAACGGAAATTCTTTTATCTCCAATCTCTTCAGTAATTTCAAGACTTTCTTCAAGCCACCTCTGCGACTCATCAAAATCCTTTACCATATATGCTACTGAGCCTAAATTGCAGAGAGCAATTGCTATTCCTTGTCTGTCGCCAAGCTCCAGTCTGATCTGAAGACTTTCTTCAAATGCGCTGCGGGCTTTGTCAAAATTGCTTAGCAGATATTCAAGTGCGCCTATATTGCCAATTATTTTTGCAAGCTGCGCATGATCATTAAGTTCGCGGTAAACAGTTATGCTTTCCTGAAACATACTGCGTGCATCTTCATACTTGCCCTGCTGCATTAAACCTAATGCTGTATTTTGCTTATTGCGCGCAATGTAAGATCTGTTATTTATCTCCTTAGACAAGCTCAGACTTTTTTCCGAATATGAAAATAAACTATCATAATCAGTTTCGAATAGTCCAATAGTTGCAAGAGATATCATTGTCAGAGCTTCTCCCTCTTTATTGTTCGTTTCATTGAATATAACGAGACACTGATTAAGATATTTTTTTGATTCAGCATATTTTCCCTGATGAATGTAAAAAAATCCAGTCCAGTATATTGCTTTTGCTTTCCATATCAGCTCTGCGGATTCAGAAATATCAATTCTCTTTCGCAATGACTCAAGCGCTTCAGTAAAGTGACTCCTGAGTTCCCAGAATTTTCCCAGTGCAACCGACATCTTTAATGAGGATTCCGGATTATATTTTAATGACCAGTTTAAACATTCCCTTATGTTTTCATTTTCCAAAGCCATTTTATTAATCCATTCCTTTTGTTCATTGCCGGTCAATCCTGTTTCTGAATCTTTTGCGAGTTCAAAAAAATAATTAAAATACTTCTCCTGTAATTCATCCCTCTTACCGGACTCAGTTAATTTCTCATTCCCGTACTTTTTAATTGTCTCAAGAATTGTATACCGGAATACATTATCCGTCTCTGTTACTTTGACTAATGACTTGTCAATTAGATTTCCCAGCAGGTCTAAAATTTCATATTCTTCCAGTATCTCATCCGAACAAACTTTTTCCGAAGCTTCAAATGTCCAGCCGCCTGAAAATATTGTAAGTCTCTGCCATAATATTTTTTCTTTTTCTGATAAAAGATCATAACTCCAGTCTATCAAAGCCCTGAGTGTCTGCTGTCTCGGCAGAGCAGTTCTCTTTCCACCGGTCAGTAATTTAAATCTGTCTCTTAATCTTTCATTAATTCCATCAAGCGATAAAACATTTATGCGAGCTGCTGCAAGTTCAATGGCAAGTGGAATACCATCCAGTTGATAACATATATTGGCGAGAGCCGGAGCATTTTCATTTGTAACCCGGAATTCCTGGTTTATTACAAGAGCTCTTTCTATAAACAATCTTACTGCTTCATATTGTGTAAGTTTTTCGGGTGAATTTTTTAAATTCGGATCAGGCAATGAAAGGGGAGGAACTTTGTAAGTTCTTTCACCGGAACAATTAAGAGCTTCACGGCTGGTAGCTATTATTTTAAGCTTCCGGCATTTAAGTAATAATTTTTCTGCTAATTCCGCGCATTCTTTTATAAGATGTTCACAGTTATCCATTATAATTATCATCTCTTTTTCTTTGAGAAATTCAGATAAGGTTAAATCCTGTGACTGTCCCTTTACTTCATTTACTCCAAGAGAATTCATCACAGTTTGTATAATTAAAGAAGGATCAGAAACCTGAGCAATCTCTGCAATGAAAACTCCGTTTGAATATTCATCTATCATATCAGCCGCGATCTGCATGGATAATCTTGTCTTGCCTGTTCCTCCCGGTCCTAACAATGTAATGAGTCTTGAATTTGTTAATGTCTTTTTTATTTCTGAAATATCCGTTTCTCTTCCGATAAAATTTGTAAGCTGTACAGGAAGATTGTTTGGTCTTGCGTCAAGTGTCTTTAATGGCGGGAAGTCTGCGGGAATTTCTGTTGATAATATCTGATATAAATTCACCGGCTGTATCAGATCTTTTAAACGTCTGTTTCCTAAATCCCTGACTGATATGGAATTCTCTGAAAACATTTCATACACATTCTCTGAAATTAAAATCTGACCGCCGTAAGCAGCTGACATTATTCTTTGAGTCCTGGCAAGAGTAACATAACCCATGTAATCACTTCCGTTCCATTCTGATTTACCTGTGTGGATTCCCATTCTAACTTTAATAACTGCATCTTTCCATTTCTCTGAATTTAGTTTTATCTGAGCATCAGTAGCAGCTCTGACAGCTTCATGCGCATTTCCAAAAGCGCAGCAGAAAGCATCACCAATCGTTTTAAATATAAATCCGTTATTTAACCCGACTGCCTCCCGCAAAATTGTATTATGCCTTTCTAATGCAAAAGGAAGCGCTTCAGAAAAATCCTGCGCCAGCTTAGTGCTGCCTTCGATATCAGTGAATAGAAATGTGACGTTACCTGTTGGTCTTTCCATAAGATAAAATAAAAATTACTTGCATTATCATCCTGCCTCATCAAAGCGGGCATGTTGAGGATGATAATCAGATATCTTAGTGATTAATTAATTGTCAATATTTACACACAAAAATACTGCATCGTCTAATTTCATTACATTTCCTTCATTCCAGTATTTTCTGTATTCTTCCTCACCCAGTTCATTGAGAATATTATCTTTTTCAGTATCCCTTAAATTAAAATTTTTATTCAGAGGTTTGATCTTTCCGCCTTTGGAAAGTGATTCAATTAATCCGAATAACTTTACTGCCTCAATATATTTTTTTCTCTCATAAAAGATCCTTCCAAAACCTGCAATGACATCATTCATAAAGAATTCTCCCCCCGGCTTATCTCTTTCATTCAGATATTCTTTGTAAATATTTATTGCTGATGTAAAGTTTTCCGTTTCTGTATATAACCTGCCGAGATGAATTCTTATGGGAAACAGATTCATATTATATCCGCAATCTTTTGAAATTTTGTATGCTTCAAGAAGTATGTATTCCGCTTCATCATAATTTTTGCTTTCATAATTTAATTTTAAATCTGCAAGATGAACCAGATTTACAGAAATCAAATACTGGTCATCAATTCTTCTGGAGATTAAAAGACTTTCTTCCGAATATACCGCAGCTTTCTTTATGTCGCCTGTCCTTCTGGTAAGAGCGACACTGAGACTTAAAAGAACCTGTGCAGTCAGATGTTCGTTTTTAATTTCACGGGATAATTTGAGAGCTTCTTCCTGAAGTGAAATTGATCTCTGAAAGTCTCCGAGATTGCCAACGGGAAATGATAAATTGTAAAGGGTAGTTGCTTTCCCGACTTTAGAATCTGTAGAATCGCTCAATGCAAGGGCTTCTTCATAAAGTTTGACAGCATCGTTTATATCTAATTCTATAAAAGATTTTTGACCTAAAACATTAAGTGTATTTAAAATTCCTTCTTTATCATTTACTTCCCGGTACAAATTCAATGCTTCATTTGAAAAATTTTCGAGTTCGGTAAATTTTCCCTGTTCATAGCAAAAAATTGCAAGTCTGCTTAACAAATCCGCTTTTAAATTCTTATTTGTTATATTAACTGAATTAAGAACTTTCATCGAAGTATCGAATCCTTCCTGCAAATAACCTTTGTGATTCCAGAAATCATAGGTATTAATTACAATCCTGACTGCATCTTCAGGATTATTTTTTAAAGCCCATTGAGTATTACCTCTTATATTGTCAAGTTCAGTACTCATTGTACTAAGCCACTCTATCTGTCCCATTCCCTTCTCCTTCTGTTTTGCAAAGGAAGAAAAATTTAAAAAATAATTTAAATGTTTCTGGCAGTTAGCTGTTTTATCAGTCAGTTTTTCCAGTGCATAATACTTTATTGATTCAAGTATACCGAATCTTCCTTTTCCGTTTGCTTCATTAAAATATATAAGAGATTTGTTAAGAAGACTTTCCATAAGATCAAGTATTTCGTACTGATCAATAGTTTCATCAGAGCATATTTCCTCAGATGTTTCAAGAGTCCACCCGCCCATAAATATCGAAAGTCTCTGAAGGAGAATCTGTTCACTTGGGTTCAGCATATCATAACTCCAGTCTATTAAAGCTCTTAAAGTTTTTTGCCTTGGCAATGCAGTGGAGTTTCCGCTGTTAAGTAATTTAAATCTGTCATCAAGCCGTTCAAGTATCTTTTCGACAGGGAGGACATTTACTCTTTTTGATGCTAATTCTATTGCAAGCGGAATACCGTCAAGCTTTTTACAAAGCTCAGCAACAGCATATATATTTTCTTTTGTTAAAGTAAATTTAGGATTCACAGAAACAGCTCTGTCAAGAAATAGTTTTACGGATTCATATTCTATCAGCGATTCAAAGGATTCTTTTTTTATATTTTCCGGCATTGAAAGCGGCGGAATTCTGTATAAGGTTTCTCCCTGAATGTTGAAAGATTCTCTGCTGGTTGAAATAATTTTTAACTTTGTACAGTAAGAAAGCAATGTTTCTGAAACCTGGGCGCATCTGTTCAGCAGATGCTCACAGTTATCAAAAATTAACAAAGTGCTTTTATTCTTTAAGAAATCTCTGAGTGCCTGCAGACCATCAATTGCCGGATCTTCTTTCAAATTCAGAACAGTTGAAATTTCTTTCACTATTAAGTCGGGATCTGTAACAGGAGAAAATTCTATAATCCAGATTCCGTTTTCAAATTCATCTATTAATTCTGAAGCAAGCTGTATAGCTAATCTTGTTTTACCTGTTCCTCCTGCACCTGTGAGAGAAAGCAGTCTTATTTTGGTAAACAACTGTTTGATTTCATCAATTTCCTTTCTGCGTCCAACAAACTGAGAAACTAATGTAGGAAGATTATTCTGACGTGCATCCAGACTTTTTAAAGGAGGGAAATCAGTTCTTAAACCTTCTGATACAATCTGATATATATGTTCCGGCTTAATTATATCCTTAAGTTTCCGTTCACCAAAATCTTTAAAAGAAAATTCTGTTTCATGATTCTCTTTTAAAATATCGAAAACTTCCTGCGTAATCAGTATCTGTTCTCCGTATGCTACTGACATGATTCTTTGGGAACGGCTTAAAGTAACATATCCTGAATAATCTTTATTGATAAATTCAGCTTCTCCGGAATGAATACCCATTCTTACTTTAATTTCAGTATCCTTCCAGTCTATGGAATTAAGTTTGATCTGACTTTTAATTGCTGCATTGACTGCATCAGTGGAATTACTAAAAGCGCAACAAAAGGAATCTCCGATTATTTTAAATACGAATCCATTATTTGAATCTATGACTTCATATAAAACTTCATGGTGTTTGTCCAGAGCTGCAAGATAAGCGTCATTATTCTTCTGCGCCAGTTTGGTGCTGCCTTCGATATCTGTAAAAAGAAATGTTACTGAACCGGATGGGATCAATGGTTAAAAGTTCTTTATTATTAGAAATATGTGCTGCAAAATACACAATGTCAGTTCCGAATTAAAAGTAAATATCTCTGCTTACAATTTAATAATATTAAATTGTTTATAATTTAAAATTAAATTAATTATCTTTGTTTTAAAAATAACATTGTTGCAAAAGTAACGGCTGTATGGGTAAAAAAGTTTTCAAAATAAATTAATTCTATTTTTCCTTAAGGATATATATATTGATAAAGTTAAAAATCTAATAAGAAATACTTCGCATTGTATAATAAGTTTTTTTAAAATTATTTAACCAGATAACAATTTATAAATTAAAAAATTAATCCATGAAAATATTTTTCAGTTTCATTTTATTATTATCCTTAACTTTTAATTTTTATACCTTCTCTTACTCCCAGAATAATTCTGTCGTACCAAATAATGTTAAAAGTGAAAAGGATCTGGCTCCTACAAATCCTTTGTATCAGCTGCGGGTAACAAATATTGTCAGAGGTGATGAAACAGATAATAATGAGAATTCATTATTCTTTGACATTTTTATTTATCATACAAATTTATTCGATTCAGGTCCGTTTGAATATGCTGCGGGTCAGTTTTATCTGAATTTTAATCCAGGCATAGCAAATGGTGGAACATTATCATATTCAATTGTTCCAAATTCATCCGACTTCACTAATCCTGATGCTATTCCTGTTAATCCGACTATAGCCGGAGGTCAGTTGAGACTGGAAAGAAATGTAAATCTGGATCCGGGTGAGGGACCGATTATATCAACAGTTTTTCCCGGTACAAAAATTGTAAAAATGAAATTATCAACAACTGCTCCTGCAATTAGTGCTAATCAAATGGATCTGTCCTGGTTAATATCAAACATTAATCAGCAGTATTCCGAAGTATATGCTTTCGTAGATTCTGTAAGCACTATAGTCACCGGCGACGGCACATTTTTTATTGACACAACAGAAACTCCTCTTCCTGTAGAGCTTTCGGGTTTTACATCAAATGTATCCGGTAATGAAGTAATGCTGAACTGGTCAACATCCTCAGAAACAAATAATTACGGATTTGATATTGAAAGATCCTTAATAAATACTGAATGGAATAAGATAGGTTTTGTAAGCGGTAACGGAACTTCTTCATCAATAAATAATTATTTGTTTGAAGATAAAAACTTAAATTCAGGAAAATATAAATACAGACTCAGGCAGGTTGATTACAATGGTAATTATGAATATTATAATTTAACAAATGAAGTTGTAATCGGAACTCCGGATAAATTCAGTTTAAAACAAAATTATCCTAATCCGTTTAATCCGTCAACAAAAATAGAATTTGATATTCCCTCTGACGGATTTGTAAGTATGAAATTATATGACATTAACGGAAGAGAGGTAAAATCTCTTATAAATGAGTTCAGATATTCGGGATATCATACATTCGAATTCAATGCTGACGGACTTTCCAGCGGTGTGTATTATTATATTCTTAATTCCGGAGATTTCCGTTCTTCTAAAAAATTAATTTTAGTGAAATAATCAGTTTGATTATTTGAGAAAAGAAATAAATTAAGATTAAACGCTTTCTGCAGTTAACTGCATTTTACTCTCCTGCTTCTCTTTACATCTGAAGCAGGAGATTTTTGTATGCATTATTTAAAATACGAGTTAGACTTTCAGCACAGTAAAGAAAATATGATTGACTCTAAGTTATTTAAGCTAAATTGAACTTGAACAGTTGATGAAGTTTATTTAAGTTTCATAAAAAATGTAATCTTACATAAATTTACTGAAACTGATTTCCGGGGAAATGAAAAAACTATTTTGGCTAATTATTATTTGTATTTGTAAAGTTAGTTTGTTCGCAGATGTAAAGTCTTCGCAGGCAGCGATTATAGTACCGGGCGATTCTGTAATATTCAAGAGAGGAATTTATCAGTTACCTGAATCTGAAGTTGAAATTGTTTTTGATGAATCGAATCTTGCGCCAAAAAATGTAAGAATGATCTTCAATGAACTGTTTAAACAATATATTCTCGTTAAGGATGCTCTGGTTTATGGCGATTCATTCAGCGCAACGAGAAATACTCTCAAGCTGCTTGATGATATGAAGTCAAAGACAAAAGATCTTGATGATCTTAATAAAGACGCGAGATGGGTTTTGTTTATTAAGAATTATGACAGGATACGCAGCAAAGCAGAGTCAACGACCTTCATTTCCGAACAAAGATTTTTATTTAATGAGATCACAAACGGATTACAGAATTTCATAAAACAGTTCGGACTCTATAATAAAACAATTTATCTCATGCAGTGTTCATCAGACTCATCTGCCGGAAACTCAGTATGGTTCTCCGGTTCTAGAGATAAAAAAAATCCTTATCTGGGTTTGCAGAACGACACTACATGCGCAAAGGTTAAAGAAGTCTGGAAGTTTTAACAGATTCGGAAAATGTTACACTCTCTCTGTTAATCTTTCATCGTCAACTGTATCCTCTTCCTCTCTTTGTCAATGTTTGTAATTCTTACCATTACTTTCTGGTCCAGTTTCAAAACTTCTGCAGGGTCTTTGATGAATCTGCTGCTGCTTATCTGTGAAACATGAAGCAGTCCGTTCTCCTTTATTCCAATATTTACAAACGCTCCGAACTTTGTAAGATTTGTAATTACTCCAGGCAATCGCATATCAACTGCCAGGTCATCTATGTCCTTTACAAATTCTGCAAATGAAAAAACCTCGGCTTTTCCTCTGGGATCAAGACCTGGCTTTTTTAATTCGTTCATTATGTCTTCAAGTGTAGGAAGACCGACTTTATCATTTATATATTTTTTTATATCTATCTGTTTACGGACCTCATCTGACTTAATAAGTTCATCAACCGGCTTTGAAATATCCTTCGCCATTTTATCAACTATCTTATAGCTTTCCGGATGAACGGCGCTGTTATCCAAAGGATTCTTCGCTCCGGGTATTCTTAAAAATCCTGCCGACTGTTCGAATACTTTTGCTCCTAATCCTTTTACCTTCATCAGCTCTTTCCGCGATTTAAAAGGTCCGTTATCCTGACGATATCTGATTATAGCTTCCGCGATCTTGTTGCCAATTCCGGAAACGTATCTGAGCAGATGCCTGCTTGAAGTATTCAGATTTACTCCTACCATGTTAACTGCAAGACTGACCGTCTGATCAAGACTGTCTTTTAAATTTTCCTGATCCACGTCATGCTGATATTGTCCCACACCGATTGATTTTGCATCTATCTTTACAAGTTCTGCAAGCGGGTCCATAAGCCGCCTTCCTATTGAGATTGCTCCGCGTACTGTCAGATCAAGTTCAGGAAATTCTTCCCTGGCTGCTTCTGAAGCTGAATAAATTGAAGCTCCTGATTCATTCACCATGTACAACTCAATACCTTCAGAACCTTCCAGTACAGATTTAATGAAACTCTCAGTTTCTCTGCCGGCTGTACCTGTGCCTATGGCAATTGCTTTGATCTTATTTTGTTTGATTAATTTTTTGATCGCTTCAGATGATTCTTTAATTTGATTCTGCGGAGGATGCGGATAAATAGTTGTATTGTTTATGAGAGATCCCTGTTCATCTAGACAAACTACTTTACATCCTGTTCTGAATCCCGGATCTATAGCAAGTGTTGCTTTAGGTCCGAGAGGAGAAGCAAGTAAAAGTTGTCTTAGATTTTCGGAAAATACAAGTATGGCTTCTTTGTCAGCTTTATCTTTTGAACTGTTAAAAAATTCGGTTTCTATTGACGGAGATAATAATCTTTTAAATGAATCTTCAATTGCTGATGATACCTCCGCAGTCGAATCATTCTTTAAATTATTTTTAACAAAGATCTTATCCAATATTTTAACTGCAAGATCATTATCAACATCAATTGAAACTCTCAGAATTCCTTCCTGCTCAGCGCGAAGCATCGCCAGCAGTCTGTGTCCGGGACATTTCTTCAGTTCCTCTGAATATTCAAAGTAGTCAAGATACTTTTGTCCTTCTTCCTTTTTCTTTATAACAACTTTAGAATTTAGGATTGCGGTATTTTTATAAAGTTCTCTCAATGAATTTCTCGCCGCAGTATCTTCACTTACCCATTCTGCAATAATATCTCTCGCGCCGGCAATTGCATCCTCAGGAGTTAAAACTTCTACATTCAGATATTTAACAGCTTCTTCATTTACATTAATATTTTCCTGTGTCATTATTAATGTCGCAAGCGGTTCAAGACCCTTATCCCTTGCTGCAGTTGCTCTTGTCTTTCTTTTTGGTTTAAAAGGCAGATAAAGATCTTCAAGTGCGTTCATTTCCCAGCAGTTGTTTATCTTCTCCGCAAGCTTATCCGTTAACTTATCCTGATCAGCAATGCTTTTCAGAATATATTCACGGCGTTTGATAAGTTCATTCAGTCTCTTAAGTTCGGTCTGAATATCAGCTACCTGCATTTCATCCAGACTGCCCGTAACTTCTTTTCTGTATCTTGAAATGAAAGGAATTGTTGCGCCTTCTTCCAGCAGTTCTACTGTTGCGGATATCTGCTTCTTACTTATGGAAAGTGTATTGCTTATATGTTCTGTTATTATTTCTGTCATTGTTAAAATTAATTATTTATCAAATCTATAAATATACACTTTGCAGTCACAAAATCGTTATGTGAACTTTATAACTTTGCGGTTAGTCTTTTCATAAATAGTTCGCGGTAAGTTGCGCTTATTGAAAGTCGCTTATCCTGAATATACACGTGATTATCTTCCACTTTGTCGATCCATTTTAATGAAACAATTGTAGATCTGTGAATTTGAAAAAACAAACCTGTTGGTAAAATCTCCATAGTTTCAGAAATTGAAGCCCTGACTATTGTTTTATCTGAAATGGAGAAGTACATCACATAATTGCCTTCTCCCTGAATGTACAAAATGTCACTGTATATAAGTTTCTTTTTCTGATTACCTGAACTTACAAAAAAGAAATCTGCTTCAGAAGAAGACCTGACCGGATTTATCTTATCTTTTACTTTATTTACTGCAGTCAAAAATCTTGAGAATTCAAATGGCTTCAGTAAATAATCAACTGCCTCAAGTTCATAACTCCTTATCGCATATTCGCTGTGTGCCGTTGTAAATATTATTAAAGGTTTATTCTTCAGATGCCTTATCAATTCTATTCCGTCAATGTCAGGCATTTTGATATCAAGGAAAATAAGATCAACTGGATTCTCCTGAATAAAACGGATCGCTTTGAACGGATCTGTAAAGGTATCTGCAATATGCAGGAAATCAATTTTAGATACATGGCTCTTTATAATATCAAGAGCTTTAGGTTCATCGTCTATTGCAATACATCTGATCATTTTTTCAGATTGATTCTTAAATTAGTATTATACTTATCTCCTTTTTTTCCGTAATCTAACTCATACTGATCATGATAAAGCAGATCAAGTCTCTTTTTAACATTCGTAAGTCCTGTGCCGGATCTTCCCGGGCTAATTGATTCCTGAAGCAGAGTGTTTTCGGTTTTCATTTCAATATAACCGCTGACAATGTTTATGCTTATATTAATTTCTGTCTCGTTAGCTGTACTTACTCCGTGCTTAAATACATTTTCTATGAACGGGATCAGAAGCAGGGGAGCTATTTTTAAATCCTGTCTGTTTTCTTTATCATAATTTATTTTAAGAATGATCTTAATATTCTGATCCAGTCTCAGCTTTTGTAATTCAATATATTTCTCAATGTAGTCAAGTTCCTTATCTATGTTTATAAATCCGGCATCAGAGTCATGAAGGTTATATCTCATCAGTGAACTCAGCTTAATTATGCTGTCTGCAGTTTTAGGACTGTCTTCTTCAAGTGATAATGCATAGATACTGTTTAAAGTATTAAAAAGAAAATGCGGATCAACCTGCGTTTTAAGGAATGCTAATTCAGTACTCAGCTTTTCAGATCTAAGTCTCTCGAGTTCATTGATATTAATTATCCAGTCTCTTGCTATTACATATAGCCAGGAAACAATCACTGCAATAAAAAAAGTTAAAACAATATTCTGCGTTCCGAAAATTTCAGAATTAACAGGAGAGTTCAGAATAAATCTTATAATTTCAAAAACTAATAGTGCTGCAGCGACAGAGATAAAATATGAAAACCATTTTTTTCTCTTCGCAAATACAGGAATAAAAATGAATGTATTTAATAAGAAAGTAACAGGGAAAGTTATAATGATCATGGTGAGGTCAACTTTTCCGAATGGTTCCCAGAATGCACCTCTGCCGTATATTGCCATAATTAAATAAAATATACCTGCAGCTGCAAATAATATAAGTTCAGCTTTTTTGTATAATGCAGGTTTTTTACTTTGCATATATGATCTAGTTTCTGAGTTTAATGGATGCTCTATAATTCAGATTTATAGAACATCCGGTTTTTCAAAATTGTAAAATGTTATCTTTTCTGTTTTTGTCAATGATTAAAAAATTCGGGTCCAGAATAATCTTCTCAGGTTTATAACTCAATACAAACTTTATATGATTCTCTTTTTGTATAACCCGCAGCCATTTGTATTCAAAAGGAATTTCATCTGAACTGTCTTTGTAAAACCCGATTTGTATCAGATCATCAGGCGGCAGGGGACTGTTAATGTTTCCGTCGCCGGATTTTTTATACTTGTTAACTTCAAAAGATAACCTGATCTCATATTCATTTTTACTTTGCTGAGCAGTTTCAGATTTCATTATTCTGTTATCATAAAATGTAACTGTTTCAAACAGATCATGGATCAGATATTTCAGCGAATCCGGTGTTGCATTCCTGATGTGATCTGTCATTTCAACAGAAGTTGTGTAAGGCGCTCCACGGAACTTTACTTTTTGAATGTAATTTTTCAATGCATTATTAAACTTCTCTTCTCCAAGATAATAACTCATTGCATTAAGTGCCAGCATACCTTTTTGATACGGTATGAATTTTTTTTCATTGCCTGTATTGAGGATCAGCGGCGGCTCTATGCCTTCATTTTCGTTGCTGTTTTTTAAATAAGTGTTCATAGACTTTTCAAGAAATTCCAGTGCTTTGTTTCTCCCGTATTCTTTTTCAATAACTTTTAGAGAAACATATTCAGCCATGCTTTCAGTTACCATCTTCGAACCTTTTACATCTGCCGGTATGACCTGCATACCCCACCACTGATGAGCCAGTTCATGAGAAGCTCCGGCAAAGGGAAGATTTATACCCCTTTCTCTTTTTTCATCAATGTCAATTATGAATCCTGTTTCAGAATAAGGAATAGTATTTGCAAATGACTGAGCGAACTCTCCAATACTTCTTGAATACTCTATAATTCTTATCTGCCTGTGCTGATAAGGACTGTAGTTGTTTCCGCAATATTCAAGCGTTGACTTCAGTCCATTTATCATGTGATTTATATTGTATGAATGTTCTTTGTAATGATAAATTTCAATATCCACATCATTCCATTTATCTCTCGCGATTTCAAACTTGCCGGATACAACAGCGAAGTCATTAGTAACGGGAGAATCTGAACAATAATGAAAATAATTTCTGCTGTTATCCTGCCATTTGCATTTCAGATATCCTGGTGCAACGGCGATCTGATCTTCAGATGTGCTGACAGTAACTTCCAGATCAATATAGTCTGAGTCAAAAGAACGATAGTGATTATTTAATGCTGCACTGTCAAACGGTTCGGCTGAGTAATTATAAAGACGGTATCCGATTGACGGATATATAAGCGAGGTAATGTATGTTCCGTTCTTTTCCACCTTAGAGTTATTATAAAATAATGAATTGGCAATGCTTTTTACTTCAAAGCTAAAGTTAATGCTGTCGCCCGGCAGTAATTTATGTTTCAATTTTAGTATTGCAAATCCTGATAAGGTATCTGTTAAGACAGAATTATTTTCTTGATCAATGTGAAACTCTGTTGATACATCTAAAGAAGAATTTACCAGCAGAGATTCTACAGGAGTATCCGACCTGTTGACAAGTATATAATTGCCTTTTGAAAGAAAGTAAGATTCTTCAGGAAACAAATCTATCCGGACATTTACGCTTACGATCCTTGGCTGTACAAAATTCCTTAAATGACCGTACTTATTTTCAGCTTCGCTTAAGATCTTATCCTTATCATTTTGTGATAGAATTCTTATTGAATTTGCTTCATTGTAATTTATCAGGAAACCTGTTCCCAGAAATAAAATCAGAAGTGCTGTAACCGGTATAGCAGTTCTGATTCTGATATTATCAGTTGCTGTCACAAATCTTTCTCTCAGAGAATGATAGAGTCCTCTTTTCAGAAACAGAAATGTTATTGTAAAAATAAATATTCCAAGAAGAAACCAGTATGCTTTGTAAATAAAATACGGAATAAGTGAATGTCCGTAACCGCTCAGATCCGAATAATTTAAATAAAAGCCGGGGATAGGATTTTGATTGAAACGGTAAATAAATTTTTCTATGCCGGCTAAATGTATTTCCGAAACTCCAAAGAATATAATTATCAGGAAGAGAAGACCTGACGCTGTATTGGAAAATAACGATTGAATGAACAAAGCAGCAAATGCCCATATTACAAAGCCGGAGAGATGTATTACATACAGATCAAAGATGTAGTGTGATAGTTCTATATTGTAGTAACCGCCTGATATTTGTACAAAAATCCCTGTTAAGAGAATTACAGACAGCAGTAAAGATTGAATCTTTATTAAAGTAAAAAGCTTTGATAAAGTTAATGACCAGTTCGGCATGGCAGTAGTGTCCGTAAGTTGATCCATACGGTAAGTCCCTGCTCTGTTGACTAAAACCCCGCTGTATAAAAAGGTCACGAAATTTATAAGCAGGGAAAAGAATAATACGGGAAACGCCAGCATTACCCATGTAACTGGTAATACTTTAACTCCATAAGGCGCATTCATCTGAGAAAGCATCACATAAACAAATACCGAACCTGCAATAACTATGCTTTTGAAGGGACCATCTTTTATAACCGAATAAAACTCTTTGCCTGAGATTATCCAAGAACTTTTTATACAGGAAAAAATTGAGTAGTTATATTTAATGACAGGTAAATTTATTCTGATGATACTTCCTGAATGAACCGGAGTCTTAACTTTGTTTTTTATTTTTCTGAAAATGAAAGATACCTTATTGTACGATAATGAAAACAAATTATAAGTAATTACTGACATTACGGTTGTTATAATGATCCAGCAAACCCTGTTTAAAATTATGTATTTTCCAAATGGAATTCCATTAGAATTATGCTCAGAAAAACTCCAGACTCCGGTATAAAAATTAGTTGCAGTTTCTCCGAAAGGTTCAAAAATCATTGCTGCAAAGCTCATGTCTGTTCCGGCTGTTAACCTTAGTATAAGTTCACGGAGTATTAGTAAAATTACAATTATCATAAATCCCGCCTCTGATCGTCTCGTCAGAACAGTAATTGAAAAAACAAGAATGCCTGTAAATAATAGATCCGGGATAAGATATATCAGATACATTTGCAGGTAAACGGATAACTGGAAAGTAGTGATAAGCATTTTATCCGTACCAGGTAACTGTGTCCCGAAATAGCATCCGATGAAAAAAAGCAGGGAAATTAAAATCAGACATGTGAATGAACTTAAGAATTTACCGGAAAGATAACTTATTTTTTTAACAGGATAACTGAAAAGTATGCTGTGTGAATTTGTTTTAAAGTCTCTGAATACTGAATTGCCGATTATAGCTGGTATCATGAATATAATCAGCTTGCTGAACATACTCATCAGACTGAACAAGGCATAAGGAGAATTTGCGGTTTTATGAATCAGAACACCGGTGTCATTGAATGCTCCTGCATTGCCTGCCATTGTAATCAGTCCAAATAGAAATGAAACAGATCCGTAAATGTAAACTGCGGGATTTCTGAACATGTATCCGAGTTCGTATTTAAAAATAAATCTAAACATGGGTTTCTTTATTGTGTATCACATTATTGAAGTACAGTAAAAATGAATTTTAATTTTTCTGTATAGCATTATTCTCTGTTAACTTTGTTTTTGACTGCAAAGTAATAAAATACAGATCTTCAAGTTCAGGTTCATCCGGGGTAAAACCATTTTCGGGATCTGTTCCGGAAAATATTCTGACAGTAAGAGAGTTATCATCATTGTACTTTGATGAAAGCAGATGAAATTCCGATTCCGAATTTTCCAGTTCCTCTCTTCTGATAACTTTCATCCATATTTTTCCTTTAATATTCTTCAGAGCATCAGGCTGTGAGGAATGCAGCAATATCCTTCCTTTGTCAATGACAGCTATATACCTGCAAAAGTCTTTAATGTCATCAACAATATGTGTGGAAAATATAACAGTATTGTCTACTCCGATCTCTCTAAGTACATTTAAGAATCTGTTCCTTTCGGCAGGGTCCAATCCTGCTGTCGGCTCATCAACGATGATGAGTTCAGGTTTGTTCAAAAGCAATTGAGCTATTCCGAATCTTTGCTTCATACCGCCTGAATAACTGTCAGCGTTTTTGTTCCTTACTTCATAAAGATTTGTAATTTCAAGAATTTCACGGATCACTTTTTTCCTTTCTGATTTCGAAGAAATTCCTTTGAGCACGGCAAAATAATCCAGAAGGTCTTCTCCGGTGGTTTTGGGATAAACACCGAAATCCTGCGGAAGGTATCCAAGAATCTTTCTAAGACTCATTTTGTCATTTAAAATATCTATGCCGTTAAAGTGAATGCTGCCTGAACCTGGTGTCTGCAAAGTAGCGATAGTTCTCATAAGAGTTGACTTGCCGGCGCCATTCGGTCCGAGAAGTCCAAACATTCCTTTTCCAATTTCTAATGAAATATTATCAAGCGCTTTTACTCCGTTTTTATAAGTAAGCGTCAGATCTGTAATAGATAATGACATTCCAAAGATTTATTTAAATTTAATTTACAAAAATATCTAAACTATATTTTACAAAAAAATTTATGTGATGAAATGCGGATTCTTTGACGTGAAATTCAAAATATCCGGTAGGAAATATTGATGCGAAGTGAAAAAGATAGTACGAGAACGTGTATGAATTTATTTTATAGGCTGTTTAATACTTCAGTGAGTGAGGAATGATTAAAAATAAACTTGAATCTCAGTATTGAAATAATTTGATTTTAATAAAATAATATCACTGTTATTTTCAAATGAATTTAAAATATTTTACAGCTCACAGTGTATCTTACAAAATCTTATTTTTCAAACCTGACTTAACTCTTGTTTACAATTTCTTAATACAAAATTTAGCTAATATTAAGTATTTTTGAAGGAATAAAATTTAAAAAAATTAATATTATGAAATTATTAACAGTTCTATTACTCTCATTAACTTTACTTTCCTGCGGAGATAAAAAAGATGTTTCTGTAAGCAAGCCGGGAGGTCAGATAAACGGAGCGGGAGCTACATTTCCTTATCCTATCTATTCAAAATGGTTCAATGAATATGCAAAAATAAACAAAGACGCAAAAATAAATTATCAGTCTATAGGAAGCGGCGGCGGGATCAAGCAGATAACTGAAGGTACAGTAGATTTCGGAGCATCTGACAGTCCGATGAATGATGAAGACATTTCAAAAGCAAATTCCAAGAACAATAATAAGATACTTCATATTCCGACTGTAATTGGTTCAGTAGTGCTTACATACAATATTCCCGGAATTGATAAAAATATTAATTTATCATCCGAAGCAATTTCAGGAATTTATCTTGGCAAAATTAAGAAATGGAATGATCCGATAATTCAGAAAGAAAATCCCGATACAAAATTACCGGATAAAGAAATAATTGTCGCTTACAGAACGGACGGAAGCGGAACTACTTTTGTTTTTACGGATTACCTTGGAAAAGTCAGTGATGAATGGAAGACAAAGGTCGGCGTGGCAAAGGATGTTAAATTTCCGATCGGTCAGGGAGGAAAAGGAAATGAAGGAGTAACCGGTCTTGTAAAGCAGCTTGAGTATTCTGTTGGTTATGTTGAATTGATATATGCGCTTCAAAACAATCTCAAATATGCAAATGTTAAAAATACTGAAGGTGAATTTGTTTCTCCTAATCTTGAATCGCTCACAAAAGCAGCTGAACAGTCAGTAAATGAAATTCCTGCTGATCTCAGGCAGTCAATTACAAACGCAAAAGGTAAAGGTTCATATCCAATATCAAGCTATACTTATATTTTAATTTATGAAAATCAGAAAGATGCTAACAAAGGAAAGGTCATGAAAGAATTCCTTCAATGGGCTTTAGGTGACGGAGAAAAATTTGCAAAAGACCTTGGATACGCGCCGCTTCCTGATGCTGTAGTTCAGAAGGCAAAATCTATAGTAACGGGTATAAAAATTCAGTAAATTGTTCTCAGATCAAAAATCATCTTTAATTTAATGAATACCTTAGATCCCGGAAAAGAAATTAAAAGCAGAAAAAAAGCAGGTGATATTATTTTTGAAAATATCACTCTGCTTTTTGCATTAATATTAGTCGGGCTTGTAGTTTACATTGCAATCGAGATGTTTTTAGATTCTTCCGAAAGCAGAAGCAAATTCGGATTCGGATTTATATTTTCACAGAACTGGGATCCTGTGAAAGAAGATTTCGGAGCGCTGCCTTTTATTTTCGGAACAATAGTTTCTTCACTGCTGGCTTTACTGATCTCACTGCCTGTAAGCATAGGAGTAGCAGTCTTTCTTTCAGAAATAATTCACAAATCACTCAGAACTTCCATTAGTTTTTTAATAGAGATACTGGCTGCAATCCCAAGCATAATTTATGGTTTCTGGGGAATCTTTGTCTTTGCGCCTTTTATGAGGAGTACAGTTCAGCCGTTTCTCAGCACATATTTCGGATTCCTTCCATTCTTCAAAGGACAGATCTACGGAACAGGATTGCTGACTGCATCTATTATACTTGCCATAATGATTACACCAATCATTTCATCAATTACACGTGACGTGCTTAAAGCAATTCCCGTTTCACAGAGGGAAGCAGCTTATGCTCTCGGTGCAACAAAATGGGAAGCGATAAAAATGGCATTGCTGAATGCGAGAAGCGGAATTCTCGGCGGATCAGTACTCGGACTCGGCAGAGCGATTGGCGAGACAATGGCAGTAACTATGGTAATTGGAAATAAAGCTCAGATTAAGGATTCACTGTTCGAGCCTGCATATTCAATGGCTTCAGTAATTGCAAATGAATTTGCAGAAGCGTCAGGAAGTCTGCATATAAGTTCTCTCATTGAAATAGGTTTAATATTATTCGGAGTAACATTTATTATTAATTCACTTGCAAGAATTTTAATTTACAGCGTAACAAGGAAAGCATAATGACATCAGCATCAATAATTAAAAATCCGTCTAATTTAAGAAGCAGAAAAATCATTAATTCTGTTATGCTGACTATGTGCATTTTAGCAGCTGTTATTACAATCATTCCTCTTCTTTATATATTTTTTTATACAACACAATCCGGAATTTCCTCTTTGAATGTAGATTTTTTTACACAACTTCCAAAGCCGGTCGGAGAAGAGGGAGGCGGAATGGCTAATGCTATTGTCGGAAGTGCTATACTTATCGGAATAGGAGCTTTGATCGGAATTCCGGTAGGTATATTGTCAGGAATATATATTTCAGAATATTCTAAAACTTTTGTTTCAACAATTGTAAAATTCATAACAGATGTATTAAGCGGCGTGCCTTCTATAATAGTTGGAATTTTCGCATACGGAGTAATAGTAATTCCTATGCAGAGATTTTCTGCACTTGCAGGAGGATTTGCGCTTGGAATTTTAATGATTCCTACCATTACAAAAATAACTGAAGAAATGCTGAAACTTGTGCCGCAGTCATTAAGAGAAGCATCACTTGCACTGGGAGTTTCAAGATGGAAAACTACTTTGAAAATAGTTTTGAAGACTGCATCATCAGGTATAGTGACCGGGGTATTGCTGGCAATTGCCAGAGCGGCAGGGGAGACAGCTCCTCTGTTATTTACGTCATTTGGAAATTCTTTCTGGCAGACGAGCTTAGATGAGCCAATGGCTGCATTGCCTCTGCAGATATTTGTTTATGCAATTTCGCCATATGATGACTGGCACAGACAGGCATGGGCTGGAGCTTTTGTTCTGATATTTCTTGTATTCGTAGTGAACCTTTTAGTAAGAATTGTAACAAGAAATAAATTTTCCGGAAATTTATAATTTAATTGATGGATACAGAAATTTTTCAAGCGGATGTATCAGATGAAACGGATGATTCAGAAAGTAGTCCTGAAAAAGAATCAAAAAATGCAGTTCTGACAAAGGATCTTTCTGTTTATTTTAACAACAGAGCCGGAATAGATAAAATCAGTTTGAAAGTTAAAAAAAATACTGTCACAGCGATAATCGGACCTTCCGGCTGCGGAAAATCAACCTTTCTGCGTTCACTGAATTTAATGCATGATCTCGTGCCAAAAGCAAGAGTTTTTGGAGAAATTTTTATTCACAATGAAAACATTACAGACTTCAGCGCTGTAGATATCAGAAAAAAAGTTGGAATGGTATTTCAGAAACCGAATCCTTTCCCTACAATGTCAATTTATGACAATGTAGTAGCAGGTTTAAAATTAAACGCGCATCATAAAAGATCCGAACTTGATGAAATTGTAGAAAAAAATTTGAAATACTCCGGACTCTGGGAAGAGGTCAAAGACAGATTAAAAACTCCTGCGGTAAGTTTGTCAGGCGGACAACAGCAAAGATTATGCATTGCAAGGACAATAGCAGTAAAACCTGAAATTATATTGATGGATGAACCATCCAGCGCACTTGATCCAATGTCCACATCGAAGATTGAAGAGTTGATTTATTATTTCAAAGAGTACTATACAATAATTATAGTTACTCACAATATGCAGCAAGCCGCCAGAGTAAGCGATCAGACTGCATTTTTTTATCTCGGAAAATTAATCGAATATTCCAAAACAAGGAGAATGTTCACAAATCCCAAAGAAAAACTTACCGAAGAATATGTAACGGGAAAGTTCGGATAAATTGCTTAAGTATGTTTAATCTTAACAATTTATTTAATATTTTTCAGCATGCAACCAAACAAAGATTATATAAAAATTACAAATGATACTGAGATCACTTCCACAAGTGAAAATGTTAAATATTTAAATAATAATTTATATTCACTTGGAATCCCTGTATTTATTTTGATTGTGTCTCTTTTATCACTGATGGACGGATTATTTATTAAATCTGATTTCCCGAAAAAACATTTATATAATGAAACCTCAGGAGGCGAATTAAAGAATACAGGTAAATTTAATATATTATCCCGTGAAGATTTAAGCGAAAGTTTAAAAGATACTGTTTATACTGATAAGGATAACTGGCTCGAATTAAGAATAGATCAGCAAATGCTTTACCAGCACTGGAGAGACGGAAGGACCGAGAAGTATCCTGTTTCTTCCGGAAATAATAAAAGCGGTGATCCTGAAGCACTTGAATCCAGACCGGGATTATTTGCAATTTTCCATAAAGAAGAACATCACCAGTCAACTCAGTTCAATTCGGCGAATATGTATCACTTCATGCCTTTCAATCAGGGAATCGGATTTCATTCAATTGACGGGACCGGATATTATGCTCACTTAGGAGTGAGACCTTCATCTCACGGTTGTATAAGAATGAAGCATGGCGATGCTGAGAAGTTGTTTAAGGATTCTCCATTAGGTACATTGGTATTGGCGACAAAAGGTTATTCTGCCAGAATTATAGCATTTGCACCTAAAGATTTTGAAAACAACAGAGAATATGATAAAGACGAATATAAAAAAATGCTTGCAAATAATTTATACAACATACTTAACGGAAGATATTATCTTGAAGATAGAGAAAAATTTATCATAGATCCAAAAGTGATTCCTGTTTCCGGAGTTTACACAAGTTATGATGTACAGATTCCCAAAAATCAGATTGTACCGAGGAGTTATGTTGCAGTGTATCAGGATAAAGATAAAATTTTTGTAAATCAAAATCAGGAAATTATTAAGTTTGATACAGAAGATGAGATGATGAAGTTTGTTTTTGTTGATAGTACAGGCGAACCTGATGTAACATCCGGTAAATTAGTAAACTCAACAAATGATCTGGTAAAAAAATATTTCAGTAATCCGATTGGTGTTTTGCCTTATTTCGGACCAAAGAAATGAATAGTAATTACAGATAGATGAATCTGCAGGACAGTAATAAATTTCAGATAGACCCAACCCTCCATTTTAAATCTGAAAATGAAAAAACATAATTTAATTCACTTTTATTTATTTAATTTTTAAATTAAGTTGTTAAAATTTTTTTTTGGAACTATTTTTTGCAAACTAAGTTTAAAATTCAAACAAATTTAAAAACCTATAACGGAGGTTAATATGTCAAGCAACATAGATAACAGCAACGAGGTCTTCGAAGAAATACAGAAAAAAATGAAATACGGAGCACCCGAACTGAAAAGTTTTTATCAGAAATACCTTACAAAAGGATTGATAATTGCAGTCATCGCTCATATAATACTGATTGGCGGATATGTAGGCGCTATGTATCTTGAAAAAGTAAAAGCTGAAGAGCAGAAAAGTCTGCAGGACAAGGTTTTTAATATTGAAGATCTTGATATGCCTCCTCCAATTGATGATGTACCGATAGAGCCGCCTAAAGAAATGCTGGCTCTTAAAGATCTTTCAGCGCTCGCTCCGGAACCTGTTGCTAAAAAACTTGTAACGGAAGAAGTTCAGTTAAAAAGTCAGAAGGAACTGGAAGAAGTAAAATTACCTGTAGCTTCAACAGGAACGGATGATCCTTCAAAAGTAAATCCAAATGCAACTGTTGGTAAAATTGAAGAGAAAAAAGTTGAAGAAAAAGTTGAGAAAAAAGAAGAAAAGAAAAAAGAAATCTTTCAGCAGTTTGAAGTAGAAAAAGCTCCGGTAGCAATAAATCTCGGCTCAGTTAAAGGATCAATGAGATATCCTGAGATAGCAAGACAATCCGGAATTGAAGGCAGAGTGGTAGCTAAAGTGCTTGTCGGTACTGACGGATCTGTAATTAAGGTTGGAGGAATCAGCGGACCTGAAGTCTTTCAGGATGAAGTATCCGACAAAGTAATGAATCTTCAGTTTAACCCTGCAATGCAGGGCGGACAAAATGTAAAATGCTGGGTGAGCGTACCTTTCAGCTTTACTTTAAGCGCTAAAGATAAAAAGAAAACAGATGACGGTGATACCAAAGATGAAAGCGGAGATAATTGATTAAAATTTGAATGCCAGTATTATTATAAATTTTGCAACATCAGTTCTGACATTTGTTTTTGGCGTTTTATTACTGACAGGAATTATTTATCCGGATAATAAAGACAGTTCAAAATTAATGTTTGGAATAGTTCTTATAATTTACGGAGTTTACAGATTTATTAATGTTTTGTCAAAATTGAAGCAGCAAAAGCTTGATGACAGAATGAACAAAATAAATGATGAAAGGGAAAAGTTACTAAGGGGGAGTCATGAAAAATAATATTATGTATATTTTCGTTTTTTCAATGATGATTTTTTTTTCAGGATGTAAATTTGATGAAATAAAATCAGTTACAACAACAGGAGAGTTAACTATAGTTGTTGATGAAAATGTCGAACCTTTAATGAAGGCAGAGATTGCGGAATTTGAGAGATTAAATCCGGAAGCAAAAGTAAAAATTAAAGTAGCACCTACAAAAGTTGCAAAAGATGACCTTATCAACGGAGAGACTAAATTCATAGTGGTTACAAGAAATTTTGATGATGAAGAAAAAGCTGTACTTGAAAAAAATAAAACTGAAGTTAAGGAATACCCTATAGCTGTTGACGGAATTGGCTTTATAGTTAATCCGAAAAATCCTGTAAAGAAAGTTACATCAGATGATTTGAAAAACATTTTTACCGGTAAATTTACAAAGTGGACTGAAATAAAATCTGATCAGGATAAAAGTCAGGATGAAGAAGCCGGAAAGTTTTTTAAAGGTTCAATTGATAAAATAAAATTATTCATACAGCGTAAAAACTCATCTACTTATGATTATGTCCTTGACAGCATTCTTAAAAAAACAGAATACTCAAATACAGCAGTAGTTTGCTCTACATCAGCGCAGGTATTATACAATGTCAGAAATATTGAAAATGCAATTGGTATTATTAATATGAACTGGCTTACAACAGGCAATGCTGATACCATAGACTCTACAGTTAAAACTCTAAAAGTTTCCAGGATCGGAGATAACGGAAGACAGTATGATTTTGCTGAATTTCATCAGGGATTGATTTATAATGCAAGTTACCCTTACAGAAGAACGATATATGTTTTTTCGACAGAACAGGACATGAAACTTTCATCAGGATTTATAACATTCTTACTTCATAATGAAGGACAGAAAGTTGTATTAAAAAACAGTCTGGTTCCTGTAAGTCAGCCGGTCAGGACAATACAAATAAATTAAATATACTTTAATATTCATAGATAAAAGATATTAAAATCAGATAGACATCAATAATATTTGAAAATCTTAAACTTACCTTCAACACGATGAACAACATTATCAAAAAACTTTTTATAGTTGCATTTATAATTATATCATCTTCAGGTGTATATTCTCAGACTGAGCAGGGAATTAACGCAGCAAAAAGCGGAGATTATTTAAGAGCCGTTGAATTGCTGAAATCTTCTGCAGATAAAGAAGACAGTTATGAAGTATATTATTATTACGGACTTTCATTGCTGAATACAGGATCAATCAAGCAGGCAGAAACTGTGCTGAACAAAGCTTTAAAAAAAGACGATGAGGGAATCGGAGCTCTTACAACACTCGGAGATCTTTACAGCAGAAAAAAAGATTACGATAAAGCGAACAGTTATTATAAAAAAGCTCTTGCGGCAGATCCTGAAAATATAGAAGTAATGCTGGCTCAGGCGAAGAATCTTACTAAAGCAGGTAAGCTTGACGAATCCAATAATGTTTTGCTGTTTGCAAAGACTTTGAAAAACAATGATCCTGACATTTACACAGGAATCGGTGATAATTATTACTACAGGAGAGCGTTTAAACCTGCTCAGGAAAATTATAATAAATCGCTTAGCATAAAAGCAAATAATCCCAAAGCTCATTTCGGATTAGGACAGATTCATTTCAGAGAAAAAGAATTTAACGATGCACTTGATCAGTATAATGAAGCAATAAAAGATAATCCGAATTTTGCAGATGCATATCTTGAAAAGGGAAGACTACTGTATTTCAGTGAAAAGTATGATGAAGCCCTGACAGCATTTGAAAAATATTCAAAACTTCAGCCCGGCTCAACAGAAGGACTTACTTATATTGCTAAAGTTAAATACGGACAGAAAAAATACGATGAAGCTCTGACAATACTTGATGATGTAGTTACAAAAAATCCCGGAGAAGATTTATCTTCAGCATATAAATATCTTGCCTATGTTTACAATGAGAAGGAAGAATATGACAAAGCGCTTGAGTATTTTCTGAAAGTGCCTAAAAATATTTTTGATACTGAGGATTATATAAAGCTGGCTCAGATTTATTATAATAAAAAAGATATGGACAATGCTTACAAGTATTTTGATGAAGCGCTTATAGCGGACAGTACTGATAATACAGTATTTTATCAGCTTGGTATTATGCAGTTCAATGACAAGAAATATGAAAATGCGATTACGAGTTTTGACAGATCAATAAGGCTTGGTACAAAACAGCTTGCGGCGTATGTTTACAAATGGCTCTCATTTTATTCTTTGCAAAAGTACGAAGACGCTTTAATGTCTTTTGACTATGCAAACTCAATTGATAATTCATATGTGCCGTCATGGCTTTGGAAAGCCAGGTCAGAGGTTGCATTAAATAAACTGGAAGAAGCAAGATTAAGCTATAACAGAGTTCTTGAGCTGGATCCGCAAAACCAGAGCGCAAAAGAAGATCTTGCAATACTTGATAAGAAATAATATTAAATTTAAACTTTGTTTTTAAAAACTTAATTTAAATGCGATTACTAAATCGCATTTTTTATATTTTAATTACCGATGGAAAATATTTTAAAATACATAAACGACAACAGGGAAGAATTTGTTGATGAATTGAAAGAGTTTTTAAGAATTCCTTCAATAAGCACAAATCCTGATAACAAAAAAGATGTCAGAAAGTGCGCTGAATATGTTAAAGCTCAGCTTGAAAAAATTGGTCTTGAAAACATTAATATATATGATACTCCGGGACATCCAGTGGTCTATGGAGAATGGCTGAAAGCAGGCGTTGATAAGCCAACTATACTTATTTACGGACATTATGATGTGCAGCCGGTTGATCCTCTGGAGTTATGGACTGATCCGCCATTTGAGCCGACAGTCAGAGATGGAAATATTTTCGCAAGAGGTTCGGCAGATGATAAAGGACAAGTTTTTATTCACATGAAAAGTATTGAATCTCATTTAAAAAATACAAATAAATTACCTGTAAATATTAAGTTTATCATTGAAGGTGAAGAAGAGATTGGAAGTGTCAATCTGGATAATTTTATTGAAAAGAATAAGGACTTGCTGAAATGCGATTATGTGGTAGTTTCTGATACAGCAATGTTTGATCATGATGTGCCTTCGATCTGTTACGGACTGAGAGGTTTAGCTTATATGCAGGTAGAAGTAACTGGACCAAACAGGGATCTGCATTCCGGATCATTCGGAGGAGCCGTAAATAATCCAATCAATGCTCTTTCACATATTATCTGTAAACTTAAAGATGATAAAGGAAAAATCCTCATAGACGGATTTTATGACGATGTATTGAATCTTACAGACAAGGAAAGACTAGAATATTCCAAACTTCCGTTTGATGAAAAAAAATACATGGAAGGATTAGAAATTAATGAAGTTTTCGGAGAGGAAGGATATTCAACGCTTGAGCGGGCATCGGGAAGACCTACTCTGGATTGCAATGGAATATGGGGAGGATTTCAGGGAGAAGGAGCAAAAACGGTATTGCCTTCAAAAGCAGCAGCAAAAATTTCTATGAGACTTGTTCCAAATCAGGAACCCGAAAAGATAGAAAAGTTATTTACTGATTTTGTGAAAAAGATTTCTCCTGATTCTGTGAAAGTAACTGTAAAGTCGCTGCACGGCGGAAAAGGAGCAATAACTCCAATTGATTCACCCGGTGTCAATGCAGCAGTGGAAGCAATGAAAAAAGGATTCGGGAAGAGCCCGGTTTTTACAAGAGAAGGAGGCTCAATTCCTGTAGTTAATACTTTTCAGACATTGCTTAATGCGCCGACAATACTTCTTGGATTCGGATTACCGGATGAAAATGCGCATTCTCCGGATGAGCATCTGAATTTGAATAATTTTCATAATGGAATATTAAGTATTGCACATTATTTTAACGAATTATCTAAAATTTAATTAAATATAAATGGCTAAGACAAAACAGCAAAATATTCAATCGCTGAAATCTAAAAAACACAGAAAAGATCAAAGTCATCTTCATTTTGCAATGACATCAAAAAATTATCTTATAATGGGATTAGGAATAGCTCTGATAGTATTAGGTTATTTTTTTATGTCGGAAAATTCAGTTGATGGATTCCTTCCCACTACTGTAGCTCCTGTGCTTTTGATAATCGGTTATTGCGTTATTGTGCCAGTGGGAATTCTTTACAAAGACAAGAATGTTAATACTGCAGAAGCAGAGGAGATAAAAGAAATTAAAAGCGAACCTAAGACTAAAATTTCAACTTCAAATATTCAGACTAAATAAATAAGATTTACAGTTCTTTAAAAATATCGGGAATGCAACGGTTTCGACGGAATGAAAGATGGTTAAAACT
This sequence comes from Ignavibacteria bacterium, assembly GCA_016709315.1. Classification (GTDB taxonomy): domain Bacteria; phylum Bacteroidota; class Ignavibacteria; order Tepidaquicellales; family Tepidaquicellaceae; genus JAEUSI01. Next base: position 40,925 of record JADJMZ010000007.1, read on the forward strand.
GCATATAGTGTTCCTGCCAGCACTTTAAAAAGGTAGAAAAACAATAAACAACAACAATAACGTAGAATATAACTACGCAATGGCTGCTTAATTTAAAGCAACCTCGCTTTAGGGATTCTCTCTCACCGGAGTTTCTGAAGTGTCAAAACAGATGAGATAGTCCGTATGATCGTCTGAGTTATACGGGCAAAACTTAATCAGAATAGCAATTACTTTGGCTTGTCTGTCTGCCTGAGTGTTGTGAAAATTAAAGTACAGACTATATATGTAGAGGTTTTAATGGTCTTCTTTTCGGACCCGAGTTCGACTCTCGGCATTTCCACTATTGATTCTGTCAAATAATTTATTAAACGCATTTGTCAGCATTTCCGCATTTACATTTTCCACAGATACTTTGTTATCAGATATAATAACCTCCGAATAATCAGACAAAGGATAAAATTTCTCAAGGTTCCACTTTACGTCAGGATATACAGCCACAACCGGAATATTGAAAGCAGAGCATAAATGAACAATGGAAGTGTCCGGAGTTATAACAATGCTGCTTCTTCTTACTATTTCTGATGTTTCAATTATATTTTCTGTTTTAATAAATTTTATTTTCTCATCTCCGGAATTTTTAATAATAAAATTTATTATTTCCATATCTTTTTCAAGTCCGGTAACTATTAACTTAAAACTTATTTCTTTCAATACATACCTGACAAATTCAATCAGGACTTCAGTATTTATATATCTGCTTTTATCTCCCGCAGAAACATTTATCAGTACAATAAAATCTTTATTGTGATTCAGATAAGCAAATTTATTTTTAACAGATTCGGGAATGTAAACAGTAGGCATTGAATTTATTTCACTGTTTGGTTTATTCAAATAATACAAAGGACTGATATTTATCTCTGACGCATGATTGCCTGTTTTATATTCGTTGAGACAAAAATCAAATATTTTCCTTTTGTTCTCAAAACAGAAACCTATGGAAACTTTAGGTTTGAAAACATTCAGCAGTAATTCTCCGGTTCTGGAATAATTATCTTTAGTATCTATCCAGAGGTCTATTTTACTGAAAGTGTATTTAAGGATTGGAATATTTTTCAGAATGTTTTTATTAAATACCAAAACTTCATCAATATCTTTATGGCATGCCGCAATATCCTTGTTTACAATGCTGGCCAATGATAAAATTATGGATTCAGGGAAGATTCTTCTCAGACCGGAAAAAAGGGGAGTTGTAAGGATCATATCACCAATTTTCCCGATCTGAACTACAAGAATTGTTTTTGGATTTTTTAAATCCAATTTTTAGAAATTAATTTTATGTTAATCTTTTTTTAGGAGTATTCTTCAAATTTTTAACAGCATTGCTTTTATCACCGGTTATCACTTCAGTAACCGGAGTCGGATTTTTTTTATTTGTCCACCATTGATATAATATTGTGAATACATTGAACATAAAATAATAAAGGTTTAGTCCGGCAGGAAAGCTGAAAAAAAGAAGCGTAAGCATTACCGGCATTATATAAACAAGAGCTTTTTGTTTTGGGTCTGTTACTGTCATTTTCTGCTGAATGAACATTGTAATTCCCATAAGCAAAGCCAGTCCTGAAATCTGATCAATACCGAATATCGGGAGTTTAAACGGTAATTGCAAAATAACATCAGGCGCTGCAAGATCCTTTATCCATAAAAATCCTGCATGTCTGAGCTCAATTGTAGAATTGAAAACTCCGAACAACGCATAAAGTATAGGAAGCTGAATCAGCATAGGAAGACAGCCGCCTGCAGGATTTATCTTTTCATCCTTATAAATTTTCATTATCTGCTGATTGGCTTTGACAGGATCATCCTTGTGCTTTTCCCTGATTGCAGTAATTTTAGGATTGATCTGAGACATCTTCTTCATGGAATTCATCTGGGTTTTTGTAAGAGGATTCAGAACTATCTTCATAATCAAAGCAAAAAGCATAATTACTATTCCCCAGCTGGGAATAACACTGTGCATAAAAAACAGTACCGGCAATATTACATACTGAGCGATAGGTCTTACCATAAAATCCAGAGAGAACCTTAATGTTTTCTCAAGGTCTATTTCATAAGATTTCAGAATGTTATAATCGAGAGGTGTAAGCAGAATCATAAATGAAGATTTTTCAAGAGCGTCATTTTTGATTTCCATTTTAACAGCTATAGAATAATTTTCTCTTGCTCCCTTGTCCTTAAGTAATTCCTTTGTTCCGTAAAGATAGGCGCCATCTCCTTTTCTATCTTTTGGAATGATGAACAGTCCGAAATATTTTGTCCTCAAACTCACATAATCTGTTGTCCCGTTAAAATCACCTTTGAATTCCTCATTCTCTGTGCTCGCATCAAGTGTCTCAAGTTCTCCTCCCATGTAAGCAAAAGCTTCCTCGTAAGTCACTTCCTGATCGCTTCTGAATTCTGTCATATTGAGCGAAGATTCCCAGACAACCTGATATTTATTATCTGAAATAAACTTTACAGGATTTTTGAATTCATATTCTACATCAAACTCATATTGATCTCTGAAGAAAGTATATGTCTTGGATATTTTTTCCGATCCGTCAGGTGTAATATTTAATGTATAAATTAGTTTGAATGTCGTATCAGAACCAAGTTCCACTTTTTTCCATTCCGGATATTCAGATTCGAATACAAGATCTTTTGTATTTATTAATCTTCCTTCTTTTGAAGTAAATAACAGGTGAAGTTCTTTTCCTTTCTTCCAGTCAACAAGCTGCAAGGGCTTGTTATCCCATGTCTCATAATTCTTAATCGTATATTTCTTCAGTCCGCCGCCATAATTAGAAAATTCCATCTGAACTTTTTCGTTTTCAAGAATAATTATTTTTTCCTTTGGGTTTGCTGAATTTTCTATAGCTTTCTGTGAGAATATTTTTCCGTATTTTATATTAAGCGAATCGTTTTTAAGAGAATCTAAAATTATATTATTAAGAGATTTATTTGATGTATCAATTGAATTGATTTCCGGATTTTTGCTCAGAGTTTTTTCCTGAACTTTTATAGAATCGGTAATTTTATTTTTATTCTGCTGAACCATTTTCTGCTGTGTACTGGAATTCCAGTATAGCCATATCATTAAAACTATTCCGATTAGTACGAATCCAAGTAAAGATTTTTTATCCATTATTATTATTTACTGACTTTTTATTATCCTGATTTAACGGATTGTTTTTAAATTATGTGAACATGTTTTCTTTTCCGGAACAGGATCAAAACCGCTTTTACCAAAGGGGTTACACCTGAGTATCCTGTATGTAGAAAGAAGTACTCCGTAAAAGAATCCATGCTTCTGAATTGCTTCAATGCTGTAATGTGAACACGTAGGGTAATACCTGCATGAATCAGGTAAAAAAGGTGAGACTGTTTTCTGATAAACTTTTATCAGAAATATTAATACAAAACTCATTTGTTTATAAAATATTTATTTATCTTTTCCGCTGCTTTTATCATTTCAACTTTGATTACATGAATCTTCTGACCTGGATCGTTCAAAAATTTATTATAACCGTTTTCACTAAGTGAAAAAATTATGCTGGTATCTTTTACATTATTAAAAAGATGTTTATTTAATCTGTATGACTCTTTTAAAATTCTCCTTAACCTGTTCCGCAGTACAGCTTTTCTGATTTTTTTCTTTGCAACAATAAAGCCCACTTTTAATGGAATTTTCAAAAGCGGGCTTTGATTAAAATCAACAGAATCTGAAACTTTGATTTTATTTACAAATACTTTGAGATAATCAGTTGAAATTACTACAGAGTTCTGAAGTATTTTCAAATAAGAATTATGTCCTTTTACAATCTCATTCTTGATTAAGCTGTTTTTCTTACTTTCAAAACTATGAAAATTTCCGCTAATTTTACCATCAAAAAGATTTTCGCTGTTATTCATTTAAACTGCAATACAAAGATACTCAGATTGTTATAAATATGCCGGAACCAATTTTAAGGATGTCTTGTAAATTCATCGCTTACTGTGAGTCTTTTTCTGCCTTTAGCTCTTCTTCTTGCTAAAACTTTTCTTCCGTTTTTAGTAGCCATTCGCTCTCTAAAACCGTGTTTGTTTTTTCTTTTCCGGTTGCTCGGTTGATATGTTCTTTTCATTACTTATTTAATAATATTAATCACCAAAATACGAATGCTAAGCAAGAATTTCAAGGAATTAATGAAATTACTTATAACTTTTATGGTTTTGCATGTTGGTCACAGAAGCAAGAGCATTTCTGCTGTAAAATCATACTTTTTACACGGTTCTTCTTAATCTATGGTTTAAATGTAAAATGTTCGGCAACTAATTCTTGAATCCTACGAATTCAAAAATTACGGTTTGCATTCTTAAAACAGTTAAGTGTATTTTTGTATACATAAATTTTACAAACTTAAACTAACTGTTATATGAAAAAAACAAATTTAATCTTTAAAGTCATTCTTATGGCACTTGTCCTTAGTATAAAAGGATATTCTCAACAGCCGGATAACTGGCAGTGGCTTAATCCGAAACCTCAGGGGAACACATTGAATGCAATGGATTTTGTGAATGATAATACCGGATACACGGTGGGAAACTACGGCACAGCTTTAAAAACAACTGATAATGGAGTAAGCTGGAATAATTTAAACGCTGGTGTTTCAGTGCAGCTTTATAGTGTTGATTTTGCAGATCTGAATACCGGTTACATAGGCGGAGTCAATCAGGTGTTCAGGAAAACTACTGATGGCGGAATCACGTGGTCAGATATTTTGCTCCCAACATTTACTAATTCAACTGTACTGGATATAAAATTTACAAATGCCGTTACAGGTTATGTATTAGGGTTTTTTCTTTCTGAAAGCAGAATCTGGAAAACGACAGATGGCGGACTTAACTGGGTAACTCAGACAACAGACGGTGCAAATTATCTGAACAACCTTTATTTCCTCAATGAGAATACAGGGTTTGGCTCAGGCGGATCTTTCGGAGGAGAAATAATTAAGACTACAAACGGCGGAGTTAACTGGAATTTTATTTATCAGGACAGCTATGCAAAACACAGCATGGTCTTTATGAATTCACTTACAGGTTTTTCCGGAAGTGAACAGGGAAGGATATATAAGACTATAGACGGAGGAAACACCTGGAATTTTGTTTTATCAGACGGAGGCATCGATATTACTTCAATGAATTTTATAGATGCAAACACAGGATTCGGATTCGGATCGGGTTCGGTTTATGTTAAAACTACTGACGGAGGTAATAACTGGTATGAGAGCCTTCCTGTCGGAAGCAGCAATACAAGTCAGTACTTTGATGCTGCAGTAACTCCAAACGGAACAATTCATGCCGCAGGTACTTACGGCGCAATGATCAGGTCTACCAATGCCGGCGCAAATTTTACTTACAGTGCTTCAGTAACAGACGGTTATGTTTCGGATATAGAATTCATAAACAATTCGACTGGTTATGCAGTAACAGGTTTCAATCACGGTGATATTTTAAAGACCACAAATTCAGGAACAACCTGGGTTTCTCAGATAAGCTCTTATACAACTTCCATATATGGAATTGCATTTACCGGAGCTGAAACCGGTTATCTTGCAGGAAGTATTTCACTATATAAGACAACTAACGGCGGAACGAACTGGAATACTGTTTATAACAGTACTACAAATGAAATTTTCACTGACATTGTATTTACAAATGCAAATACAGGATATGCCGTTGGTTCATACGGCAGACAGATGAAAACTACAAATGCAGGATTAAACTGGACATCCTCAACAATTTCCAGTTCGGGTTCAATTTTGAGTTCCTTATGTTTTGTAAATGAGACAACCGGTTATGCAGTCGGAGATAATAATGCTGCTGTCAAAACAACAAATGCAGGATTGAACTGGACATCAATGACGGTTGCAACTCCATTCGTTAATTTAAATGATGTGTTTTTTACTGATACCAATAACGGCTACATTTCCTGCGCAACAGGTATTTACAGATCAACAAACGGAGGTAATTCGTGGATTAAATTAATTACACCTTCAGGCGGATATGCAAAAGTTCAGTTCAGGGGAAACTATGGTTATGCAATAGCAGGTGACGGTAAGATAATCAAATCAACAGATGCCGGTGTTAACTGGATTGTACAACCGACTGTTACAAGTAACGGATTGTCAGCTCTTTATTTTAATTCTGATAACATTGTATATGCAGGCGGACTGATCGGAACAATTATAAAAACTATTCCTGCTGAACTGATATCATTGAATACAACATTGAATCTTACTATGTTCATTGAAGGTTTTTATAACTCAAATATAAACAATACAGTGGGCGATTCTGTGAGTGTTTATTTAAGAAATTCTTCTTCTCCGTATTCTCTGGTTGATTCAGCAAAGGGAATCTTATCATCATCAGGAAATGTGTCATTCAGTTTAAACAATTTATCTTCAGGACAATATTACATTGTTATAAAGCACAGAAACAGCATTGAAACCTGGAGCAGGCAGGGAGGTGAAACTTTTGTTTCCGGCAGTAATGTAAATTATGTAATGTCAGATCAGATAACAAAAGCTTTTGGAAATAATTTAAAGCAGGTTGATTCTTCACCGGTAAGATTTGCAATTTATAACGGCGATGTGAATCATGACGGAATAACAGATGCAGCGGATATCAGCGCAATAGATAATGATGCAACCTATGCGGTCATCGGATATGTGAATACTGATCTGACCGGAGATAACTTTGTGGATGCAGGAGATATGAGTATTGCAGATAATAATGTAACATTCGGAGTGAGCGCAATTACTCCCTGAAGACTGTGAACATTGAAATTTAAGAGTATGCATAATTTATAACTTTATTTCAAAATCATGAACAGATTTATCATTCCAATTGTCATAAATTTATTAACAGTGAATACTTCACTGAAACAAAATTATATTAAACAAATTAAGTGTTGATTAAATTTAAATACGTATTTTTTAATTTAATTATTAAAAAAATGAAAAATATATTTATAATTTGTACAATCATTATACTTATTTTAAGTAACAGTATTATTTTCTCACAGGGATCAGAGAATAATTCATGGCGTTTTTACAGGCCTGGTAATACAGGAATACAGGGTGATTATTGTGATGCGATATGGATTGGTCCTGATGGTGATCCTTATATTGGAGGTTATGATCCAATATTCGAAGACGGAGGGTTCGCAAAATTCAAACAATCTGAAAACCGTTGGATAAATTATTCTAACGCTGATTATCCGGTAATAGGCGGTCACGAAGTCGGTGATGCACGGATCAATGACATAGTTCAGGATAATAACGGAAAGCTCTGGATGGCAACCTGGCAGGGGGCGCTTTTGTTTAATCCTGCTGCCGGAGGTTCATCATTAATTAACTACAAAGCGAATAATTCAGATTTACTGGGTTATACCACTGATCTGGACATTGCTCCTGATAACTCAGTCTGGTTTGTAAGCGGCGGACTTGTAAGATTTAATCAGGCTAACAATTCATGGACTTCCTGGGAAGGCGGTGAAAAATTTATAGCTGTACATCCCAGATCAGGCGGAGCATATGACGTATGGTCAGCAGCAGATTACTTTGGATATGTATTTCAGTTTAATAGTACAACAGGACTGTGGACAAGCTATCTGCCTGATTCTCCGGGTCAGATTGCCGGAATGCCGGGTAAGGATTGTGTTGACGATGCAGGAAATTTCTGGGCATTTCGTATGGCAGATACACCCGGTGACTGGGAAAAGCTCGACTACAGACGACCTGACGGAACATGGGTTTCTCCTGCTCCCCCTTACCCAAGCATAACTTTTGACACCTGGGCTTTCAAAGCTTTTGGTAATGCTCAGGCGCTGCTGGTAAACGGTAATGGTGAAACATGGAGATTCAACGGAACAACATGGTCAAGTCTTGGAATCTGGAGACCGGGACAATATTCTTCGGCTGTTGATATTGATGCTCAGGGAAATGTCTGGGTTTCAGGTACAGGCGGTGCTGCTAAAAGGAATGCACAGACCGGAATCTGGCAACGGTACCGGATAACAAATACCGGTCAGTTCAGCAACTGGAACAATGATTTAACAATTGACCCCATTAGCAATACAGTCTGGATAGGCGGAAATGCCGGAACCGGTATTGGCGGAATGATGAAATTTGATGGTGAAAGATGGTTTTGTTTTAATCAGGAAACATACGGACTTGGGGTTGAATGGCCATTTATGAATGACGATTGTCATGCACTTGCGTACAGAGAATCAAATGGAAATCTGGCAATATCCCCATTAAACTGGTTAATTGGAATTCATGAGTGGACCGGAACAGGATTTAATACTCTCCTGCCTGAAGGCGGTGCACAAAAACTTGTTGAAGATTCACAAGGCAGATTATGGGCGTTGGGAGAATATTTCAGTCTGAAATATTATAATGGTGGAACCTGGACACCTGTCGATTTCACAGGATGGGGCAATAGTATTGTGAAAGATCCAACCAGAGCAGGTACTGTCTGGGCAAGTACTTCAAACGAACTTCTCAGAACAGACGGAACATATAATTTCTCCAGATCACCGGACGATTTTCCGGAATTAAATAATACCGGCGGTTCTCTTACTACTGTTACACCTGACCAAAACAATATCGCATGGGTTGGAAGTGACAGGGGTCTTATTAAATTAAATGCAGGTACAGGTGCTTATCAGTTTTATTCACCAGCAAATTCAAATATTCCGGGTGACTGGATTTTGCCATACGTTAAATCTCCGGACGGAAAAGTCTGGTTTTCATTTTCCAACAGCATTACAAAAGCTTCCGGAATAGGATGGTTTAACGGTTCTGACTTTGGATCTTTTTCTCCATCGCCTGCAGGATTGCCAAATAATATTATTCAGGAAATAGAATTGAAAATAATATCAGGCGGATATGAGTTATGGATAAGCTGCATGAGCCGCGGAATAGCCGTCTTAACAGTGAAAAATCCTTTATTAAATTTGTCAGTCAGTTTTGAAGCAATAAATGAACAGGATACTATTATAGTTGAATTGAGAAATGCTTCCGCACCATATAATATAGTAGAAACAAAAAGAAGTATTGGAGGTCAGGGAATTAATAACCAGATACTTTTTTCTAATGGAGTAAATGGTACTCCGTATTATATTGTTGCAAAACACAGAAATTCAATTGAAACATGGAGCGGAATTTCATCTTCTTTTACATCAGGAATATTATCTTATAATTTCACAACAGCAGCTGCACAGGCGTTTGGAAATAATATGAAACTGGTTGGATCATTATGGTCATTTTATTCAGGTGATGTAAATCAGGACCAAATTATAGATGCAGCGGATATCAGCGCAATTGACAATGACGCAACTTATTCGGTCAGCGGATATGTGAATACTGATTTGACCGGTGATAACTTTGTAGATGCAGGAGACATGAGTATAGCAGATAATAATGTTACATTCGGAGTGAGCACAATTACTCCCTGAATAGGCAAAAGTGAATAGGCAATAGTGAATAGGCAATAGTGAATGGGCAATAGTGAATGGGCAATAGGCAATAGGCAATAGTGAATAGGCAATAGTGAATAGGCAATAGTGAATAGGCAATAGGCAATAGTTAACAATAAATGTCCAGGCGTATATGCTCTGTTAATCAATTTAATTAATCAATAAAAATATGTAGGATGAATGACCAATCTAAATTATCTCAAATGAAGAAAAGTATACTTATCTTTTTGACATTGGCATTTGCATTTCAAACAGCTGATGCTCAAATCACGGCACTTAACCAAAATCGTTCTCACTTTATATCAGGCAAGTCAGGCATTGGCGGCGGTTATTCTGACAGAGGAGAATTAGTTCAGCAGAACTCAAATGGCGGTAACATAAACAACGGGATCAGTTATTCCTGGCGATATTATAACACCGGCAATACTGGAATTCAGGGAGATTATGTTGAAGCTGTCTGGATCGACCATGATGGAGACCCTTATATTGCCGGATATACTCCAGGGTGGGAAGAAGGCGGATTTGCAAAATACATTCAAACAGAAAACAGATGGATTAATTATTCTAATATAGATTATCCGGTAATAGGTAATATTAACGATGTTGGTTCTTCACGCATAAGCGACATTGAAGAAGATACAAACGGAATATTATGGATGGCAACCTGGCGAGGAATTCTGAAATTCAATCCTGATATAGGCGGCAGCTCTATAGAATTCTGGGGAGCTGATAACTCTCAACATCCCGGCGGAAGAACAATTGATCTGGAAATTGCTCCGGACGGATCTGTATGGGCGGCAGTTCTTTCTGTAGTCTGGGGCGACGGCGGGTTAGTAAATTATAATCCTGCTACAAACGTTTGGCGTTACTGGCATTATGGATCAATAGCTAATAACTGGCCGGGTTTAATCGGGTTTTGTGAAAACGTATCAATACAGAAAAAAACTTCAGGCGGATATGTTGTCTGGGTTGACGGCGCAGGATGGAATACGATGATAACATTTGACAGTGATTCACAGCTTTTTACACTTCTTCCGCAAAATCAGGTTCCAGGTGAAGTCGTTGCTTTACCCGGAAGCGATTGTATTGATGATGTTAACAATTTATGGGCTTTCAGATATACTGATTCAGGAAATATTTATTCGCTTGATTACAGAACACCGTCCGGAAACTGGATCACACCGCCTCAGCCGTTGTCAAATACAGAAAATGATATATGGGCATTCAAAGCTTATGGCAATGGCAATGCTCTGCTTATTGATGATAACAGCAGAGTTTGGTTATTCAATGGTTCCGTTTGGCAGGATTTGGGTGTATGGAGAGAAGGAGGTTTCTCTTATGGAGTAGACATAGATGCAAACGGGAATATCTGGGCAACGGGAATTGGCGGTGCCGCAAAGCGTAACGCTCAGACAGGTATCTGGCAAAGATATCGTATTACAAACTCATCTCAGATTACATACTGGGTTGAAGATATAACTATTGATGATGAAGGCAATGTTTATATGGCGGGGAATGCAGGAACAGGTGTAGGCGGTTTTCAGAAATTTGACGGAACAAGATGGACAGGATTTAATGAATTCACTTACGGACTTGGTAATCCATTTCCATTTCCAACTGATAACGCTGAAGTTTTATACTTCAGACCTTCAAATGGAAATATTATTGTCAACCCAATGTTTAACAATCTGCATTCATGGAATGGAAGTAACTATACTTCACTAAATTATTCAAATGCTCGCTCGCAAGGTGTAGTTGAAGATTCTCAAAACAGGTTATGGAGTCTGGGTGAATATTATGATCTGAAATATTATTCAAACAACATCTGGACTTCTGTTCCATTTATTGGATCAGGTTCAAACATAAAGAAAGATCCTGCAAGACCCGGAACGGTCTGGGCTTGTTCAGGATATCAGGTCTTAAGAACGGATGGTGTTTACAATTTTTCAAAAGTGACAGACGATTTTTCAGAGCTTGATCCTCAAAGCGACGGACTAACTACAGTAGTTCCGATTGCAGACGGCTTTGCCTGGGTTGGCACTAACCAGGGATTGGCAAAGATAAATTCGAATAACGGCTCATATCAGTTTTTTTCTCCGTCTAATTCGCAAATTCCCGGTGAAAATATTTCTCCGCTTACAGTAACACCGGACGGAAGACTTTGGTTTACAAACTTCGGAAGTAATTCAACTTCTGTTTATGGCTTATGTTGGTATGACGGAACGAACTTCGGTATTTTCCCTCAGCAGCAAACAGGCGGCTTGCCGCATGCTCAGATTTATGATGTAGAAGTTAAAAACATACAGGATGGATATGAGCTCTGGATAAGTTGTGCAAGCAGAGGAGTTGCTGTTCTTACAGTTGACAATACGCCTGTTAATGTTAAAGTTCAGGAAACACAAATTAATTCTTTTGTATTAATGCAGAATTATCCGAACCCTTTTAATCCGGTAACGAATCTGGAATTCACAATTTATGAAACAGGCATTGTTTCGCTGAAGATATATGACATTGCCGGGAAAGAAGTGACGACTATTGTAAACGCTGATTTAAAACCCGGAACATATAAATATAATTTTAACGCCTCTGATCTTGCAAGCGGAACTTATTTTTATACTATGGCTTCAAAGAATTTTTCGGAGACAAAAAAAATGGTAGTTCTGAAATAATTCCGGTTGCAATCAATATGAAAGTTAATTACGGAATATTCATTCTATAAATAAAAAATTTATAAATTTCATTAATTATCATTAACTAAATGAATTATGAAAAATTTAATAAATGTAGTTTTAACAATTATAATTCTAGTTTTTAGCAGAGTTAGTTTAAATGCTCAGGCTGTCACAACGGATTGGGTTGTAAATAATTTTCCCGGAATACCGGTTGGTGTAATGACCGGTTTAGATCAGAACGACAATGTTTTAGTTACCGGTCAATCAGGTGATCACAACAGGATCATAACAAAAAATATGATACAAACGGAAACCTTATCTGGGAAAGAACATATTCAATCTCCGGTTATGCTGTTGCAGCTACATGGCTTTCAATAGATAATTCAGGCAATATAATCGTAACCGGTTACCCTCACAATTTCAGCAGTAACCCTATAGAATCAGGATTGCTGACCCTGAAATATGATAATAACGGAAACTTACTCTGGGATAAATTGATCCAGGGCACATGGGCTTTTGCAGTGCGATCAATTGTTGATCAGTCGGGAAATATTTATGTTACCGGAAGAGCTTGGCAATATACAGCAACATACGATTTCGTTACAGTTAAATACGCTCCTGACGGAACTCAATTATGGTTTGATACTTTTGATCAGAATTCAGGATTTCATACACCGAACAGCATGGACTTAGACCAGTACGGAAACCTTTTTATAACAGGAGGGGGACAGAGCGGAGGATTAATTACTGTAATGTATAATAACTCCGGCGTGCGTCAATGGGTGCGGGAAAAATCCGGAACTGCCGGTAACAATATTAAGTCTGACGGAAACGGAGGAATTTTTGTAACAGGATCATTCTATGATTACAATACAGGAACGAGCAATGATATTATGCTTTTGAAATATGATCTCGCAGGTAATTTAGTTTGGCAAAGATTTTATGACTTTGGTAATTCCGAATACGGGAATCTTATAAATATTGATTCTCATTCTAACATATTTATTACCGGATTTGGCGCATTACAGGGAGCTTTTCCGGGCTGGCTTACCGTCAAAGTTGATCCATCAGGAAATCTTTTATGGTATAAAAGATTTAAATTTAATTCCGGCTGGGAAGAATATCCTTACTTTGCATTGACCGGACCGGAAGATGAGATATATGTTACAGGTAATGTGGGTGTAGCATACGGGGGGACTACATATCATGGAATGGAAACTGTACGGTATAATTCCGACGGAAGCAATCCCTGGGTTGCCGGGGTCAATCTTTATGCAGGAATTGGAAAAGGTCTTGCGCTTGGTTCTGATTTGAGTTTATACGGCGTAGGAATGTTCTATTATTCTGTAATAAAATATTCACAATCCTTAACACTGAATGTTAAAACATCAATTGAAGGATTTTATGATCCTGTACAGAATAAAATGGTAAAAGATACAGCTAAAGTTTATTTAAAAAGTTCATCGTCACCTTACTCTATAGTTGATTCCGCTTTAGCAATACTTGATTCTAACGGAAACGGGAAATTCAATTTTCCGAATGCTGCCAATTCTGTTCCATATTACATTGTAATAAATCACCGGAATAGCGTGGAAACCTGGAGCGCAGCAGCTAACAGTTTCTCATCCGGAAATGTGAGTTATGATTTTACGATTTCTTCCGGACAGGCATTTGGGAATAATCAGATTTTAAAAGGCGCAAAGTATTGTATCTACAGCGGTGATGTAAATAAAGACGGTTTAATTGATGCAGGTGATTTAGCTTTGGTTGACAACGCTGTAATTTTTTCATTAAGCGGATATGTAAATACAGATGCTGACGGAAATAATTTTACAGATGCAGGAGATTTAAGTATTGTGGATAATAATACTTCACACGGAGTTATTGCAATAACTCCTTAATTATATATTTTTTAAATCATTTATTATCCGGAAGATTTCTAATTGAAACACCGGATTTAAATACTTATGCTGTATAAAAATGTTTACACAGTTTTGCAAAATTTTATAGAACTCTGATTTTATAATATTTATTTTCATTTAAGTTTATATTTCAAACCTGATAAAAAATACCTTATGATTAAGCTTACAGAAGAACAGATCTCTGATATTGCTCAGGATCTTGAAGCAGGATTAAAATGCTTTATTCATAAAGTCACCGGAGAAGTGAAAACTCTTCCTGATGAATTGAATGGCAATATGGAGATAGATGAAGAACTCTGGCAGGATGTGATTGATGAAATTGATAATGATGAAGAAAATTTTATTGTAATAGAAGGCATGGATTCCCGTGAATCATATATTCTGATGGAAAAATTCATAGATACAGTGGAGGATAAACAGATTGCAGCAAGATTAACTAATGCTATAAATGTACCTAAGCCGTTTCATACTTTCAGATACGAACTTGACTATTCTGATGAATACCTGAAAAAATGGTATGCATTTAAATCACAACAGATGATTGAATGGGTGAAAAAGCATTTGCTGCTTAATTCCGGGAATGAAAATGAAGAAGAGGAAGAGATGTAATCCTCTTCAATTTAATTTGAAAAAATTACTTTCAAATTGGATCTGCAATAACAATAGCAGTTGGATAAAATAAATTTTTTAATTCTTACTGCTAAAAGATTCTAAAGATAAATTCTCCGCAGAAAGTAATCCCTTATAAAAATCCGGCATTGTCATCTTTACACCGGCTTGAATAAAATTCTCATGACCACTCAGCAATTCAAATTCATCACATGAATACTTAAGAGAAATTTCCAAACGCCTTGCATAGTCCCACATGTGATTGCAGATCTTAACTGATTCAAGATGATCTGTGATATCACAGAATGTGTCTTCCCAGTTAGCGCCATAACCTGTTATTATCTTATATACAGACCCGGGTAAATTGCCGCAACTTGGCGAGGGACTTATAAGATTCCTTACCGGCAGGGGAGCAAGATCACTTTTATTTTCCTTAATCGTCCATGTTTTGTACTCTTCAGAACTGCACGGAATTATATTCGTTATTTCTTTTAAAGATACTCTGACTCTCTGAGTGATAATGAATTTTATATTTCCGCCGGCTTCAGCCAATTCTGTTTTCTTTACTGAGCCTAAATATTTGGTTCTGTAAACAATGGCTGAATACTCGTCTTCCTTTTTGTATTCGGAAATCCAGTTCTTCGAATGGTGGATCGCTTCTTTGTATGCTTCCCAGGCATATTTAAGATCCAAAGCGTAATCTCTTTTGAATGCTGTGTATGATGCATATCCTTTTATGATGGCAGAAGCAGTAAATTTTTCCGGACCAAAGCTTCTGAGATTTTTTGATTTGAGTTTCATTGATGTGTTTGCCTCCTTTCATCTTTGAACTGCTCAAAATTAAGAAGTGTTCACAAGTGAATAAAGTCATAAAAATGTATCAGTTATATCATATACAATAACCTGCATTTTATTTTAATGCTGTGTTTTTCCGGTGGGATATAATTTGTGTTGAAAATATCCTTAGTTTTTTCCATTAGACACTTTATTGCAGATCAAAAAATATTCAGGTTTTTAGAAGACGAACTTGTGACGATAACTCAATTATGCTTAACTTGAGCATAATATTAGCTATTTTGAATTAACATTTTAGAAGCGAAATTTACAAATGGAAAATACTAAATTAATAAAACTGCTGAAGTCATTGTCTAAATCCGAGATTTTCAGATTCAGGGATTTTGTCAGCTCTCCTTATTATAATAAAAATCAGAATGTGATTAAACTTTGTGAAAAGATTTTAAACTTTTATCCGGGTTTTGATCCAGTAGAATGTAATGAAGAAAATATATTCAGGCAGTTGTTTGGAAAAGAGAAGTATAACTATTTCAAGATAAAGAATATTATTTCAGATCTTTATCAGCTTTCTTCTTTATTTCTAAAACTCACGGCTGTCGAAAAAAAAGGAATTGAAAACGAAATTGCTTTGCTGAACGAACTTCATGAAAGAAAGCTGGACAGTCTGTATCTTTTTAAAGAGAAACAAATAAATAAATATTTTAATGATGTTCCTGTGAAAGATGAATTTTTTTATCAGGCATATTATCAGCTTGCGCGTGTTAATACTTCCCATGTTAAATTCATAAAAACAGGATATTCATTTGATCTTATTCAGAAGGAATTCGATAATTATGTTCAGTACACTTTAATTGTGCTTTTGCGCAATTATGCAAAAATGCTTACCAATAAAAATCACGGAAATATTCAGTTTGATATGAAAATGTTCGATCAGGTCTGGGATTATATAAAAGACATGGAGTTCGAACATAATCCATCCTGCAGAATATACAAACAAATAATTTCTCTTGAAAAATCAAGAGATGAGAATGATTACAGGGAACTGTTGAGTTCAAAGGAAAAGTACAGCGGAAATCTTTCTATTGAAGACCTTTATTACATATTACTTGTCGCCAATTCATTTGCAGCATACAGATTAAAGTTGGGTGACGAATCATATTATAATGAAAGGTTCAGTATTTTCAGAGAATTAATTGACAGAAAAATACAGATTCCGGATTATATACTTTATGTTAACTTTGTTAATACTTATACGGCGGCAATTTTGGTTGATGAAATTGAATGGGCTGAGGATTTTCTCGGACATTTTCAGGACGGAATATCTCCAAAAGATGAAAGAGTTAACACAATTAACTTCTGCAGAGCGTTCAGGGCTTACAGATTAAAAGAATATGATAAAGCGCTTGAATATGTTTCTAAAACCAGTTTTAAGCTTTTTGTTATCAAAGTATTGGTAAAAAGTTATACAGTCGGAATTTATTATGAACAAAATTTGTATGAACAAACATTTTTATCAATTGACGCTTTCAGACATTATCTGAAAAGTGAAAAGTTAATAGCCGAAGATCAGAAATTCGCTCATTATGAATTTCTGAAATATTTATCCGACCTGACCAAACTAAAATCCGATGGACTGAAGAATAACAAAGATGTTAACTTAAGTATGCTAAGGAAAAAAATTAAGGGAATGAGCAGTAATCCACTCGGTGCAAAGAACTGGCTGATTGAGAAATCAGAAAATTTTATTGTATGAATTCTTAAAAAATTTTTAGAAATATACTTGACAAATATTTATAAATAATAATATAATAATGAATAATATGAATGTACCATTAATAAAACCTGAAAATCTGTATCTGGTAACTGATATCCCCGGATACACTCCTAATATCAGCCGGCTTATATGCATGATGAATTATGCAAGACAGGCGACACTTCATTCAGTAAATGGACTGACGGTTAAAGAGCTGGATCATCTTTATGACGCGGAAAGCAATTCAATCGGAGCATTGCTGCTTCATATTGCTTCAGTTGATTTTTATTATCAGAAATATACTTTTGAAGAAAGAGATCTGACAGAAGAGGAATCTCAGAAATGGTTAGCCGCTCTTGATCTTGGTGAGAAGGGTCAAAAGGAAATCAAGGGAAACGATCTGTTTTATTATACTAATTTATTAAGTGAATTAAGAAACCGTACTTATGAACTTTTTAAAGAAAAGGATGATGAATGGCTTGAAAAGAAAGTTTCTTACGGAAAGTCAGAGGCAAACAATTATCATCTTTGGTTTCATGTTTTCGAAGATGAAATAAATCACAGAGGGCAGATAAGCTGGTTAAGAAAAAGACTCAAATTCTAAAGACTATTTCTGAAATTCAATCAACCGACATCTAACTTAAAAGAATAAATGAAAATCATTTACACTGTTATCAGAAATGATTCTGATAGAATAGGATGTTATGGTTTCTGAAATAAAGATTAATACCTTATTCTCGGATAACCTCCGCCGTAAACTCCTATGTTAACATTGGGATATGCATAAGATCCGTAACCATAAGGTCCGGAATTAACCCCGTAACCTATTCCGAAACCTACGCTCGAACTTACCTGAAATCCCGCGCAGGAAACAATTGTAGTTATTATCACAGAGATGAGAAGATAGATAAATAATTTTTTCATAATATTTTTATTTAAATAATATTTTTATTCAATAGGCCATTTCTGTAAAGCCAGAGGAGCTCCTGTGGGATCTATAATAACAGAAACTGTACCGTTTCTGATGGAAGTATCTGCCGGGATAATAATTTTAGCGCCTGCATCTTTTGCTTTTTGTTCTGTCGCGGCAACATCTGAAACCCTTACATACTGAATCCAGTGATCTCTGATTTTGTCAGCAGGATTTTTTATAATACCCGAACTTGGTTTACCGTTATTTTTTAAAATTATATAAGGTCTTGCGTCATCTTTTCTTTCTTCAATCTGCGAGTTGAAAATAGTTCTGTAATATTCTGAAGATTTGCCAACATCATTTGACCAGAGTTCATTCCACAAAAACTCATTATCTGGAGGTTCTGATAAAGAAGGATCTCCGTTAGAAGATCTGATTATTGCGAAGTAAGCATTTTGAGGATCAGAAAGAAGTGCAACTTTTCCTCTACCCGGCAGATCATTTGGTTTAATGATCAGATTCCCTCCGGCAGTTTTAGATTTGCTGATGAAATCATCAAAGGAATTTACAGAAAAGTATGGAATCCATTCGCCTCCTGCATTCTTTCTTGCTTCAGACATCTTGTACATACCTGCTACCGGCTTGCCATTACTTTTAAAAATCCAGTATGGCTGATCATCAGTTCCTGCCTGCTTAGAAGTCCATCCAAAAACCTTTTTATAAAATTCTGCAGCGAGTTTAGGATCCGGAGTAACCAAATCTCTCCAGACTACTTGTCCTGCATGATATTCATTAGAAGAAGAATAATTAACAGACGGAAATTTAATTTCACTGCTGCAACCTGATAAATAAATTGCCGCAGCAAGGATAAATATCGAAATGACAGAATCTGATTTTTTCATGTTAGAAGAATTATAGAATTAAGAATTAGTGCAAAGATACAAATAAATTTAAAAGATTTTAAATTAATAATTAGTCCTCTTTAGTCAAGTTCAATCATTAATAATTCGTACAACTATTTTAGGATAAATCAAAAACAATATTTGTTAAACTCAGTTAAAATCATTATTCTCGGCAAGGAAAAATTAATGAATAGTAAATTGTATACAATAAAATTATGTTGTTATTAAATAGGAGGTATTAATTAAATGAAAACATTATTATCAGTTTTAACAGCTCTGCTGTTTATGTTATGCACAGCAGTTTCATACTCACAATATACAAATGAAGAAAAAGCAGGACTTCTTTTTACATTACAGGAAGAAAAAGCGGCTTTCGATTTTTACACAGAGATGTTTAATAAATACAACAAGAAAGTATTTGAAAATATAATGAGCGCTGAGAAAACACATCAGGATCATGTATTAAATCTTTTGAGTGAACTTAATATTGATCCTGACGGATATACGCAAAGTGCAGGCGAATTTTCAAATAAAGAAGTAAAGGATATTTATGAATTGCTCATGAAGACCGGCGCTTTTTCATACACCGATGCTCTGATTGCATCTGCAAGATATGAGGAAAAAGATATCAGCGACCTTAGAAAATTTTATTCAAAAGCTGAAAACGAAAAGATCAGATCTCTTTACGAGTGTCTTGACAGGGCATCTCAGAATCATCTGAGAGCATTTGTAAAAAATCTAAAAAGAGAAGGAATCGATTTTAACCCGAGTATTCTCAGCGCAAATGAATTTGATCTTATTATCAGCAACAATGATCAGACAGGAGATTGCTTTCAGAAAAAGTAATTTATTGCCTGCTTGAAAATAAATTTTCCGGGAAGTTTAAGAATGCCAATTTTGACTAAGCTTTTTGTTCAGAAAGGTCAGGGGTATTTATTTAAAAATTTATAACCATAACCATAACCATAACTACACATTTATTTTGGTTTTATGCTTTGTTCTTTCAGATCAATTAAAAAGCATCATAAATCAATTTGAAAATTATAGACAATTAAATTTTATAAAAGAAGTTTGCCGGATGAGTAACGAAAGAAATTAACTTTAAGAATTGTTATTTAAACTGATTACGGCTAATTTGCAATAACAAATAATGAAGGAGTGAAAATGAAAAAGAATACATTTTTAATGATATTTATTTCAGTATTTCTAACTCTCTATTCGAATGCATCCTCACAAACTGAATGGCAAATCCAAAATTCAGAAACTACAAAAGATCTCTGGACAATAGATTTTATTAATGAAAATACCGGTTTCATTGCCGGTTCGGACGGATTAATTCTGAAAACCACAAATGCAGGAATTAGCTGGATAAGTCAGAATGCAGGATTTAACAATCTGATAGGAGTTGATTTCATTGATGAGCAAACCGGATGGGTATCCGGTCATCACGGTACTATCTATAAAACTACAAATGGCGGAGCAAACTGGTTCATTAAAAACTGTCCGACAGAGAGAAATTTATTCTTTGTTCAATTTGTCAATTCTAATACAGGTTATATTTCAAGTGATGCAGGAGTGCTGAAATCTACAGATGCCGGTGAGAACTGGAATTTTTCTTTTTTATCTCCTATACCTGTCTATCGTGTTTACTTTTTAAATGAAACCCACGGCTGGTTTGGTGATAATATAGCCAATCAGTATTTATCATCCAATGGCGGCACTCACTGGCTTTATACTCAGAATGTTCCAGGGGCAGGTAATATTGCGTATGAATTTATTAACCAATGGACAGGATGGGCAGTGGGATACAACAACAGTATCATAAAAACAACGAACGGCGGATACAACTGGTTTAAACAAAATAATGGACTCAGTATAACAACTCAGTTAAGAGATATTGAATTTATAAATAACTCTTCAGACACTGGCTGGATAGTCGGAAGAAGTAATACAGTTTTAAAAACCACAAACAGCGGAAATAACTGGTTCAGTATGAGCACTCCTGTGAATGAAGAATTTACTTCGGTAAAATTTGTAAATTCCAAAACGGGCTGGATATCCGGTTTTTCCGGTGTTATACTAAAGACTATAAACGGTGATCTCACGGGTGTAAATTCTGTAAATGGAAATGTACCGGATGGATTTAATTTGTCACAGAATTATCCTAATCCCTTTAATCCTTCGACAATCATCAGATATACTTTGCCGGAATCCGGAATTGTATCATTGAATGTTTATGATGTAAACGGAAAGGAAGTAACTCAGCTCATGAATAAATATTATGCCAAAGGTAATTATGAAATCAGATTTGACGGTACTCAGCTTTCTTCAGGAGTATACTTCTATAAACTTACGTCCGGAAATTTTGTGGATACAAAAATGATGACACTGGTAAAATAGTTTTACTAAAAAATATTGATTTGGTTCTGTTCTCCTAAATACTTGAAATAAGATTTCAAAAAGCACGGAAAGATTTTTTTCCGTGCTTTTTTTATTATTATTGAATTACTTTACAAACCACTATTTCCAGATAGATCTATCCTGTCTGTATATCCTGTAATCATCAATATTTTCCGGCATTAATAATAATAGTTGTATATAATCTATTACAGTTTTATATGACAATAAAATTAGAATTGTCTGCGAACCGAAGAAAATCCGTCTTGAAGGATTAGTCCTTTTTTCAATCCAAAGGCCTATGTTTAATCAGTATTATATATTGTAATTTAAATACAGAAGTAATGTCAAATCTTATTTCTGCATAAAGGTACATCGATGCTTTAGTATTAAGCAGAAATAATTTTAAGTTAAAGACTACTAATAATAAGCATAATTGATTTTTATAAACTAAATAAATGACAAAATGAAAACGAAAATTTTTACGGTAATAATTTTTATGTGTGTTGCATCAGCAACATTCGGACAATTAAGAGAAAAAGATAATTTAATGGGGGGAACACTCGGATTCTGGACAAGTAAAAGTTCACCTACTTACGGCTTTAATTTTGAAAATGAAATTACACAGGCAGGACCTGGAACATTCGGTTTAGGAGCGATATTGAGATTTTCAAATTACACACTGGATGAAAGGGATAAATTCTCAAATGTATTTGCAGGAGGACAGGCAAATTATAACTTTACTCAGATAGAAAGCGGTAAATTTGTTCCGTTTGTTGGATTGGTTATCGGGTTTTTTTCTTCATCACCCGAAGGCAATTCTCTGAAAGAAAACGGTTTATGGACCTGGGGTCAGGCAGGTGCAAGATATTTCTTCAGTCCGTCTGTTGCAGGTGTTGCCAGATTTGGTTTTGGCAATTATAAATTTGATGCTTTAGAACTCGGTGTAGATTTTAAATTTTAGTTAAAATGTTTTTTAAATGAAAGAAAAATTAAAATGAAAACAAAAGATATTTTCACAATAACAGGATATATTATCATGATGCTTGTATTTTCTGTATTTTCTTCCTGCACAAAGACAGCAGACAATGTCCAGACAAAAGAGGATCAGAATGCGGAAACAGCTTCCATTGACGAAAAAGACTTTTCAGAATCCAATGAAGATCTTACGAACGTAGATTACAGGGAATTTTACGATGAGTTGTCTTCTCACGGAGAGTGGATAGAAGTAAGGTCTGAAGAAATAGGATTACAGCCTTCAAATGTTTCGTCAGGAAGTGAAGGCACTAAAAACATTTCAGTCTCAGATCTTCTTGGAATAAAAGATGCACACGCATCGTCAACAGCAAATGCGGGAATGGTTTTTGTGTGGAAGCCATCTGTAGAACTTGCTGTAACTCCACCAACTGTCAGTGTTCCGGTATATGTACCTTACACAAACGGGCAATGGATAAATACTGATGCCGGGTGGTATTTTAAAGCACGGACTCCGGTAGAAGAAACAGTCTCGCATTACGGCAGATGGGTAAATACGCCTGCAGCAGGATGGCTTTGGGTACCGGGAAGAGTCTGGGCTCCCGCCTGGGTAGACTGGAAGCAAAATGATAATTATGTTTCATGGGCGCCGTTACCGCCTCCTGCTAATCTTGTCAAAGGTGTTTTGAGCGTTCCGCAAATTGCAGAAAACAATTATGTAACTATTAACAGAAAATTTTTTCTGGAACCGGATGTCTATAAATACAATACTATTTATTATGAAAAAGGCATCATTAATCCTTTTAGCAGTATGGTAAGAACTGACGGAATTGTTGTTATTAATAATACAATAATTAACAAAGGTCCGGATGTAAAAATTATTCAGCAAGTATATGGCAGAACTATAGAAGAAGTTAAAATTCAGCGCGTCGGCAGTATAAGTGAAGTAAAGTATTCGGACAGGGTTTATAGTGTTTACAATCCAGGTTTTAAAAGATTTAAAAGTAAGGGAAATAGTGGTGTAACTATCAGCAAACCGAAGTCCTTTAAAAAATTTGATGATTGGAAAGTAAGAAAATCAGATGACCAGGAATCAAATAAAGATGAAAACAATATCAGAAAAGAAAACAAAGGCAATAATAACGGAAACATTAACAAAGGCAATGATAATGTTAAAAAGAATGACGGCAATGATAATGTTAAGAAATACAATGACAACGATAATGTTAAAAAGAATGACGGCAACGATAAAGGTAAGAAAAATGACGGAAACGATAACGGTAAAAAGAAGGATGACAATAATAAAGGTAAGAAAAATGACGGAAAAGATAACGATAAAAAGAATGATAACAAGGATAACGGAAAAGGAAAAAAATGACGGCTCAATTATTTAAAAACTTAATTTAAGCAGAGGCATATTTTAAATGAAAAGATCAATTTTAAAATGTAAAATCAGTGCACTGATTCTGACAATAATAATTTCAACAGCCGGTTTTTATGGATGCAGCGATACAGTAACTAATCCGGCTTATACTGATAACCTGAGCTTTAGTGCAATGAGTTCAACTGATTCAACAGGAGATTCTCAGAATATCCTGGTACTTGACACAGTAAAGATCTTAATAAAAGATATAAAACTGAATGTATCCAATAACAATCAGGACTCAACAAACTTCAAAACAGGACCTTTCGTTCTTTTTGTAAATCTGACTTCAAATATTAATTTAATTACTTCGGCAATAATACCTTCAGGATCTTATGATAAGATAAAATTTGAAGTTCATAAATTAAATAATGATGAAGCGGTTCCTGACCCTGATTTTGCAGATGCAAACGGCAGATATTCTGTAATTGTAAAAGGCAAATATATGGGAAACTATTTTGTTTACAGGTCAACCAAGTCTGCTCATCAGATATTGAATTTTCCAGCTGCTGTTTCAGTAAGTCCGGATATTAAATCTAACATTACTATGATCATAAAACCATATATCTGGTTTATCAGCAGCGGAGTATATCTTGACCCAAGGAATCCGGTAAATTCAAATGATATTGATAATAACATAAAAAATAATATCAATCATAATTTCAAAGTGTTCAAAGATGATGACAGGAATAGAATACCCGATTAATATGCAACATGTTTTATTGATTATAAATGAACGCGATTTTGGAACCGTATTCAAAAAGAACTCCGTTAATTTCGGAGAATAATAAAAAATAATATAGATGTTATATCTTAATAAATTGAATAATCAAATTAATACCCAAGAAAGGAGGCAATACAATAAAAGTTTTTTCAATTATTCCCGATTAATTCGTGAATAATGTTTTGAAATAATTTGAAAAGACCAATCTTAGGAAAGGAGATTCGGGTATCAAAAAATGCAAACTTTTTAAATTTTAAAAAAAACATCATCATGAAAAAATTAATTATTTATTTTACAGTATTATTCCTGTGCTCAAATTTAAATTTGTTTGCACAGGTTGTGAGTTATTCTTTCCGTGACTCCACAGGTATATACAATGAGATAAACGGAGATACATTAGCTATTGCAACTCACACAAGTCAGGACCCCGGTAATCTGAACGATGTAACATACGGTCCGTTCGCTCTTCCTTATATTTTTACATTCAACTGTATTGACTACACCAGTTATTTTGTCAATACAAACGGATATATAACTTTTGGAACAACTGCGCCTGCACTGGCTAATTACGGTCCAATTTCTTCATCGGAAGTCTATGAAGGAGCGATCAGTGCTTTTGGACTGAATCTTATAGGAGTATTCGGCACAACTGCAAACACTTCAACGAGCAGTCCTGTCTTAACAAATGTAACAAATTTCAAGGGGGTAGTAGTAGGAGCGCATATTACAGCAGCAACAGCTATTCCTGCAGACACATATATTCTCGCTTTTAACACAACTGCAGGAACAATAACAATGTCGAAAGCTGCAGCTATTCCGACAACCAACCTGGTCATTCAGATTGCTTCCGGAAGTATTATTAGTAAAACTGAGGGTATATCACCAAACAGAGTTCATACAATTCAGTTTAAGAATTTCAGACAGTATATAATAATAGGAACTGATGATAATTTTAATTTTCAAATTAAACTGTTTGAATCTACAATGACAAGATCAGGTGAAATTCATATTGTATATGGTAATATGGATAAAAATACAATACCTGTTCCAATAGCGACCGGACAAGTTGGTTTAAGAGGATTAGACAATACTGATTGGAATAACAGGACGAACTCTGCTACTTTAAACTGGGCAACTTCAACGCCCGGGTTATCAAATGCAGCTACATCTGTGTTAAGCAGCATAGTTTTTCCGGTTTCAGGGCTGACATATATATGGAATCCTCAGAACACAACAGTAAACATTACAGTAATCCCTCAGGGTTTTTATAACCTTTCAACATTAAAGCTTAATAAGAGAGATACAGTAACAGCTTATTTAAGAAATACAAGTTCGCCATTTTCAATAGTTGATTCCGCAAAAGCTGTTATAGACTCTATAACTTTCACCGGATCATTCTATTTTAAATATTGCTCATCCGGAACATATTACATTGAGATAAAACACAGAAACAGTATTGAGACCTGGAGCAGTTCAGGAGTAGTTATCAATGGGGGAGGTGTAACAAACTATAATTTCACTACTGCTGCATCAAAAGCTTATGGAAACAATATGATATTAAAGGGAACGAAGTATTGTATATACAGCGGTGATGTTAATCAGGATGGCATTATAGATGCTACTGATTTAAGTGAGGTTGATAATGATGCAGCCAATTCATTAAGCGGATATGTCCGAACAGATGTAACGGGTGATGATTTTGTGGATGCTGAAGATGTCAGTATTATTGACAACAATGCATACAATTCTGTGAGCGTGATAAGACCCTGATTTAAATTTTGGATCTTTGATTATGATCTCAGAATGTGAAAATTCAAATGTTAAATGTCAAATGTTAAATATCCTGCATTTGACATTAAACGTTTGTATGCAGTTAAATTAAGTTAAAAGTTAAAAGTTAAAAGTTAAAAGTTAAAAGTTAAAAGTTAAAAGTTACAAGAAAAATCTGATTTTAACATTTAACATCTGATATTTGACATTTAAAAGCGTTTAAAGATAATGATAAGAACGGATTTCCTGATTGAAATAAAGAAAGATAATGGTGTAACAATATTTCAGAATTAAGGGAGTACCGCTGACTAATCATTAACTATTAAAATTAAATTGTAAATTAACATTGGTTCAATTAACTAAATCCCAAAATGGAGGAAAATAACTGATCTTTATGAAAGGAGAAAATGGTTTTAAATGATTTAAAAACATTTTTTTAAAATTTAAAAAAACATCATCATGAAAAAAATAATTATTTGTTTTACAGTATTATTCCTGTGCTCAAATTTAAATTTATTTGCACAGGTTGTGAGTTATACTTTCCGTGACTCCACAGGTATATATAATGAGATAAACGGAGATACATTAGCTATTGCAACTCACACAAGTCAGGACCCCGGTAATCTGAACGATGTTAATTTTGGACCTTTCGCACTGCCGTTCATTTATACATTTAATTGTATAGACTACACAAGTTATTTTGTTAACACAAACGGATTCATAACTTTCGGACCAACTGCTCCTGCACTGGCAAATTACGGACCTGTTTCTTCATCAGAAGCGTACGAGGGAGCCATAAGCGCATTTGGACTTAATCTTATTGGAGTATTCGGAACAACTGCAAATACATCAACGAGCAGTCCTGTTTTAACAAATGTAGCTAATTTCCAGGGTGTAGTTGTCGGAGCACATATTACAGCGGCAACAGCTATTCCTGCAGATACATATATTCTTGCATTTGATGCAACCGCCGGAACTATAACTATGTCAAAAGCTGCAGCTATTCCGACAACCAATCTGGTTGTTCAGATAGCTTCCGGTATTATTATGAGTAAAACCGAAGGTGTAGCGCCTAACAGAGTTCATACAATTCAGTTTAAGAATTTCAGACAGTACATAATAATAGGAACTGATGATAATTTTAATTTTCAAATTAAACTATTCGAACCTACATACACAAGATCAGGTCCAATTCATATTGTCTATGGTAATATGGATAAAAACACAATACCTGTTCCAACAGCAACCGGACAAGTTGGTTTAAGAGGATTAGACAATACTGATTGGAACAACAGGACGAACACTGCTACTTTAAACTGGGCTACTTCAGCGCCGGGGTCATCAAACGCTTCGACATCAGAGTTAAGCAACACAGTTTTTCCATTTTCAGGATTGACATATATCTGGGACGGAGTATGCGGTCTACTTCCTGTTGAGATGTCGTTATTCAATTTCTCAGTCGTCAGAAGAGACGTAAAATTAAACTGGACGACAGCAACAGA
Organism: Ignavibacteria bacterium; assembly: GCA_016709315.1. GTDB lineage: Bacteria > Bacteroidota > Ignavibacteria > Tepidaquicellales > Tepidaquicellaceae > JAEUSI01. The sequence goes on from JADJMZ010000007.1 coordinate 68,826, forward strand.
AACTAACAATTCACATTTTGATGTTGAAAGGTCTGCAGTCAATGGTCAATGGCTAAAGATCGGATCTGTAATGGGTAACGGAACAACTCTTTCATCAATGAATTATTCTTTCACAGACAGGGAATTGAATACCGGAATGTATAACTACAGGTTGAAGCAAACTGATTTCAACGGAAACTTCACATATTTCAATTTGAACAGTGAAGTTAACATTGGTATTCCTGTGAAGTTCGATCTGTTACAGAACTATCCAAATCCATTTAATCCTTCAACGATAATCAGTTATGATCTCCCTTATGATGTAAAACTTACATTGAAAATATTTGACATATCAGGAAGGGAAGTCTCAACACTTGTTAATGAGTTTCAGACTGCAGGTTACTACAGTATAAACTTTAACAGCAGTAATCTTGCAAGCGGAATTTATATTTACAATTTAACAGCAAATGGTCTTACTCTATCCAAGAAAATGCTGCTGGTTAAATAACAGATAATACTACTTCATTGCAAGCCGGATTGAAAGCTGTAATCATAAAAATTATTGATTACTAATGCTGATCCGGTTTGCATTTTGATTTAAAATATTCTTTAAAATTAATATTCATTTCGAAAAGACTTTTATAATTTCTGAGGAAATTTAATTCCTTTCTCATCCTCATTTATAATCACAATTTTAATCTTGAAAATATTTGTGAATAGTAATACATTAATCTATGAAAAAAATTCGCTTACTGGTCATAGAAGATAACAGGTTACTTCGGGACGGAATTGTTGCGATGATTAATGAGCAGGAAGATCTAAGGATTGTTGCTGCTCTGGAAAATCAGGAAAAAGTACATCCTAAAATCACAGAAACAAAACCGGATATAGTTCTTATTGACCTTGGTCTGCAGGGAAAAAATAGTCTGCAGTTAGTTAGAAATATTAAGCTGGATTTTCCGGAAGTAAAAATCATTGTAATGGATCTGCTTCCGCTGCAACAGGATATTTATGAATTTATAAAAACCGGTGCATCGGGTTTCATTCTAAAAGAAGCGGATGTTGATGATTTTCTGAATACTATACGTTTAGTCAACAAAGGTCAGAAGATCCTTCCTACAAATCTGACTGGTTCACTCTTCTCACAGATTGTAACTCATGCAGCCAAAATACCAAAAGAGTCAGGTCTGATCAGGGCTGTTCGATTGACAAAACGGGAGCGTCAGGTTATTGAACTGATTTCTGATGGTTTAACAAATAAAGAGATTGGCTGGAAACTCCATCTCTCTCCTTTCACAATAAAAAGTCATGTCCATAATATTCTTGAAAAACTTGCAATCCATAACAGGATAGAAATTGCCAAGTACGCTCATGAAGATCAGGGCTTCAATGATATGAAAGACCTGGTTTCATTAATAGACGAAAGCTCTAACTGATATAAACGGATTAGCCCACTTATCAATCCAATTGACTATGCCTTTTCAATCTTTTCCTTTGTAATTTACAATAAGTAATATGTTATTAAACGGAGTCCTGTGCTAAAATTATAATTCGGTTTTCAGGAGTTAAATTAAAAATTATGAAAAATAATAAAGCGAAAATAAAATTACTGGTGATTGAAGATAACAGGATTCTCAGAGACGGGATGATAAAAATGTTTAAACCTTATAAAGACATTGAGATACTTATTTCAACCGGAAACAAAGAGAATACAATACTTAAAATCCATAAGCTCAAGCCGGATGTTATACTTTTAGATCTTGGACTGAGAAGTCAGAACAGTTTGCGGATGGTAGAAATTGTTAAGAAAGAATTTTCTGAAGCAAAGGTCATAGTTATGGACCTTGTTCCCGTACAGGGAGATATATTACAATTCGTAAAAGCAGGAGCAAACGGATTCATATTGAAAGATGCATCTCTCGAAGAATTTCTTGATACTATAAGATCAGTTGCATCAGGTGAAAAAATTCTGCCTAATCATTTAACTCATTCTCTTTTTTCACAGATTATAGAATTTGCGATCAAAAAAGGCGGTACAAATCTTATAGATTCTGTCCGTATGACAAAAAGAGAGAAGGAAGTTATAGACTTGATCAGTGACGGATTAACCAATAAAGAAATTTCAGTGATACTCAATATTTCGACTTTCACAGTGAAAAGTCATGTACATAATATTCTGGAAAAACTCGCCCTGCATTCACGATTAGAAGTTGGAAATATTTCACAAACCGGAGGAACGCTTAAATCAATTACAGACAGCATCTCTATTATTAAGAATTGATCTTCTGTGTGTGTCGTATTTAAAATTATGTTCTTGGATACTTTTTGGGGACAGCATTAATTTTTCAATAAAATGATCTCCCGGAAAAGTAATTTTAATATAGAATGGATTAGTCCATTTTTCAATCTTAAGGACGATGCTTTTTTAATAAAAACTTATGTAAATTATTAAAGAGAATTTTTTCTGAATACAGGATCATTAATAACTTTGGTTCATAAGTAAATATATTTGATAAACATATTATAAAAAGAAAAAATCATGAATGATAAACAAAGTAACACAAAAAGTTTTATCGAAGGAGTAATAATAGGAGCAATATTAGGCGGAATAGCCGGACTTTTATTCTCTCCAAAAAGCGGAAAAAAATTCAGAAGAGATATTTCTGATAAAACAGAAGATATACTGGATGATACAAACCGTCTCATTAAGAAGGCAAAGGAAAAAGCTTCAGACATTATATCAGATGCAACAAAAGCAGCAGAAAAAATGATTGAAGAAGGTAGAAAAAAAGTTGAATCCCTTGTTAAATAATTCTGTTTATTTTGACTCAGAGAAGAATAAATGCGGAGTCTGTTGATGATTTGCTTTAACTGTATTTGTCTGCAGATTTTTTCAATAAACATTTAAATATATTTCTTTATCCGTTAAATAAAGTTAAATCTTTGCAATTTGTTAATTATAATTTTTAAAATTCTAAATTAAGATTAATAATCCAATAAATAAACAATCGGGGAGTAAATCATGTTGTGGACAATATTTATAATACTTTTGGTTCTTTGGCTTTTGGGAATGGTCTCATCATACACAATGGGTGGTTTTATACACATACTTTTAATTATTGCTGTTGTTGTTTTGATCATCCGGCTAATTCAGGGAAGAAGAGTAATATAGCCATTCAGCCAAAGAAATATTCCGGGAATAAATTCGATTTTATTCCGTTTGAATTTTCTGTTTTATTTAGGTCTTCTCCGGGTTTTTCCCCGGGGAAGACCTTTCGTTATTTTAAGCTTTTAATTCACTTTCAGAACTCCGGATTTATTCTCATCATCCGGATTTCACTATTTAACTAAAACCATCATTATTTCTTTTTTGAATGAACCTGCATTCATTCTGCAAATATATGACCCGCTCGAAAGAGATGATCCGTCAAAGTCATAGATATATTCTCCTGCTTCGACTGTTCTGTTTATAAGCGAAGATGTTTCTTTACCCAGCATGTCATAGATTTTTATTGAAACAAATTCAGTCTTAGGAACGGAATATCTTATCTTTGTTACGGGATTGAACGGATTCGGATAATTTTGTTTTAAATCAAATGAACCCGGTAAACCGTTGCTGTTTCCTGCTACAGAAGTAAACGGACTAAATATGAGTCTGGTATTCGCTCTTCCCGGAGGCGCTGTGGAAGAAGTCCATGAAGTTGTAGCGCATCCTGATGTTGTTGACAGATCACCGTATCTTCCCCAGAACATACCATTTGCCGGAGTAGAATTAACAGTTGAATACTGTGTAAAATCCGAATTGTCATAACAAATCTCAACAAGTAGATTTCCTCCTGAATACTGAAACGGCTGAGTTAGTTCTATCGTCTGCCAACCTGTTCCGGTAACTGTATATGACGCCGGACTGAATCCTGTTGTCCAGCCGTTCGTTACAAATCCCGACAGGGAAGTCATGGATGTATTCTGAAACTTGATACTGAAGTTATTCATTGCTTCCGGATCAGCGCTTATCACATCAAATCCGATCTGTATAATGTTTGAACTGGCTGTGTTGATCTCCGAAGCGAGATAAAGATATTGTGTCCTTGCATCCATATAGTATGTTGCAAACGGAAAGTTGGATGAAGTAGAACCTGTACCTATCGTTGCAATATAAATATTTGCAACCTGATACTGGAACATATTCGCCGGAGGAACTGTACCCGGAGGATTCGCTCCCGAACCGCCTGATGGTAAAGTAGCGACCAGGGATCCGGAAGAATCCTTAACGGCAATGTAATACTTTACTGATGTATTAATTATTTGTCCCGGAATTGTGAACTTAAAAGTATCAAGATTTGAATAAGACGGATTCAGAAAATTTAATGTTCCGTTATTCACTTTGTAATACAGTCTGGGCTGATTTGAACCCGATGAAATTCTGTAAGAAGACTTTACTACAGCAGTCGCAGTTCTGGGTCCTGTGTCCGGTCCGGATACAACAGGATTATGAAAAACAGTGATCTTGAAATCTCCTGCAAGCGTTACAGATGCTGCAATACCCGCCTTTACCATTTTTACAAAGTAAGGTTTGTTAAGTGAAGAATAAGCATCATTCACAGTGTGATAAAAAGGTGTAAAATCACTGTTGTCTTCAATGGAAAGAATTGCTTTATATCCTCTCTGCTGAAACGGCTGATGATCGCTTCCGCCATTGAGCGACGTAGTAATCTGAGGTATAAGAGAAGGCTGATACAGATTTACTACCTGCTGAAATTCACTTGCCAGAGACATTGATCCCGGGTTTGTATTGACATCAAGTGCGCCGTCATTGTTTCCGTCATAAGCGATCATGTCAAAGTTCAGAACGCCAATGATTGAATCGCCGTGAGCATAAGCAGTGTCAGCATAAGCTTTGCTTCCGTAAAGACCGCGTTCTTCTTCATCCCATGCCGCAAACAATACAGTATATGGAAGATTTATTCCGGACATAAGGCGTGCCATTTCTATTACCGCAGTAGTACCCGATGCATTGTCATCAGCGCCGGGGGCTGTATTGCCTGATGGCATATCATCATAATGAGCGCAGATGATGACGTACTGATTCGGATATTTATTACCGGTCTTTTTTGCAAGTACGTTGGTGATACTGGAATTAATATTCTGATACCAGGCATTAAGACCGAAGCTCTGGAATTTTTCAAGAATATATTGTGATGCTTTGATGTTGCTTTGTGTAAGATAATGTCTTGACACTATTGTATAAGCAGATCCACCGATTGTGCAGGATGTATCTCCGGTGAGCTGTCGTTCGAATTTATAAACCGAATCAGCATTGACCTGATTCATTACTGAAGCAACAAAATTATTGTATGAAACCTGTGAGAATATTGCAGAACTGATAGTGAGTATTAAAAACGGGGTAAATATTGTAAAAAGCTTTTTCATAATGTTTCGCTTTTTTTTTAAAATTAAGGTTAAATTATTTCAGTTGAAATGCATTTATATGGTTTGTTCAAAATTTATTGCAACTGAAAAATCATCTCTCCCATAATCTGATAAATTAAATTTACTATTCTTAAACAAATAATTTAAGCTGATACTTTCTTTACAGATCTTTAGTCTAAATGAATTTTGAAATATCAACTTACAGAAAAAAAAATAGAATAGTTTTATTAAATCTCTTTATACTGATTTAATGATATAAATAATATATCTTGAGATAAGTTAAAAAATTATTTATGTCTGAATTTTTAAAATCAGAACATAAAAACAGTTTGAATGTTTTATTCTATTATTTTGAAAAGTTATTGATTTATCCTGCTAGGAAATGAATTTGCAAGTCCCGAGTAATTGTATTATCCCACATCCAGAACTAAATAAAGTGAGACAAAAAATCTTATCAATTCAATTGATCAATAAAATTTATCTTCGTATCAAAGTTTAAATTTTTGCACAAAACTATTATTTCATAATTATACAAACAAAAATGGTAATCATTGGTTTTTTTATTGCGCACTGGTATCTATCCCTGTTTGCACAATCTTTTCTTCAGCACAGATATGCAGCTCATGGATCTTTTACAATGAGTAAATTCTGGGAGCGATTCTTTTATATTTTTGCATACTTTGTTCAGGGCTCTTCTTATCTTAGCGCAAGAGCTTACGGAATTCTTCACAGAATGCATCATGCTTATGCTGATACCCCGAAGGATCCTCATTCTCCGAAGTATTATTCTAATCTGTTCGCTATGATGTGGAATACAAAAAGGGTTTACGCGGATATTTTCGATAACAGAATGGAAGTCGAACCGAGATTCACAAAGAATCTTCCCGACTGGCACGCTCTTGATGTATGGGGACAGTCTTACACAAACAGAATAATGTTCGTATTATTTTATATCGGATTTTATATTTACTTTGATGCTTCATGGTGGATGTACGGACTTATACCGATACAGGTGCTCAGCAGTCCAATTCACGGATCTATTATCAACTGGTTTGCACACAAGTACGGCAAGCAGGAATTTGAAGTTGATAATACTTCAAGAAATCTGATGCCGGTTGATATTCTGATGATGGGTGAGGATTATCATAATAATCATCATAAATTTCCTTCAAGCGCTAACTTCGGTGTAAAGTGGTATGAAATAGATCCCACATATATGGTTATGTTGTTATTGGATAAAGTTGGAATAATTCATATTAAGAATAAAGGTAAACGGATTGTAACGGAGTACTGATAAAGTTATTTTCAGTTCAGTATTTGTAATTTACTTATAATTTTAACGGTTTTTTAACTTCCTAAGTTAATTAGTTTATATTTTTTTAATAAGTTAATTTTTATATTGTCCGGAAAACTTTCTTATATCTTTCATAAGACCCACAAAAATTTTTACAAATTAAAATAAAGGAGTAATTCTTATGCTTTCTGTTATCTGGTATATAATCATCGGGGCAGTTGCCGGTTCATTAGCAAAATTATTTATGCCCGGAAAAGACGGGGGCGGTTTTATTGTTACAGTACTTTTAGGAATTGCAGGTTCATTGTTATTCACTTACCTCGGACGTTTGATAGGATGGTATAATGAAGGCGATTCAGCCGGCTTTATAGCTTCCATTTTAGGAGCAATGGTGCTGCTGGGAATCTACAGATTAATTAAAGGTAAGGGAGCTGCAAAAGCGATAAAAGATTAATACTATTTCATAAACTTAAAATTAAAAGGAGCAAATAAAATGGCTTTACAGGAAAAGTATAAGAGTGTAATAGATTCAATAAATGCTGCAGGCGGAAGAGATGTTCAGATAACTGAAGATGGCGGCGTATTAAAAGTTGCTGCAACAGTTCCGTATCCGAAAGACAAAAATGCTGTCTGGAATAAGATCAAGGAAATCGGTGGAGATAATCCTTCAGACATCAGCGCTGATATCAAAATGGATAATGCAAATGATCCTGAGATTGCATCAGCAGGAGTTAAGGAAATGAAAACCTATACGGTTCAATCAGGTGACACATTAAGCAAGATCGCAAAAGAATTTTACGGCGATGCAGGAAAATATATGGATATTGCAAATGCAAACGGAATAGAAAATCCTGACAAAATTAATGTAGGACAGGAATTAAAAATTCCTTAGTCTGTAATTACGAATAAATATTTATCCCTTCAGGAAAAGATTTTTCTGAAGGGATTTTTGTTTTATGTTTACCCTTTCAGCTATAATCCGTAAATTGCAAACAATAAAAATTTATTTTCAACTCTTTTGATTTTATGAAAAAACAAACAAAAATATCTCTCAACGGTAAAACTACATTCGAAGAATACAAAAAAGAAGTTCTCGCAGATTTCAGACTCGCAAATGAAAGCAGACAGGCAAGTATTCTCGGAAGAAAAGAAGTGCTTACCGGTAAAGCTAAATTCGGAATCTTCGGCGACGGTAAGGAAGTCCCGCAGATCGCAATGTCTAAGGTTTTTCAGAAAGGTGACTTCCGTTCAGGATATTACAGGGATCAGACTTTTGCATTTGCAGCCGGGATATCTACCATCAAAGAATTTTTTGCTCAGTTATATGCTGACACTGATCTGAAAAACGAACCTGCTTCCGGAGGACGCTCTATGAACGGACATTTTGCAAACCGGCTTCTTGATGACAAAGGTGAGTGGCTTAACTTAATGGAAATGAAAAATACTTCCGCCGATATTTCTCCAACTGCAAGTCAGATGATCAGACTTGTCGGACTGGCTTATGCATCAAAACTTTACAGAAATAATGAGCAGCTGCACGACATGACGAATTTTACTGAGAAAGGAAATGAAGTTGCTTTCGGAACTATCGGAAATGCAAGCTGCGCTGAAGGACTATTCTTTGAAGCATTGAATGCAGCAGCAGTGCTTATGATACCTATGGCTGTATCTATCTGGGATAATGGTTTCGGTATTTCTGTTCCGAGCAAATATCAGATTGCCAAAGAAAGTATTTCCAATGTGCTGAAAGGATTTGAGTATGATGAAAAATTCCGTCAGGGATTTATGATATATGCTGCAAAGGGCTGGGACTATCCCGGACTGATATCAATGTATGAAGAAGGAATAAAGCTCGTCCGTGAAAAACACATACCCGCAATTTTTGATATTCAGGAAGTTACTCAACCGCTGGGACATTCTACTTCAGGATCACATGAACGATATAAAACCAAGGAGAGACTGGAATGGGAAAAAGAATATTGCTGCATACGCCAGATGAGAATCTGGATACTTGCAAATGCTATAGCAAATGAAGACGAACTTTTAGAGATCGAAAAGAACGCAAAAGATTACGTAAAGAAAATGCAACTCGAAGCGTGGGACGATTATTTAAAACCCATTAAGAAAGAGAATGAAGAAGTAAGAATACTTTTAAGTAATCTTGCAAAGTCTGGCAGTCATGAGGATGAAATAAATACACTTATTGAATCATTAAAGAAATCATTGGAAAGTAACAGGAAAATATTATCCGAAGCAGTAAATGATGCGCTGATAATTTCTTCAGGTGAGAATCATGAATCAAGGAATAAACTGATAGATTGGAAAAACAATTTTAAAAAGGAAAACAACAGAAGATTCGGTTCGAATTTATTCAGCGAATCAAAAGATTCTGCATTGAATGTAACTGAAGTAAAACCTGTATATAACGAAGACTCAAAAATTATTGACGGAAGAGAAGTTCTGAATGCTTATTTTGATATTGCATTTGAAAGAGATCCGAGAATTTTTGCAATAGGCGAGGATCTGGGATTTCTTGGTGATGTAAATCAGGGAATGGCTAAACTTCAGATAAAATACGGTGATCTCAGACTTACCGATACAGGGATAAGAGAAGCGACAATTGTCGGACAGGGGATTGGAGCGGCACTCAGAGGGTTAAAGCCGATAGTTGAAATTCAGTATCTTGATTATCTTCTTTACGGTCTGCAGATACTTAGTGATGACCTTGCATGTCTTCAGTACAGAACTGCCGGAGGGCAGAAAGCTCCTCTGATAATCAGGACCCGGGGTCACAGGCTTGAAGGAATCTGGCATTCGGGATCGCCGATGGGAACTATCATTAACTCATTCAGGGGAATTCATGTCTGCGTTCCGAGAGATATGACAAGAGCGGCAGGATTTTATAATACATTATTAAAATCTGATGATCCCGGGCTTATCATTGAAAGACTTAATGCCTACAGATTAAAAGAAAAGCTTCCTGAAAATTTAAGCGAAGTCTGTATTCCTCTTGGAGTGCCGGAAGTTCTTATTGAAGGAACAGATATAAGTATAGTTACATACGGAGCGTGCACGGATATCGCAAGAGATGCAATTAAAAAATTAAACATTGTAAATATTTCCTGCGAACTTATTGACGTTCAGACACTTCTTCCTTTTGACATACACGGAAAAATTATCGAATCATTAAAGAAGACTAACAGAGTATTATTCCTTGATGAGGATGTACCCGGCGGAGCTTCTGCTTATATGATGCAGCAAGTAATTGACAGGGATAACGGATACAGATATCTTGACTCTGCTCCCAAATGCTTGTCTGCGGCACCTCACAGACCTGCTTACGGTACTGACGGCGATTATTTTTCAAAACCAAATGCCGAAGATATCTTTGAGACAGTGTATGGAATTATGCATGAATCTGATCCGGAAGAGTATCCGATGATTTATTGATTATTTCTTTAGTTCTTTTTTTGGCTTCCTTTGAGAAATTTATTTTCCAATCCATTCAGGGAATTCTTTTTTGATATCTTCATAATTTATTTTTTCACCTTTGTCAAGTTGTTCGATGCCTGTTTCAATTGATCTTCTTTCATTTTCACTTAATGAATTCCATTTTAATCTTTTATCTTCAATAATTTCACATACAGCTTCATGTACCAATTTCAGGATTCTTACATCCTGAAGATTATCAATTAAGGTATGTAAGTTTTGTTTAATTTTTATATCTGTCATAATTTATAGTAATAATTTATTTTAAACTAAAAAAAAAAAGAAGATTTAAAATATAATTATTATATTCTTTAGCAATTAAATTATTATTAAACCTATGAACTCTTTCAAACAACTCTATCTTAATTTTCTGAATTCACTCAAAGATGAAATCTCTTTATACAAAGACCCCGAAAATATATGGCTGCTTTCAGGCAGCATCAGCAATACTCCCGGTAATTTATGCCTGCATATCTGCGGCAACTTAAATCATTTTTTCGGTGCTGTAATAGGAAACACCGGATACATCAGGGAGCGGGATCAGGAATTTTCAAAAAGGAATCTTAGCAGAGAAGAACTTTTCGGAGCTATTGATGAAACAAAAATTATGATCGGGAAAATATTTGATGATTTAACACAGGATGATTTTAATAAAATTTATCCGATAAATAAATTCGGAGAGAACGTAACATATGGATTTATATTCTCAAGATTAGTTTCACATTTATCATATCATCTCGGTCAGATCAATTATCACAGAAGATTAACGGATTTATAATAATTAAACGCTTCCCGTTTTCTCATATATCTGTTCCATTTCATTTTCTTTCCGGAAGAATTTCCATTTCTTCTTTTTCAGTTCTGAAAATTTTCTGAAAAGATAAATGATAATTGCTATTACAACAACAGCAGTTACAAGGGGGATTAAAAAAGAAAATATTGACATAATAACAGAAAGAATATTCTCTGAAGTTGCAACTGCAGCATTTCCGAGACCTCCTGTAGTTGCAGTCGAAGTCAGTCTAGCAGCGCTTGCTCCGACTTTGACGATTCCTGCAGTTCCGCCTCCGACTATTATTCCAAGAGTCCATTGAACAAGAGGATTTAGTTCAGTCAGAAATGAAGCTGTAAGCACAGTACCGGCTATAATTGCAAGGGGTCCTGAAATAGTGTCCAGCAGATTGTCAAGCCATGGAATGTAATAAGCAGTAATTTCTGCAGCAGCAGCTGTTGCAAATGAAATGAGAGCTATCCAGCTTCCCATCCATTCAAATCCCGGAGACAGCTGAAGATACCCAAGCTGAGATGCGATACTTGTGACAAGTAAAGGCAGAAAGACTCTGAACCCGCTGCTTGCCGCGAGTCCGATGCCAAGTAATATTCCTGCTGCTATTTCCATAATCTGAATTTATTTGTATAAAATTATAAAATTAATATTACAATTTAAAATTATTTTTCATGTCCTGCTGAATCTCCTGTCAAGTTCTTCAGTGGTAATCCTGATCACAGTTGGTCTTCCGTGCGGACAGACATAAGGCATCTGAGATGCAAACAGATTATCAATAAGTCCGACCATTTCGCTGTAATTAAGTCTGTCACCTGATTTGATAGCGCTTCTGCATGCAAATGATTTTGCAAGATTATCTCTCTTTTCAAGATTCAGTTTGAGTTCGTATTCTTTATACTGATCTATCAGTTCCTGAAAGATCTTATTCTCATCTCCGATACGGACATCTGACGGAAGTCCCGTAAGTTCCACAATTTCGTCAGGAAGAAAATTAATATTGAAACCGAGGCTGCTGAGTTCTTCCTGAAGTGAAGTAGCAATATGAATATCAATCTTTGTCAGATTAAGTTTTATTGGGATCAGAAGCTGCTGCGAAAAAGAAGACTGTGAATTCAGCCATAACAATGCGCGTTCGTATAATATCCTTTCATGAGCTGCATGCTGATCTATTATCATAAGTCCTGTCTCGGTCTGACACATAATATATTTGAACTGATACTGCCAGACATTGAATCCTGCAGTATCGGACTTTTTATTATGTTCGAATATATTTTTCTGTTCTTCTTTCTTAAGCTCAGTATAATCAGGTTCTTTGTCTGCGTCAAATTCTTTTGAAGCGTCAAAAATAGAATGGATGGTAGTCGAATTTCCTTTCTTTGGATAATCAAAATCACTTCTCGGAATAGGAGTGATGTTGGAATAACCACCAGTGCTTCTTTCCGTTGATTCTTTATAATGAAAACTTTCCGGAGTGTTTTTAAAATTAAGCTGATTATTAAAACCAATATCGAAGATAAGATTAGCTTCTTTGAGAGAGAGTTTGATGCTGCTTCTGAGAAATCCGAAGACTGCGCTTTCATCCTGGAATTTAACTTCCATTTTTGAAGGATGAACATTCACATCTACTTTTGACGGATCAATATCTATGAATAAAAAGAAAGAAGGATAGTCTCCTTTGTCAATTAAATCACCGTATCCCGAATACACAGCAAAGTTTAGAGTCTTATTTGAAAAAAATCTTCCGTTCAGATAAAAATACTGATCCTGTTTTGACTTCTTTGTAAAGTTAGGTTTGGAAATATAACCCTTCACTTTAATTATCTCATTCCCGTTATTAACTTCAATAAGCGAATCTGAAAATTTATTTGTAAAAATTCTTTCAAGACGCTCCTTAAGTTCAGACGCTTTCAGATCAAAAATTACTTCATCATTATTTATAAATTGAAAATCTATCTCAGGATGCGAAACTGCAAGATGAAGGAAAGTTTCATAAATGTGCCTGAATTCAGTCTGATTTGATTTAAGGAAATTCCTTCTGCCCGGAGTATTATAAAAAAGATTTTTCACTGCCAAAGACGTTCCGGTATTGCATCCTGTTTTTGAAACTTCTGCAATGTCATTTCCTTCAAGTCTGATAAGAGTACCTGTTTCTTCCGCATGGGTCCTGGTTTTCATCTCTACCTGCGAGATTGAAGAAATGGAAGCCAGCGCTTCACCTCTGAAGCCAAGTGTCAGTATCTTTTCCAGATCTTCGAGACTTGAAATTTTACTTGTAGAATGCCTCTGAAAACATAAGAGTGCGTCTTCTTCGGTCATTCCCGTGCCGTTATCAGTAATCTGTATGAGACTTTTACCGGCATCTTTTATAACAAGAGTAATCTCGGTCGCATTAGCATCAATAGAATTCTCGATTAACTCTTTGACAACTGACTCAGGTCTGCCGACCACTTCGCCTGCTGCTATTTTATTTGATAAAGACTGCGGTAAGATTATAATTTTATTTTCCATATTGGAAATGTGATTCCATTATATCATGATTATTTTTCAAACATTGCTTCAACAAAACTCATGCTGTCAAACACCTGAAGGTCGTCTATCTGTTCGCCGACACCTATAAATCTGACAGGAAGATTCATCTCTTTATTAATCTTCAGCACAATTCCGCCTTTCGCAGTTCCGTCAAGTTTGGTAAGGATTATTCCCGTGAGACCGTCAAGCGCTTTTGAAAATTCCTTTGCCTGATTAAGTCCGTTCTGTCCGGTAGTGGAATCTATGACAATGAACGTCTCCTGTGGTGCATCCGGATTTACTTTCTGCATGACCCGCTTGATCTTTTTCAGCTCTTCCATTAAGTGAGATTTATTATGAAGTCTTCCGGCAGTATCAATTATTACTACATCAATATTTTTTGCAACTGCGCTTTTTACAAAAACTTTCTTTATCTCGTCATTTATCAGTTCGTTTAGTTCCTTCTGATCAGTATATTTATCCCTCTGTGTTCTTTCTCTGATATTGTTTATCAGAGTTTCAGATGTATCAAACCCTATATCGGAAGAGATAAGAATCTCTTCGAGTTCGGCAAGAAAGTCATCGTCAATTACTCCTCTTGCATTAACAAGCCGGTTCACACGGTCAACAAGGTTTTCCTTTGTTTTAAAAAGTCCGTCCTTGAGTTTTTTGAAACCTATTTTATCTAAAAAAGACATTGGGCAGTTAGTAGTTAATAGTTAGTAATTAATAATTAGTAATTACTAATTGTAAGATTTTATTGAAATAATTTAATGGTCAATTGTCAATAGGCAATAGGCAATAGGCAATAGTAATTCGTTAATTGCTAATCGTTAATTGTTAATTGCTAATCGTTAATTGTTAATTGCTAATTGTTAATTGCTAATTGCTAATTGTTAATTGCTAATTGCTAATTGCGTCTTACGATTTAAATATATTCAGTTATTTGTTTGATAAAAAGTTCAATTTAAGTATATGATCGTTTTATACTTATACCGGTATTCTCAAAATAAAAAAGCCAGACTCATCAATGAGAATGGCTTAAATTTGTAAATGAAATTAATTATCAAAACATATTAAGAATATTTCTGGCAATTACCATTTTCTGAACTTCGGAAGTTCCTTCTCCGATAGTCATGAGCTTAACGTCTCTGTAAAGTTTTTCAACTGGAAATTCCTTTATGAATCCGTAACCGCCGTGAATCTGTATGGCTTCATTTGTAGCTTTAGTTGCTATCTCGCTTGCATAATACTTTGCCATTGCTGCCTGAAGATTTATGTCTCTGTTGTTATCTTTATAAAAAGCAGCTTTATAGGTAAGCAGCCGCGCCGCCTGGATTTCAGTTGCCATATCGGAAAGTTTGAATTGTATTCCCTGAAATTCTGACAAGGACTTTCCGAACTGCTTTCTTTCTTTTGCATATTTGAGAGATGCATCAAGTGCGCCCTGAGCAATTCCCAGAGATAATGCCGCAATGGCTATTCTTCCGCCGTCAAGAATCTGCATGCATTGTTTGAATCCCTGACCTTCTATACCGATGAGATTTTCATGAGGCACTTCCACATTCTCAAAAATAAGTTCTGCAGTATCGGATGATCTCATTCCCAGTTTATTTTCTTTCTTGCCTGTCTTAAATCCTTTCCATCCTTTCTCAAGAATGAATGCGGATATTCCGTTCTTTCTGTCTGATTTATTGGTTACTGCTGTGACAACTGCTGTCTCACCAACGCTTCCGTGAGTAATGAAAAGTTTGCTTCCGTTAATGACATAATGCCCGTCTTTTTTTTCAGCCGAAGTAGCCATCCCTGCGGCATCACTACCGGAAACATTTTCAGTAAGTCCCCAAGCTCCTAATTTCTTTCCGCTTGTAAGATCGGGAAGATATTTCTTTTTCAGGAATTCGTTTGCGAAACTGTAAATATGATTTGTGCAGAGTCCGTTGTGTGCAGCTATTGTCAGTCCCATTGAAGGATCAACTTTTGAAATTTCTTCAACGATTAAAGCGTATTCCATAACTGAAAAATTCGATCCGCCGTATTCTTCAGGAAATATTATTCCAAGGAATCCTATGTCTCCGAGTTTTTTGGCGATCTCCATAGGAAATTCCTGAGATTCATCATACTGCATGATGTAAGGAGCAATTTCATTCTGAGCAAAGTCCCGTGCAAGTTTCTGAACTGCAAGTTCCTGTTCCGATAAATTAAAATTCATTTATATAATCTTTCTTATTTAGCTTAATTAAAATTTGAATTGCAATATAAACATATTAAGGTTTTACTGAAATGGTATTCTGTCTGTATATATAATTATTTTCTCTTTTAAAAATACACAGGACAAATTAATCTGAAAATGAGTCACTTGTATTTAATATTTATTTTACTTCAATTTTAAAAATAAATAAATTATTTCTAACTGCTGATGTTTCTGCTTCCGGGTTTAGTAACCGGAATCTTTTTTAGCCATTCTGGTAATTTATCTTCTTCGAATTTTATCACTTCCATTTTTGCCAGAGAAAACTGATCCGCGCCGAAATTAACCTTCCCGTTGCTTCTGTCAATTATAAATCCGACACCTGCAAGATTTGCTCCGGATCGCTTTACAAGTTCAATCACTTCAAATACACTTCCGCCCGTCGTAACCACATCTTCGCAGACAAGCACATTTTCTCCTTTATTTATTTCAAATCCTCTCCTTAATTTCATTTCTCCGTTTTCTCTTTCACTGAAAACTGTTCTCACATAAAGCTGTCTTCCGATCTCAGTACCAAATACTATTCCTCCTACTGCAGGAGAAATTACAAGATCAATTTTTTTGCCGCAGAAATGATCAGCAATTGCTTTTGAAAAAAGCTGATTGTATTCCGGATACTGAAGAACCTTTGCGCACTGAAAATAATGAGGGCTGTGATAACCCGAAGTGAGAATAAAATGTCCTTCAAGCAATGCGCCTGTCTTTCTGAAAATATCTATTACTCCGTCATTAGTCATATTCAGGAACGGTTTTATAATTTAATTAAACTAAAGCTTTATCTTTTTAACATCATGTATCGGCTGTCCGAGAAACCTTTCGCTTATCTCCTTAAACTTTTTCTGAAAATCAGTAACATAAAACTTATGCCTGCCCGGTCCTTTCTGCGGATTCAGAATTTGATGCTGCACGAGCAGACGCTTTACTTCTTTTGCAGCTTCTTCGCCTGAATCAATTAATTTAATTTTTTTCCCGAGAACCTTTGTAATTGTATTTTTTAAAATGGGATAATGTGTACAGCCAAGTATAAGAGTATCTATTTTCAGCTTTTTGAATTCACTAAGATATTCTTCCGCGATAAGTTCTGCAATTTTATTATCGGTCCAGCCGTCTTCAGCGAGCTGAACGAACAGACTGCATGCTTTCGAGAAAACATTTATATCTCTTTCATATTTATGTATCTGAGTTTTATATGCAAAGCTCTGAATTGTTCCGAGTGTTCCTATCACTCCGATGTTACAATTCTTTGTAAGTGCAATAGCAGCCCTGCTTCCCGGTTTTATAACGCCGACAACTGGAACAGCAGATAATTTTCTGAGATACTGCAGTGCAACAGATGAAGCAGTATTACAGGCGACCACAACCATTTTAACATTTTTATTCAAAAGAAATTTTGTAATTTCAATGGAATATTTAATTACAGTTTCTTTTGATTTAGTGCCATAAGGCAGCCGCGCTGTATCTCCGAGATAAATAATATTTTCATTCGGAAGAATTTCAAACAGGGATTTTGCTACCGTGAGTCCGCCGATGCCTGAGTCAAAAACTCCGATCGGACTTCGCGGGGATTTATTTTTTTTCATTGATTGCAAAATAATCAAATATATCCTTTGTTGAAACGGATCATTGACTGCACTTGTATTCTGATTCGTACTGTTTATTTATTTTAAACAAAATCAGAAATTATCTGAAAAATTATTTCTTAAATTTATCTACAATGAAAAACATATACGGACTTTTACTTTTTTCAGTTTTTACTGTTAATGTATCATTTTCACAATGGCAGTGGCAGAATCCGCTTCCGCAGGGAAATATACTTTTCGGTTCATACTTTCTTAATTCAAATACAGGATATGCCTGCGGCGACGGTGGGACTATCATTAAGACAACAGATGGCGGTTTGAACTGGAACATACTTCTTTCACAGACAAAAGAAAGCGTCAGATCCCTGCATTTTATAAATAGTCTCACTGGATTTGCATGCGGACTTAATAAGCTGTTTTTAAAAACTACTGACGCAGGTCAGAGTTGGCAGCCGGTTTCAGTAAACGCTTCTGCAAATTTATTTGCAGTAAAATTTCTAAACAACACAACTGGTTTTGTCTGCGGTGATAACGGAGAATTATTCAGAACTGCAGACGGAGGAACTGTCTGGACATTAATTCAGACTAACACTTCAAGAACCCTTACCTCACTTGCAGTCAGTGATTCTGTTGTATTAACTGCCGGACTTTACGGAGCTCTTGCAAGGTCTTCAAACTACGGCGAAACATTTCAAACCGTAAACACCGGCAATACAAATTATTTTTTTGATGTCTCTTTTAAAAATTCGCTGACAGGATTTATTGCCGGAGCTTACGGAACAATACTTAAGACTACAAACAAGGGACTCAGCTGGGGCGCTTCTTCTACCGGTACAGGAAGGTGGTTTTATTCAATATCATTCGGCGATGAAAATACGGGATTTGCCGCTAGCGATTACGGAAATGTTTACAGGACGACTAATGGAGGTGCGAACTGGACAGGTTATGCTACAGCCACTTCCGAATATCAGTATTCTTTAAAAGCATTTGATGTGAATAATGTCATAAGCTTTGGCAATAAAGGAACAATAATTAAAACCTCAAACGCAGGGATCAACTGGACTGATTATTCGTCCGGATTTAGAAATTCTTTGTTCGCTGTTGATTTTATAAATGAAAATTACGGCTGGACCTGCGGAGCTCAGGGTACTGTTGCGCTTACTATTAACGGAGGCAGCAACTGGACAAGAATTCAGGCAGGCGCTGCAGATGATTTTCTTTATCAGATAGATTTTATTAATTCCAGTACAGGATATTGTGTCGGGGAATACGGAAAGATATATAAATCTACGAATGGGGGATACAACTGGAATTCATTGTCTTCTCCTTACACTTCAGGATATTATGCGCTGCAATTCTTTGATGAAAACACGGGCTGGGTCTGCGGTGATTCTGCAAGACTGTTAAAAACAACTAACGGCGGAGTGAATTTCATTTCTGTAAATTCAAATTCACAGAGCTATATAACGGATATTTGTTTTGCAAATCAGAATACCGGCTGGTATTCTTCAGGAGACAAAAAAATCTACAAAACCATTAACGGCGGACTTAACTGGTTCGTCCCTCATTCAAATACATTCAATGCCGGGATTGGTGCTGTAAATTTTGTAAATGAAAATACAGGAATAAGTTTTACTTATGATAACAAGATCCTTCTTACATCAAACGGCGGAGTTGAATGGACAGAAAATTTAATTCCTCAAGGAAAATATATTAATTATGTTTACGGGACAGACGCATTAAATTTCCGGGCGATAGGGGATTACGGATTTATCTATCATACATCAGACGGGGGACACTCGTGGCTGGAAGAGAATAAAAATAATTTCAACGACAGACTTTTCGGAATGTATTTCTTTGATAACAATAAAGGTATAGTATGCGGAGGTAATGGGTGCATTGTAAAATATGATAATCGAATTAGCAGTATCATAAATTCAGCGGAAAACACATCTTACGGTTTTACACTCCTGCAGAATTATCCAAATCCATTCAACCCTTCTACAAATATAAGATATAATTTAAATTCGGATTCTTATATAATTCTGAAAGTATTTGACATACTCGGTAAGGAAATTAAAACTCTTGTTCATCAGAAACAAAGCAAAGGAAAATATGAGATCCGGTTTGATGCAGAAAATTTACCCGGTGGAATATACTTTTACAAGATCGAATCTGAATTTAATTCTGAAACCGGAAGAATGCTGCTTATAAAATGAAAAGACAAATGCTTTACTAATAAATTATTTTTAGTTGATATTAAAATCCGATTCATATATTTTATTAAGTAAAAAATTTATTTCATTTAAAGTATCTGCCTCCAGTGAATATCTTTATCTGCTGTAAGTATAATGCTTATATGCAATTAATTTTATACGCCTTTCAAAACAATTAAACTTTTTTAAATCTTATAAATTAATAACTACCAGGAAAGGGAATCAAAATGAAACAAAAGCTTTTCTTTTTATCTTTAATGCTTCTTGGAGTATCGTTTTTCATGGGACAGAAATCCACCGATGAAAGTCCGAGATGGAATGTAGATCCAAGATCAATATCAATTTATCCTTCAGGGGAATACACACAGCTTCCTCTTGTTACAAATGAGATAAAACAATTCACTTACGACCCGAGAGTTTTCATAACACCAATCGGAGTTATGATCGCTACACCGAACTTCAGGGTACATCCAAGCTCCGGCAATCAGCAGTGTGAAACAGAAATTGTGCGACATCCAACGAATCCAAACATTATGTTTGCTTCAGCACAGCCGATCATTAATTCCAATAACTTCATCAATGTCGGAGTTTATGTAACAACTGACGGCGGCGTAACATGGACTGGAAGAGATACAATGAATGCACCGAATCTTAATGATCAGCGCGGAGATCCGGGTCCGATCATTGATAAGAACGGAACTTTCATTTATACGCATTTATTGAGTACATCAAATTTCGGAAGTTTAACAGGCATGGGAGCAAATTATTCAACAGATAATGGCGCTACATGGTCAGCGACTTTTCCTGTGATGCTTGATGCGAATGTTGATAAAAATTTAGCAGGAACAGACGGTTCGCCTACCAGTCCGTATTTTGGTAACAGCTATATGGCATGGACAGTATTTGCAGGAAGCGCCGGAAACGGCAGAGTTGCCAGAACAACAAACGGAGGAGTCACCTGGGATCCGGCAATTGTACTGAATTCAACACCTGCAAATCATTTTGCGCAGGGTCATGATGTAGCAGTTGCACCGAACGGAAATGTTTTTGTAAGCTGGACTGCAGGAAGTTCTACTTCTCCTTTCACAGAAGATTATGTCGGTATTGCAAAATCAACAAACGGCGGATTGAATTATGTGGCTACTGAAAATGCTTTTGATGTAAACGGAAGCCGTTCATCATCCTTTAACGGATGGGGAATCAGAACAAACGGTTTTGCAAGAATAGATATAGATAAAAGCGGCGGTCCGAGAAACGGATGGATCTACATTGTATCAAGTGAGATCAATCGCGCACCTGCGGGAGCGGATGCAGATGTCGTAATACACTGGTCATCAGATAACGGTACGACCTGGTCAAATCCCGGTGTAAGAGTAAATCAGGATGCATTGAATAACGGAAAAGTTCAGTATTTCCCGGCGATAAATGTAGATGATGCAGGCGGAGTAAATGTAGTTTATTATGATAACAGAAATTTCCCTTCATCAGGTGATTCCTGTTCAGTATTTATTTCAAGATCACTGGACGGGGGATTGACATGGACAGATATTGAAGCTGCAGATCATCACTTCAAGCCAAAGAATTTACCGGGAATAAATACAATGGGTGATTATATCAGCATTACATCAGGAAACGGCAAACTATGGCCTGTATGGATGGATGATAAAGCAGGTCCCGGAGTACAGTTTAACATCTGGACAACATCAGTTCAGATAGCTACTTATCCTTTAAATACTTTTAATCTTCAAACACCTTCAGCCGGTTCGAGAATTGTTTCTTTCCCGAATTCAAATACACAGTACGGCTTTACCTGGGATACTTCAGCTTCTACAGCTTCATATAAATGGGTATTTGGAAGTCCGACCACGAGTCCGAGGAAAATTACATTACCCGGATCCGGAAATCAGTTAAACGTAACTGCAGGTCAGCTTGATAATATACTTGCAGGTATAGGACTTGCGCAGGGTGACTCTTTAGTTGGACAGTGGGATGTATGGGCGTTCAGAAATAATCAGACAAATGATTCACTGAAAGCAAGCAACGGTCCAAGATCAATTACTTTGAAAAGAGGTGTTCCTTCTTTAACAGCATTTAATCTGAATTCACCTCCGAGCGGCACTACGATTACAACATCAGTATTCAATAATTCACAGATCAATATAAACTGGACACGTTCCGGCGCCGGAGTAACTTACAAATGGAAATTTGGTAATCCTACAATATCAACTATAAGACTATCCGTTCCTGCTAATAACAGCGGGTATGATACTTCATTAACTTTGATCAATAATGCACTTGACGGAATACTCAGCGGTCTCGGACTCAATCCTGGAGATTCGCTTGTCGGACAATGGTCAGTATGGGCTTACAATGCAACTGATTCACTAAAAGCGTCACAGAACTATGCTCTCACTCTTAAGCGTCAGGCAAAAGGCGATGTTATAATTGCTTATGACTCGACTGTAACAGCTTGCAGAACTTCAAGAGATTCGGTTGCAAATAATCTTAGCAACCTTGGCGTAACATTTGATCTTTATAACAGAAAAGGAAATACGGGAACAGAATCAATTTCTTTCAGAGGATACAAAAAAGTAATAGTCCTGGGAGAAGGGACATCCATAATGTCGAATATACTTAAAGATTCACTTAAGTCATATCTTGCAGCCGGAACGGCATCAGTAAAATCAAAACTGATAATTTTTGGTGAAGATGTCGGATATCATCTTGACAGGACGGGTTCTACCTATCTTGATACAACATTTGCAAGAGGATCATTAGGATTTTCATTTATAGCTGACAGACCGGGAACACTTGGTACAAGAGGACTTATCGGTGTAACAACGAATCCTAATGTCGCGGACAGTACAGCAGGACCATGGCCGGATGTATTGAAGAAATCATTATCGGTATCGCCGTCACAGCTTTATAATCTGTATAAATTCAGACTGTATCCGGATTCAATGAATGCAATCGGAAGAATTTCCACGACTTACAATGTTTCAGTAATGGGAATAGACATAGAGTCATTGAGACCGACACCTGATTCACCGAACGGACAGACAGTGAGAAGATTTGTAAAAGGCGCGCTGGACTTTGTTGACGGACTGCTGACATCAGTAGAGCAGACTAGTTCGTTGATACCGGAAAGATATTCGCTATCACAGAATTATCCGAATCCGTTCAATCCTACCACAAAGATAAACTTCTCGCTTCCGAAAAACGGAATAGTTACACTGAAAGTTTATGATGTACTTGGAAAGGAAGTGATGACACTTATCAATGAGCAGAAGAATGCAGGAAGTTATGAAGTAGAGTTCAACGCAAGTAATCTCTCAAGCGGAGCATACTTCTTCAGAATGCAATCAGGAGAGTTCAGTGAGATAAAGAGAATGATGCTTATCAAGTAAAGATCAATATTTATAGATTTATAAAAAGCCCGCTTCAAGCGGGCTTTTTTTTGTAAGATTAAAAAAAGTTATAGGAGATGATTATGCAAATTTTCATTCAGCCATAATCTTATTTTGCTAAATTCTAATTGCTAATTACTAATTACTGATTGCTATTTGTTCAAGAGCTTCTTTATAAAACTTCTGCGCCTGCTTATGATTTCCCAATTCTGATAATACATTTCCAATACTTCTCAGAGCTTCAGCTATACTTTTTTTATTTCCGGTCTCACGCCTTAATTCAAGACAATCTTCAAAATATTTTTTTGCATCTGTAAATTCAGACAGGAGAAATGCAGCATTTCCAAGTCCATATAGAGAATTTGCAATTCCGGTCTTATGACCATTATTACGAAATAATGTCAGAGCTTCTTCATATAGTATCTTAGCTTGTTCAAAATCTGACCGGCGAAATGCAATATTTCCAAGTCCATTGAGAGAGCTGGCAATTCCGATCCTGTGATCCATCTCACGAAATATTGAAAGGGATTCTTCAAAATACTCTGAAGCATGTTCATAATTTTCATCGTTACTTTCTATACAATCTCCGGTGTTGTAAAGTGTTATTGCTAATTCGGGTTTAAGTCCGATCTCACGTGATATAGCTATACATTCTTTGTAAAATTTTATTGCATTCAAATAATTTGAATTACTTTGATTGTAAGCAATAAGTCCTAAACTCATAAGACAGGAAGCCATACCCCTTTTATCCTCAATCTCAAGTCTTAATGAAAGACTTTCTTCCAGATATTTTTGTCCCTGTTCATATTTTCCAAGACTGCCTAAAGTATTTCCAAAATTATGAAGACAGGCAGCTAATCCGTCTTTTTCTCCAAGCTCACGATAAAGAAGAAGACTCTCTTCATAGTATTTCTGCGCTTGTTCGAATTCTCCGAGAAAATAATTCGTGCCTCCTAATTGATTCAGAGACATAGCAATGACCTTCTTTTCTCCTAACTCACGTGTTAACAAAAGACATTCTTCAAAATACTTACGTGCTTGTTCATAATCACTCTGACCAGCGGAAAGAATTCCGGCGAACCGGATTATATTTACTGATAGAGATTTATTCAATCCGCGAGTATATATTAAGAATCTTTCCAGGATCTGTCTTCCCAGTGAATAATACCCTCGACTATCCCAGAAATTTCCCAATGCAGTTGCAAACCGTGCGCCTTTATCTGTTTCATCTGCGGACAGAGACCATTTAATTGCAGATTGAAAATTGCCATGATCCTGTTCAAGTTTTTTCAGCCAGAGATTTATTTCTTTACTGTATAATTTTGGTCCTGCTGTTTCCGCAAATTCCAGGAAATATGTAAGGTGCTTTAATAAGATAACATCTTTCCCTCCTGAATCTCTGAGTTTTTCTTCACCGTATTGTTTTAATGTTTCAAGTATCCGGTATCTTTCCATTTCAATGTCATAAATTATTATTGACTTCTCAGTGAGTGCATTCAGCAAGTCAAGAATTTCTGTAACATTAATTTTTTCATCTGAACATATTTCTTCCGCTGATTCCAGTGTCCATCCTCCCGTGAATACCGATAATCTTTCCCAAAGAATCTTTTCTTTCTCTGAAAGAAGATCATAGCTCCAGTCTATCATAGCTTTCAAAGTCTGCTGTCTGGGGAGAGCTGTCCTTTTTCCTCCGGTAAGTAATGAAAATCTGTTTATTAATCTTTCGGAGATTTTTTCCACTGAGAGAACTTTTATTCTTACCGCTGCAAGCTCTATTGCCAGCGGAATTCCGTCAAGCCGGGAGCAAATCTCTGCAAGTGCCGGAGCATTTTCATTATTAACCCTGAATTCCATCTTTACTGAAATCGCTCTTTCTATAAATAATCTTACTGATTCATACTGTGAGAGCTGAAGAGGTGTATTATTAACTGAAACATCCGGAAGCGAAAGTGAAGGCACACTGAAAATTTTCTCTCCGGAACAATTAAGTGATTCACGGCTTGTCGTGATTATTTTTAACTTTGTGCAGCTGCTTAAAAGCATTTCAACTGTTACTGCGCATTCTTTTATCAGATGTTCGCAGTTATCTAAAATCAGTAAAAGCTCTTTATCCTTAAGATGATCTTTCAATATTTCTTCTGCAGTTTTTCCACTTTCGTCTTTAAATCCAAAAGAATTCATTAAAGTCTGCAAAATAAAATCCGGATCATTTACAGGTGCAAGCTCTGCGATGAATACTCCGTTTGCAAATTCATCTATCATATCTGCCCCGACCTGCAAAGCAAGCCTTGACTTTCCGATGCCTCCCGAACCCAGCATTGTAAGCAGACGTGTCTGATTTAATAATTCTTTTGCTGATTTCATTGATTCTTCACGACCAATGAAATTTGTAAGCTGAACCGGCAGATTATTCGGACGTGCATCAAGAGTTTTTAATGGAGGGAAATCTTCTCTGAGTCCTGATGAAATAATCTGAAAAAGTTTTATCGGCTGAATTACATCTTTTAATTTCCGTTCGCCCAGATCACGGAACTTAATTTTATCTGAATTTAATTGCTTTGTATTTCCATACAACTCATAAGCTTTGTCTGAAATAATTATCTGCCCGCCGTTAGCCGCTGACATAACTCTCGAAACTCTTGCAAGCGTGATGTATCCCATGTAATCTTCACCGTTCCACTCAGCATTTCCGCTGTGTATTCCTATGCGAACTTTTATAACAACTTCATTCCAGTTCTCATTTATCAATAACTTCTGAATATCACAAGCGGCATTTACAGCGTCATCTGCATTTTGAAATGCACAGCAGAAAGCATCGCCCACAGTCTTAAAAACAAATCCGCTATATGATTTTACTGCATTGTTTAAGATCGAATTGTGCTTTTCTAAAGCATCCGGATAAGACCCGGCGAACTGTTGAGACAGCATTGTACTGCCTTCGATGTCGGTAAAAAGAAATGTTACATTACCGGTGGGTTCTTTCATAGAGTTACGATTTAAGAATTACTGCCTCGCTCTTTTTTTTTTGTGGGGGGGGGGGCGGGGGGGGGGGGGGCGAATTAAAAATTACGAGTTAATATTTTCCAATTACTAATTACTAATTACTAATTACTAATTGAAAAGCCTCATCAAGTTTCATCCTCTTTCCTTCTTCATAATATTTCAAATATTCTTGTTCTTTAATTTTTTCCTGAAGCTTTATTAATGTTTCTTCTTTAAGTAATTGATCAATCTTTTCCAAAACCGTACCGGAAGATTTAAGAGCACTTTCAGCAGCGCCAAGAATTGTTAAAGCAGCTGATTGTTTGCCTGTATCACAAAATATTGCAGAGATGCAAATCAGAGAAGCGGTGATACCGGTTTTGTCACCGATCCTGTTAGACAATTTCAGGCTTTCTCTTGCATATTGATCTGCTTCAGACTGATTTTCAAGTTTGTACTCAGCATATCCCATTCTGTTCTTTGTAATAGCCATGCATCTTGTTTCTTCTATTTCAATGCAGATGGCAAGACTTTCTTTAAGATGATTCATCGCTTGTTCATATTTACCGTAATAAAGATCAGTACTCGCCAGACTGATAAGCGAATTTAAAATTCCGCTTTTATCTTTTATATCTCTGTTCAAAGTCAGACTTTCTTCTATAAGTTCAATACCTTTTTTATCATTCTCATAAAATAAAGAAGAAGTGCCGATATTATTAAGAGATATTGTAATGCCCCGCGAGTCTCCTAATTCACGAAAAAAAGCAAGACTTTCATTAAATAGTTTCTGCGCCTGCTTATAATTACCGCGGCTGATCTCAATATTTCCCATGTAATTAATTGTATATGACTTTCCGCTTTTGTCATTTATACTGTTGTATAAAGAAAGACACTCTTCATAGATATCATTTGCCTGATCAATATCTCCAAGGTAATATGCAATTAGACCGGAGTTGTGCAATGTGTTTGCAATGCCGCGTTTATCACCTCTCTCACGGTTTAGAGACAGAGCTTCTTCGCAAAATTTCTTTGCCTCATTATAATTTCCGAGGTTGCACTCAAGAAGTCCGAGGTTGTGAAGAGAAAGGGCTATGTGACTTTTTAAACCGGATTGACGAAACAGCTCAAGACTTTCTTCATATATTTTCTTCGCTCTGGAATTATATCCAAGGCTTAGCAGGGCATTTCCAATGTTATTCAGAGAATATGAAATACCTTTTTTATTTTCCGTTTCACGACAGATTTCAAGACACTCTTCATAATACTTCAACGCCTGTTCAAAATTACTTCGATAAAATGCAATTGTCCCCAGACCGTTTTTACTGTGAAAAATATCCGACCGGTTTCCTGTCGTTTGGAATATACTCAGACTTTCTTCAAAATATTTTACCGCTTCATTATATTCTCCAAGAAGCAGTGATAAATTTCCGATATTACAATATCCTGATCCCAAAGGATCGCTTATGACTCCCTGCGCTTTTTTAATAATTTTTTTAATACACTTTATTCCCGTTGTATAATGTCCGCGTATTATCCAGAATCTTCCCGCTAAATTCGAAAGTTGCAAACCTTTTTCAAAGTCTCCGCCATTTACCGACCATTCGATCGCTGACTGAAGATTATTATGTTCGGATTCAAGCTTTTCCAGCCATGACACAGATTCACTTCCTTCTAATTTTAAATTTGCTTTTTCCAGAAATGACAAGTAATAATTCAAATGCCTGGCAAATATTCCGTCTGTTTCATTCGCATCTTTAAGCTTTTCCTGACCGTATTGCTTTATCGTTTCAAGTATTCTGTATCTGTCCTTTTCATAATCGTAAATAATAATTGACTTATCCGCAAGATGATTAAGCAGATCAAAAATATCATCACTTATAATTTTCTCATCTGTACATATTTCCTCTGCGGATTCCAATGTCCAGCCCCCGATAAAAACTGAAAGCCGGCTCCATAATATTTTTTCTTTTTCTGAAAGCAGTTCATAACTCCAGTCTATCATAGCTCTCAGCGTCTGCTGCCTCGGCAAAGCTGTGCGCTTTCCTCCGGTAAGGAGTTTGAACCTGTTTTCTAATCTTTCAAAAATATTATTCAGACTTAACATCTTAATCCTGACTGCCGCAAGCTCTATTGCAAGGGGAATTCCGTCAAGCTGCGAACAGATTTGAGCAAGAGCGGGAGCATTTTCATTATTAACTCTGAAGTCAGGATTCACTGCAAGCGCTCTTTCAATAAACAATCTTACTGCCTCATATTGAGTAAGCTGTCCGGGAGTATTATTGGCTGAAATGTCAGGAAGAGACAGAGACGGTATTCTGAAAGTCTGCTCGCCTGAACAGTTCAGCGCTTCACGGCTTGTAGCAATTATTTTTATCTTAGCGCAACTTTTCAAAAGCATTTCGGATAATTCTGCGCATTCATGTATAAGGTGTTCACAGTTATCTAATATCAGCAGCAGCTCTTTGTCTTTAAGATATTCCTTCAATATTTCTTTAGGAGATTTTTCGGGTTCTTCTTGCTGATTAAGCGAATTAAGCAAAGTCTGGACAATTAAAGAAGAATCAGATACTGGCGCAAACTCAGCAATGTAAACTCCGTTAGCAAAGTCATCAATAATATCAGCGCCTGCTTGCATTGCCAGACGTGTCTTTCCCGCTCCTCCTGATCCTATAATAGTCAGTAAGCGTGTATTAATTAATAAATCCTTTACCTGCTGCATATCTTTTTCTCTTCCGATAAAACTTGTAAGCTGAACCGGAAGATTGTTTGGACGAACGTCAAGCGTATTCAGAGGAGGAAAATCTGACGGAACATATTTTGAAACGATCTGAAATAATTTCACCGGCTGTATCAGATCTTTTAATCTTCTTTCTCCCAGATCACGAAATGAAATGCTTTCATTAATGTATCCTTCTGTCATTCTGTAAGAATCATCCGACAACAATATCTGGCCTCCGTAAGCTGAAGACATAACTCTGTTTGCTCTCGCAAGAGTAATGTATCCCATGTAATCCGTCCCGCTCCATTCAGTATTTCCGGAATGAATACCCATTCTGACTTTTATCACTGCGTCATTCCATTTCTCCGTATGTAATTTAATCTGAGCATCAACTGCCGCTTTAATAGCATCTTCTGCATTTTGAAATGAACAGCAGAATGCATCACCTATAATTTTAAACACAAATCCGTTATGGGATTCGACTGCTTCATTTAATATCGAATTATGCTTTGCTAATATATCTGAAAGTATTTCAGGAAAATTCTGAGAAAGTTTTGTGCTTCCTTCTATATCCGTAAATAAAAAAGTTACTTTACCGTTCGGTATGTTTATCAAAATATTAATGTCTGTTTTTCAGATTACAAAATACAAAAAAACTATTGCCTATTGCCTATTGCCTATTGCCTATTGCCTATTCACTATTCAAAAGCTATCTCAATCGCTTCTTTAGTTGACAACTTTTTTCCTTTTTCAAATTCCATCAAATATCTTTCTTCGCCAATATTATCTTTAACTGATTTTATAATTTCTTCAATCTTGTATTTAGTTTCATCTTCTATGAAAGTTCCGGTAGATTCCAGTCTTTCCTGAATTGCTCCTGTAAGTATGGCAGCAGTCTGAAAATTTCCGTTTATTAATTTTATTTCGGCAATCCCTGTAAGGCACATTGAGGATAGTTTAACATCGCTGTTTTCTTTCTGCATCATGAGACATTCCTCAAAATACTTTTCCGCAGTTTTAATATCTCCTTCTGCTAAAAATACCTGCGCAAAAGAAGACAAAGAATATAACTCACCTAACCTGTTTCCAATCTCTCTGCTGATTGTTAATCCTTCAGTTAAATATTTTTTTGAACCGGTGAAATCCTTGTTAACGTATGCAAGAACCCCAAGATTTGCCAGAGAAAAACTTAGACCGTTTTTGTTCCCAAGATCGCGGTCAATCTGCATACCTTCTTCAAAAAAAGTTTTTGCTTTTTCATAATCTCCTGAAGTAGCATAGATCTGTCCTAGATTATTGAGCCCGATTCCTATATACATGTCATCTTTGATTTCTTTTGCAATGTCAAGACTTTCACTGAAATATTTTTCTGCGTCTGCTAATTTACCTTCGGCAAGCAGGACAAGTCCAAGTGAGTTTAATCCGGAAGCGAGTGCGATTTTATTTCCGAGATTTTTCCTTATCTCCAGGCTTTCGGTTAAATAAATTTTTGAACTCTCTAATTTTCCGAGATCAATCTCGATCATTCCAAGGATATTAAGACAATTTGAAATACCGTTTAAATCTCCGTTCCTTCTGTAAATTTCAAGACTCTCGCCGATAAGTCTTAATGCAGCATCGTTCTTACCCTGCTGAGTTGCAAACATTCCAGCATAGCGTTTTGAATTTGCAATGAGTAACTCAGGAACTCCTTCAGTGATCTGAAGTAATTTTTCAAACCAGTTTTGTGCTTCAGATAAATATCCTCTCAGATCCCAGAGCTTTGATAAAGAACCGGCAAGTCTGTGTCCTTCATTCCCATGTTTATCATTAACAGACCAGTTTAATGCAGTCTGAATATTTGCATATTCAAATTCAAATCTGTTAAGCCATGATTTTGCATTTGGTCCCGATAATTCGGGAATAGCGCCTTCGCATAATTTAAGATAATAGTTCAGATGGTTTGTTTTAAATTTCTTTGTCTCATCAGCATCTTTCAGTTTTTCTTCGCCGTACTGCTTTATTGTCTGAAGCATTTTATATCTGTCATTACTCTCATCAAAAAGAATTATTGATTTTTCCAGAAGACCGTTTGTAAATTCAAAAATATCTTCTCGCCCGGTAAGCGCATCCGGACAAATCTCTTCTGCATCTTCCAGAGACCATCCTCCTGTAAACACTGATAATCTTCTCCAGAGTATTTTCTCATTTTCTGAAAGCAGATCATAGCTCCAGTCTATCAGAGCTTTGAGCGTCTGCTGTCTCGGCAAAGCTGTTCGTTTACCTCCCGTAAGTAGTTTAAATCTGTCTTCTAATTTTTCACAGATTTTTTCTAAAGGAAGCACTTTGATCCTTACTGCAGCAAGCTCAATCGCAAGCGGAATACCGTCAAGCTGATAACAAATCTGCGCAAGCGCCGGAGCGTTATCATTAGTAACTCTGAAATTCGGGTTTACGGCAAGAGCTCTTTCAATAAATAATCTTACAGCTTCATATTGAACAAGCTGCAGAGGCGTAACCTTCTTCATAAGATCAGGATGATCAAGCGATAAAACTTTATGTGTAATTTCACCGTCACATCGCAAAGACTCGCGGCTTGTTGCAATAATTTTCAGTTTAGGAGAATACTGAAGTAATTTTTCAGCTAATGCCGCGCATGCATCTATTAAATGTTCGCAGTTATCAATTATAAGCAGAATTTCTTTGTCACTTAAATATTCAATAAGAACATTTTCCATAGACTTCCCGGGCTGCTCGCTGATTCCGAGTGTTTCCGCAATAACATTCGGAAGCAGGAAAGGATCAAGCAGAGATGCAAGTTCGGTTATCCAGACTCCGTTTGCAAAATCATCTATCAGATCAGCTCCGGTCTGAAGCGAAAGACGAGTCTTTCCGGTTCCTCCCGGACCGAGGAGAGTGAGCAGTCTCGTTTTGTTTAATAAACTTTTTACATCGGCGATTTCTTTTTCTCTGCCAATAAAACTTGTTAACTGAACCGGAAGATTATTCGGTCTTGCATCAAGAGTTTTCAGGGGAGGGAAGTCTGAAGTAAGTCCTTCAGAATTAATCTGAAACAGTCTGAGCGGCTGTATCATGTCTTTGAGCCGTCTTTCTCCGAGATCACGAAAAGAAAATTCTGTCAGATTATCATTAACAAAACTTTCAAAAGCATCAACAGAAATAATAATCTGTCCGCCGTGAGCAGTGGACATAATTCTTTGAGTTCGGGCAAGAGTAATATATCCCATGTAATCCTCGCCGTTCCATTCCGCTTTTCCGGAATGAATTCCGATTCTTACTTTTATTAATTCATTATTGCTGTCTTTCAGAAGACTGATCTGAATATCTTTCGATGCCTTTACGGCATCTTCTGCTGAATTAAATGAACAACAAAATGCATCTCCGACAATTTTGAAAACAAAACCATTATTTGATTCGACAGCTTCTCTCAATATTACATTATGATTGTCCAGAAGATCATTAAGTATCTCCGGATAATCATGCGCAAGCTTAGTGCTGCCTTCTATATCGGTAAATAAAAATGTAACAGTTCCTGTCGGCTTTTTCATTTTAAAGTTTTACAAATTACTATCAACAATTAACTGACAAACTTCTTCAAGTGTCAGCTTTTTTCCTTCTTCAAAGTATCTTAAAAACTCTTCAGAATTCAATTTCGATTTTATCTCCGAAATTGAATCATCAAAAACAACCTGGTAGGCTAATGGAAATTTAATTTTACTTAACTCAAAATATTTTCTGCTTATAAAACCAAACAGTTTAGCTCCCGCTTCATAGTTACCTTTTCTGACATATATTTCTCCTGATCTGAATATACTAAATAAAATATCTTTCTTATTTCCCGCCTCGTTGTATAAAGCAATACTTTCTAAATAATATTTTACAGCTTCTTCATATTCATTTTTCCCGAAAGCGATTCTTCCTAAACCGTAAAGTGAACTGGCAATTTGCGATTTAGCTTTTATCTCACGGCTGATTTCAAGACTTTCCAGAAATAATTTTGATGCCTGCTCGAAATCCATTTGCTCCAGAAACACTTTTCCTAAATTGTAAAGTGAATCTGA
Source organism: Ignavibacteria bacterium (assembly GCA_016709315.1). Taxonomy (GTDB): domain Bacteria; phylum Bacteroidota; class Ignavibacteria; order Tepidaquicellales; family Tepidaquicellaceae; genus JAEUSI01. The sequence continues at coordinate 101,529 of JADJMZ010000007.1, forward strand.
GATACAACCTTTATTTCCTATCTCTAGTGAGATATTGAGGCTTTCATTAAACAACTTTGTGGCGTTTCCATATTCACCTTGATTATAAGCCACATTACCGAGGTTTAGCAGAGTAATAGCAGTACCATCTTTGCTTCCCATCTGCTGTCTCAATTGCAAACTCTCCTGAAGTATCTCTGTTGCTTTTTTATATTCGCCCTGTTCATAATTAATAATCCCAAGATTATTCAGACAAATTGCAATACCAAGTTTATCTCCGGACTCACGGCGTGTTGAAAGACTTTCTTCGTACAAATCATAAGCCCTGGAATAATCACCCTGATTGGAATACACATTACCGAGATTATTGAGTATAACCGCAATACCGGATTTATCTCCTAATTCGCGTAAAATGATAAGACCTTGCTCATACAAATCTGCAGACTGTTCATATCTGCCCTGATCATATTCTAAAACTCCCAGTCTGATCAGGGAATTGCTGATACCTGCTTTGTCTCCGATTTCCTTTCTGATTTGCAGACTCTCTTCAATTAATTTCCTTGCCTTATCAACTTCACCTTTTAGTCTTGCAAAATTTCCTAAGTGACAAATAACATTACTGTAACTGGAATTCTTGGATTCAGTATTATTGTGTAAAACAGCTTCAATCCAGTAAATTGCTTCTGATGTATATCCGCGAATTTGCCAGAACATTGCCATTGCAGCTGTTAGTCTTAAACCATTTTCAATGTCATGATTTTCTATAGACCATTTCAAACTTCTTTCCACATTTCCAATCTCATTTTCCAAAGACTTTAGAAATGATTCGGTTTTGATTCCTCTGATTTTTTTATTTAAGGATACCGTCAGCTCCAAATAAAATTTTAAATGCTTGTCTGAAAACTTATTATATTCATTTGTTTCCCGGATTTTATCTTCTCCATACTGCCTTATTGTCTGAAGCATCCCGAATCTTTCATTTTCTTCATTATAATTGATGATTGATTTCTCTGTTAAGCTGCTTAGAATATCCATCACTTCATTGTCAATCTTATCGTCCCGGCAGATCTCTTCAGCAGCATCAAAAGTCCATCCGCCGCTGAATACTGATAATCTTTTCCAAAGATTTTTTTCATTTTCTGAAAGCAGATCAAAGCTCCAGTCTATAAGAGCTTTAAGCGTCTGCTGTCTCGGCAAAGCTGTTCGTTTACCTCCGGTAAGTAGTTTAAATCTGTCTTCTAATTTTTCACAGATTTTTTCTAAAGGAAGCACTTTGATCCTTACTGCAGCAAGCTCAATCGCAAGCGGAATACCGTCAAGCTGATAGCAAATCTGCGCAAGCGCCGGAGCGTTATCATTAGTAACTCTGAAATTCGGGTTTACGGCAAGAGCTCTTTCAATAAATAATCTTACAGCTTCATATTGAACAAGCTGTATAGGCGTAACCTTCTTCATAAGATCAGGATGATCAAGCGATAAAACTTTATGTGTAATTTCACCGTCACATCGCAAAGACTCGCGGCTTGTTGCAATAATTTTCAGTTTAGGAGAATACTGAAGTAATTTTTCAGCTAATGCCGCGCATGCATCTATTAAATGTTCGCAGTTATCAATTATAAGCAGAATTTCTTTGTCACTTAAATATTCAATAAGAACATTTTCCATAGACTTCCCGGGCTGCTCGCTGATTCCGAGTGTTTCCGCAATAACATTCGGAAGCAGGAAAGGATCAAGCAGAGATGCAAGTTCGGTTATCCAGACTCCGTTTGCAAAATCATCTATCAGATCAGCTCCGGTCTGAAGCGAAAGACGAGTCTTTCCGGTTCCTCCCGGACCGAGGAGAGTGAGCAGTCTCGTTTTGTTTAATAAACTTTTTACATCGGCGATTTCTTTTTCTCTGCCAATAAAACTTGTTAACTGAACCGGAAGATTATTCGGTCTTGCATCAAGAGTTTTAAGGGGAGGGAAGTCTGAAGTAAGTCCTTCAGAATTAATCTGAAACAGTCTGAGCGGCTGTATCATGTCTTTAAGCCGTCTTTCTCCGAGATCACGAAAAGAAAATTCTGTCAGATTATCATTAACAAAACTTTCAAAAGCATCAACAGAAATAATAATCTGTCCGCCGTGAGCAGTGGACATAATTCTTTGAGTTCTGGCAAGAGTAATATATCCCATGTAATCCTCGCCGTTCCATTCCGCTTTTCCGGAATGAATTCCGATTCTTACTTTTATTAATTCATTATTGCTGTCTTTCAGAAGACTGATCTGAATATCTTTCGATGCCTTTACGGCATCCCCGGCGGAATTAAATGAACAACAAAATGCATCTCCGACAATTTTGAAAACAAAACCATTGTTTGATTCAACAGCTTCTCTCAATATTGCATTATGATAGTGCAGAAAATCATTGAGTATCTCCGGATAATCATGCGCAAGCTTAGTGCTGCCTTCGATGTCGGTAAACAGGAACGTTACATTTCCGGTCGGGAACAAGGGAATTGAAAGTTAAAAGTTGATATAAAAAACAGTAAATTAAATTTTGTAATTTTAATATTTAAAATTTATTATTTATGATTTACACGTAATATGATTCATTTTGATTTTACTTTCAATAATCTATTTGTGCCTTATTTAAAAATGTTGATATAAATTATTCAATTGTCACAAAGTTAAAAATAATGAGTGACTTACCCGGTTAATTAAAAAATTGTGGTATACAAAATTTTTAATTGAATTAACTTACCATAAACATTAAATTTATCAATTAATCAAATTTAACTTCAAAAACAAAAATGAAAAAGAATTTAAAGATTTCTTTTCTACTTATTTTTGCATTATTCTTAAATCTCAATTACTCTTACTCCCAGGGATTTAACAGCGTGCATACTTCGGACGGAATATTTGTCATTGCCGCAGGAAATCAGGGAAATATATTCCGGTCTGGCAACAGCGGTAATACCTGGGCAAAATATACCGAGCCATCCGTTAATTTTAAAAGTGTGTTTACAAGATCAAATAATATCTGGCTGACCGGAGATAACGGAATAGTTTATAAATCAAACACCGGCACTACAGTTCTTACGCCTTATAATACGGGAGTAACAACTTCAATAAATTCTGTTCATTTCACAACAGATCTGACAGGATATGTCTGCGGAGACAACGGAGCGATTTATAAATCAGTTGACGGAGGGATTACATGGAATCTCAGCAATACAGGAATCGTTTCAGAACAACTTAACTCAATCAGTTTCAAAGACGTGAACAACGGCGTTGTAGTCGGTAATAACGGTAAGGTTTATCTTACAGCAAACGCCGGAGTAACATGGACTCCTGAAGTTGTAACAACAACAAAAAATCTGCTTGATGTAAAATATTACAGTGACGGATTGGGAATTGCAGGTGAATACGGAACATTGATGTTCAGGAGTACAGTATCAGCATGGAATTATGTTGATTCAAAAGTAAATACTGATATAAGAGGAATCACCGGTGATTCTTTTAATGACATTCATGTATGCGGCGGCGGAGGATTTATAAGAAATAATGCAAACTCAAATTATAAGTTTCTTAAATTTGAACCAAATCCTATGCTTGCAAATCTTGTTGATATAGTTTATTTCAGCGGAATAGGTTTTGCTGTAAGCAGTATGAACAATGCTATCATACGATCAACAAACGGCGGGACATCATGGGAACTCACTGCAGGCGCTACAAGAAGTCTTACATGGGTTTCAAAACTAACAGGCAGCAGCGGTATCGGCAATAATCTTTGCATGCATCCAAATAACAGAGATGCTGTTTTCGTAGTTTACGGAAGCACTGTCTATGTAAGCAGGAACAGAGGAGACAACTGGACGAACATTGCAAGTGTCACCGGCGGCGGACAGGCGCATTCATTTTATGTCAGTCCTGTAGATACAAACATCTGGGTGGTGGCTATAACCGGATCACCCGACAAGATAAAAAGATCTACAAATTACGGATCGACATGGACAGATGTCCTGGCTATGAACTTCAGCAATTACGGACAGCCGCTTGAAATGGATCAGAATAATCCTTCTAATTATTATTTTACCCCTGACGGAGGCGGATTTTACAAATCAACAGATAACGGCGCTTCGTTTACTGAAATCAGCGGAAATTTTCCATTCAGAAGTCCTTGTGATATAGTAGTAATGTGGGACAGCTCCAGTGTAATTTATGTAGGAGACGGTGTTACCGGAAGCGGACAGGCGAAGATATTCAAATCAACAAACGGCGGAGTTAACTGGTTGGATAAATATACAGTAACCTCAAGCGAAACGCCGTCTTTATGCAATACAGTATTTGATAAGTCTGTATGTTACTCAACCGAATGGGGCGGAAGCGGATTTTATAAAACAGTGGATTATGCAGAGTCCTGGACTCTCACGGGAACTACCGGCACTTCCGGCTGGGGATCAGATATGTGCCGTGAAGATCCTACAGTTGTATTAAAAGGAACATACGGATCGCCTACATATCTTACAACAAATTCAGGAGCGAATTTTACATCCACTTCACTTGGCGGCGGTTGCGGAGCGGGAATTATGGTTCCTGAAAGAGGTTATCTTCTTGCTATGCAATGTTCAGGGTTGTTTAAAATGAAAATTGATTATACTGTAATCACAGATATCAATGTAAATTTGAATAATGCTTCCGTACCAAAAGATTTTAATTTATATCAGAATTTTCCAAATCCTTTTAATCCTTCTACAAGCATAAAGTTTGATATTCCTAATTCAGGGAATGTATCTCTTAAAATATATGATCAGAGAGGTATAGAGGTAAATTCAGTTATTGAAGGATTTAAAAATGCAGGAAGTTATGAAGTAAGTTTCAATGCTTCCGATCTTCCATCAGGCGTGTATTTCTATAAACTTTCTACAAAAGAAAATACAATAGCGAAGAAGATGCTGCTTGTAAAGTAAGAAACGCTTTAAATAAATTTTTATAATTAAGGACCGGAGTAATCCGGTCTTTTTTTTTGTATTAATAAATACTTAGATTTTAAAAAGGAAACTATAAGTCCTGGATTTAAATGCTTCAGATTAATACGTTGATTTAACATTTAATTTTCATCTTTTGCTTCAATATCTTTTTAGTTTACTTTAAATTGATTAAATAGTATTTTTAGCCAATTCATAATTAAAGAAAAGTATCCATAAGGTTATTAAAGGATCCGAACTGCAATTTTTGTGGATATTTTTAATATTATATACATACATTTGAAATTCAAAAAAAATAAAATATATGAAGTAAATAGAATACTGAAAGTTATCAGTGAAAATTCTTTCTCAAATAATTTACTCGTTACATTATTCTTTGTATTTTTTATTGTTATTGCAATAGATATCGGTTCTGAACTTGCTGCTCAAAAAGATGAGATTGGAACGACATTATGTGTGTTGGAAGAAGGATATACAGAATTAATTCTTACAATAGATTTTTTACCTGATATTGAAAGACCTCTTTTATATGAGATAGCTTTCAATAATTTTTCACCATCAGAAAATATTCGCAAAAGCTCTGTAACTGACAGAGGTCCTCCCGTTACAAGTCTGTAAAATTATAATTCCTAACCAAAGTATCTTAATGCACTTAATGCACTTAATGCACTTAATGCATAAGGTATTATTTTATTAATTATTATAATCAAACTATAATGAAAAAATTATTTGTTATAATCATTGCTATATTCATATTTTCTTCAAATTCATCCTTTGCACAACCAAAAATTACTCTGCATTTAACCGGCGGATACGGCAGTCCTCTCGGAGATTTTAAAACAGAAGTTCCTTCTACAAGTCCTGTAGCAGAGAGTAACAGAGCTGATGCAGATTATTTTCCTTATTACACAAAAAGTCTTTTAAACTTTGGCGCTGACGGCAAACTTGCATTTGGAAAGAAAGGAAATGCCAGAGTTGTATTAGGTTTTACTTATAATATGTTCAGCAACAGTACAGATGCTGTATTCAGAATTAATGCCAACAATGATCTTGCTGTTACTTCTTTTGATCCGAAGGTAAATATTTTTTCAGTTTATCTCGGCGGAGAGTGGGCATTCAGACCAAATGAAAAAGTTAATCCGTTTATAGGCGCGGGTCTTGCCGGAAATTTTTTTGGAGGAAAATTTGAATTTGGACGTGAAGTAAGAATTAAGGGTGAACAGAGAACCGGTCCTATGGATATGAAATCCGAAACAAGAATAGGTATTATTTTTGACGGAGGAATTGATTTTATGCTGAGCAAAAGTATTGGCGCAATAGTAGGTGTTAAATATCATCTGATCAACCCTTTGGGGAAAGGCGCTGATGATCCATCGGAAATAGGACCAAATGAAATTGATCTCGGTGATCAGGAACATACGGAAGACGGAAAGACATTCGCTGCAAGAAGCATTAGTTCAATAAACGGATACGCAGGAGTTTCATTCTATTTCGGGGCACCAAAAAAAACAGTCATAAGAAAATAATTTAATTAATTAAACAGGGAACTCTGAGGGGTTCCCTGTTAATATTTAAGATCAGAAAATGAAATTAGCTCTGTTAACAGCTTTGTATTTTCTTCTGTACCTGCCTTCATATTCACAGACGACAATATACGGGAGCATTACTGATGCATTGACAAATGAGAAACTACAGGGTGTATCAGTTTATGTAAATGATATAAATAAATTAGTATCTAGTGACCGCTACGGGAACTTCAGGATTTCCGGACTTCCAAAAGGTATTTTACAGCTTCAGTTTTCATTGTTAGGATATAAATCATATAGTCTTATAATTGAAACTGATATAGTTTCATCACCAGTTGAAATAAAACTTACACCATCCGAAATATCCACTGAAGAAATCATTGTTAGTGATTCAAGTTTTGAAAAATCATATCAGTCAGAGAAGATCAGTTCAAAAGATCTTATGCGTCAGGGAGCTATGAATATTTCAGATGCTGTAACCAAAATTCCCGGAGTGTGGCAGCTTTCAACAGGTACCGGAATTTCCAAACCTGTTATAAGAGGATTATACGGCAACAGGATTGGTATAATGATAAATGGAATCAGATTTGACAATCAGCAATGGCAGGATGAACATGGTCTTGTAATGAGCAGTGATGGTATTGATAACATAGAAGTTATTAAAGGTCCGAAGAGTCTTTTGTTTGGACCTGAGGCAATTGGCGGTGTAGTCAGTATTACAGACGAGCATCCTGCGCCAATCGGAAAAGAAATTGCAGATCTGAATTTAAAATATTTCTCTAACACAATCGGGATACTTGGTGACATGGGATTTAAAGGTGCGCAGAATAATTTTAACTGGCTTATCAGGTTTGGCGGAGAAACTCATGCCGATTATCTTGATGGTAATGAAGACAGAATTCCTCAGACAAGATTTGGAGGGTACACTATTAAAACTGCTTCAGGTTATATGAAAGGTATCTGGGCAGGAAGAATAAATTACAGTTATACAAATTATACTTATGGAATTCTGGAGGGAAGAGAATTCGAGAGAGAGATTTCAAGTTATGAAACCCGTTTTGACAGAAGCTTTACCGGACCTCATCATGCTCTGAATGTTCATAATATAGTATTTCAGAATACCTTCATAAAAGAAAGATCGAAATTCAAAGTCAACACAGGTTATATTTATAACAGAAGAAAAGAACTGGAAGGTAATGATGAAAGATTTCTGCCCGACAGTCTTCAGTTCGGCGATCTTGATATGACATTAAAAACAGTTTCTTTGGATGCAAGCTGGACATATACACTGAATAGATTCAATGAATTCACACTGGGCACGCAGGGGTTTATTCAATCAAATGTTAATAACGGAAAAAGGAGACTGATACCGGATGCTGATGTTAAGTCAGTTTCAGCTACTGCCTTGCTAAACTATCATAAGGATAAATTCACTTTTGAAGGAGGAGCAAGGTTTGATTTGTTTTCATTGAAGACTTCAGAATACGGTATTAAAGATTCTATAGGTTACTTTCCTTCAATCAGTCCGCAATACAGGTCTGTCAACGGTTCCGCCGGTATAACATACAAACTGCTGAGTAAGCTTTTATTCAAAGCAAATGTTTCAACAGGATTCAGGGCTCCGAATCTTGCTGAGCTGACATCTAACGGACTGCACGAAGGTGTCTTTCAGTATGAGATAGGTAACAGTGATTTCAAAAGCGAACAAAGCATTGAAGTAGATGCAGCTTTATCTTTTAACAGCCGATATTTTTCATTTGAATTATCAGGATATAATAATAAAATTAATAACTATATTTATCTCGGACAAACTTCAGACACTCTGAAAGGTTATCCTGTATTCAGATATTTGCAGTCTGATGCTTCTCTTAAGGGTCTTGAAGCCGATATGAATATTAATCCGGCTGAATGGGTAAGTTTAAGAGCAACTTATTCAACAGTAATTGCAAAAAGAAGTGATGATATTTATCTTCCTCTTATACCTGCTGATAAAATAACTTCTGTTTTGCATTTTGAACTTGATAACTGGAAAGTATTTTACAGTCCCTATTTTGAGCTGTCAACTTACACTGCACTCGCAAAAACAAGACTTGGTGAAAATGAAAAAAGTGTTCCCGGTTATACTTTACTGAATGCCGGACTTGGCTGTGACTTAAAATTTGAAAAGCAGCTGATCAATATTACTGTAAGCTGCAATAACATGCTTAATAAAGTTTACATAGATTTTATGTCAAGGATTAAGCTGCTCAACGCTACATATAACGGGACAACATTTTTTGCAAATAATATGGGCAGGAATATAGTTGTGGCTGTTAAAATTCCATTTAAATTATCTTACAATTAGCCGGTAATAGTTAATTGATTGCTAAATCAATTGCTCCTGATCTGTAAATATAGTCTGTGAAATATTCAGCATATACAATTGAAAATTGCAGCCACAAGTTTTATATTTGCTGAAAACAGAAATTAAAAAATATATTTCACAGTACTTTATATTTTACATAAAGGCATTTCTCTATAAGACTCAACAATTTTTCCAATATTCACAAATTAAATTAAAAGGCTTAAAACATTTCACCAGAAGCGGTTTATAAAAAGCCGGTTAATAAATCTTTTATTAAAAAATAAAACAAAATGAAAAATTTTACAAAATTTATTTTCAGTGCATTATTAGTTTTTTCTCTTTTTAATATTGACACAGTTAATATCAAAAGAGACGGAATAACATTCAAACAGAATCAGCTTTTTGCTCAGGATATTAATTCAGTCTGGAAAGATATTCCTGGATCAGCATTAGCAGGTAAAGATCTGAAAGCAATAAAAATTGAGAAATTCAGAAGTTTAAAATTAAATTTAAATTCTTTCAGGAATATATTATTCAGTGCTCCGTTTGAGATGAGTGACAGAGCCAAAAATTCTCCTTATATAATAGAATTACCTTCTCCTGACGGAAAGTTTTCGAAATTTTATGTTACTGAATATTCAATGATGGAGTCCGGGCTTGCAGCAATGTATCCTGAGATGAAAACTTACAGCATAAAGGGAATTGATGATCCTCATGCTGTTGGAAAAATAGATCTGACATCTTTTGGATTTCACGGAATGGTCCTTTCACCAAACGGAGACTATTTTATCAATCCATTAAGTCTGGATAATACTGAGAATTATATTAGTTTTTATAAGTCTGATTATTCAGGCTACCGGTCATTCGATTGTCTTGTGACTGAAATATCCAGTAACTCTGATTTTATTAACAATAATAATTCCATTATGACAGGTCAGCAGCTCAGGACTTACCGTCTTGCATGCGCTGCGACAGGGGAATATACTGCTTTCTTCGGCGGAACGGTCGCTCTGGGACAAGCTGCTATTGTAACATCAATGAACCGCGTAAACGGAATTTATGAGAGGGATCTTTCAGTCAGAATGACTCTTGTTGCAAACAACTCATCTATAGTTTACACAAACTCTGCCACCGATCCCTATACAAACGGTAACGGCAGTACAATGCTCGGTCAGAATCAGACCAACTGTGATGCAGTTATAGGCACGGCAAATTACGATATCGGGCACGTTTTCAGTACCGGAGGCGGAGGTGTTGCAGGACTTGGGGTTGTCTGTAGTAATGGAAATAAAGCAAGAGGTGTAACAGGATCTACTTCACCTGTCGGCGATCCATATGATATTGATTATGTTGCTCATGAAATGGGACATCAGTTCAGCGGAAATCATTCATTTAATGGAAGTACAGGCAGCTGTTCCGGCGGAAACAGAAATGCTTCAACAGCTTGGGAACCGGGAAGTGCAAGTACAATTATGGGATATGCCGGGATCTGCAGTCCTCAGGATCTGCAGCCAAACAGTGATGCTTTGTTTCATTCCGGAAATGTCAGTGAGATCACGGCTTTCACACAGACAGGCGGTGGAAACAGTTGTCCTGTTACAACAAATACAGGTAATACACCTCCGACCGTTACAGTACCGGCAGGCGGATTTACAATTCCAATAAGCACACCATTTGAGTTAACCGGTTCAGCTACCGATGTAGAAACTCCCGGTTCATTGACTTATATCTGGGAAGAAATGGATCTTGGTGCAGCAGGTGCTCCAACTGCGCCCGTTGGTAATGCTCCGATCTTCAGGTCATTTACACCTGTAGTTTCACCAACAAGAACTTTTCCGAAGCTCTCTGATTTGTTAAATAATACTTCTACCATCGGAGAAATACTGCCTACATATACCAGAACATTAAGTTTCCGTCTTACAGCAAGAGATAATAATGCAGGCGGAGGCGGAATAAATTTTAATTCTATTTCTTTTAACGTAAACTCGGCAGCAGGTCCTTTTCTTGTTACGCAGCCAAATACAAATGTAAGCTGGAACTCAGGAATACCGCAGACAGTCACCTGGAATGTTGCCAATACAACAGCTGCACCGGTAAGCTGCGCGCTTGTTAACATTAAATTGTCCACAGACGGAGGAAATACTTATCCTGTAACATTAATTTCAAATACAGCAAATGACGGATCGCAGTCAGTTGTAATGCCGGGTGTAAATACTTCACTTTCAAGAATTAAAGTAGAATCTGCTGGAAATGTTTTCTTTGACATATCAAATGTAAATTTTACAATAGTAAACACCGGCTTACCTGTAATTACACATACTGCTTTGCCAAATACAGAGCAGATCACTGGTAATTATACAGTCAATTGTACAATTACACCGATTGGAACAGGCATCAATCCTTCATTAACAAAACTTCTCTGGTCAAGAAATAATGTAACAGTTACAGACAGTCTGTTAATGACAAATACCGGAGGAACAAACTGGTCAGCGAATATTCCTGCTAACGGAACTTCAGCTACTTACAGATATTATATAAAAACAACTGACAGTCTGAGCAGAACAGCAGTTTCTCCTGCAACTGCCCCGACTGATCTTTATGTATTTGTTGCTCAGCCGGACAATACAAAACCTGTAATAGTTCACACAGCATTGACAGATATGCCAAAGGCAAACTGGCCGGCAACTGTTACTGCTTCAGTAACTGATAATGTGGGATTAGATTCTTCATGGGTGGTATGGTATAAGAATTCACCTTCTCCTTTAAAACAATTCAAACTGATCAATACGTCAGGAAGCACTTTTGCTGCAGCATTCAACTCTCTTAACGCCGATGTATCAGTTAATGATTTTATATATTACAAAATATTTGCGCAGGACAATTCTGTTTCTCATAACAGGGATTCCACAGCTTTATATTCTTTTAAAATATCAGATCAGATATTATGCGAAGGATTTTCTTCTGCAACATTTGCTCCGACCGGCTGGAGTTTAGAATTTGCCGGAACAAATTACTGGACAAGAAATACAGTAAGCAGTTACGGCATCGGAACCGGTTCAGCTAAATATGATTTTTATACCGCTCCGGCTTCTACAGGAAGTCAGTCTCTTATAACTTTAAGTTTCGGCAGTTCCGTCAATGGAGACTCGCTAAAGTATGACTATGCTTACGCTCCATACACCAGCGGAACGGATTCTCTTATAATAGAAACTTCTTCTAACGGCGGGACAAGTTATTCAGTATTGAAAAGATTAAAAGGTTTTACTACTGATACTATAGGCGTCGGTAACTCATTAAAAACAGTTGCTGCTCAGACTGCAGCATTTACACCAACAGCAGCGCAATGGCTTACAAAAAAGTGGGCATTGCCGGTCGGAACAAATAAAATAAAATTCCGGGCAAGAAGCGGATTCGGAAATAATTTATACTTAGACAGCATTTGCAAAGTGAACAACTCACCGCCTGTAGCTGCTACTATAACTCTGGCACAACAGGGTTATTATGAAACTGCTGCAAATAATTTAAATAAAAGAGATACAGTAAGATTCTATTTAAGAAATATTAATTCACCTTATACGATCGTTGATTCAGGAAAGACTGTAATTGATTCGGTTACATTTTCAGGAGCTGTTACTTTTGCGAATGCTTTAACGGGAACTTACTACTTAGTTGTAAAAAGCAGAAACACGATTGAAACATGGAGCAAATCCGGAGGCGAATCTTATACTAGAGGAGGAGCATTCATTTATGATTTTACAACTGCTTCATCCAAAGCATTCGGGAATAATATGATTCAGATTGATGCATCTCCCTCTGTAAGATTCGGTCTGTACAGCGGAGACGTAAATCAGGACGGAACGATAGATGCAAGTGATGTGAGCGAAGCAGATAATGATTCTTTTAATTCAATGAGCGGGTATGTAAGGACGGATGTTACCGGAGATTGTTATGTTGATGCCGGAGATGTCAGCATTGTTGACAATAATTCATTAGATACTGTAACTATAATTAGTCCGTAGAATCTGTTAAAAGTGAAAAGTTTTAGAAATTATTTATTAAATATTTTTTAACTGCTTACTATATAATTGCCGTTGGTTTAAACCAACGGCAATTCTGCTATCTTGCAATTATGGATGAATCATATTAAAGAGAAGTTTTTATTACAGCTTTTCTTGCTGTTTCTAGTGCCGTTTTTATTGCCGTTGGTTTTAACCAACGGCAATTCTGCTATCTTGCAATTAAGGATGAATCATATTAAAGAGAAGTTTTTATTACAGCTTTTCTTGCGGTTTCTAATGCCGTTTTTATTGCCGTTGGTATAAACCAACGGCAATTCTGCTATCTTGCAATTATGAATGAATCATATTAAAGAGAAGTTTTTATTACAGCTTTTCTTGCGGTTTCTAATGCCGTTTTTATTGCCGTTGGTTTTAACCAACGGCAATTCTGCTATCTTGCAATTAAGGAAGATTCATATTAAAAAGAAGTTTTTATTACAGCTTTTCTTGCGGTTTCTAATGCCGTTTTTATTGCCGTTGGTTTTAACCAACGGCAATTCTGCTATCTTGCAATTATGTATGAATCATCGTCAAACGGAGTTTTTATTACAGCTTTCCTTTCGGTTTCTAATGCCGTTTTTATTGCCATTGGTTTTAACCAACAGCAATTCTGCTATCTTGCAATTAAGGAAGATTCATATTAAAGAGAAGTTTTTATTACAGCTTTTCTTGCGGTTTCTAATGCCGTTTTTATTGCCGTTGGTTTTAACCAACGGCCATTATGCAAATATGTATAAGATGAGTTTATATTCAAAACCAACGGCAATTCGGCTATTCTGCAATTATGTTTAAGATTAGTTTCTATTTAAGTATGCTTAAACCAACCGGAACAATAGCTGTTACGTTAGCAAAAGAATTATTATCAGCAATTGATATATCTGCTCCGTCAACTATGTTGTCACAGTTTAAATCAGCTATCAGAAACCTGCCGCTGCTTCCAATGAATGCTTCATTATCAACAACGCTAAGGTCACTGGCATCTACAACTCCGTCCTTGTTTGTGTCGCCGCTGTAAATACAATATTTTGTTCCTTTTAGAATTAAATTGTTTCCGTATGCCTTTGAAACATCAGAAGTGAAATCATAATTATAATACTGACTTCCTGAAAACATATTCTCACCTCCCGTTTTACTCCAGGTTTCAATTGAATTGAAATGATCTGTAACAATATAATATGAACCCGGAAGTGTATACTTAAAACTGAACTGACCTGTCAAAGTGAGTGAATCAATTACAGCTTTTGCAGAATCTATTTTTAAATAAGGTGAAACAGTACTTCTAATATATACACTAAATGTATCTCTTCGGGAAAGTTGATTTGAAATAGGAGAATATGAACCTTCGAGTAAAGCAGTCAGATTTAATGTTTTATAATAGCTGTCGAATTTATACAACGACACTACCGGAAGATGATCTGAGCCGAAGTATAAAGAGTTTGCAATGCTGTCGGGCACAGAAGTGTTTGGACTTTTATTTATACTGTCATTATAATGATTGCCGTCATTGCCGATCGGCTTTAAAGAACCCGGGATATATTTTATCTTACCTTCATCAGTAAGACCTTTTGAATTAAGTATCATGTCGAATCTGTCATCGAGTCCTCCCGTTGCTCCGCTGTCATTCAGATTTCTTGTTCGGGTTGATTGAGTATGATATTGAGAGTACACCGACTGATTCCATAATCCCGGCATTGACAGGGGATCAATGAAGTGTCCCTCATTTCCGGATTGTACCTGCACAAGTTTCTGATATGCGGGTTCGGTAGATCTGTAGATATTGAAATCACCCATCACGGCGAATTCAGTTCCGTTAGGATAAGTATTTGTAACTGTACGAAGTGTATTGACTTCATTAAGTCTTTGCGTGGAATCACCGGATGTGCTGCCTGCTTTCAGATGAACGGCAAACAATCTTATAGTGTCTCCGGATGCAATATGCTTTAAAACAAAAAGATTGATCGTCCTCAGTGAAGTTGTAATCGGCTGATTGTAAAGAAAAATAAATTTTGAAGATTTGTAGAAAACAGAATTATCTGTATCCGGTCCGTTGAAGAATGTTCCTGAAGAGTATGTCCCGGGTGAATAATAATTCATTACATTTGTCAGCATATTATTAACAGCCGTCTGAGAGATAACTTCTTCACATACAAGTATATCAGGATTAATGTATTTTATTGTTTTCCTGAAATTCTGATCTTTAAATGTGCTCCCGCTATAGTTCAGAAGATTGTATGTCATTATCTTTACTGTGTCCTGGGAGAAAGAATTTTCTTTTGTAATTGAAAGAAACAGAAATATAACAAACGTGATTGAAGAAATTCTTTTCATGGCATTAATAAAATAGAGTTGAAAATTAATTTTACATAAAATGAATGAAATGATGCTTTAAATAAAGACAAAAAGCTGCTTGCATCCTGAATACGGAATTTAAGATATTGAAATTGAATTAAGGGAAATGCTGAATTAAATCAGTAAAGATATTTACTTGAATTAACTCCTCCGGCATATTATTTTCTTTCTAAAAAAATCATGCAGTCAATAGCGAAGAATGTACAAGAATATTTAAAAGAGATACCTGAGGACAGAGCTGTTTATTTTAAAAAACTGAGAGACGTAATTGTAAAGAACATTCCCGACGGGTTTGAAGAAATGATGAGTTATGGAATGATAGGATATGTGGTTCCGCACAGTTTATTTCCTGATGGATATCATTGTAATCCGTCACAACCTCTGCCATTTATTAATATTGCTTCTCAAAAGAATTTCATTGCGATGTATCACATGGGTTTATATGGCAGTCCGGAATTGTTGAACTGGTTTGTGAAAGAATATCCGAAACACTGTAAACATAAATTAGATATGGGAAAAAGCTGCGTGAGATTCAGGAAACCTGATCAGATACCTTTTGAATTAATTGAAGACCTTTTGAAAAAAATTACTGTAGAAGAATATATAAAAAAGTATAAGGATAATTTAAAAAAATTTAAAAAATCTTAACAGAGAATGGAAGTAAACTTAAAACTCAGGGAAGAGTTCTTCGGAATAATAGCCAAGCAATGCAAACTGAATGATCCTCCTGAAACAAAAGCTGCACTGAAAAGACTTAAGGAGATGGGATATTCAGATTTCGAATCAAAACAACTTATTTGTCAGTGTCTGGGAATTGAAATATTCGATACGCTGAAAAAAGGTAAACCTTATAATGACAAAAGGTACAGAAAAAATCTGAACAATCTTCCTGAAGAACCGGTTGAGTGATTAAAAAAAATCTATGATATAAGATTTTTGATTTTAGATTATTTTAAAATCTCAACTTTTTTGTAATAAAAATTTAATATCATAGACAAAAATGTTTTATATTCATATTTAAGGTCTGATCACTGCAACATTCAGATTTGAATTATTATCAACAATACTCAGATCGCTGACATCAACTACTTCATCACCGTTAAGGTCAGCTGGATTTCTTCCTTTCAGAAACAGAATAGTACCGTTATCCACTTCAGACAGATCCGAAGCATCTATGATTCCGTCTTTGTTAACATCGCCGCTGTAGAGACAGTATTTGCTTCCTTTAATCTGCAAATTATTCCCGTATGCTTTTGAAATATTGTCAGTAATATCATAACTCATACTTGAGGATACAAAAGTTTGTACAGCAGAAGACCATGTTTCTATAGAATTTCTGTGACTGATAACTATGTAGTATAAAGATCCCGTTCAGTGCATTTTTGAAAATGAAATTTGCCTGTCCGAGACTGTCTGTTACTGCAACTGATGAATCTGCAATACTGTAAGGCGAAGCGCTGTTCCTTAAATAAACTTTTACAGAATCGGGGATCATTTTATCAGAAACATTATTATAAAATCCTTCTATCAGAGATCTGAGTTCAAGAACTTTCTCCTGTTTATATTTAATTGTAAGGAAATCAACTGCACCATCAATTCCTTTACTTGACCCTGTAACATAAACATTTCCCTGAGCATCAATATTCACTATAGCAGACTTGTCACTGTCATTATCCTGATAGTTGTATTTTTCAATCCATTTCTGCGAGCCGTTTTGATTGTACTTAATAGTGCAGTAATTAAAGTTAGAAATAATATCACTGCAGAATCCGGAAACATAAATATTTCCTGCATTGTCAATGAAAGAGGAATTTATTTTATCAATGCCGTTTAATGAACCGTTATATTTAGAAACCCATTTAGCAGTACCGGCAGAATTATATTTCACGGTAGTGTAATCAAGATCGCTTCCGGTATTTTTGCTGTTTCCGCTTGTGAAAATATTTCCGGAATTATCAGTAACAACCGAAACACCTTCATCATCGCCGTTGTCAGTTCCGTTGTATAAAGAAGACCATTGCTGAGTTCCTGAAGAATTATATTTAACAGTAATCATATCGGAATTTGCAATCTGCGGGTTTAAAGCTGATGAGGATTTCGATTTACCGCATACAATTATATTGCCGGATATATCTGATGTGACTGAAACACCCTCGTCAAAATTATTTGCGCTTCCGTTAAATACAGCTGTCCATTGCTGCGCGCCGGCAGAGTTATATTTAACAGTTAAAATATCTTCCATCGTACCTGCGCCAGAGCTTTTTCCCGTTACGAAAATATTTCCCGAAGCATCGGTTACCATAGAGTTTGCAATATCATCAGCATTGCCGGAGCCGTTAAATCTTGTAACCCATTGCTGAACTCCGGAAGAATTATATTTCAAAGTTACGTAATCATTCCCGGTACCCGTTCCTGCGCCGTATCCTGAAACATAAACATTGCCTGAATTGTCAGCAGCAACTTTTACACCGTAATCATCTCCGTCAGCGGGACCGTTGTATCTTGCAGCCCATTGCTGTGCGCCGGAAGAATTGTATTTTATAGTTGCGATGTCAATGCCCGTTCCGCTGCCGGTGCTGTAACCCGTTACATAAATATTCCCGCTGTTATCAGTGCAGACAGAAGAAGGTTTGTCATTACCGCTGAAACCGTCATATCGCGAAACCCAGAGAGGAGCTCCTGATGAATTGTATTTGATCGTTGCATAATCATAACCTGATACATTATCAAAACTATAACCTGTTACAAAAGTATTTCCGGTATTATCAAGCGCAAGAGAAACTCCTGCATCATTACCGGCGCCGGAGCCGTCATACCTTGTTTCAAATTCAATTCCGCCGGAAGAATTAAATTTGAGCAGAAGATAATCGCTTGTTCCGCAGAACGGACCGAAGAAATAACTTGAACTCGTGGAAAGTACAAAGACAGAATTATTATCAATTTCCATCTGAACAGGATCATCGTCAAGATTTCCCGAGCCGTTGTAAGTCTTTGCCCATAAAACAGTACCTGCAGAATTATATTTTACTGTAACTGCATCGCTTGTTCCGTCTGTGGACTTTATGCTTTTACCAGTTACATATACATTGCCCGAGTTATCAGCTTTCACATCCGCTGCTCTGTCAAAATAATTTTCAACTCCGTTATAGTTTTTTGCCCATTGCTGAACGCCGGATGAATTATACTTGACAGTCAGATAATCCTGAAAGTAAGAAGTTCCGTAAGTATAACCTGTGACATAAACATTACCGCTGTTATCGGTATCAACTGAAGAAGGAATATCTTCATTGGAAAAAGGACCATTGTATCTCTGAACCCATTGCTGAACGCCTGCGGAGCTGTATTTTACAGTTGCATAATCGGAACCTGTCCCTGTTCCCCGGCTCTTACCTGTTACATAAATATTATCAGAGTTAATATTAACTATATATTTTAAAAAACAAACAAAAAGGAGATCTAAATGAAAAACATCTTTACTTTATTAGCTCTGTTAATGACAGTTAGCTTTTTGAATCTGCAAAAAGTAAACGCTCAGCCTGCAGCTAATAATAATACAGTTCTCATACTGGATGAGACAGTAACAAGCGGAATTAACAGCGTTGAAGCTCAGGCATGTATAACAGCCGGTTTCAGCGTTGAAATAGTTACTGATGCTCAGTGGGCAGCAAAATCAGCATCTGATTTTGCAACGTACAGAGCAATTATTCTCGGAGATCCGACCTGTCAGGTTGGAACCACTGCAATTGATGCAGCAGAGAACAACAGAACTACCTGGAGTCCTGAAATTGACGGTAATGTGGTTATCGTCGGATCAGATCCGGTTTTCCATCAGTTTCAGGGTGGCGCAACTCTTGTACAAAAAACTATAAATTTTGTTTTGTCTGATGATCCGGGAAAAACAAAAACAGGCGCTTACATTTGTTTAAGCTGTTATTATTCATCGACATGCTTACCTACTTCAGTTACTGTTCTTTCAGCTTTAGCAGCTGCAGGTGCGGATTTCAAAGTTATTGGAGACTGCGTACTGAGCTGTTACAATGATGTTCACATTACAGCAACACACCCTGCATTAACAGGATTGACAGATGCAACAATATCAAACTGGTTTTGCTCGCTTCACGAAGCTTTTACGGAATGGGATTCGCTTAACTATCAGGTTCTTGCAATTGCAAAAGACATTGCTGTGAATTACATAGCTCCTGACGGTACATCAGGAATTCCTTACATACTTGCAAGAGGCGCAAGAGTAATCAGCGATATAACATTAGGTCCAGATACAGCGACAAATGTAATAGGAACTAATCATACATTAACTGCTACACTTGATTCCAACGGTACACCAGTAGTTGGAAGACTTGTAACTTTTACTGCTATCGGCGGACCATGCTCAGGCGTGCTTGGATCATCAGTAACAAACGGTGCAGGAGTAGCTTCATTAACTTATACATGTAACTCAACCGGAATTCAATTCATTAAAGCGACAGCAACGATTAACGGCTTGGGTCAGACATCTAATACTGTAAGAAAAACATGGATTGACAATCCTTTACCTGTAGAATTATCTGCTTTGACATCCACAGTAAGCGGAAGAGATGTAACAATCAACTGGACAACAATAACTGAAACAAACAATGCAGGATTTGATATTGAAAGATCTGCTAACGGTGAATGGACAAAAGTTGGAAACGTTACCGGACACGGAAACACAACAGCATCAGAAAATTATTCCTTCAATGACAGAAACGTAGCATCAGGAAGATATAATTACAGATTAAAACAAATAGACTTCAACGGTAATTTTGAATATTTCAATCTGAGCAATGAAGTTAATGTCGGAGCACCGGACAATTTCAGCTTAAGACAGAATTATCCGAATCCGTTTAATCCTTCTACTAAGATTGAGTTCGCTCTTCCAAAAGACGGAAATGTATCATTATCAGTATATGACAACAGCGGTAAAGAAGTCGCTTCACTCATAAATGAAACAAGAGCAGCAGGATATTACACAGTAGATTTCAATGCAGCAGGATTAGCAAGCGGCGTGTATTTCTACAAACTTGATGTAAGATCAGGCGATCAGTCTTTTGTAAAAGTTCTGAAGATGTCGTTACTGAAATAGTATCAACAGAAATATAATTTATAAAAAAAGGCGGACCTGAAGAAGGTTCGCCTTTTTTATTTGCTTTAAAATAATTTTTAGTCAAGCCATAATTATAAATTAATATTGAAATTCCGAATACAAAAAGTTAACTTGAAAAAATTTTTTACTATAATCCATTTTTAAATTTTATTTCTGCTCAAAACCGGAATGTAAATCTAATAATTCAAATTAATTAAACAAAATGAAAACTTTATTAATCTTAGTTACATTAGTATTAATTTTATCAATCTCAGAAATCTCCAGTGCATGTTCAAGAGTAGTATATCAGGGACCTAATAATTATATAATCACTGCGCGCTCTATGGACTGGGAAGATGAAATACCGGCTAACTTATGGATCTTTCCGGCTGGAATGGAAAGAAATGGCGAAGCCGGATCAAACTCTGTAAAGTGGAAATCAAAATACGGAAGCATTATAGCAAGCGCTTATGACATTGCAAGTGCAGACGGTATGAATGAAAAAGGACTTGTTGCGAATTTGCTTTGGCTTGCAGAGTCGCAATATCCTGCCTATGACGGCAGCCGGAAAGGATTATCAATTGCAGCGTGGGTACAGTATGTGCTGGATAATTTTACTTCAGTTGAGGAAACAGTTAATGAACTGAGAAAGGAAGAGTTCGTAATCGTTTCAACTTACATTCCCGGCACTAAAGTTTATGCAACCCTGCATTTAGCAATCTCAGATGCTAAAGGTGACAATGCAATATTTGAATACATTAACGGAAAATTAATTATACACCATAGTATGCAGTATAATGTAATGACAAATTCTCCTGTATTTGAAAAGCAGCTTGCATTGAATGAATACTGGCAGCAGATCAACGGTACTGTAATGCTTCCCGGTACTAACCGCGCATCAGATCGTTTTGCCAGGGCGTCGTTTTATATAAAAGCAATTCCTCAGACAGAAGATACAAGGATTGCAGTGGGCAGCGTTTTCAGTGTTATCAGAAACTGTTCAGTTCCTTTTGGTATCTCTTCCGAAACAGAGCCAAACATTTCTTCCACAAGATGGAGATCTGTATCCGATCAGAAAAATCTTGTTTACTATTTCGAAACAGTATTAACTCCAAATACTTTCTGGGTTGATATAAAAAATGCGGATTTCAAAGAAGGAGCGTCAGTGAAAAAACTCAGCGTCGAAAAAAATGAAACTTATTCGGGTGATGCTATGAAATCATTTGTTGACTCAAAGCCCTTCAAGTTTGCCGGATTATAAATTACGGAAAATTCTTTTTTGACATTAATAAAATCTTAAAGGGACTTAAGAGCAATTTCTTTTATAATTGTAATTCAAATCACAATTAAGAAATCATTGACATAAAATATTTTAATCAGACAATTTTTATTCATTCTGATTTTAATACGGCTGAAAGAGGATTTTGAGGAAGATAGAATTCTCTTAAATAGTAATAGTAATAATAATAGATAAATAGTTTTGTAAAAAGGCGGACCTGAAGAAGGTTCGCCTTTTTTATTTTTGAAATTAATTTATTTTAAATTATTCTTGTGTGAATTAAAAAATAAACTTTCATTTAAAAATGATGTTGCTTAACTTAGAACGTAGTCTGAAAAAATTATTTTCTCAGATCAGAAAGAGATTTTCAATAATTTGTATATTTTATGAAAAACTCAAATTCAAATCCACATCCACCTTAGCTTGCCAAAAGTAGTTTCATAATTAATTAAAATAAGTATAGCAGCTTTTAAAAATGAGTAATCATACTTATTATTTATGATCCGTTATTTAACTATTTTTGTAATGAAATATTATTTTATAAACAATTTATTTTCCAAACAATAAAAATTACTTAAACGAAAGGAATCAAAATGAAAGTTCTAAACAAATTCACAAAAGCTTTTTTTATTTTAATTTTTGCATTGATGTCATTAAACGCATCAAAAGCGCAAAACACCTCAGGGACGGATTTCTGGCTTATGTTCATGGATAATTACGGTCCATACAGCACAACTTCAGACCTGACATTGTTCATCACATCAAGTGTCAATACTTCAGGAACAGTCACTGTTACCGGATTAGGATTCAGTACTCCTTTTAATGTTTTGGCGGGAGTCGTAACACCTGTAGTTCTTCCGAACAATGCATTGATGAAAACCGACGATGCAGTCGGAAATCTTGGAATACATGTAACAGCTCTCAACGATGTTACAGTTTACGGACTGAACAGAATTTCGGCAACTACTGATGCATTTCTTGGATTACCGACATCATTCTTAGGAACTGACTACATTGTATTAGGATATACAAGCAGAAGTGCAAGCTTATTCTCAGAGTTTGGAATTGTAGCTGCACAGAATGGAACAGTTGTAACTGTCACTCCTACTGCAGTAGTTAACGGAAAGCCAATCGGAGTTCCTTATAACATTAATCTGAATCAGGGTGAAACCTACAACGCACACGGTACTTCAGACGGTGACGATCTTACAGGAACTACCATTACTTCAAATAACCCGATAGCAGTATATGGCGGACATCAGTGCGGTAATGTACCAAATGATTCTTATGGAGCTTGCGATCACATGGTCGAGCAATTACCTCCTACGAATACATGGGGAAAGAATTTTGTTACATGTCCTCTTGCAACAAGAATCGGCGGCGATACATGGAGATTCCTTGCATCTGACAATAACACAGTAGTAACAATAAACGGAGTTGCACAGGCACCTATAAATAAAGGACAATTTATTCAGACAATATTAACAACGTCATCAATTATCACTTCAGATAAACCAATACTTGCCGGACAATATTCAAACAGTTCATCTTTTGACGGAGTAACATCTGATCCATTTATAATGCTTATACCTCCGTACGAACAGTTTTTAGGTAATTATACAGTTACTACACCGGCATCAGGGTTCAGTCAGAATTTTATAAATGTTGTAGCTCCAAATGCAGTTGTCGGAGCATTAACACTTGACGGAGTTCCTGTCCCTGCAATTAATTTTACTCCAATCGGTGCAAGCGGATTTTCAGCAGCAAAACTTCCTGTTGCTTTAGGTTCACATAATCTTGTTTCAACACTTCCTTTCGGATGCTTTATGTATGGATTTGATTCTTATGATTCTTACGGATATCCGGGCGGACAGGCATTATCACAGGTTGCAACCGTATCAAGCCTGGATGTAACTCCTGAGATTGCAACTAACATAGTTGGAACACAACATTGCGTTGACGGTCTTGTAAAAGATCAGAACGGTATTCCTCTTGCAGGTATCAGAGTTGATTATCTGATCAGCGGAGCAAATCCGGGAGCAGGTTTCGCATTTACAAATGCAGGCGGTATTGCTCAGTATTGTTATACAGGAACAAATGTCGGATATGACACAATAATAGGATCAACCGGTAGCTTATCAGATACAGTATTGAAGATATGGCAAAGCGCTTTACCAGTAGAGTTAAGTTCATTTACATCAGTTGTTGACAATAAAGATGTATTACTTAAATGGTCAACAGTAATGGAACTCAACAACTCCGGCTTTGACATAGAAAGAACATCAGATCACAATACCTGGACAAAGGTCGGGTATGCAGCAGGAAACGGAACAACGAATGAAATCAGGAATTATGAATTCAGAGACAGAAATCTTGCTTCAGGATTATATAATTACAGATTGAAACAAATAGACTTCAATGGTAATTTTGAATATTTCAATTTAAGCAATGAAGTCGAAATAGGAATTCCGGACAAATTCAGTTTATCTCAGAATTATCCGAATCCGTTCAATCCAAATACAAAGATCGGATTTGAAATACCTAAAGAAGGCAATGTAACATTGTCAGTATATGATAACGGCGGAAAGCTTGTATCCATATTGGTAAGCGGAAACAAAGCTGCAGGTTATTATACAGTAGATTTCAATGCATCAAATCTTTCAAGCGGAGTCTATTTCTACAAGATAGAATACAGCGGACAAAGCAAGGTTATGAAGATGTCAGTTGTAAAGTAGTAAGTTAAATCTTTAATGTTTTAAACCAAGGCGGACCTGAAGTAGGTTCGCCTTTTTTATTTTTCAAATTAATTTGTTTTAAATTAATCTTGTGTTAATTAAAAATAAACTTTCATTTAAAAATGATGTTTCTTAACTTAACATAGTCCCAAAAATTTATTTTTAAGATAAGAAAGAGATTTTCAATAATTTAATATTTTATGAAAAACTCAAATTCAAATCAGCATCCGCCTTAGCTTTTTTTACTTCCTCCAGTTTGATTATTATAAACTCTTAGTTTTAAATAAAAAAATTATATAACTCACTTTTTAATATTTCTTCATTTTTGTAATAAACACTTTAATTAAGTGTTTATACAAAAAGAAAAAATTAAACGCGAAAGGATAAAAAATGAAAACCAAATTTACAAAATCAATAATTATTTTATTGATTGCAGTATCAGGAATGATGAATAATTCCTATGCTGCACAGGACAGCAAAGGAACTGATTTCTGGTTAATGTTTGACGGAAATGCCGGATCAAATACAACTTCTTTGTTCATTACTTCAGATGTAAATACTTCCGGGATGGTAGATATTCCGGGTCTGGGATTTTCACAGGCATTCAGTGTTGTTGCAAATACAGTTACTACTGTAGTGCTTCCAAACAACTGCTCATTCCATACTTCCGATGTTATTGATAACACAGGCATTCATGTTACTTCTTTACAGGAAGTAACAGTTTACGGATTTAACAGGGCATCAGCAACAACAGATGCTTATCTTGCACTTCCAACAGACATTCTTGGAACTGATTATTATGTATTGACTTACAAAAATTCCGGTATAGTTGCAGGAAGTCAGTTCGGTATAGTCGGAACAGTAAACGGAACTACAGTTACAATTACGCCTTCTGCAACGACACACGGACATACGGCAGGCATAGCTTATAACATCACACTGAATCAGGGAGAAACTTATGAGTTAAGAGCTGATGATGATAATTTTATTGATATGACCGGAAGTCATATTACTTCAACTCAGCCGGTAGGAGTTATGGGTTCACATTATTGTGCAAACATTCCGGGCGGAGTAACATACTGTGACCACATTTGTGAAATGATACCTCCGTCTTCAGCATGGGGTAAGAATTTTGTAACGGTTCCTCTTGAAACAAGATTAAATGGTGATACCTGGAGAATAATGGCATCACAGGCAAATACAACAGTAACAATAAACGCAATTGTACAACCAGTATTAGCCAGCCCGGGAGATTACATTGAAATAAATTTAGCAATACAATCAATTATTACTTCAGATAAAGCTGTACTGGTAGCTCAATATTCAAACGGAAGTTCATGGGACGGCGTAACATCAGATCCTTTTATGATGCTGATACCTCCATATGAACAGTTCCTTGCTAATTATACAGTATCAACAGCTGATATAAATTTACCGATAAACTATATTAATATCGCTGTACCAAATGCCGTAGTAGGTTCATTGACACTTGACGGAGTACCTGTTCCGGTAGTTAATTACACACCAATCGGAGCAAGCGGATTCTCAGGTGCGAAGTTAAGTGTTGGACTTGGTTCACATACACTATCGGCTACTCTTCCATTCGGTCTTTTTGATTATGGATTCGGCAGTTTTGATTCATACGGATATCCGGGCGGACAGGCATTATCACAGGTTGCTATTGTTTCGAGTCTTGACGTAACACCAGAGATCGCAACAAATATAGTCGGAACACAGCACTGCGTTGACGGTCTTGTAAAAGATCAGAATGGTATTCCTCTTGCAGGTATCAGAGTTGATTATCTTATCAGCGGAGCAAATCCCGGTGCAGGTTTCGCATTCACAAATGCAGCCGGTATTGCTCAGTATTGTTATACAGGAACAAATGTCGGATATGACACAATTATCGGATCGTCAGGAAGTCTTTCTGATACAGTATTAAAGATATGGCAAAGCGCTTTACCAGTAGAGTTAAGTTCATTTACATCAGTTGTTGACAATAAAGATGTATTACTTAAATGGTCAACAGTCATGGAACTCAACAACTCCGGCTTTGACATAGAAAGAACATCAGATCACAATACCTGGACAAAGGTCGGATATGCAGCAGGAAACGGAACAACGAATGAAATCAGGAATTATGAATTCAGAGACAGAAATCTTGCTTCAGGATTATATAATTACAGATTGAAACAAATAGACTTCAATGGTAATTTTGAATATTTCAATTTAAGCAATGAAGTCGAAATAGGAATTCCGGACAAATTCAGTTTATCACAGAATTATCCGAATCCGTTCAATCCAAATACAAAGATCGGATTTGAAATACCTAAAGAAGGCAATGTTACATTGTCAGTATATGATAACGGCGGAAAGCTTGTATCCACATTAGTAAGCGGAAACAAAGCTGCAGGTTATTATACAGTAGATTTCAATGCATCAAATCTTTCAAGCGGAGTCTATTTCTACAAGATCGTTTACAGCGGACAAAGCAAGGTTATGAAGATGTCAGTAGTAAAATAGTAAGTTAAATATTTAATGTTTTAAACCAAGGCGGACCTGAAGAAGGTTCGCCTTTTTTTTAAAAAAGTTAATCATACTATAGGATTATGCTTTCTTTTATAAATATTGTTAATTAGTTTGCACTAAATTCAACCATTATTATTTTTTCAAACAGAAAGGAACAAAATTAATTTTCTATTATGAAAAATTTCAATTCTCATCCTCCATAGCATTTTCTTAATCAATTTAGATTTGTAAAAAATTGTGATAAATAATTTTAAAATTGAGTAATCATACTCATTTTCAATTATTATTAAATTATATATTTTTATAAACTTGTTCTGTAATTAAAAATTAATATTCTATTTTTATAAATTAAACCAAAAGGAAAGAAAAAATGAAAACAAAACTTACAAAAGCAATATTGATCTTAATGCTTGCAGTATTCGGATCAATGAACAGTTCTCATGCTGCATTAGACAGCAAAGGAACTGATTTCTGGTTAATGTTCAACACTAATTTTAACGGAGGAGCCACACTTTCCCTGTTTATTACTTCTGATGTTAACACTTCCGGAACAGTCGCAATACCCGGACTGGGATTTTCAACACCTTTTACAGTAACAGCTAATACAGTTACAACTGTCAGTATTCCTACCGGCGCTGCTGTTCATACAAGTGACGTGATAGACAATAAAGGCATTCATGTAACATCATTACAGGAAGTTACTGTATATGGACTGAACAGAATAACAGCTACAACCGATGCTTTTCTCGGATTACCTGTTGACATACTCGGAACAGATTATGTAATATTAACATACAAAAACGTAAATATTGTTAATGGATCTGGATTCGGAATAGTAGGTACAGTTAACGGAACTACAGTTACAATAACACCGACACAAACAACCGGACCAAGAATTGCCAATGTTCCATATAACATTACTCTTAATCAGGGCGAAACTTATGAATTGTTAAACAGTAATAGTTCTCCTGCAGATCTTACCGGAACAAAAATAACATCTGATCAGCCAATCGGTGTAACCGGAGCTCATCGATGCGCTAATATTCCTAACGGAGGAGTATTTGCATGCGATCACATTTGCGAAATGCTTCCGCCGACTTCAGCATGGGGAAAGAATTTCGTTACAGTTCCTCTGAAGACAAGATTAAACGGAGATACATGGAGATTAATGGCTTCACAAAACTCCACTACAATTACAATCAATGGTGTTCCTCAGGCAGCAATAAACTCAGGTCAGTACGTTGAACAGATATTAACAACACAATCAGTTATCTCTTCAGATAAGCCGATTCTTGTTGCTCAATATTCTAACGGAACAACTTTTGACGGAGTAACCTCTGATCCGTTTATGATGCTTGTTCCTCCTTTTGAACAATTTCTTGCAAACTACACTGTAACAACTCCGGCATCAGGATTCAGCGGAAACTACATAAACGTAGTAGCTCCGAATGCAGTTGTTGGAACTTT
Organism: Ignavibacteria bacterium; assembly: GCA_016709315.1. Classification (GTDB taxonomy): domain Bacteria; phylum Bacteroidota; class Ignavibacteria; order Tepidaquicellales; family Tepidaquicellaceae; genus JAEUSI01. Next base: position 129,884 of record JADJMZ010000007.1, read on the forward strand.
AACACTTGACGGCGTACCTGTTTCTGTAGTTAATTTCACTCCAATAGGAGCAAGCGGATTCTCAGGAGCTCAGCTTACAGTAGCATTAGGATCACATACAGTAGCAGCAACTCTTCCTTTCGGATTATTTGATTATGGATTTGATAATGCAGATTCTTATGGATATCCGGGCGGACAGGCGTTATCACAGATCGCTATAGTTTCAAGTCTTGACGTAACACCTGAAATTGCAACAAACATAGTCGGAACTCAGCATTGTATTGACGGACTTGTAAAAGATCAGAATGGTATTCCTCTTGCAGGTATCAGAGTTGATTATCTTATCAGCGGAGCAAATCCCGGCGCAGGTTTCGCATTTACAAACAACAGCGGAATTGCACAGTATTGTTATACAGGAACAAATGTCGGATATGACACAATTATCGGATCATCAGGTAGTTTATCAGATACAGTATTAAAAATATGGCAAAGCGCTTTACCTGTTGAGTTAAGTTCATTTACATCAGTTGTCGATAATAAAGATGTATTACTTAAATGGTCAACAGTAATGGAACTCAACAACTCCGGCTTTGACATAGAAAGAACATCAGATAACAATACATGGACAAAGGTCGGATATGCAGCCGGAAACGGTACAACAAATGAAGTCAGAAATTACGAATTCAGAGACAGAAATCTAAATTCAGGAACATACAATTACAGATTAAAACAAGTTGACTTCAACGGTAATTTTGAATACTTCAATTTAAGTAATGAAGTAATAATAGGCGCTCCAAACGGATTTAGTCTTTCACAAAATTATCCGAATCCTTTCAACCCCGCAACAAAGATCGGATTTGCAATTCCAAAAGAAGGTAATGTAGCGTTAACAGTTTATGATAACAGCGGTAAGCTTGTTTCCACATTAGTAAGCGGATTCAAAACTGCAGGTTATTACACAGTTGATTTCAATGCTTCAAATCTTTCAAGCGGAATTTATTTCTACAAGATCGTTTACAGCGGACAAAGCAAGGTTATGAAAATGTCAGTTGTAAAATAGTAAGTTAAATATATTTAATGTTTTAAACCAAGGCGGACCTGAAGAAGGTTCGCCTTTTTTTATTCCTTCCCTACATCTGAAATTATCCCGTTCAGATTATCAATGAATATTGTTATACGTTGCTTGATCAGAGTAATTTCAAATTCATCATTAATGACAAAATCAGGTTTGAGGTTCTTACTTTTCAGATCAGCAAAATCCTTAATATCATCATTTAATATCTCAAGAAATTCGTTTTTAAGTATCAAAGAAACATCCCAGTTCGGCATGGTTTTTATTTTTTCAATATCGTTTCGAATGTTAATGAATTTTTCCTCATAAACAGCGATATCTTTATAATAATACAATGAGGCTGATAACTCTTTAGTAAGCGCAGCATGATTACTTAATCCATAAAGAAATTCAAATTTCCTTCGCTGTTCACCCTGGCTTATCTTATTACAATTAATCATAGTTAAACAAATGCAAGTTATATAAATTAAAAGACTTAAGTGCTTTAATTTAAAATTTTTCATAGTCTACTTTAGCTTTTGCGTTAATAAGTAATGATTCATTCAGGAAATAGTTTTTATCACCGGAAAATTTATATTTATAGTATCCGACAAGTCCGATCATTGCGGCATTGTCAGTAGAATATTTCTTTTCCGGAAAACTTATGCTGTATCCTGAATCTTTAAGAAAATTAAACTTATGCTGAAGATATTTATTGGATGAAACACCGCCTGATACTTTAATATTTCTGATATTGTATTTTTCAGCTGCTGAAAGAGTTTTATTGAAAAGAGAACTGACTGCTGCATTTTGAAAAGAGGCGCAGATATTATTTAAAAGCTCATCATTTTTAACATTCGCGAAATCAATCTTTTTAAGAAAATATAATACTGAAGTTTTTAATCCTGAAAAAGAAAAATCAAATTCGCTGCCTTTAACATGAGCTAAAGGGAATTTATGGTAATCTTTGTTTCCGTTAACAGCATGCTTTTCAATTTCAGGACCGCCGGGATAATTAAGTCCGAGAAGTTTTGCTACTTTGTCAAACGCTTCGCCTGCGGCATCGTCAACAGTTTTCCCAAGCACTTTATGCTTAAAAAAATCTTCAGCCAGTACCAACAAAGTATGACCTCCGGATACTATCAGTGAGATAAACGGAAACTCTGTCTTGTCCTTGTTTAAAAAATTCGAATAAAGATGAGCATGAATATGGTTAACAGGTACAAAAGGAATATTAAGACTCATAGAAAGTGATTTTCCAAAATTCAGACCTGTTAGCAAAGCTCCTATGAGTCCGGGCTCAGATGTAGCGGAGATCAGTTTAATATCCTTTAACTCTTTGCCGGATTCAGATAACGCGAGTTCTGTTATTTCAATAATTTTATTAAGATGCTCTCTCGAAGCTATTTCAGGTACTACACCTCCGAATTTAACATGAGATATCTGTGATGAAATTATATTTGAAATTACTTTATCATTATCAAGAACAGCAACGGATGTTTCATCGCACGAAGTTTCTATGGAAAGTGATAGCATTTAAACTTTTTTAATTAATTTTGTATTGTACTGAAATATAATCCATCAACTCTTTTCTAATATATTGATTAATCGCATTAATAAATTTAAATTGAACGCGTGAATAATAACAGAATAAAAATTTTATTAATACTCTTAATTTCATTCCTTTATACAGGAATTTCTTTCCCGCAGGTAAAGCTTCTTGTTCCTATGGAACCCAATCAGACAAATCATCTTAAAGCTTACGGAATCGCTTACAGACATCTTCTTGCATCAAAGGAGTTGGACTGGCTTCTTAATTACAGGGGCGGAGCGTTTATGTTTAATTATTCTTCAGCGATTGAAGATGAATGCAAAGCTAAAGGAGTTTCTTATGAACTTAAAAACGGAACACAGACTGCTCAGATTTATGCTGAAGTTAAAGATGAAAAAAATAATACGGATGTTGTTCGTCTTGAAAAAGTTGCGAAAGTGGCTGTGTATGTCCCGCCAAATGCTCTGCCGTGGGATGACGCTGTTCAGCTTGTTCTCGAATACGCTGAAATTCCTTATGACAAGCTCTGGGACGAGGATGTTCTGACAGGTAAGCTGAAAGGTTACGACTGGGTTCATCTTCATCATGAGGACTTTACAGGACAGTTCGGGAAGTTTTTTTCTGCTTACGCAACAGCCCCGTGGTATATTGAACAGAAATCTATTAACGAGCAGACAGCTGCAAAGCTCGGATATTCAAAAGTTTCCAAACTCAAACTTGCGGTGGTAAAAAAACTTAAAGAATATATTTCCAACGGCGGTTTTCTTTTTACAATGTGCTCTGCAACTGATACTTATGATATTGCGCTTGCATCACAATCCACGGATATCTGCGAAACAATGTTTGACGGTGATCCTTCTGATCCGGATGCAAACAGCAAACTTGATTTTTCTGAATGCATAGCTTTTGATAATTTCAGCGTGGATTTGAATCCATACGTTTATGAATATTCAAACATAGATGTTACGAATGAAATAGTAGCGCTGGGACAGTACGGAGATAATTTCAAACTTGTTGAGTTTTCTGCAAAGTTTGATCCCGTCCCGTCAATGCTGACTCAGGATCATACTACACTTATAAGCGGATTCATGGGACAGACTACAGCTTTTAAAAAGCAGTTTCTTAAAAAGAATGTTACGATCCTCGCTATGAATGAAGGAACAGATTATGTAAAATATATTCACGGAAATTACGGAAAGGGAACATTCACTTTTTACGGAGGCCATGATCCTGAAGATTATCAGCATGCTGTCGGCGATCCGAAAACCGAACTTTCATTGTATCCTCACTCGCCCGGATACAGACTGATTCTGAATAATGTTTTATTTCCCGCCGCTAAGAAGAAAAAACTTAAAACCTGATTATATGTAAGATCAGACAGATGAATATTTTTTTAAATTATAATTGTAATAAGTTTGCAGACAAAATTTCTTTTCAGATTAATATTATCCCTGGTTTTAGTTTTTGAATTCTCTTCCTGTTCGGATAAATCCGGCATACCGGATTCAAAGTATCAGATCAAAGATGACCTTGGAATAAAAGTCGGATTTGATTCTGTTCCCCGTAAGATCATATCCCTGGCACCGAATATAACAGAAGCGCTGTATGCAATTGGAGCCGATTCCCTCATTGCGGGGGTTACAGACCTGTGTGATTATCCGGCCGGAGCAAAGAATAAATCAAAGATGGGAAATTATCTGAATCCCGATTATGAAAAAATTTCCTCTGTTTCGCCGAACCTGATTATAATGTATGTTTCCGGCGCTTCGCAGCCGTCATATCAGGCATTGAAAAATCTTAATATGAAATTGTTTGTCTGCAATCCAGTCAACACAAATGATATTATTAAAATGATAAATAATCTCGGAAGGATTACCGGCAGGGAACTGAAAGCACAGGAGCTGTCACAGAATCTTGTTAATGAAAGAGAAAAATATTTTATTTCAGCGAGGAATATTAAGAAAGAAAGCTGTCTCATCGTAGTTTCAGTCAATCCGCTTATGACAGCGAGCGGAAAAACTTTTATACACGAGATAACAGAACTGTCCGGACTTGATAATTTATATAAAGACGAAAGTCTGGATTATCCTATGATCAGTTATGAAGATGTAACTGCAAAGAATCCGGCATTCATTATACTGCCATGTGATACTACTGATGAAATAAAATATAATAATTTTATAAGTGAACTTTCCGAAAAGCTCAATACTACTAATGCTGTTAAAGATAAGAAAATAATTCTTGCTGACGATGATGTAATTTTCAGACCGGGTCCGAGATTTCTTGAGGGTGTAAAAATCATTTCAAGTAAGCTGCAGAAGTTCAGATAGTAGAATAAACTTCCTAGCTGTCCTGATTAATTTTGAATTTGAAGTTTATAAATGATTTGTAAAGAAATAAAATTATATGTAGTTAATTTATTAAGTGCTTCGTTATAACTTCTTTAAATTCCATATATTTGTGCTTTCCAATAAAAGTTTTTCTTAGCTTATTGTCCCGATCAAAAATAAACGTGCCTGGTATTGAACCGTCCCAGTCTTTACTTATATAATTTATCAGCTCCTCGTCTTTTGAGAAATTATTAAAGTAAGTTACAAAATCCACTCCCTGTTTTTTCAGAAACGCTTTTGTCTTATCGCCAAGCTCATCTCCGAAATCAAGAGACACAAAAATAAGTTTAAAATTTTTATCTTTGAAGTTCTTATTGAGCTTTAGCAGATCAGGAAATTCTTCTGTACAGGGTTTGCACCATGTCGCCCAGAAATTAAACAGAATTACATTCCCTTTGTTTGCAGAGCGGATGCTGTCTAAAACAACTTTATCCGCGGGAAGAAGTACCTGCGAATAAGAAGCGCCTGAAACAGTTAAAAATATAAAAAGTAGGATGAATTTTTTCATAATTTAAAAAAGAGAGAGGCAGTATGTACCTCTCTCCGGTGTCTAATTTAAGTATTATAAAATATATTGAAATTATCTTTTTATTCCGCAGCCAAAAGCTTTAGTAAGAGTGTTGGAAATTTGCTTGCCTGCAAGAAATTCATTCAGGGCATTTTCAAGATCATTGGAAGTGACTTTTGAAGCTTCCTTATTATCATCTATTCTTCCATGATAAACGAGTGTCATATTGCTGTTGTCAATCACAAAGACTTCGGGAGTTCGCGCTGCTCCAAACTGATCCGCAACTACATTATTCATGTCCTTGATAATAGGGAAGTTATAGTTTTTTGTTTTCGCGTGATTAATTACTTCTTCAGTAGGTTCGGTCTTATTAGAATTAACTCCCCATAATGAAATTCCTTTAGAGCTGAATTCATTATTCAGATTAATAAGTCTTTCTGTATATGGCTGAACGAACGGACATTCTGTTGACATAAAAATAATTACAGTGGCTTTTTCACCTGAATTGCTTAAAGTGTATGTATTCCCGTCATAATTGGAAATTGTAAAATCTGAAACCTTGTCTCCGATTTTATAACCTTCAGATTTGTCATTTGAAAAAGAATTGGTAAATAACGAAAGGACTATTGCAATTACTGATAAAGATTTGAAAATTTTCATTTAAAGTCTCCTTTTTTGATTTATGTTTAATGTTATGAATAATTTAAATTATATAAAAGTTTCTTTGAATGGTAAAATTACTCTGTATTCACCCTCCTTATAATAGAGAGTGTCTCAAAACCTTTTTCCTGCTTGCTAAGCCCCCCGCTCCGCGAAGCCTGCCCCGCAAGGCGAGCGAGCAGCTTACAAGCCAAAACCCAACATTCCCAAGCTGGGGCTTGGGAATGAGAAAAAGAAAAACAATTTGGAAATTATAAATATAGATTTCTGAAAACTAACACAGTTTGTCATTCCGGCATGCTCCTGGCGGGGGTACCCTCTGGAGTCATCTATTCATTTAAAGCTTAACTTTAATTCTAATATTTTGTGATTGGATCCCCCAGCCGCCTTGCCGGGCAAGGGGCGGGGATGACAAGTAAGTTTTTCAACGACACTGATACCAAAATAAATTTCTATATTTGGAATATTAGTATTTCAAACAAGTATTAAATAAAATTTCCGATAATACATTTTTATTTTAAAATACAAAAACTAAATTGTTGTTAATATAAACTTTCAACTAAATCCATACTCAATGCACTTAATAGACTGGATAATCATCCTTCTTTATTTCGCAATCTCACTCATTATAGGTTTAATGTATTCAAAGAAAGCCGGCGGATCAACTGAAAACTTCTTTCTTTCAGGAAGGAAATTATCCTGGTGGCTTGCCGGAATATCAATGGTTGCAACGACATTTGCCGCCGATACTCCGCTTGCCGTAACAGAGCTTGTCGGACAAAACGGCATAGCCGGCAACTGGCTTTGGTGGAACATGCTCATAGGCGGAATGCTGACTACATTTTTCTTTGCAAGACTCTGGCGAAGAGCGAATATACTTACTGACATCGCGTTCATCGAGCTTCGTTATTCAGGCAGACCTGCAGCAGCGCTCAGAGGATTTAAAGCAATCTATATGGGCATTTTCATGAACACTATAATAATGGGCTGGGTGAATCTTGCGATGATAAAAATTCTGATAGGTATGTTTCCTGAATATGTTAATTCTTCCAATGCATTATATTTTGTAGGAGGATGTATGCTGATAACGGCGATCTATTCAGCAGTATCAGGATTGTGGGGAGTAGCGGTAACAGACGCATTTCAGTTCATTCTGGCAATGGCAGGGTGCATAATTCTTGCAGTGATTGTAGTGAATCAGCCACAGATCGGAGGCATCGCCGGTCTTCAGGAAAAGCTTCCTGAATGGGCAATGAGATTCACTCCTGAAATAACAACTGATGTTTCAGCTTCATCTGTCGGAGGAATTCTTGCAATGAGTGTTTCGACTTTTCTCGCATTCATCGGAATACAATGGTGGGCATCTTGGTATCCGGGAGCGGATCCGGGCGGCGGAGGTTACATTGCTCAGAGAATGATGGGTGCTAAAGATGAAAAGAATTCTTTATACGCTACGCTTTTCTTTCAGATCGCACATTACTGCATAAGACCATGGCCTTGGATTATCGTAGGACTTTGCGCTCTCGTTCTGTATCCGGATCTGTCTCAGGCAGACAAAGGTCTTGGATTTGTAAAAGCAATGAATGATTTTCTTCCTCCGGGACTAAAAGGACTTCTGCTTGCTGCATTTCTCGGAGCTTATATGTCAACGATAGCAACACATCTTAACTGGGGTACATCTTATTTCATTAATGATTTCTACAAAAGATTTTTAAATAAAAATAAGTCTGAAAAACACTATGTAACTGTTGCAAAGTTAATGACAATAGTCTTCATGTTTCTCTCAATAATCGTAACGACTCAAATGACTACAATTTCAGGTGTGTGGAGTTTTGTAATTGAATGCGGAGCAGGTCTGGGACTTGTACTGATACTGAGATGGTTCTGGTGGAGAGTGAATGCCGTGAGTGAGATAGTTGCAACTATTACTCCGTTTATAGTTTATGCAGTTTTATATTTTGGAAAATTCGATATTAAATTTCCAAATACACTTTATATAATTGTTCCAATTACTACAATTACCTGGCTTATTGCAACTTTCATCACAAAGCCAACCGAAGAAAGCAAACTGATCTCGTTTTACAGACAGGTTCATCCCGGAGGCATTGGCTGGAAGAGCATTTCTTCAAAGCTGTCCGATGTAGTTTCGGATACAGGATATTATTTATTATTCATTGACTGGGTAGCCGGAATAGTGCTGGTCTATTCATTCCTGTTTGGTCTCGGAAAAATAATTTTCGGAAATTATACAATAGGATTTTTATTTTTGCTTGTAGGTTTTGCAGCAGCAATGCTTATAAGAAGAAATTTCAATAAAGCAGGGTGGGAAACGATAAATTGATTTGAGCGCTTCAATATTTTTAAAAAAATTTTGCCACTAATTACACTAATTGGCACGAATTTGAAAATGCGATATAAATACAATTAGTGTTAATTCATATAATTCGTGGCAGAAAATTATCTTCAAAGATCTAAACAGTCGAAAGATTTTTTAAATGTTTTAAAATTAGATTTTTTAAAATCATATTATAAACTGAAGTTACGCAAATGTCAATTTTTCAGTTTAAGACCACCCCCAACCCCCTCCTTGCCAAGGAGGGGGCAGGGGGAGGTCGATTTCAAAGCTTATCTTTAATATTATTACTACTTTGTTGATTTAAAAAAGTAAAAATCAAAAATAATAGTCTTTTGCGCAACTTGAGTTATAAATTATTTATTCTTAATTATTTAAATATATGTTAAAACCCGGAGACAAAGCGCCAGAGTTCTCATTAATAAGTGATGAAGGCAAAAAAGTAAGTTTAAAAGAACTGAAAGGAAAGAAAGTCATACTTTATTTTTATCCGAAAGACGATACATCAGGATGTACTGCTGAAGCGTGCAGTTTCAGAGACAATATAAAACTCATTGAAAAGAAAAATGCAGTAGTTATCGGAGTCAGCAAGGACAACACTGTTTCACATCAGAAATTCAAAAAGAAATACAGTCTGCCTTTCACATCCTTACAGCTTTTATAAGGATGACAAGTACTGGGTGGAGCCGTTAAGATTCGATGTTAAAAATAATCTTGATGAAAAGAAGAATCCGTTTTACAAGCATTCAAAGATCAAATTATGGCTTGCAAAAAAGAACGGTGAGATCGTGGGAAGAATTGCAGGAATTATTAATGACAATCACAATAAATTTCATAATGACAAAGTTGGATTCTTTGGTTTTTATGAATGCATAAATGACAAAAATGTTTCAAAGATGCTGTTTGACAAGGCGGCGGAATTTATCAAAGAAAACGGCATGGATATTCTTCGCGGACCAATGAATCCTTCGACAAATGACGAGTGCGGACTTTTAGTTGAAGGATTTAACAAGTCACCTGTTATGCTTATGACATATAATCCTGAATATTATCCGCAGTTGCTGGAAGATTACGGATTTGTCAAAGCAAAGGATCTGCTTGCTTTCTGGATAACAAGTGATGTGGTAAATGATGAAGCGATGATGGCAAAACTTAAAAGAGTGAGCGATCTGATACTGAAAAAGGAAAATATTACAATCAGAAATGTTAATATGAAGGATTTCAAAAACGAAGTTCAGAGAATAAGGGAAGTTTATAATGATGCCTGGGAACTGAACTGGGGATTCGTACCAATGACAGAGGATGAGTTCAATTTCATTGCAAATAATCTAAAGCTGGTAGTGGATCCTGATTACATAGAATTTGCCGAGATCAACGGAAAGCCGGTTGGATTTTCACTTGCATTACCGGATGTAAATCAGGCGATCAAAGGTATGAACGGTAAACTTTTTCCTTTTGGATTCATAAAATTCCTTCTGAATAAGAAAAAATTGATCAGCTCAGAGTAATGATAATGGGAGTGAAAAAAGATTATCACAGGAAAGGAATTGATGCTATTTTTTACAGAAATATAGTTGCTACTGCAACGCGAAAAGGTTTAAAAGGCGCTGAGATATCCTGGGTACTGGAAGACAATTATGCAATGAAACAGACCACGGAAAAACTCGGAGGAAAGGTTTACAAGACTTACAGGATTTACGATAAAATGATTTAATTTAAGAGAATAGATAATTCCGCATTTGTTGGAACCCTTAAAAGTCCGGGCAGGCAATAACATAGACGGGAAAAAACAAAGTAGTGTTGTTAAATTTCAATTTTTTTAATTTTTTTCACAACTGGGTTCCTTTCTTTTTATGAAGTTTTTTATTTCTACGAAAAATCGTATTACTACGAAATTAATTCGTACTAACTCAAATTGAAAGTAAGACATTTATTAATAGACTGTCGGCGGGAAATTTCATCTTTTCCTCCTTTTCTCTTCCTGATATTTTTTACTGCATCCAGTGACGTGAACAGATTTCATACTTCTCTATAAGCTTCGATCCTTCTGTTACTTTAAAAACGATCATCGAACAGTGCTGTCCAAAACGTTTTGGAATGAGTAAATAACTTTTTAATTTTGCATCTAATAACAATAATATCTAAGGTTTAAAATTTAATCCTTCCCAAACTTTCTCACTTAAAGATTGTTTCTCAAAACATAGTGACCACCCCCTTAATCCCCCTCCTTTGAAAGGAGGGGGAAGCCCGCTGAAGGCGGGCAGGGGGAGGTCATACAACTGCACATACCATTACCCCTGCATTATAAGGAGTTGGAAACCAATTGAAGAGGTTTGTCTCAAAACTTCCCGTTAACGTTTTGGACGGATGTGATCATCGAAAATTTTCTTTTTAAATTTAGTATAGAAAATTAGATTGAAATTTTTTAAGTTAATTTATGGAAATAAACTGGAATAAATATATTGAGACAAATCCAAAAATAATGTTTGGAAAACCTGTAATAATAGGAACAAGGATTCCTGTTGATCTTATACTCGAAAAACTTTCTTTAGGGGAAACTACAGAACAACTTTTAAAATCTTACCCTTCTATAAATAAAGAATCCATATATGCATGTCTTGCTTTTGCTTCCGAATCTGTTAGAAATGAAGTTGTAACCTGATAATGAAGATAGTTGCTGATGAAAGTGTTGATTATGGTATCATTGATGCATTGAGAAAAAATGGTTATGAAATTTTAGCGATAGAGGATTTGTATAAAGGCTCTGCAGATGAAGAAGTACTGAGTATTTCTCTAAAAGAAAGTTCTATATTAATTACCGAGGATAAAGATTTTGGAGAACTGGTTTACAGATTAAAAAAAGCACACATAGGAATTATTCTGATCCGGCTATCCGGTTTAGATCCGGAAATGAAAAAGAAAATTGTTTTAAAGTCTTTTTCAGAAAACATTTCTGAAATGAAAAATTCTTTTAGCGTTATTTCTTATAATCAGACAAGAATAAGAAAGTGATTTGCTTCATAGCATGAGAAGGAATTGTAATGCTTCAACTGGAAAAGGAATAGCGCTTTTAAGATAAATAGAAGTCTTTATTCCTTTTTATAACTTAATTCCAAAATGTTCAAAAAGCTTTTTATTAAAATCTTCTTTATCTTTTACATCAATTATTTTCTTTTCATTGCCTTCTGTAACAGTCAGATTCCGGTCTGTCAAAGTGATTCTTCCATTTTCATTTGCAATAGTGCATAACTGCTTTTGTGTAAAAGGGGAGTCAGGAGAGGTCTGATGATAATTGTTCATTTCTTCAAACTCATTCCATTCCCGTTCTTTAAGTGTAAAGATATATTCATCTTTAAAAATAAGACCATCTGAGGATTTTTGCAGAGACAAATAGTCTGTACCCTTCACTTCTGAAATTCTGTAAAACCCGTTCGGATCTTTCTGAACTTCATTCAGCTTTATTTCTAAAGGTTCAATAAAACTGTCACCGAATCCAACATCTGCGAGCCAAAGACCATCAGATTCTGCAACTATTGCAAGATGATCAAACTCTTCTCCAAACCCGCCGGAATTATTACTCACACGTGCAGAAATCATTTTAACATTATAACCTAAGTTCTTTAAAAGATTATAAAATAAGCCGTTCAGTTCATAACAATATCCGCCTCTATAACCATTTATAATTTTTTCTTCGAGATACTGAAGCTCCAGGCGTATTTTAATATTTAAATGTATATCGAGATTCTCAAAAGGAATATTAAATAAATGATTTCTGTGCAGGATTCTGAGATTAGCAATATCCGGTTTAATAATTCCGGAAATGTTAATTCTTTTTAAATAATTATTTATATTCATTTTAAATTAGATTTATTGATTAGACAGATAATAAATTTATCAGGCAATATAGTTAAAAGCTTAACATTGCCGTCCAAAATAAATTATAGTTATTATAAATATTTTAATAATAGAATAGAAATGAATTTTTTTTACATTTTTTTAAACTATACTGTTGAAATTATTCCCGAATATGTGTATGAATATATTATCCGAATAATAAAACACATAAGCTCAAAGGGGTCAATTTAGCATCCCTCCGGGATTTTTTTAATTTAGTTTTTTATTTGTAATAATGTCACCTCTTCGGGCTTTGTTAAAGTAAAAATTGTTTTGGACAGATGTATGTATTATAGAATATTTTAAGCTGAAAAGGAAGTTTAAGAGCAATCAGAGCTATTGATTAACCATAGGAAAAGTGGAGCTTCGAAAAGTGAGCAAGCCTCCGAAAAAGTGAGCAAGCTACCGGAAAAAGTGAGCAAACTTCCGGAAAAAGTGAGCAAGCTACCGGAAAAAGTGAGCAAGCTACCGGAAAAAGTGAACACGCTACCGGAAAAAGTGAACACGCTACCGGAAAAAGTGAACACGCTACCGGAAAAAGTGAACACGCTACCGGAAAAAGTGAGCACGCTTCCGGAAAAAGTGAGCACGCTTCCGGAAAAAGTGAGCAAGCTACCGGAAAAAGTGAACACGCTACCGGAAAAAGTGAACACGCTACCGGAAAAAGTGAACACGCTACCGGAAAAAGTGAGCACGCTTCCGGAAAAAGTGAGAAGGTCGTTGAAAAAAGTGAGCAGGTCGTTGGAAAAAGTGAGATGGTCGTTGGAAAAAGTGTGAGCAGGTCGTTGGAAAAAGTGAGCAGGTCATTGGAAAAAGTGAGATGGTCGTTGAAAAAAGTGAGATGGTCGTTGGAAAAAGTGAGCAGGTCATTGGAAAAAGTGAGCAGGTCATTGGAAAAAGTGAGAAGGTGGTTGAAAAAAGCGAGCAGGTCGTTGGAAAAAGTGAGAAGGTCATTGGAAAAAGTGAGAAGGTCATTGGAAAAAGTGAGGAGGTCATTGAAAAAATTGTGAAGGTCTTGAAGCTGTAAATATTTTTATTTAAATGAACTATTTTTAGTTTAAAAATTTATTCAATATATGTCATTCCGGCAGAGTCTCTCCCTGTATGCATTTACAAGTCAGAGCAACATTCAATGGGACGACTTTGCCAAGTATTCGCTCACTATCTCAGAACCCGCCTTAGAATTAGTAAAATTGATTTAATGCATTTATAGCAAAGTGGCTCCCACAGGGCAGGCAGCAAGGACGTCAAAATGAATTTGGCATTTGAGTCATCTTTTAATTGAGTGACCCGGAAATACAACATTGATTCAATTAATGTATATTGTAAATATATATTGTTCATATTAAGTTAAAACAGATTTTAAAAAGGGAAACTAAATTGTGAGGAAATATTTTATTACCGGTGCTATAAAAAAAGATTTTGATATGAATTATATAGCTAGTACAGTTAAGACATAGTTTTCATTTTTCAAAATAAACATTACTCTATAAATAAATTAGAAATGAAAGAAATTATTTTAAATATAATATTGATGACATTCTTCAATAATATTGAGATTACTTATTCTCAAGCAAATCTGGAATGGATTGCAAGATATTCTGGAACGTTAACTGGTATAGATGGAGCTAGTAAAATATTAACGGACTTAAATGGATTTGTATATGTAACTGGGACTAGTAATGGAACTAGTAATAATTCAGACTTTTGTACAATAAAGTATTCACCCTCAGGTAATCAGCAATGGGTTACAAGATATAATGGACCGGCAAATGGAACAGATATTGCAAACGCAATTTGTTTAGATGATTCTGGGAATGTAATAGTAACAGGTGGAAGTGATGGCATTGGGACAGGTTCTGATTTTACAACTATTAAATATAATTCTTCAGGGGTTCAACAATGGGTTTCAAGATATAGTAGTTTAGAAATCATAGAGACGCTGCTTATGATATAGTAATTGATCATAATGGAAATTTTTTTAGTTACCGGAGTTAGCTATGGTAATGTCGGATTTGGCGATTATTATACTATAAAATACAATTCATCAGGAGTTCAAATATGGTCTTCATCTTTTACAGATGGTACTCCTTACTCCATTACAGTGGATAATTTAAATAATGTTTACGTTACAGGTAGAAGTTTAGGAGATTTTCTTACTATAAAATATAATTCAAATGGAGTTCAAAAATGGTTCACAAATTATAACGGACCTATGAATGATAATGATGCCGGGGAAGTCGTAAAAGTTGATACATTGGGAAATGTATATGTTTCAGGAAGTAGCATAGGTGACATGTTTTATTATGATTATGCAACAGTCAAATATGATTCATTGGGTATAGAGCAATGGGTAAGAAGATATGAAGGTTCCGGTCATTATATGGATCAAGTTAATGACATGGCTATTGACAAAGCAGGTAGTGTATATGTAACTGGAAATAGCACCGAATCAGGGCAAGGATATAATATGACAACAATAAAATATAATACATACGGTGATTTTTTATGGAAAGCAAGTTATCATAATGGACCTAATGATATTGCTTATGCTATTGCACTTGATAATGATGGAAATATTTATGTAATAGGAGAAAGCGATGGGAGTGGAACAAATGAGGATTACGAAACAGTGAAATATAATTCATTTGGAGTTCAGCAATGGATAAAAAGATATGATTATTCAGGTCAATTCGGTGATTATCCCCAAGCAATAGCTTTAGATAATAATGGAAGTGTGTTTGTAACAGGAACAAGTGACAGAGATATCCTGACTGTAAAGTATTCTCAACTCACTGGAGCAATAACTAATTTATCTGAAATACCGACTGAATACAAACTTTCACAGAATTATCCGAATCCGTTCAATCCAACTACAAAGATAAAATTTGATATAACAAGAGACGTAAGACGGGAAATGCAAGACGTAAAGATAGTAGTATATGATGTACTGGGAAGTGAAGTTGTGACTTTAATTAATGAAAGTAAAACTGTTGGAAGCTATGAGGTAGAATTTGATGCAACAGGTTTTCCAAGCGGGATTTACTTTTATTCTTTGTTGATAGACGGTAATGTAATAGATACAAAACGAATGATACTTTTAAAATAATATTTTAAAACTTTTTCGCCGTTGTTGGTGCCTGCCCTGTGGGTTCCAAAAAGTTTGCATGATTAAATATCTTGAAAGCTTACATTTAGTTGCAAACTTTTTGGTCACCAACAACAAAGCTTCAGGTAAGTCACCACAACGGAGCATAGTTTAAACTTGATAATAATGAAGTTAGAAATTAATTTATTCCGATTTTTGAATATCAAATACGATTGCGAGGATAAAAAACTTTTTCTTCTTTACAGCTACTGTTCTTAATTGGAAACACATTCTGAATCCTGATAAATATAAAGATATTATTATCGAAAGTTTTAAATTCTTAGTGAATAAAAATCGTGTAAGAATATTTGCTTTTGTTATAATGCCGAACCATTACCATACTGTCTGGAGAATAAATGAGAACCTGGAGAAATCCGATTTTCAGAGAGACTCAATGAAATTCACAGGTCAAACTATACTAAGAGATCTGAAATCATATCACAAAGAAATACATAATTCAATGTATGTTGGCGCGAAAGACAGAAAGTACCAATTCTGGGAAAGGAATCCGCTATCGGTGCCGTTGTATTCACAAAAAGTAGTTGAACAGAAAATAAATTATATTCATGGCAATCCCGTTAAACCTAAATGGAATCTTGCTGCTGAGCCACAGGATTATAAATATTCTTCAGCAGGATTTTATTATACAGGAAAAGATGAGTTTGGATTTTTGGAAAACTATATGGAAGTTTTAAATGAAAGATAACCGGTATTATGCTTCGCCGGTCAGGAGTTTGGTTGTTGGTGACCAAAAAGTTTGCATTATGTGTGTTCTAAATTTTAGATATTAATAAGCAAACTTTTTGGAACACCAACAACGGCGGTAATTTCGCTAATATCCCAAAAAATATACTTAGTAAAAGGTTCATGAGTATATCCGAAAACAGGAACTTCTACATCATCATTCAGATAGGTTTGAGAGAATGCAGATTTAAATAAGGCTGCTATATTAATTGAAATTATAAAAGTTATTATTGATAACCGCAAATATTTATTTATAAGAGTTTTCATTTTAATTGTATTTTAATTTTTATAATAATGAATTATGTTGCATTATCTTAAAATTATAAGAGGGAAAGACATAATCTTATTATGTAAGATCAATCTTTTTATTTAACCTGCCACGGTTTGTTTAGAAAGAGTCTTCGCCCTCTTGTTATTATTTTATGGTGCTCTGATCATAATAAAATTTTTATCTGAAAATTAATTTATTTCTTTTTATTCTATTATCTTATTAAAAGCATCCTATTTGTTTTTAAAATTTTGTTATTTAATATTAATGAATAATAATACACTCCGCTTGAATAATTTTTAGCATCAAATTTTAATTCATACTCTCCTTCTAATTTGTATTCTTTTAACAAAATTTGCATTTCACCTCCTTTACTGTCGTATATTTTTATTGCGGCATTCCCTTTATTTAAAATTTTATACTTAATAATACTTTCAGAGTTAAACGGATTTGGGTAATTACTTAAATGGGTATCATTATTATCAATTAAATTTTTAAATTCAATGTCTGATATAAGTGAATATTTAATGGTTCTAATTGCTGAATTGTTTGAAGTTATACGGTTATTGCCACTAACTATTATGTTACTAGAATTGTCTAAACTTATACAATAAGGAATTTCATTATAAACACCAATTCCATATTTTTTTATCCACTTAATATTACCTGATGAATCATATTTCATAGTTAAATAGTTAGCAGTGCCATCTAATGAATCAGTTTTGCCGGTAGTATAAACATTTCCAAAAATATCAACTATCATATCGTGAACTTCATCACCTTGCTCAAAACCGCCGTCATAAATTCTTATCCATGATGTATCACCGAATTCATTATATTTTATAGTAAGGAAGTCATTTCCTGTTCCTGTGCTTGTATTCCTGCCCGCAACATATACATTTGCTGAACTGTCAGTACACAATGCAAAACAAAAATTAAGATTTCCTGCTCCTTTGTAATATCTGTTCCATAGTAAATCTCCATTTTTATTATATTTTATCGTATTGAACGCATATTGCTCACCGGGATAATAATATCCGTTTACTATGATGTTATCGTATTTGTCTTTTGCAGATTTAACAGGTCTTAAGTAATCGCCGCCTAAAGTTGGAAATTTTCTTATCCATATCTGATCTCCATTGGAATTATATTTTATTGTTACAATTTCATTTCCTTCAGGAATACTTCCATATCCAGATGAATATACATTATTAGAATCATCTACCACCACTGCATATCCCCAATCAGAACCATTGTTTTTTGATGAATATCCTTTTGCCCACTGTAAATCACCATTGTAATTATATTTTGCTGTAACCATATCTCTCCCATTTGGTGAACTTGCTAGACAGAAACCTGTAATGAAAATATTATTCTTCTTATCTAAAGCAATTGAATAAGGTTCATCCGGACCTCCTCCCGTCCATTCGAAACTTCTTATCCAGGCAGTATCCCCGTTTGGCTTATACTTTATTGTTATCCAATCGAGATCTCCTCCAGTAGCTTCTACCTGGCTTTCACCGGTGACATATATATTTCCCGAATCATCAAGCACCATATCGGTTAAATAATCATATCTATTTACGGGACTGTTATATCTTCTCGACCAGAGAAGATTTCCTGATGTGTTGTATTTTAAAACAACATAGTCATAGTCAGCAGAATTTTCACTGCTTCCTGCTACGATATAATTTCCGAATTTATCTACAGCGCTTTTTCTCGGAGTGTTATATCCAACTCCGACACCGTTATATGTAGCGACCCACTCCTGCGTAACCTGAGCATTCATTTCAATTGAATAAAATAAAATGAATAATGTAAATATCATAAATACAACTATTATCTTTTTCATAAAGATTTAGGTATTAAATTGAATTAAATTTGGAATTTAGAAAACTTATTTGGGAAGTTTAAAAAACGAAAAAGAATTGTTTTCTCATACTCGTTTTAATTAAATTGAAGAATTAATATTTTCATATTAATATTTGGTCTGCTTTGTTGCAATTTATCTAACGTAAGGACAATGAATTTTAAAATCAATTTATATCAGGGTGATAGATCAAATGCTAACAAACACTCGAGTAAATTTATTTAATTAACAGCATTCTCCCCGTCAGTACAATTCCGTTTGATTCTAGTTGATAAAAATAAATTCCGCTTGATAGATTTACTCCCTGCTCCGCAATGCGAGCGTTGAATTCAGCGATGTATGCTCCGGGCTGTTTGAATTCATTTACTAACTCAGTTACTCTCTGACCGAGCGAATTATAAATTGTAATTTTTACAATCCCTTCTTTTGGCAAAGTATATTTTATTTTAGTCGAGGGATTAAAAGGATTCGGATAATTACTTAAGGAATATTCTTTTGGTACTATATTTCCTACATTTGAAACTGCAAAGTTATCCGGACCGATCGCGCCTTCGCAAGTCGGACATACATAAGCCGGATATGATATTGTGTCGGAAGTTACTGAAACTTTGTAAGAATTATCTACGGCAACTGCATAATAAAACAGATTATCAGGAATCGGATCTTCAGGATCAACTTCCATATAAAGAAGATCTTCCGTAGTATCAATGTAATGATCGCTTTCCGTGCTGTCAAATAAATTATAAAGGTATGATACATAGTTCCTTTTATAAATCCTGTATTTCATAAAGTCCCTGTCGCCTCTGTTAAACAATAATAATTGCGGATGATATATGCTGTCATTTTCCTGAACATTGCTTTCGAAAATATATGCCGGAGCGGGAACAGCGTCCGTGTCGGAGGCATTTATTCTGAATAAATTTTCAATATTCCAGTTTGTTCCTTCCGGGAAAGCTGAAAATATCAATGCTAAACCTCCCTTATTATATAAATCAGCAACCATAGACTTTCCTGCATAAATTAGTTTGGACGGTAAAGGGTACCCCGGATAATAATAAATTGAGGAAGGGGTATCATCAAAGTAATCTCCAGATTTTGTATTCAAAAATATTTCCGCTGAAATTTCAGTATTAATGGCAAGATCATTCCAACCGTCTTTATTAAAATCTGCGGCTGAAACAGAAAAACATAGTCTGAATGATCATAATCAAGAGAAAAAACCCGATCCCGAATTATTTTTATAAATCTTCAATCCTCCCAATACTGCATATACTAAAATATCATTGTATCCGTCATTGTTAATATCTGCAATTGTTATGTTCGCATCATCAATGCCTGTGTAAATAGTTAACCAATTTTCAAGCGTGTTACTGTTTGTATTTTTTAAGATCTTTATTGAATCTTCAAACGTGTAAACTATTTCATCTTTGTTGCTTGTTGTATTATTAAGAATTGCATATGGCGCAATGTAATTGCTTAAACTGGGCAAGACATAAATTATAAGGATTATTAACATTATGCCTGTAAGGAACAGTATCAAGTTTTCCGTTTGCAAATCCTTTGTATATTTTTACTGTATCTCCAGAGTTTGATAACACTGCTGCATCTTCGTATGTATCATTTGAAAATTGCCCAACACTTAAAATCTTACCATTGATAAGAAAACTTTGTCTAAGAGAACCGATAGATCCATTACTGTTAATATAAATTTCCATTTCACCGTTTCCTCGGGTAACAACAGCATCTTTCCTGCCGGTAGAATCATTAAGTTTAAAAAAATAACCGTTAATAGTATTTGTGTTGTTTGTAAGATATATAAATCGGTTTTCGGTTACTTCGTTATTGAAATTACTGTTGTTTTCATTCATATACCAGTTTCCGTTAATATAATTGTTCGATCCTTCGTAATGTGTTACACCGACTCCAATGTCTAATCTGTTATTTGAATTATTTATTTCGGTTATATCCCAGTAAAGTATTCTGTTAGTTATTGAAGTGTTTGCCGGTTCAAAGACCGGAACTTTCTGCCCGTCAGTTAAATAAGTCTGAGCTGAAGAATAATTCAAAGATAAAAATAATATTATTGAAAGAAACAAATACATTTTTGACTTTGAACCCCGTTTAACTTTTTCCATATATTCAATATTCGTTTTCATAATTTTATAATTTAATGTTTTAAAAAAATATTTAATTTGAATAGACGAAAGAGGGAAAGAAGAAATCTTTATCAAAAAGAATTAATTAAGTTATCATCTTTCATGGTTTACTTAAAACGTCTTTGCCCTCTTTCAGTATTAATGGCGGACTTCTTATCATAATTGTCTTTTTATTTAATTATAAGCATTCTGTTTGTTTTAACAATTGTATTACTATTTATTAATGAATAGAAATAAATTCCGCTTGGATACCTATCTCCATTAAAATTTATTCTATATTCCCCTTTGTTTTTTAATTCGTTTACTAGAGTTTCCACCTCTTTTCCATTAACAGCATAAATTGAAATCCTTGTAAACATTTTATTTGGAAGACTGTAACTGACATTTGTATTTGAGTTAAAAGGGTTGGGATAATTACTTAATAAATATTCATCACCTTCATTTCTTTCTGCATGTAGTATTTCTGTTATTAAGGAATATTTAACAGATACTATACCGGTGTTTCCATTTGGTAAAAAACTTTCTCCGGATATAAATACATTTCCGGTTTTATCTAAACTTAAGCAATAAGAATAATTGTCGTAATTTGTCCTGTATTTCTTTGACCATATTGTATCTCCGTAGGATGATAATTTTATAGTTAAGTAATCATAGCGAAATGATGATGATTGAGAATATCCTGTAACATAAATATTATTAACGCTATCAGAAACAACTGAAAATGCTTCATCAGTGCTTCCGGGATCTTCCCCATTTATATTTTTTATTAACAGTGTGTCACCATCTTTATCATATTTGAGTATTAGAAAGTCTCCTTCTGTATTCTGAAATGTGCATCCTGCAATTAAGATATCTGAATGATCGTCTATAAAGATACATTGTGCTCTGTCAATATCACCTCCATCATAGATCCTGCTCCATAACAAACTCCCTTCAGTGTTGTATTTAAGAGTAATAATATCATAATAATTTGAAATATAACTGTATCCAACTACAACTAAGTTGTTTTCTTTATCAATGGCAGAATACGTAGGTCTCAACCAATCACCATAATAAGTAGGATATTTTTCAATCCACTTTTCAACTCCATTCTGATCATATTTTATAGTGATAATTTCATTTCCTGTAGGAACATCTCCATAACCCGAAGAATAAACATTCAGAGAATCATCCGTAACAACAGAATATCCCCAGTCATGTGTAGTAGGAGAAGTACGATAGACCTTTGTCCATAAAGAATCTCCGTTAGAAGAATATTTTATTGTCACCATTTGTCTGTAAACGGAACTTGTAATTCCAAATCCAACCACATATATGTTTCTTTCTTTATCAATGTTCATTCCGAATGGTTCATCTGTATTGTTTCCAATCCAGTTAAGACTTCGCTTCCATATCATCTGACCGCTTGTATTGTATTTAATTGTTACCCAGTTTATTCCTCCCAGTGCCGCTCCATCATCACTTTCGCCCGTTACATATACATTTCCCGAATCGTCCAACACCATCCCGATCAGATAATCATAACTGTTTCCGGTTCCGTTATATCTTTGCTTCCAGATAAGATTTCCGGAAGGACTGTATTTCAAAACAATATAGTCATAGCCGTGAGTGCTGTCGCTGTTTCCGGCTACGATAAAATTACCGTCTTTATCTATTGCGCTTTTCTTCGGGAAGTTATAACCCGTACCTGTTCCGGGATATGTAGCCACCCACTCCTGCGTAACCTGCGCAGAGAGAAATTTAGCGGTTAGTATTAAGAATATGATTATTATTTTTTTCATGATTTTGATTATGCTGTACATGCATAGTATGTTTTGAAGTTTTCAGCGGAATGAGAAAGTTGTCAGTGTGAATTCTGCCTTTAATATTTTCTTTCTAAGGTATTAATGATTGCTTTAAGATTAAATGCAATTATTTTTGTATACAATTATCAGAGAATTTTTATGACCGGTGTCTCCGCGCTTTACGGGACTCCGGCGGAAGTAATTACATTGTCTGGAAGAAAGTCCTGAAAGTATAAGGAAAGATTTTTTCCGCCACGAATTACACTAATTTACACTAATTATATTTCAATATTTTTTTCATATTAGTGTAATAAGCGGCGAGTTATTGTTTCATTTTTGAAGAGTTTAACTATAGTAAATTTATTTAATCAGTTGGAAAAGTCGTGTTGATGGTCACTAAAAGTTTGCAACAAAGTATGTTCTGAAATTTGAAGATGGATAAGCAAACTCTTTAGAACCCACAGGGCAGGCACAATCAACGGCGGGATGTCCTTATTTTATCAGCACCATTCTCTTAACATCCGTGAAAACATCTGACTCCATTGGGTTCGATGGGCTCACCACAAGTCTGTAAAAATAAACTCCGCTTGGAAAATCAGCTCCGTTAAAAGTAACTTCATATCTTCCTGCAGGTTTGTTTTCATTTACTAAAGTTTTTACTTCTTGACCCAGTACATCATATACTTTCAAACTAACATTACTGAACATTGATAATTGATAATTGATAATTGTTGACGGATTAAACGGATTCGGATAATTCTGCCCAAGCTCATATTTTTCAGGAAATAAATTATTTTCTGATATACCTGTTATTATCGAAGAATATTTAACAGTGGCATAATCGTAGTAAGTACCGGAACCCTGACTTGTGCCAGTCAGGTATACAGTTCCTTTTTTATCAACAAACATATCATAAACATAGTTAAAATGGTTTCCGGGATAAGTATAGTTAACTATAAATAACTGATTGCCGTTATTATCATATTTTATTGCTCCGTAACGAGTATATGTATTTGAGTCAATGTTTGCCGTAACATAAATATTCTTTGCTGAATCAAGAATTAAAACTGCATAATTTGGAGCAAATCCATCAGTAGTTGGATAAGTTCTTGTCCAAACAATGTTTCCGTCAATATCTAATTTAATTGTGTTGTTAGTTCCATCACTTCTCCCTGTAATATAAACATTCTGAAATTCATCAACCTCAATATCATATCCAACTACAGGAGGGTGCATTCTTTTTACCCAAATGACATTTCCTGCACTGTCGTACTTCACAGTAGCACAGTTAAAAGTTTTAGAAGGATCTTCACTAGCTCCGGTCACATAAACGTTCGCTGCATTATCTGTCGTTAATGCATAAGGAAAATCATAAGCAAGTGGAGGTGGACCTGGACCGCTATAATGTCGAATCCAGATTATTCTGCCGCCATTTGTATATTTAATTGTATTATAGTCATATGATGTATTAATATATTCGGTCTCTCCAGTAACAAGAATATTTCCGGTATTGTCCAAAGACAAATCATGTAGTTTGTAAGCACCGGGATATTTGGTGATCCAAAACCGGTTGCCGTTTTGGTCATATTTTGCCACTGTATATCTTCCTGATCCAACACCAGCTACATAAATATTTCCCAGAGAATCTATAACAAGTTTGTTATAATCAGTTGAGTCATATCTTGTCCATTTCAGATTTCCGTATTTATCATACTTGATCAGGGAAACGGCTCCTGCTATATATACATTTCCTGAATCATCCAATTTGATGTCATGACCTAAATTATAATTATTGCCCGGTTTCTGATAATCTCTGACCCATAAGCTGTCTCCGTATCTGTTATATTTAATTGTCGTACATTTATATCCGGAACTAATTTCAACTCCTCCGGTAACTATTACATTTCCCGAATCATCAACAATTATTGCACTTGCTGCATCATCTAAACTACCTGAGCCTGTATATCTTCTTACCCATTCGGTCTGCATTTGAGATATACATAAGCTTGAATTTAATAAAACTGATAATATTATTATTGTCAAAGAAATTATTTTCCTTTCCATAGTTTGTAATTCATTTATGAGATTTTTATAAATTTCCCTATGGAGGGAATCTTCCAGTCACCAGATGTACTTAGAGTCTTATCCTTCAAAACAAAGAGCATATAATAACCGGGAGGAGCTTTATATACGTCAGGAGTTTCTACTACATATTCATTAAGACTTCCTCCATGAGAAAAATTCAACTCTATATACCGCTGATCCATATTATTGCCGTGAGTCACTGCTCCGGGTTTCATTAAGCAAATTGAATCAATTTGATAAGTCCCATCAAGTGTTATCTCAAATGTATCTTCATAGTTTATTTCATCCGGAGCATCTGTTATTACTGGTCTTCCGCCTTCTAATAAGTATTGCGGCTTGTAAATAGAGAATCGTCTCTCAGTATCATCCTCCACATCGCCTCCGTTAGATACTCTTCCTCCGCCAAGTAATACACGTCCGTCTGGTAAAAGTATTGCAGTCGAGTGATAATGTCTGGCGACTGGCATATCAGGCAATAATTCCTGAGATATCCATTCCATTGTGTCTGTGTCTAATAATTCAGGAGTTAAAACAGATCCGCCTGAATTAACTCCTCCAATAATTAATAAACTTCTGTCAGGCAAAATTACTGCATTATGATCGGCTCTTGCATATCTCATTTCTTGAACAGCACTTTCCCAAAGAGGGCTGTCTTCTGCAGGTGATAAATCAATTAAATCAATTCTGTTTAGAAATCCGTCCCATCTTCCTCCTGTTATTATAACTCTTGCCTGATCATCCGGATATTTGCGAATCGGAAGAAGTACTCCTGCCGAAGCTTCGCTTGGAGAGGTTCTTTTATTCTCAATTGCTGTCCAGTACGGATCAGGATCACTTGCAAACGGATCAAATATTTGAGAATATCCTTCGGTATAGACAGTAGGTCTGGCATCATTCGGAACCAATTGTGTGCTTGCATAAAATACCATTCCCTTTAAGTCACCAAGTGGAATAACATGTGCATCGGGATATGAATAAGATACATCAACAGGTTTTTTTGCTGCTTCTAATAAATTTGATGCCCACCCTTCAGAAATTCCTGAAGGAGTATAAATTTCGGGTATCCTATTATGAAGTACAATAAACGGAGGATCTGCAGGGGAATAAGGATTTGGCACAACTTCATCAGTTAATCCTGCCATACATAAAACAGTGCCATTATGAAGTAATGTTAAAGTTGGATACCATCTTCCTTTAATCATTATGTGAGGGGCTTCTGAAGAACCGGTCACGCTCCAAAAATCTGTCGCCGGAACTGGCGGACCCGGATCAACATCTGGATCCGGGTCAAAAATAAAAGAATAACGGAGCCCTCTGTCCGGTGCTATAGGTTCAAAAGCATCCGGATAAGGATTATTTAATTCTCCTCCCGCAACTAATAATTTCCCGTTAGGCAGGAAACAATGCCCACTGCAAAAAATTTTTGAAGCTTGAATTGTATACGCCTGAACAAGAGGACTTGCAGCTTCATAATATACAGGCCATTTCGGAACTACATAATTCTCTTCTGAGATTTCATTTGTTCCGGGGTCATAAAGCCGCGTCCAAAAAGGATAAGAACGGCAATGAAAAAATAATACATGTCCTAAATGTGTAAGACAAGCATGAACAGCTACAACCTTTGAATCTTCGGGAGCGTCTTCTTCCCATTCACCTATTGGTTCAGCCATTTTAATATCCTCCTGATTTAAATATTAAGTTTAATATCAATTGTTTGCGAATTAAAAAAATCTTTATTTTATTTTGTATTATAATCTGGTTTTAATTTCATAAAATTATTACCAGATAAATATTTACTTTTAAGAGTTGATTACAATTTTGAGAATCTTTTAAATTTTAAACTTCCTTTAGATATTTTAAAACTACATAACTTTAATGCATATTGTATTAATAAGCAAGTAAGAATTTTTTAATTTTTATCTGCTGCCGTTTCAGAAAGCTTATCCGCTGGCTGAATCCCCCGCGTATAATATTTATCAAATTTCGTCATTCAGCCAGAGTCGCTCCCTGTTAGCATTTATAAGTCAGAGCAACTTTCTATAGGACGACTCTGCCGACGAAGTCTTACACTCGAGTATAATTATTTAATCAAAAGC
Source organism: Ignavibacteria bacterium (assembly GCA_016709315.1). GTDB lineage: Bacteria > Bacteroidota > Ignavibacteria > Tepidaquicellales > Tepidaquicellaceae > JAEUSI01. The sequence goes on from JADJMZ010000007.1 coordinate 156,422, forward strand.
ATTCTCCCCGTCAGGACAATTCCGTTTGATTCAAATCTGTAAAAATAAATTCCGCTTGATAGATTAGCTCCGTTGAAATTAACTGAATATCTTCCTGCATTTTGTTTTTCTTTTACTAAAATTGCAATTTCATTCCCAAGAACATCATAAACTTTTAACGACACGTAATTCGTAACTCGCTCGCCTCGCGAAGCGGGTAATTCGTAATTGATCTTTGTCGTCGGATTAAACGGATTCGGATAATTGTATAAATCATAACTCCCAAATTCATTATTTTCTCCGGATAAAATTCCGGTAATTGTTGAATATTTAACTGAAACTATCCCTGTATATCCTAAGGATAATTCTCCTTCACCGGAAACATAAATACTGCCGGAGCTATCTAAATTTAAACAATATGCGAAATTTTCGTGCGGCGTCCTGTATCTTTTTGACCAAATTATTTTTCCGTTCATATCAAGTTTTAATGTAAAATAATCCATTCGAAATGAAGTAGATTGAGAAGCCCCTGTAATATAAATATTCCCAAAAAAGTCTGATAAGACAGAATATGCTTCGTCATCACTTCCAGGATCTTCTCCATTCATATTCTTTATTAATAAAGTATCTCCGTTTGGAGCAAACTTTAATATCAAATAATCACCATAAGTATCTTTAAATGTGAATCCAACAATTAAAATATTTGATTGGTTGTCTAGGAAAAGTGAATTTGCTCTGTCGATATTACCTCCATTATAAAGCCTGCTCCATAATAAATTTCCTTCCGTTGAATATTTTAAAGTAACGAAATCATAATTATTTGAAATATAACTGTATCCAACTACAACTAAGTTGTTTTCTTTATCAATGGCAGAATACGTAGGTCTCAACCAATCACCATAATAAGTAGGATATTTTTCAATCCACTTTTCAACTCCATTCTGATCATATTTAATGTTTACAATTTCGTTTCCTGTCGGCAGTGTTCCATATCCCGAAGAATAAACATTCATAGAATCATCCGAGACAACTGAATATCCCCAGTCATGAGTAGTTGGGGAAGTACGATATACTTTTGTCCATAAAGAGTCTCCATTTGAAGAGTATTTTATTGTCACCATTTGTCTGTAAACAGAACTTGTAATTCCAAATCCAACCACATATATATTTCTTTCTTTATCAATGCTCATTCCGAATGGTTCATCTGTTTTGTTTCCAATCCAGTTAAGACTTCGTTTCCATTTCATCTGACCGTTTGTATTGTATTTAATTGTTACCCAGTTTATTCCTCCCAGTGCCGCTCCATCATCGCTTTCGCCCGTTACATATACATTTCCCGAATCGTCCAAAACCATTCCGATCAGATAATCATAACTGTTTCCGGTTCCGTTATATCTTTGCTTCCAGATAAGATTTCCTGACGGATTGTATTTCAAGACAATATAGTCATAGCCGTGAGTGCTGTCGCTGTTTCCGGCTACGATAAAATTACCGTCTTTATCTATATCGCTTTTCTTCGGGAAGTTATAACCCGAACCTGTTCCGGGATAAGTAGCCACCCACTCCTGCGTAACCTGCGCAGAGAGAAATTTAGCGGTTAGTATTAAGAATATGATTATTATTTTTTTCATGATTTTGATTATGCTGTACATGCATAGAATGTTTTGAAGTTTTCAGCGGAATGAGAAAGTTGCCAGAGTGTATTCTGCCTTTAATATTTTCTTTTTAAAGTATTAATGAATGCTTAAAGATTAAATGCAATTATTTTTGTATACAATAATCTGAGTATTATTATGACCGGTGTCTCCGCGCTTTACGGGACTCCGGCGGAAGTAATTACATTGTATGGACGAAAGTCCTGAAAGTATACGGAAAGATTTTTTCCGCCACGAATTACACTAATTTACACTAATTATATTTCAATATTTTTTTCATATTAGTGTAATAAGCGGCGAGTTATTGTTTCATTTTTGAGAGGTCAACCGTAGTAAATTTATTTAATCAGTTGGAAAAGTCTTGTTGTTGGTCACTAAAAAGTTTGCAGCAAAGTATGTTCTGAAATTTGAAGATGGATAAGCAAACTTTTTAGAACCCACTGGGCAGGCACCAACAACGGCGGGAAGATTCCAACGCGCGGTAAAGATTCCAACGGGCGGCAAAGATTTTCCAACGCACGGTAAAGATTTCCCAACGCACGGTAAAGATTTTCCAACGCATGGTAAAGATATTCCAACGGACGGCAAAGATATTCCAACGGACGGCAAAGATATTCCAACGGACGGTAAAGATATTCCAACGCACAACAAAGATATTCCAACGCACGGCAAAGATATTCCAACGCACGGCAAAGATATTCCAACGGACGGCAAAGATTTTCCAACGGACGGCAAAGATATTCCAACGGACGGTAAAGATTTCCCAACGCACGGTAAAGATTTTCCAACGCACGGTAAAGATTTCCCAACGCACGGTAAAAATGTTCTAACGAATGGCTTCGATTTTGTTTTCGGTGGCTTCGATTTTGTTTTCGATGGCTTCGATTTTGTTATCGGAATCATAAATCAGGGATTTTTATAGACTGCTGTACCCTTAGGCAGACAATTCCCATCCAGCAGGTCCCCTGTTTGGATGTATAGTTTCAAAATAAAGAGTTATATCGGGGTGACCCTGCTGAACGGAGAGTGACTCAACGAATACGTCAAAATGAATCTGATATTTGAGTCATCTTTTAATTAAGTGACCCGGAAATACAACATTGATTCAATTAATGAAACTTGTAAATGCATATTATTTAAATTAAGTTAATATAGATTTTAAAAAAGGAAAACAAAAATTATGAGAGAAATCTTTTATCCTGACATTAACTTTCAAAAAGATTTTTCAACAGACAGAATAAATTTATGATTTTAAAAGTCTTTTTAAATTTAAAGTAAATAATCATGGCAACTCAGGAAGCAGTAATAACTCAATCTACAGGAGCGCAGACATTTGATTCAACTTATGCTTCTGCAAGAACTGCAGCAAACGCAGGTGATTTAATACAAATATGGGCTGACTTAACAGACGAACAGATATTATTAAAGGACGGAGTTGATATCTGGATAGCTCCCGGAAGAATTATAAAAACTTCTCAAAGTGTGCCTTTAATTCTTGACAATGACACAGGTTATACATCTCCTGTCAGCGTAAATATTACAGGTAATGGGGTTTTTAGAAACAGTAACGATAAATACAGATGTGTAGCAATATATAATTCAGGATCAAAAGTAACAATAATGTGTGACAGTATTGAAGGTATCGGCACAGATCCCGAAGACAGCGAATGGGCGACAGTTCATATTGTTAATGCCGCAAAGTTTCATCTCACCTGTAATAAAGTTTCAAATGTAAATCAAAAAGCGATTTATTTTGACAATGAAGTTGCAGACATAAATATAAATGTCGATGTAATAGAGAACGGCGAATATGCGGGAGGTGATGTCATATCAATTAAAGGTGATGGTATTCTAAATGCAAATGAAGTGATTTGCAGAAATAATGGCAGTTGCCTGAATCATAAAGCAGGAACGTTTATTGCAAATATTCTTAAACTTACCTCTGTAAATGAAGATGTTGAATCGGCTGGAACTGTGCATCTCTCCGATGGAACCGGAACTCAAAATTTAACACTATTTTTTGATGAAATACAGAATTTAAGTAAAGAAGGCGGGAATGCAGTTACTGCATCTGAAGGGATACTAAATTTAAACGGTCGGTATATATATGCAAAAGGTGGAATGTCCATGGATTTACGTGCTGATGCAGATATACTGGTAGATGAGATCATCAGTAAAACTAAAGGTATCAATATTAATAATAATCCTAGCTCAGGTAATAAGAAAGTAATTATTGATGCAAATATTATTGAAGGAAGTAACGGAAATAATGGAGTTGTAAAATCAGCAAATGGTTCGAATTATGTCTTGAGAAATGCGAAGATAAAAAATATTAGTAATTCAGGTGATTCAGTATGTATTTATATTGATTCAGGAAGTACTTTGACAAGCCAAACAATTGAAATAGAAAATTTAATCCTTGTATCAGGCAATGTATCTAGTGGAAAGACTATTTTTAGAGCTGGATCAACTGCAATTAATGTTAAAAATCTTGGATTATTTGTAAATAAAGCCATTGATGAAGACAAGATAAAATTGGAAATAGGATTAGGATTAGATGATCCGGATTACAATTATAAATATATTGTCAGCACTGACATAAGCTAATTGAAGAATGAATAATATAACTAAAATATTTCTAACATTGCTCTTAACTGTGTCAAGTGTAAATTATCTATTTTCACAAGTTACACAAGAGTGGGTTTCAAGATTTTCTCAAATTACAAATAGTAATGATGGTGCTAGTGCAATAATAGTAGATTCTAGTGATAACATATATATCACAGGTGGTAGCATAGGGGCAGGGACACAGAGTGATTATGTGACAATTAAATATAATTCCAATGGCATTCAACAATGGATTAAAATTTATAATGGTTCTGGAAATGGTGCTGATATTGCTGATGCTATAGCCATTGATAAAGAAAATAATATATATGTAACGGGGGAAAGTATGGGAATATTAACAGGTATTGATTGTGTAACAATTAAATATAACTCGTCAGGTATTCAACAATGGATAGCGAGATATAGTACTCCTGGAAATCATAGAGATGCAAGTTATAGAATTGCTTTAGATAATTCAGGGAATGTAATTGTGGCAGGAGAAAGTTATAATTCTAACCTATCGCAAAGCGAGTATTGCACAATAAAATATGATAATTTCGGATCTCAGTTGTGGGTGAGAAATTACCATGCCGCTGGTATAATATTCGCTTTAGCAGTTGATAATTCTAATAATATATATGTAAATGGCAGCATTGCGGACTCACCTACACAAGAAGATTATGCAACTATAAGATATGATTCTTTCGGAAATCAGATTTGGTTGGCAAGATATGATGGCTCAGCTCACATGAGTGACTATACTGAACATTTAGTTATAGATGATTCTGCAAATGTCTATGTTAGCGGTTATACAACAGGTTTAAACACAGGACCTGATTTTACTACAATTAAATATAATTCATCAGGAGTCAGGAAATGGATTGCTGTATATGATGGTCCATCACATTCAAGTGATGTGGTTCGTTCGATCGGAATAGACAATAAGAATAATATTTATGTTACAGGCACTACAATAGGTCCCGGTACGGGTTATGACTGGGTAACAATTAAATATAATTCAGATGGAGTTCAACAATGGATTACTAAATTTAATAATGGGACTGATGATACACCATGGGATTTGGCTGTTGATATTCAAGGAAACGTTTATATAACTGGTGAAAGTGATGGTAATGGAACAGGAGATGATTATGCAACAATAAAATATAATTCAGTCGGACAGCAACAATGGTTGAAAAGATATGATTTCTCAGGTGTATATGGTGATGTGGCAAGTTCAATCGCAGTCGATAAATCTGGAAGTGTATTTGTAACAGGTTCAAGTGATAGGGACTTTTTAACAATAAAGTATTCCCAGCTAACCGGAGCAATAACTAATTTATCTGAAATACAGACTGAATACAAACTTTCACAGAATTATCCTAATCCTTTTAATCCAGAAACAGTTATCAGATATCAGTTAACTTCTAGTAGTTTTGCCTCAGTAGTTGTTTGTGATGTTTTGGGAAATGAAGTAAAAACATTACTAAGTAATACCAAACCTGCAGGAAACTATGAAGTAGAATTTAATGGAGGTTATTTACCAAGCGGAATTTACTTTTATTCATTGTTAATTGATGGAAATGTAATAGATACAAAACGAATGATACTTTTAAAGTAAAATTTAAAAAACTTTTAAATTAAGATTATGGCAGACAAACAAGTTTCAATATTAAAGAGAGATGGTACACAATCAACTTTTTATTCAACTTATACATCAGCAATAGCTGACGCTGTTTCTGATGATGTGATTCAGATATGGGCGGATTTAACAGAGCAGATAACATTAAAAAATGGAGTTGATATATGGATAATGCCAGGAGTCAAGATAGATTCAGGGTCATCATCTACAACCATAGTAGCACCTACTACAGGTACATTAAATTGCAGCATTTATGGTCAAGGCATTATAAAAAATGAATCCAGTGGCAATTGTATTTTCATTGACAATGTGAATGCAAATTTAAGAATTGAATGCGACACTATAGAAGGTACGGGTGGAGGAACAACCTCCGTGTCTCTAAAAATAAAAACAGCAAATAAATTCCACATTACTTGTAACAAGGTTTATAACGAGTCTTGGCAGGCAATTGGAATTGGTGATTTCTCTCCAGGTTTAGTAGTGAATGATATTAATTTAAAGATATCACATGTAGAAACCGGTAATATTACTGCGTCTTCACCTTTTAAAGGGACTACCGCAATAATTACCAGAGGGGATGGTTTCTTAAGAATAAATGAGGTTCTAGTTCGAAATGCAGGACATTGTTTATCTCATAGAGAAGGTAACATAACTGCGCGAATAAATAAATTAACTTCAATTAATAATAGTACAAGTTATCCTGCAGCAGTTCATGTAAGACAATATAGCGGGAACTCTGATACAGGTAACCAAAAGTTAATTCTATATTTTGATGAGATTCAAGCATTAACAGGGGTAGTTACTACAAATTTTTCATGTGCAGGTGTTGAGATTGGCGAAGGAACAGGTATATTTATTGGAAGAAAAGTATACTCTAGAGATAATCCTGCTTTTCAAATTGTTGGAGCTAATACAAAAGGAAATATAAAATGTAATGAAATAATTAGTCAAGGAAGAGCTGATAGCACACCTGTTAGCGCAATGAATTTAAGTAACACTACAAATCAAATTACAGTAAATGCAAACTATATACAGGGATATAGAGATAGTGGTGTTATTTTTATTAACGATGCTAATGTTCAGATAAAAAATGCTAAATTAGTAAATACTTACACTGGAACAAGTGTTTCCTCTCTTGGAATATTTATTGCCGGTACAAAAGTTATTACATTAATAAATGTGCAAATAGTAATCGGGGAATTATCAAACGGGAGATCGATTTATCATACCGGTTCTACCGAGCCAGACACTTTCGATTTAAAGAATTATGGTCTTTTCGTTAATAAAGCAATTGATAGTAATATGAAATTATTAATTGGTACTAAATTAGGTACAGGTTATAATTATCAATATATAATTGATCCATTATTAACATAAGTATTCGAAATTGATACAGTTATTAACTGAAATTGATTGTAAAATTAAAAAAACATTTGATTGAGACTATTTATCATGATTCATTTCATTCTTTTTTAATAAACTGTAATTCTATAGAAATAGAATATTAAAAATTATATTTGTATGAAATTATTTAAAATAATTTTACTACTAACTCTTTGTTCAAGTAATCTTTTCTCCCAATCAGGATGGATTCACCAAAATTCAGGTATCACTACTAAATTAAATTCGGTTAAGTTTATAAACTCAAATACTGGTATTTGTGTTGGCAACTACGGAGTAATTCTTAGAACCACAAATGGTGGTGTTAACTGGACTCAAAAATCTATTGTGTATGAAAATAATTTAAAGTCTTTAGCAATTACTTCTGCAAATATAGGATATACAGTTGGAGATAGTGGATTGGCACTTAAGTCCACTGATGGTGGAATAACCTGGACTCGAATGAGTTTAGTCAAACCATATTATTTCTTTTCTTCTGTATTTTTTGTAAATGATTCTATTGGTTATACAGGAGGAGTTGAATACCACGATATGAAATTTAATAAAATCTTTAAAACTACAAACAATGGTTCTTCATGGGATTCAGTTGAAGTTAATGGAAGTGCATTCAGTTATGTTAAATCATTATTCTTTATTAATTCTTCGTTAGGTTGGCTTACAGGTGGGATACCGTTACTCAGTACTGAATATGTTTCAAGAACAGTAAATGGAGGCTTAAACTGGTCAATTCAATATAATAGACAACCTCCTTTTAATACTGTTTATTTTATAGACTCATTAAACGGATGGTTGTCAGGACAAAGTTCAGCAGCAGCACCTACAATTCTTAGAACAACTAATAGTGGTGATAATTGGATATCTGAATTTCCCGGAACCGGATATATCATCAATTCAATTTATTTTACTGATAAAAGAAATGGATGGGCAGCAGGTGAAAACAGAATTATCCAATCAACAACCAACGGAGGAATTAACTGGATAAATCAAACAGCAACTCAACCCGGAATAAATTATAACTCCGTTTATTTCACTGATTCTCTCACCGGCTGGGCAGTCGGCGACAGCGGAACAATATTAAAGACAACAACTGGCGGAGTTCTTACTAATTTCACAAATACATCTTCAGAAATTCCTGATAAATATTTTCTTTCGCAGAATTATCCGAATCCGTTTAATCCGGTTACGAATTTGGAATTTGGAATTCCGGAATTGGAATTTGTTTCATTAAAAATATTTGATGTCTTGGGAAATGAAGTAAGTACTTTAGTAAATGAAAACAAACCTCCAGGAAGATATGAAGTTACTTTTAACGCCAGCAATGCAAGGCAGGGAAGTGATTTACCGAGCGGGATTTACTTTTATTCTTTGTTGATAGACGGAAATACAATGGATACAAAAAGAATGGTACTTTTGAAATAAGGAAATTAGTCTTTTAAGGTGTAATAAATTATATATTCATCCCAAAATATTCGCATCCGTCCAAACGCTTAATATTTAGCACGAAATTAAGTATTTCTCACAGATTTCACAGATTGCACAGATTAGACCCGACAATATTAATTAACTTCTTAACACCCGGGTAAGAATATAATTGTGTATCTGTGAAATCTGAGTCATCTGTGAGAGAGAAAAGCTACTCCGAAACGCTTCGGTCAATTGCGAAAAGCTTCATATAAAATTATCACATAATGGGTTGTATATAAAAATGGAAAGCGGTATATTGAAACTCAAAATAACAGAAAAGTTTCTTAGTAATAATATCGTTCTTTAAAATTTACAAGCTCAACTAAGATTAAGTTTGATTTTTACGCCGCTCCTATCGGCGCAGCAAGTGTTCCAAAACATATTTACAAACAAAATAGGAGATACACAATTGAGCAATTCCAAAATTATTGCGATATTCATATTCGCATTAGTTTTAACAAACTTAGTCAGTTGGAAGCACACTGATTTATTTGCAAAAAACAGAGATGTAAACCCTGAATTTGTTCAGGAAGGTATGGCTTCATGGTATGGCCCAGGATTTCAAGGCAGGAAAACCGCTAATGGAGAGCGATTTAACACCTACGAAATGACGGCAGCACATAAAACCTTACCTTTCAACACTTTAATCAAAGTAACAAATTTAGATAATGGCGTCTCAACCGTTGTGAGAATCAACGACAGAGGTCCGTTTGTGAGAGGCAGAATAATTGACCTTTCAAATGCCGCAAAGAATGAAATTCAGATGGGTGGTTTAGCTCAGGTCAGGATAGAAGTATATATTCCTGAAGAAGAGGAAACCGAAGAGGTTGAAGATAATGTCTCGCCTGTTAGCCTGTTTGAAGAACAATTTCCTCCATCTTCGAAGATATTCGTAGAATGGATAAATAATACGGCAAATTTAGGGAATATTTCTGATGAGCAGATAGAGCAGTTGTTCAACAGTTCGAAAGTTAAAATCAAGGTTTTAACTCCGGATGTTGCTGACGCTACTTCAGTTATTTATCAGGAAATCACGGAAAACAGTAATAATAATTACTTCGATGTAACTAATAAAGTAAAATTTATTACCGGTTTTTCAATTGAATCCGGAAATTTCACTGAAAAAGCCAAAGCTTCCGAATTGATTAATAAGCTTGAGTCAGAAAACTTCAAAAATATATTTCTTGAAGAGATTGTAAGCGCTTCCGGTACTGAATTTAAAGTTTTTATCGGAAACTTCAAGACTCTTGAAGAAACGAAAGATGACATAGTAAAATTGCTGGATATGGATAGTAATATAAAGTTTAAGATTGTTAAGATAGGCTCATAATAAATTTAAAGCCGCTTTCAGAAATGAAAGCGGCTTTTTCGTTTATCTGTAGTTTGTAAACTGAAAAGCAAAATCAAGTTCTGTATCACGGAGTAACTTCATCACTGCCTGAAGATCGTCTTTATCCTTTCCTGAAACTCTTACCTGCTCATCCTGTATTGTCGCCTGAACCTTTATCTTGCTGTCTTTTATAAGCTTTACAACTTTCTTTGCATCATCTTTTTCTATCCCTTGCTGAAGTTTAATTTCCTGTCTGACTGAACCGTGAGTCGCTGGCTCTATTGCGCCGTATTTCAAAGCTTTGATCGAAATTCCTCTTTTGATCATTTTATTCTGAAGAATATCAATAACAGCTTTTAATTTATAATCATCATCGGAAGCTACATTCAGAGCGTTTTCTTTTTTGTTAAATGTAATTTCGCTTTTACTTCCTTTGAAGTCATATCTTTGTAAAATTTCTTTCATTGCCTGATTGATGGCATTATCAACTTCCTGTGAATCTACTTCTGATACTATGTCGAATGAATTTTGAGCTGCCATGATTAGTTACTTTAATTTTATAATAGTTCTGTAAAATAGTTAATATTGATTTTAAAATGAATGGTTTATTTAAAATGCAGAGCATACCTTAATTAAAATTATTTTTTTAAAATAAATCTGAAATTAAAATTTAAAAATTGAAATTTGTTCTTTTAAATAATATTTCAGATATGTACAATAAACGGGAGTTATGTTCTGAAAAAAATTATCTTCATAATTACATCAATCTTAATCGCAACAAATATTTCTTTTTCTTCAAATCCTGACAGCGGTTTAATTGCTTATTATCCTTTTAATGGAAATACTAAGGATGAAAGCGGGAACGGAAATAACGGCACAAATAACGGAGCTGTTCTGACTTCGGACAGATTCGGAACTTCAGGCAGGGCATATTCTTTTAATCTGAATTATATTGAGATTCCTAATTCTCCAAGTTTAAAATCTCCTTTAAATTCAGTGACTTTATCTTTCTGGACAAACATTTCACAATGGGACCAAAGCTCTGCAGCATTCATGGGAAAATCAAATACAGCGACTCTTGGGCAGTACGGAGCCATTGCAACAAACACTCCATACATTCAGTTTGATCTCGGAGGGCAATACGTAAGGATAACAAGATACTTTGCATTAAACACCTGGTACTTTATCTGTCTTAAATATGACGGTCAGAAAGTAAAACTTTATCTGAACGGCGAAGTTTATGATTCAGCAAATTTTTCCGGAACTCTGCAAACTGATAACTATCCGCTTCTCCTTGGCAAACATACTCCCGGCGCAGCGAGATATCTTAAAGGAAAATTAGATGACATAAGAATCTATAACCGAGCTTTATCTGATACAGAAATATACAGACTTTATAATGAAATAAGTCTTGATGTAAAAATCATACCGCAGGGATTTTTTAATCCCCAGAATTCAAATCTGAGAATGAAAGACACAGTAAGGGTCTATATCAGAGGATCATCTTCGCCATATCAGATAATAGATTCTTCCAAAGCGGTTATTGATTCTGTAACTTTTACAGCAAACGTAGCAGCGTTTGTTCCGCCCGGCTCTTATTATTTTGAAGTAAAACACCGCAACAGCATTTCGGTGTGGAGCAGTTCGCCTGTTTATTTAGAAGGGAATGTGAATTATGATTTTACTGCATCAGCATCACAGGCTTACGGAAATAATTTATTTTTTAACGGAAGCGTTTACTGCAATTACGGAGGTGATGTGGACAGAGACGGTATTATTGACGCATCGGATGTGAGCAGTGTTGATAATGGTGCAAACAGTTCAGCAGCCGGATATATACTAACAGACATTACAGGTGACAAATATACTGACGCTTCTGACGTCAGTATTGTTGATAATAATGCAAGGAATCTTGTAAGCGAGTTCACTCCTTTTACAATTCAACCACCCTGCAATCTTAATTGTGACAGATTTCTGAACTGGTCGGGTTTTACCTGGTGTGTGATTGGATCGAATGACACCAGATGCTATCCGGGTCCTAATTACTATTCATCTGACAATGATAATGTAAGAGTTGACAGCGCAGGAGATCTTCACATTAAAATTACAAACAGGAACGGGCGATTCTATTGCGCAGAGATGCATACTGTTGAAACGGTCGGGTACGGAGTTTATACATTTGCTGTATCAAGCAGGATTGATAATCTTGACAAGAATATTGTTCTCGGATTGTTTACCTGGAATGATAAGAACTGTATTACAAATGCCAACAGCGAATTAGATATTGAATTCACACGATGGGGCGATTCCGGAAATCCGGATGTAATAGAATATTCAGTTCAGCCGACTAACTCCGGACAGGAATCTGACAGGTTTACTTCCTGGCCAATGACACTTACAGGTAATAATTCAATTCATTTTATAAAATGGACACCTTCATTGATCGAATGGTCTAGTCATCAGGGACATACAAATCCTCCTCCGGCAAACAATCTCATTGCATACTGGTCATTTAACACAAATAACTCTCCGAAAAGCAGCGAAGTATGCAATTCAGATCCAGTGCTCATTCCGGCTCCGGAAGGAAATACACATTTGAATCTGAATCTTTGGTTAAACAGGGGAAATTATCCTTCAAACAATCAGGAGGCAGAAGTAATAATTCATGATATAAATTTTGTACCGTCAGTCTTATCATCTAAGCCGATGCTGAGAGATTAATGTTCTGTCAGTTAAAGTTTTAGTGATTTATTGAAGTTACCGAAATGTCAGTTTTTCAATTCAAGACCACCCCCAACCCCTTCCTTGTCAAGGAGGGGGCAGGGGGAGGTCGATAACTGAGCTTACTTTTTAAAATATCTTACTACTTTTCAGATTTATAATAGTTTAAATCGGGTAGAAAAGTCTTTTACGTAACTTCAGTTATTTATAAAAAGTATTATAAAAATTACTTGTTAAGTTTTCGGTTGAATGAAAAAACCGGACTGATTAATTTTAATAAAAAATTAAATCATGAATAATTTATTTTTATCGGAAGATGTAATGTACAAAGCGTTACTCAATAAGGACAGACAGTTTGAAGGGCAATTTATAATCGGAGTAAAGACTACAGGAATATTCTGCAGACCTTCATGCACTGCCAGAAAACCAAAGAAAGAAAATGTTGAATATTTTGAGAACTCAAAAGAAGCAATGGCAAGCGGATACAGACCATGCAAAGTATGCAAACCGCTGGAAATGAGCGGTGAAATACCAATTGAAATAAAAAATATTCTTAAAGAGATCGAAGCCGAACCATCTCAAAAGATAACTGATTACGGACTTGTAAAAAGAGGAATAGAACCAAGCATGGTAAGAAGATGGTTCATAAAAAATCACGGAATGACATTTCAGGCATATCAGAGACTTCTCAGAATAAATAATGCTTTTAATAAAATACGAAGCGGAGATAAAGTAATAGAAGCTGCTTTTGAAAACGGTTATGATTCACTGAGCGGATTTAATCATACTTTTAAGAAAGCAACTTCAGTAAATCCTAAAGACAGTTTTGCGAAAAACATTCTTACTTATACAAGGATCACAACACCGCTCGGACCTATGATGGCTGTTGCTTCAGAGAATGGAATTTGCATACTTGAGTTCACGGACAGAAGAATGCTCGAAACTGAATTAAAGGATATCAGGAGACATTTCAGGTCAAACATACTTCCGGGAAACAGCAAGTTCTTTGAACATTTAAAAATTCAGCTTGAAGAATATTTCAATGGTACAAGAAAGGAATTTGACATTCCGCTGGAAACACCGGGAACAGATTTCAGGAGGCAGGTATGGAAAATTCTTCAGACAATACCTTACGGCGAAACGAGATCTTACAAAGCTCAGGCGGCTGCGCTGGGGAATACAAACGCTGTAAGAGCGGTAGCTAACGCAAACGGAGCAAACAGAATTTCAATCATCATTCCCTGTCACAGAGTCATTGGTGAAGACGGTAAGCTTACAGGTTACGGCGGGGGACTCTGGAGAAAAAGCTGGCTTCTGAATCATGAAAAGAAAAACAAATAAATATAAGCTTCTTCCCGGATTTTACTTTGGTACAATTTACTGAACTATATTAGTTTCTTAAGTTAACCACTTCAAGATTGAAAAAAAGAAATTGCCACTAGTTTCACTAAAATGGAGAGAGTAATGTTAGTGCATTGTATGACCTCCCCCTGCCCGCCTTCAGCGGGCTTCCCCCTCCTTGCAAAGGAGGGGGATTAAGGGGGTGGTCGGTATGTTTAAGGCAAACTATTTAAATGAGAAAGTAAGGGAAGGGATAAATTTAAAATCTTAGATATAATTGTATTTAGGCGTAAAATTAAAAAGTTAAAAAAACGTAATGGACAGCATTGTAATTTATAAAACTCTCAGCGGAAAATTATTTTCAAAGATCATAGCGGTCAACTGAGTTAGTATTTTAAAATGATTAATTAAAAAAATAAAATCATGAATATCGAATCAGAAAACACCGGGTCATTTAAAGCAAATGAATTTATTGAATATTCAGATAAATCAGTTGTGAGTAAGACCATTATTAAAAAACCTTCCGGCAACATCACATTATTTGCATTTGACAAAGGAGAGGGACTTGCAGAGCACAGTTCGCCTCACGAAGCATTCGTGCAGATAATTGACGGTACTGCAGAGATTAATATCGGGGGCACTATACATATATTATCTTCAGGAGAATGCATTATACTACCTGCTGATATTCCGCATTCCCTGCTGGCAGCGGATAAATTCAAAATGATTCTTACAATGATAAAGAATTAAGTAATCATTTTTTTATTCGGCATCAGAAATTATTTTGAATGCAATCTGAAAAATTAATAGCAATCATCGATGTAAGTTCACCCTTTAAAAAAGAGTGTCTCCAAACTATTTTTTAACGCGGAGACGCAGAGGAATTATAATTTGAAAATAAAACTCTCTGTGACTTTGTGTCACTGTGTTGAAAAATTTTCCTGCGGGGGGGGGGGGGGGGGGAAGCTGGGCAGACTGTCTGAAAACAAAGGAATAACCTCGAAGTCTCAAAGACTCGAAGTAAAAACTTTCAAAACAAGATTCTTTGAGCCCGAGCGTTTTGTCCTAAATTCGTTTTCGGACAGTCAGGGGGCTTGGGAATGAGGAAGGTTTAAAGACAGACTCTTCAAAGGATAGGGCTTGCCTCGCCGAAGGCGGGCAGGGTGGGGTTGTTTCAAACAGCTTAAATGAATTTGGACAACACTGAAAATAATTACAAGTGAAGTACTAATTATGTTTAAATTTAACAAAGTGTTATATAATTTTACCCATGCTTAAAAAATCATTAATATTCTTAGTATCACTTGCAGCATTATTTTTTTTATTTAACAATGTGCTGATGCCGCTTTATGTGAAACATGCAGATACTGTCAAAGTGCCTAAAGTAACAGGTATGAATTACATTGAAGCAAAAAAAATAATTGAGGAAGCCGGGCTTGAGGTAAAGCAGGGTGATGTGAAATACGATGAAACAATTCCGATAGGCATGATACTGGATCAGAATCCTCCTTCGGAAGAAACAGTAAAATACGGCAGGAGAATTTATGTTACAATCAGCGGGGGTGAGCAGTTAGTCGAAGTGCCAAATCTGAGAGGCAAAACTCTTCGAGACGCAAAGTTTTCTTTGGAGCAGAGAGGATTAAAATTGGGAGAGACAGTTCGAAAGAGTACAAATGAATTTCCATTAGATGTGGTGATATCTCAGATAATACAGCCCGGCAGTAAGTTGAAAAAAAATTCTAATCTTGATTTAATATTGAGTGACGGACCTTTTGCAGGAGATCTGAAAATTCCGGAACTCACAGGTAAAACACTTGAAGACGCCAAGAAAATTATCTCAGACAGCAAGCTCAAGCTGGGGAAAATTACTTATCAGACAAATAACGAAATTCCTGCCGGGCAGATAATAGATCAATACCCGAAGTTCGATAAATCAGCGAATGAAAATACAGCTGTTGACTTATTTGTATCAAGAAAAAAAGTGATCGTGAAAAAAGAAACTGAGGAAAGCGAAACCGGTGAAAGCAAAATTGATAAACAGCAAAATACAGACAGTGAAACTAATAAATCAGCGGACACACCTAAGGACAAAACTAAAGAAAAGACAAAGGAAGAACCTACCAATACTCCCGGAGATAAGAAAATAGAAAAGAAAATCCCAAACCCTTCCGATAAAAAAGAAGAAATTCAGAAGATCAAACCGGATGTGAAAAAAGACGACGGCAATAAAAATGATAAGAAATAATTTTTGCAGATTAAAAAACAAACGATGAAAAAAATTTGTCCTTCCATACTTTCCGCAGATTTTGCTAAACTGAAAGAAGAAATCAAAGATGTAGAAAAAGCCGGCGCTGATATAATTCATTGTGATATAATGGACGGACATTTTGTACCTAACATTAGTTTCGGATCGAAGATTGTTGCCGATGTAAATAAAATTACAGACCTGCCGCTCGATGTACATCTGATGATTGACAATTCCGAATATTTTATAGATGAATTTTTCAAAGCCGGAGCTGATTTTATATCTGTTCATTACGAAAACAATTTCCATCTTAACAGAGTAATCACCAGGATCAAATCTCTCGGAATAAAAGCGGGAGTGGTCTTAAATCCTGCAACGCCGGTTTCGATGCTGACAGAAATTATTGAGTATGCCGATTTCATACTTATCATGAGTGTTAATCCCGGATTCGGAGGACAGAAGTTTATCACAAATTCAGTTGCAAAAATCAGGGATCTCAAAAAATTAATTACAGAAGGCAGTTACAATTGTCTTATCGAAATAGACGGGGGAGTTGATACAGGCAACATAAAGGAATTATCTGATGCGGGTGCGGATATGTTTGTCTGCGGATCATCAATATTTAATTCTGGTAATCGTTCGGAAACAATCAGGAAGATGAAGGAGATTGTTTCTTAAATATGATAATTTGACAATATGAAAAATGTATTTTTTAATGATGAAGTTCTTATTGCTGAAAAAAAAATTATATCCTCACTTGGCATCTCGTCTGTTCTTCTAATGGAAAATGCGGGAGCTAATTCCGCAAAAATTATTTTTGAAAGATTCAGAGATGCATTAAATTCAGGAGCAGTAATCATTGCAGGCAAAGGCAGTAATGCCGGAGACGGCTTTGTAATTGCGAGACATTTGACTGCGCTGAATGTTAATGTTAAGCTTCTGATGCTGTTTTCTGTAAATGAGCTTAATGGAGATGCATTATTTAATTACAGAATTCTTGAAAACAGCAAAAGCGTTTTTCTTAAAATAATTTATGCGAAGGATTATAAAGCCGTAAAGAAAGAGCTGGATATTAACATTGAGCTTATAATAGATTCCGTTTTCGGCGTCGGGTTTAAAGGCGTGGCGGATCTGCAAATGCAAAAAATTATTGAAGAGATTAATAGTTCGTGTAAAACTATTATTTCAATTGATACTCCTTCCTGTCTTTCTGAATACGATCAGAATTCGGTATGTGTAAAAGCAAACGAAACTCTGTCAATGGGAGTTAAGAAATTTCAAACTTTATTTTATAACGGAAAAAATAATTCAGGTGAAATAAGCTTAGTTAATATAGGCATTTCAGAAAATGAATTTACAAAATACAATCACAGGAATATATTTCAGACAGAGTTAAGTGATATAAAGAAATTCTTAACAATTCGTGACAAGGATTCCAATAAGTATAAAAGCGGAAAGGTTTTTATTCTTGCCGGCTCAAAAGGAATGACAGGAGCCGCTTATCTTTGTTCGCTGGCAGCAATGAGAGCAGGCGCCGGAACCGTCATAGCCGGTGTTCCGGAATCTATGAACAATATTCTTGCAACAAAACTCACGGAGGTAATGACTCTTCCTTTACCCGAAACAGCTGATTCAACACTTTCTCTGAAGTCTTACAAAAAAATTACTGACAGATTAAAATGGGCTGATACAGTTCTCATCGGACCCGGATTATCAAAAAACGAAGAAACTGCAGAGCTTGTCAGAAAAATAGTTTCTGAAAATGATCTTAAGTTTGTTTTAGATGCTGACGGTATATCTGCATTCAAAGGAAGATTAAATCTGCTGAAAAATAAACATATTGTAATGACACCACATGCAGGTGAGTTTTCAAATTTACTTGGAATCAGCAATGAGGAAATCAGAAAAGATTTTTATAATTATGCTCTTGAGTTTGCCAAAAAATATAATTGCGTTCTGGTTTTGAAAAATTCACCTTCAGTAATTACCGACGGCAAGGTATTTTACATTAACTCTACCGGAAGGGAAAACCTTGCAACAGCAGGAACAGGGGACGTGCTTGCAGGTATAGTTTCCGGATTGACAGCGCAATCAAATAATATACTTGAGAGTTCAGCCGCAGGAGTATTTATTCATGGAATGTGCGGTGACAGTTTGTATAAAGAGTACGGTAATTCTTTAATCGCATCTGATCTGATAAATAAAATTGCTGAAATAAAAAACCATATTTTCAGTGATGAGAATTGATCCGAAAATTATTCATGCAGGATTGGTTTCATACTGCTTACTGATTTTTATTTTATCATCAATACCGGGAGATAATTTTCCGGAAGTTAAATTTGAATTCAGCGATAAGATTGTTCATTTAATAATTTATGCAATTTTATACTCATTATTTTTTTATTCCTTAAATAATCAGGTAAAAAGTGTTAAATTGCAAAAATTCAGTCCGGAGTTTGCATTGCTGTTCACTTCTTTGTATGGTCTTTCAGATGAAGCGCATCAGTATTTTGTGCCAAACAGGAGCTGTGAGTTTTACGACTGGATAGCTGACGTTGCCGGAGGACTGGCAGTTTATCTTGTGATTAAATATCACCGGTCACGAGTCAAAGTGATTTCTGTTTTATTTCTGGCTGTAATTTTTGGAGGATGTACATCTTCGGAAAGCTCAGAGCAGAAAAGTAAAATCAATATTTCATTTAGTGAAACTGATTGCTGGCTGAATCTGATGCCAATGGTAAACGATAATAAAAATGTTCTCGGATTTCTTATAAGTTTAAATGTTGAAACAAATTCATCTGATCTGAATTACAGTGTTAAAGATCTGAAGATCTATTTGAATAATGATACTTTACTGAATAAAGAATTAAGCGTGGAAATTTTTGAAGCGTCAGAAAATCTTATAAAGATAAATATTTCACAGAATAACAGGACAATATATCTTGACAGAAACAAAGAATATCCGGCGGAAGCTGAATTTCATTTTGCAATATATAAGGACAACAAAAAAATCAGATCAATGAAAACATCAAAAATTAAAATAAACAAAGTATATTAGATAAATGATACAATCAAAAGAAATTTTAGAGATCCTGCCTTTGGTTATACTTGCATTTTCAGCAACGATTATTCTCATGCTGGAAGTTTTTATAAAGAAGAGTGAAACTGTTATTTTCGGTTTCAGTCTTGCATCTGTTACCGCAGCGATAGTGACATCATTCTTGTATCTCAACAGGGAAATGATACTGTTCAATAAGTATTTGAAAATTACGAATTCGGCTGTTGCATTCAGCGTAATTATACTTGCCGGAATACTGATCACCATAATTGCATCAAAGAATTATATTGAAAAGGAAAAAATTAATTTCGGTGAATATTATTCATTACTGTTATTCTCAGTGATGGGAATGTTTCTTATGATCTATGCGAATGATATTCTTGTGATTTTTATAGGACTTGAACTTATGTCGATCTGCTTTTATGTACTTGCAGGTTTTCTCCGTCTCAGACAAAAATCAAATGAGAGCGCTCTGAAATATTTTCTTCTCGGAGCTTTTATGACAGGATTTATTCTTTACGGAATAGCGCTGATTTACGGAATTACCGGAACTACAAATCTTTCTCTGATTTACGCAAATCCGAAAATTTTTACAAACTACGTATTTATAATCGGAACAGGTTTATTTTTCATTGGATTTATGTTCAAGATCGGTGTATTTCCATTTCAGATGTGGATTCCTGATGTGTATGAAGGAGCGCCTACGATCGTTTCAGGAATGCTTTCAACAGCAGGAAAAATTGCTGCAGTAGGAACAATCCTTCCGATAATTCTTTCGCTTAACATACTGAATTTCAGAATAATTTTCTCTATAGCTGCAGTAGCTACAATGATGTACGGAAATGTAATTGCACTGGCGCAGACTAATATAAAGCGTCTGCTGGCTTATTCTTCTATTGCAAGCGCAGGATATATTTTCGTCGGCATTGCGGCAATGAATGAATTTGCACTGCAGGGAATCGCCTATTATCTGATTGCATATACTTTTATGCAGCTTGGAGCGTTCATAGTTGTTTCATTGCTGGAGAAAAAAGACGACGGCTCAAGAGAATATAAAAATGTAGATCTTGATTATTACAAAGGACTCGGAAAAAGAAATCCTGTGATTGCTTTGTTTATGACATTGTTTTTATTCTCGCTTGCTGGAATACCGCCGTTCGCAGGATTCTGGGGAAAATATTATTTGTTCTACGCTGCAATTCAGTCAAATCTGATATGGCTTTCAGTTGTCGGTATTATGCTTAGTCTTGTTGGTGTTTACTACTATTTAAAAATTATAGTTTATATGTGGTTTACTGATTCAGATGAATATCTCATCGGCGAGGAAGTATCAAATTCAGGACTTGGAATTACAGCTACTGGGCTTGCGGTTTTGGGAACAATAGTTTTTGGCGTTGATCCGAATATTTTTTTCAGGATTTTCAAATTTATTATAGTGTAAATTGGAAATAGTTTATTCAAAATGGCTTCCGGATTCAAAAACTGATGAATCAAGACTCGAAGATCTTCTCTCAATCTTCAGTTCAATTCTCGTTCAGACTAACGGCGATATTGAAGAAGCTCTCGACTGGCTTGAACAAATGGGAATTGAGTATCAGCTTTTTGATAAAGACCTGACATTCGGAGATTTTGTGGATGAATTGAAAAGGCAGGGTTACATTGCAGAGAAAGAAGGAATGCAGATACTTACTTCCAAAGGTTCAAGAAAGATAAGATCGGATATGCTCAGAAAAATTTTCTCCGGTTTAAAACCGGATACATCAGGATTTCATGAGTCAAACAAATCGGGAAGAGGTGTTGATAAACTCGGCGAGCTTAAAAAATTCGAATTCGGTGATCAGATTTCCAATATTGATCTGACCTCCACTCTAAAGAATGCATTTCTGAAATCAGATCCGAACAATTACAAACTTGGTGAAGAAGATATAGATGTTTATGAAACCGAACATATATCAAGCTGCTCGACTGTTCTGATGATAGATATTTCTCACAGCATGATACTTTACGGTGAGGACAGAATAACTCCAGCAAAGGAAGTTGCGCTGGCATTGTCAGAACTCATTCTTACTAAATTTCCAAAAGACAAACTTCACATTGTGATTTTCGGAGATGATGCTCATGAAATAACAGTAAGGGATCTTCCTTTTCTTACAGTTGGTCCTTTTCATACAAATACAAAAGCCGGATTGAGACTTGCAAGACAGATACTCCGAAAGAACGGAAATGTAAACAAACAGATTTTTATGATCACTGACGGCAAGCCGTCTGCATTGTTTACTGATGACGGCAGAATTTATAAAAATTCATTCGGACTGGATCCTAAGATTGTAAATAAAACGCTGGATGAAGCCGTAGCCTGCAGAAAGGATAAGATTAAAATTACTACATTTATGATCGCTCAGGATTACTACCTTGTCCGCTTCATAGAAGATTTTACAAAAGCAAATAACGGCAAAGCTTATTATTCTGATCTTGATAATCTGGGACAAAACATATTTGTTGATTATCTTAAGAACAGAAGAAAATTCAACTAACACATTCCCTGAAACAGATGCAGCATTTCCCCCTGAAGATTAATATATTTATTCTGCTTTTTATAATATCTCCGCACTGTATTTATTCTGAGCAATTGAATTCATTCAGTGACAGTTTATTTTTTTTTAATACAAATCAGGTTTTTATTCCGACCGAATCAAGCATTTTAGAATCTAAGAATGGAATAACAAAATATACTGATAAAAAAAATCTAAGACTTGACATAGGTGTTTCGATGGATATCATAGGACTGAAGAACAAAAATAGAGTGTATTCAATGGGAGCTGATTTTTTTACTTTTTCAAATCTGAGAAGCGAATCCAACTTTAAGTTTCCTGTTGATGCCATTGATTACATGTTCGGACTGAATTTTAATTTCAGAAAAATAATCTCTTCCGAAGCCGGTATTTCAGGCAGGTTAAGAATATCCCATATATCCTCGCACTTCGAGGACGGACATATTTATGAAAGGAGCGATACAATTTTTACGCCAATAGTATTCAGCAAAGAATATATTGATTTAGCTTCATCTCTTGACCTGAATTTAAAAAGAAATCTGATTCTGAAAATCATGCCGGCAGTAAATATTATTTTTCATTCGATCCCTGAAAACATTTCAGTTTTATCGGGACAGTTAGGATTGCAAATCAGATATTTTCCGTTCAAAAAATTAAGTGTTTATTTATCAAATGATATCTATCTTTCAAAAGTAAATTCAGATACAAGGTTAAGCGAAAATTTCGAAGCCGGAATTTCAATTGGAGAAATTAATTCCCGGACGATAAATTTATTTTACACATATTATGACGGTCATGATTACAGAGGTCAGTATTACGGAAAATATTTAAACAACAATGGTATTGGAGCAAGAATTAAATTCTGAATAAATGATATTACTCTTATTTCTAAATTTTTTAATCGCCGGTTCCGACAGTCTGTTAGTAAAGAGCAGGGAAGTTGCAGATTTTTCTAATGCTGTCTCCGTTACTACGGACGGAAAGGAAAACATTTATGTGCTTGATGCCGGAACAAATCAGATAGTGAAGTTTGATAATAAACTTAATTATCTGAAAAGAAACGGCAAGCAGGGCTGGGATGAAGGTCAGTTCGATTCACCAACCTGCATTGACGGATCATCAGGTTTGGATATATTTGTTACTGACGGAAAGAATAAAAGAGTTCAGAGACTTGACCTTGAGCTGAATCCGATTTCCATACTGAAAACAAATCTGCCGGATTTTACTGCGGACTATCAGTTTAACACACCTGTTGCAACCCTTGTTTTAAATTCAAGAGAATTGTATGTGATTGACGGCGATAACAACAGAATAGTAATCTATAAAGACGGAAGAAATCCTTCCGGTATTTTCGGTGACTATTCATCAGGAAAGGGACAGCTTTCCAGACCTGTAAAAATTCTTAAAGACGGAAAAAATTTCATTTACGTTTTAGACAAAGAGCTGAAGACAATATTCAGATTTGATAATCTTGGAAATTACATTAATCGTCTCACAATAGAAAATCTTGAATCATTTACAATTTCAGGGAATACTTTGTATATGTTTAACGGTAAAGAAATTCTCATTTATGATCTTGAAAGAAATACTGTTACGGATACCAAAATTTTACCGGGTAAAATTTCGAAAAAGAAATTCAGGGACATTTTAGTCTTAAACAGCAAAAAGTATTTACTCTTGGAAAAAAATACTTTAAGTTTATGGCAGGAAAATTAAAAAGAAAGGAGTTACACAATGGGTAAAGGATTAAATAAAGTTATGCTGATCGGTCATCTTGGAAAAGATCCGGAACTTTCATACACTCCCAGCGGTACGGCAGTGTGCAAATTCTCACTTGCTACAAATGATTCATACAAAGGAGACGACGGAAACTGGGTTGAAAGAACGGAGTGGCATAATATTACTGCATGGAGAAAACTTGCGGAAGTATGCTCACAGTACCTTAAAAAAGGAAGCAGGATCTATCTTGAAGGCAAAATACAGACAGATACCTATGAAAAAGACGGAAAGAAAAA
Source organism: Ignavibacteria bacterium (assembly GCA_016709315.1). Lineage (GTDB taxonomy): Bacteria > Bacteroidota > Ignavibacteria > Tepidaquicellales > Tepidaquicellaceae > JAEUSI01. The sequence continues at coordinate 180,432 of JADJMZ010000007.1, forward strand.
TTATTTTACAAAAATCGTGATGAATGAAATGACAATGCTCGATTCGAAAGGAAGTTACGGTGAAAACGGAACTTCAGAACCGAAGGCAGCCGAAGTTAATGATTCAAAATCCGAGGATGATCTGCCGTTTTAAAAAATAGAAATCAGAAGTACATAAGCTTCATGCAGAAGACACTTCCGCCTGATTTCATGAACTCAGCGGTTTCAACCTCAATCAGGTTGAAACCGTTTTTTATAATATCGTTTTTAAAATTCACGCTTCCTTTCTGAACGATTACATTTTTTCCATCGGGACAATGACAATTGCATACAAAATACTTCATGTTTTCTTCTTCATCCGCTTTAATAATATTCTTAAAATAAGATCTTACTGCAGAAAGACTTTCCTCATCAAATGCGCTTTCGGCAATAACAACAGTATCTTTATTCAGTACTGACATGCAGGTATCGAGATGATAAAGAACAGGATTAATCAGTTTAAGTTTTACTATTTTATAATTAACATATTCTGAAACTATATCATAAACTCTTTCCTGAGTTCTGTAACCATAACCTCCGAAAAGAATATTTCTTTCGTAATCAATAACACAGTCACCTTCGGATTCAAAATATTCCACTTCGTCAGGCAATTCGATTATCTCATAACCGTTGTTTTTATAGAAATCCCTGAAGTAAGGCACTTCATTTTTTCTCTGTTCGTTTTTCATTTTACTTAAAATTACTTTTTTGCTTCCGGACTTGTCAATGAAAGGCAGAGACTGATTTGCCGTAAAGACCATATCTACCAGATCTTTTCCCGGTTCGATAAGATCAACTCTGAAATTAAGAGTTTCATAAATATTCTTAAGAGCTTTCCATTGTTCCATCGCAGCAGATTTATTTACATTATCAATATTATCTTTCATAAATTCATTGCCGGAATAATTTACTTCAAAATAATCCGGACTGCACATTAAAATTTTATTAGGTTTCATGATAAAAGTTAAAGGGATTTATAAGTAAGTTTAAATTATTCAAAATAATTTTAATTTGTAATTTAAATAACAGTGCAATGAATTACATAGAAAAAAGCGTATTGATAAATTGTCCTGTGAAGATGGCATTTGAATTTCATTCAGATACAAATAATCTGCTAAAGATTACTCCGGATTTCATAAAAGTTGATATTCTGAAAATAGATCTGCCATTAAGAAAAGACAGCATCATTATATTATCAATCAGACAATTCAGAATATTAAAAACAAAATGGCGAATTCGCATAACAGATTTTGATCCTTACAGTTTAATCACAGATACGCAGGAAGAGGGACCTTTCAGCAACTGGATACACAGTCATTGTTTTGAAGATATCGAAGGAAAGACTTTAATGACTGATAAGATCAGGTATGAACTTCCATTCGGTATTTTAGGAAAAGCTGCAAACAGTATTCTGATAAAAAACATTATTGAAAAGCAGTTCAAATTCAGACACAAAGCAACAAAAGAATTTTTAGAAAAGAGTTAATTGGAAATGAAATTAAAGTCATAATACTATGCCGTCCAAAACGATTGAATAGAAATTTTGAGATAAAATTCTTCAATGATTTTCATGTCCTTATAATGCAGAGTAATGTTAAGTGCAGTTGTATGACCTCCCCCTGCCTGCCTTCAGCAGGCTTCCCCCTCCTTGCAAAGGAGGGGGATTAAGGGGGTGGTCGTAATTTTTTGAGACAAAATATTTAACTGAGAAAGTTAGGAAGGGTTAAATTTAAAATCTTAGAAATAATTGTATTTAGATGTAAAATTAAAAAGTTATTTATACATTACAAAACGTTTTGGACAACACTGGTCTTAAAAATTTTATTATTTGATTATTCAATTTATTTACTTTATCAGAATGATTATTTTGTTAAAAATTAAATTACTCAAATGTACAAAACAATTATTTACTCGCAGAAAGAAAATATTTTAACTTTGACACTTAACAGACCGGACGTTTATAATGCATTCAATGAAGAGATGCTGTCTGAGCTGAATGAAGCTTTTAAAAAAGCGGAAGAAGATGAAAGCATAAGATGCGTAATTCTCACCGGAGCGGGAAAAGCTTTCTGCTCGGGGCAGGATCTGAAAGATTTCAACGAAAAAAAACTTACATTCAGAGAAGCAATACAACAGAGATACAATCCGTTGATAAAAAGAATTGCTAATCTGCCGAAGCCGGTTATATGCGCAATTAACGGTGTGGCTGCCGGCGCCGGAATATCTTTATGTCTGGCATGTGATTACAGGATTGCTTCAGAAAGCGCAACGTTAACAGAAGTGTTTATTAATGTAGGTCTTGTTCCTGACAGCGGATCAAGTTTCTTTTTACCGAGATTAGTTGGATACGCAAAAGCATTTGAAATGTGCGTTACCGGCGACAGGTTGACTGCCAGAGAGGCGAAGCAAATCGGACTTGTGAATAAAGTAGTTTCAGGGAATTCCATTCTGAAAAAATCTGCAGAGTTAACTGCAGCAAATTTTGCATCAAAGCCGACAAAGGCGATTGGGATGATAAAAAATATACTTAATAAATCGTTTGAATCATCTCTCGATGAAATTCTTGATGAAGAAAGCAGGAATCAGGAGATAGCAGGAAACACTGAAGATTTCAGAGAGGGAATAAATTCATTTCTTGAAAAAAGAAAACCAGTATTCAAGGGTAGATAGAACTAATATTCAATCAGAAAAATTTTGCAGGAATTATTAGCTATTAATACATATTTATATTAATTAGTTTTTGAATAGAAAGAATTAATTTAAATTATAAATAATTTGGCAAAACCCAAAAAATATTACAGTAGCGCTTCACTGATAACTGCTGTTTTATTAACATCTCTTCTGATTTCTGTCTCAGTATTTTACAGCTGCGGCGCAAATATTTTTTCAGTCGAAGATGACGTAATAATGGGAAAGGAAATCGAACAGGAGATAATGGCAGATCAGAAGCTGTTTCCAATAATGCAGGGTCATCAGGATATAAAGGATTATATAAGCGGACTCGGGAAATACGTTCTGGAAAATTCAAAAGCAATAAAGTATAAAAATACATTCCCTTACAGATTTGAAGTCATACATGACGACAGCACTGTGAATGCATTTTGTATTCCCGGCGGTTTCATTTATGTTTATACCGGTTTGATAAAATTTCTTGATAATGAAGCGGCGCTAACCGGGGTTATTGGTCACGAGATAGCACATGCAGAAAGGAGACACATGACACAGAGACTGACTTCATATTACGGAGTAAGCGTTATTTTAAGTCTTGTGCTCGGAAATAATCCAAGTATGCTCGGCGAGATAGCAGCTAATTTATTTGTAGGACTGGGATTTCTTGCAAACAGCAGGGCTGATGAAGAAGATGCTGACAATTATTCCATTAAATATCTTACCGGAACAAAATATTATCCCGGAGCAATAACATTCTTTTTTGATAAAATAAAAGAAGAGCAGAGGATCAAGGGAGAAACTCCGGGCGAACTTGAAGGATTTCTGTCAACACATCCGCTGCCTCAGGACAGAATAAAAAACGTAAATCTTAAATTAAGTAAGATAAAACCAAAACCTGATCCTACAAAAGGATTATTCACGGAAAAGTATCAGGAAATGAAATCAAAACTTCCCAGATAATTTTAAATAAATAAAACCCAATAAAAAATGAAAGTACTGATTTTAACATTTGTCTCAATATTATTCATGAGCTCATTTTCGGGAGCTCAGACTGCAATTGATATAAATGATGCAAATTACAAATTTAAATTTTCCTTAACTCCGGACTGGAATTCAAGAAAGACAGAAGAAACAAACAAACAGGATGCAATTTCATATTCTTATGATAAAACAGACGGTAAGATGGCATTGATGCTGCTTGCATTCAAGGTTAATGAAGTAAAGAATCTTACGGATTTTATTTATACACTGGAAAAAGATCTTACACTTAACATTCCAAAAAGAGAAGGTGATTATACTGATTTTGATTCGGGAAATTATGACGGAAAAATGGCAGAATATAAAGATACAGAATTCAGTGAAGTAATTTATTATTACAGAACGAAGATTAGTGAAGGAAACAATTACACATATTTGCTTAGATTTATTGTTCCTGCAATGTATTACAATTCATCCGTCCTTGCTGAAATAAAGAAAATAGCAGGAAATTTTTCTCCCGTTATTGAATAGAAATAAAACGGATCAGAATTTTATTTTAAAGATTTCAAAAACGGATTAAATTTTTTTTCTGTGCCCACATCAGTAGTTTCAAGATGTCCAGGATTTAATTTATAATCATTGGTGCAGACTTTAAATAATTTATTTTTAACAGAATTCAGAAGGATATTAATATCTCCGCCCTGAAGATCAGTTCTTCCGATTGAATTTTTGAAAACGAGATCACCGCAGAAAACGGTTTTGGTTTTATCATCTATTATGCAGACGCTTCCAGGAGAATGACCGGGTGTATGAATAAATTTTAATTCAGTTCCGTTTACTTTTAATACAGTATCCTCTGTAATGAATTCATCAACGGGAGGCGGCGGAGGAAAATCAAGTCCGAAAAACCTCGCTTGTTCATTTACATAAGTTATTAGAAACTCATCATCTTTATGCATATAGATAGGAACTTTGAACGTATCTTTTGCAAAAACATTCCCAAGAATATGATCAATATGTCCGTGAGTATTGATGATGTACCTTATCTTTAATCCATTATCTGTGATAAAGTTTGCAATCGAATCTTTCTCTGATTGGGAAAACGCTCCAGGGTCAATGATCACAGATTCTTTTGAAACTTCATCATAATAGATGTAACAATTCATACTGAACGGATTTACCAAAAAACTTTTTACTTTCATTGTCATACGGCTATATAAATTGATTTTACTTTATTTTATAAATAATTTGCAAGTGAACAGATGTCTGAACAGGATAAAATTAAAATAATCACATCCAATCGTAAAGCTAATTTTGAATATTCAATTTTAAGCAAATATGAAGCCGGAGTTGTACTATTTGGCACAGAAGTAAAATCACTGCGCGATTCTAAAGTAAATATACAGGACTCATACGGCAGAATAATAAATGACGAAGTCTGGCTTATAAATGCAAGTATCAATGAATATAAATTCGGGAACATAAATAATCATGACCCTTTAAGAAACAGAAAGTTACTTTTAAATAAAAGGGAAATCAGAAAGATAAAACAGGAACTTCAGGAAAAAGGTCTTACTCTGGTGCCGCTGAAAATTTATTTTAAAGGATCAAAGATAAAGATAGAGTTAGGCATTGCAAAAGGAAAGAAATTATACGACAAAAGAGAATCAATTAAAAAAAGGGAAACCGAAAGGAAACTGAGCAGATTATAATGTTTGCAGATGTAAAAGAACAAATGGATATCATCCGGAAGGGGACAGTCGAAATAATCCCGGAAGACGAGCTTGCATCAAAGCTCCAGAAATCCCTGAAGGAAAATAAACCTTTAAATATAAAGCTTGGATGCGATCCTTCAAGACCCGATCTACATATCGGACATTCGGTGGTATTGAATAAACTCAGACAGTTTCAGGATCTGGGACATAATGCAATTCTGATTGTCGGAGATTATACTGCAATGATCGGGGATCCTTCTGGTAAGAAGAAGACAAGACCTCAGCTTACATTTGAAGAGACTAAATTATACGGAGAATCATATTTCATTCAGGCGGGAAAGATACTTGATCTTTCCAAAGCTAAGATCTTGTATAATTCCGAATGGCTCGGAAAAATTGATCTTCAGAGATTGATAGTAATTCTGGGAAAATTTACCGTTCAGAGAATACTTGAAAGGGATGATTTTACAAACAGACTAAAAGAGCAGACTGAAATTTCTATGCATGAATTATTATATCCCATAATGCAGGGATATGATTCCTTTGCTATTGATGCTGATGTGGAACTCGGAGGTACGGATCAGAAATTTAATAATCTGGTTGGCCGGGATATGCAGAAAAAATTTGGAAAAGATCAGCAGGTTGTGATAACGATGCCTTTACTTGAAGGGACGGACGGATTTGAAAAAATGAGCAAGTCTTTAGATAATGCGATTGGAATAACCGAAGAACCAAAAAATATTTTCGGAAAGACAATGAGCATTCCCGATACATTGATTTACAAATATTTTGAACTTTGTACTAAAATTGAAGATCAGGAACTCCGGCAGATCAAGAGTGATCTGGAAGAAGGTATTGTCAACCCAAGGGATTTAAAGAGAAGGCTTGGACATGAAATTGTAAAAATGTATTACGATGAAGATACTGCAGACAAGACAATCGAAGAATTTGATAAAGTGTTTATTAAAAAGGAAATTCCGGATGAAATACCGGAGCTGATGATAAATGAGGAGAATATGAAACTAACTGAACTTCTGACTTTTACTAAGCTTTCGGATTCGAACAGTAACGCCAGAAGACTGATAGAACAGGGAGCGGTAAGCATAAACGGAAAAAAAGTTACTGATGTAAATTTAGTTCCGGAGATTATAAACGGAATGATTTTAAAAGTAGGTAAAAGAAAGTTTCTTAAAGTTTTAAAGTAATATTTTTTATAATTTAAAAATAAACGGGGTAAGACAATTGTTTAAACCATCAAAATTATTTTTCACCAAAGGAGTAGGCAGGCATAAAGATTATCTGCAGTCATTTGAACTTGCATTAAGACAGGCGGGAATTGAGAAATGCAACATTGTTACTGTTTCCAGTATATTTCCGGGTGGTTGCAAAAGACTCACAATGGAACAGGGGACTGCATTGCTTGAACCAGGGCAGATTACATTCTGCGTAATGGCAAGAAATTTTACTAATGAGCCGAACAGACTTATCGCTTCATCAATTGGAGTTGCGCTGCCATTAGATGACAGTCATTACGGTTATATTTCTGAGCATCATCCGTTCGGGGAACCTGAAAAAGTGGCGGGAGAATATGCAGAGGATCTTGCAGCAACAATGTTAGCTACCACGCTGGGAGTAGAATTTGATTCTGAAACTGCCTGGAATGAAAGAGAAAATGTTTATAAACAAAGCGGAAAAATTATTAAAACTTTTAATATCACACAATCTGCTGAAGGCGATAAGAACGGATTATGGACAACTGTAATATCTTGTGTCGTTTTTCTTCCGTAAGTTTTTAATTTAACAGAATTAAATGTCAAAAAAATTAATACTCGGATTGATATTTGGAGTTGCTGCAGGTACAGCCGCAGCATTCCTTATAAAATTTAGAAATAAAAATAAATCATTTCTCGAGATTGAGTATGATGATGAAAATGATATGCTCGATAAGGCTAACGATTATTTATTGCTTGCTAAAAACAAAGTAGAGTCAATGGTAAAGAAAGCTGAAGCGGAATCATTTTCCTTACTGGACGAAGCCGGAAATATTTTATCAAAGGTTAAAGACAGTACAGCCAGGGTTCACAGCAGTGAAAGTGAAGAAATTATTGAAGATATAGAAAAAACTAAAAAAGAAATAGAAGAAATTATTGATAACTTCAGGAAAAAACTCTAGGTTATTTTATTTTCCTTTTCAGAGATGTGATTATCTTAAAATTAAATTATGTGATTTAAAATTGAAGGAAAGCGTTTATGTATAAAATGTTACTGCGCAGTTGTAAACTTGTAATGATAACATCTGTGTTTTTTGTAATACTAACAGGACTGGCAATGGTAGCTTATCCCGGAGGTTCAAAATATGACAGGACGTCTGTACACTATAACATCTTCCTAAATTTTTTCAGTGATCTCGGAACGACGATAACCTATTCAGGAAAACAAAATACTTTATCAAACATTTTATTTATCATCGCCTTAGGTTCGACAGGTCTGGTGATGATTTATTTTTCAAAGATCTGGAGAGCTATTGACACAACCAGCCATGAACATAAAATACTTGGATTTTTAAGTAAAATTTTCCTGGTAATAAGCGGAAGCAGTTTTATTGGTTTAGCTTTCACTCCCTGGAATAAATTTTTTGATTTCCATCTGATCTTTTTTAAACTCGCTTTTTCATTTTTACTTGCATGGACATTAATAATTATTTTTTTGCAGTTCAGTAACCGCAAGATGCGGGGTTTGGTAATAGTAAATATAATATTTGCTTTATTTCTGTCTGGTTATGATTATTTTTTATTCACAGGTCCGAACTTCGGCTCTGAAGAGGGATTTGAATTTCAGGCGATTACACAAAAACTTATTGTTTACTTAGCCATAGTCAATCTTTTTATCCAGGCATTTGGCATCAAACGGTTTCTGCGAAGCGCTGATTTCAGAAGAAACGGTATGAAAAATTTTTATGTGTGATAATTTGATAAGCTATTAAGCTGATTGTAATTAGAAAATTCAGTTCATCCAAGCATTAAAGACTAAAATTCCTGAAATACTTCATTAAAATTTTAACATTTCTATTACACATCCGGTGATGTACAATTCATTATGATAAAAATAAATATATTAGATCAATCACCAGTTATAAGCGGATATTCTCAGACAGATGCTGTAAATCAAACTATTGATCTTGCAAAATTCGGAGATGAAAATGGTTACCACAGATACTGGGTTGCGGAACATCATAACACAAAATCTTTTGCTTCCGCTTCTCCTGAAATTCTGATATCAGCTATAGCTTCTTCCACAAAAAATATAAGAGCAGGATCAGGAGGAGTTTTAATAAGTCATTACAGTCCTTTTAAAATAGCCGAGCAATTTAATATGCTTCAAAGTCTTTATCCGGGAAGAATAGACCTTGGCATAGGCAGAGCTCCGGGAGGTGATTCAAAAATTTTAAAAGCGCTTAGAACTCAGAATGAAGATGCTTTTGAAAAGACAAACGAACTGATACATATTCTCAAAAATAATTCTGAAAATAAAGTTTATAATAATTTAACAGCTGTCCCGTCAGGTTCAGGAATTCCTGAAATATGGATTCTCGGAACAAGCCCGGACAGCGCTTTATTTGCTGCGAGAAATGGTCTGAGATATGCATTCGGGAGTTTTATAAATGATGAATTTATGCTTCAGTGCTTTCAGATGTATTATCAGAATTTTCAGCCTTCGGTTTTTTTGGAAAAACCTTATCTGAATGTGGCTGTGTTTGCCGTGTGCGCTGAAAGTGAATCTGAAGCGCATAGATTATCCAGATGCTCCGAGTACTGGCTTGTAAAAACTTTTCTTAAGAGTGAGAATATTGAATTTCCTGATGAAGAAACCTCGATGAATTATAATTTTACTCCTGAAGAAAAAATGGTCATAGAATACAGGCGCAGGTCTGCATTTATAGGTGATGCTGATACTGTTACAGATAGAATGAAAGATTTTGTAAAAAAATATGCAGTGCAGGAACTTACAATCGTGACAATTGTTTCGGATCATGAGAAAAGAAAAAATTCCTACCGTTTGATTGCTGAAAGAATGAAAGATGTTTGTTTAGCTGATTAAAATGTATTTGAAAAATCTATTAAGTTTTGAATTTAGTTTCCTGTAAATAAATTTTATATTTGTAATTAATTTATCAAATCAAAAATCACATATCTCTATGTCAATCTCAGAGTCAGTTTTAAATAATCAGGATAAGTTTGTAAACAGGCATATCGGACCGGATGAAGTTCAGGTAAAAGAAATGCTTGATGTTGTCGGAGTGAATTCGCTTGATCAGCTTATCAATGAAACAATCCCTTCACAGATAAAATTAAATAAAAAATTAAAACTTGAAGAACCTTTAAGCGAATATAAGTTTCTGGAAAATCTTAAATCTGTTTCTTCTAAAAATAAGATTTATAAGTCGTATATTGGAATGGGATACTATCCTACAATAACACCTCAGGTAATTTTGAGAAATGTTCTGGAGAATCCGGGCTGGTACACTCAATATACTCCTTATCAGGCGGAAATCTCACAGGGTAGACTTGAGGCGCTTCTCAATTTTCAAACAATGATATGCGATCTTACTGCTATGGATATTGCGAATGCTTCACTGCTTGATGAAGGAACCGCAGCTACAGAAGCAATGCTTATGTTCTTTCATTCAAGAAGCGCAGGAAAGAAAAATTCTAATTCTATTTTCGTTTCACAGGACTGTTATCCGCAGACCATTGATGTTATAAAAACAAGAGCAAACCCACTGGGAATCAATGTAATCACAGGTGATCACAGAAATGCTGAACTTACAAATGATGTATTTGCTGTTGTTGTACAATATCCCTCTGCAGACGGCGAAATATCCGATTTCAGAAATCTTTTTGAAGAAGCCCGCGGAAAAGATATTAATACTATAGTAGCAGCGGATTTAATGAGTCTTATCCTTCTGACTCCTCCCGGAGAGTTTGGAGCAGACTGCGTTGTAGGTTCGACTCAAAGGTTCGGCGTTCCGATGGGATACGGTGGTCCTCATGCTGCATATTTTGCAACAAAAGATAAGTTTAAAAGACAGATACCGGGAAGAATTATAGGTTTGTCTATTGATGTTCAGGGAAACAAAGCATACAGAATGGCTCTGCAAACCAGAGAGCAGCATATTAAAAGAGAAAAAGCTACAAGCAATATTTGTACTGCTCAGGTTCTACTTGCTATTGCTGCCGGAATGTATGCAGTCTATCATGGACCTGAAGGAGTTAAAGCGATCGCAGATAAAATTTATTTTCTTACAAATCTCCTGAACTCAGGTCTTAATGAACTTGGATTTAAACAGGTAAATAAATATTTTTTTGATACGATTAAAGTAGAATTGGACAAAAATAAATTAAGCAATCTAAAAAAATCTTCAGAAGAAAATGGGATCAATTTCAGGTATTTTGAAAATGCAGTGGGAATTTCAATCAGTGAAATTACAGAAATCGAAGATATTAAGATTATTTTTTCATTGTTTGAAAAATTAAATCCGGAAAGAAAATTAGACTTTGATAAATTATTGAATAATTTGGTAATACAAGTACCGGAGAAATTTGAAAGACAAAGCAAGTTTCTTACTCATCCGGTATTTAACTCTTATCATTCAGAGACAGAAATGCTGAGGTATCTCAAGAATCTCGAGAATAAAGATCTGTCTCTTACTACTTCAATGATTCCTCTTGGTTCATGTACAATGAAATTAAATGCTACAACCGAAATGGCAGGACTTACCTGGCCGGAATTCGGAAACATTCATCCATTTGTTCCATTGGATCAGGCGCAAGGTTATGCTCAGATTATTAATGAACTTTCAGACGATCTGAAAGAGATCACAGGATTTCAGGGAATATCGCTGCAACCGAATTCAGGAGCACAGGGAGAATATACCGGCTTAATGGTTATCAGACAATATCACATTGACAGAGGAGACCTTCACAGAAATATCTGCCTTATACCTTCATCTGCTCACGGAACTAATCCTGCAAGCGCAGTAATGGCGGGAATGAAAGTGGTTGTCGTCAGCAGCGATCCTACCGGGAATATTGATATGGAAGATCTGAAGAAAAAAGCTGAGCAGTATAAGGAATCTCTAGCTGCATTAATGGTTACTTATCCTTCCACTCACGGAATTTATGAAGAAACAATTCAGGAGATATGTGATATTATACACAACTTCGGCGGGCAGGTTTATATGGACGGAGCTAATATGAATGCTCAGGTTGGATTGACCAGTCCTGCAATGATTGGCGCTGATGTATGCCATCTGAATCTTCATAAGACATTCTGCATTCCTCACGGAGGCGGAGGTCCGGGAATGGGACCTATTGGAGTTGCAGCACATCTTATACCTTTCCTTCCTTCTCATCCGGTGATAAATACCGGCGGAGAAAAATCTATAACAGCTGTTTCCGCAGCACCCTGGGGAAGTCCAAGCATACTTGTTATATCTTATGCATATATTAAAATGATGGGTGAAGAAGGATTGAAAAGAGCTACTGAGATTGCAATACTTAATGCAAATTATATTAAAGAAAAACTTAAGGATGATTTTAAAACTCTTTATGAAGGAAAGGAAGGAAGAGTTGCGCACGAACTGATCTTTGACATGAGAAGTTTTAAAACTTCAGCTAAAGTAGAAGTAGAAGATATTGCAAAAAGACTCATGGATTATAATTTCCATGCTCCCACAGTTTCGTTTCCTGTCCCAGGTACTCTGATGGTAGAGCCGACGGAAAGTGAAAGTAAATCAGAGCTGGACAGATTCTGTCAGGCAATGAAACTTATTCGTGAAGAAATCAGGGAAATCGAATCCGGTGAAGCAGATCTACTGGATAATGTTCTAAAGAACGCTCCTCATACCTGTCAGAGTATTGTTTCCGGTGAATGGAATCATCCGTATTCCCGTGAGAAAGCAGTATTTCCGCTTGTATCGGACGGTATTAATAAATTCTGGCCGTCAGTTGCAAGAATTGATAATGCTTACGGAGACCGGAACCTTGTCTGCAGCTGCAATCCGATTAGTGATTACGCTGAAGAAAATGTTAATTGATTTCTAAGTATTTTTAAAAATTTAGTTTAATAAATACTATAACTTTATATTTTTAATTATTTAAATATTGTTTAATTTACAATCAAAATTTTAATAACAAAACTAAATGTATGCTGACAGAAGAAAAATTTATAAGTGAAGTAAATTCTACCATTGAGAAAAAAAGTTTACTTAAACATCCTTTTTATCAGAAATGGAATGAAGGAACTCTCTCCAAAACCGAACTTCAGGAATATGCGAAACAATATTATCATTTTGTCAAACATTTTCCAAGATTTGTGAGTTGTGTTCATTCCAACTGTGAAGATGTTAAGACCAGAAAAATACTTCTTGAAAATCTTGCCGATGAGGAAGGATTCAAAACAGGAATCGAAGATCATCCAAGACTGTGGATTAATTTTGCAGAGAGTCTTGGACTTACTGAAGCTGAAGTAAAAAGCGCTCAGCCTATCAGAGAAGTCGAGGATCTCGTTGACGGTATGTATGAACTTACCCGCTCGCCTGAATTTACACTCGGGCTTGCATCACTTTATGCTTATGAATCTCAGGTGCCTGAAATTTCCAGAACTAAAATTGACGGGCTTAAAAAGTTTTATGGAATTGATTCTGACAAAGCGGTTGAATTTTTCACTGTACATGAAGAAGCGGATGTATATCACTCCAAAGATGAAATGGATATTATGGTAAGAAACAATCTTTCGCTTGAAGATCAGAAAAGACTGATAAATACAGTTGATGAATCTGCTACGCTTATGTGGAATTTCCTTGACGGTGTTTATAAAAATTATTGTGTGAATTAATTTTTATGATTTATTTTTTAATAAGGGAATGATTCCTGCGGAATTGTTCCCTTATTTTTTTATTGAAACCATTTGTGCGTTCACTTATTGAAATATTTAATAATAGTAAAGTAATTGCAGTTATAGGATTTTCTGAAAATCCTGCCAGACCTTCTAATAGAATTGGCAGATATCTTGCAGGTAATTCATTTACTGTATATGGTGTAAATCCTGTGCTTAAAGGTAAGTCAGTTGACGATATTATCTGTTACGACTCGCTTGTTAATGTCCCGTTTAAAATTGACATTGTAAATATTTTCAGAAGATCTGAATTTCTTACCGGGATTGTAAATGAGGTTTTAATGCTTAAGGTTAGACCCTCTGTAATCTGGACTCAGTATGGTGTGATTGATTCCGCTGCAAAAGATCTTGCTTTAAAAAACAACATAGAGTACGTAGAAAATAAATGTATAATGACTGAACATCAAAAATTATTTTTGTAAATTTAAAATTATTTTCTGATTGAAAAATAATTCAGGAGTAAAAATTGTCTATCAGATCTTATCTTTTCTGATACCTTTCGCAGTTTATCTTGCAACTCTCGCCCCGACTGTAACTTTTATAGATTCAGGCGAACTTGCAACCGTTGCAGCAAAGCTTGGTGTCGCTCATCCTACAGGTTATCCTTTATTCACTGTGCTTGGAAATCTTTTTACAAAAATTCCGATAGGAGATGAAGTTTACAGACTGAATTTAATGTGCGCTGTGATCTCATCTGCTGCATTGTTTATGTTCTTTAATCTGCTTGTGTTTATTTTGAAATATCAGAAATTTCCAGATGAGCCGGTAAGTGAAGTTTATAAATTTTCCGATAATGTAATTTACAATATTGCATTAGCATCAGTTTTAATTCTCGCTTTTTCAAAAACTTTCTGGGATACTGCAAATGCAATTGAAGTCTACTCTCTTCACACTTTTTTTCTTGTGACAAATATTTATTTATTTCTTAAAGCCAACAGCTTGAGTATAAAAGATAAAACTTCTGTTTTTCAAAATGAAAAACACTGGATATTGTTTGCATTTATACTCGGATTAAGTTTTACAAATCATTTGTCCACAATATTCCTTTCTGTCGGATTCCTTTATCTGTATTTTGCAGTTAATGGTTTTAGGAAAGTTTCACTTATGCGGATTATTTATCTGGCAATTCCTTTTTTACTCGGTTATTCATTTTATTTTTATCTGTTTATCAGATCGGATAATCCTGTGTTAAGCTGGGGATATCCTCATAACTTTGAAAATTTCTGGAGACATTTTACAGGAAAACAATTCAGCGTCTGGATGTTCTCTTCTTTTGAAAATGCAGGGAAACAATTCTCTTATTTTACAAAGAATTATCCGGTTGAGTTTTTCTATATTCCTTTGCTTATCGCAATTCCGGGAATTTATGAACTGAATAAGAAGAGCAGGAAACTTTTTTTCTTTACACTGTTTCTTTTCGGATTCTGTATTCTTTATGCAATTAACTATGACATTTATGACATTGATTCTTACTTCCTTCTTGCTTTTATAATAACAGCAGTCTGGATCGCATTCGGATTTGTTTTTATTACAAAAAAAATTAAAACTAATCCTGCGCAATTTAGTTATTCATTCTTACTTATTGCGCTCATACCTCTTATTCAGAATTATTCAAAAGTTGATGAAAGCAAAAATTATTTTGTAAAAGATTATACAATGAATGTTTTTAAATCAGCGCCTCAGAATTCTATCATACTTTCGACTCAATGGGATTTCTGGCTTTCATCTTCTATTTATCAGCAGTATGTCAAAAATATCAGAAAGGATCTTGTTATAATTGATAAGGAACTTCTGAGGAAAAGCTGGTATATGAATCACATTAAAAATCATTATCCGGATGTTTATGAAAAAAGTAAAAGTGAATTTGAATTGTATCTGACTGAACTGCTGAAATTTGAGAATAATACAAATCGTTATACGAATCCGAAAAGTGAAATTGACAGACAGGACCTGATGAAAATACAGACTTCATTTCTTAATTTGCTTAACAGTATAGTAGATAAAAATTACAGCGACAGAAATTTTTTCACTACCTTTGAAATAGAGCAGGAAAAGAATGAAAGATTTGGCAAAGATTATACACGAATACCGCAGGGACTTCTGATAAAGTACAGCAAAAGCAAAACTTACGAAGATATTCCTGATACTCAGTTTGATTTTACAATTACTGACAATAATGATTATCATCATACTTTTCTGATGAATGCATATTATAATTCTTATCTTTCCAGAGCGAATTATTTAATGAACTTTTCAAAGCTGGATGAATCGGAAGTTTTGATAAATAAAGCCATAGAAATAAAACCAAATGCTCCGGATGCAAAGCAGCTTCTTCAGAAAGTCAATCAGCTTCGGTCTTTATCCAAATAGCGATCATTTATGAAAGCAATATTAACAATATTCGTATTAATGCATTTATCAGTAAATTATGCAAAAGGAACATCAGGTTCGGATTCACTGATTAATAAAGATGATACTTCTTCTGTTCTTAAAAATATTTTTATTGATAAAATAATTATCGCCGGTAATGATAAGACAGATGAAGAGATAATTTTGAGAGAAATGTCTGTAAAAGGGAACTCTAAATTAGATGTAAAATTACTTGAGAAGGATATTGAAAAATTATATAAGCTCGGTTTATTTAATAAAGTTGATTTTATACCGATTAAATCCGAAACGCCGGGTAAGATAAATCTGATGATACTTGTAGAAGAAAGATTTTACTTACTTCCGATTCCGCAGGGAGGATTTCGTAATGGCGAGTTTTCTAAATTCTGGGCTGGTTTGAATCTTGTCTGGAATAATTTCAGGGGGAGAAATGAAACTGCAGCGCTTAATTTTGGAATTGGATATGAGCCGTTTGTCAAACTAAGTTATTCAGTACCATGGATAGGGGAGAGAGCGCATTTCTTTTCGACACTATCAGCGGATTATTCTAAAACTTATAACCGGAGTCTGGAAGCTTTGAATGATACGACTTCTACTGCATTGCCTTCATCTGATAATAATTTTGTTAATTACAATTTAAAGGCATCATACAGTCTCGGGAAATATTTATCTGATAATTTATCAGTAAGGTCTGAACTTGCATACAGAATAATAGATCAGTCTAAATATGTGCCGGGAAGAACTGTTTCAAGAGATGGGAAAGATAATTTTATGACATTCGGGGTGAATGGTAAATATGACAGCAGAAATTCTTCAGAATATACTCTGTCCGGAGTTTTGCTTTCTTTTGAATATATAAAATTTGGATTTGGAAAGTTGTTCGATTTTAACAGGATAAATTTAGATGCAAGAATATTCTATCCTCTAACTGTAAAAGGAAATTACAAAATTACAATAGCATCATACTTAAATTCTGCAATTTCATTTGGCGGAACAATTCCTTCATACTTAAATGAATTTTATGGTTATGATAAAATCATAAGAGGTTATAAGAAAATTGTTTTTGAAGGTGAAAACAGTGCGGGAATTTTTAATGAAATAAGAATTCCTTTGATAGAACCATATTTCATCAAGGGAAGCTCTCTCCCTGTGGTAAAGAAAATCGGAACGCTTAAGAGACTTAATTATAAATTCGGACTTTACGCTACTTTGTTTTTTGATGTAGGCGGAGTCTGGAATAAAACAGATAATTTTTTTAAAACAGGATTCAGGAATGGATTCGGATCAGGTTTAAACTTTATTCTTCCATTCGGGTTCACAGGCAGAACCGATCTTGCTTTCAGAAAAGAAAATAAGAGATTCATTCCACAGGTAATTTTTGATCTGGAAGCTTCTTTCTAATAATGTATAAAATGGAATACTACTGCATATCTGTTGAAAAGATAAATATTGAAACAAATGAAATAATTGTCGATGGTGACGATTACAGACATCTTTCTAAAGTGTTAAGAAAAAAAGAAGGTGATACTTTAGTCATTACTGACGGTAAACTTAATATTTATGAATGCAGGATCATCTTAAATGATGCTAAAAAAATTATCTGCAGAATAGAAGAAAAAAAATATAATTTATATGAACCGGAAATTAATGTTACGCTTTTTACAGCTCCTCTGAAGAATATTTCGCGTTTTGAATTTGCGATGGAAAAAGCAGTAGAACTTGGTGTAAAGAAAATTCAGCCGGTGCTGACTGAGCATACAATTGTGAAAAATAAATTCAGCAAAGTAAAAATGGAAAGATTCGGCAATATCATAAAAAGAGCAACCGGACAATCTCAGAGATGCTTTCTGCCGGAGTTGGAAAATGTGATATCATTTTCAGAAATGATTGAAATTACAGAAAATAAAAAAAATAGAATTGTTATGTATGAATTTTCTAATGACAATGAAATTATTTTGAATGATAATAGTTCGGATGAATATTATTTACTCATCGGACCTGAAGGTGGATTTTCGAAAAATGAAGTAAATAGTTTATCAGAAGCTGACTGGACATTCAAATCTCTGGGTGAAAGAAAACTTCGGGCGGAAACTGCCGCTATTGTTTCGCTTTTTAAAATTTTACAAATCTAAATTCTGCTTAAGAATATGATAAAAAGAAAGTTAATACTGGTTTTACTTTTATTATTTCTTACAAACACAATACTGAAGGCGCAGTTTGATAAGCCTCAGCTGCAGGTAGGAGTAGGATTTACAAATCCTTACGATGACTTAAAAGGGGATTATCTTGAAACCGGGATACTCGGTTCTAATTATGTCCTCATGGTAAATTCTAATCTGATTACAAACAACTACGGCGGGAAAAACGGACTGAGTTTTTTCGGAAAGGGAAAAATTAATTTCGATAAATACTCAACTGTAAGAGGAGTTTTTGGATTGAGTTGCAATTCTTTCAATACTTTTGAATCTGCAAAAAGCGGAAATATTGGAGTTCAGATAATTAATATTAACAATGAAATTGATACAGTATTAACCAGCATTAGTTATGATTATAATTTCAGTGCATTTAATTTAGGATTCGGACTGGAACTGGCGCCAACTTCATTCACTGGAATTGTCAGTCCGTATTTCGGAGCGAATTTTAATTTAAATTTTCTCGGAGGTGAACTTTCAAGAACTGAAAACAGGTATGACAGTGTAAAAGTATCTTTTTCGGATTTCAGAATTGGAGTAAACTTTGATGCGGGAATAGAGGCGAAGATAAGCAAAGGTGTTGGACTTGCAGTTGGACTCAAATATGATCTTGGAAATTTATTACTGAAAAATACAAACGGATCAATTGCAGATGTTATTGAATATGGAAAAGGAAATGCATCCATTAATGATGAGCAGGGAAGATTTTATTCTACAATTTATGGTCCTGTCCTTACTTCCATCAGAAAAGAAGTTTTATCAAAGGAAAAGAAAATTAACTGGGGGACGGCGTATATTGCACTGAATATAGATTTATTTTCTCCGCCATCTCCTAAAAAATCCAAAACGAAAAAGACAAATTAATGATTTTAGTCAGGATAATTTTATTTATTACACATTATAAAATGTTGTTTTGAAAATTTACAGAAAAATTCCTGTATTATTGTTATTAATAGTCTCAAATTATTCTTACGGACAGAATTCACCTTCACTGACTTTATCAGTAGGATTATCTGTACCTGCTCAGGAATTGGGAGGTGACCTTGTAAATACAGGCGATTCAGGAATTTCATTTATCAGCAGGGATTTTATAAAAAATAATTATGCAAATTCAGCCGGAGTTTCACTTTCAGGGACATTACTGATTCCTTTTGGTAAAAAAAGATTAATTATTGGAAGATTGTCCGGAAGCTACACATTCTTCAATGTATTCAGGAAAACATTTTTTGGAGTAACAAAAGAAAATAATATAGAAACGGCCGTCTCTTTTGACAACAGATTTTCTGCAACGGCTATGGGAATAGGGATAGAGATAAATCCTTTTCCCGAATCCAGGATAAGACCTTTTGCTTATACAGATTTTACAGTGAATCTATTCAGCATGTCACTTATCAGGAATGAAATTCTTTCTTCACTTTTTAATGATTCATTCAGACTGGGGCTTCTTCCGGGAGCAGGAATTACTTTTAAAATTAACAAAGAATACAGTTTTGTATTGGGAGGAAGTTATCATTTCGGGAATCTGTTTTTAAAAAGCGGCAGTAGCAGCTTTGATGACAGAATTGTATTTGAAAGGGAAGGTATTCCGATCAATGATATGGAAGGATTGTTTTATACTAACCTATCTGATCCCGATACATTTCCGCAGCAGATAACAGGCAGTTCAAAAAGTATCAACTGGTGGAATATTTCATTAGGAATAAATATTGTATTAGGAAAATAAAATTTAAACAAACTCAATTAAAATAATTTAAAAACTAAACTACCATCTTATGAAACAAAATCGTTTTTTTCACTATCTGGTTTATTTATTATTAGTAATCACTATGACTACTTCTTTTATAAGCTGTAGTAAAGAACAAAAGACTCCACCTGTAACAGAAAAAAAATCCGATACATCAAAAACAAAGAATACAGTTTCGGAAAATTCAATTAATTCAGCGGGAAAGCAATTGTTCTACATGAAATCTAAAGAGAATAATATTGCCTGCTCAGATTGTCATAATGATGGTTCAAATACATCAAATTCTCTTACAAAATATTTTTCTGATATAACAGGAGCAGACAAAAGAACTTCGACTTATCACGGCAGATTTACAGGCGAAGAAGTTGCCAGAAATGCAGGAGGCGCAACGGTTTGCTGGGAAACATACCTGAAAATGAAAACACCTATGACGGAAGATCAGATTAAATCTTTAAATGAATATTATTCTTCGTTGAAATCTTTAACTTCATTAACAGAGATAAAATATGAAACAATTGCATTACCGGTTAAAGATAAAGTAAAACTTAAAGAAGAGCAGAAGACAATAATGGGACTTAAGGGTGATCCTACAAAGGGTGAAGCGGATTTTAAAAATAACTGCGCATTCTGTCATGGAGAAAACTCTAACATTAAAAAAGTGCCTTCTCTTTTTGATGAATTCGAAGGAAATGTTAAATCAATAACTTATAATATTAGATTTGGAAACGGGTCCATGCCTTTTTACAAAAAATCAGTATTAAGCGATCAGGATATTGCAGATATTTCAGCTTATATTCTTAAGAAAAACGGGCAGTAAAAGATTTGTGCTAAATGAAAAGAGGAAGCAATATTAATTACTTCCTCTTTTTTTATTTTAAACATCTAACATCAGATAAACAAAAGATAAACAATAATAATAATTACACCTGCTACTGAAATAGTAGTATAATCCTGAATAACTCCGGTCTGCAATTTTCTCCAGTCAAAACTAATATTAGAAATATACTTTGCAATTCCATTTACCGCACCGTCAATAATTTTAATATCAAATATTTTCCACAAAAAATTGGAAGAAGTTTTTTGAATCGGATTTACTATTAAAGTGTCATAAGCTTCATCAACATAATATTTATTTTCCAGCACTTTACCGATACCGGATTCAGGTTCAAATTTTTCCTGTTTAGAAAACTTTCTGAAAGAATAAATGACAGAAGCTGAAGCAATAGCTACTGATAAAACAACAAGAAACAATTCAACTGCTGTAGAGTGTTCACTCTCAGGATGTATAGAAATAAGTACTGACTGAGCATTTTTAAAAACAGGTTCAAGCCAATGCTCAAGTAAATTGGGTAATCCTGTGAAATGAGGTAGCCCGATAAGTCCGCCAGTTATAGAAAGAAAAGCAAGTATAACAAGAGGTAAAGTCATTGTCGAAGGCGATTCATGAGGATGAACATGCTTTTCATCATATCTCGGTTTACCATAAAAAGTCAGAGCAATCAGGCGGAACATATAAAAAGCTGTGATTGCTGCAGTGATCAAGCCAACAGCATAGAAGGGGATACCGATATTGGTAAATGTCTTATACAATATTTCATCTTTACTAAAAAATCCGGATAAAGGAGGAATTCCTGAAATAGCCAAAGATCCGATAAAAAATGTAATAAAAGTAACCTTCATTTTATTTTTCAGACCTCCCATCTTAGTAATATCCTGTTCTTCATGCATTCCATGAATGACGGACCCGCTTCCTAAAAATAGCAAAGCTTTGAAAAAGGCATGAGTTATAAGATGAAAAATTGCTACCCAGTATGCTCCGGTTCCTAATGCCATAAACATGAATCCTAATTGAGAAACAGTTGAATATGCAAGAATTTTTTTTATATCGTTTTGTTTTAAAGCAATTGTACCCGCCATCAAAGCAGTAAGTAATCCGATTGCAAATACAACACTTAAAGCAACAGGGGACAGCGCATAAAGCAAAGACGTTCTTGCAACAAGATAAACTCCGGCTGTTACCATAGTGGCAGCATGAATGAGTGCAGAAACAGGTGTAGGACCAGCCATTGCATCAGGAAGCCAGACAAAGAGTGGAATTTGTGCGGATTTTCCTGTTGCACCTAAAAAAAGTAACAAAGCAATAACAAGTAGAAGAGGATCACCAACCTGGAATGATGACAATCCTTCTAGAAATTTAGAAATTTCTAAAGTATTAAAATTGGTAAAAATATAAAACATTGCAAGCATAAATCCAAAATCACCAATTCTATTAACAATAAAAGCTTTCTTAGCTGCATCACCAGTAAATTTCTTTTCATACCAGAATCCGATTAGAAAATAGGAACATAATCCTACACCTTCCCAGCCAAGAAAAACTAAAA
This sequence comes from Ignavibacteria bacterium, assembly GCA_016709315.1. GTDB lineage: Bacteria > Bacteroidota > Ignavibacteria > Tepidaquicellales > Tepidaquicellaceae > JAEUSI01. Next base: position 202,474 of record JADJMZ010000007.1, read on the forward strand.
GAAAATTATCAGCTAAAATTAAATTCAGCATTGCAAAAATGAATAAATTCAGAAAAGAAAAGAATTTTCCAAACCCAGGATCTCCATGCATGTATCCGATAGAGTATAAGTGAATAAGAGATCCAATCCCGGTAACAACCAATACAAGCGATATAGATAGAGGATCTATCAGGTATGAATAATTGACACTGAAAGAACCAGCTGAAATCCAGTTATAATAAGTAATGAGAATTTTTCGGGATTCAGGCTCTAAAGAGGAAAGCTCTAATAAAGTAAAGACCCCTAATAAAAAAGGAATAAATACAGCAAGAGTGGAAATTGCTCCAATTAGTTTTTCATTTTTTAATTTTTTGCCGAATAAACCGTTTATAATAAAACCTAATAAAGGCAGAAGAGTAACGAGGTAAAATGAATTTATCATTTAAATAATGGATTATAATTCAAATAAAATGGATAAATTACCATTTAAGTATGTTGATTTCATCAATGTTTACGTATTCTTTGTTTCGGAATAAAGCAATTACAATAGCCAATCCTACGGCTGCCTCAGCAGCTGCAACTGTCATTACAATAAACACAAAAATTTGTCCGTTAATATTACCTAGATAAGATGAAAAAGCTACAAAGGTTAAGTTTATTGCGTTTAGCATAAGTTCTATGCACATAAAAATTATTATTGCATTTCTTCTTATTAAAACACCAGCAACCCCAATACTGAACAGCAAGGCGCTTGTAATCAGATAGTAATTTATGTCAATCATAGTTTAAAATAAAAATTTTATTGCACAAATAAAATATACAAGTTAAAGTATAAATTTTTTATAAGTATTAAATTAATTAATTACTTTTAGGAAATAGATAAATGCTAACAAATAAAATAATATTTAAATTTTTTAATTGTAAAGTATTAAATCGGGATTCTAATGTTGTTATTTATTTAAATGAAACAAATTGAAAACCAAAATATTTTTTAAATCAAAGATTTTTTTCGGTAATGTGATTTAAAAAAAGAATATTGAGAAGATAGAAAAGGGAATGGTTAAAGATTAATTGACAGAAGTTCGAAATATCACTTATACATTTGTAACTTTACATAATATATATTATATAACTTATTTTACCTCTTATTTTACAGGTTTGTGAATTCGTGATAATAACTTCAAAGCTTTCTTATAGTTTGTTACACCTGCAATATCCTTAATAGAAAACAAGATATCTTTTATCAGATCAACATCTGCACCTAAATGAATACATCCTTTTAAGTGAGAGTGCAGCTGAAATTCGAAATATCTGACAGTCAGGATAGAAATTGTAATAAATTCTCTTTCGTACAAATTTAAACCGGGTCTGCTCATTACTTTTCCATACCCTTCAAATAACATCCAGTCTTTCATTTCAGGACTAAGTCTATTCATATTTTCCAGTAACTTATTGTAATTGTTTTTGTAAATTAGTTTGCAATTATTTTCACCGCTCTTTTTCAATTTTTGATCGCTCACCTCGCTCGTGACTGATTTGTAATGTTTATAATACTTTCTGAATATTTTTAAAGATTCTATTGCAGCCGGAAATCCGCAAAAAGATATGAATGTAATATAGTCTCATAGATTTTAACTGCCTTAAAATTTTTGTATTTCAATTTTCCTATTAATATCTCAATTTCCTTAAAATTGTCTAAAGCAATGTAGCAGGATAATTTTGTTAATTGGAACATTTCTTTTTCTGATTTAGTCATAATAATACTTTAATGAGAATTTTAGATTTATATATATTGAAACAATTTTCAAAGAATTTCTTTTTTGGAGTAATAAGCTTCCTGGTAATTTTTATCTTAGTTGACCTTTTTGAGAATCTGGACAAATTTATAGATTATAAATTAAGTAATATGTCTATTATGCAGTATTATATATATTTTATACCAGAAATATTAAAGTTAATAACACCTATAGGCATGCTGCTTGCATCACTTTTCACAACAAGTAAATTTAATACTTATTCGGAAATGACAGCTATAAAATCATCAGGGATAAGTATTTACCGGTTTTCAGTTCCAATATTAATATTTGGTATAATAATAACAATATTTTCAATATACTTTAACGGATGGATAGTGCCAAAAACAAATTCTGAAAAGTTTAATTTCGAAAGAAAATATCTGAACAAAAACAAAATAAGCGGAGTATTACAAAATCTGCATATTCTGGATTCGGAAAATCATATTATTTCATTTGGAAATTACAATGAATCTGATAAAACAGGCAGTAACGTATCTGTTCAGATTTTTGATTCACTTAATTCCTCAACTTTAAAATACAGATTTGATATAAAAAATTTAATTTGGGATTCCGTTAAAAGCGAATGGAAATTGACAGGAATCAGCCAGCGGGAATTTATTTCTCCAAGCATTGAAAACTTTAAATACTCCGATTCAGCATTTGCTAAAGATATTCCGGCAATTGGAAAAATTTACATCTCCCCTTCCCAATTAATAAAAAATCAACTTAAGCCCGATGAAATTCTACTTAGCGATTTGAAGGAATTCATTATATCAATGGAGGACAGTGGTCAAAATGTTTCAAAAGCCAAAGTAGATTATTACTCAAAAATTTCTTTTCCATTTGCTAATTTAATAGTGATTCTTTTTGGAATTTCATTAAGTTCAAATAGAAGAAAAGGCGGTGCAGCTATTCAGTTCGGAATTAGTATTTTAGTTACATTTTTATATCTCGGTTTTATAAAAATATCACAAACTTTCGGTTATAGCGGAGACATAAATCCTATACTTACGGCCTGGATGGCGAATATTATTTTTCTTCTAATTGCTATTTTTAATTTGCTCCGATTGAATTATGCACGGGAATAAATTTTAATTAATTTTTTCTTCTTTTGGATTAGCAGGTATCTGAAAACCCATTCCCCCGTTATTTGCATCACCTTGAATAATTATTTCACCATACTGATTCTCAAATCGTTGAATGTTTTCTTTTATGGCATTAAAAAACAATTTAGTATGCTGAGGAGTCATAATTATTCTTGAATGAACTTTTGCTTTTGGAACCCCCGGGAATATTCTTGTGAAATCAATAATAAATTCAGCAGGTGAATGTGAAATAATAGCCAGATTCGAATAAGTCCCTTCCGCTTCTTTTTCTCCTAATTCAATATTAATTTGTTGATGACCGGCAGGATTATCCTGATTATTACTGCTCATAATTTTAATTTTAGTTTATTTTAAAAATATATTTTTACTCTTGAAATTGCAAAGTATAATGGAATATTTTTTATGTTTAAATTGTAGATATTATTTATATTCTTGAATTAGCACCATACATTAATTATTTTTTACTTTAATCAAATAAAAACTATAAAATAAAATGAGTTTACTTGTCATAGGTTCACTGGCACTTGACACAATTGAGACACCCTTTGGAAAAGCGGAGAGAACTTTAGGAGGTTCTGCAACATTTATATCCACATCAGCAAGTTATTTTACAAATAACGTAAGATTGGTCGGTATAGTGGGGTATGATTTCCCTCAGGAGGAAATCGAATTTCTTAAATCAAAAAACATTGATATTTCCGGCTTGGAAATATCTGAAACAAAAAAGACTTTTCACTGGCACGGTAAGTATGATTTCGATCTTAATACGAGAGAATCAATTGTTACGGAATTAAATGTCTTTGAAACATTCAATCCCGTGATTTCAGATAAATTTAAAGACAGCGAATTTATATGTCTTGGAAATCTGCATCCTGCTATTCAGAAAAAAGTTGTTGAGCAAATTACAAATCCTAAACTAATAATGTGTGATACAATGAATTTCTGGATTGAAGGAGCCAAGGATGATTTGATGGAAATTCTTAAATTTGTTAATCTTCTGGTAATTAATGACAGTGAGGCAAGAGAGCTGTCTAAAGAGTATAACCTTGTTTCTGCTGCAAAAAAAATTATGAAGATGGGTCCTGAAATTGTAATAATTAAAAAAGGAGAACATGGAGCAGTGCTGTTTATGAATGATCTGATTTTTTCTGCACCAGCTTTTCCATTAGAGCAGGTTTTTGATCCGACTGGTGCAGGTGATACATTTGCAGGCGGATTAATGGGCTGGCTTACTAAGACAAATGACCTTTCCGAGAAAAACCTTAAGCTCGCAGTAATATACGGAAGTGCTATGGCGTCTTTAGCAGTTGAAAAATTTTCTCTTGACGGTATCAGAAATCTGAGTCATTCACAAATAATGAACAGGTTCAGCGAATTTAAAAAATTAACACATTTTGAAGAAGTAAGCTTAATCTGAATTAATTGAAACAAGAAAATATTACCAGCGTATGCCGATTGTAAAATCAGAAGCATTTGTTCTTAAAAGTTTCAGGTATGGTGAGACAAGTAAAATTGTAATCTTATTTACTAAAAATTTTGGAAAAATAAATGCTATCGTTAAAGGTGCAAGAAATTTTAGATCAAGAGTATGCGGGACATTAGAAACCATGAATTATATTGAAACTGTTATTTACTTTAAAGAGAATAGAGATTTACAAATAATTTCAGCAGCTGAATATAAAAAATCTTTTCCCGTCATTCTTGGCAATATTGATAAATTAGAGTTATCATTCAGAATTATTGAGATGATAAATAAATCAATGATTCAAAACGAAAAAAGTATCCCGGTATTTGATTTAATCAAATCTACACTTGAGGAATTAGAAATTACGGAATATAATTTATTAAATAATTTTCTGAAGTTTCAGATTAATATTATTGATCTGATGGGGTTAAGTCCGGAAATTTCCTTACTGAAAAAGAAAACTAATGAAACTTTTTTTGATAACAATGAATTAAACTTGAACAGCGAGCAAATAGAGATCATAGATATTTTTCAGAAAAATAATCTCACGGACATTGAAAAATTTAATGTTGACGCCGATAAAATTAAATTAATTGTAGACTGCTACGAAAAATATTTACTTAATCACACGCAGGGTTCAAATTTTTATATCTCAAAAAAAATATTCAGAGAAATAAACTAATAAAAAATAAATTAAACTAAACAAATCAGGAGATTAAAAATGTCAAAAAAATCAATAATCTTTGCAGGACTTCTTTTAGCGGTAGCAATTTCTTTTGGAGGATTGCTGATTGCTAACTTTGGCAATGTAAAGCAAATTATTGCAAGTTCACAAGTTGACTTTAAAACTACTCCCCCAATTCAGAATACAAATACTCAATTGCAGGGATTAAATGATGCTTTTATAGAAATTTCAAAATCTGTGACTCCGACTGTAGCATATATAGAAGTGACCACCGGTGGAAGTGAAAATGAAGAAAGAAATAGGAATTTAATACCATTTGACTTCGGACCGGATTTTAAGATGCCTGATGAAGGTCCGGGTAAAGGAAGTGGTTCTGGGATAATAATTAGTAAAGATGGATATATATTAACAAACAATCATGTTGTAAAAGGAGCTACAGAAAACGGAATTAAAGTGATTCTTACGGATAAAAGAGAATTTACGGCAAAATTAATTGGTGTAGATCCTAATACTGATGTTGCTGTCATAAAAGTGGAGGCAAATGATCTACCGGTTGCTACGGTGGGAAACTCTGATGATGTTCAGGTAGGTCAATGGGTTGTCGCTATTGGAAACCCGCTTGGATTAAACAGTACCGTAACTGCCGGAATAGTTTCTGCAATGGGAAGAAATATACAATTAGGAAATGACAGTTATGCGATTAACAATTTCATTCAGACTGATGCAGCAATAAATCCGGGTAACAGCGGAGGAGCATTAGTAGATATAAATGGTTCAGTTATTGGAATTAATACTGCAATAAAAACAACAAACGGATATTATCAGGGATACGGTTTTGCAATTCCAATTAATCTGGCTAAAAATGTAGCTTCAGAATTGATGAAAACTGGAAAAATATCTAGAGGATATATAGGCGTTTCTATTAAAGATGTAGATGTTAAGGAAGCCAAAGGACTCGGACTTGATAAAGCTCAGGGAGTTTTAGTACAGGATGTAATAGCTGGAGGTGCAGGTGATGATGCAGGATTAAAAACAGGTGATGTTATTTTAACAGTGGATGGAAAAAATGTAAATGCTGCAAATGAACTACAGACTATTATAGGTTCTCACCATCCTGGAGATGAAGTTAATTTAAAAGTATTCAGAGATGGCAGCACCATTGATAAAGTTGTGAAATTAAAACCAAGAGAAGAAAAGACTTCCCAAACTGCTGAAAATATAAAACCAAATAATTCACCAACTGATTTAGAATCTAAGAGTTTTAAATCAATAGGAATTTCAGTTACAAATTTGACCGAAACTATGAAAGAAAAATTTAATACTGATAATGGAGTTTATATAAGCGGTGTTGAAAGATTTTCGGAAGGTTTTGACAGAGGATTAAGACAGGATTTAGTTATTGTAGAAGCGGATAAGCAAAAAGTCAGCAGTACAGATCAGTTAAATTCATTAATAAACAACAAAGGAGTAGGCGACGTAATTGTGTTCAAAGTAAAAACACAAGATGGAAACATGAGACTTGTTGCAGTTGAAATAAAATAAGTTAATTTCCGGGAGGATTAATCCCCTCCCGGAAATTTTTATATTTTTTCACAAATTTAAATATTGCTTTTAAATACTATTATTGATAAATTAATAACGAAATGAAAGAAAAAATATTAAAAATATTTCTGATTCTTGTGATTTTTAGTTTGAGTATTAATATTAATGCTGAAACTAAAACTCACCTTTATGTTTCGGAGAGTATTGAGAATAATACTAGTTCTTTTATTAGTGATGATTATAAATTATTCCAAAACTTTCCAAACCCATTTAATCCGGCAACAATTATCAGTTACAAAATTAATCAAAGTGGATTTGTAACTTTAAAAGTTTACAATTTAGTAGGTCAGGTTGTAAAAGTTCTTGTAAATGATATTCAGGAATCAGGAACTTATTCCAAACAATTTGATGCTTCTGAATTATCAGCTGGAATTTATCTATACAAACTTCAAATTAACAGCTTTACATCGGTAAAGCGAATGACTTTAATTAAGTAATTAATCTTTCAAGAATTTATTTTCGGTTTAAAATGAATAGAATTCAAGCAGTTCTTGTTTTTATTTTATCTTTATTTTTCCTAAACACTGGTTACTCCCAAGGTGTAATAGTAGATGATTTTTCTGTTAAGTCTCTTCCGGGTTGGATTTGGGGCGGAGTAGAAATGAAATATTCACATCAGGAAGATAACAAAGAAAATGGCTTTGCAGATCTATTCACTAATAATGAAATTAGCAGTAAAGGATATATAGGAAAAATATTATTAAAAAAATCATATTTGTTTACAGCAGGGAATTTTGTGAATGTAATGCTTAAGGGTGTAAATAATGATGTATCAGTAAAAATAAATTTATTGTATGATGTAGATAATAACAGTTCTTTCAATTCTGAACAGGATATAATGCTTTCCTCACAGCCTGTGTCTATGAATTTTGAGGGCTGGAAAGAAATTAAAATCAAATTAGATCAGGAAAATTTTGAAGTTGTTTCAAAATTCAATGATAGTATTGAAGTTACTGAAGAAAATGTTTATGGTATTCAACTGGATTTTGAAGCCGGTAAAAACTATAAGAAATCAAAATTCGAATCCGGAATAGCACTTATCTCAGAAATACCTAATAAAGAAGCATTAACAAGCGATTTTAGTAACTCTTCCAAAGAATCTTATTTTAATGCAAGTAATTACCCAAATCCATTTAATCCTCTTACTACAATTTCATATAATCTGCCACAATCTACATATGTTACTATTTCAGTTTATGACAGATTAGGAAGACAAGTACAGATTCTTGTTGACCAGAATCAGGATTCAGGTCAGCATTCAGTAGATTTTAATGCATCTGAATATCCGAGCGGAATATATTTTTACAGAATTAAGACTTCTGAAAAAACTGAAGTAAGAAAAATGTTACTAACAAAATAGTAATTTTAAAACCTGTATTTTAACAATCACTTTATAACTGCAATACCAGCCGGGAAAGGTCCCATTTCTAATTTATTTGGGAGCAAACTAAATTGCTGAACATTTATCATTCTAGATACACCAAACTTATTACTGCCAACTGTAGGATGATGACCATCAAAACCACTTAGTGTTTCACATGCAATAATCGCATATTGTCCATCAGAAGTAAAATCAACTCCATGAGGCTGAATACCAACATTTTCTACCGTGGTTTCAACAATTCTTTCAGGAGTTTTTATTACAGTGACCGAATTACTATTTCTGTTACAGACAAATAAATAATTCCCGTTATTAGTAAATTTCATTAGAAGTGGATTTGCACCAACCTGAATATTGAAATTGCCGGAAGCTGGGGTCAGATCTGACGCGTTGTAAACTCTTACCTGATTTGAAGATACACAGGATACATATAGCAAACTATTATCCGGTGACAGAATTGCCTGATATGGTTTAAATAATCCTGTACCGTTCCCTGTAGGCGGGACAGAAGGATCAATCGGCTGAGAAGTCTCTATTTCAAAACTCCCAAGATCAATTTTGAAAATATATTCACCAAGCTGAGAAGTTACATATAAATATTGACCATTATTAGAAATAGCCATTCCATGCGGAGCTTTCATTTTAATATCAGTTACTGTATCTATTATCTGCAAAGGATTTGTATTAAATTTACGAACCATTCTTTCAGTACCGCTTGCATCAAAATTCGTAACATATCCTGTATTTCCGTCATTTGAAATAGATATATGAGCCGGATTTAAACCAGCTTGAATCCTATCTGTTTTTGTAAAAGGATAGTCAACATTAACATCAAATTTTTCTATAAAACCTTCCTGGATTAAACTTACATAGAAAAATCTATTATCCGGACTTAAAGTAATATAATGCGGCGAATCTAAAATCCCCGATCTTCCTCCTACAGGAATCATCCTCGTAACCAGTTTATCATTTGTTTTAAGAACTGCAATAACATCTGCCTGTTGATTTGTTATAAATCCTTTTTCATTGTTTGATACGTTTGTAAATGCTGTTTGCCCATCCTTGCTTTTTGCTCCTTCATTAATCCAGTTCATAATTACAGAAACTTTCTGATGATCAATTTTATGATACTCGGGCAGAGTTACAGTTGTGACAGGGGCATATAAAGTATCATTATTGAGAACTGATATCATGTGAGACCAAAAGCCGTTATAAGGAATTACCATAGTACCATTTTGAGATCCGCTCATCGTTTTATTCCAGTTTGTAAGATCAAGATTGCTGGCTGTACTGTTTCCTGAGTGACAGGAAGGAGTATTACAGGTTATATTACTGGCAGAGTATGGTGTATTAAAAATTGATTCAATTTCCTGAGGAAATTGCGAATCGGAATTTACAGGATTTGAAAAATCCTGCTTGCATGATTGAAAAAATATTGAAAAAAAATAAACTGAAGTAATTACAATTATTAAAAAATACTTTGATCCGGTTTTAATTTTCATCCTAAATTTTTATAATTTGATTTTCAAAATTTTCTATTTCTTTTGTAAATTTTGCATTCAATGATTCGGGTTCGTTATTATTATTTAGATTTACCAGAATCCCCTTTCCAGTGCAGACTGTTCTGCTTCCATCTTCAACTGTAATCAATTGTTCAAAACAAAAACTGGAATTTTTGATCCAGCAAATTTTAGTAAACACGATAAGAATATCATCCAGATATGAAAAAGAAATATAATCTACTGAATTATGAACAACAACTACTTTTAAACCATCATCAAAAATCCCTGAAGGCAATATTTTATAACCAAGATTTCTTCTGTATTCTACTCTGCCAATTTCCATGTATTTCAAATAATTTATATTGTGAACGATTCCCTGTGAATCAACATCATAAGTTCTAACGCGAACTTTTACAGAATGTTTAAAATCTATTCTATTCAATCATCACTTTTTATTTATACAAAATAGAACATTGGTAAAATAAATTCAATAGTAACTATTTACTTACTTAAAAATTAGTTTTCAGTTCGCTATATTTAATTATGATAACAAATAAAAAATTAAATAAAAAAATCGGGCTTGTAGGATTTCCTATGGACCTTGGAGCTGACAGAAGAGGTGTGGATATGGGACCTTCAGCAATCAGATATGCAAATTTAGAAGAGAAGCTTGAGCATCTTGGATATAAAGTAACAGATTTCGGCGACATAGACGTTCAGATATCTGAAACCCAAAGAATAAAAAATTCAAATCTAAAATATTTACCTGAGATAGAAAAAACATCGAAGATCCTCGCTAATAAAGTCGAATCTTTATTATACAAAAACTTTTTTCCTTTGATCATTGGAGGAGATCATTCTACTGCTATCGGATCAATTGCCGGTATCTCTAATTACTGCAGGAAGAAAAAGAAAACTCTGGGAATCGTATGGATAGATGCTCATGCGGATATGAATTCTGAATCGACAACTCCTTCAGGTAATATACACGGAATGCCGCTTGCGGTTGCTTTAGGATTAGGAAATAAAAGACTAACACACATAAACGGCTTTTCCCCGAAAGTACAAGTAGAGAATGTAGCTTTGATAGGTATTCGTGATGTTGATTTTCTGGAGTCAAAAAATATAAAGGATATGAAACTAACTGTTCATACAATGACAGAAATAGATAAATTAGGAATTCACAGAATTATTGCAAAAGTTCTGAATGACTTCAAAAACAAAGTTGATTTTATTCATATCAGTTTTGATATGGACGGGATCGACCCTGATTTTGCTGAGGGTGTCGGAACTCCTGTACCGGGAGGACTCACTTACAGGGAATCTCAGCTGCTTATGGAAATGGTAGCCGATTGCGGATGTATGAATTCACTTGAGATACTTGAAGTTAATCCAATTCTGGATAACAAAAATAAAACAGCCTATCTTGCAACGGAATTAATAGTCTCCGCTTTGGGAAAAAATACACTTTATTATTAGATAATTCTAACAATTTTTATCAAACTAATTTTTTAGTTGGTTCAACAATTTTTCGAGTTTTTCTTTAGAATCAATGTACTTCTGTTTTTCAGAATTTACAATGTCCGGAGAGGCTTTATCCAGAAAAGTTGTGTTGGATAATTTCTTATCAAGACTTTCTAAATAATTTTTTAAATTCTTAATTTCTTTGATAATCTTTTCCTTTTGTTTTTCTTTATCAAGAATACCATCTAAAGATAAATATAATTCCGACTTATTTATTACTTTAACAGCAAATTCTTTATCCTGAGCATCCATTAATTTTTTGTTATCTATTATTTCAAAATGTTCAAGGTTACAAAGTTTTTTAATAAAATCTTCAAACTCCTTTAAAATCATTACTTCATCTTTATCAGGTGAATATGATAAAATCTTACATTTTTTAGAAGGAGGAATTTCCTGCTCAGATCTTAAATTTCTGATTCCGGTTACAAATTCTTTTAGTTTTTCAAATTTGCTTTCGAAATCTAAATTTATTTTTGATTCATCACAGATTACTATTTGCTCGAGAGATATACTTTTTAAGTTCCTGTTTTCATCAAGTATATGCCAGAGTTCTTCTGTAACATAAGGGATTACCGGATTGAGAATTTTCAGAATGTTTTCATAATAATTTATTGAAGTTCCGATAATTTTTAAGGCATCTTCTGAATTACAATCATTAATTTTTATTTTCATTAACTCTATATACCAATCACAAAAATCGCTCCAGACAAAATTATAAATTACTTTCACATAATCATTTAATCTGTATTCATTTAGATATTTTTCAGCAATTAACAAAGCTGAATTAAATCTGCTTTCAATCCATTTATCAGTAATGTCTGTTTCGTATTTTTTGTTTCCCTCAATATGTGAATTTTCAATCTTCTCTTTAGTCATAATAATAAATCTTCCTGCATTCCAAAGTTTTGTCACAAAATTTCTGCCGATTTGAGTTTTTTCTTCATCGAACAAAACATCATTCCCCAATGGCGCTAGATACACAATAGTAAATCTCAGAGCATCGGTTCCGTATTTATCCATTAATTCTATAGCATCTGAATAATTTCCAAGTGTTTTTGACATTTTCACTCCCTGACCATCACGTACTGTAGAATGAAAATAAACTTCTTTAAAAGGAATTTGCTTCATGTATTCCATTCCTGCCATTATCATTCGTGCAACCCATAAGAAAATTATTTCGGGAGCTGTGGAAAGAAAATCTGTTGGATAATAATAATTCAGATTTACGTTAGTCTTATCCTTCTCCGAATTCTCCCAGCCGAAAACACTTAGCGGCCATAGCCATGAAGAAAACCATGTATCAAGTACATCTTCGTCCTGCTTCCAGTTTTCAATATCCGCTGGATCATCAGCTTCACAATAAATTTCACCTGTACTTTTATGATACCATATCGGTATCTGATGCCCCCACCAAAGCTGCCTTGATATACACCAGTCTCTTATATTATTCATCCAGTGAAAATAAACTTTAGAATATCTGTCAGGAAAAAATTTTACTGATCCGTTTTTAACTACTTCGATAGCAGGTCCTGCAAGTTTTTTCATGTCAACAAACCATTGTTCAGAAAGATATGGCTCAATGACCGCTTTTGTCCTGTCTGAAAAAGCTACATTATGATTGAAGTCTTCTACTTTCACTAAAAGGTCATGCTCCTTTAATCTTTTCAAAATCTTTTTCCTGGCTTCAGTAATATCAAGTCCGGCAAATTCACCTGTATTTTCATTTAGTTTTGAATCTTTTGTCAAAACACAAATTGCTTCAAGATTATGCCTTTGTCCTAATTCAAAGTCATTTATATCATGAGCAGGGGTGATTTTTAAAGCGCCTGTTCCAAAATCAACTTCTACATAGTCATCTTCAATAACAGGTATTATTTTGTTGAGGAAAGGTAGTATAACTTTCTTATTTTTATACTTAATATATCTTTTGTCCATAGGGTTTACTGCTACAGCAGTATCGCCGAATAAAGTCTCAGGTCTGGTAGTAGCAATCGTAAGATAATCATCAGAATCTGCAAGTTTATATTTAATATAATAAAGTTTGTCAGTTTGTTCTTCATAATAAATTTCATCGTCGCTGACAGCAGTTTTAGATACCGGATCCCAGTTAACAATTCTGTTCCCTCTGTAAATGAGTCCTTTTTTGAAAAGGTCAACAAAAACTTTTCTTACGTTAGCAGAAAGACCTTCGTCCAATGTAAATCTCTCTTTAGACCAGTCAACAGAAGCTCCAAGCTTAATCAATTGTTGTTTAATAGTGCCGCCGTTTTTTTCTTTCCATTGCCAAACCATTTCAATGAATTTTTCTCTCCCCAAATCATGTTTAGTCATATTACTTTTTGCTAATTCATTTTCCACAACCATTTGAGTAGCTATTCCCGCATGATCCATTCCCGGAACCCAGCAAACTTCAAAACCGTGCATTCTTTTCCACCTGCAGTAAATATCCTGAATTGTGTTATTTAAAATATGACCAAAATGCAGAATACCCGTGACATTTGGAGGTGGAATGACAACAGAAAACTTGGGTTTATCATTATCAGGATGTGATTCATACAATCTAGAATCATTCCAGAATTTCTGCCACTTTAATTCCGAATTTTTAAAATCATAATTTTTTGGAATTTCACTCATTTATACTTTTTCCTTTCTATCCTTAATATTGTTTTTAAGTATTTCACTCGCAAGATCCAGATATGCAATTGCCCCTTCCGAATCAATCTTGTACAGGCATAAAGGCTTTCCGTAAAATGTTGATTCATTCAATAAACTGGTATTTGGTATTACCGTGTTAAGAAGGTATTTGCTGTATTTGATTTTAAGTTCACGTTCTGAAATTTTAGTAACTTTGGAATCTTTTTCGTACATGGTAAGAATAATTCCTTCAATTTCAAGATCCGGATTAGCAATCTCCTTTATATGTTCGAAATATTTAAATAAAGTATCTATAGCTTCAAGTGAAAAATGTCCTGATTTAATAGGAATTAAAATTGAGTCTGATGCCACAAGAGCGTTTGTAGTAATACCCTTTAAAACCGGCGGACAATCAAGAATAATAAAATCGTAATAATTTTCAACAGGAATCAATGCGTTTTTTAGTATGGATCTGTTTTCTGCATATTTTATAAACTTATCATGCATATTTATAGAGTAAATATTTGCAGGTACAAAATCGAGAAATTCCAGATCTGTTCTGTGTATAACGGATTTTATTGAGTGTGAGAATCCGAATATCTCAGCCAGTCCTGCTTTTATCTTATCCGGTGTATATCCTAAAGCTATCGCTGCAGCTCCGAAGGGGTCTGTATCTATCAGCAATGTTTTCTTTTCGGCTACAGCTAATGAAGCAGCAAGATTGACTGCTGTTGTAGTCTTCCCTACTCCCCCTTTCGGAATGCAGACTGAAATAATTTTGCTCATAGTTTACTTCTTTTGAATAAATATCTTTAAACTTTACAATAAAATATTTGATCTTTATTAATTACACAGTATGGCTTGCAATAGAGTTCATATCCATTAAACGGAGTATTTCCACTTTTTGATTTAAATTTATTTTTATCTACAACCCATTTTTTATTTTTTCAAGAACAGTAAGATTTGCTTTATCCCCTTCTGAAAATTTAATTTCTTCCAGTCCCAGAATTTTTTTCGGATTTACGGACATTTTTTCAATCATTTTTGTAAAAGAAATTACTTCATTCTTAACCAGAAAAGTATATGCAAGACCTACTGCTGTTTCAAGCCCTACTATTCCAAACGGAGCTTTGGCAAACGTCTGACTTTTTTCATATTCAGTATGAGGAGCGTGATCCGTACAAATTACATCTATAGTGTCATCACTTAAACCCTGAAGAATCATTGATACATCATCATTTGTTCTTAGCGGAGGATTCATTTTGGCATTAGTATTGTATCCAAGACACTCTTTATCTGTAAGAATAAAGTGATGGGGACAAACTTCAGCAGTTACATTTATATTTTTAAGTTTCGCATTTCTGACAAGCCCGACGCTTTTACCGCAGGAAATATGCTGAACATGATAACGGGAGTTATGTACAAACTCAGTCAGCAAAATATCTCTTGCAATAATAGCTGTTTCACTAACTTCAGGAATTCCTTGAAGACCTAATATAGTAGATACATATCCTTCATTCATAACACCTCCGTTTGAGATATTCATATCTTCGCAATGCTGAATCACAACAGAATTTGCCTGTGAAGTATACTCAAGAACTCTTCTCATTATTTCCGGATTCATAACCGGGCTGCCGTCATCAGTAAAAGCAACAGCTCCTGATTCATTCAATGAAAGTATCGGCGATAAGATCAATCCTTCCCTGTTCATAGTAGCGCACGCAGCAATATTTACGTCTGTCAGAAAATCTTTGGTTTTCTCAAGAATGTTTTTTACCAGCAAAGGCGAATCTATTGATGGAGTTGTATTAGGCATAATAAGCACTCCTGTAAATCCGCCATTGGATGCTGCTAATGAGCCGCTTACAAAATCCTCTTTGTGAGTCTGACCAGGTTCCCTGAAATGTACATGCATATCAAATAATCCTGGAACGCAAGTTTTTCCTCTTCCGTTAATTTCCTTAACTGTCTTTTTAAAAACGTTTACTTTTCCGATCTTTTTAATCAGTCCGTCCTGAATTAATAAATCAGTTTTAACATTCAGGTTATCTGAAGGAGAAATTAATTCTATATTCCTGAAAATAATATCCTGCATTTTTTAATTTAATTAAATCTCATTCATTAATTCAAAGACTGCGCATTTTACCGCTAGTCCGTTTGTAACCTGTTCAAATATAAGTGAATTTTCAGAAGCAGAAACTTTATGATCTATTTCCACATTAATATTCATCGGACCGGGATGCATGATTTTAATGCCTGGATTATTCTTAAGGCGCTCCGAATTAATTCCGTAATGTCTGCTGTATTCATTTAATGACGGTAGCAACGTGGCTGCATCCCTCTCAGTTTGCACTCTAAGAATATTGAGCGCATCATTATTTTTAATTGCATCATCAATATTCAAATAAACATTAACTCCAAGTCCTTCAATGCATGCCGGAATAAAAGACAACGGACCGCAGACTGATACATTTGCTTTAAACTTTTTAAGAGCAAAAATATTTGATAATGCAACTCTGCTGTGTGATATATTTCCAACTATGCATACTTTAAGATTTTTTAAACTTCCAAATGTCTCAGTAAGCGTAAACAAATCGAGCAGACCCTGAGTCGGGTGCTCGTTGATGCCGTCGCCGGCATTAATTACTTTTGAAGAAGTATGCTTTATGCAAATCGCCGGAGTACCGGAATCCTGATGCCTGATCACAATATAATCAAATTTCATTGATTCAATATTTTTTAAAGTATCAAGAAAACTTTCACCTTTACTGATTGAAGAACCGGATGCAGAGAAATTTACAACATTCATTCCCAATTTTTTTTCTGCAAGTTCAAATGATGTTCTTGTCCTTGTCGAATCCTCAAAAAATAAATTAATAATAGATTTATCTTCAAGTATTTTTTCAAAAGGAGTTTTATTTAAAATCTTTTGTTTATAAATTTTCGTGAGTTTGAAAATTTTATTAAAATGGTCTGTTTCCATATTTCTCAGACCTGTAAGATGATAAGGAAAATTCAGTTCAGCCATATTTTTACATCCCTATTAAAAAATTCCAAAGAATATAATCGAGAATCAGAATTGATGCTGCAGCAACAACAAAGGCTTTAATAGTAGAAAGTCCAACTCCTTCTGCGCCTCCGCTTGTCTGAAAACCAATAAAGCATCCGATAGAAGATATTGCTACACCAAAAAATAAAGCTTTAATAGTTCCGGCAAATACATCTTTAAACTCAAATGCTTTTTTAAAAGAACTCAGAAATGTTTCTGACGGAACATCCAGAAAAAGTACGGCAACTAAATAGGCACCCATAATTGCAATAGAGCTTGCATAAATTACAAGAATCGGAAGCATTAAAGTTGTGGCGACAATTCTTGGCATAGCAAGATAACGAACAGGGCTGATAGCCATAGATTCCAGAGCGTCAATCTGTTCAGTTACCTTCATAGTGCCGAGTTCAGCAGCCATAGATGCTCCAACTCTTCCTGCAAGCACAATAGCAGCAAGCACAGGACCAAGTTCAATGATGATTGCCTTGGTAGTAGCTGATCCAAGATAACTGTACGAGATCAATCCTTTGATCTGATAGGCTGCCTGCCAGCATGAAACAGCGCCGGTAAATATTCCGATAATTGTTACAAGAGCCAGTGAATTTACACCAACATGCTGCATTTGTTCTATTATAAGCATTCTGTCACGGAATACTCTTCCGAGACTTTTTAAAACGCCGAGCATTAAATAAAAAAACTGCCCCAGCTCTGTAAAAAACTTATAAACTTTTCCGCCGACAAATGTTATCAATCTCTAATGTTTAATATATTTCTAATTATAACTGATTTATTCAGTGATTTAACTTAAGTGAGTTTAATAATTTTTCAGTTTCTGAATTTTCAACTGAAGTAATTTATTACCGGACTTTTTCATAACAGTTATCAGAAGTCCTTTATAATCAATTCTTTCAAACAATTCAGGAACATGTCCTGTAACTGTCTGAAGAAATCCGCTTAATGTCTGATATTCATCTGAATCAGAAGGCACATCGGTATCAAATTTATTATTAAAATCTTTGATAGAAATATTTGGATTAACAAGATAAACACCTTTTCTTCCTGCATTTAAAGTCAGATTTTCAGAATCCGATTCAATATCATATTCATCTTCTATTTCACCGAATATTTCTTCAATAATATCTTCAAGAGTAATCAATCCTTCAACTCCCCCATGTTCATTCACAACGATACCAAGATGAATGTGTTTTTTCTGTAAATCCTTAAGAAGATCCCCAATGTGCCTGGTTTCAGGAATGAAATACGCCGGTCTGATTATATCATGCAGCACAATTATATCACGATGTTCTGCAGCGCTGATAATATCTTTTGAATAAATCACGCCGACAATGTTATCAAGACTGTCTTTGTAAACAGGAATTCTGGAAAATCCCTCGTCAATAACTTTTTGAATAATTTTATCCCTGCTTTCTTCCACTTCGATAGCTACGATATTATTTCTTGGTACCATTACTTCCCTTGCAATCTTATCATTAAATTCAAATATCTTTTCAATAAGAGCATATTCGGTTTCATCAATATTACCAAATTTCGTACCTTCAGCTATTAATGATCGGATCTCTTCTTCAGAATGAGATCTTTCTGATTCTGTCGCCGGCTTTACTCCGAATAAAAGTAAAATTCTGTTAGCTGCGCCATTTAGTATATGTATTAATGGTTTAAATAAAATATAAAAAATATTCAGAGGTATTGAAACAAATAATGTCGTTGTTTTAGGATGCCTTATAGCGATTGATTTTGGCGCAAGTTCACCTAAAATAATATGCAGAAATGTAATCAGTACAAAACCAACTGTAAGTGATATAGTATGAATAGTAGCCGGATTCACTATGCTAAGTAAACTAAACAGCGGCTCTAAAATTCTGGCAGTTACCGGCTCTCCAATCCAACCCAATCCAAGTGAAGAAATTGTTATGCCGAATTGAGTAGCTGCAAGATATTCATCAAGGTGAGTAATCTGCTTTAGAGCTAATTTTGCTTTGTTATCATTTTTTAATTCAGAAGGTCCGAGTTGAGTTTTTCTGACTTTTACCAGAGCAAACTCCGCAGCAACAAACAGAGCGTTCAACAATACAAAAACCAGCAATAAAAAAAGGTCGAAGAAAATAGATTTAAAATAGTCCATAGGTATTTAAATAAAATAATTATTTTGCATTCTTTCTACAATGCATTACAAAACAAGTGTCTTGCCGGATAGTTCTATACAAAATAAGGGATTTTATTTGATTTATTTTGCAAATATCATTTTTTTGATATCTGAAGAATAATTTGTTTCCAGCTTGTAAAAATATATGCCGCTGGAAATATCAGAGTATTTAGATGTGTTAAACTCGATGCTGTAAGTTCCGGGATTTTTAAATCCATCAACAAGCAAATCAACATATTTGCCTGTAAGGCTATACACCTCAATTTTAACATTTGTAGGAACAAGAATACTGAAAGTAATTACTGTTGAAGGATTAAAAGGATTAGGATTGTTTTGATGGAGTTTGAATTCCGGTACTTCTGTTATTCCGATTTTCAACTCTTCGGAAATAGCAGATCTGTTAAAATTATCAAAAGCGCTTAATTTATAATAATACACTCCGTTTTCTTCGGGTGTGTGTGAATAAAAATAATTATATGAAGACATTGTATCTGTCACTTCCTTTTTGCGGAAATTTGCAAACAGTATATCAGCAACAAAATTATAATTTTCGGTACCGGCTTTTTTAATTTCAATTTTGAATTTATAAAGATTAACAGGATTATCTATTTTCCAGTTAAGATTTACTTCGCCGTTTTTTATTACTGCAGTGTAATTTGCAATCCTGTTGTTATTAACATCTTTATCATTCGCTTTGAGTGACAATACTAAAACGAACATTACTAATATTAAAAAATATATTTTCATAAATACAATTTTATCTGAACTCCTGTAAATAATCCAGACGCTTTTTAAGTTTTTCCTTTGGAACAAGAAGTTTGTCTTTTCCGAAAATCGCTTCATCCTGACTTGAAAATACCAATTCATATTCATCACTCATTATGATAGCTTCTTCAGGACAGACTTCTTCACAAAATCCGCAGAAAATACATCTTACCATATTGATTTCAAATTTTACCGGATATCTTTCCTTATCTCTTTCAGTTTCTCCTGCCTGAACTTCTATAGCAAGTGCAGGGCATACTCTGGAGCACAATGAACACGCAACGCATCTTTCCGACCCGTCTTCTTCCTGCACAAGTACAGGTCTTCCTCTGTATGATTCAGGCGGAGTCCACTTTTCTTCAGGATACTGTCTTGTGAATTTTGGTTTGAATATCTGTTTAAATGTTAATCCGAGACCTTTAACGATCTGAGGAATGTATGTTTGTTCAAAAAAATTTAAATCTTTCTTTTTAGTGATCCCCATTTAAAATATTTGTTTTTTTAATATAACTTTTTGGGTTTTTTATTAAAAGTCTGTTATCATCTTTTTTCAAAAACTCTTTGCACGAATAAAAATTTGTATCAGCAGATTTAAGTTGAATTAATCTATTTCTGAAAATATAATTATTTCAAAATAGTCATTTTTTTTGTATCATAAAAATTGTTTGAAAAAATTGAATAATAATATATTCCCGATGATAGACGGCTTCCGTCAAAATCAATTTTATACTTACCGGAATTTATTCTTTCATTATTTAATAATACAGCCACTTCCTTTCCGAGAATGTCAAATACTTTTAAAGTGACAATATCAGATTTAGAAATTGAAAAATTAATCTGTGTTGAAGGATTAAAGGGATTAGGAAAGTTCTGTGACAAACTGTAATTATCAGCGCCGGAGGAAATTGTTTGTATACCAACGTCACCAATCCTTACATTAAAGCTAATCATTACAAACTCAGACGGATTATCGGTATTATACATTTTTACATTTGCAGTTCCAAGACCCTGACCTGAACATGTGAAATCTATGTAAAACAGAGTATCAGTATGATTAGGAGTGATGTTGTATGGCGGATCAGATGGAAGTGAAATTGTATCAATAAATGGCGCATAGCATAAATCATAGCACATCTGAGTTTCCCAGTTTGCCGGCAAATTATTATAAATTCTGGCAAATCTGAAATTGACAGGAGATGACGAAGTATTCCTGACAATTCCCTGCAATTTTACTACCTGGGTCGAATCAGGAATGTATGGATAATTAACACTGGCGGATCCTAATGGAGTAAAAGAAAAGTTCTGAGCATTTGAGTAAGTGTTAATAAAAACAGAAATCAAAAAAATCGTAATAAGTAAAGAAATATTTTTCATGTGATTTATTAGTTTAGAAGACCTTGTAATTTATTGAAATATTGTTTTGCAAGTAGATAATCCGGTGATAAAATTATTGCTGTTCTGTATTCCTCAAGCGCTTCAAACCAAAGACCTTTTAGTTCGAGCACTCTTCCAATATTTAAATGTGCAAAATGATGATTTTCATACCGCTTTGATTTAACAGCAAGTTCAAGCCATGTCAACGCTTCATCATGTTTGCCTTGCTTAATCAGATATGAGCCTATGTCATTATACGGATTTCCATAATCTGCATCAACTGAAATAGCATTCTTGCATTCTTCAATCGCTTTATCAAGATCACCTGTAAAACTGTATGTCCAGCCGAGAAATGTATGCGCTTCAGCTGTAGGAAAAAAATCAATAGAGAGTTTGTAATTCAAAATAGCTTCTTCGAATTGACCTTTCATCTGGAATTCATAAGCTTTGTTTAAATACTCTTTGGATTTTTCCAAAGGACTTTTCATATTGTCAGTATTCATTTTATAAGTTTTATATTTCTTAACTTGTATAAATCCGGTAAAGTTTCTTTTAACAAACATAACTTATGTTATTATTTTTTTCAAGTTGAATAAGTAAATTGTATCTGCTGTTATTTAAAAATAAATTGTAATCAAAGACAGGTTTACGGAAAGATAATTAAATCTTTTTTACCATACTAAATTAAATTATTGATTGAAAACCAGAATCGGAATAGTATTAGGATCGGGACTGCATAGTTTTTCCGACGAAATCGTTTCACCGGGAAAAATTTACGAAGACAGTGACAGTTTTCACAGTATACAAGTCCTGAAAGGCAAAATCAGTAATAATGAGGTCGTAATTTTTTCAGGGAGAAGGCATTATTATGAAGGTTATGATAATGATGATATATTTCAGAATATCAATTTTGCAAAAGATCTGGGAATTAACTTATTAATACTGACCAATGCGGCAGGCGGAATAAACAGGAGATTCAGAGTTTCCGATATAATGCTTATTACTTCTCATTATAATTTTATTAAAAACAGATTTACTGAAAACGTGATGACTGATTATTATGATAAAACTTTAAATGCAAGAATTAAAAATACAGCTCTTAGAAATAAAATGATTCTGAGAACCGGCAGTTACTGCTGTCTGTCCGGTCCGATGTATGAAACAAAATCTGAGATCAGATATCTTGCTAAATACGGAATAGATGCAGTGGGAATGTCAACTGTTCCTGAAATGATTCATGCCGGTAATTCAGGCATAAAAATAATCGCTTTGTCATGCATTACCAATTTGCTTTCTGAAAATTCTACCGGTATTACAGATCATAAGGAAGTTGTTGAAGCCGGAAAAAATTCATACCAGACATTTTCATCGCTTATAAAAAATATTGTTTCCGATTTTTCGGATAAATTTTAAAGATTCAATTTGATTATTGATACACACGCTCATCTTTATTATCCCGAATTGATTTCTGAAATAGATGAAATTTTATCAAGGGCTAAAGACTCCGGAATTGAAAGGATTATAGTACCAGCTGTTGATCTTACGACATCTGAAACTATATTAAAACTTTCGGAAAAATATGATATGATTTACTGCGCTTTGGGAATACATCCATGCGAAGTAAAAAACAGCGATATGAAATCTCTTGATGAAATTGAAAAACTTCTTGGTCACGAGAAAGTAATTGCAATAGGCGAAACAGGTCTTGATTATTACTGGGATACTTCTAACATTGATAATCAAAAAGAATTTTTTTCACATCAGATCCGGCTTGCAAAAGCTTACAGACTTCCGGTAATTATTCATACCAGAAGTTCGACAGAAGATGCAATAAAAATTATAAAAGATAATTATGACCAGAATCTATCAGGTCAGTTTCATTGTTTCAGCGGTGATAAAGAACAATTGAATAAAGTTATGGATCTTGATAATTTTTATATCTCATTCTGCGGTAATATTACTTATAAAAAATTCAATGATACAGATATAATACTTAGTTGCCCGGAAAGTAAATTGTTATCAGAAACAGACTCCCCTTTTCTACCGCCTGTTCCATACAGAGGTAAGAGAAATGAGCCGTCTTATATTGTCAATACAATTTCCAAAATATCTGAAATAAAAAATACTGATGTCGAAAGACTCAGGGAAAAACTTTATTCAAATGCCACGAATCTTTTTTTCAAAAAAATTTAAGTATAAATTATTTATTCAAGTTGACTGCTTAGATCTTTGAAGTTTGTTTGCTGCCACGTATTGCACGAATTCACACTAATTATATTTACAATTCATTTTAAAATCGGGTTAAGTAAGCGGAATTAGTGTCAATTATTTGTATTCAAAGATGGAACAGTCAACCTGATTATTTAAATAAACTAAAATTTATTTCAGTTTAAATTAAAAAACTAATAAATTATATTTGTCAAACTAAAACACAATAAAACATGAACGCATATTCGTTTAACAGACAAGATTCGGGAAGCGGAAATTTTCCACCACCACCACCTCCTCCGCCAAATAATCCACAATACGGATTTACACCACCGCCGCCTCCGGGAAATCAGGGAGGAAGCGCAAGTTCGAATGCAATAATTTCACTTGTCCTCGGAATTTTATCATATATAATGTGTCCTGTTATACTTGGCATAGCGGCATGGATAATGGGAAATAATGAACTGAAAGCTATTGATTCTGGACAATCATCCGAAGCCGGTAGAACTCTTGCGAACATCGGAAAATGGTTGGGCATAGTTAATATTATTCTTACAGTAATTGGAATAATTCTGATAGTAATTTTAATGTCTCTCGGTTTATTAGGCTCAATGTTTAATAATTAAAATCTTTTAACTGAATAATTTTAAGGTAGCTCAGTTAAGAGCTGCCTTTTTTTATAATATAAATTTGAAAATTAATTTCAGAAAATTTGATTCTGCGAGACCGGCAGTAATACCTGAATACAAGACAGCAGGCTCCGCAGGAATGGATGTATCATCATCAGAAAGTGACACAATAATTATTAAACCGTTTGACAGAGTCCTTGTGCCGACTAATCTTGTTTTAGAGATACCTGACGGATTTGAAGGTCAGATAAGACCGCGAAGCGGACTTGCATTTAAATACGGAATTACGGTTCTCAATACTCCCGGCACTATAGATTCAGACTACCGGGGCGAAATAAAAATTCTTCTTATAAATTTTGGAAAAGAAGATTTTGAAATTAATTACGGGGAAAGAATAGCTCAGATAGTTATTGCTGAGCATGCTAAAGTGAATCTCACTCATTCCGAAGAAATCACTGAAACTATAAGAGGAGACGGAGGATATGGAAGCACAGGTGTGCATTAATCTCATTTATAAAACTGATAGTAAGATAATTAAAATTATTAAGGAAGATAGTTAGTTGGAAGGAGTTTTAAACATTGTATCAACGCCTATCGGTGATTATTCTGATATCACGCTCAGAGCATTAAGGATATTGAACGAATCTGATTACATAATCTGCGAAGAGTATAAAGAAGCTTCTAAGCTGTTAAGATTTTTTGAAATAAATAAAGAGCTGAAGTCCCTTAACGAACATAATGAAACAGATTCATCAGATGAAATATTTCTCGATCTTTTAAACGGAAAGAATTTATCAATTATCTCAGACTGCGGCACACCGGTATTTTCAGATCCCGGAAGCATAATTCTGCAAAAGTGCATAGATGCTAATATTAAAATCGAATTCATAGGCGGAGCTAATTCAGTAATTGCTTCCATCGTACTATCCGGATTTGATATCAGCAGATTTTATTATGCCGGGTTTCTCTCTCCTAAATCCGAAATCAGGAAAAAGGAATTGCAGAGTTTAAAGTATTTAAAAAGAACTATAGTAATAATGGAAGCTCCATACAGACTCAAAGCAATTCTTCAGGACATTAAAGATATTTTCTTGCATAGAAAAATATTTGTAGCTTTTGGTCTTACAATGCAAAGCGAAAAAAAATTCAGAGGCAATGCTTCAGAAATATTAGACACAATCGGAGAGGATAATTTAAAAGGAGAATTTTTAATTTTAATAGATAAATACTGTGATTAATATTGTAAAATACAGTGATGGCAAGGGACTTCAGGCGGTAACACCTGATGAACTTCTAAAATGGGATTACAATTGTTCTGAAAAGCTATGGGTTGATATTTACAATAATTCCGAAAAAGAAAGCTATGATGTACTTAAAAATTCATTCGAATTTCATCCGCTTGCAATAGAAGACAGTTTGAAATATCTGCAGGATAATACTATACATCATCCTAAAATAGACATATTCGATGAATATGTATTTATTGTTTTCAACGGGCTGAATGTAAAGGAAAAAACATTCAAATATGATTTGTTTTCCCTGAGTTGTTTTCTCGGACATAATTTTCTCGTTACAGTACACAATGAAAAAGGAGGAAACTTTCTTACAAGCAACATAAAATTAATTTTAAATGACAGCACTTTTAAAAAAGGACCTGATTATATTTTAAATCTTATTTTTGATGAGATAGTAGACAGGTATTATCCTATACTTGACAACCTTGAGGATGAAATTGACAGAATTGAAAAATTAGTTTTTAATGAACAGCCGAATAATGAAACTCTGCAGAAGATATTAAATCTGAAAAAAGATCTTATCAAACTCAGAAGGATATCATCTTACCAAAAAGAAGTCCTTTTTAAACTAAGCCGCGGAGATTCAGATCTCATAACATCAGAAGAAACCATGTACTACAGAAACGTTTATGATCATTTAGTGAGAGTTTCCGATACTGCTGAATCATACAGAGACTATGCTGCAGGAATGCTTGACTCATATTTATCAATAGTCAATAATAAAATGAACGAGGTAATGAAATTTCTTACAATCATTGCCACTATCATTTTACCGTTAAGTTTTGTAACCGGACTGTTCGGAATGAATTTTGATGAAATTCCTTTTCTACACAGTAAATTCGGTTTTTATTTAAGTTTACTGATAATGCTGACGATAGCAGTATTTATGATATTTTGGTTCAGAAAAAAAAGATGGCTCTAAAAATTAAGAGGTTCCCCTTCTCTTCTTGTTAACTCTTTGAACCTTGAATAAATCCTCAAAGTGATATCAGATTTATTTCTGTTATCAATAATTCTGCCGTCAATACTGTTCACTTTTGTAATTTCACCCATTGTGCCGCATGTAAAAACCTCATCTGCATTATAAAACTCACTGATGGAAATATTTCTTTCGTAGCATGCAATGTTTAAGACTTTAGCGAGCATGATCACAACACTTCTTGTAATTCCCGGGAGACAAGCATCAGTTCCTGGTGTGTAGAGTTCATTACTTTTCACCATAAATATATTCGTAGCGTTTGTTTCAGCAACAAAGCCGTTAGAATCTAGCATTATTGCATCATCTGCTTCGCAGAAATTCGCCTGAATTTTAGCAAGGATATTGTTAAGCAGATTGTTGTGATGAATTTTAGAATCAAGAAAATGCGGTGAGTTTCTTATAATATGAGAAGTGATAAGCTCAATTCCATTTTCATTGTCATATACAGGAGGTTTCCATTCTGCAAGAACAATAAGGCAGGATCCTTTTTGATTTAACCTGGGGTCCATACCTGAAGTAACTTTTTCACCTCTGGTAAGAGTCAGACGAATATGCACGCCGTCTTTCATACCGTTTGCTTCAAGTGTTTTAAAAATCGCATCACGGATGAATTCTCTTGACGGAATATCGGTAAAAGCAAGTGTCCTGGCTGATTCCAGGAGACGATCAACATGCTGCCAGAAAAAAAATATTTTTCCGTTATAGACTCTCAATCCTTCCCATACTGCATCTCCGCCCTGAACGGAACTGTCATAAACAGATACCTTGGCTTCGCTTCTGGGATATATTCTGTCTTTAATAAAAATACTGATGTGCTGATTGCGGGGATCAAATTTATGTGGCATGGTTTTTTATTACAAAAATACAAAATGCAGTAATTAAAACAATTCAAAAAACTTTATACAATGTATTTTTTCGAATTATAACATTTACATTAATTTCTAATATTCATTAATACTCAAGACCGCTCATTCCCTGTTTAAAACTCTGAAACTGCATCCTGCATTGCTCCTTATAATTTCACTTAAATATTCTTGTCATTTACATTATTTTAGTAACTCAAACAATTTATAAAAATGAAATTTCCTTTAAGAATTATACTACTATTTTATATTACTCTGACAACTGTTATAACGGAAGCACAGGTAATGGAAACAAACAGCATCTCAGTTATGCCAGTCAAATATTATCCTTCAGATGTTTTCAAAACAAGAGACCTTTCATTGATAAATGAATGGATAATAAATATTGCAAAAGAAGAGATTTTATTTTCAGACAGTATTATAAAAGTATTGACTGAAACCGATAAGAATTTCATGAATAAATTTCAGAAGAAAAAGTATTTGCTGGAGTTTGTTTCTGAAAACTGGAATGAAGTAATAAGACTGAATGCTGAAGACGGCAATGAACAGGATGAGTCTGTAATCTATTCCAAAATTATACATGACTCGCCGGAAAATGTTGAGAACAGATTTATCAAAGCTTTAAGCGATAAAATAAGAGAGTATCCCCCTGACAATAAAATTAAATATATTAGTAACTTTATAAGGCAGATCAATAAAGCAAATAAAACTTATCTTGACGAAATTAAATATTTTTCAGGCGAATCTATCATACCCGATACTTCCCTCTTCAGATTATTTCAAAGTTATTCTTATCTTAAATATTATCCTTTAATCAGAAAAAAACTCGATAGCTACATTAGCTACATAGTTAAAGATAAATTTACAAAAGAAGATTCGCTCAGAGGAATTATAACTCCTGAAAGGCAATGGTGGGATGTTTTGAGATATGATATAACAGTTAAACCTGATATTGAAAATAAAACTATATCCGGAATCAATGTTATAAATTACAAAGTTAAAGATCATAACAGTGATTTTAAAATGCAGATAGACCTTCAGTCACCAATGATAATTGACAGCGTATCTTCTCAGAAAGGTCAGGCAATTAAAATTCATAATGAAAAAAATGTTTGGTATGCGGACATTCCGGATAAAGGTGATGAAGCGAATAAATACATAACAATTTATTTTCACGGAAAGCCAAAGGAAGCAGCGTTTCCGCCATGGGATGGCGGCTGGGTGTGGTCAAAAGACAGTTTGGGTAATCCCTGGATAAGCGTTGCATGTCAGGGATTAGGGGCAAGCGTATGGTATCCATGCAAGGATCATCTGAGCGATGAACCTGATAACGGAGCTTCTCTTACGATGATCGTTCCGGACAATCTCAAAGGCATCTCAAATGGCAGACTAAGTTCAGAATTTTCTAACGGAGACGGAACACATTCATACAGATGGGAAGTATCAAATCCAGTCAATAGTTATAATATCGTTCCTTACATTGGAAAGTATAAAAATATTTCCGCATCATATACCGGAGAAAAAGGCAAACTCGATATTGAGTTATGGGTTTTGGAATACAATCTTGCCAGAGCGGAAAGTCATTCCTTACCGGATGTATTGCGGATGTTAACAGCATTTGAATACTGGTTCGGACCTTATCCTTTTTACGAAGACAGTTACAAATTAGTGGATGCTCCTTTTGCAGGAATGGAGCATCAGAGCGCTATAGCTTACGGAAATAAATATCTGAACGGATTTTGGGGAAATGATAACTCAGGTTCCGGCTGGGGGAAGAAATGGGATTATATTATAGTTCATGAAAGCGGTCATGAATGGTTCGGCAACAATATCACAGACAAAGATATAGCGGATATGTGGATACATGAAAGTTTTACTACTTACAGCGAAACGGTTTTCACAGAATACTGGTACGGCAAAAATGCAGGAGAGGAATATAATTTCAGTACAAGGAAAAATATAGAGAATACAATTCCAGTCATTGGAGTTTACAATGTAAACAATGAAGGAATAAATTCTGATATGTATATGAAGGGCAGCAACTTGCTGCAATCAATCAGAAAAAGCATGAACGATGATGATAAATTCAGAAATATTCTCAGAGGATTAAACGAAGCATTTTTTCATTCTGTTGTAAATACTGAACAGGTAGAAAGTTACATCAACACAAATTCAGGATTTGATTTTTCAAATGTTTTTGATCAGTATCTGAGATCAACAGATATTCCTTTATTTGAATTTTATTTTGAAAGCGACGGAAGCAGAGTTTATTTCAGATACACTCACTGTAACGATGGATTCAACCTTCCTCTGACATTAGTAAACGGCAATGAAGTCCTCAGAATTTTTCCTGGCACTGAATGGCAAAGCGCAAATATAACTTCATCAGAAAAAGAACTTCTTGATGAAAAATTAATTGAATCACTTTATTATGTAAATGCTTTCAGGGTTAAAGAGTAATTGAATGACAAAAGCTTCATCTGACTTTCATAACCGAATTAATGGAGCTTATACTTGTATTGTAAGACTGCACCATGTAATTATAATTAACAATTACTTCATTATATTTAATCTTAAATACTTCTTCCGATTTAAAACTATTGTAATCCGAAAAAAACTTATTTCCGGAAGCTGTAAATTTATCGGATGTTTTAGAAAAATAGTCTTCAAAATTATATTTCATGAATTTCGTTTTTTCCGTAAACTCAGCAGACAGAACATTTTGTTTTTTCTGTTCAAAAATTCTTTCATATTCCCTGAAATATTTTAATGCTTCATTATCATTTCCTTTAAATTTCAGTTTAGAAAAACTTTCATAAAACTCTTCGGCAGCATCAAGTATATCACTATAAGATGCTATCATCAGCTCTGATGAACGTTCATCGGGATCAGAAAATGAGTCAGGATCTCTCTTCTCTCTTTTCGGTTTGTATTTTTTTAAAGCAGAGGATAACCTGCTTACCGCTTCAGTATATTTAACATAAGCAGATTTTATTTCTTCATCATAAGGTTTGATCCTTGAGAGATCAATTTTAAATTCGGAATCAGAATAATAATCGGAAACCTTCTTTGCAATCAGATAATATTCATCCATAGTATTAAGAAGATTTTTCAATTCGGGTTCAACTTCATTTTTCATAATTTCTGAAGCTTTCAGTTTAGAAAGTTCGCCTGAATCGAAAAGCGATCTTTTATATTCCTTGAGAGTTCTTTCAAAACCGGATACAGACAAAGTAAATCCTACTGGTATAATCAAAGTATTTTTATTAATACCGGAGGTTACAGGAATGTCGCGCAGATAATCTTTATAAACCCCTTCGCCTGATTCCCTGAGTTTATTAATTGCATCTGTATATTTATTGTAGAATATTATGTCATCGTCATACGAAGGTTCCTTAGACTCCTGAACAGTAATTTCCTTTTTATTTTTATAATCCAGTTTTTCCTTCAGCTTATTAAAATAAGAGCAACCGGTAATAATTATTATTGTCAGGATAAGCGAAAGTAAGAATTTAAAATTGTTCATAATATTTTAATGTTTGATATTAATACTTTACCGTAAATCATTATTTCACTTTAAGCGAATGAGAAAACATTTCATTATAGAAGACCATACATTCATCATAAAGAGAAGTATATTCATCAGGCAGATTTCTGCTGCTGGTTTTCTGTTTTTCAAAGGAGGTAGACTTGTGAACATTTTCATACCAGTACTTAGCCCAGATACCGTCTTCTTTTCTTTTACCGGCATTCCACCGGAGCATCTTTTTGTCAAAAGGAATTCCCAGAGCTTCACAAAGCATTGATAATGAAAATTCAGGATCTTTAAGAATTTCTCCTGAATCAATAACTATTGGTTTATGATCAATAGAGACTAATTTTTTAAAAATGTCATATTGTTTTTTAATACCGGTATCCCGCATTTCAATATTATTTAATACCTGTGACAGAGAACTTATTAATTGCGAGGGATTTCTTATAAGAAGTACATTTGTAACATTTTCAAGAAATGATTCATCCAGGTCAATCAGATGATGAGCCATTTGCTTAATAAACAGGATATCACATTTATATTCACCGAGAATAACTTCACTTATAATATTTTTACCGTCTGTTTCCATATTCGAAATGATCTCTTCCCTGCCGGGATGATCAGCATTAGTTAGAAGTAAATATCGTGCATAAAGAGGTTCATCAATAACAATAGTATCTTTTCTTTGCGCAAAAGAATACATCAGAGCTGTTGAAATATTTCTCGGACCTGAAAGAAGATTTATTCGTTTCAATACAGGAAATTAATTTGCGGATAACTTATAAAACTGATGATCCAAGTTCAATACTTAAAAAGAATTACTTCAGACTGTACATTTTCCACCAGGGAGTTTGAGGAGATTTGTGATGTTCCGAATGATAACCAAAGAAATAGCAGGTAACAAAAGCATACAGGTGGTTTTTCTTTTCCGTTCTTGAATTAAATGGAAGCATATCATGAGAGTGAGGTCTTCTGTGAGGCAGATAAGTGCCGAAATAAAAGAGCTGTAAAGTACTCAGAACAGACGGAAGAACAAAGAATAACCAAACAGAAATTTCAGCAAAGTAAAGCTTTAACAAATTAAAAATTAAAGCCATGTACAGAATCTGAAAAAGAGTAACATATCTTTTAAGAAAGACACTCCACCAGATAAAGAAATTGTCTGATCCATGATAAAAGTCCGGATCGGATTCAGTTCCGGGAGAATTATGATGCAATTTATGATTTGCAAGCAGTTTTTTATAGGACATCCCTGCAAACAGGAAACATGCAAGAGCCCCGGTAAAGTAATTAATTTTTTTGTTGGAAGAGACAGTACCGTGCATAGAATCATGTGCAGTAATGAATAACCCCGTATAAAAGAAAGTCTGAATAAGAATATGAAAGTAAGTAAAAATATTTGTGAAATCCGGAGTTACAAATTTCATGCAATAATAAAGATGAGAAGACCACAGAATAATAATAACAGAAGAAATTAATACTCCCATAAAATTAATAATAATTTAAAATAATAAAAAACATCAACTGAGCAATAAAATAATGTACAAATGTTTTTGAATAAACATTGACTTTAAAATACAGAAAGCTGAAAGCAAAGATAAAAGAAATAATAAACCATGCAGTATAATTCTGAAACGGAACAACATTGTTATGCCAGCTCCAGTAATCCAGATTAATGGCCGCCGGTTCAAGAAGCATATCAAAAACTACAGAAAGAATACCGGCAGCAAGGCAGACAAACAAAGTTTTTCTGCTTAAAATTATTCCGATATTTAAAGCTCCAAGTATTACAAAAATCCAGTTAAAGCCAATGATGACGGGAACTGCAGCAACTTTATAGCCAAGCACGTCGCCGTAAGTATATTTTCCGAAGATCATTCCTGTCTTCACACCAGCTACTTCCAGAGTAAAAGTCATTAAGAACGATATTATGAAAAATAAAATAAACTTATTGTTTTTGATTGAGCCCGAAAAACCTAGAACGAAAACGCCGGCAATTGCAAGAACATAGGGTGTCATATAAAGCATTACAGGTTTTGTAAAAGCAATAAAATGACCGGCCGCACCAACAGCAAAGAAAATATAAATAATAATATGAAAAATATTCAGAGTTTTCTGTTTTTCCAATATACTTTTCCTGAGTTTAAAAGTATTAAAGATCTGAATCCTATATACACCATCATTATGATTTGAAACGGAAACAGTATTAAATTCAAAACAATGTTCTGTGTGCTTAAATATGATACAATTATATTTTGTATTAATATTATTAAAATCAAATAAATATAAATATGATTAAAGAACACCAGCGCCAGCGGGGAAAGATATGCAAATGCAGTGATCAATAATGTTAAAATGAAAAATACAGGGTGCATAGATGATCCCGGAAAATAATTTTTTGTAAATCCGTTTATACTTTCGTTAAGACTCAGATACATTCTGCAGGAGACAATATTTTTGCTGAGCATAAGTTTTACTTTGTAATTATTTTTCTTCAGAATTCTGGAAAACTCTATATCTTCGACTATTTTATCAGATACAAGCGCATGTCCACCGGATTTCAGATATGCAGATCTTTTAAAAAACATAAACTGACCGTTTGCAGCGGCAAATTTTGGATTCGGGGAGCTGAATACTTTTTTTACAGGAAGAAAAGAAATCATAAGCCAGTTTAATATTTGCACAGTTATCTTTTCACCAAAAGATTTCATTACCTGTTCGGGAAACACAGATAGTAAATCTGTGTTTGAATTTTCAGCTTCAGACAAAGCTGAACCAACAGCCGAAGCAGAAAGACAAACATCAGCATCAATAAAAAGCAAATAACTTCCATTGCAATTATGTGACAACTGCATACAAGCCCAGGATTTTCCTTTCCAGCCGGAAGGAGCGGATTTACCTTTAATTACTTTTATACGGTTGTCTTTTTTTGAATACTCAAATGCTTTAGAGTAAGTATCATCCTCTGACATATCATCCAGAACGATTATCTCAATGTTCTGATAATTCTGTAAGGTGACGCTATGCAGACAATGCTCAATATTTAATGTTTCATTTCTGACAGGAATCAAAACTGAAACGCATTTATTTTGACCGGTAAAATTTAAAGGTCTTATGACCGGAGCATAAAAAAGATTATACAAAGCGGTAAAAATGCCGGCGGCAATAAAAACAGATATAAAAACAAAAAAAATCATTTATCAAAAATATTAAGAGCTTTTTTCTTAATGAATTCATTTTCAGGAATATTCATATTTGAAATAAACTTATTTTTATATTCATCATAATTACCCGATACAAAGTCAGAACTCATCATATCACCGAATCTGCATAACACATCCGGTTTTTTTGTGTTGCCATAGGATATTTCAAAAGATACTATCATTATTTCAGCAGCTACTTTCTCGGTGAGAAATTTTAAACCGTTTTTAAGACTTACTTCTTCAAATTTATTCGGCTGAATATCTCCTTGCGGATAAAATACAAGATAATTAGCAGGATCAGAAGAAATTTTCTCAGCGAATGCAAGACTTTGTTTAACAGAAGAAAGAGAAGCGGGATTAACAGAGTACACTCCTAAATATTTAAAGAACGGATACTTAACAAGCTGTTCTTCAAGCATCATGAGATAAGCTTTTCTTTTTGAAAACATTGTCATAAGATAATTAATAAAAAAACCATCCCACCATGAAAAATGATTCGGAGTAATTATCAGTCCCTTTTTTTCGCATAACATTGGGAAATCGTTTATAAGTAAAAATCTGCTGAAATTTTTTCTTAATAAATGATTCAAATAAATTTTATAAACTGATTCTGCAAAGATATTATGTTTTGGATAAATCATAATTTTGTCTTTTTAAAAAATAATTTTCAGAAATCTGAAATATAAATATCCACATAGTTATCATACTGAAAGAATATAAAAAATCTTCAGCGGGAATTGTAAGAAATCTTAAACCGGTGATCGCTGAAGGATTATAAATTACAACAGGCAGCGATGTCAGGATATAATTTACAATTAAAAAAGGAATATAGGAAATTATAAGCGTCACAATAAAAATATAAGACATTATAAAATTTCTGTAAAAATAATTCAAAAATGAAATCAAAATCCCTGAAAATAGTGAAACAGTAAAGGTATAATATTTACCTGAGAAAACAACACCTGAGATAATCAGTACAAGTGAAACAAAATAAATAAGCGCAGAAGGAATGAATATTCTTTTTTCCTTAACATAATACCTTATGCAGACAAAAGTAAAAATTATACTGTAGGGTACTGTCACAAAGAACAAAATCTCTTCAGGAGGAAGATTAAATATTTTTATTGCGGAGACATATTCTCCGTTAAAAGACCAGTCATTGCGGGTAACAGCTGCAGAATCCCAGACTATGAAAATAATTCCGGTGATGATTATAGAAATTAACAACGGAAAAAACTTTTTATAGAATGAGATTTTCTTTTCAAAACTAAGAACAAGTGGAAAGAGAATTATAAGAATATTTAAAAGAAGATAAGCAGACATCAGGCAGCATTTAAAGTTCTCACTTTAACAGCTGATTTCACCAGCAAAATAAATTTAGTAAAATTAGAAATTCTTACTCTCCCGGACTTCAGATCATCCATATTCATTTTTTTGATTTTTTTTAATAATATATTATAATACATATAAGCTGTATAAACTCCGAGCATAGAGTTTTTCGGAAGTTTTTTTATTCCTGATAAAGCGGCTTTAAATTCATTTTCCACCTCTGTTTCAAGAAAAATTTTATTTTCATCATTAAGCTCTTTTTCGTTATCAGCGCCTGGAATATAAATTCTTCCACGTTCACTAAGATCGCTTTTGATATCTCTGAGAAAATTAACTTTCTGAAAAGCAGACCCAAGAGATTTCGCCGGAATTTCAAGACTTTCAAATAATGTGTTATTGTTGTGACAAAATATTTTCAGGCACATCAGCCCGACTACTTCTGCAGATCCATGAATATATTTGTCATATTTCGATCTGTCATAGTAAGAATATGAAATATCCATTTCCATACTGTCCAGAAATTCAGTAATATAAACATGTGGAATCATATACCTGTTAACTGTAAACTGAAAAGAGTTTAAAACAGGATTGATAGAAATTCCGTTTTGCAAAGCAGTAAAAGTATCTTTTCTAAGTTCATCAAGCAAATACTTTTTATCCTGATCATGAAAAGTATCTACAATTTCATCAGCAAGTCTGACATAGCCATAGATAGCTGCAATACTGTCTTTAAGTTCGCTGTTAAAAAGATTCATCGCAAAACCAAAAGATGTACTGTAATTCTTTGCTATTAAATTACTGATTTTGAAAGAAGTACTGTTATATAATTCAATGCTCATTTAAAATCCTTTCTGTTACAAGTTTTGAACTTATCAGGACCATCGGCAACCCTGTTCCTGGTGTTGTAGATGCGCCTACATAAAATAAATTAGTATAACTTTCATCCTTATTTGAAGGTCTGAATCCTCCTACCTGCATCATTTTATGAGACAGTCCGAGTCCGGAGCCTTTATACAAATTAAACATAGCACCCCAGTCTTCAGGAGTAAGAATTTTTTTAAAAATAGTATTCTTGTCAATATCATGACCAATCCTTTCGGACAAATCAGAAATAATATCATCTGCAATTAATTCTTTATCAGTCCAGTCACTTTTAAATCTCAGATCAGGAACGGGACAAAGTATAAATAAATTTTCACAATTATCCGGTGCGCATAAAGGATCAGTATAAGAAGACATATTTACATAGTAATAAGGTTTGGAAGGAATAGATGAAGAGCTGAATATATTCTTTGCATATTCAGGGAAATTGTTTCCAAGAAAATAATTATGATGATACAGATTTTTAATTTTACCTTTAATTCCAAGATAGATTGTTAATGGAGCCAGCGACCATTCCATTTTATCAAGTTTATCGTTTGAATAATTTTTTCTTTTAAGAATTTCTCCTCTGAAAGATGCAGCATCAGCATTAATAATGAAATTTCCGGCTTTCCATTCTTTTCCTTTACTGTCAATAACTGAAGTAACTTTGCCGGAATCCTGATTAACACTTACAATTTCCGTATTATAAATAATTTTAACATTATATTTATTCAGAGCTTTAATAATCTCTTCAACAATTGTGTACATACCGCCTTCAACCAGCCAGTATCCGTTATGTTTGAACTCTGTATAATTAAGCAAAGAGTAAATTGACGGAGTTTTAAAAGGAGTAGATCCCAGAAAAAACGCAACCAAAGAAAAAATGACTTTTACCTCCATAGAATCAAATGTTTCATCAAGGAGGTTCCACAGTTTTTTATTGAGATACGGCAAATGTTTTAACGGGACTTTTGATATTTTCAGAAAATAGTCAAACAGGTTATCAAAATTTTGTTTAACAACAATATTTTCAGTGTCATGAAAGAACTGTCCTGCTTTCAGAAGATATTTTTCGGCTTTCTCTTTAAAATTATTTTCAATTCCTGCAAATTCCGCAGCAAGTTTGTCAATGTCTTTAGTGATGTTGAAAAATTTATTATTTCCTCTGAAATTAACCTTGTACAAAGGATCAAGACTTTTCATCTTCAATGGATTTTCAATACCGCAATCTTTAAAAAACTGATCAAACTCATATGTCATGCTCATGAAAGAAGGACCCAGGTCGAATGTAAATCCGCCTTCAGAAAACTGATTAAGTCTGCCGCCGGCCTTATGATACTTTTCTAAAATCGTAACATTATAACCTTTTACAGCCATTCTTAGAGCCGCAGACAGCCCGCCAAGACCGCTTCCGACAATTATTAAATCTTTATTCATTTAAAATTATTCTTTAGTTCATAAATCAGATCCACAATACTTGCGCAATAAATAATACCTTTAACAGATTTTAAAACAGGATTTCCTCCGTTAACAATCATTATATTGTTTTTAACAGATAATTCTATAATTTCACTTACTTTATTTTTCATATAATTTCCTTTGACTGACAGGCACACCAGATCCGGTTTAATTTTTTTTATTAAATCAGAAAGCGATTTTATAGGCAGATCAGAGCCAGGGTATATTACTTTCCAGCCAAGATGCTCAAGAGTAATTTTCACACACAGAATTCCTATTTCATGAAATTCATTTTCAATACAAACGCATATCGCTTTCTTTCCATTGCTTTTAATGCCTGTGATGCTTTTCTCAAAGCTGTAAAGAGCTTCAATAAGCGCTCTTGAAGCTATATGTTCGTCCTCAATTTTCAGTAAATTATTCATCCACTTCACTCCAATATTTTTCATGCATGGAGAAACAATATTATCAAATATCTCCTGAATGGAGAGATTGTTCAGATATAAGTGATAAAGAAAATGTTCAGCTTTCTTTGAATCACCTTTCAAAAGCAATTTTTCCAGTGCTTTTATAAGCTTGGCAGATTTGCGGTCTGAAATATCTTTTACTAAATTTACTGAGGAGTTTAAAATCAGAAAATCAGATATTACTAAATTAAGTTCCTCTGCATGGATTTTTATATCTTCAATGCTGAATTTTCTGTGTCCTCCGGCAGTTTTACGGCATTTCAAAATACCATTGTCTGACCATCTTTTTATAGTTGAAACATTTACGTTAAAAATATCAGCTGCTTTTTTAGTTGAAATTGTATATCTCATAAATTTTATAATGCACGTTTTGAGCGTTTTAAAATAATTAATATCTGGGGAAGAATCAAACTAAAAAGACATAAAACATTTAAAAGAATTAAATCCGCTTAAAAATATATAAAGTTATGTTTATAGAATCATATATCAGGTATTAAGTAATATTGATGATTTATTGTATTTTTGCTCAATTTTTCACTTTTAAAATACTCTCTATAAAGTGAGAGGTTTCGACTTGATAAAATCTTGAAGGATAGGTTAAATATAGGCAGTTACATATTATGACATTTAAATAAAAATACAAATAATTTACTGTCCTTTTAAAAATATCCGGAATGCTGTGAGGTTTTATAATAATTGGAGAGGTTAATTTCATTGAAACACAACCGATAATTGAGTATTTTGAAAAGTGAAATTAAGTTACAAAAAATCAGGTGTCAATATCTCTGAAGCTGATAAATTCATTGATAAAATTAAACCTCTCGTAAAAAAATCCTTCACTGAAAATGTAATAAGCGGTATAGGAAATTTTGGAGCATTTTACCGGATTGAATTAAGTAAATATAAGAATCCTGTTTTTGTATCAAGTATAGACGGCGTAGGAACTAAGCTTAAAATTGCCTCCGAGCTGAATAAATTTGATACAATAGGTGAAGATTTAGTAAATCATTGTGTAAATGATATTGCAGTTTGCGGTGCGACTCCCCTATTCTTTCTGGATTATTATGCAACAGGCAGGCTGAGAAGCAAGGATGCCGCTGAAATTATAAAAGGAATAGTTAACGGATGCAGGAAAAATAAATGTTCTGTAATAGGTGGCGAGACAGCTGAAATGCCCGGTATATATCGTGGCAATGATTTTGATTTAGCCGGAGCGATTACAGGAATAGTAGAAAAGAAAAAGATTATTAATTCAAAGAACGTAAAGAAAGGTGATGTACTTATAGGATTAAATTCCAATGGATTGCATACAAACGGATTTTCATTAGTAAGGAAGATATTTGATAACCGAAGAAAGCTGAATGTATATTATGACGAGTTCGGAAAAACGATAGGTGAAGAGTTTCTTAAAATTCACAAATCATATCTTATTATTATACAGGACATACTTGAAAAATTCAGGATAAATTCAATTTCACATATTACAGGTGGAGGAATTTCAGGTAATACAAAAAGAGTTGTTCCTTCCCGGCTTGATATTGTAATAGACTGGAAATCATGGAAGAGACCTTTTGTATTTGATCTTATTCAGAAGAAAGGCGGAGTTTCAGAATCTGACATGAGGAGAACTTTCAATCTTGGCATTGGATTGATAATTATAGTGCCGAAGAATGAAGCTGATTCAATTTTAGAATATTTAAAATTCAAAAAAGAGAAATCTTATTTAATAGGTCATATAAATTAACAAATAAATATCATAAAATATTTTTCTAAGAAGATAAAATGTATTTTCTGAAATAAATTATAAATTTTTAAATAAAAATTATGAAGCCACAATCATTAGAAAGCAATGTAATCGGGAATTCAGCAAACGGAAGTATTACAAATAAATTTTCCGTAAACCCGCAGAATGTTCAGGATGAATTAAGAAAATTCATGCTTGTAGACGGATTTGATATTACAATTGACCTGGAAAAATCCTCCGGTTCTTATTTATATGATTCAAAGCATAAAAGAAAATTATTAGATTTTTTTACTTTTGTCGCATCACATCCATTGGGAATGAATCATCCGAAA
Source organism: Ignavibacteria bacterium (assembly GCA_016709315.1). Lineage (GTDB taxonomy): Bacteria > Bacteroidota > Ignavibacteria > Tepidaquicellales > Tepidaquicellaceae > JAEUSI01. The sequence goes on from JADJMZ010000007.1 coordinate 242,403, forward strand.
CTGAACAATGAATCATTTATAAAGGAGATTGGAAAAATTGCAGTTAACAAGCCATCTCTTTCAGATATATACACGGAAATTCAGGCGCAGTTTGTAGAAACTTTTTTCAGGATTGCGGTACCATCATATTTTAAATATTCCTTTTTTATTGAAGGCGGAGCATTAGCAGTAGAAAATACGTTGAAAGCAGCATTCGACTGGAAAGTAAGAAAGAATTTCAAAAAAGGTTATAAAGAAGAAAAAGGTCATCAGATCATTCACTTCAATCAGGCGTTTCACGGACGAAGCGGTTATACTATGTCTATGACAAATACTGATCCGAATAAGATTTTGTATTTTCCCAAATTCAACTGGCCTAGAGTATTAAATCCCAAGATCACATTTCCATTGACTGAAGAAAATCTTAAAAATGTAATTGCCGCTGAAAATGAGTCACTAAAACAGATCAAGGATTCAATTACTAATAACAAAGATGATATTGCTGCAATAATACTGGAACCGATACAGGGTGAAGGAGGAGATAATCATTTCAGAAAAGAATTCTTTCTTCAGCTCAGGCAGATTTGTGATGAGAGTGAAGTAATGCTTATATTTGATGAAGTACAGACGGGTATTGCATTGACAGGAAAGTGGTGGGCTCATCAGCATTATGTTCAACCTGATCTTATATCTTTTGGAAAGAAAACACAGGTATGCGGAGTATTATCAACAGACAGAATTGATGAAATTGAAGAAAATGTATTCAGAAAGCCGAGCAGAATTAATTCAACATGGGGCGGGAATATGGTTGATATGAAAAGATTCAAAAAAATTCTTGAAATAATACAGGAAGAAGATCTTGTTAAAAATTGTGAAGTTAACGGTGAATATCTTCAGAGTAAATTAAATGATCTTTGCATTTCATTTCCCGATAAAGTCTCAAACCCAAGAGGCAAAAGGTTTATTCTGCGCAATAGATGTGACTGACGGAGAGATGAGGAATAAACTAACTGCAAAAGCTCTTGAGAATGATCTTATGATACTCGGATCCGGAGAAAGATCAATCAGATTCAGACCTCCTGTAAATATTTCAAAAAGTGAAATAGATACAGGAATTTCCATCTTAGAAAAAGTCTTACATAGTATTTAGTTTTTAATTAATTTAATTTAATGATATTAAGACTGAATCTAATTAAGATAATATTTGATACCAGAAGATATAAAAGATACTTTCATAAACTATCTGAAGCTTAAAGCTCATAGAATAACAAATGAACGGTTTCTTATACTTGATTCCGCTTTAAACATCAACGGACATTTTGATGCAGATGAGTTATACCTTAAAATGAAGAATGATTATATAAATGTTTCGAGAGCAACAGTTTACAAGACACTTGAACTTATGAATGAATGCCATATTCTTTCCAAGCACAATTTTAAAGGCGACAGGACGAGATACGAAACGAAAATCGGAAGAAATCCGCATTATCATATTATTTGCGTTACATGTAACAGGATAACGGAATTTGAATATCCTATGATTGAAAAAATCCAAAGTAAAATCTGTAAGGAAAACAACCTTAAAATGGTTGATCACACATTTCAGGTATTTGTCAAATGCGATCATCCTGAGACATGTGAATTTAATAAAAGATTAAATTAAAAAATTTTTATCCGTATATATGGATTAAGTCTGAATAAGAATAATGAGAACAGCTGCAGAACTTAAGTTAGGTGAAAAAGCAATTATAAAAGATATAGATAATACACATCCTTCTTCACACAGAATATTAGAGATAGGATTTACTCCCGGTCAGGAAATAGTATTATTGACTAAATCAATTTTTAATGATCCGATAGGATTATCCATACGCGGAACAATTTTTGCAATAAGAAAAAATGAAGCATCCTGTATAATAATTTGACTTCGACACTTACAGAAAATAAAATTCCATTAATCACTTTAGTAGGTCAGCCAAATTCCGGTAAAACCACTTTATTCAATTATCTAAGCGGTAAAAACTACAAAACAGTAAATTACCCAGGTTCGACAGTAGAGTATTCAATTTCAAAAATACTTGGTAAATTTTCTATTAATGCAAATATCCTTGATTCACCCGGAATAATAAGTCTTATCCCATCATCTGCGGATGAAAAAATCTCAGTTGATTCTTTATTTTCCCATCCTAAATTCGGTAAACCTGAAATAGTAATTGTTACAGTTGATTCAAGTCAGCTATCGCGGCATTTGTATCTTGTTAAGCAGCTGATAGATGCGAATTTCAATGTAATAGTCGTTCTAACAATGCTTGATATTCTCAGGAAAAAAAATCTTGATATTTCGGAAATTAAATTAAGCGAAATACTTGGCTGTAAAGTTATAAAAATTGACAGCAGATCCGGAAAAGGAATAAAAGATCTTCTGTTATCGATTAAAAATTCTATTTCGGAAACTAATATTAATGAAGAATTATTTCCGGAAATGAACATTCATAATCAAAAAGAAAAACTTCTTGAATCATACAGGCACATAGAGGAAATTGAAAAGGAAGTTTTATTCTACAAAGAACCTGAAAATGGAAATAATCATTTTGATATAAACGAAGTAAATAAAAAACTTATAGTTTTAAATTCGATCAGACTACCCAATAAACCTGATAACTTAACTTTGAAAATTGATAAGTTCACTCTGCACAAATTCTGGGGAATAATTATTTTTTTTCTTGTAATGTCAGTTACATTTACTTCAATTTTCTGGTTAGCTTCACCGCTGATGAATCTTATAAATGATATGTTTTCATTGCTTTCCTCCGGATCGGAAGTTTTATTTGGAGATACATTATTCGGCAATTTGATTTCGAACGGATTATTAAACGGACTGGGGTCAGTTCTTGTATTTTTACCGCAGATCCTTATATTATTTCTGATTTTAGGACTGCTTGAAGATTCAGGTTATCTTGCAAGAGGCGCAATGCTGGCTGACAAACCTCTGTCAATGATAGGATTGAATGGCAAGTCCTTTGTTCCAATGCTTTCAGGTTTTGCATGCGCTATACCGGCTATTATGGCTACCAGAACTATTTCAAACAAAAGGGAAAGATTTTTAACTATTTTCATTATTCCATTGATGAGCTGCAGTGCAAGAATTCCTGTCTATGTCCTTCTGGTAGCATTTCTAATACCTCAGGATAAGCCATGGATAGGAGGAATAGCTCTATCAGCCATATACATTTTTAGCATCTTCAGCTCATTAATTATCGCATCGGTCGTCAACAAATTTCAGGAAAAAATAATCAAAGAATCTGATAACTCTTCATTTATTCTTGAACTTCCAGCTTACAGAAAACCAAAATTGAGTGATGTATTGAATAATACTTTTAAGAATGCAACTCAATACATAAAAAAAGCGGGTCCGGTAATTATTTATCTGTCTGTATTCTTATGGATTCTGACTTATTTTCCAAATACCAATCCGCAGGTGAATGAATCAGGAAAATCAGAGAAAGAAATTTCCGAACTAAAAAATTCAGAAAGAATAATGACATCTTACGCATCGTCATTAGGAAAAATTATAGAACCGGTAATGAAACCCTTGGGATTAGACTGGAGAGTTGGAGTTTCGTTGATAGCAACATTTGCAGCAAGAGAGGTTTTTGTAAGTTCACTAGCGCTGATTTTTAAAATTACGGATGAAGGCGATAATATTCAGACTTCCATTCTTAAGGCAATGAAAGATGCACAAATTGAAAATACAGGTGAGAAACTATTTACGACAGCTACTACAACCGGGTTAATAATTTTCTTTGTGTTTGCTATGCAGTGTCTATCAACTGTAGCTATTTCAAGGAAGGAAACCGGGAGCTGGAGAATACCTGTTCTTCAGATACTGGTTTTTAGTTCAATAGCTTATGTTCTGAGTTTTCTGACTGTTAGCGGACTGAGATTTTTCGGAATAAACTAATCAAACATTAAACCGGAAGTGAACTATGTCCCCGTCTTCAATTACATAATCCTTACCTTCTATCTTTAATAATCCTTTTTCTTTAACTGCATGTTCGGACCTTAGCTCGATCAGATCTCTGTATTTCATTATTTCCGCTCTAATAAATCCCTTTTCAAAATCAGTGTGTATCTCCCCTGCTGCCTGCGGGGCTTTATGTCCTTTTGAAAGAGTCCACGCATGAACTTCCTTTTCACCTGCTGTAAAAAATGTAATAAGATCCAGCAATTCATATCCTTTGCTGATAAGTCTGTCAAGTCCGGAATTATCGAGACCCATTTCTTTCAGAAAATCTTTTTTCTCATCTCTTGATTCCAGCTGAGCTATTTCTGATTCTATCTGAACAGACAAAATCAGAAACTGAGCATTCTCTTTTTCAGCGATTCCTTTCACAATTTCAGAATATAAATTACCTTTAAGATTTTTATCATCAACATTTGCAACATACAGTATCGGCTTATCAGTAAGAAGATGCAAATCCCTTATTACAATTTTTTCTTCATCACTGAGATCATTTGTAAAATACTTGGCAAGTCTCGAGCCGGACAGATGTTCTTTGAGTGAATTCATAAGGTCAACTTCCGTCTTTACTTTTTTATCACCGGTCTTCATAGCTTTTCCGGTTCGCTCAAGTCTTTTATCTATAGTATCAATGTCTTTGATAATTAATTCAGTTTCGATAATCTCAATATCATTCTTTGGATTTACTTTTCCTTCAACATGAACAATATTATCATCATCAAAACACCTTACTATATGAATGATTGCATCAACTTCTCTTATGTGTGACAAAAACTGATTTCCGAGTCCTTCACCTTTTGAAGCGCCTTTAACAAGTCCGGCGATATCAACAAATTCAATTGTTGCAGGAACGATCTTTTTCGGAATATATAATTCTACAAGTTTATCTATTCTTATATCTGGAACAATGACTGTTCCAACATTTGGATCAATAGTGCAAAAGGGATAATTAGCAGCTTCAGCGTTTTGAGATGAAGTTATAGCATTGAACAAAGTTGATTTTCCAACATTAGGAAGACCTACTATTCCGCAACGAAATGACATATAATTAAAATTAATTTAAATTAAGAAATCAGTTTTTGTTAATAGTGAAAACAATATTCCGAACATTAATGGAACAGATAAATTGTCGTCAATTTTGACCGGAAGTAATTCAAACACAGTAATCAGCATGAGTGAAATAACCCCTGATATTATTAAAACAATATTATCAGGTTTTATAACCACAAAAAATAAAATAACTCCTGTTAAGAAAAAAGAAATACTTCCTTCCATTGTTTTATTTCCGATATGATGTTTCCCGAAAACTTTACCGGCTATTGCTGCGGCAGAATCGCAAAAAACAATAATCAGCATAGATAGTATTGCAATATTTTTTTCAAAGATCAGAATGCATAATAAAAAAGCGAGAATAATATATGTGCCGCCGGTAAAATAGATTCTTTCACTCTTATTTTCATGCGGTCTTAAAATATCGCCCAGGAATTTTCCATATACTTTTCTTACAAATTCTGACCGCATTCTTAAAATATCAATTATTACCATTGCAGCAAAAGCAGTCGTCAAAATTATTAAAAGAGGATTTCTTTCAATAAAATAATATGAAACAGGTATTACTGAAGAAGAAAGATGAATTGCTTTTCTTTTTAATTCTATACTCAGACTAATTTTCTCAGAATCATTTTTCATAGACAAAAAAAAAGCGAGTGAATGCTCGCTTTTTAAAAAACTAAAAATATATTTTAATTTGCCAGAGCTACATCACCGGGAGCAAACTTTTCGTCTTTCTCCTTAATTTCTTTTCCTGTTTTGAGCTCCGTGTTTTGCAAAACTTCTTTATTCAGGTTTAGATTTTCAAAAGGAGGAAGTTCTTCTCCTCTCATAAGCATATCAATTTCGACAGAATCAAGAATCTCTCTTTCAAGCAAAGCTTCGGACATTTTGTGAAGCTTGTCAGCATTCTCATTCAAAATTCTTTCCGCTTTATCCATTCCGCTTTGAACAATTTTTTTCACTTCATCATCTATCATTATCTGAGTGGATTCACTGTAATCCCTGTGCTGGCTGATTTCTCTTCCGAGAAATATTTCTTCCTGTTTCTGTCCGTAAGCTATTGGTCCTAATTTTTCACTCATTCCGAATTCACACACCATTTTTCTTGCCATGCCTGTAGCTCTTTCAATATCATTACTTGCTCCGGTAGTATATTCATTAAATATCATTTTTTCAGCTGCCCTTCCTCCCATTGCATAAGTGATCATTGCTTCAAGATATTCTTTTGAATAAGTATGTTTTTCATCAATCGGAAGATATGTTGTAACACCTAATGCTCTGCCTCTGGGAATAATTGTTACTTTATGAACAGGATCAGATTCAGGTATCATTTTAGCTACTATAACATGTCCGCTTTCATGATATGCAGTAGTTTTCTTTTCACGGTCTGAAATAATAAGACTCTTTCTTGCAGTTCCCATCATAACCTTGTCTTTTGCTTCTTCAAAATCTTTCATAGTAACAATGTCAGAATTTTTTCTCGCAGCGAGCAAAGCCGCTTCATTGACAAGATTTGCTATATCAGCTCCTGAAAATCCCGGAGTTCCTTTTGCAAGTATATCAAGAATAACGTCTTTAGATAATGGAGTTTTTCTTGTATGAACTTTTAATATTCCTTCCCTTCCTTTAACATCAGGTCTGTCAACAACAACCTGTCTGTCAAATCTTCCCGGTCTGAGTAATGCAGGATCAAGTATATCCGGTCTGTTAGTAGCTGCAATAATTATAACGCCGTTATTTTGTTCGAAACCATCCATTTCAATAAGAAGCTGGTTCAGTGTTTGTTCTCTTTCATCATGTCCTCCGCCTAAACCCGCTCCCCTGTGTCTTCCCACAGCATCTATTTCGTCAATGAAAATAATGCATGGAGCATTCTTTTTTCCCTGTTCAAATAAATCTCTTACTCTTGAAGCTCCAACTCCTACAAACATTTCAACAAAATCCGCGCCGCTTATAGAGAAGAACGGAACTCCCGCTTCACCGGCTACTGCCCTTGCAAGAAGAGTCTTTCCTGTTCCGGGAGGTCCTAAAAGCAATACGCCTCTTGGAATCTTTCCCCCGAGTTTCTGAAATTTTGCAGGTGTCTTTAGAAATTCGATGATCTCGGATAATTCTTCCTTTGCTTCATCTGCGCCGGCTACATCCTGAAATGTTACCTTGGTAGCTGATTCGCTTAACAATTTAGCTTTTGATTTTCCAAATGAAAAAATATTTTTCGAACCCCCGGCACCGCCTGACTGCATTCTTCTCATTATTATGATCCAGAAAGCAATTATAAGTATCCATGGTAAAGCCCCAAGAAGAGGAGCTAACCAGCCGCCGTCATCTTTTTCGATACTGAACTGAATTCCGCTTTCAGTCCATGCTTTTACAACATTGTCATCTATATTTGTATAAGGAAGTAAAACAGAGAATCTTTCTAATGATACATTTCTGTTAGCTATATTAACAGTTTCAGCTGTTTTAAATTTTCCGAAGAATTCATAACTGTTATCTGCTTTTTTTATAACAGCGCTTGCTATTTTCTTTTCACTCAGAAATCTTAGATACTCATCATATTTTATTTCGGAATATTTTCCATCGGTACCTTTTGTATAGATCATTATTAAAAAGAATCCGATAAGAATCGCGCTCCATCCGAGGACTATTTTAAATACTCTGTTCCAGTTAAAATCTTCGTTATTGTTATTATTATTTTTTGTTTTATTGGTGCTCATTCAGCATTTAATGATTTTAGTTAATACTTTTTAACACATAAATCCCTTTTAAATTCCTGTATTTTTGAGCGTAATCAAGTCCATAGCCAATGACAAATTCATTCTTGATCTTGAATCCTATATAATCAACCTTAAAATCCAGATTGGAAATGTTTTTCTTGAAAAGAAGGCTGACAAAACTGAGTGAAGCAGGATTTTTAAACTCAATTATATTCTTTATAAACTTTAATGAAAGTCCGGAATCTACTATATCCTCAACAATAATAATGTCCCTGTTTTCAATCTGGCAATTCAGATCCTTTAGTAATGTGACATTTCCAGACGATATCTTTTCATCCCCGTAGCTCGAAAGTTTAAGAAAATCTATTTCGCATTCAATTTTGATTTCTCTGATCAAATCAGAAAGAAATATAAAAGAACCATTAAGTATTCCTATGAATATTGGATTCTTACCCTTATAGTCTTTATTAATTTTCTTAGCTATTTGCTTAATTCTTCTGGAAATTTTTTCCTTTGAAATGTATTCTTTAAGAATCGGTTTGGACTGTCCTGACAAATAATTAAATTTATTTTGTAAAATTAAAAGAATGAAAAATAAAAAACCCATTTGCAGTTATATACAATGGGTTTATTAAATTTTAAAAAACTGAAATCAAATATTTTCTTCAGCCAATATCCTTTTTGTTTTTCTTATTGCTCTTTCTTTATCCATTTTCTTGTCAACAGACGGCTTGGTATAAAACATTCTTCTTCTGAATTCCTTCAGTAATCCCGACTTTTCATACTTCTTTTTAAATCTTTTGAGGGCTTTATCTATTGATTCGCCGTCTTGTACTATTACTTTAAGCAAATTTTTTACCTCTTTCGTTTATTTTATTTATTACAATATAATTGTTTTGATTTTTTTATACAATGACTGTTTTCTTAAATATTTTTAAATTTTGATTTAATAAAACATGTCATTATGTGATCTAAATATAATAACCATGGATTAATTCTTAGATTGATTTCGAAATACATTATATTACAAAAGCTATTTCAAAAATTTATGAAATTATTTGAGGAATTGTTGTACACCAGATATAACTCCGTAACAATTTTATTGCATGGAGATAGTTTTCTAAAATGACTATTTTTCTGAAGTTTAAAATTTAAAAAAATTAATAATGTCAGAAATATTTAAAAAGATTATTTTACTCGGGAGACCTGCTTCGGGAAAATCTGAAGTAATTGCATATTTAAAAAATACTTCAGATGAAGAAAGACTTAAGCGTTTTCATTTAGGGAAAATTAAAGAGATTGATGATTTCCCGATGCTCTGGACATGGTTTGAGGAAGATGCAATTCTTTCTAAAAAATTTAACAAACCCCGAATTCATTCTACCGAAGATGGTTATTTTGTAGAACAATATTTATGGAATCTGCTTATAGAAAGAATTTCTCTTGATTATACTAAATTAATCCGGGACAATCCTGATTTTCATGATAACGGTACAGCTCTGATTGAATTCTCAAGAGGAACTGAACACGGAGGATACAATGATGCATTTAAACATCTTTCGAAAGAAGTTCTGGAAAATGCTGCGATAGTTTATATAAATGTTCCATTCGAAGAATCGCTCAGAAAAAACAGAAAGCGCTTCAATCCTTCAAAGCCCGACAGCATTCTTGAACACGGACTTCCCGATGAGAAACTGGAAAAAATGTATAAGGAAGTTGACTGGGAAGAAGTTTCGAAAAATTCCAAAACTCATATTGATATCAATGGAGTTCAGGTTCCTTATTTTATCTTTGAAAATATGCCTTCAAAGACAGATGATCCGGTTACATTGGGACCAGAGCTTGACAAAGTATTTACAGAGCTTTGGAAATTATATAAAAAATAAATTTTTTTATCGGAGAGATAAAAAGCAGGGAGTACTTAATCATCAGTTACTCCCTGTTTAATAAAATTACAAAACTAAATTGCCGGATTCAGCTCTTCGGACCTCTCAGCTCCACCGGCTTATTTTTCTTTCTCATTTTAATATTCAGCATTTCAACAATGAAAGAGAAAGCCATCGCGAAATAAACATATCCTTTAGGAACCTCGACATGGAATCCTTCTACAAAAAGAAGTAATCCAATCATAAGCAGGAATGAAAGCGCGAGCATTTTAATAGTAGGGTGCTTATGTATAAAATCGCTGACTTTTCCCGCGAAAATTATCATAACTATCATTGAGATTATTATTGCAATGATCATTATCGAAACATGTTTGACAAGACCAACCGCAGTTATTACAGAATCAAAAGAAAACACAAGATCAAGAACTACAATCTGAAAAATGACATTCCAGAATTTTGATTTTTTGTCTGACTTTTCAATTTCTTCTTCACCCTCAAGTTTGTTATGTATCTCAAGAGTGCTTTTTACAATAAGAAACATTCCTCCGCCCATTAAAATCAGATCTCTTCCTGAAAATGAAAATCCGAAAAGTGAAATTAACGGAGTAACAAGACCTGCAATGTATGATATTCCCAGTAAAAGCAGAATTCTGAAAACTAAAGCAATGATCAGACCTGTAACCCTTCCTCTTTCTCTTTCTTTTTCAGGAAGTTTACCAGTAAGAATTGAAATGAAAATAATATTGTCTATTCCCAGGACAATTTCCAGAAACGTTAGAGTAAGAAGACTTACATAAGTTTCCGGTAAAGAAAACAACTCGATAAATGTCATACGTATTTTAGGATTCTAAAATAAAATTAATTACATTATAATTATTCCTGAGCTTTTTGAGATTCATATTCTGCAATAATTTTCACTTCCACTTCCTTAGGCACATCTTCGTAGTGAGAAAAATTTCTGTCATAATAACCTCTGCCCTGCGTAATAGATCTCAGCTTAGTAGAATAATCACTCATTTCGGATAATGGTATCTGACAGGAAATTTTCTGAAGTTTACCATAAACATCCATTCCCTGAATTCTTCCTCTTCTGGAAGAAATGTCACCCGAAACGGCACCCATGAATTCTTCGGGAAAAACAACTTCAACATTATAAACAGGTTCGAGTATTACAGGATTCGCATCTTTAAAACCTTTTTTAAATGCCTGTGAAGCAGCGATTCTAAATGAGATTTCGTCAGAGTCTACGTTATGATAAGATCCGTCAAATAAAGTAACTTTTACATCTATGACTTTATTTCCGATTAAAACTCCTGAATTCAAAGTCTCCTGAATTCCTTTTTCTACAGCGGGTATAAATCTTCCCGGGACGACTCCTCCAACAATAGCATTTACAAATTCAAATCCTTTGCCTCTTTCGACTGGCTCAATTTTTATAAGCACATGTCCAAACTGTCCTCTTCCGCCTGATTGTTTTTTATGCTTGTATTCAATATTGTCAACTTTGGACCGGATAGTTTCCCTGTATGCAATTTTCGGATTTGTAACATCCACTTCAAAATTGTATTTGCTCTTCATTCTGTTGAGAATTGTATTCAGATGAATTTCTCCCTGTCCGCTGATAATTGTTTGACCAGTTTCCGGATTGAATGCAACGAGAAATGTCGGATCTTCTTCATGAAGAGAGTGCAATGCAGAAGCTATTTTGTCATCATCACCTTTATTCTTTGCATGAATGGCGAGTGACATGTTAGGTTTCGGAAAATTTATTTCCGGCAATACTACTGCATAATTTTTTGAACTCAATGTATTGTTAGTATGGGAATCTTTTAGTTTAACAACCGCTGCAATATCTCCGCAGACCACTTCGCCCATTTCCTTTCTGTCTTTGCCGTTCATTGAATACATCTGCGAAAGTCTTTCCGTCTTTCCGTTAGCTTCATTAATCATATCCATTCCCGCTTTTACCTTTCCTGAATATACTCTGAAGAATGAAAGTTCGCCAATGTTTTTTTCCGATACTGTTTTGAAAATAAACATTACAGGTTCACCATCGGCTTTTGGAAGTATTTCTATCGGATCTTCGCTGTTAGGACTGTGCCCAATCTCAGCAGGTTTATCCATAGGTGATTCCGTATAGTTAGAGATAAAATCAAGAACATCTCTCGTTCCGATATTTTTTTCAGCGCTTATACAAAATACAGGAAATAATTTTCTTTCACGCATTCCTTTTTTCAAACCAAAATCTATTTCTTCATCAGTCAGATTGGCACCTTCTTCAAAAAACTTATTAAGGAGTTCCTCATCTTCTTCAGCTACTACTTCAACAAATTTCTGATGATATTCTTTTGCCTTATCCATAAGCGCCGGCGGAATATCTTCTTCTGTATATTCTCCTTTTCCGTCATTATTAAATCTGAGAAGTTTCATTCTTATCACATCTACTACCGCGTCAAAATTTGTTCCCTGATTTACGGGGAACTGAACTACAGCTACTCTTGATCCGAAACTGTCCTGTATAAGAGAAGCAGTATGATCAAAATCTGCATTTTCTGTATCAAGTTTATTTACAAGAAATATTACATTGTTTTCGTAATCATTTGTCATCATAAATGATGATTCCATTCCGACTTCGATTCCTTTGAATGCATCTACAAGTATAAGAGCTGTATCAGTCACTCTGAGACCCGCCTTAACCTCTCCTACAAAGTCCATAAACCCGGGAGTATCTATTATATTAAGCTTCTTATTACTTCCATCCGAGCCTTTCCAGACTGTATTCATCAGAGAAGAATTTATAGAAAGCTGTTTCTCAACTTCGTCTTTATGATAATCACTTACAGTATTTCCTTCTTCCACTTTTCCGAATCTGTTAACAACGCCGGAGGCAAATAAAACTCCTTCTGCAAATGTAGTTTTGCCGCTGCCTCCGTGCCCGGTGATGCAGATATTTCTGATGTTTTCAGATTTAATTACTTCCATAAATATTTAATCTCCTTTTTGATGAATATATTTTTTTAATTATGTAAATTAATTTAATTATTTTTTATTTGTATCTAATACTACATTGACCGGATCATTCATTATTTTTATCTGAGTTACATCTGTAATAAAAATTCCTTCATCGTTAAGCTCATTTCTGCTTAATTCAATTACATTACTTTTAATTTCAGGAAGTGAACTTTCAGAAATTTTTGTATCAATCCAGAAAAAAGATTTTATGCTCATGGAAGTTGTGAGTTCATCAACTATAACCAAAGGTTTTGGTTCTTCCAGAACATCTTTTACTTTTTTAATTGAATTGAGAATGATTTTTTTAGCTTTATCAAGATCATTTGTGTAATCTACCTGAATAGTAAAATCAATTCTTCTTTTACTTTCATAAGTATAATTTACAAGAGGATTGTTGATAATGATAGAGTTAGGAATAAAAACATTCTGCCCGTCGAATGTTTCAATATTTGTAGTTCTGAAATCCATCGAGGTAATTTTCCCTGTATATCCTTCCACCTGAATCAGATCACCTGTATTGAATGGTCTGTTAAACGCAAGCAGTAATCCTGACAGAAAATTTTCACCTATATTTTTAAATGCAAATCCGAGTATTACGGCAGAAAGTCCTGCGCCTGTTACGATTCCACCTGCAAGAGTTGCAAATCCAAGTATCTCCATGCATATTACAAAACCTATAATACTAACTATCCATTTGGTAATTTTTGAAATGAATCCCGAAAGAAGAGGGTCTTTTGTTCTGAATACTAATCTGTTTTTTACAAGATTACTTACTTTGCCTGATAAGAATAGAAACAAAATAAATATCACAAATGCTATTATTGCTTTCGGAAGAATATGAATAAACTCTTTCCAGAAAACATTGACTTCATTAATAAATTCAGTTTCCATTATTTTTCATAATTCAGACATTGAAAAAAATTCAAATGATTAATTCAATAAAATAATATTCATATTCAAAACATTAAAGTTACTTTATACAATATTTACATTTTGTTATATTTGTAAAAATAAACGAATGAAAAAGCAATTACCTATAACGACTTACGGAATGGATATCCTCAGGAAGAAAACTAAACCAGTGACAAAGATTGATTCTAAATTTATAGACCTTGTTCAGAATATGTTTTATACAATGGACAGAGCTTCCGGCATTGGTATAGCAGCTCCGCAGATTAATCTTGGCATTTCTCTTGCAGTTATAGATATTTCAGCTATGGAAGAATATAAAAATGAAAAACCACTGATACTTATAAATCCTGTTTTATCCGACAGTCACGGCGAGGATATTCAGGAAGAAGGATGTCTGAGTATTCCTGATGTTCGCGGAAATGTAAAAAGGGCTAAAGAAATTTATCTGAAATATAATGATTTTGATATGAATGAGATTTCGATAGAGCTAAAAGGTTTCATGGCAAGGGTTGCGCAGCATGAAATAGATCATCTTAACGGTAAATTGTTTATTGATTATGTAACTCCTGAGCAGAAAAAGGAGATCAAGAAACAGCTTTCGGATATTAAAAAAGGTAAGATTGAAACCGATTATAAGCTTCATATTCATTCAGGAAGTGATAATGTACTGTACTAAATTAACAGACTTTCATTATTAATTCACTTTTAATTTTCATCAAATTAATGATCAGGTTATATGAGAATACTTTTTATGGGAACTCCCGGATTTGCTGTGCCTTCTTTGAATATTCTGGTTCAGAATAATTATGACATCTGCGGCGTAGTTACTGTTCCTGATAAAAAAAAAGGAAGAGGTCTTAACTTATCTTATTCTGATGTAAAAAAGTTTTCTATTAAGCATAGTCTTAATATACTTCAGCCCGATAATTTAAGAGATCCCGAATTCATAAAAACTTTGACTGATCTCAAACCTGATCTGATTCTTGTAGTTGCATTTAAAATATTGCCTGAAGAAGTTTTTACAATTCCGAAGTATGGTTCTGTTAATCTTCATGCTTCCCTGCTTCCCAAATTCCGGGGAGCAGCTCCGATTAATCATGCTCTTATCAACGGGGAAACCGAATCAGGAGTTACGACTTTTTTCCTGAAAAAAAAAGTTGATACCGGAAATATAATTTTACAGAAAAAAATTAATATTGATAAAGATGATGATGCCGGAACGCTTCATGACAAACTGTCTGAACTCGGAGCTGAAAGTGTACTTGAGACAGTCAGGTTAATTGAAGCCGGAAATGTAATTCCTCAGATTCAGAATGATTCAGATGCTTCTCCCGCCCCAAAGATTTTCAAAGAAAACTGTATAATAGACTGGAATCAGAACGCGTGCAAAATACATGACTTTATAAGAGGATTATCTCCTTACCCTGCAGCATTTACATTTCTCAATAACAGGTCTGTAAAAATTTTCAGATCGGCATTAACCGGTAATTCTAAAAAGGAAACTCCGGGTTCAATTGCTGTTGAAGAAAAAAAGTTATTAGTTTCATGCCTGGATAATATGATTGAGATACTGGAATTACAAACTGAGGGAAAGAAAAGAATTCCGGCATCTGAATTCATAAACGGATTAGACAAAAGCGTAAAATTATTTTTTACAAATCGTGATGACATTATTAATAATCCATAATCTTTGCAAGAGATTCTAAGGAGTAATTTTAATGATGAAATTATATGCATTATTATCAACGATAGAAAGGTCAGCTGCATCTACAATAAAATCGCCATTCAGATCAGCCACAGACTGACCTCCAGGATTACTGGAGCCGGTCTCATTATCTACAATGCTCAGATCTGTTGATTCGATTGCTCCATCCTGATTTACATCTCCGGAATAAGCGCAATAATTTGATCCCTTCAGGATAAGATTATTTCCATACGCCTGATTTTGAGAAGAAGTAAAATCATAATTAAGTAAATTTACAGAAAACCTCTGCCCGCCGGAGCTCCATGTTTCTATAGCGTTTTTATGTTTCACTTCTATAAAATAGTCAGTCGAATTGATGACATTCGCAAATGTTACAGAGACATTTCCTGTCTGACTAATATATGTTTTAGCTGAATCAATTCTTGAATAAGGTGAGTAACTGTTTCTTATATAAATTGTAAAAGAGCTCCCTTGTGTTGTATTTGTATTTGAATTATACAATCCTTCAACAAGAAATTTCAAAGAAAGTGTTTTCTGATCAGGTGTGAGTTTATATTTGTCAATGAGATTTCCGGTTGTATTTATAAACTGGAAAATAAGACTGTCATTATACTCATAAGCAAATAAAGCTCCGTAATTACTGCTGTATCTCTTCTGACTTCCGCTGACAGCCGCACCGAAACTTCCCGTGCTTTTGCCGCCAAGACCATTTACAAAGTAAGTTACTCCGTTAAGAATTAATCTTTCATAAACATGCTCATGCCCTGACATGACTGCATTTACTCCCCATCTTTTAAATGGCCATCTCATAACCGAATCAGGACCGGAAATATTTCCTGAAGTATAAGGCGGAGTATTGAAATAAACTATATTATATTTTCCGGAAGAAACCGAAAGACGGTTCTTCAGCCATTGCGCCTGAACTGAATTGCTGTCTTTTCCGTCCGGCTCACTAACGTCACTGTTGATAACAAAAAAATGAATATTGCCTTTTGTGAAATCGTAATATCTTTCATTTCCAGGCAGAGTAAAATAATTAAGATATGGCGCTGCTCCGGCTGTCAGCAAATCTACTTCTCCTAATGAAGGAAAGAAATTATTTATTGTACTTCCACTTCCGAAATTACCAACATAAGGAAAAATATAATCACTGTAATACTGACCGATATTATTATCAATTGTACTGTCTTCACCGGATTCATAATTATTATTGCCAAGTGTAAGAATATATTCGGGATTACGGCTCTTTACAAGTTCGGATACTGCAAATTCCGAAGACCCTGCTTTTCCATAATCACCGATGACTGCAAATTTTGCCTGCACAACAGGAATAACTTCAGGAGAATATTTATAAACTCTGTCACCTACAGCATAAGCAAGTGTATCATTAATAAATCTGAATCTGTTAACATAAGTCCCCCAGGCGACCTGATACCAGTTATTTCCTCCGTTCGTAGTTTCATACGTTGGTCCTGTCCAGCCGCCAATCCAGCCGGTATTTTCGTTTACAAAGCCAATCCCTTCCTGATCATATTCCCTGAAAGGTTTTTCCGTCCAGTTCTGTCCGCCGTTTGTAGTCTTCAGAAAATATGAGAATCCTGTATGCCGTTCGATACTTATATAACCAATTTGTCTGGAGACAAAAGAAATCTTCCAGCACCATTCGCCGGATCTGTTGGAAATAAAAACCCGCTGCCAGGTTGCTCCGCCGTTATAAGTTATCAGTACAACTGCATAACCATTCGAATAAGACGAATTGTTATGACCTCCGACAACAATTCCCGAATCCGCAGACCAGAAATAGCAGTCGACCAATGATCTTACAAGATTCTGATCCATAATAATAGAAGTCCATGAAGCTCCTTTGTTTGTAGTTTTTATTACATTTGCCGGAGCTGCATATCTTCCGACAGCATAAGCAGTATTAGAATCAACAACTGACATGCCGCAAATGCCGTAAGGGATGGGATTTGGAATATTACCAACAGCAGACCAGTTTTGTCCACCGTTAGTAGTTCTGTAAAGCGGATTCACCGGATTCAAAGTTCCAAGTAATCCAAACTGAGAATTAAAAAATCCGAGACTTCTGAATTTACCGAACGGGAAAGCTGAAGAAGTCAGTACATTCGTCCAGTTGTTCCCAGCATTTGTGGTTTTATAAATGATGCCTGAATACATTGCAATCCATCCTGTATTAGGATTGACAAAAGAAATATCTTCGAATCTCTGTGAAGCAGAATCAGGTATTGGTGAATTTGGAAGCGGATTCCATTGATAAGTCTGTGAATATAGTTTTGAAAATGTAAAAACAAAAATGAGTGAAAGCAATAATTTTTTTGTCATTGTAATGATATTGATTATAATATTTCGTAATTAAAATTTAAGGATAAATTGAAACAACACTCATATAAGTATTATTGTCAGTTATGCTAAGGTCTCCTGCATCTACTGTGTTATCACCGTTAACATCAGAAATAACATATCCTGATAAATTAATAAAAGCATCGTTATCTGTTATGCTCATGTCTTCAGCGTCAATAATTCTGTCCTGATTTACGTCTCCAGAATAAATGCAGTATATATTTCCTTTAAGAGTAAGATTATTTCCGAATGCCTGATCTGAAGAAATCGAAAAATCATAACTCATTTTATTAGCATTAAATTTAGTTCCTGCAGTGCTCCACGTCTCAATCGAATTCCGGTGTTTGACAACAAGATAATATTCAGTTGCATTATTTGCCTCATAAAAATTAAAAACTCCTTCGCCTGAAGAATTTATGATACTGCTTGCGGAATCAACGGCTGAATATGGAGATACAGTTTTTCTCAGAATAATTTTCACAGTATCTGCCGTCATTGAACTGTTCTGTGTGTCATAAAATCCTTCAATGAATGATTTAATGTTTAATGTTTTAACAGCAGGTATAATTTTATATTTATCTCTGAGTGAATTTGCAATGTTGTAAAATCTGAATATCATAGAGTCCTTAAAAGAATTAACAATCATTGCACCGTAATTTGCCGAATAACGGAACTGACTGCCTGTAACAGGAAATCCAAAAAAAGAACGGAGATTACCACCGAGTCCGTTTACAAAATATGTCAGTCCGTTAATACTTAATCTTTCATATAAATGTTCATGACCTGACAATACGGCATCAGCGCCCCATGATTTAAAAGGCCATCTCATAATTTCTTCCGAGCCGCTGTACAATCCTGAACAATATGGCGGATGATGAAAGTAAACTATATTAAATCTTGAAGAAGATTGTGATAAAGAATTTTTTAACCACACCGCCTGAATTGAACTGCTGTCTCTTCCGTCATATTCATTTGTATCACTGTCTATTACAAAAAAATGAACTGGTCCTTTTACAAATTCATAATATCGTTCATTCCCGGGAAGTGAAAAATAGTTAAGATATGGCAATGCGCCGGGAGTCCCCCAGTCATGATTTCCTAATGAGGGAAAAAATTTATTTATTACAGCTCCTGAACCGAAAGTCCCTGTATAAGGATATATGTAACTGTGATAATACTGTCCGATGTTTGCGTCAATAGTAAAAGAAGAACCCACATCATAATTATTGTCTCCGAGTGTTATGATAAAATCAGGTGAATATGAATCAACAAGATTTGCAACTGCAAGTTCATCGGGACCGGCATTGCCGTAATCCCCGATCACAGCAAATCTGACTGAATCCTGCGCAGAGGATGTTGCCGTAAGTGATAATGTCTTAACTGTAATCAGAATGTATACAAAAAAATATTTCATAAGAGTTGTAAAATACGTATTCGGAAATTAAATTAAAATATCCCTGATCATCATATTATCAGATCTTTATAAATAAAAAAAGGGATTGCGTGTTCTGCAACCCCTTTCATTATTTTTACTGATTTTACTTTACTTCACAAGCATAAGCTTTTTGGTTTCCACCATATTTCCGGCTTGAAGCTTGTAGAAGTAAACTCCGCTTGTCAGATCTGATGCATTGAATGTCACATCATAATTTCCTGCAGAAAGTTTTTCGCTGACAAGTGTCCTGACTTCTTTTCCGAGAATGTTGTATATTTTTAAAGAGGTCTCGGATGAAGAAGGAAGACTGAAACTTATTGTTGTACTTGGATTGAAAGGATTAGGATAATTCTGCTGAAGCGTAACCCTTTCCGGTATCTGAGTATTTCCGTTTGACTGAATTTCAACAGGCAATGAGTAGTCGCTAAGCGGCGTCCATCCTTTGTTGTTGCTTTCATGAACTTCGTTTGTGATTGCATTATCAGGATCTATAACTGCATAAATTCTTGTGCTTCTCGGTGTAAGCGGGGGTACTATCCAGGATGCAGAAGCGTATTTGGATTTTCTTGACTGTAATCCGCCGGTAATAGAGGATTGACCAATCTGAGTTCCACCCTGATTAGGATTACCTTTATAAAATCTTACTGTTACAGGTGTTGAAATATCCTGCAAACCGTAATTGCTTACTCTTGCTTTAATTGTTATTGTATCTCCAGCCTGCGGATCAACTTTTGAAATTCTTACATCTTTTGATCTGAAGCGATATGCTGAATCTCCGCCCGGAAGCGGCAATCCTTTTTCAGGATCAAGTCTCCATGGCAATGCAAAACTCGGATCAGTCTTTCCTCCGTAATTTGTATTCCAGAATGAACTTGGATTTCCCGTAAAATTAACTTTGTAATCAAATACAAGCGCTCCGCTTTTTGCCCAGTAAGCATATGGAAGAATATAATAAGTATTCTGCGGAAGATTGTAAGGAGGATTAAGTCTTCCGAAATCTCCTCTTAATAGCATTGACGAACTTATCTTTGTAGTTACACTTGATAACTGACTCTCACTGTAATTGCCTGATACGCCGACTTCAATTCCCCAGCCGCCAACTGATCCGCCGACTTCAACACCGATCTTTCTCGATGTGTCTGCTCCGGATGACTGAAAGTTTTCCATTTCAAGCTGAACAAAACTGCTTCCGCTTCCTCCAACAGTCTGAGGATTGAACTGATAAATAAGCTGCGCTGTATCTTCTGACAATGATAGTGAATCTTTATAAGATAAAATATTTCCTACTTCATGTTCAGGTCTGTAAATATTTCCGATAAAGAAATCATCCTTTGATTCCACCCAGAGTTTTGTCGTTGGTCCCGGGATCATTGTTATTACGTGTCCTCTGAAATTATTCAGACTGTCATAAACTGCATATTCATAAAAATCATAATCCTGAACTATGTTGAATGTAAAATCATCTCCGTTTGCTCTTCTTCCTTCTGTAACTCTGATTGTACTGCCTGAACCCTGAACATTTCCAAAACCTTCTGCATAAGATGTTGAAATGCTTGCCTGTACTCCTATTCCAAAAACATTTCCGCCTGCTGAAAGCGATGCATCAACACCCCAGTCACTGTGAACTTCAACTGAAATAGTTGTGTCCTGAGTCTGAGACTGAATATAATCTGCCGAGAAACCGCAGTTCAGCTGTGGAAAACATCCTGAAAGATCATGTGCAGTCGGATTTGGCTCAAATATATCATAATGAATCGGAGGTGTGTTAAGTATTACCAGCGGCTGTTTAACAAGAGATCTTGTGTAATGATTAACTGAACCGAGTCTTACTCTGTCACCGTTAAAATCTCCTGTTGCAATAGCAAAGTGCCGGAGATTTCCCATGTTACCGTTCAGAGGTACATTTTCATAATTTTCTTTTCTCGCTTTAAGAGTAAATGCAGTCATTGCATTGTTTGCTTCGTAAACATACACATTGAACTGCTGATTATCATTATCAATGTTAAATGGATTTCCTACTGCCACGATGTCAGCTTTTCTGTTGTAATCCAGATCACTTGCGACCATTACTCTTTCGGAATAATCAACAGCACCGGATTCCCAGCCGTAAATTGCCGATCCGGAAATTCTTAAAGTTGGTATCAGACTATCGTTTACACTGTATGCATACAGATTTCCTTTTGCAGCGACTGCAATGTCATTTTTTCCGTCACCGTTAAGATCCGCCGCGCTTATGTCAAAAGGTCTTGATTCACCTTCGTTGGAATAATCCTGAGTCGCTCTTCTTGTAGAATTCACTTCTATAGTATTCAAAGAATCTTTTACCTTAAGAATGTTTATGTATATAGCCGGCTGATTTAATGTACTGTGTGTAAATGCATAACCTGCCACGATCTCATCTACTGCATTGTAGTTAAAATCTTTTGCGGATGCAGAGATCTGTACATTTGTAATATTAAAAGAAGGAGCATTGAGTATTACTGCAGTTCCTTTTGAAACAAATTTTCCAAGATCATTAATTTTATAAATCCTGACACTAACAGACCATGCTGGGTTAGAACCTCTCTTGGAAAATATCAATGCGATTTCACTGTAACCGTCTCCGTCAAAATCCCCGATTGCAAAATCAAATGCTTCAAACTTCTGACCTGAACCGATTATTGCGATCTTTTCATTGTTAATACTGTCGCCTTTTACCGGGATAAGACCTGCATCAACAGTTAAAAGTTTTAATTTAACTGTAGAATCTGATCCGATATATCCTACCACTAATTCATCTTTTGAATCTCCGAAAAAATTTCCCGAAGCTATTCTTAATGGAGTTTTAGGAGATCTGCTCGAGGGCATGACAGCGTTTGGAAGAGTAAGTCTGTTTGCACTGCTCCAGTTCAGTGAGTTTGCAACGATCTGCGGAATCGAAATTCTGACTGAGTTATTAGTTCCGATCCAAGCTGCTGCAAGATGTTTATAAGTGCCGCCTAGAAAATTACCGGCTGTCACACACATTCTCTTATTGCCTGTAACTGTAGAGTCATTCTGAACGGTTTTAGGCACAAGCTTCAGATCAGGATTGATCTGATTAAGATCTATATCCATAATTCTTGACCTTGCTGTCTGAACATTCGGATCTGATCCTAAAGTCTGACTATTGAGAAGAATAATTTCATCAGAGTTTACAAGATCTTTTACTCTGCTCAGAGGATCATCTCTCATCCCCACTTTTTGTGAAAACACTTGCGAGCAAAAAGCAATAACAAAAATAATTTGAAACAGCAGCAGTGAAATTGATTTTTTCATTTTAGATAATTTTAAATTAGTAAAAATAATTACTGCAAATCTAAGAGAATCATGTTTGCATTGCAAAAGAATTTTTATGCGATTTTCACTAAATTTTTCCTACACTACTATAGATAAATACCCAAAATAACTCATTTTTGACTTTTTTTAGTATCTTAAAATCACAAAATTCTGCAAATTTAATTGAATGAAAGATACCAAGATAATAGAGTTTTTTAAAAAACTAAGCAAAGAAGAGTTAAAAGAGTTTGAAAAATTCACTGCATCACCTTACTTTAGCCGTGGAAGAGATCTATTGCCAATGCTGAAAATATTAAAACAGTTCTACCCGGAATTTGAAAATGAAAAGCTTTCGGATGAATTCGTTTTCAGAAAATTATTTCCTGAAAAAAAATTCGGAGATGAAAAGTCTTATAGTCTTCTAAAGACTTATACTTCAGAACTCTATAAGCTCGGAAAAGAATTTCTGGCGCATCTGGAATTTGATAACGACAATAACAGAAAGAATTATTACCTGCTTAATCAGTTAAGAAAGAAAAAACTTTATAAGGAATTTGAAAAGGAATATAAAAATTCAATTGAAATACAGGAAGGTGCTGAAACAGGTGCGCCGGAAGATTTCCTGGATAAATATTTTCTGAATCTTGCATTTGTTGAATTCTCAGTTGACAACGGCAGATATAAAGATGCATTTAATTCTATCTTCCTTATGGCTGATTATCTGGCTTTTGCCGCTCTGATCAGAGGATTCAGGCTTACTGAAATAAAAATTGTTGCAAAAAATCTTGCAGGAATGAAACCCGGATTCATTCCTTCTGAGTTTATGATAGAAAGTCTTGATGAAGAGAAATTTATTGAAGGTATTAAAAAACATGATACTAAATATTATCCGCTGATTGAGATAAGTTATATTATTCATAAAATGACAAAAGAACCTGATAAAAGAGAATTCTATTTCGATCTGAAAAAATCTTTCTTTGAACATCTTAACCTTCTCGGACAGAGTGAAAAATATATGCTGTTCGGAATTCTCGGTTCGTATTGCATTGGTAAAATCGAAGAAAATGACAGGTCTGAATTCAGGAAAGAATTGTTCGGAATTTATTCCTCATGCATCGAACTTGGAGTTTACAAATGGAGAAAAGAAGATGATTTCCAGATGGGACTGTTCAGAAACATTGTGGTTACAGCATCCAGCGACGGTGAAACCGAATGGCTGGAAAACTTTATTCAGAAATATTCAGGGGAACTTAATGTAAATTACAGGGAAAATATGATCAACTATTCTCTTGCAAATCTTTATTTTGCAAAAGGAGAATTTGAAAAAGCTCTTGATTATCTTGGAAGAGTAAAATACGATATGTCTCTTTTTAAAACTGATCTGAAGAATATTTATTTCAGAATATACTATGAACTGAATTATACCGAACAATGCTTTTCAGTTCTTGATTCAATGAAACATTACGCTGCAACCTCAAAAGATCTGACTGAATTTTTCAAAAAGAGAATTAATAATTTTGTCAGATATGCAACTGAACTTCTGAAAAATAAATCAAACTTTAATAATAAAAACATAGATATGCTTTATCATAAAGTTGAAAATGAAAAACATATTGATTCAAGAAGCTGGCTTCTTTCAAAGATTAAAAATCTTAAATAATAAATTACATAAGTTATCTATGGTTTGACAGCAATTACTGATGTGAATGAATTATTATCAACAAGGCTCAGGTCATTTATATCTGTAAAGTTGTCTCCGGAAAGATCGGTATTCAGATATCCTGAAGCTGATATTAAAACATCATTGTCTACTAAACTTACATCACTTCCGTCTATGTATCCGTCCTGATTAATATCACCACTATAAATGCAGTATTTTGAACCCTTCAGTTTTAGATTATTGCCGTATGCTTTACTCACTGCACCTGTGAAATCATAACTCAAATTATTTGCTGAAAAACTATTCCCTGATGAACTCCATGTCTCAATTGAATTTCTGTGCTTTACAACAACATAGTAAGGTGTTGAATTTAAAGCTTTGTTAAATTCTAATGTACCTGTTCCGGAGGAAGACATTAAAACTATAACAGAATCTACTTCTTCATAAGGCGAGACTGTTTTTCTGAGCAATACTTTTATTGTATCCATTACTGAAAGTCCGGAATCTGAATCATAGAAACCTTCTATCAAAGAAGTAAGAAGAAGAGTTTTCTTTGCCGGAAGTAATTTATAATAATCCCTTAATGTCGGCGTCACAGTATAAAATCTGAATACTAGACTGTCTTCGTAAGTTTTTGCAAGCATAGCGCCGTAATTATTATTGTACCTGACGGCACTTCCTGTAACCGGTGTATTGAATGTGTAAATACTCTTTCCTCCGAGTCCGTTTACAATATACAGAAATTCATTTAAGATAATTCTTTCGTATGTATGATCATGACCGGCAAGCACTGCATCAGCACCCCATCTTTTGAACGGCCAGTTCATGTAAGGATTATTTCCGTGCTGACCCGAAGAATATGGCGGATGATGAAAGTAAACCAGATTGAATTTTTGCGATGAAGCAGCAAGTGAATTCTTTAGCCATAACGCCTGAACTGAATTCGAATCAACACCGTCCGGCTCATTAGGATCACTGTCAATTGCAAAAAAGTGAATGTTGCCTTTTATAAAATCATAATATCTTTCATTTCCAGGCAAAGAAAAATAATTCAGGTATGCAGATGCTGTATCTGTGTACCAGTCGTGATTTCCTAATGACGGGTAGAATCTGTTTACAGTATCACCCGTTCCGTAACTTCCTGTATAAGGAAAAATGAACTGACTGTAATATTTTCCGATATTTGTATCTATCGTGCTTTGCTCTCCCAGCTCGTAATTATTGTCACCAAGAGTTATTATAAATTCAGGATTCCAGCTTTTGACAAGATTGGAAACATTTAGTTCATTTGTTCCCGCTTTACCGTAGTCGCCGATAATAGCGAACTGAAATGTAGTCTGGGCTTTGCTGATAAATGTTATGCTCAATGTTAAAAATAAAGCGGTAATAATTTTCATGCAGTTAAATTTTGAGTTAATGAAAATATTTTTTTAAAATACTAATCATATAACCTATAAACAATGAGGGGTCTTTTAAACCCCTCATGATATAAAAATAATTATTTATTTAATCTGAAAGATATAATCAGATTTATGGTGTTATTACTGAAACTGAATTCAATGAATTATTGTCAACAATACTTATATCATTAGCATCTACAAAATCATCCCCGGTAAGATCAGAAACAACATATCCGCTTAAAGTATTTAAAGCATCGTTATCAATGACACTGATATCAGAAGCATCTGTATTGCCATCCCTGTCAACATCTCCGCCATAGATTGCATATTTCACAGGCGAATTGTCAACCTTAATCATATTACTTCCATAAGCTTTTGAAAGTGTATCGGTAAAATTATAAGTCAGAAGCGAACTTGTAAAACTCTGGCCCGGCGACCTGCTCCAGACATCAATCGAGTTTCTGTGTTTGATCTGAATGAAATAAGGTGCGTTGTTGAATATTTTCTGAAATGCAAACGTTCCGGTACCGGATGAATTAAGAACGGCTTTTGCAGAATCAATTACAGAGTATGGAGTAGTAACATTTCTCAGTAAAACTGTTGCGCTGTCCGGTGTCATAATATTTGCCGAAGCGTCATAGAAGCCCTCTATAAAAGCTGTCAATGTCAGTGTCTTAGTCGCAGGAGACTGCAAAGTAGTTGTCGCCTGTTTTAGAACAATGTCATTATTCGGATCGAACGTCAGACCGGTCGGCTGTCTGCTGAAATTAAAAACAAATGTCTGATAATTTGCATCATTCATGATTTTGATTGTTGAATCAGAACCTGAAGTAAAGGATAATTTCACTACAACAGGCATTTTATGAAAAGCGGAATTTGTCTGAGTCTGTCTTGCAATAAAGCTGACACTCCAGTTACTTCCTCCGTTTGGAATAATGCTGTAATAATTCTGATAGACAGGATGGTTTGCTTCCTTTACCCACTGATTAACAAACCACGACAGATCCTGTCCTGCAGCAGCGCTGATCTTTGCTGTAAAATCGTCTGTTACGGAATTTCCGTATTTGAATCCTCCGAGTGAATCTGTTGCATAAGATTTTATCACATTAAAGAATAAAGAATCTCCGAGAGTATATCTGAGCATGTGAAGGACGCATGCTCCTTTGTAATAAGTTATCTGAGTATTAAAAAGCTCATTTATATTCGGCGTCACTAAAGCCCATGAAGGATTATACATCGGCCATCCGGGATTTGAGTTAAGATAGCTTGTGGCGTCAGCGACAATATCACTTTTGTAGGATGTATATCCACCCGTATATTCAAACCATATAGCTTCAAGATAAGTGGCAAATCCTTCGTTTAGCCAGATGTCTGCCCATGTTCCGCAGGTTATCATATCTCCAAACCACTGATGACCAAACTCGTGGGAAATAATATTTTCACTCCAGCAGTTTGGACATAAATGTGTCAGGGTTTGGTTTTCCATTCCTCCCCATGTAAACGAGCTGTTCAGTGTTGCAAAACCGTTTTTCTCAAAAGCATGCTCACCGAATTTCTGTGAGAAATATGTCATCATAGGAATAATTTTCGTTTTCATTGTTGCGGGATTTTCACCTGAGTTGTAATAAAATCTTATCGGAACGCTGTCAGCGGGATTCGACAGCTTATGCCAGTATACTATGTCAAGCTTGTAATTCACTTTTCCTGCCATTGATATGAGATAAGTTGAAACCGGATCCCGGCTTATCCAGTGGTAATAAATCGTGTCACCTGTAACTGTCGAATCATTAAGACGTCCGTTCGAACCTAAACGAGCAGTTCCCGGAACCTATGCTGTCAGATCTAAAGTCGCCTTGTCACTGGGTTTGTCGTAGCATGGAAACCATTTTCTGGCTCCTTCAGGTTCACAGTCTGTAAAAATCATTCCGCCGCTTGCGTAAAAAGCATTGTCAGTTACATTGTTGTGCGTATAATTCACAAGCACTTCAAGTATTTCTCCCGGTAAATAAGTTCTGTCAAGAGTTATTGTAAGAATATTACTTGAGTGCGAATAGCTTGTTCCCGATAATCCGACCGAATTAATAGTCAGTGAAGTATTCACGGCATTAAGCTGAATTGAATTCAATGTTGAATCAACTCTTAATTTAACGGTAACTCTTCCGGTGAAATTTTTAGGATAAGGACTAATAAAACAGTTTCTGATGTCTACATAAATTTTGTAATCAAGAACATCAAATTTATGAACAGGTGTGTTTGGTGAGTCAAAACTTAAAAGTTTAGTAATATCAGGTTTATTCATTTTTTTTTGTGAACAAAGATAAGATCCTTTCTCAAATGAATCCTGCGGTAATGCAGTACTGATTGCAAACAGAAAAATAAATGGAAGTAATATTAAGTTTTTCATAAGAAGTTTTCATGGCTTGGGGTAGGTTAATCAATATGTTTAACAAAAATAGATTAATCTAAATCTTAAAAAAATGACATAGGTCATAAAACTAAAAAATATTTTTACTTAAGAAGTGTTAAAACTTTGAAGTTTTATGATTATTCTGCATTTTTCAAAATCACAATTTGGTTTTTAAAGATTGATCCTGATAAGCGCGGATATTGAAACTTCATGATTTATTTTTATTATGAATTTTCTTTATCCTTTTTATGAGC
Source organism: Ignavibacteria bacterium (assembly GCA_016709315.1). Classification (GTDB taxonomy): domain Bacteria; phylum Bacteroidota; class Ignavibacteria; order Tepidaquicellales; family Tepidaquicellaceae; genus JAEUSI01. The sequence goes on from JADJMZ010000007.1 coordinate 270,502, forward strand.
GGATGCATGAAAATCAGTATCTTTCTCAGCCAGTCCGGCTTCTGCTGATCTATCTTTGCATCAAAATCCCAGTTAGAATTTAACAATCTTTCTGTCATAACCAGAGGATGAGTTTCAGTGAATTTTCTTAAGTTACCCATGTCATCATAATTCTCAAACCTTAAAATGTTTCTTTTAGCTTCTTCACCTGCAGTATAAATCTTTTCAAAATCTCTTCTTTTCTGTATCAGAGTTAAAGGCGGTCTGACCCAACCGTAATGATATATCTTTGCTTTAATATCCTTTGATCTCAATTTACTTCCGTCTTTATGTCTGAAATCCATTGCATCCCCCCATGAAACTATGTTCACGCTATTCTTAATTATTCTTGTTTCACGGAAGTACCAGTTACGGTAATTATCCTGCACATAATTATAACTTCCATAAAAATGCTCGTATCTGAATTTTAATCCTTCTGTTCTTTTATTGTCTGAATACCTGATCATTGCATCTCTGACAGTTTCTGAATACTTTTCATGAAGCACTTCATCTCCCTGAATATAAAAACACCAGTCGCCCGTACATTTTTTTAATGCTTTATTGGTTTCAACGGACAACACCTTTCCACCGGTAAGACTCATGTCCCACTCGCTTTCAAAAATTTTTATTCTTTTATCATTAATGGATCTGATAACCTCAAGCGTATTATCACTTGACTTTCCAACATTGATTATCATTTCATCACAGAGCGGCAGTATAGACAAAATGGATTCTTTGAAAGGGTAAGCATATAAAACTCCGTTTCTGATTATGGTAAATCCTGATACTATCATTTTATGTTCCTCAGTTGTCAGATCTTAAATTATCAGTTGCAAAATTCCGGCAGTAAGCTTTATTGTCTGAGATTTCATTTCTTAACAGAATAAATCTCTGAGATTTTTTCATTTTGGAATAAATTGATTTATAATAATTTACTCAATTTATTTTCTGAAAAAATCATTTTTGGAAAACAGAATTTTTACAATTATGGCTTAACTGCAATTACAGAATTATATGAATTATTATCCGCAATGCTTATATCTTCAGCATCTGCAAAGTTATCTCCGGTCAGGTCTGTACTGATATATCCGCTTAATGAAGCGCTTGCATCATTATCCACTTCGCTGACATCAGTAGCATCTATTATCCCGTCAAGATTTACATCTCCATTGTATGCCGCAAAAGTTAACGGAGAAGTATCCACTCTCACAGCATTCTGACCGTATGTATTTGAAGAATCAGATTTGAAATCATAAACAAAAACACTCCCCGGATTAACATATTCACCTCCTGACTTGCTCCATGCCTCAATTGAGTTTCTGTGCTTCAGCATAATGTAATAATTTCCGGAAATTATTTTACTGAAGATAAAATTACCCGTAAAGTTTACAGAGTCAATAATGGATTTGGATGAATCGTAAATAGCATAAGGCGAAGTAATATTTCTTAAGTATGCTTTTACTGTATCTTTTTTATTCATTCTGTTATTCGCAGGATCATAAAATCCCTGTATAACTGATTTTATCTGAATCTGTGATGAACTGCTTAAAAATCCCGAGATCAGTCTTAGATAAGATGCCTGAGTATAAATACCCGGCTCAGTTATAGTCCATGAATTCTGAGGCCAGCTTGTGTTCCAGTCTCTGTAAGATTTCTGAATCGGCTGTCCCAATGGCGGAGTTACAAGCGCAGTATTGCAAAGTGAATTGTAAGACCCGCATCCTGAGGGACAGCAGAAGTCAAGTGCATATGTCGGATTAACACCGCCCGGCATGAATCCCGGTGCAGGACCGTAGGTTGATGTGCCGACTCTGTCCCACAAAGAACTTCCGTCAGCAAACCATCCGTGATAAACTTCATTGACAGAATTCTCCGCACCGTAACTGCCCATGTTTGTCAGATAACAAAATGCAGTCGGATTGATCCCGTGAAAATAATTTATGAATCCTAATGCTGCTCCTCTGTAATTCTGATTATTTAAAGTATCGAGACTATATGCGATCATATCAGCAAACATAATCCCCTGCCTGCTTTTAGTTGTATTGCTGCCCCAGGTGTAATTGTTATCCGATAGATAAGCTCTGTATGCATCTGTATTGTTTGTATATGACGGAAGATTATCAGCATTATTTGTCTTCATGGAATTCTTAAATGCATTTTTGATTGCGTTTGAAACCGAAGCAGAAGCACCGGCAAGTGAAGAATAATAAAGCATCATGTCCTGCTGCCCGTTCTCAAAAGGATAGGCATATCCCCACTGGATCAGATGCATCTGAGTGTAATTGCTTTCAAAAAAAGTTTTGTAAGTAGTGTTTCCGGTTGCTCCAAACAGAAATGAAGCCGCAGCCATTTGTCTTACAAGTTTCTCATAGGTACTCACTTCCTGCTCCCCTGCTCCTACAATTCCTGAATTGTAAAATGTAACATTTGGATTTGCTACAGCCCAGTTCCATGCGTTGACTGCTGCAGTCTGCAATGTGCTTGCATAAGTTGTTTGTCCGATTGAATTGAACTGAATTGCTCCAAGCGCAAATAAAGCAGAAGCTGTAAAAGAAGCTGAAGTAGTTGCAGGTCCGTAAAATCTTTGACTGTTATCTGAAGAAGGACTTGCTGAAGCATAATTCATTACACCGACTATGCTCAGAACCGAACCGTTTGCATTCTGCATTTTCAGCAGCCAGTCGAGTTCATATTTTACTTCATCAAGAATGTCAGGAATTCCGTTTCCTGATTCAGGTATATTGTAATTATCTCCTCGGACAGATGTATTGAATTTAAAAGCAAGCATCAGATCAATCATTGTTTCAAAAGTAAAGTTCACATACTTATTGTAATCTCCGGCATCGTGCCATCCTCCGGACAGATCTTTTGATGTGGAAGGATTTGTGTTGTTATAAAGTCTGCAGTCGAGGTCCTGTAAGCTTCCTTTGTGACATACTGCATCAGTCCAGCCTGTCTGAGCGTATGGCGTTGATTTCGTAATTCCGCATCTCTGATAATAAAAAGTTCTTAGAGCTTGTTTCATAGGATTGAAATATACGTTTTCATTTATCTCGAACTGATATGATCCAGAATTGTTGGTAATGTCAAATATATAATATGTTCCTTCCGTTGCAAGAGCTGTAAAATCAAACCACCACACTTTGTCACCGCTTTGTAAATGAGTCGCTCCGCCGTTCCATGCTGAAATTGTGCCGGAATAAACTACAACATCATCGCTCCATCTTCTCACCTGAAAATTATTTCCCGGAGAATAGTGACTCGAGCTGTTGTATCCTGTAACCGGATTGCTTATCACAGCAATTTTCCTGTCAGCAGGTCTGTAACCAAACTGATCAATTTTTATATGATTATCTGTTAACACAGGTGCTGCAAATAAATTCAGGGAATATACAAGTGCCGCAAAGACAAATGAAATAAATTTCATAAATGTTTTATTAATTAGGTTAGAAATGTATGGGGTCGGAATCAACGTAAATTGATTCGAATAAAGTTTCAAGAGTAAAATAATTTTCGCGATGTTAAATTTATATATAAAGGAATAAGGAAAGCAGTCTTCAAGTATATGCAATATAAAGCTGCACGGCAATTTGATTTTATTTAAATACGCAGTAACTGATGTTTATAAAAAAAAGAAGGCATGAAAAATTTCATGCCTTCTTTTTTAATCCAGTGATACACTGATCTTATGGTCTTATCAGACTTATTGCATTGAATGCATTGTTATCTATAATGCCTATATCGGTTGCATCAACAAAATCATCTCCGTTCACGTCAGACTGCACATATCCGGATATTGAATTGAATGAATCATTATCTACAGTGCTGATGTCGGTAGCGTCTATTGCACCGTCATCGTTCAGATCACCGCTGTATATAGCGTATTCCGTCGGCGAAGTGTCCACTCTGATCATATTGCTTCCGTAAGCTTTTGAAGCAGCCGTTGTAAAATCGTATGTGAGGTAAAGGTTTGAAAAAGTATTCGTGGTATTTCCCCAGGTCTCCAGACTGTTTCTGTGTTTTATAACTATTCTGTATGAAGTGCTGTTCAGAGCAATCTTAAAATATAATCTTGCTTTCCCAAGCGAATCCAGATTTGCTTTTGATGAATCTATTATTACAGTTGCAGCTGAATTATACATGTAAACCCTAATAGTATCTTTAACAGTTTTGTTTGTAACTGAGTTATAAAAACCCTGAACAAATACATTCAGATCGAGCACTTTGTTTTGTTTGTACTTTATTGTTGCATAATTAGTGCCTGTTGTTCCGCTGAAACTGGCTCCCGTTACATAGACATTCCTGTCTGAAGTTGCGTCAACAATTACTTTACTTGCCGCGTCACTGCCTGTACCCGAATAATTATATGTCGCCATCCATTCCATTACTCCGCCTGTAGTGTGTTTAATAACAGCGTAATCGTCGCCTGTGCCTGTCTGATTAAGTTTTCCCGCAAGATAAACATATCCGCTTCCGTCAATTGTTATCCCGGTAGCTTCATCATTTCCGTTTGCAGTTCCATTATATGTTTTAACAAATGTAGTATCTCCTGTACTTGTATATTTAAGAAGAGCCATATTGGTGCCAGCTCCCGAAATACTGCTCTTACCTGGAATGTAAATGTTGTTATCGTCTACATATCTTATATCAGCTGGAGAATCGCTTCCGTTACCGTTGCCGTTGTAAGTTTTTTTCCAGCTTTCAACGCTTGTAAATGTATATTTGATGCTAACTATATTTGTTCCTGTACCCGTACTGTCACTGACACCTGTCACATAAATATCAGGAGAAGTAGTGGTAGAGTTAAGTGATAATGAAACTCCAATGTCATTTCCGTTTGAGCTTCCGTTATATCTCTTAGCCCAGTTCTGTACACCGGCTGAACTGTATCTTAATGTTGCATAATCATAAGTAGATGTTCCGAAACTTTTTCCTGTGATAAAAATACTTGTATCAACACTGATCCTGATATTCGTGGCAGAGTCATTTCCGTTACCCGTGCCGTTATAATTCTTTACCCATACTGAGTCGCCGGTAGTACCGTTGTATTTTATTGTAACATAATCTGCGTTTGTGGAACCGCTGTAGAATCCCTTACCGGTTACATAAGCGCTGCCATTCTTGAAAGCTATCTTGGTTGCTATATCATCCGATACTCCGAGACCTGTGTAAAACGAATTCCAGATTAATGCTCCTGTAGAACCATTATATTTTAAAGTTACATAGTCTAAACCGGTTCCGTTTGTCCTGGTGGTAGTTCCTGTAACATAAATGTTTGTTCCGTCATAGAGAATGTCTGTGGGTTCGTCAAAAGAGTTTGCAGTTCCGTTATAAACTGCTGTCCAGGCAACTGTGCCGGCAGAGTTGTATTTAATTGTAACAATATCATAACCGTTAGCAGCGCTCAGGCTTTTTCCGGTTACATAAATGTTATTTGAAGCATCAATCGTGATGGCTTTTGCTTCGTCCATATTCTGCGCTCCTGAATATCTCAGAGCAAGATTCTGATCTACCTGAGATTCCGCAGTGTTTATCAAAAGCATAAAACTTAAAAGCAGAGCTGATAATAATGTTTTTTTCATGATCTTATTAGTTTTAGTTTATAAAATTATTTTAAATTTATTTTTCCCGAATCAAACTAAGCAAAACTATGAATTATGATCAGATGAAATGCATTAAACTTTTTTTTAATTCTTGGACTTATATTTTGATACGGTAAAATAATATTTTCAATTGTTTTGAGATTTTTTTATAGGATACATATTTAATTGAACAGCTTAAGCTATATATAAATAATAACAGATAATTACGGTTTGAAAATTCCTTATTTGTACATTAAATGTTCAAATTATTTTGCATATTTATAAATAATCATTCTACACTTTTTTATGTATTAAAGAATAGTATCAGATGATAAATGGCAATCTTTTAAAATTATTATCAGCATTAAGCGAATCTGAATTCCGCAAATTCGGCAAGTATATAAATTCTCCTTATTTTAATGCAAATGCAAAACTAATACTTCTTTATGATCACCTTTCTGATTTTTATCCGGATTTTGATTCTCTGGAGTTAAGCAGACAGAATATTTTCAGAAAGATTTATAAAGAAGACAGATATGTTGAAGGGACAATGTTTTATCTTATATCTGAAATGGAGAAATTAGTTTGCAGTTTTATAAGTCAGGAAAAAATAAATACTCTGTCATTCGATCTTGCTTTGCTTGAAGACCTGAGTAAAAAAAGAATCGACAGTTTGTTCGAAAAGAAATACAGATCATTCCTTAAAAAGCTTGACAGCAGTAATGACTCTGATAACTTTTTCAGATACTGTTCGTCCGTTATTTATTCTTCGCATCTTGATAATCAGAAAAATCAGCTTACAAAAAAAGATGTTTTCAGGGAAGAATGGTTTAATCCTCTGAGTGAACTTATAAAATATTTCCTTAAAAGAATTTTGACTCAGATCTTATTATTAACCAATTATAACAGGACTCTTAATGAAAAGCTTGAGATCCCTTTTGTCAGAAAAATAATGGATCTGATCGAAAGCGAGAGCAAATATCTTGAGCAGCCGGACATTAAAATAATTTATCATCTGATCAGGATCCATATTTACAATGATGAAAAAAGTTATTTCACTGCTAAAGAATTTCTTATAAAGAACGGGAAAAAGCTCAGCAAAGTACAGATAAGTGAAATTATTAACAGTCTGCTTATTTTTTGCTTTAATAATATGATGAATGGCAAGAGCAATTACAGCGAGCAGTTTGAGATTGCAAAACTTAGAATTAAGTTCAATCAGCTTGTTGTAAATAATATAATTCGTATTGATGCATTTTATAATTTATTTATGATGGCAGTTTCACTGGAAGAGTTTGACTGGGCGCAGGATTTTCTTAAGAAGTATTCAATTAATCTTGAACAGAAGTTCCGGAATAATGCGGTTCACTATGGCAACGCCAGGATTTTTTTTTATAAAAAGGAGTATGGTGAAGCATTGAAGGAATTATCGAAAATCAAAAATTTTTCTTTTATACATTACAAACCCGCTGTTAAGATTCTTCAGATGATGATATATTACGAATTAAAACTTCTTCCGGAATGCACAGATGCTGCAAATTCTTTTATTCAGTTTCTGAGAAATGACAAATTAGTTCATACTGACTATAAAAAAGTTTATGACAGATTTATTAAAATATATCTTAAACTTGTAAATGTGGAATCCTCAAAGAAAATGTCAAAACTTAACGACCTGTCGCAGACTGTAAAGAATCTAAAAGAAATGCTTATCTCAAGAAAATGGATCACTGTTAAAATAGATGAACTTGAGAAAAGAATGAAAAACTCACAAACCAAACAAGCGATTTAAAGTTAAAAGAAAAATCATTTTCTTTTATTCTCTATATACTCTACTCACTCCAAACACTCTACACACTCTATACACTCTATACACTCTCACAAGCGAAAATAAACTTTTTAACTTTTAACTTTAAGCTCAATTTAAGTATTTTAGAAAAACATAATTTTTATGATGCCGGTGAAACCTGTTAATATAACATCTGAAAATAGAACTATACTTATTTCCGGCGCTACTAGCGGAATTGGTCTGGAGTTTGTAAAAATTTATGCAGATTTGAATTACAATATCATTGCAATAGGAAGAGATTCAGAAAAACTAAAGTTGCTGAAATCTGATATAGAAATTAAATACTCTGTTAACGTCAGCACACTTATGATTGACCTGTCAAACCCAGAAGATTTAATAAATCTCTCTAAGCAAATCGACTCAGAAATTAAAGACATTGATATTTTGATTAACAATGCAGGCACAGGTGTTTATGGAGAATTTAAAGATACTGATTTCTCAAAAGAGCTTTCTATGATTAATCTAAATATAGTAGCTTTGTCTTTTATTACAAAAATAGTTTTAAGAAAGATGCTGTTCAGAGGAAAAGGTAAAATTTTAAACGTAGCATCAACTGCTGCTTTCAAGCCGGGTCCGTTAATGGCTGTGTATTATGCAACTAAAGCTTATGTGCTTTCATTTTCTCAGGCGGTTGCTTCTGAGATCAAAGGAACAGGCGTCAGTCTCACTGTACTATGTCCCGGACCTGTCAATACTAAGTTCCTGAAAGAGTCTTCTGATAATGAACTGCGATATATAGATTATGGAAAAATGTCTGATCCAAAGGAAATTGCAATGTACGGGATGAAAGCTCTGGAGAAAAACAGATTAGTAGAAATTCCTGGATTCAGAAATAAATTAAACACTCTTGCCGTAAAATTTATTCCATCAAAAATATTAATGTATATGATTTACAGATCAAGAAAAAATAATTTAAAGCTGTAATGGAAATAAAAAAGTTACAGATAGGCGATCTGAATCTGCATTATGCGGAATTTGAGGATTTTGCTGTTTATTTATCCGGGCATTTAAAATTTAGTAATAAGCAGTTAATAATTGTTCATATAAATCTCAGAAATTATTATTTTATGAATAAAGACAATACTTTATACGATAACATAAAAAATAATTCAATTGCAGTTTTTGAAGGAATTGGATTGAAGATGTGCGCAGCTTTAAAAGGTTTTGGATTTATCAGTGATCTGAACGGAACAGATCTGTTTCCATTGTTTATGAAATTAACGGAAAGAACCGGTCATAAATTTTTTTTACTTGGAGGTTCAGAAAAATCATTAGCTGGTACAATAGAACATATTCATCAGAATTATCCGCAGGTTAATATTACAGGATCTCATAACGGATATTTTGATGAAAAAAAAGAAGCGGAAATTGTGAAATTTATAAACAAAAGTTGTGCTGATGTATTACTAATAAGCATGGGATTTCCTTTGCAGGAAAAATTTGTTTTTAAATACAGGGATAAACTGAATGTATCTCTGATCTGGAATCTCGGCGGACTGTTTGATTTCTTATCTGGTCTCAAACCAAGAGCCCCTGCCATTATTCGCAGAATGAGATTTGAATGGCTTTACAGATTCGTTAAAGAGCCAATCAGAATGTTTCACAGAAACACAGTATCTGCTGTATGGTCTGTTGGAAAGATTCTTTTGATAAAAAAACAATAGTGTTTATATGGTACCTTTACTGATAACAATGGATCTTGAAATTGCTAAAGATCATAATACTGAAGAACAAAAGACAATCCTTGAAAAAATCAGTTTCGATTTAAATAAACTTCATCTTCCGCTTTCAATATTTCTTACTTCTGATTCTCTTGATCTGTTTAAAATGCACATTCATAAATTGAACTCTCCGGATAATGTATTCGGGATACACGGTATTGATCACGGATTTAATGAAAACTACAAAAACCTGGATGAAGAGATAATCAGAAGTAATATTGATTATGCTTTTTATAATATCTGCAATAGTCTTTTCAGAAGTCCTGAATCATTCAGAGGACCGTTTATGTCTACTTCTTCTGACACACAAAAAATATTAACAAAAAAAGGAATTAAATCTGATTTTTCAGTGTGTTCGCAGAGAATGGATTTTATGAATTCTAAAGGAGGTGATATACGCTGGCTTTTTTCTCCGAGACTTCCTTATCATCCGTCAGTTAAATCTCCATACAGAACAGGCGAATCTCCTTTATGGGTTGTACCTCTCAGTTGTATAGGGTTTCCTTTCATATCATCTGTGCTGTACATATTTGGTCTGAGATTTATGAAATATTTTTTTAGAATATTAATGAAAGAATCAATGATTACAAAAAAACCCATTGTATATTTGTTTCATTCATACGAATTTACCGGAGATGTTTACTTGAATAAATCAGAACTGAATTATCCGGTCAGTTCTTTTTTTCATAAATTTTATATTTCTGATGTAAAGAAAAGATATGAACTGAACATCTGTTTGTTAAAGTATATGCTGTCATTCGATTCAGTATTTCCGATGAACAGTTCGCAGTATATAAATTATCTTGAAAGGAGTTCAATATGAAAGACTTTTTTTACAAAACCCTTGCAAATTCAGTTTCCGGAATATTTCAAACTCCTAAATATCTTATACTTTTTGTCAGCAATAAGTGCTGGATGAAATGCAAACACTGCTGGTTCAGCGAAGAATGGAAATGCGATAATTTAAAAGAAGATTCACTTACATTTGAAGAATTAAATAAACTATCAGCTTCAGTAAGAAAAATGCTCTTCCTGAGTATTACCGGAGGAGAAGCTTTTGGCAGAAATGATATTGAAGAAGTCGTAAAACTTTTTACCCGTAAAGGAAAGACCGGAAGATATCAGATCCCGACTTCCGGATTTTTAACATCACAGATTATTACAAAGACTGAAAACATTCTCATTCAGAATCCAGGAATTCCTTTCAGAGTGGATGTATCTCTGGACGGAAATGAAGAAGTACACGATAAGATAAGAAACCTGAAAGGGAGTTTTTCCGGAGCTGTAGAAACCATTAAAGAACTTAATAATCTTAAGAAGAAATTTTCTTATTTCGATGTTGGAGTTATAACTACTATCTCAGGTTTTAATCAGGATATTATTGATGAGATTTCTGAAATTATCAATAAAGTACATTCTGACGGCGAATGGATGGTCAATCTTGTCAGAGGAAAAACCCGTGACTCAGATGCCGGAGAAGTACTTCTTGAAAATTACAATAAAGCGCACTATATTATTAATAACAGAATTAAAAGCGGAAACTACAAAGGTCACAGCGGACATCTTTCGGCAAAATGGCTTAGTGCGAAAAATTCTGTCAGAAGGAAAGTCATAAGTGATATAGTGCAGAACAAAAAAGAAGGCGGTGCATGTTCTGCAGGATCGGTAGCAGGCGTTATTTTTGCTGACGGATCAGTATATCCCTGTGAAATGCTTGAAAGTTCTTTTGGCAATTTAAGAGACTTTGATTTCAATCTTGGAAAACTCTGGAATTCCGGAACAGCAAAAGAAGTACGAAACAGGATACAGGATTCTCACTGCTTATGTACTCAGGAATGTTTTCTTTCTGTAAATTTTCTTATTCAGCCTCAGCTTTGGCCACGGTTAATCTATGAAAGATTTAAATTAAGATGAAATGCGATGAATAATTTATTCAGATATGCACTGTTAAAAAGATCTATTGATATATTGTTTTCAACAATCGGGATTACTGTTTTCTTTTTTCCTGTTTTGTTAATTGGCATAATGATAAGATCTACTTCCAAAGGACACTTATTTCACAGAGCATACAGGATAGGAAAAGAAGAGAAACCCTTTGTAATGTTTAAGATCAGGACAATGATTGTTAATACCCCTGTGAAATCATTTGAATCTTTAAAAGAACCTGAAAAGTTTTATGTCCGGTTCGGGAAGGCATTGAGGTTGTCAGGAATTGATGAATTACCTCAGCTTTACAATATCCTGAAAGGCGAAATGAGTCTGGTTGGACCAAGACCAACACTTTTCGATCAAACTGATCTTATAGATTTAAGAGAGGAAAATAATATATATAAAGTCAAACCAGGACTTACCGGCTACGCTCAGATAAATGGCAGAACAAAATTAACTTCTGCATCAAAAGTCAGTTTAGATAAGTATTATCTCGACAATATCTCTTTGAAATTAGATATGATAATACTATTTAAAACATTACCTGCTATAATAAAAGATATCAGAATTGCAAAAGATCAAAAGGAAAATACGATAAGCGACGTTAAAAAAGTATTTACAGAAGTTAGTTAATTTCATAAATAATTTCTTTTTATGTACCGTAAAAAAAATTGCAATTTATCTTTTACAAATTCCGGAAAAAATGAATACAGATATTGTACAAAATGAATACTCAATCCGTAAAGATATAAAGGATATGTTTTCCTGTGTTTTAAAATAATTCCCATCTCAGTTCTTGCAACTTCTCCCTGGTCTCTGAGAGATAAATTATGTTCACCCTGCATATAATGAGTAAAATATTCCTGAAAATTATAAAATTTTCCGTATTGACCGAGTCTTAAAAAAAAATCCCAGTCTTCAGCAACTCTGTACTTTCCGTAACATCCGGCTTTTAATGCAATTTCTTTTCTGAACATTACTGTAGTGTGTTCCATCGGACAGGCAAGCAGAGCTTTCTTTCTGATTTTTTCATCATTTTCATTCTTAAAGTAACGGTATAATTCATTTCCATCAGGATCAACCATTATGACTCCGCCACCGGTTATGACATGATCTTTATTTGAATCAAAAAAATCCACCTGCTTGCGGAGTTTATCCCTGGTGCACCATATATCATCATCATCTAATCTTGCAATATATTTCCCGCTTGATCTTAATATTCCAAAATTAAGATATTCGGAAATTCCTCCGGTTTTGCTTTCAGGTACATTAAAAAATTTAATTCTCGGTTCATCTTTAATAAAATTTGTAATTTGTTTTTCAGTATTCTCATCCGAGCTGTTATAGACAATTATTATTTCCCACTCCTGAAAAGTCTGTACTAATACACTTTCTATTGTTTTCTTCAAAAGAGCCGGACGGTTTTTTGTAGGAATAACTATGCTTACAAGCGGATTGTCTGTATTCAATGTGAAATAATATTGATTTTAAAAATTATAACCGGAAAGACAAGTGACAATAACAAAACCGTAATTTTTATTAATTCTGATTTGATTCAGAATATTTTAAAAAACATTTCCACTCATTTGAAACCGGTATAAAAAACACAGATGGGAAATTGTTCTTATCTTTTATGTTAATCTCTGATTTCGATTCACGCCAGGATTGATATAGAAAGATCCTCTTCAATTAAATACAGCTTGAATTTTAGATTTTTCAAATAAAGAAGATTAATCTTTTATCCCTTAAGAATAAATTTATTTTAAAAGTATCATCCGCTTTGTTTCACTGAAATTCCCCGCTTCATGTGGATTCAACGAGCTCACAACAAGTCTGTAAAAATAAACTCCGCTTTCTAAGTTACTCCCGTTGAAAGTTGCTTTGTATATTCCGGGAGAAAGTTTTTCATTGATCAATACTGCCACTTCCTTTCCAAGAATGTCATAAACCTTTAATGAAACAAATCCCTCGCTTCGCGAGGCGAGCAAATCCGGAATTCCAAATTCCAAATGCGTCGAAGGATTGAATGGATTGGGATAATTCTGCTCTAAATTAAATTCACCGGGGATTATTCCCGATATCTGCTCAATGCTAACAAGCTGATTTTTAAATATGAAAAGAAGATCATCCACTTCGTCTATACCTGCAAGATCCATGTCTCCGTCATTATCCACATCCAGAACAGTAATGCACGATCCGGCGCTTGATGCAGGAAGTGTTACCGGAGTGTTAGAAAAAACACCACTTCCGTTGTTTGAGAATATACTGTATGTGCCGCTGCCGTAATTGCTCGAGATAAGATCAAGATCATTGTCGCCGTCTATGTCTCCTATGTCCATTGCAAGAGGGAAATTACCGGAATTGTAATTCACAGCAGTTCCTAATCCTCCTGAGCCGTCTCCGAATATTACACCGATCTTATTCGAACCCGATAAAGCTCCCGCTACATCAGTTTTCCCGTCGCCGTTTATGTCTCCGACAGCAATTGCCCACGGCTGTCCGTTCAGACTTTTCCTGGATGAAAATGTAAAGTTGCCTTCTCCGTCACCGAGAAGTAAAACTATTTCCGATGAACTGTAACACCCTACAAACAGGTCCTGTATCCCGTCTCCGTTCGCATCAGCAACCATCACTCCTGTCTCCTGCGTACCGACTGTGTTAATGTTTACTGCAGGATCAAAACTTCCGCTTCCGTTATTTCTGAAAAGAGAAATATTATTTCCTCCGCGGTTTGCAGTTACCACATCTTCCCAACCGTCTCCGTTGAAATCTATGATGCCGACTCCCCTTACAAGTGTTCCGCTTGTGTAAGGCACTCCCGCCTGAAAATTCGCTGACGGCAGTCCTTTGAAATAACTAAGAACCGAATTACCTGCGTTGCCTATAACTATATCCGTAATTCCGTCATGATTAAAATCCGATGCTTCGCTCGGACTCGGATAATATCCTGATGGTATCGGATGTATTGAATAAATAGTATCATATCCGTTACCGTTATTCAGAAAGACCCTGAAGTCTATGGATATTTCATTGACAACCGCAAGGTCAGGTCTTCCGTCATCATTGAAATCACAGCCCAAAGCTCCGTAACACTGAATCAGTCCTTCACCCTGTCTTCTCACAGGAATAGTCTGTGTCAATGTATAGTTGGCTGAACCTGTCTGTGCCTTTGTCCAGAAATTCCAGCTGTAACCATGCGCCATCGGAACATTATTTGTATTCTTAATGCTTTTTGATAAAGTAACTGTAACCCATTCTCCGGCAAGAAAAGGTGTATCAGGAGTAAATCTTACCAACTTATCAGCTGCGCCGAAATCAAATGTTCCCGGAACAGGACCGGACAACCTGCTGAATACTCTGAATGAAGTTTCATTAACTGACAAAGTATCCACAGGCGCATTGAATGTAACTGTTATCAGAGAATTTCTCGGAGCATTGATCACCTGCTTCAATGGACTGACATTGATTACTACAGGTCCCTGCGCTGATACAGTTTTAATGCTGAAATGGAAAGCAAAGAGTATTACAGTTAATAAAGTTTTATTCATAATGATGATATTTTGTGAGATATTTTTAATTTATTTTTTGATGCTGAAAGAATTTTTTATTATGTTAAAAGTACTTCAATAAGTATTCAAATTAATTCCTGCATTTAAGATTTATAGTAACATAAGTATTACAGTACTTCCAGTCAATCAATTAAATGTGTCGGGAATTTATCCGGATTCAAATCTTTTCGATAATGTTTCCTGCAGACTATTTTGCATATAATTATCATTCTGCATATTGTAATGAAAGGCAATCAGTTCCGTCGTATTAATATACAGCTGAAATGATTTCTCAGGAAACATAAGCATTCATTAAATAAACAAAGGAGAACTGCATTATCAATGTCAGTTCTCCTTTGTTATTTAAATCTGATTTACCATTGCATCTGCTCTCATATTTTGGAACAGAGAATAATGCATAGTATTACTTCAGAAGTATCATCCGCTTTGTGTCAACAAAACTACCTGCTTCAAGTTTGTAAAAATACATCCCGCTCGCAAAACGGCTTCCGCTAAATTCAACTTCATAACTTCCTGCATTAAGTCTTTTATTTACTAGAAGTTGTATAGTTTTTCCTAAAGTATTAAACACCGATAATTTCACTTGATAAAATTTACCAGTTAAATTTGAGGGTACATCAAACCTGATGTTAGTTACAGGATTGAAGGGATTCGGAAAATTCTGTTTAAGTGAAAATATTTCAGCCGCTTTTGTGCTGATATTCATTATACTTGTGACACTCGTATAGAAATTATAAACTCCGGAGGAATAAGTTCCTGAATAACATGTACCTTTCAGTTTCCACCAGTACCAGGTATTATTGATTAATATTTCTGAAGGCAAGGTATAACATCCCTCAGGAAAAGGAACGCTGTGGAAATACACAGTATTACTGAACATAGAATCAGTTGCAACATAAACAATAACATATAAAAGGTTAGCTGAACCCCAGTTATAGCACAACATTGGAGTTAATGAACTGACATTAAATCCGTTTACAGGAGCATAAGGAAACGGAGCAGTACATGGCTGAGCAGTAGCAAATTCTGTAATTAATAAAAAAAAGAAAAGAACTATATTCTTTTTCATAATTTATTTTCTCCTCTGCTGACAGAATCATTCTTATAATTGTTTCAGACATTTAAATATTTATTTGATAAGTATCATCCGCTTCGTCTCAATAAAATCGCCCGATTCCAGTTTATAAAAATATATTCCGCTGGATAAGCTGCTTCCGTCAAACTCTGCTTTATAATCTCCGGGAGTAAGTTTTTCATTAACCAATACTGCAACTTCTTTTCCTAGTATATCAAACACTTTCAACGAAACAAATCCCAGTTCCGAAATTCCAAATTCCAAATTCGTAACCGGATTGAAAGGATTCGGATAGTTCTGGCTGAGTGAAAACTTTTCCGGAACTGATCCTGCAATATTATTAATGCCTATAACTCCGTTAGGTCCGCCTGAAAAACAGATAAGCTTACCGGTCCTGCTTCCTCCGAGAAATTCTGTACTAACATTTCCGTCTATGCTCTTTAATGCCGAAACCTGCTCGACTGTGTTAGTTGTGGCTGTTCCGAAATTATATGAGAACAAAACTCTTCCGCTGTCTCCGTTCAGTACATACAGATTACTGTTTTGCGTACCGCAAACTATTTCTTTTATCCCGTTTCCGGTAAGATCACTCAACTCCGATACACAATGTATATAATTATTATCAAGTGTATTCGACCAGAAATTAACACCTGACCTCGAATCAATTCTGTATAATGCCTTTGCTCCTGATGATACAATGTCATTAAATCCGTCTGACGAAATATCATCCATAAGTCTAATGTTACCGTCAATACTTGCACCGAGATCCTGTGTCCAGATCTGTGCACCGTTGTTTCCTGACAGTATTCTGAGCGTTCCTGAAAATCCTATGAACGCCGCTATATCAGTCAATCCGTCCGTATTTATGTCCTGAAGTTCTTTGAGATTCCATACGGTGGCGGCTGACGATACTGACCAGATCTGCGAACCTGAGTTATTGAATCCGTTTATACCGTAAGGACCGCCGTTCGAACTGTAATCAATCGCACCTCCGGATGTTGATGAAGTTACGGAATGATTGAATTCACCACCCTGCTGAATGTAAAAAAGAACGCTTCCGTTAAGTACATTTAGTCCGATAAGCGCATGTCTTCCGTTACCCATTCCTTCACCTGTCGCCGCTACGAGTATATCTTTCCTGCCGTCATTGTTGTAATCTTTTGTTATGCTGATTCCGTTAATGTCTCCGTCTGAAGTTATTGCTGAATCTCCATAAGTCCACAAAAGCTGACCTGTCCTTCCTGACAATGCGTAAACAAGTTCATTGTTTCCGCCTGTTCCTATCACTACATCCTTTACTCCGTCGTTATTAATGTCATCTGTTATCTGCATTCCGTCTTCATAAACTACTGAACCGGAAACATTATTACTTGTCCTTGTATTGAAATACCATAGTATGTCGTCAGTAACTGATGAATTTCCGTTATAACATAATGTCCAGTAATTGTCAGTTGACACTATCACGTCATTCACTCCGTCGCTGTTAACATCGCTGATCTCCTTCATTGACATTAATTTAGGATTATCTGAAGTTGTATTCGGATTATCAGGAATAATCCCCTGCCAGAAAATTTCTCCCAGAGTTGTTGCATTATTCTGACCTGATCCCGAAAGCGGAATTTTCAGCTGAGGCGCATTCAGAGCATTTGAATTAAATTTAGCAGTATCATTGAAAGTTGCTGCCGTATTAGGATTGAACCATATTCTGAATTGTTTTGTCTTCTGCGTATCAATTAAAACAGGAAAACTGATTCCCACTGTATCTAGTCTGAATCTCTGCGTATTGAATGTTACAGAGTTAAGAGACAATTGAGCGCTTCCCTGATTTGTGATAGTCAGATAACCTCCGCTCAAAGAATTTATCCTTCGCGTTGAATAGCTAATCGAAGTAACAGAGGAATTAATATTACTTCCAGTATAAACTCCTTTTCCGCGCAGAGAAATTATTTTAACGGGAGTCCCGCCGTCATTACTTGATATTCTTAACTGACCTGAAGTCGTATCAAATACATCAGGCGTAAATGTTACATTGTAATTTTTTGTCTGACCAATATTCAGAGTATCCGGAACAGTATTCGGACTTAATTGAAATCTTGTATTTGTAATTGTATATGCGCTGACAATAAGTTTAGCAGAGCCGGTATTTGTAATTGATAAAGGTCTTACCGATGGTGTTCCGATTAAAGTATTTCCAAAATCAATTGAGGCAGGATTAACAGTTATCTGCGGACTGCCCTGTCCGGTAACTGCATATTTATAAAGTGTTTTGTAAATATTTACATTGTTTCCAATTCTGTCAGCTACAAGCCAAAGATACTGACCGTCCCAGTGAAGTCCGCGCGGTCTGCAAACTCCGTCAGGATCAGGAACAGGAAATGAAAACAATGTATCTCCGGCAGATTTTCTATATGCATAAATTCTTTCTGCATCTCCCTGAAAACTGTCTGAGACATATAAAATTGTATCGCCTTTTACTGTAATTCCCTGAACCTGTCTTCCCATTAGAGGAATTGTATCAGTAATAAGTCTTGATGTCAGATCAATTTTATAAGCATAAGCATAAGGATAAGTCGTAAAGTCAGGCGAGTATATTGAGAACCATAATCCGTTGCCGTCCAGAGCTATGTCACCTACTCCTGCGCTTGCTCCGCCGGTCAAAGAAGGCAGCTGTATGCTGTCAACTTTTACTCCGTCTGAATTTAGTTTATATAATCTTGCTCCTGCTGTTCTGAAATCTTCTGCAACCCAGTAACCCGTTCCGTCCCAGACAAGTCCGTGATTAAAAGTTAAAGATGTTGAAAGACTGTCTCGTAAGATCCCGTTTGTTGTTACTTTATAAATGCTTCCGTTATTGTCTGTTCCGATCCGGAGAGTATCATTTAATTTTGTAATTCCCCAGAAAGAATTATACTGGGAGTAATTCGGGAATGGATATGATTCAATAAGCGTCTGAGAGTATGTAAATGAAATATTTATAAGTAAAAACAGGATTGTGTAAATTAATTTTTTCATGATCCTTATAAATTAATTTGTGAGTGTATAAATGTTTTTATCAAATTATATTAAAATTAAATTTATTAAAAGTTAAATTGTGAGTGCGCATTTGTAAACAGCATTGAGAGAGTAAAAAAAGATTTACAGGGATAAAATTTATTTCAATAAATAACTGAAGATACGAAAATGTCAATATTTCAATTCAAGACCACCCCCAAACCCCCTCCTTGCCAAGGAGGGGGCTTGCCTCGCCGAAGGCGGGCAGGGGGAGGTCGTTAACTGAGATACTTTTATAATAACTTACTACTTTCTGATTTATAAAAATTAAAATCGGGAAATAAAATAGTCTTTTGCGTAAATTCAATTTAATAAAATTTAATCTCTGCATCTCTTTGTTAAACAACATTTCAGAGTTTAAAGCTGACTTATAATTAAATCATTATCTCTGATAAATAATAATTACACTTAACTTCATTTATTTATGAAAAGCATTTCACTTAAATTTATTTTTATCCTGTATGTATGTTTAAATCTGTTTTCATTGAATATATGCATGTCCCAGATCGTGCAAAACAGTATACTGAAATTTACTCTTGAAGCAAGAGGGCTTACCGAAAACGATATTACTATTCCTCTGAATTTTGATAAAGACAAATCTCCGACTAATGATGCGAAGCTTATACTTCCTGAAGTGAAGTATCTGATGAAGAGTCCCTTAGGATCATTCGGATTTATGGACAGTGTATCGGATTTGAGTAATAAAGATTTTATGAATATTCTGAAGGGATTGTTTGTTCTTGGAAATTTTTATCCTGATCTTAAAAGAACTTCTGAACTTAACTTAAGCGGAGAATCCGGACAATTCACAGACTTCATTATAAAATTCTGCAAGGAGAAAAAATTGTTATCTGAAAAGCTGCTTTCATCTTTCAGAAAGGATGAACTGAAATTTCTCTCAAGGAATATGATGTCAGTTATTTCCGAGACAGAAAGTGAAGATAACAATAACACCGATATTTTCAGATTCAACAAAGCCAGGGACTCATCCATCGCAGTATCTAAGCGGACGCTTGATATTTTAAGCAATGAAAAAGTTATCACAAATACAGTTAAGTATTTTGAAGATGCAGAAACTGTTTATCTGCTTTACAAATTACTCACCGATGCAAAGGTTAATTTTTCTGATGAAGAATTTATCAGCAATGAAAGTGTGAGCGGAAATTTTTATTTTTATTATGATAAGGACGGAATCAGGATTGCAATAGGAGGAAATGGCAAAAACACTTACACAGGTAAATTCAATTTTATAATTGACACAGGCGGTGATGATGTTTATGATATTGAGAATGATACTGAAAAAGATTTATTCAAAAATAATTTCAACTGCATAATAGATCTGTCCGGAAATGATTATTACACTTCTAACAGCAATTACTCACTTGCAGGTTCAGTGTTTTCTTCGGGTTTTATTTTTGACAAAGAAGGAGATGATACTTACAAAGGAAAGAATGTTTCTCTTGGTTCGGCAATTTGCGGACTCGGAGTTTTATACGATGAAAACGGTAACGACACTTATCAGGCGAATCAGTTCTCAATCGGAGCAGCTTCTTTCGGGATCGGATTACTTATTGACAGAAACGGTAATGACGTTTACATTGCAAATTCATATTCGCAGGGATTCGGAATGACTGAAGGAGTCGGTGCAATTGCAGATGATAAAGGCAATGATAATTATTTGATAGATGCCCGTTCTCTTGATATAGGAAGATATGAAGATCATTATGTCTCAATGTCACAGGGTTACGGTCTCGGGCTGAGACCTTATTATGCAGGAGGAATTGGTTTGATAATTGAAGGCGAAGGGAATGATTT
Source organism: Ignavibacteria bacterium (assembly GCA_016709315.1). Taxonomy (GTDB): domain Bacteria; phylum Bacteroidota; class Ignavibacteria; order Tepidaquicellales; family Tepidaquicellaceae; genus JAEUSI01. The sequence goes on from JADJMZ010000007.1 coordinate 291,108, forward strand.
TTATTCAACCGATATTTTCGGACAAGGCGGAGCTTACTGGTACGGACTTGGATGTATTGCAGATAAATCAGGAAATGATAAATATAATTCTTATCAGTATGCTCAGGGCGCCGGGATACACCTTGCAATCGGTCTTTTAAAAGATTATGACGGCTGGGACTTTTATACTTCGGACGGTGTATCGCAGGGCTGCGGACATGACTTCGGATTTGGTTTGCTTTATGATGTAAGGGGAAATGATAATTATTCAGCTTATTCGCTTTCGCAGGGAGCGGGCAATGCAAACGGAATTGGAATTTTATTTGATGAAAGCGGGAGAGACGGATATCTGAATAAAGAACCCGGCAACACAAGAGGTTACGGAAATTCAAGAAGAGAATTCGGAAGTCTCGGAATTTTTCTTGATGCTTCGGGAGAAGATTTTTATTCTGTCGGCGGAATGGACAGTGTTATCTCAAATTCTTCAATGTGGGGAGTGATGAATGATTATTATCTTAAGGACAATTCATCTGTTCCGAGCGGAACAAATTACAAAGTACCTCTCGATTCAAACAGAAATTACACCTCTGAAGATTATTTCATTATGGCTAAAACTATCGAGCCGAGATTTTCACTCTGGCAGGAATACGGTTTCAGAAAATTAACGGAAGACAGCATCACAACTTCAGAATACATTTTAAAATATCTTGATACCGAAGATCACAGAGCGGGACTTGTGCTCAGGAATCTTGCTTTTAAAATTGGTTACACTATTGGGAATGTATTTGTGGAAAGACTCAGGAAGCATATTTATTCAATGAATGCAAGACCGGTATTCAATGAGAATCAGCTTGCATACATTTGTTATCTTTTCGGAGAGACGGGAAATCCCGCCGGTAAAGAAGAGCTCCTTATGCTTACAAATGATGAAAATATAAGAGTCAGAAGTGCAGCGGTAAACGCTCTTGGTAAATTAAAAATAGATCCCGCTGATACTCAGTTCACTGCTAATGCTTCACAACGCCTTCGTGAACTAGCCGGTGAAAGATCAATTTATAAAATGCTGAATAAAGACATAGCGTTTGCATTAAAAAAATATAAATCATCCGGAAACATACCTGTATTTATTGAAATGATGAACTACGATTACTTCGGAGTGCGGTTTATAGCTTCAGAAAACCTGAAGAATTACGGAAACGAGTATTTGAAATTCTTAGATGAAAATACATTTATAAATATTTCATATGAGAAAAAATGGTTTCAGGCATTTCTATATTCAGTAGTGAATATTGATGATAAAGAATTCAGAGAACTTTACAATAAAATCTCCAATACTGATCTGGCAAAAGATGAAATAATAAAAATTAATATTATAAGTCTGCTAAAGATTAAAAAAGACAAGTCAGCTGATAATGATTTCAGATCATGGTCGGAGAGACTTATTACAGATTTAGAGTCTGAATCAAAAATTAAACTTAAAGTAAAGTAAGCTGATAGTTAAAAAATTAGTTTACCTAATTTTAATATTAAATGTTTTAATAAGACATTGACATTTAAATTTATTCACTTTAGCTTTGCGTAATCACTGATTTAAATTTATATAGCTTCAGACAAAACTCTGAATATCACAGAAAAATTAAATTATAACTCACCCCCCGAATAGTTATAATAGTTCTCTGAAAAATAAATTATAAATTATATAAGTAAATTAAGGAGAATAAAATGAATTCTCTCTACTGCAGTCCAAAAGTTTATTCCATCCAAAATATTTCAATTTCAAATTTTAGTTCCACAAAAACATATTTATTAACTAAAAAAAACAAAACATGAAAAAACTTGTTTCACTTGCCCTGTTATTTGTTTTAGCTTTCGGATCAATGATATCCAAAGCGCAGGACAGCCAGCAGTCTGACTACGACAGACAAAAACGCAACACGCCTTATGTTCCGCCAACATCAAAAGCTCCGGTCAATGTTACCGGTAATCACAGTATTCTAAATTTAACAAATTGTCCTCAGAGTGACAGACCTACTTGTCTGAAAGAAGCATTTGATACATTAACATGGACTAAATGCCCGATGACATTCAGTACTGACGGATTCAGGAATGACGACGGTTCGTCCGCTGCTATTCCGCTTCCGTTCAATTTCAATCTGTACGGAACAAACTATAATCAGGTATTTATCAATAACAACGGAAACTTAACATTTACTACATCATTGGCAACATTTACTCCATTTGCTTTTCCGAGTACTCCATTGGCAATCGTAGCACCATTCTTTGCTGATGTTGATACAAGAAATCTTGCAAGCGGCGTGGTCTGGTATAAATTTACAGGAAACAGATTAGCTGTAACCTGGGATAGTACAGGTTATTTTGGTTCGCATGCTGATAAACTTAATACATTTCAGTGCATAATTTCCGACGGTCTGGATCCATTCTTAGGACTTGGAAACAACGTCTGCTTCAGTTACGGCGATATGGAATGGACAACCGGTGATGCATCAGGTGGTGTCGGAGGTTTCTTCGGAGCACCTGCAACAGTCGGTATTAATGAAGGAAACGGAATTGATTATGCTACACTCGGAAGATTTGACAGACCGGGAACATATTACGGAGGTCCGGGAGTTGATTCAAACGGAGTCAGCTATCTTGACTGTCAGAATTTCTGTCTTAATGTATCAAACGTTGGAAACATCTGCCCGGTAGCTCAGAATTTCCCGGGAGGCGCTGTTAATATTACTGCCGGAACACCATACGTAAGTCAATATGCATTTACAGCTCCTGAAGTAACTCAGATCACATCAGGCGGCGTTACAGGCGTTCCTCCTGGAATGTCTGTTAACATAACTAACGGTGTAACCTGTACTTTTGATGTATCATGGAATCCATCATGTTCTCAGGCAGGAACATACCAGGTTTGTTTCTCAGGTATTGACAATGCAACAGTGCCATGTACAACAACGGTATGCGTAACTTATGTAGTTGACTGTCCGCTGCCTGTTGAATTGTCATCATTCACATCAGCAGTTTCAGGAAGAGATGTATCACTAAACTGGTCAACGGCTTCAGAAGAGAACAATGCAAGATTTGAAATCGAAAGATCATCAACAGAGAACATCTGGACAAAAGTCGGTTCAGTTAACGGTAACGGAACAACAACCAACCCTCATTCATATTCATTCACGGACAGAGGACTTTCTTCAGGAAATTATTCATTCAGACTTAAACAAATAGATTTCAACGGTAACTTCCAGTATTACAACCTCAGCAATGAAGTAGTGATCGGAACACCGGACAATTTCAGTTTAACTCAGAATTATCCGAATCCTTTTAATCCGTCAACAAAGATAAGCTATTCAATTCCTTCAGAAGGAAAAGTAAGCTTGTCTATCTTTGATATGACAGGTAAAGAAGTAAAATCTCTCGTAAACAGCGAACAAACAGCAGGATATTATTCGGTCAGTTTTGACGGAAGCAGTCTTGCAAGCGGAGTATACTATTACAGAGTAACAGTAACCGGTCAAAATAATTTTGTTGCTACAAGAAAGATGTTACTTGTAAAATAAAATTAAGTTAACAGTAACAAGCTTTATCAAGCCCTGTTCATTTATTTGAACAGGGCTTTTTTTTATTAAATATACTTTGTATTCTAAATTGAACAAGGGTTTAAATTTCGATATATTTGACATATAATGAAGAAAATAATTTTATTATCCATTGCATTTATTTTAGGTGGATTAAATTCTTTTGCAAATGATTTTTCAAAGGCAGAGGATATAATTACTCAGAGCATTGCAAAGAATTATTTTCCGGGTGCACAGTTGATTGTAGGAGATGATGATAAAATTATTTATGAGAAGTCATTCGGGAATTTTACCTATGATGAATTTTCTCCGGCTGTAACTGATGAGAGTATATATGATCTTGCATCTCTTACGAAAGTAATTGCCACAACTTCAGCAATTATGAAACTTTATCAGGAAGGCAAAATTGATATTAACGATAAGGTTGTAAAGTATATTCCTGAATTTGCAAATAACGGAAAAGAGAACATAAATATTCTTAATTTACTTTTACATAATTCAGGACTTAAAGCATTTATTCCTTTTTATAAATATTATTCTACAAAGGAAGAAGTAATTAATGCGATTTACAATGCGGAACTTGATTACGAACCCGATACGAAATTTGTGTACAGCGATCTGAATGCAATACTTCTGGGATTTATAGTTGAAAAGGTTTCAGAGCAAAGTCTGGATAAATATTGTAAAGAAAATATATTCGAACCTTTAGGAATGAGATCAACTACTTTTCTTCCGGATGACAAAATGAAGGAAAGAATTCCGCCGACTGAAAATGATACTTACTGGCGGAACAGACTGCTTAAAGGAGAAGTGCATGATGAAGCCGCATCGATACTTGGCGGAGTTGCCGGCAATGCAGGACTTTTTTCCAATGCAGAAGATCTTTACAAATTTATGAGATTGCTGCTTAATAATGGAAGTTATTATAATCCATATTCAAGAGGACTGAAAGAAGAAAAGCTTTTTGAACCGGAATATGTATCGCTGTTCACAAAAAGATTTACGGAAGTATTCTATACTAATTCAAGAGCTCTCGGCTGGGATACAAAACCGGATGTGCTTACTTCCAAATACAGAATGCCCTGCGGTGAATTAATCTCGGACAACTGTTTCGGGCATACAGGTTATACAGGAACAAGTGGGAACAGTGTATTGCTGAGAGTGGGGAGCCGAATGCGGCGATAAAGCCCAAATAATTAAAATTCTATTTATCAGAATACTATTGATCCGAAAGTTATTGAAAAAATGTGGAATGTAAAATTTATAGAAAAGCAAATAAATATTGGGGGATTAAAAAAGAAATTCGATTATGTTTCGGAAGATGGTAATCATAGGGTTTTGTTAAAGAATTAAAATTAAAAAAAAAAAAATTATTGAAAAAAAAATTTTAATTTTTTTAAAAAAAAAAAAATTCTTTTTTGTGTGGGGGGGGGGGGGGGGGAAGACTTTAATTATCTGAAAGAATTGAGAAGGGATATGAATAAATGGAAAACGAAATATTAGTTGATACTTCAGTAATTATTGAACATTTAAAAGCTCAAAAAAAAGATTCAACTTTACTGTATAGATTATCGTTGAAATATTCATTGTGCATTTCTTCAATAATAAGTTTTGAGCTTTATTGCGGGGCAATAGATAATACAAAAAAGATGAAAGAAATTCGAAGTTTAGTCGGCAGTTTTAAGATTTATGATTTTACAAATTATCTGAAATTCACGTTTTTGGATCTTAAATCAAAAGAAAATTAAATTGCAAAAAAAATATTTTTTTTTTTTGGACTGCATTAACAAACAATTTAAGACTTTGTACACTAAACACAAAACATTTTTCAAGGATACATAATTTGAAACTAATAAATAATAAAAGGTTAAATTAAAAGATGAAACTATCAAAATTCAAAAACGAACCGTTTACAGATTTTTCAAAAAAGAAAAATGCTCAGGAGTTTGAAAAAGCTCTCGGGAAAGTCACTGCAAGATTTAATAAAGAATATCCTAATACCATAGGCGGAGAAAAGTTTTTTACTGAAAAAAAACATTATTCTTATAATCCTTCCAGCAAAGAAGAAATTGTCGGTGTGTTCCAGAAAGGAACTGCTGAGATGGCTATTAAAGCAGTGGAGATAGCTAACAATACATTCCATGAGTGGAAAAATGTTCCTGTGAAGAAAAGAGTTAAGTTTCTCGTTGAAGCAGCAAAAATAATGAGAAAAAGAAAGCATGAATTTTCCGCAATGATGGTATATGAAGTAGGTAAGAACTGGGCTGAAGCGGACGGAGATACTGCAGAGGCAATTGATTTTATGGAATATTATGCAAGGGAAATGCTAAGATATGATGATGGAATGTCCGTTGTCAGCAATCCGGGTGAGAAAAATAAATGCGAATACATACCGCTTGGTGTCGGAGTAGTAATTCCGCCATGGAATTTCCCGCTTGCAATTCTTGCAGGAATGACAACAGCGGCAGTCGTTACCGGAAATACAGTTGTATTAAAACCTTCAAGCGACTCCCCTGCCATTGCGCAGATGTTCTTTGAACTTCTTGAAGAAATAAAACTTCCCAAAGGTGTCGTAAATTTTCTTGTAGGAGACGGAAGCGCAATCGGAGATCTTATTGTTACTCATCCTCTGACAAGATTCATTTCATTTACGGGATCAATGGAAGTCGGTCTCAGGATAAATGAACTTGCAGCGAAGAAGCAGCCAACTCAGATATGGATCAAAAGAGTTGTTGCTGAAATGGGAGGTAAGGATTCCATATTAGTTGACAGCGAATTAATTGATTTCAATGATACAGTAAAAGGCACAGTGCAGGCGGCATTCGGATATCAGGGACAGAAATGCTCTGCTTGTTCGAGAGTCATAGTAGATGAAAAGATTTATGATAAATTCTGCGCAGCGCTTGTAGAAGAGACTAAAAAAATAAAAGTAGGAGCAACAATATTGAATCCGAATATGGGACCGGTAATTAACGAAAGATCAAAAAACAGTATAACTGATTATATTAAGAAAGCAATTGATGAAGGCGGAAAGATAATACACGGTGGGATGGAGTTAAGTGATAATGGATATTTTATTCAGCCGACGATCATCAGAGATGTTGACAGAGACGCTACAATCGCTCAGGAAGAAATATTCGGACCAGTGCTTGCAGTAATAAAGTCGAAAGATTTTGATGACGGAATGGCAATTGCAAATAATACAATTTACGGACTTACAGGAGCCGTTTATACTAAAAGCAAAAAGAAACTTGAAAAAGCAGAGAGAGATTTCTTTGTAGGCAATCTTTATCTTAACAGAAAATGCACCGGAGCTCTTGTGGGTGTTCATCCTTTCGGAGGATTTAACATGAGCGGTACAGATTCAAAAGCCGGCGGCAGAGATTATCTGGGTTTATTTATGCAGGCAAAATCTATTGCTCAGAAAATTAAATAAATATTTTGTTAAGAGAATGAAATTATTTTTCATAAATATATTATCATTACTGCTGATAATTTATTTATTTAGCGGATGCGGCAAGTCTGAACTGGAATCAGAGAAAGAAATACTCAGAAAGAAAGCTTCCGAACTTAAAGAAAAGATAGATTCCTCTCAGGCAAAGGTGGATTCGGCAAAAAAATTACTTGACAGCGCAATCAATAAAGCAAAGAAAGAATCTGAAACAATAGATTCACTGAAGAAGAAAATTGAATCACTTAAGAAATAGAATTTAACTAAACAATAAATTATGAAAGCTAAAATAATTTTATTAGTATCGGTTTTTGTCTTATTTAACTTCACCGGTTGTGAAAAATTAGGGAATAAACTTCAGGAAAAGATAAATGAAAAGGTAGATCAGAAGATAGATGAGAATCTTAAAAAAGTGGATTCTGTACTGAAAGATGTTGGATCTCAGCTCGACACAATGCAGGATAAATCTTTCAGATCACTTGATTCTGTAAAATACAAACTTGATTCTGCAAATCAGCAGATAAAAGAGCTTATCGAAAAACAAAAAGAAAAATTAGATTTAAAAAAATAATAAAAAATAAAAAATGAAAATTCACGAGTATCAGGCAAAATCTTTATTGAAGAAATACGATGTACCGGTGCAGGAAGGACTGGCTATTAACGACATGAAATATTTTGATGATGTAATATCAGTATTAAAAGAAAAAGGCATATCGCAGTTTGTAGTAAAGTCGCAGATACATGCCGGAGGAAGAGGCAAGGGTAAAGTTTACAGCAAAGAGAACAGAGACGAACTTGTAGTAGAGGGAGGTGTTAAATTCATCGGAAGCGATTCTGAAAAAGGAAAAGAATACGCTGCCAAACTGCTTGGAAATATTCTTGTTACTCATCAGACCGGAGGCGATGGAAAAGAAGTGCAGACATTATTCATCACTGAAGGAATTGACTATAGGAAAGAATTGTATATAGGTATTCTTTTAGACAGGACAATTTCGAAGAATGTGATCATGGCTTCTACTGAAGGCGGAGTTGAAATTGAAAAAGTTGCTGAAGAAACTCCGGAAAAAATTATTAAAGTATGGATAGATCCTTCAGTCGGTTTGCTTTCATATCAGGCGCGTGAACTTGCATTCGGTCTTGGACTTGAAGGCAATGTAAATAAAAATTTTATTAAGTTTATTACAAATCTTTACAGAGCTTATGAAGGACTTGACGCTTCCCTTCTTGAGATCAATCCGATGGTTATTACTGAAGACGATAATGTGATCGCTCTTGATGCCAAAGTTACTCTTGATGACAATTCTTTTTACAGACATAAAGATTATCCTGAATTAAAAGATGAGAATGAAGAAGATCCTTTAGAACTTGAAGCTGCAAAATACAATCTCAATTACATAAAGCTTGATGGCAATGTCGGCTGCATGGTAAACGGCGCCGGACTTGCAATGGGAACAATGGATCTTATTAAACTTGCGGGCGGCTCTCCGGCAAATTTTCTTGATGTAGGAGGTACGGCGACACCTGACACAGTTGAAAACGGATTTAAGATCATTCTCTCTGATAAAAATGTAAAGGCAATCCTTATAAATATATTCGGAGGAATTGTAAGATGTGACAGAGTTGCAACTGGCGTAGTTCAGGCAGCAAAAAATATAAATATTACTGTTCCTGTGGTGGTAAGACTTCAGGGCACAAATGCAGATGAAGCAAAGAAGATACTTGATGAATCAGGATTGAATCTGATCTCAGCTACAACACTGGAAGAGGCAGCAGAGAAAGTCACGGAAAGTCTCAGTAAGAATTAATTGTTTCTTAAATTGATGAAAATAAATTTACGATTATCATCATCGGATTTAACTGAATTATTGTTCAAACTGATTCTATAAAATGAAGATAAATTCCAGATATTTTGAATTATAAAATTAAAAATTGGCAAATAACCCATCAGGTAAAGTGAAAATTTCAACTAACGATCTGAAACACGGCTTTGTGAATATAAGCGAAAGTTATTCTTATACTTATGATGATATTTCACTTCTTCCCGATCAGATATCGGATATTGAACACAGGTCGGACTGTGATACAGGAATAGATTTTCTTGGACTTCATCTTAAACTGCCTGTAATAGCTTCACCGATGAATACAGTTTGCGGCGGAAGAATGTCAAACGCCCTTGCTGGTCTCGGATGCCTAGGAATTGTTCACAGATTCAATACTATCGAAGAACAAATATCTGAGTTAAGTTATAGTGATCTGAAAACCTCTTTATTCAGATCAGCAGCAATCGGGATCAATCTCAAAAAAGATATTCCTAGATTGGATATGCTTGCGGATGCAGGTGTAAAAATCTTCTGCATAGACATTGCCAACGGTGGTTCGAAGATGATAGAAGAATTTCTGAATAAAATTCAGGATAAAATTAAAAGCTTTGATCTTAAAATCATTGCGGGGAATGTCGCGAGTTATGAAACCACTAAGTATCTTATTGATCTTGGAGTTGATTCCATAAGAGTTGGTATTGGTAACGGAGCAATGTGTTCTACTTCAGTTAAATCAGGAATAGGTATTGGACAGGTTGACGCTATTATCAGATGCCTTAAGGCAAAAAAAGATCTGAACAGTAAAGTTAAGATCATTGCAGATGGAGGAATATCAACTCCCGGAGCAATGTGTAAAGCTATAGCTCTTGGATGCGATGCAGTTATGTTTGGAAGAGTCCTTGCAGGAAGCGAAGAAGCTCCAGGAGAAGTTTTAAAATATAATAATCAGCGCTGGAAAAAATACTGCGGAAGCGCTTCTTTTGCAGTCAAACAGGAGAATAAAAATTATATTGAAGGCGAAGAATCTCTTGTTCCTTATAAAGGTTCGGTAACGAAGATCATTCAGGAATACAGGGAAGGACTTCAGTCATCAATGAGTTATTTAAATTCAAGAACTATTAATGAATATCAGCAGAAAGCTACTTTCGTTAAGCTGACAAGCAACTCATTCAATGAACGAAAGCCGCAGATATAATGCACCATATATTCTGGTTCAGAAAAGATCTTAGAATAACTGATAACCATGCTTTATCACAGTTTATAAAAGAAATTAGCAGTAGTGAAAGTTTCTCATTTATTTATATTAAGAATGAAAATTCATACAGATACTACGGTGAAAAGCGGATAAATTTTTTGTATGAATGTCTGGAAGAATTGAAGAATGATCTTTCAGAGTTTTCAATAAACCTTCAGATTTTTTCGGGTAAAAGCTTGGAAGTCTTTAAAATAATTTTAGCTGAAAAGAATCCTGTAACAGTTTATGTAAATGAGCAGGTAGAACCATATTGTAAAGAAAGAGATAATGCTGTAAAAGAAGATGATTGAAAATTCAGGAGGAAGATTTATTTCATTCTCTGATTCCACTTTGTTTAATCCCGGTGACATAAAAAACGGAGATGGAAATCAATATAAAGTTTTTACGCCTTTTAAGAACAATGCATTGAGCATTCTGACAAAAGTTCATTATGAAATAAAAGAGTGTGAATTAAAGAAATCTGATAATCGTAATGAATTTGTTTTTGAAAGCATTCCTGGAATTCAAAATAAAAAATGAAAGACCGGAATTAAGTCAATCTGGGTTTCTAAAAGGCGGCAGAAAAGAAGGACTTAAGCTGCTTAAAAATTTTTATGAGAATAAAATTCACAGATATAAATCTGATCGTGATTTTCCTTCTCTGAACGGAACAAGTTTCCTGTCGGCTCATCTGCATTTCGGAACAATCGGAATCAGGGAAGCTTTCAGAACAGCGAAGGTTAAGCTTGACAAAATAAAATCCGAAAATGATTCAAAGGAAGTAGAGACATGGATTAATGAATTACTCTGGAGAGAATTTTATTATCACATAACTTTTCATAATCCTCAGCTTACTTATCAGTCATTTAAGAAAGAATATGATGATCTAAAATGGAATTATGATGAGACTGAATTCTGTAAATGGTGCGAAGGAAAAACCGGCTACCCAATTGTTGATGCAGGCATGCGGCAGTTGAATACTGAAGGTTGGATGCATAACAGGATAAGAATGATCGTTGCAATGTTTTTAACCAAGGACTTATTTATTGACTGGAGACTGGGAGAAAAATATTTTGCTGAGAAACTCATAGATATGGATTTTTCGAGCAATAACGGGGGCTGGCAGTGGAGCGCTTCGACAGGAGTGGATGCTCAGCCCTATTTCAGAATATTTAATCCGTATCTGCAGAGCAAGAAATTTGATCCTAACGGAGAATATATAAAAAAATATGTTCCTGAATTAAGTTCGCTGCCGGTAGAGTTCGTTCATGAACCGCAGATAATGAATTCTGCTGAACAGGAAAAGTACAAAGTAACTATTGGTAAAGATTATCCTTATCCGATGACAGATCATAAAGCAGCAAAGGATATAGCAATAAGAAATTTCAAAGAAGTTACAAATAAAATTTAATATTACACTGGAAAACAATAACAGCAAATATGAACCCGTGATCGGGCTTGAGATACATGCTCAGATGAAAACTAATACAAAAGCATTCTGCAGATGTTCGACTGATTTTCATTCATCGCCGAATTCAAATGTATGTCCGGTGTGTCTTGGCTATCCCGGTTGTTTGCCTGTGCTTAATGAAAAGTTAATCGAATTCACAATAAAAATGGGAATTGCAACAAATTGCACTATCAGAAGCAATTCGATTTTTGCAAGGAAAAATTATTTTTATCCTGATCTGACAAAGGGATATCAGATAACTCAGTTTGATACTCCTTTATGTTATGAAGGACATATAAATATTAAATTGAAGAACAAGGAAACGAAGAAAATCGGAATTACCAGAATTCATATAGAAGAAGATGCAGGTAAGTCAATACATGATTTTCATGATGATGAGACGCTTATAGATTTTAACAGATGCGGTGTTCCTCTTATAGAAATTGTAAGCGAGCCTGATATGAATTCTACTGATGAAGCACATCAGTATCTGTCAAAGATTAAACAGACTCTTATTTATCTTGAAATAAACGACGGTAATATGGAAGAAGGTTCTCTGAGATGTGATGCAAATATTTCATTAAGATTAAAAGGAACAGAAACTTTAGGAACAAGAACAGAGATAAAAAATCTGAATTCATTCAAGAATGTATCTGATGCAATAGAAGCTGAGATTAAGAGACAAACATCAGTGCTCGAATCCGGTGAAAAGGTATCTTATCATACGATGACATATAATGCAAAGGACAAAACCACAGCTGCAACAAGGACAAAGGAAGAAGCGCATGATTACAGATATTTTCCTGAACCTGATCTTGTAAAACTTAAAATAAGCGAAGATTGGTTAAGAAAAGTCGCAGATAACCTTCCTGAGTTTCCGGATAAAAGAAGAGACAGGTTCATGAAGGATTATTTTCTCCCTGAATCAGATTCCGAAGAGATTACACATGACAGGAAATTTGCGGATTACTTTGAGAATGTAGCAGTAAATTTATCAGATAAAAATGAAAGATCTTTCCGGACTGCAAGCAATATTGTAAGAGCGGAAGTGCGGAAAGTTATGAATGAAAAGAAAATAGGAATAAACGAATTTCCTTTGCCGGCAAAAGCTATTGCTATGATTGCAGATTCGGTTAATTCCGGAAAAGTCAGCATAACGGCATCGAAGGAGATATTCACTCTGATGCTTTCCGGAAAGAGTGAAGAAGAAATGTTAAGTATATTCAGAGAGTCCGAAAAAAATCTTTCAATAGTATCGGATACTTCTGAAATAGAATCCATCGTAAAAAAAATCATTGATACTAATCCTGAAGAAACGCAAAGGTACAAATCAGGGGAAAAGAAACTTGCAGGATTTTTTGTCGGAAAGGTAATGCAGGAAAGCAAAGGAAAGGCGAATCCGAAAATTGTAAATGAATTATTAATTAAACTACTTGAGGTATAAATTTTATTATGAGAAGAAAACTAATTGCCGGCAACTGGAAAATGAATCTGACCTACAAAGAATCCGAAAAGCTGGCTAAAGAAATTACTGCTAAAATTGAACAGAAAGAATTAAATAAAGTTGACGTGCTGTTATGCCCGACTTTTGTTTCACTTGGTATTGTCAACAAGACCATAAAGGATAATGATATCAAACTCGGAGCTCAGAATATTTCTTATGAAAATAACGGTGCGTTTACGGGTGAGGTCTCTGCGGAAATTTTAAAATCAGCAGGTTGCGAATATGTAATTATCGGTCACAGTGAAAGGAGAAGTTACTTTCATGAATCGAATGCAGTAATTAACAAAAAGATAAAGAAGGCAATTGAGTTTGCTCTCAAACCTGTTTTCTGCGTCGGCGAATCACTCATTGAAAGGGAAGACGAAATTTATGAAGGGATAATTGAGAAACAGATAACTGAAGGACTCACCGGGATAGATGCAGAGCAGATCTCAGAGATTGTAATTGCTTATGAACCTGTATGGGCGATAGGCACAGGACTGAATGCAACTCCTGATCAGGCAAGTCAGATACATTCGTTTATCAGAAAAGTTATTCAGAAACTTTACAATGAGAAAACGGCGAATGAAATACTGATACTTTACGGAGGAAGTGTAAATGAAAAGAATTCTGCTGAGATGCTTTCTGCTGAAGGCATTGACGGAGCTCTAATTGGCGGCGCGAGTCTTAAGTCAGACGACTTCGCAATGATCGTTAAAAAAGCAGCACAGATAAAATAATTTTGATAAAATAAATTTAAACAAAAATAAAATACAAATGAAAGAAGTAGTAATTGTGTCTGCTGTCAGAACTCCGGTCGGAAGTTATCTTGGAAGTTTATCTTCGCTGAAAGCTACTGAACTTGGAGCTATTGTAATAAAAGAAGCTGTTAAAAGAGCAGGTATTAAACCTGAAGATGTATCGGAAGTAATTATGGGATGTGTGCTTCCTGCAGGACTTGGACAGGCGCCGGCAAGACAGGCGGCTATCTATGCCGGACTTCCTGATTCCGTACCGTGTCTTACAATAAATAAAGTCTGCGGCTCGGGATTGAAATCAGTAATGCTTGCAGAACAGGCGATAAAATGCGGAGATGCTGAAATAGTTGTTGCAGGCGGTTTTGAATCCATGAGCAATGTTCCTTATTATCTGGATAAAGCGCGGTCAGGATACAGAATGGGTAACGGAACTCTGATAGACGGAATGGTCCATGACGGATTATGGGATGTCTATAATAATTTTCACATGGGATCTGCCGCTGAAATGTGTTCGAAGGAAATGAATATCACAAAAGAAGAACAGGATTCATTTGCTGAAGAAAGTTATAACAGAGCATTGAAAGCTATAGAGAACGGATATTTTAAAGATGAAATAATTCCGGTAGAAATAAAAGATAAGAAAGGTTCTGTAATTGTATCAGAAGATGAAGATGTTAAGAAAGTTAACTTTGAAAAAGGTAAAACACTTAAAGGAGCATTTCAGAAAGACGGAACTGTAACAGCATTTAATTCTTCAAATCTGAATGACGGGGCTGCTGCACTTGTCCTGATGACAGCTGAAAAGGCAAAAGAGCTTGGTATCACTCCCCTTGCGAAAATAGTTGCTCAGGGATCTTTTGCGCAGAAACCGGAATGGTTTACGACATCTCCGGCTTATGCTATAAAGAATGTACTTAAAAAAGCAAAACTTGAAGTTAAAGATATTGATCTGATAGAAGCTAATGAAGCGTTTTCTGTACAGGCATGCGCTGTAAATAAAATTGCCGGACTTGATTCTTCTAAAGTAAATGTAAACGGAGGAGCAGTTGCGATCGGTCATCCTATCGGAGGAAGCGGAGCAAGGATTCTGACCACACTTTTACATGCAATGAAAAACAGAAAAGCCGGGAGAGGTCTTGCAACACTTTGCATTGGCGGAGGCGAAGCAAGCGCTATCATTGTAGAAAGAAGTTAAATTATTTATTAACTCTAAATTAAATTGAAATGAAAAATATAACTGTAATCGGTTCGGGAACTATGGGAAACGGAATAGCTCATACGTTCGCGCAGTTCGGATACTCTGTGCTGTTAATTGATGTCAGACAGGAATTCCTTGACAAAGGGATGGATACGATTTCAAAGAATCTTGACAGGCAGGTTAAAAAAGAATTAATTACCGAAGAACAAAAGAATAAAACCCTTTCAAACATAAAGACTTCAATTGATATCAAAGATTCTAAAGATTCTGACCTCGTCGTTGAAGCTGCTTCGGAAAATTTCGATATTAAAAAGAAAATATTTCAGGATCTTGATTCTGTGTGCAAACCTGAAGCAATACTTGCAACTAACACGTCATCAATCTCAATTACTGAAATTGCTGCTGTAACAAAGAGAGCTGATAAAGTAATCGGAATGCATTTTATGAATCCTGTTCCTGTAATGAAACTCGTGGAGACTATCAGAGGTCTTGCAACTTCACAGGAAACTTATGATACTATTAAAGCGCTGACAGAGAAAATTGAGAAAGTGCCTGTTGAAGTTCAGGATTATCCCGGATTTATATCGAACAGGATTTTACTGCCAATGCTTAATGAAGCAATGTATTGCGTTATGGAAGGAGTAGCAACACCGGAGTCAATTGACAGTGTCATGAAACTCGGAATGAATCATCCGATGGGTCCGCTTACTCTTGCAGATTTTATTGGACTTGATGTATGTCTTTCTATAATGGAGGTGCTTCATAACGGACTAGGAGATTCAAAATACAGACCTTGCCCTTTGCTTAAAAAAATGGTTGCCGCAGGTTATCTCGGAAGGAAGAGCGGAAAAGGTTTTTACGATTATGCTAAAAAATAATTTTAATAATATAAACTAATATAAAATGAATTTTGATTTTACGGAAGAGCAGATTTCTATCAGAGATGCTGCAAGGGATTTTGCAGAAAATGAAATCGCACCTTCTGCTGTAGAAAGAGATTTGAATTCAGAGTTTCCTAAAGAAATTATAGCAAAGTTAGGAGAACTCGGATTTATGGGAATGATGGTATCTCATGACTGGGGCGGAGCGGGTATGGATACTGTTTCTTATGTACTTGCAATTGAAGAAATATCCAAACACGATGCGTCAGTCGGCGTTATCATGTCAGTAAATAATTCACTCGTTTGTTACGGGCTCGAAAAATGGGGTTCGGATTATTTAAAGGAAAAATATCTGAAACCACTTGCTTCAGGAAAAATGCTGGGAGCTTTTTGTCTGTCAGAACCGGAAGCAGGAAGTGACGCTACTCAGCAGAGAACTGAAGCTGTCAGGTCGGGAGATCATTTTATTATTAACGGTATGAAGAACTGGATAACCAACGGCGTAAATGCCGATGTTTATTTCCTTCAGGCAATGACAGATAAATCAAAAGGTTACAAAGGCATTTCAACTTTTATCATTGATAAAAATACTGAAGGTCTTGAAGTTGGAAAGAAGGAAGATAAACTCGGAATAAAAAGTTCTGATACCTGTACTCTCGGATTAAACAACGTGAAAGTACCTGCTGAAAATATTCTCGGCGAAGAAGGAATGGGATTTAAAATCGCTATGCAGACACTAAACGGGGGTAGAATCGGAGTTGCAGCTCAGGCGCTGGGAATTGCTCAGGCAAGTTTCGAAGCTGCAGTGAAGTATTCAAAGCAAAGAAAAGCATTTGATTCCCCTATCTCCAATCTTCAGGCGATACAGTTTAAGATTGCAGATATGGCTGTCAATATAGAAGGCGCAAGACTTGTTGTTCTGAATGCAGCTAAGAATAAAGATGATGGAAAAAGCTATGTAAAGGAAGCATCGATGGGAAAACTTCTTGCAAGTCAGGCCGCTGTTAACTGCGCTCTTGAAGCTATTCAGATCCACGGAGGTTACGGTTATGTGAGAGAATATCTCGTTGAAAGATTTTTAAGAGATTCGAAGATCACTCAGATCTACGAAGGAACGAGTGAAATTCAGAAAATTGTAATTGCAAGAGAACTTATAAAAAGCTAACTCAGAAAGTATAAATTATATTGGCAGCTAAATTAGCGCTGTTAAAATTTGCAGCTACTGAAGTTATCAGGGGCTTTGATTTATTCTGATTCAAAGGAACGAATCTGTAACTTAATTCAAAGCCCACGCCGATCTTTGAAAAGCTCGCAATGCCGAGCAGTATTTCATAATTGATTGTCCAGAAATCATTTGCAAAAGTTTTAATTCCCCTGTAATCCGATCTGCTGTCGTCTGTAAATATCTGATTTGTCATTTCTTCATTTATGTACATTGCTCCTGCCCCCAGACCAAAGTACATTTTTTCCAGTGTTTTATTTCCTGTCCTGGCAAATGGATGAAATTTTATTCTGCCGTTCAAAGGTAAAGCGTTAAGTCTTGTCTGCTGTGAATAATAATATAAACGCTCGCTGTTTTCTGTAAAATAAAAACCATTATTTCCGGATGAATTTGTAAATAAGTAAGCAGGTGAAAATTCTAATGTGTACCTTTCATTGAATGTGATACCAATAAAACCATCCAGCTCCTTCATAAAATCTCCTGAATTCAACTGAAAGAAAGGATATGCATCTTCTACTGTATTGTCTGTAAGATAAACAAATTTATACGCCATACCGGCATACACAGACGATGAAGAGCTTCTTTCCTTTATCTGAGCAAAAGTATTCTGCGATATTATAAACAGTATTACCAGAGAAATAATTTTTTTCATATTTATATTGTCAGAGAATATAACGGCTAAGGTCGCGGTTTTTTACAATAGAGTTTAATTTTTCGTTGACATACTTTTTTGTGATCTCAACTTTAGATTTTTTGATCTTATCCGGGACTTCAAACAATATTTCTTCAAGCACCGTGGTCAAAATTGTATGTAATCTTCTTGCTCCGATATTCTCAACCTGTTCGTTAACTTCAGCAGCTATCTTTGCAATTTCACGGATCGCATCTTCGGAGAATGTAAGTTCGATATTCTCGGATTTGAGCAAAGCCGCATATTGCTTAATAAGAGCGTTCTCAGGCTGCGTCAGTATCTGAAAGAATTCATCCTTGCCAAGACTGTTAAGCTCTACTCTTATCGGAAATCTTCCCTGAAGCTCGGGTATTAAATCACTCGGCTTTGATGAATGAAATGCACCTGAGGCAATGAACAAAATATGATCGCTTTTCACTGGTCCGTATTTGGTTATTATAGTCGAACCTTCTACTATCGGAAGCAGATCTCTCTGAACTCCTTCTCTTGATACATCCGGTCCCTGCGATTTTCCATGTCCGCCGGCGACTTTGTCTATTTCATCAATGAATACGATTCCTGAATTCTGAACTTTATCAATCGCATCTTTAATTACTTCATCCATGTCAATAAGCTTATTTGATTCTTCCTGAGCGAGAACTTTCTTGGCTTCGGCTACCGAGAGTTTTCTCTTTTTTGATTTCTTCGGCATCATATTTCCAAAAATATCATTCAGATTAATTCCCATCTCTTCAAGTCCAATTGGACCAAGCACCTGAAGCATAGGAAAGTTATCTCCCGATAAATCAAGCTCTATCGTCCTGTTATCCAAAAGTCCTTCCTTAAGCTGGTCGCGAAGCTTCTCTCTTGTACTTAAATTTATTTCTTCAGCGGATTTTTTATCAGTTTCAATTTTAACATTTGCATCTGCAGAAACTGCGCTTCCGTTTGCTGACTTTTTTACCGGCGGCAAAAGTATGTCTAAAATTCGTTCATCTGCATTATCACGAGCTTTAATTTCCACTTCTTTCATTCTCTCACTCTTTACAATGTTAACCGAAAGGTCAGTAAGCTCTCTTATCATGGATTCAACATCTCTTCCTACATACCCTACTTCCGTAAACTTTGAAGCTTCTGATGGTGTTAACTGTTTATCCTCTTTTACATTACTTTTAGAAATTACCTTTTTCATTTTATGTTTTCCGTTTTGAATTTGTTTTTCTTTGTCCTCTTTTATCATTACCATACTTAAGATTTATTTAATTTAGCTTTTTAATTCTTCTATTGAAATATTATGATTTGTATATATGCATATATCTGCTGCCTGTTTCAGAGATTCTTCTACAATTTCCTTTGCGCCGAGCTTTGAATATTTAAGGAGCATTCTTGCTGCAACAAGTGCATAAGGTCCTCCGGAACCAATGGCTGCTATTCCGTCATCCGGTTCGATTACATCACCTGTTCCTGAAACTATCAGAGCTTTTTCATTGTCAACTACTACTAACAACGCTTCAAGTCTGCGAAGATATTTGTCAGTCCGCCATTCTTTTGCCAGCTCTACTGCAGCTCTCGAAAGATTTCCCTTGTATTCCTCAAGCTTGCTTTCGAATTTTTCAAAAAGCGTAAAAGCATCGGATGTTGCTCCAGCAAATCCAACTAATACTTTGTCATTGAAAATTTTTCTTACTTTCTTTGTCGTATGTTTCATAACTGTATTTCCCATTGTGACCTGTCCGTCACTTCCTATGACTGCTTTTCCGTTTTTTATCAGTCCGATAACTGTAGTCGAACGTATTTTTTTTCTTTTTTCCAAATCTGTGTATTATTTTAATTTTAAATTATTTCTCTTCTCAATTTTGATGCCGGAATGTTTAACGCTTCCCGGTATTTTGCAATTGTCCTTCGGGCGATTACGAAACCGGATTTTATGAGTATATCCGCTAAATCGCTGTCTGTTAATGGTTTACGCTTGTCTTCTTTTTCTATAAGATCTTTCAGTATGATCTTTACTTCCTTATTTGAAATTTCTCCGCCGCTTTCAGTTTGCAATGCAGAGCTGAAGAATGAACGAAGTTCGTAAATACCGAAATCTGTTTGCACATATTTTCCTTTCACTGTCCGGCTTACTGTTGAAGGATCCATATTTATATCTGCCGCTATTTCCTTCTCATACATCACTTTCAATCCTTCGCCGTTATTATCAAAATATGATTTTTGCCTTACAATAATAGCATTCATTACTTTAAGCATTGTTTCTCTTCTGGAGTTAATAGCTTCAATGAACCATTTCGCTTTATTAAAATTATTCAGTATGTATTCCTTAGTTCCTTTGTCAAGTTTTTTCTTTTTATTTGAATACATTTGCTGATATGTCCTGCTTAATCTTAAAGAAGGAATAAATCTCTCGTTAAGGAATATTTCGTATATACCGTTAACTTTTTTTACAATGAGATCAGGCGTTATATAGTTCTCACTCTCAATTTCATTAACAAATCCAGGCTTTGGATTCAGTTTATGTATAAATTCAAATATCTCGCTTACAAAGCTTACCTCAATATTTAAGTCCCTGCTTACATTTTCAAATCGTTTTAATCTCAAATCTTCAAGATGATTTTCAATAATAATGCCTGCAAGTTTCTTAATGTAAGGCGGCTTTCCGGACCTTTCAGTCTGAATCAGGAGACACTCTTTCAGATCTCTTGCTGCAATGCCGGCCGGATCAAGATTCTTTTGAATAAATTTCAGCGTATCATCAATCTCATTTATTGTAAATGAATCGTCTTCAAATTCAGTCCCCGACTTTTTGACTTCAAGATCAGCCAGTATATCTTCATAATTTTCCTTGAAATATCCGTCATCTGTAAGCGACCATATTATTTCTTCTCCGATAAATGTTTTCCTGGCGTTAAGCTCGGATAAATGTAACTGCAGAAGAAGCCCTGAACTTAATGAACTCTCCTGGCTAATGCTGCCGTTGTCATAGGATTTGCTCTCGCTGTATTCTGGTGTTACCGGTAATTCGCTTTCATTCTCAAAATATTCGTCCCATTCGGCTTCTTCATTGTTTTTGGAATCCTGTTCTTCAGTTTCACTTTTAATTTCATCACTGTCCTCAGTCAATCTGTTATCTTCATTTACCGGATCTGCAGTGTCAGTTTCTCCTGCTCCTGTATCACCCTCTTCCTCAAGCATAGGATTCTGCTCGAGCTCTTTCTTGATTATATTTTCAAGAGCAAGTGTCGGTATAGCAAGTATTTTCTGGTTCAGAATCACAGCAGGAAGAAGCTTCTGCATTAATTTAAGATTCTGTGTCTGTTTTAACATTTTAAGTTTTCTTTAAATATTTTTTTTTCAGATCTCTGTAAAACTCTTTGCCGTATTCTCTTTCGAGCGGCTCTTTTGCAAATTCAAATACAGTTAAATTTTCATTTTCGCCTTTTTCAATTGCATCAATGCATTCATAAAGCTCTTCATATCTTATGATCTTTCTTTTTCTGCCAAAAATTCTTACAGGAAATAAATGGCAGGATATTGGTTTTATGAAATCAGTTTCACCGTTGTAATATGCTTTCTGGAACGAGCATTTTGCAATTCCATCCTCGTAAAACGCAAATACACATTCCCTGTAATCATAACTATTGATGGAATAATCATCTTTTTCGCCAACCAAAAATCCTTCCCGCTCAATGACTTCAATATGATTTTCACTGAGATATTTTTCAACTGTCTTTATATTTCTTTTTATAATCTGCACTTCTTCATTCAGAAGCGGCGCGCCTCCTGCACCTTTAAGCGTGCAGCACGCTCCCTTGCACTTGCCGACATCACAGGAAAATTTTATTGTAAATATTCTGTCATCTATTATGAATTTCTCCATCAGTATCTCATAAAATATTTACCCGGCACCTGCCTGACTAATGATTTAAATTCAAGTGTCAGAAGATTTACAAGACAATCTGAAATAGTAAGATCTGTTAACTCGTTTATAGTATCAATGTGAACCGGATCGTAATCAAGTACAGAGTATATTTTATTTTCCGATTCGCTTAAGTTTAATGTAAGAACATCTGTCTTAGCTGTGTAGTCCTTTTTTAAAATAGGTTTTAATTTTACTTCGAGTTCATTTAAAATGTCGTCAATGTTTGTAATAAGTTTTGCCTGTCCCCTCTTTATTAACTCATTTGTTCCTTCGGATTGTTTCGAACTTATATTTCCCGGAAATGCAAATACTTCCCGATCCTGATCTACCGCTATTTCAGCCGTAAGCAACGCTCCGCCTTTAATACCGCTTTCCACAACTATTGTTCCTACGCTTATTCCGCTTATAATTCTGTTCCTTCTGGGAAAATTTACTTTATCGGGTTTTGCACCGAGCGGATATTCTGAAATGACTGCGCCGCATTCAATGACTTCCGAATATAATCTCTTATTCTCATAAGGATAGATAACATCAGCTCCGCAGCCGAAGACTGCATAATTCAGTCTTTTGTATTTAATACAGGTTTTGTGAACTATTGTATCTATTCCTCTTGCAAATCCGCTGACGATCGGAATATTAAGTCCGGATAATTCATCCGTAAACTTTTCACAGTTGTATTTACCATATTCCGTGGGATTTCTTGTACCTACAATGCTGAGTGAATATTTATCTGTTTCAGAAAGCTTTCCTTTGTAATATAAAAGTACAGGCGTATCAAAAATTCTCTTCAGATTTTCAGGATAATCTTTATCAGAAATACAGACAAGTTTTATTTCACTTCTTTCAGCTCTTGAGAATATTTCATCAAACTCCCTGAAATACTTTTCTTTGTTTTTTATACCGGATAATATTTCCAGGGATATTGATTCATCAATTCCGTTAATTCTCTTCAGATCATTAATTTTACAATTGTAAAAATTTTCCGGCGAACTGAAATGATTCATAAGCTTTCTTATCTTTACATTCCCGAGCTTGTTAACCTGTGTTAGTAAGTAAATATATTTTAAAAATTCAAAAGAAGCCAATTCAATTTTATTTTTACAAATTTAATTAATATTAAACTCTAAAAATATTCCAAAATTAAGTTAAACTCTAAATTGCATTGTCTGTTAAAAATTTATTTATATGAAAACAAAAAGCCGGTTGTATTAATAAACCGGCTTTTCTTTTGAATAGTATTTTTTGACTTATGGAGTTATTGCGCTGACAGTATTGCTTGAATTATTATCAACAATACTTACATCTATTGCATCAACAAATTTATCTCCCGATAAATCTGTATTAACATAACCAGTTACTGAATTATTCGCATCATTATCGATACTGCTGACATCGGAAGCATCTACAGATCCGTCCTGATCCACATCACCGCTGTATGCTGCAAATCTTACAGGAGAGAAATCCACCTGTTTCATGTTGCTTCCGTACGCCTTGCTTAATGAATCACTGAAATTGTAACTTCCAAAATCCATTGGATTATAAATTTCTCCGCTTAACCTGCTCCAGGTTTCTATACTGTTTCTGTGTTTTATTACTACATAATATGTTCCCGAAGGAGCCGTATTAAATTTAAAACTGCCGGTGAAACTTACTGAATCTATTAACGCTTTTGATGAATCTATTATATTGTATGGTGAACTTGCAGATCTGAGAAACGCTCTTACAGTGTCTTTTGCATTCAGACAGTTTGTTGAAGAATTATAAAATCCTTCAGGTACTGCGCTGATATTGAAATTTGTTTTCAGCACATATAGTCCGGTTGATCTGTCAGATGCAATAATCTTTCCGGAAGGAAACATATACACTCCCCAGCATCCTTCGTAATTGCCAAAATCATTGGAAGGGTATGTGTCATAATAAGCTACTTCTGTCGGAACTGACGGATTTGAGATGTCAACTAATCTCACGCCTGCAGAGTAATGTGCTACCAGAGCATACTTCCCGTAAATCTCAACATTGTGCACTATTGCACTTGTGATACCTGTCGGCTGCCAGTTCGTTACGTAAGTTATATTTCCCAGATCCTCTATGTTCCATATCTTCAATGCTCTCGGCAAATTTCCAATTTCATCAGTTACCAGAATATGTTTTCTGTCATCAGTCACTGCAGTGTTATGCGGACCTGAGTTTGCAATATTTATGAAAGATGTTATTCCTGTAAGCGTGTTTTTATTTGCTGCATTTATTATGCTTACCTTGCTTATATAAACATTTGCAGCATAGATTGTGTCATTTACAATTCTGCAGTCATGAATATAATCAACATTATATCCTCCCCTCTTCACCGGTGTTTCGGGATTTACAGTAAGATCAAGTACTGTAACTCCACTGCCGAATCCCGAATTGCAGCCGTTCAGATAAAGATAAGGACCGGATTGTGAAATGCTGTGAGTGTAAGTATGTCCGGCAGGAACGAATTTTTTAACATAATGTACTGAATCAGGTAAATACTGAAGATCAACAATCTGTATGCCGCTGTTTCGTACTTCCGAAACTAAATATGCGTAATGGGAATAAGTTTTCATTTCACGCCAGAGATTATTCGGATCCCCGGGAGAAGTGGAAGCAACAAATCCAACCTCATGTATGTTTGAAGCATCTGTAATATCTACGAACTGTGTTCCGTCAAAAGTTCCTAGTATTGCATATTCTCTTCCGTCGGGTGCTTTATAACCCCACAATGCAGAATATGGTGTTGCATGAGTATTTACATTTGCAAGGAGATACATATTTTTATTCCCAAGCTGTGCTTCTGAATTACCTGTTATGGAAAATGTAATAAAGATTGCAAAAAATGCAAGAAGTAGTTTCTTCATGTTTTTTGATTAGTTTAATTTCTAAATATTTTTTGGAATTTATTGCTTGGGGTTCAGCAAAGTATAAAAATATTTAGTTAGTTACACTATATTTTATAAAGCATATTTAAAGGAGGATTGCGGCAGATCTATGAAGGATCTGTAATGCAGGTTAAGGATTGATATGCAAGGAAAATTTATGTCTCCATGCATAAAATTGTTCGTTTAAAAAAAACTTTTTAAGAGCTCATGCATTTGTTTTCTAAATATAAAAAAAGGACCGGATCACTGACCCGGTCCTTTAAACGAAAAGAAAGAAAATGAAAAAAGATTTGAAGGTTCACTACGCCTGCAAACCATTGCTTGTATTTCAGATGATATTAACTGTATAAATTAACTGATCATCTCCCGCGCGGCAGCAACATTACCGCACAAATTCTGTGAATATATATTTTAAAAAACTATGAGGGCTGCCCACATACAGCCCTCAATGACCATATGAAAATACTAGTACTTTCTTATGGTTTTGATACCAATATTCCTATTGTTGCATTGTTGTCAATTATTGAAAGATCCTGAGCATCTACAAAATTATCACCTGTTACATCTTCACTAACATAACCGCTTAATCCAATTACTGCTGCATTATCACCTAAGCTCAGATCTGAACCGTCTATTGCATCGTCCTGATTAATATCTCCGCTGTAATTGCAGTATCTGCCGAATGTTAATGCCATATTGTTTCCGTATGCCTGTGTTGCTGCGCTTGTGAAATCATAATTATAATTTCCGCCGGCTGTCATTGCTATCGGCGCTGCGCTCCATGTTTCCATTGAATTTCTGTGTTTAACTACTATATAGTATGAACCTGCAGGTGCAGTCGGGAATTCGAAATATCCGTATCCGACACCTGTTGTAAGTGTTGCATTTGCTGTTGCAACGAGATTATATGGAGAAGTCGAACTCCTTAACTCTGCAGTAACTACATCGCTGATCTGGGTTGTACCGTTCCAGAATCCTTCAATTCCAACATAAAGATTTGCTGAAATCAATGTTGAAGTCTCATACTTTCTTGCTACCTGATAAGAACCGTTTCTGTCAGAAATAGTGAACCATACATTCCTGTTTGGATAATTAACATCAACAGTTGTTGAGAATCCCGGGTTTGTTGAAGTCCAGTTCAGACCGCCGTTGGTTGTCCTTGACATTGTTCCGCCGGCTGTGCTTATAACACCGTCATTGATATTTAGCCATTTTGATCTGAAGACAGTCAGTGACTGCATGCTACCAAGTCCTGTAGAAATATCTGTCCAGGTAGTTCCAGCATCTGTACTTCTTATTATAGTATTCATTGTGTCTACGGCACCGTTGTTTCCCGAACCGTGCATAAATAATACATCTTTATTTAATACAAACATATTGCTGAAGCTTAAAGCAGTGACAGGTGAACTTGTATTCTTTGTCCAGTTAGCTCCGCCGTTTGATGTAAACCAGAGTCCGCCTGTCTGACTTCCGACTGCATATCCTGTATTTGCATTTGTCATCTGTATGCTTGTAACACCGCCATTAGGGCTGCCCTGCAATGTCTGTTGTGTCCAGGTAACTCCGCCATCAGTTGTCTTAGCTATCATAGCAGGTGTGAAAGGACTATTTATACCTCCTATCCATCCTGTATTTACATCAACAAAATTAACTGTGTTAATTTGATATGTATTGATCGGCGCAGGCGGAGATTGAAGTACCCAGGTAACGCCTCCGTCTGTTGTTTTAGATAAAGAAACAGCAGCAGCACCTCCCCCTATCCATCCTGTTTGTGAATTTATCATTTGAGTAGCAAGAATCTGTCTGGTGTGTGAAGTTGTTTGAGAACTCCAGTTTGTACCACCGTTAGTTGAATAAAGCATTGTTCCGGATGCTCCTATCCATATATTTCCTGTTGGCGATTCTACAAACATACTCTGATATACCGAGTTAGTTGGTAATACAGAGTAATTTTTATTCCTCCATGTAGCTCCGCCGTCATTACTGAGATTAACAATTCCACTTGTACCGACTACAGCCCAGTCAAGTCCGTTTATATCAAGTCCGTAAATAATGCTTGATGCCGGCTGATTTACATTACTTCCGTCAAAAAAGTTTATAGCAGTCCAGGTAACACCGTCATTGGTTGATTTGTAAATTTCTGTATAAGCGCCTGCCAGATATAAAGTACTTGTTGAACTTATATATTTTATTTTTCTTTGACCGACAGTAGCAGGAGGATTTGATTGTGTCCATGTTGTACCGCCATCTGTTGTATATGCAAAATAATTTCCGTTTCCGCTGACGTATCCGGTATTGGCATCCTTAAAATAAATGTCAGTCGGAGTCGCAGCTGTTCCGGGTAAAGTCCAGACTTTCCATGCTGAATCGCCGCCCGGTTTATGATAATAAATTTTTCTTGAAGTATTTGAAGCGATAAAAATATTACTTGTATCAAGAGCAAATACAGCATTATTGCTTGTTGACGGAAGTATCGGGCTGAATGACTGATCCTGCCATGTTAATCCTCCGTCGGTAGTTTTAAAAAATCTTGCTTTGCCATTACCTGTTAAATATCCTGTATTTGCATCAATGAAATAAAAACTGTTAACTGTTCCGCCTGTATCATTATACTCTACATAATTGAATGTATTTCCGCCGTCTGTAGTTCTTGAGATATATCCTTTAGGAACCGGATAACCGGTAATAACAGAAAGTGATTGTCCTGCGACATATCCTGTATTTCCATCAAAGAACCAACCTGTATTAAGATCTCTTTTGGCTAAACCGCCTGTACCAGGCGTATTATCAGGAGATCCTGCAGAATTATTAACTGACCATGTATCACCACCGTCAGCTGATTTCATGAAAATACCTCTGCCGCCTACTGCAAAAATATTTGATGCATCGAAGATATTTACCCATTTAAGAGTTTGTCCTGCCGGCTGTCCGTTAAGCCAGTACCAGCCGTTCACATCCTGCTGAGAATAGGAATTTAAAACTCCGTTCAGCAGCATTACAAAAGCAAAAAGAATAACTTTGATTTTCATTTTGTTTGTGGTTTTATTAGTTAATATTTTGTTTGATTAAAAATTTAGTAAGTAAAAATATAAAAATTGCTTTCACTTTACAAAGAAACGAAATGTAAATAATACCCAATTAATTTATATACATCATTATAAAAATTACATTTTGCTGATTTTTTAGCTATTTTTGAATTATTGAAAATACCCAAACCCACATGGCAAATATTAATAATAAGCTGCTCTTTTTTATAAGATCACTTACAGAATCCGAATTAAATGAGTTCAGAAAATTCATCATTTCTCCTTTATATACTTCGGGAAGGAATTATGATACTCTCTTAAATGAAATTATAAAATTCAACAGCAAAGAAAGCAGCAGATTAACAGTTCAGGACTTGTATTCAAAATTGTATCCCGGAAAAACATTTAATCCGCAGACTATAAAAAACCGCTTTTCCGAACTTCTTAAGCTAGGTGAAGAATTTCTTGTCTACAGAAAAATTCAGGACAGTCCCGCTGAGAAAGACAAACTGCTTCTTAGTTCCTACCTTGACAGAAAAATGTATAAATTCCTTGACAGTAAACTGCAGAAAGAAATTTTCGAATTATCTTCAGCTCCTGATGATATTAAAAAATTTGAAAATTTATTTTCCCTTCAGGAAATGAGTATCAGGTCGCTTGGAGAAAAGAAAAAATTCGATGCCTATTTTCAAAAATTCTTTGAAAATACTTTGCTATCTACTTCCATATTTCTTAATAATCTGTTCACTAACGGCATAGAATATAAGCAGCAGGAATATCTTAACAGAAAATATGAATTTAATTTTGTCCTTGAGATTCTGAAAGATATGAATCTTGCGAAAGTAATGAAGAAATGTCACAGTTCGGATCTGAAGATTCTTAAGATTGTGTCGATGAATTATAATCTGTACAAAGCCTATGAAAATATTAATAATGAGGATAATTATTTTGAAGCAAGAAAGATATTTCATGAGCTTCATGATTCTCTGAGTAATGAATATAAACTCCAGCTTTATATGATCTTCATATACTTTTGCACAAGAAAGCAGAATCAGGGAATCAATAAATATTACAATGAGCTGTTTAAACTGTTTAATGAGAAACTTGATTCAGGTTTTCACAGTGACTTCAGTCAGAATATTTATCCGCTTAGCAGTTTCAGAGATTATGTGTTTGTCGGGATTGAAGTAAATAAACTCAGCTGGGTAGATGACTTTCTGAAAAAGTATTCTGTTCTTCTGCCGGAAGACGTCAGAGATAATGAGGTCAATATTGCCAATGCAAAACTCTTCATCGCAAGAAAGAAATATCAGAATGCGCTCAGTATTATATCCGGTGTCAAGCCATCGAATTTTCTGCATTATATTGATGTCTCTCTTATCAAACTGATAAGTTATTATGAACTCGGCGAATATGAAGATGCTTTTACTCTTATTGACAGGACAAGTCACTATATGAGAAACCACAAGGAAATACCAAAATCCCACATGGTGAATTTCACAGGGTTTATAAAATTTCTCCATTTGCTTCTTAATGCTGCTACAGATACTAAGGTAAAAGATCAGGCATTTCTTTTTAACGAACTTAATAAATATAAATTGATTTCAAAACGGGACTGGCTGATTGAAAAGATATCTGAACTCAATAAACAAAAAAAGGCCGTCTGATGACAGCTATTTTAGTAAATATTTCTTCCTTAATTTTTGTTGAATGAAGTGTAATTCGTAATACCACTCAACAAACTATCTTTACTTTTACTTTAACCAAATCTATTTTCTCAAATATATTCGCAGATGAAGAATGTTGAAAAATTCTTCTGCGGAAATTGCTCTTTGCGAATTTAATTTTTTCACACAGACATTCGCAGATGAAGAATATTAAATAATTTCATCAGCGTAAATCTGCGAATCACATCTGCGTAAATCTGCGAGAATTTCTCTTTGTGATTATGATTTATTTCACGCAGATATTCGCAGATGAAGAATATATTGAAATACCATCAGCGTAAATCTGCGAATCACATCTGCGTAAATCTGCGAGAATTTCTCTTTGCGATTATGATTTATTTCACGCAGATATTCGCAGATAAAAAATATTTTAAAATACCATCAGCGTAAATCTGCGAGAATTTCTCTTTGCGATTAAGATTTATTTCACGCAGACATTCGCAGATAAAAAATATTTTAAAATACCATCAGCGCAAATCTGCGAATCACATCTGCGTAAATCTGCGAGAATATCTCTTTACGATTATGATTTATTTCACGCAGATATTCGCAGATAAAGAATATTTTAAAATACCATCAGCGCAAATCTGCGAATCATATCTGCGTAAATCTGCGAGAATTTCTCTTTGCGATTAAGATTTATTTCACGCAGATATTCGCAGATAAAGAATATATTGAAATACCATCAGCGTAAATCTGCGAATCACATCTGCGTTCTTCTGCGAGAATTGCTCTTTGCGATTAAGATTTTTTTCACACAGATATTCGCAGATAAAAAATGTTTAATAATTCTTCTGCTCAAATGAGTTCAGTTTTGATAAAATATTTAAACGATTAGAATGGAAAAAATTGAGAACAAAATATCTTTTGATATAAGAGGATGCGCTTTTAAGATTCATAATGCATTAGGACCCGGATTACTGGAATCTGTTTATGATGCGGCATTATCATACGAACTAATTCAACTTGGATATAATGTCAAAAATCAAATTGGTATTCCAATGCTATATGAAAACATACGAATGGATGTTGGATTCAGACTGGATATTCTGGTGAACGATCTGGTAATTATAGAAATCAAGTCTGTCGAAAAGATGACAGATTTATATTTCAAGCAACTTTTAACTTATCTGAAACTGTCAAACAGAAAATTAGGATTACTCATTAATTTTAATTCGGTGTTATTGGAAGATAAAGAATCAATATTCCGAATTGCCAATAACCTGTAATTAATATTTCCTTTTTCTAATAAAACAAAAAAAGGCCGTCTGATGACAGCCTTTTTTAAATAGATGTATTATTTTATAACTGATATTATTTAAGAAGAATCATCCTTCTTGTTTCCGTATAATCGCCTGATGTTAATTTATAAAAATACATTCCGCTTGAAAGATCTGCTCCGTTTAAAGTAACTGAATATCTTCCTGCATCCAGTTTCATGCTGATTAATGTAATAACTTCTTTTCCCGTCAGATCATAAACTTTAATCGTGACGTAATTTGATACCGGTAATTCATAATTGATCTTTGTTGACGGATTGAAAGGATTTGGATAATTCTGAGATAACGAATATTTTACCGGAACAGTGGCAATATTTTCCGGATCATCACCTGTAGGAATTTCATCAACAAATTTTATCAGTCCGTTAAGTATTCTTTTTACTGAAAATGGATAAGGAACATCATTAGCCGGTCTTATAGATTCCACATCAAGCGCCATCACAGCTACATTATAAGTAGCAGATACTCTTCCTATTGAATTCATTGAGTCAGCGAACAGTCTGTATTTGTATAGATTGAATGTCTGTGAAGATGGCAGTGAAACTGATCTTTTAATTACATCTGATGAAGGACCGTAAGTGCTGTCCGTAAGATTAGTATTTATCGAAATTCCCGTAATACCTCTTCCGCCTACTCCCGGTCTGTCTGCTACATACTGGTATCCGCACATGCTTCGTGCAAATGCAGAATCATAATACGGGGAAGCTGATCTGTCTATCTGATAACCAATATCTTCTGAAATTATTATAAGTTTTGATTTATTGATTCCTGTTCCTGACTGCAGATAAGTTTTAAGCGAATCTTTTATTTTATTTGACATAACAGATGAACCTTCTCCAAGCAGCATAACTTTTTTATAACCTCTGAAAGAAACTGCATCTGTAGCGGTAACTCCTTTTCTGTTATAAAGATCATATGTAATCGAGAGATTATTCAGGTTAGCCATTACCGAGTCTCTTGAAATTCTGCAGTTTACATTTGTCGAATCATATAATACGAGAATGTCACCTTTTCCTTTTCTTTTAAAAGTGATCGCATTATTCTGAGTTGCTTTTACAGAATCAAATCCGTTATAAGCCCAGACAGACCACTGCCCTGCAAGAGAATCACCCGGATTTACACCGGCCGAAGCCAGCGCTGCATCCAGTTCATTATTTGGAATTGAAAAAGATGAATCAATGCCGGATAAACCAGATGTTCTGATTAATTTTACAACAGTTATTGAAGGCGAACCGAATTTCCATTTATATGTTACACCCGGTCCGGATGTTGACCAGTTAAAATTAATATTTGTAAAATTAAAAGCCGATGTTTCATATCTTACTCCTGCTGCAGGTGTGTTTAAATTAAATGCTGACAATACCGGTACGCCTCTTTTCAGAGTAATTGCTCTCGGACCGTTAGCAGCTTTTAAAGAATCGAGAGTAACATTGTTTCTGAATGCCCATACATCCCATTGTCCCACAAGCGAATCGCCAACTGCTACTCCGAGTCCGGCAAGTATATTATCAAGCTGTCCGGATGAGAATGAGATTGCATTTAAAGTCGAAGGAATAGTTATCTTTCTGACACTTGCTGTAGGATTACCGAATATCCATTTATAGGAAGCTGTTGCAGTAGAAGTATCCCAGTTAAAATTATAATTCAATGTATAATTAGGATAAGTAACTATTCGCGCTCCCGCAGAAGGACTTGAAAGATTATAGTTATTCAGCGGAGTTAAATTAATGTTAACCTTCGCAGTAGTCGCCTGATAAATACCTGTATAATCATCACACCAGTAAGGCCAGAGAGTTCCGTTTCCCGAAGTTATTCCTATATAATCACCCTGATATCCTGCTGCAAGTCCCGGGATAGATTTAGGTTTGAATTTATGATCCGAAACCAGAATATCATTATAAGTTTCACCTCCGTCAAAAGATCTTGATACATAAACTTCAGCAGAATCATTTGTAGGAGTATTTCTGGTATCATAATAAACTATATTCACCGCGCCCTGATCATCAACATTGACCGTTCCGAAATACTGATACTTACCATTTCCGGGAGCATCCTGATTTACTCTTTTCTTTGTCCAGGTATTCCCTCCATCTGTTGATCTGTGAAGAATAACATCGGATACATCAGTTGCAGGCGCAATATTTTTTTCTGAAGTAGTAACATATATCCATCCGCTTCGCGGACCTGTAGTTCTGTCGACTGCGATTCTTGGAAAACCGTTGGCTCTGATACCGTTCAAAAAAGCTCCGTTAAAATCTCTGATCCCGTTCATATTGCTTGCATTACCTCTTGAGACTGCCCAGTTTACTCCTCCGTTAGTTGATTTAGCAAATCCGAGAGAATCTTCAATAAGAGCGCCTCCGACGGATGACTGATTTGCCCAGACTACATATACTTCTCCGTTTGGTCCGACTTTGATATCACAACCCTGATTGACATTATTGCCGAGAGCATTACCGACAACAGCTTCATTTGACCATGATACTCCGCTGTTTGTTGAATAAGACATTACAACGTCTGCATAATTGGTGCCTCCGAACTCTGTGAAAACAGTATAAACTCTTCCGTAATAAGGACTTACAGGTGAATCATCTGTAGTCGTAAAATTCTTATCTGAGCTTGCAGAGGATCCGGGAATATTTACATTTGCAGACCATACAATTCCATTATCAGTAGAGTAACTCATTCCAATGTTTCCTGAAGTACTGATATATGACATGTGAAATCGTCCGTCTTTATCAATTGCAGGACCGGGATCTCCGGAATTAAAAGTGCCGTTGTTTAAAGTATCGCTTCCATACCAAGTAAGACCTCCGTCAGTAGTTACATAAACACCAGTGGAAAATGTAGTTGCTCCTCTGTACGTATTTGCTGAAGCAAGCATTATCAGCGGATTTGTCGGATGTCTTGTAATAGGTGTTTCAGACTGAGTTCCGAAACTCGGGTGAACAAGAAAATTAGGATATATAGTATAAACTTCCTTTGGTGTTTTTATTATTCGTGCTTCGGTACTGAACCTGTTATCGTTTTTCTGAGGTAAGAAAGAATAATTACCATCAGGAATCATCCTCATCATTTCAGGATATATAACAGGTTTTAATTCGTTGTTGATGCTTTTCTGACCTGTCATAAATATGAAACCTGTTATTAAAACAGGTAATAGTAAAAGTAATTTTTTCATTTTTGATGTTTATATTTTATTTGTTAAAAATATATCACTGTGGGTTAAAATGCTGAAAATAGTTTTGACATTCATTAATAATTATTTTTGTAAAAATTTGGACTTTACATTATTGTAAATTATAAAAACCTCTCGTTTTATTCAAAGAATGTTTTTGCTGAAAATACCCAATAAATACAATGAAGAATATTAATATATGCTGTTTTCCTCGATTTATTAAAATATTTGTATCCAAAAAATACCCTTAAAGAAATTTCTGATTTCTGTTTTATTTTAAGTTTGCATAAATTTGATTAAAAAAAAAAAGCTGAAAAGAATTATCTCTTTTCAGCTTATGTAATTTTAAATATTCGTTTTTACTGACCTGCTCTGCCTGAGTTACTGAATGAATTATTAGAGTTTTCTATTAACGGCTTGTTAGTTTTTTTTCTGTTGTAAATATTATATTGCCTGTTAATAATTTCTTTTTCCTTTTTCTTCAGTTCCTGAATTTTTATATCTTCTGCTTTTTTTATTTCTGAAAGTACGATTGTGCTTTCATATTTTTGTCTGTCAGCTTCGGTTTTGAATTCAGGTTTCTTATCAGTTTCAGTCGGATTGACTGACGGAGCTGCTCCGGGAGGTTCAATAGCAGTAACCCCGACATTGTTATCCACTATCGAAACATCCGATGCATCAACAAAACTATCACCGTTAAGATCTTCAACGACGTATCCTGAAAGTCCGCTAAATGCTCCGTTGTCCACAGCGCTCAGATCCGATCCGTCAATTATATCATCATCATTTATATCTCCGCTGAACATTCCGCGATAGAAAGGAGACAAGCTTACTATTGCCTGATTGTTTCCGTATGCCTGTCCGTCGGGCTGAACAAGGTTATAATTTGAATAAGCAGTACCTCTTGTAAATGCCTGCGTTACAGCAGTCCATGTTATTATACAATTCCTGTGCTTTACCACTCTGTAATAATTTCCTGTTAATGCTTTTGTAAAAGTGAGAGTGTTTGAAACAGCATTGGAACTCATTGTTGTTTTAGCAGAATCAACTATGATGTTTGGTAAATCAGATCTATGCAGATAAACTCTTATCGTATCTAAAAGTGTCCAGTAAGGATCTGATGGTTTAAACATTCCTTCTGAAATTACACCTACAGTTGAAGTAGTTTGTGCAGGCAAAGATTGAATACATACATTATCAATGTAAAGATTATTTCCGTATCCGCTTTTTGCTTTTAATCTAATCTTGTTTGTACCGGTCGGTAATGAATAAATCTTTGGTCTCCACTGTGAAGCAACAGGTGTAAATGATGATGATGTTGCTGGAGCAGTATTCAGTTCGCCTGAACCGTCAGATTTACCAAGTAATGTGGCAAGTATTGTAAATGAAGCTCCGAAGTTAGTGGAAGATTCTACCAGCAATGTATCAGGTCCAAAGCTGGTAAATGGTGCATAAGCTTCATCAAATGTAAGATAAGTACCTGCTGCGGTTGCTGCAAAATTATTAGATATTAAAGACTGATTAATTGGTAAGGTAGGACCTGCAGAATAAAAATTAAACCTTGCGGAACCAGCGCCGATGCCATACGCGCTCGGTGTCTGCCTTGACCAGTAATTTGTCCCTGAAAATTCTTCGAAGAAATCAGCCGGTGGGAAAGCTGTATTTGTGAAATCTTCGCACGGAGTCGGTCCGAGTGTTGTATTTACTGTCATCGTAACTGTCCTTTTATGAACAGGCGTTCCGTTAGGTCCTGCTCCCGTTACTGTAACAGTGTAATTTCCCAGAGGCGTAACCGTCCCTATAGTTCTGACTCTCATTGTTGCGGTTCCGGGTACCGAAGATAAAGTGCTTCCATCAGGAAAATCAGCTACAATACTTCCTGTCGCAGGTGACGGTGAAACTTCTGTTGTAAATGTAACAGTGTTTGCATAAGATTTTACTGAAGGTATGCTGACATCAATATTTTTGAAACTGTTTGTCTGATGAACAGTGCTTGCAGCCGGATTTACAAGCATTGCAAAATCCGGATAATAGGCAGTGTAACTTCCGAATGTTCCGGCTCTCATATCTGTCCAGGCCATCATTGATGTAACAGGGTTAGAAGATACAGCGTCATAATCTCCCTGATATCTCGGAGTTCCTCCCCCTCCGCAAGTCGTACAATTTATTGTGGCTGCTGCTGTTGTAATTCTTTGATTTGCAACCCATGTTACGCCGCCGTTATCTGAGTATGAAGCGTAAACATGCATTGTATTATTTGTGGCATCAAGTCTTGTGTCAAACCATTTACAGTAAAGTCTTCCGGTGGTCTTGTCACACCAGATTGCCGGAAAAAACTGATCAGACAAATCCGGACTTGCATTATCATTTACTAAAATTGGAGAAGAGAATGTCAGTCCCTGATCTGTAGAATATCTGCAGTAAATATTTGGTTTGTTACCGTCTCCTGCAGGACTGTTTGCTGCATAAACTAAATATAATCTGCCTCTGAATGTACCATAGCTGTTATCAGCTGCGATCATAGGATAAGGTCTTGTTCTCATATTCTGAACAGAATGTCTTCCTGCAACATTAGTTCCTACATATCCGGCATAATTCTGACTCGATCTTAAAACAAAATTAGTGCCACCTGTAGTCGAACGATAAAAATTATATGTAACTGCAAATGCAGATGCGCCGGTATTTGTGACAATATAAACCGAACCTCCTGAAGTTGATCCATTCGGTCCAATGCAAACCATCATACCCGGATAGGAATTTGCAAGCGTATCAGCATCAATAAAAGAAACTCCGTTATTAATGCTTCTTCTTACATTTGATAATGAGCCGTTAGGTGTCATTACCGTGTAAACATAATTTTTGTAAGGACCATTTGTCTGATCCGCTGCCGCCCAGTTTTTATCAACACCGTTATTTCCAACAACACCCGCTCCGAAAGTCACTCCTCCGTTAACGGATTTAATAAATCTTGTCCCGGTTATTCCGCCAATCATGTTTTCATAAAAAAGATTTCCGAGACTGTCAAAAGCAGTTACAGGGTCACCATATACAGTAACTCCGAAACTCGGACTGGAAGTCGCAGACCAGTTGTATCCGTCAGTAACATAGTGAGCGCCGTTCGTATTATATGCCACAAAGCAGTTTAACGGATTTGTAGGATTCATTGAAAGATGCGGCTCTGCAAAATCAGTACCGATATTGAAATTATCATAACCGCTTGCATCTGTAATTACTGCGTTAACTGACTGAGGACTTATTGCATCCCAGAATTCTGCAGGTATCCTGTCAAGATTAGGATCATCATACTGAGAAAATGAGATGTTCGTAATTAATAAAACTAAGATAAAAGTGAAAACTAAATTTTTCATTGTAAACCCTTTCAGTTTAATTTGATTGATGGTTTAAGGAATTATTTTTGTAACAGTGTTAAAAGAATTATTTTCTGTAATCGAAACATCACTGACATCGACATACCCGTCT
Source organism: Ignavibacteria bacterium (assembly GCA_016709315.1). Lineage (GTDB taxonomy): Bacteria > Bacteroidota > Ignavibacteria > Tepidaquicellales > Tepidaquicellaceae > JAEUSI01. The sequence goes on from JADJMZ010000007.1 coordinate 328,348, forward strand.
CCGGTGAGATCAGAATTAACATATCCGGACATACCGCTGAAACTGTCATTGTCTGCTATACTCAGATCCGCAGCATCAACGCTTCCGTCCTGATCTATGTCGCCGCTGAAAGTACAGTATTTACCGTTGATTAATTTCAGATTATTTCCGTATGCCTGTGCTGACGAGGTCGTAAAATCGTAACTCATTATTCCGCCGAATGCATAAGCTTCTCCACCTGCTTTACTCCATGTTTCAATGCTGTTCCTGTGTTTTAAAACATAATAATAATTTCCTGAAGCAGCATTTCTGAATACAAAACTGCCGGTGAAAGTAAGCGAATCAACTGTTGTTTCAGTTGAATCTATAATTGCATAAGCTGATGAACTGTTTCTGAGATACATTGTAACTGGATCTTTCATGTTCAGTGAATTTAAAGATGTATTGTAAAAACCTTCGTTTATTGTTTTTAAATTTACAGTTGAATTTACGCTGGTTAAGTAAGATGTATAATTGTTCAGTTTTATGTCATCTATGTACCATCCGTCTGAAGTAACGCTTGGATCTGTCTGAAGAGTAAATCTTATCTTAAGCTGAGATGAAGAATTTGCATATGAAGTAATATCAATATTCTGCTGCGTCCATGTTGTTTGAGTACCGTTGTATGAACTAACAGTCTGCCACGCTACACCGTTATTGCTTGATACTTCTACATTACAATAATCATATCCCGCTTCAGTGCTGTACCTGTGCCAGAAACTTAATAATGTTATCGGCGAACTGCTGACATTTACAGGAATATTAAGTGTCATTGAGTTAGTTGTATTATCTGTATAATTTCCTGACGGACTGTCTGTAAATGAATTTGAAGGAGTATGCGACTGTGAAGATGTTACAGCCCAGCCAAGATTTGTCGTCCATTTTCCAAAACCGTTTTCTGCGCTGTCAGCAAGTGTAGCGCTTCCGTTGCCTGTTAAAATATATTTTGTTTCTGTATAAACTACATCAGAATCATTTTGCTTGAATTTTATTAAAACAGGAACTGCGGAATTGTTTGGCAAAGCCGGTGAGATTGTAAATCCGAATGTCGAACTGTCACCCGCAAAAGAACTAAGTGAAGAATAATTATAAAAAGTTATTGGGACATTCAGATAATATGAACCGGATGTACACTCTATTTTTACATTCTGAGCAGTCTGTAACCCTTTGTTCCTGAACTTTATTTTTAAAGTGCCTGATTCCCCAGGTGAATAAACTGTTTTATTCAAAGTTGTTGAAACAGGATAAACATAAGCTCCTCCGATCATAGCAAAATACTGATTTGTAAAAAGCATGCTTTGTGCAAGTGGAATTATTTCCGCCTGTGTCGGCCAGAATCCTGTAGTTCCTATTTCCGGTGTCATTGCTATTATTCTGTGAGGAGAATGAACTGAATCATTGTAATACCAGTCATCTGCTCCGCCCCTTACTTTATATCCGACAGTCTGCGAAGGTGTTCCAATAGTAAAGTGATTGTATATTGTCATGTCAGCAAGATATTCATTAAACTTTGCATCATCAGGAGTAGGTATCGGATCCTGCCATGCCCAAGGTTTAATTAGATAATTTCCGTATGTATGAGCGCCGAGTATTGCGGAGAAGTTTCTTGAATTTACAAATTTCATAACAGCTCTTGTTTCCGGCTCGGAAAATGGTGAGGGACCTCTGTATGTATCACTTGAAGCAACAGTGCTCGAACCATTGTTTGAAGAATTCCAGTACTGATATATTCCGTAATTTCTGTTAAGATCTATTCCGTAACTTCCTCCGTTATTCTTTCTGTTCTTTCTCCACAGTCCCCCGCCTGAAGGATTAGTTGTTTCATTATAAACATATCCGTCCGGATTAAGCACCAGAGTAAAATATAATTCTCTGTTCTTCAGTATATATGTTGCAACCGGATCAATATTATAATTTTCAAAAAGCCAGTACATAAAATAAACATTCTGCTCCATGCTTTCCGGTTCTCTTGCATGAATCAAAGAATGAAACCAGATTTCAGGTCTGCCTGTAGGAGCATTCGGACTATTGGAAACTCTGACTGTCCATATCTTTCTGTTTTCAACTGAAGAATCCATCGCAAATTTTGCCGAGATCAGTCCCGGATATTCTAGACGCATAGAATCCAGTTTAGCATTAACCTGACTGTAAGTAAGAAAACCTCCCATTGATCCGTAGATAGAGTGACTGACATTATCAGTTGCAACAGAATTTTCAATCGCGCGGCGAATCTCTCCGGCATTCATCTTAGGAAGCGCATCGTAATACTTTTTCCAGTCGCTGATAAGTATCTGATAAGACATCCCGCTTTTTTTAACTGATTCGATCTCACCTTGAGAAAGCCACGCTTCAATAAAATTATTTTTTCTGACGGCATGATCAATGTGAAGATCATAAGCGCTGAGCCGGTCAAAATCAGTGTTATTGTTGATGTAAATTTTGATCTTGGAATATTTTTCAGGTTTGTCAGTCTGCGAGAATGTTGTGTTTGTATAACCGGTAAATAATACTAGTACAGAAATGAAAAGTAAGCTGAGAAAGTTTCTCATCATAAATATATTAAAATTAATAAAAAGAAATGTTCTTCCGGAAGGTGATATATTGTTTATGTAATTTACAATTTTTAAAATAAAAAAAAGACTGAAAAGAAAATTCTCTTCAGTCTTTTATTTAAATCTTTACATGTTAAAAATATCTGAATTAAAGAAAATAAATTATCGTTTCTGAAATAAGATATTTCAAAATTACTTTTTTAAATCTTTATTTTTAACTGGATTTCCTTTTCCTGTATTATTTTCCCTGGTAATAATTTCTTTTTTTCCCGTATCAGAATTTTTTCCTTCTGAAGGCTTCTTTGAAACAGAATTATTAACTGAGGTGTTCTGAAAATCTGATTGATTAACAATAATTACTGCTCCCGGAGGCGCTGCTACCTGAACCCCTGAAAAGCTGTTATTATCAACTATCGAAACATCCGATACATCTACAAAATAATCCCCTGTAACATCTTCCGTAACATACCCTGTCAGACCGTTGAATGATGCATTATCAACTAAGCTTACGTCGGAAACGTCAATAATACCATCCTGATTAAAATCGCCGTTGTAATTACAATACTTCGATCCGACAAGTTTAATATTACTGTTATATGCCTGTGTTATTGCTGTTGTAAAGTTATATGTGAATGGAGTGCCTCTCGTATAAACTTCTCCTCCTGATTTGCTCCAGGTTTCAAGCATGTTTCTTCCTTTTATTACTACATAATAAATACCTGTCTGCGCATTTGAAAATGTCACTGTACCGGTGTAAGTAACAGAATCAATCACTGTTTTTGCTGAATCAACAATTGAAAAAGGTGAAAAAGCATTTCTTAAATAAAATCTTGCCGTATCTCTCATGTTAAGAGTGTTTGTAATTGTATTATGATATCCCTGCGCTGCAAAGGAGATCGCTGAAGTTGAAGGAGAAACGACTGCATTGATTTTGCAAATATTATCCAAAAAAAGATTATTTCCGAATCCGCTTCTCGCTCTGAATTTTACTTTATTTGTACCGACAGGCAGTGAATATTTTTTTGTAGCCCATTGCGCTGCAGTTGGCGTGAACAGAGTGCTTGAAGCTGCGGTAGTATTAAGATTCCCGGTTGTATTATTTCCCCATAATCTTACTAATGATATAAATGTTGTTCCGCCGTTAGAAGAAGTCAGTATTTCCAGTGAATCTGTACTTCCGTCTGTGTAAGGAGCGTAAGCATTATCAAATTTCAATGAATCCCCGGCAACAGAGCTTCCGAATGTCAGAGAAATCATTGATTGTGTCGTACCGCTTGTTGCATTCCAGAAATTAAACTTGGATGAACCTGTTCCCGAACCGTAACCGCTGACTGATTCTCTTGTCCAGTAAAGTGTGCCTGTATATTCCAGACTCCAGTTCGTCGGGACAAATGTTGCAGAAGAAAAATCTTCGCATAAGATCTGATCAATAATCTGAAATGAATACATTGAAGTAGAATCCATGTTATGAGAAACTGAATTATCCTGCGCAAATATTCTGTAAAATATAAAATCTCCTACAACTACATCAGAATTTAATGAATTGAATGCAGCAGAGAAAGTGCTACCAGTTGTATTTATTAACTTAAACTGCTTTATCGGTGCAGGAGAATTTTTATACCACTTAACCCATGATGAATCCAGTCCGACATTATCAGTAACAGTAGCTGTTACGGTAGAAGGCCAGTTCGGCTTTGGCTGATTGCCAAGCTGAGTATGAACAATTACTGGTTTTGTATTATCGGTCTGAGCAACAAATAAGTTCAATGAAGCAGGCGCACCTGCTGGTGAAACAGATGTTTTGTTTAGACTGTCTGTGGTTTTAATGTAATATCTGTAAGTTGCAGCCGCGCCGTTTGCAGGTATATTTGCTGTCCAGTTATTGCCTCCTGAATTTGTCATAAGCAGACTGTCGGTAATTGCAACATTATTTCTTGACCATAATAATTTCGTCAGAGAAGGATTTATGCCTGAGCCGGAAGGAGTTATAACACAGTTTACTGCATAATTTCCAGAAAGCTGTTCTGTATTTGGCAGCGGAGTGTGTGTAATTCCGGGTCCCAGATCAATCGAAGTTGTCCAGGCCTGAGAAATACCTGATTTATCATCCATCCATAATGGCCAGATCTTTCCGTTGCCGGATGTTACGCCTATGTAATCTCCCATATACCCTGTTGCTAATCCGGATACACTGATTGTTTTCGGTTGAAATCTATGATCGCTAACAAGCAAATCAGTAAAAGTCGTACCTCCGTCTATTGAGCGTGACATATAAATTTCGCTTGAGTCTGAAGCAGTATTTCTGTCATCGTAATATACAATATTTACACCGCCGATTTCATCAACTCTTATAGCAGGAAAGAACTGATACTTTCCGTTATTTAATGCATCCTGATTAACCCTTACTCCTGCTGACCAGCTGACGCCTCCGTCAGTTGATTTATGAAGTACAACATCGGGATCAGAACCTGCAGGTGCAAGATTTTTTTCTGAAGCAACTACATAGATCCATCCGTTTCTCGGACCGCCGCTTCTGTCAACATCTATTCTTGTGAAACCATTTGTTCTGATGTTGTTTTTGGTCGGGAATGAACCTCTGATACCGTTCATATCATATGCATTATTTGTAACCGTCCAGGTAACTCCGCCGTTAACCGATTTGGCAAATCCTGCAAAGTCTTCTACATTTGCGGCTGCTGTATTTGGAGCAGCCCAGACAACATATACTTCACCGTTAGGGCCGACTCTTGCATCACATCCCTGTGAATAATGCCCGGCTACGGAAGTATTGATCTGTGCAGCAGCGGACCAGGATACTCCGCCGTTTGCTGTATAAGATATTGCTATCGGAGGATTGCTGACTGAGAATAAAGACCAGACCACATACGACCTTCCGTAATAAGGACTTGACGGAGCGTCATCTGTTGTGGCAAAATTTTTATCCTGTGAACCTGAAGCAATAGTATAAGTTGAAGACCACGTTGCGCCGTTGTTTGAAGAATAATTTGCAAACATTCCGCTTGTGCTGTATCCTAGATGCGACATTATGATAACTCCGTTTTTATCAATCGTCGGACCGGGATCACCTCCGTGATTTCCAATCGGAGCACCCTGCAATGTATCGCTTCCAAACCAGTTCACTCCGCCGTTTGTAGTAACATATACACCTTCACTTATAAAAAGAGTGCCTGTATTATTTATAGCATTTGATGAACCAAACATGATCAGCGGATTCAGCGGATGTCTGCAGATTATAACTTCAGACTGATAACTGCCTGCTCTCGGCAGTATTCTGAAATTAGGATTTACAGCATAAACACCGCTTGGACTGCTGATGTATCTGGTTGTATTATTGGGATTGAAATAATCATACTCCTGAGGAAGCGGAGCTGTTGAAATTACATTTGGATCATAAATTCCTGTTTGCTGAGGATCAATATTCCATTTCTCGGGTTTATTTATGGACTTTTGCCCCATGAATAAAAATAATCCAAGAACAGAAAAAAAGAACAGAGAAAAGACTTTCTTCATTTTATTTGGGATTTTAAATTAGATAAAAAATTATTTGGTATTCAATATATACAATAAATAATTTATTTAAAATGTTCATATGTAAAAATGTATACATAAATTTCCAGTGTTGTCCAAAACGTTTTAATTAAAATTAAATGAAAGCTGTTTTAAACAACCCCAATCCGGGGCATTTAAGAAAAAACCTCATAGTCTCCAGGGCTCAAAGAATCTTGTTTAAAAGTATTAACTCCGAGTCTTAGAGAATTTGAGATTATTCATTTCTTTTAAGACAGATTTCCTGGTCTTGGGAAAGTTGAATTCCCGTTTACAAAGCTGATCATCTCGAGAAACAGGAGGCTTTGTAAACAAAAATGGCTTATTTTCTTGTTTTAGCACTCTCGAAAAAGTATACAGAAGCTGTGCTACTATTAACAGAAGACCCTCTACTATTAACAGAAGACCCTCTACTATTAACAGAAGACCCTCTACTATTAACAGAAGACCCTCTACTATTAACAGAAGACCCTCTACTATTAACAGAAGATCTGCTACTATTAACAGAAGACCTACTATTAACAGAAGACCCTCTACTATTAACAGAAGACCCTCTACTATAAACAGAAGACCTGATACTATTAACAGAAGTCTTTCTGTTTTAAGCAGCTAATATGACAAATGTTCCGAAAACTTACAAATTTGTATAAAATAACGGCTTAAATATAATTATATCCAGGGTATTTGATCAATTATGAGTTAAACATTGTATAAGTTGTATAATTTGATAATAAAAGAAGATATCAGTTAAGTAAACATTTTTTAATTTTTTAAAAATTTAAATTGCTTTGTATTTTAATACAATAACCTAATCTGCCGGAAATTGAGGTTGTAAATTTCATGTATAATCCTTTTTTAGTTAAATTTATAAATTGCTCAAATTAGGTTAGTTTAACAAAAAAAAGACTGAAAAGGATTACCTCTTCAGTCTTTTGATTTTAATGTTTCTGATTTTTAATGACTTCCGAATAAAGAATTGCTTTTTACTTTGTCTTTATTTTCAAAGACTCCGTCAGAAGGAATTCTTTTGTTTAAATTATATTTTTCATTCAGTAAATCTTTTTGCTGTTTTTCAATAGCAAGTTTTTCCTTCGCAGCTGATTTCATTTCTTCCAGCAGTTTCTTTCCGGATTCATACTTCATTCTTTCCGAATCAGATTTGAATTCCGGAACATTATCGTTTTCAACAGGATTAATTGTTGGAGCAGCTCCCGGAGGTCCTACCATTGATACACCGACATTGTTATCCACTACGGATACATCAGATGCATCAACAAAGGTATCTCCGTTAACATCTTCTACTACATATCCTGATGCTCCTGAAAATGCACCGTTATCCACAAGACTCAGATCGGAACCGTCTATGGTCTCGTCCTGATTTATATCACCGCTGTACATGCCATAGAAAGGCTGAGGATCAATAAGCTTCTCACTGCTGAGATATGTCTGTGTCAGAATGTTAATAAAATCTCTGTTAAAAGATGAACCTCTTACATAAGCAAATCCTCCTGCAGCACTCCATGTCTTGATAGTATTTCTGTGCTTGAATGCAAGATAATAATTACCGTTAAGGGCTTTTGGAAAAACAGGACTTCCTAAACAACCACCCGATGCCAATAATGAAATTGATGAATCAACAGCTATGTTTGGAAAATCTGTTCTGTAAAGATAAGCTCTGATTGTATCAGGTATTGCCTGAGGAAATGGTGTAGCTCTGTAGAATCCTTCTGGAACACAGCATAAACCATTTGCTACAGCATTTGGCAGAGCCTTTATGCAGATATTATCCAGATACAGATTATTTCCGAATCCGCTTATGGCTCTCATTCTTATCCTGTTTGTTCCTAACGGCAAATTATAAATTTTTGATGCCCATTGGTTATTAGCAGGAACAAATGACAAAGTAGTAGCAGGTGCAGTATTTAATTCACCGCTTCCGTCAGCTTTACCAAGAAGTGTGGCAAGAGTAGAATATGAAGTTCCTCCGTTTGTTGAAGACTGAACTATAAGTGTATCCGGTCCGAATGACGGCGAGTAAGGTGCATATGCCTCATCAAAAGTTACATAATAACCTGCCGGTACCGGTTGAAAATCTGTGATCAGAGACTGATCAGTTCCCACATTAGCATTATAAAAATTAAACATCGCTGATCCTGTTCCTCCGCCATATGCGCTTTGAGTTGTTCTGTTCCAGTATTGCGATCCTGTATAAAGCAATGAATAATAATCCGGTGTAAATGCGGTTGAAGAAAAATCCTGACATCCCGGACAGGGATTGGATGGAGTAACTTCAACTTTTGCAGTCCATGCATTATAAACTCCTGAACTATTGGACATCCAGTAAGGCCAGATTCTCTGATTTCCGTTAACTGGATTTCCTTCTATAAGAGCTGATGTTATTCCGATATAATCTCCCGCATACTGAGTATTAACTCCTGCTACTCCGGTAGGTCCGTGTTTAAATTTATTTCCGACTTTTACATCCGTAAATGTAGCACCGCCGTCTGTAGACCTGGAAAGATAAACTTCTGAAGAGTCATTCGTAGCTGTATTTCTTGTATCATAATACACAACATTTACTCCGCCCGATTCATCTACTCTGACTGCTGACATATATTGTTTTTTTCCGTTACCGAATGCATCCTGATTTACTCTGACTCCCGGAAGCCAGGAAGTACCGCCATTTGAAGATCTGTAAAGAACTATATCAGACACATCACCTGCTATACCTGGATTTTTTTCACCGACTACAACGTATATCCAGCCGGCTCTCGGACCGCATGTTCTGTCAACATCTATTCTCGGGAATCCTGCAACTCTTATCCCGTTATGCATATTGAAGGTTCTGTTTCCGTTTACATTTGCAGCATGGTTAGTTGCAATCGTCCAGCTTACTCCTCCGTCTGTGGATTTTGCAAATCCAAGAGAATCTTCTGTAAAGGGACTAATGTCAGCATCAGCGCAAGTCCAAACAACATATACTTCTCCGTTTGGTCCGCATTTAACATCGGCACCCTGATGAAAGTAATTTGAACCAGCTACTGCAGCAGGACTTATTAGAGCTTCAGATGACCAGCTTACTCCGCCATTAGTTGTATATGAACCTACTAATCTGTATAAATTAGCGCCGGCGAATTCTGTATAGACTGTATAACTTCTTCCGTAAAAAGCGCTTGAAGGAGCATCGTCAGTTGCGGAAAAATTCTTATCAGAACTTGATGTCGAACCCGGAATTGTAACCGTAGTTGACCAGTTGACTCCGTTATTGGTTGACCAGGATGCACCCATCTGACCAGATGTAGTAATATATGAATTAATGAATCTTCCGTTTCTATCGATCAACGGACCGGGATCTCCGAAATTAAATACAGGAGTTCCTGCAGATGAAAATAATGTATCATTTCCAAACCAGGATGTACCTCCGTCTGTTGTTACATACCAGCCGGTACTGAAGCTTCCTCCTCTTGATGTGTTTGCTGATGCGAACATTATAAGTGGATTAGTCGGATGCCGTGTGATAGGAACTTCAGTCTGATGACCCGCTGAAATCGGATGTACCCTGAAAGCTGAATTTACAACTAACACACCCATCGGTGTATTATAATATGTTGGTTCATTAATTACAGGACCAGAATAATCCTGCTGCGGCAAAGGAGTATATTCCTGAAATACATTTCCGGAATTGATTCTTGAGCTGGGATCCGGATTCCATCTCGGACTGTCATCTCCTGATGAAAAACCCGAATAAATGAGATAAGAAAATGTTAAAAGAACAGTGAGTAAAAAAAGTTTAAATTTCATGCATAATCCTTTCTTTTTGTTTAATTAATAAATTGACTCAAATTACAAAATTTAAATAAAAAAAAAAGACTGAAAAGATTTCTCTCATCAGTCTTTTAATTTAAAAATTACTAATTCTTATCTGCAGCCTAATCCTGTTATTCCGTTTGGATCATATAACTTGCTTGTTTCAGCAGCTCCTTTTGAAGGGATTCTGTTCTTGAAATTATATTTTGCATTCAGAAGATCTCTTTCCTGATTTTGCTTAAAGAGTATTTCCTGATTTAATGAATTTGCTCTCATTCCTGTTTCATATTTCTGTCTTTCAGCTTCTGTTTTGAATTCAGGCATTTGATCATTTTCATTCGGATTAATGGTTGGCGCTCCACCCGGAGGTCCTACCATTGTTACTCCCTGGTTGTTATCTACAATTGCAACATCATCAGCATCAACAAAATTATCTCCGGTTACATCTTCTACAACATAACCTGACAATCCTGCAAATGCACCATTATCAACTAAGCTTAGATCTGAACCGTCTATGATCTCGTCCTGAGTGATATCACCGCCGTACATACCGTAGTATGGAGGTATAGATTTTTCACTGTTTAGATATGTTCCCGCTAAGTTATTTATTAAATCCAGTGTGAATGAACTGCCTCTTGTGTAAGCAAATCCGCCTGCTGTGCTCCAGGTTTTAATAGTGTTCCTGTGCTTAAATCCGAGATAATATGTACCGTTAATGCATGTGTGAATGTAGCACCTCCGTTTATACATCCGAAGTTTGTCAGGATTTTTACTACAGAATCAACTGCTACATTCGGGAAATCAGTTCTGTAAAGATATATTCTTAATGTATCCGGTATGACACTCGTTGGACTTGGTCTGTAAAATCCTTCAGGCATTGCGCATAATGTATTGGCTACAGGAGATGCAAGTGACTGCAGACAGATATTATCCAGATAAAGATTGTTTCCGAATCCGCTCACAGCTTTGAATCTTATTTTGTCTGTTCCTGCAGGCAAAGCATAGTTCATTGGCGCCCACTGACCGCCTGATGTAGGTGAAAAATCATTGATCCTTGCTACAGTGTTCAGCGGAGCTCCTCCGTTTTCATTACCCCATAACCTGGCAAGATTTGTATATGTTGCGCCGCCGTTATTTGAAACTTCGATTATCAGAGAATCTGTATTTGTAAACCAAGGTGAATATGATCTGTCAAATGTTAAATATGTTCCTGCTGCTGTTGCTGCAAATTTATATGTTACAAGTGACTGGGAAGTACCTGCTGCAGCATTCCAGAAATCGAACTTTGCCGAACCTGTGCCCGATGCATAAGCGCTCGGTGTCTGTCTTGACCAGTATTGCGTTCCTGTAAATTCCAGAAGCATATCGCTTGGAGGGAATGTAGCTGAGGAAAAATCCTGACATATTGTACTTTTTGATATGTCGAGAGCTCCTGCCCAGCAGCTTGGTTTGTTGGAGCCAACCGGCGCTGCTTTGTCATCCATCCATACTGCTACGACTTTTCCGATACTCTGTGTGATACCAATGTAATCACCCATATATCCGCCGCCGAATGGTGACATTTGCTTTGGTTTGAAATTGTGATCAGCGATCTTTACATCTCCCCATGTCGTGCCGCCGTCAAGTGATCTGGAAATATATACTGAACATGAATCTCCTACAGAAGGGAAATTTCTGTTGTCATAATATACAACATTTACTCCGCCATCTGAATCAACACATACAGCCGGGAAGAACTGAACTTTTCCGTTGCTTACTGCATCCTGATTTACTCTGATACCGCCTGACCAAGTTGTTCCGCCGTCGGATGACCTGTGAAGAACAACGTCAGCGTCTGTTCCTGCCGGTGCCAGATTTATCTGACTGACAACTATGTAGATCCAGCCGTTTCTTACTCCGCCGGTTTTATCTACTGCTATTCTCGGGAAACCGTTTGTTCTGATTCCCCAACCGTTAAATGAATTGGATCTGCTTCCGTTATCATCAAAAATGTTCTCTGTTGCAGTATAAGATGTTCCGCCGTTCACTGATTTAGCAAATCCTACAAAATCTTCAGTGAATGGTGATGAGGTTATACCTGCTGTCCAGGTAATATAAACATCTCCGTTAGGACCCACTGCCATATCATGACCCTGCGCATTATGTCCTGCAGGTGTTGCGTTTACTACTAAAGGTGCTGACCATGATACTCCTGAATTTAATGTTCTGGAAGTTCTTCCGTTTGCAGGAGCTGTTGAAAAACTTGTCCACGCAAAATAAGATTGCCCGTAATAAGGACTTGTCGGAGAATCATCAGTGGTTCCGAGATTCTTATCTGCATTTGCATCTGCAGATACCTGAACAGTTGTTGACCAGGTTGCACCGTTGTTAATTGACCTGTTGGCTCCCATTCCTGTTACTGCTCCGAAATTGGAAGCACTCGTAAGATGTGTAAAAAGGAAAACACCGTTTTTGTCAATCATCGGACCCGGATCTCCTCTTTGATCAAGTGTACTTGCGCCTGGAAGTGTCTCTGTTCCCGTCCAGGTTACTCCGCCGTCTAATGAAACATAAACTCCGGAATTAATTTGTCCTGTGCTGAAGACATAAGCATTTGAAGATGCAAACAGAATGTTCCTGTTAGCAGGGCTGCTTACGATCGGTACTTCAGATTGTGAAAAATCGTTTGTTGCAGATGGATGAACCCTGACATTCGGATAAGTTACCATGACGCCGATTGGAGTAATGGTTGTCTGCGGCTCTGTAGTGAATTGTCTTATTTCAGAATAAACTGTCGGCAGTGGTTTATAATCTCCTGAGAGATTTACCACAGTCCTTGGATCCTGATTCCATCTCGGGTCATTATCTCCACCCGAAAATCCGGAATATGTGATCCATGAAGCTGTAAGAATTACAGCAAATAACAATAGCTTTAACTTCATTTATTTCCCTTTCTTTTTTGTTTTAAAAAATATTTTTAAATTATCATTTGAATAATTTCTTTTTTAAAAATAAAAAGGGAGCAATTTTTTATTTATTGCTCCCAACTGTATTAGTTTCAGCTTATATTAATAATCTGATTATATACTCATGTTAAAAAATTATTTATTACTGTCATTTGTTCTCTTTTTGTCATCGGTATTTCTAAGAACATTATTCTTTTTTATTGCTTTAGAACCTAATGAATTTTTTGATTTAATAAAAGTATTTAATTCGGGTCCTGCTCCCGGAGGTGTTTCAGCAAAAATGCCTACATTGTTATCAACAATTGAAAGATCTGTTGCATCCACAAAATAATCTCCGGTCAGATCTTCCGGAACGTATCCTGTAACCCCAATAGTACTGGCGTTATCTACAAAGCTCAGATCAGATGCATCTATTGTTCTGTCATCGTTCACATCTCCGCTGTAGTTACAATACTTGGTTCCGACAAGCTTTAGATTACTGTTGTATGCCTGAGTAACCGCAGTTGTGAAATTGTAACTGAAAGGTGATCCTGAAGTATAGGATTCTCCTCCTGCCTTGCTCCATGTTTCTATGCCGTTCCTTGTCTTTACCTGCAGATAGTAAGTTCCTGAAGGCGCATTTGCAAAAAGAAATGATCCTGCAAATGTGACTGAATCAATTACTGATTTTGCAGAATCTACAATACTGTATGGCGGAGAAATATTTCTAAGATATACTCTTGATGTATCCCGAAGATTTAGTTTATTCAGACCCGTATTATAAAATCCCTGTATTATCATTGTAATGGTTGAAGGTACTGAAAGTCCTACATTCAATCTAACTTTTACATCCTTGGCTGGAGTTACCGGATCATTTGATGAAATTCTCAGTTTGCCTGTGTAAGTTCCGGCTGCAAGTGTGTTGTTGAAAAATTTTACATCAACATTCTGATTACTGCTCGGTGCTACAGTTCCTGCTAAAGGATTTTCTGTGACCCATGGAAGTCCGCCCTTTTCAATTAATATTGCAAGATTATCATGAACGTAATTATTGTTGAATACCATCTGCAATCCGTCAGTGCTTGCAGAGTTTTCATTACCGATCGTTGCTGAATTCAATGGTGTTAAGGAAGTTAGATATTGAATATTTATTTTTCCGTTGTAATTCAGAATTATTTCAAATGTATAAGGTCCCCCTGTACTGTAGTGAGGAACATCTTTATACTCAATAATGAATCTGTTATTTACAGCGTCATTGTAATAATAAATGGTTCCTGATGTTCTGACATCAAGATCATCCCAGAATCCGTAAATTGCATTGTTAGGTTCTACTGCATCCGGTAATGCTGTATTTGAGTATGCAGCATTTGTTGAAGCTACATCAAATGAAACCCAGCCGTTTGTACATATCTTTAGCTGTGAATAACTGTTTCCGTAATATGAAAATGGTGTCGGAAGCGCAACCACAACTGATCCGTCGTCCCCAGTTCCGTTTGTCCATGTTGTTATTGCAGTTCCGGTTCCTGATATATCCACCCAGTTAAAAGCAGGTCCTCCCGGCTCGTCACTGTCTTTCCAGATGTAACCGAATACATCCGGTCCGCCTGAGCCGTCTGTTACATCCGGTCCGTGATATTTATCCCTGGCATCTTTGGTCTGATTCACCATTTCTGCAATTTGTTCTTTGCTAAAATTATTTTGCTGTTTAATATTATCAAATACTGCAGTTAGTTCTGTCAGAGACCAGTTCAATGCTGATCCTCCGGTATTTCCTATAAGTAGATTTCTTGTAGTTGAATCATTTCCTAAAGGCATATTTACAACAATTGAATCATAAGAAGATGTTACTACCGGCGGAGGAGGTGGAGGTATTCCTGCAACTTTACAGATGCTGTCAATGTAAAGATTGTTTCCGAATCCGCTTTTCGCTGTAAATTTTATCATGTTAGTTCCTACAGGCAATGAGAAAGTTTTTGTCAGCCATTGTGAACTGGTCGGAGTAAACGCTGAACTAAGTGCAGTCGTAGTGTTTAATGTATTACTGTTACCTATAATAGCAGTAGTATTTCCGTACATTCTTACCAGAGATGAATATGTAGTTCCTGCGTTTGTAGATGATTCTATTATCAATGAATCTGTAGAACCTGTATATGGAGCATAAGCATTATGAAATTTAAGCGAATCACCGTTTACTGATGATCCGAATGCAAGTGTTATTATTGATTCTATCGTTCCGCTGGGTGAACTCCAGAAATCATATTTTGCCGACCCTGCTCCAATCCCGTAACTGCTTACTGCATCCCGGGTCCAGTATGATCCTGTCGGGCTTAGAGTCCATAAATCCGGAGGGAACGTTGCTGAAGTAAATCCTTCGCATAGTGTTTGTTCTATTATTGTGAAATTGTATAACGCAGTTGAATCTTTGTGATGAGCTAAAGAATTATCCTGCGCAAATATTTTGTAATAAATTACATCTCCTAATACAACATCAGCATTAATTGAATTGAAAGCTGCGCTGAAACTGCTTCCGCTTGTGTTTATTAGTTTGAACTGTTTGGTCGGAGTAGGTGTATTCTTATACCATTTTACCCATGCTGAGTCAATTCCAAGATTGTCAGTTACAGTAGCTCCGACTGTTGAAGGCCAGTATGGCTTGGCTTGATTTCCTAATGGTGTATGCGTAATAACAGGATTTGTATTGTCTGTAGAAGCTATAAATGAATTCAAAACTAAAGGTGCTCCTGAAGGTGATGTTGAAATCCTGTTCAGACTGTCTGAAGTTTTTATATAATATCTGTAAGTAGCTGCTGAGCCATTTGCAGGGATATTCGCTGTCCAGTTCGTTCCGCTTGAATTTGTCATAAGCAGACTGTCTGTTATTAAAGGATTATTTCTTGACCAGTATAATTTTGTCAGAGACGGATTAATACCAGAACCTGAAGGAGTGATTACACAGTTTACTGCATAATTTCCTGTAAGCTGTTCCGTATTTGGCAATGGCGTATGTGTAATTGAAGGTCCGATATCTATTGATGCTATCCATGCCTGATAAGAACCGGTTATGTCATCAGCCCAGTAAGGCCAGATCTTTCCGTTACCGGAAGTTATTCCTATATAATCTCCCTGATAACCTGTAGCTAATCCGGATATTGGTTTTGGCATGAATTTATGATCGGAAACCAAAATTTCTGACCACGTGCTTCCTCCGTCAATTGATCTTGACACATAAATTTGTGCAGAATCATTTGTCGGAATGTTCCGCGTATCATAATAATTTATATTTACTCCGCCGTATTCATCAACTCTGACTGAAGGCATATACTGATATTTTCCGTTTCCGGCTGCATCCTGATTCACTCTTGATGATGTCCAGGTAGATCCGCTGTTTGTTGACCGGTGAAGTATTACATCTGATACATCTGTTGCAGGAGCAACTGTTTTTTCGGCTGTAACCACATAGATCCATCCGTTTCTTGCTCCGCCTGTTCTGTCAACATCAATTCTGGGAAATCCGTTTGTTCTTATGCTGTTGAACATACTTGCTGACCTGATACCGTTCATGTTATCAGCACTGTTTGTTGAAACTGCCCAGGTAACTCCGCCGTCAAGCGATTTTGCAAATCCAAGGGAATCTTCAGTTGAATTTTGACCGTTAGTCGTACAGTTTGCCCAGACTACATAAACTTCTCCATTAGGTCCGATCCTTACATCACAACCCTGATGATGATGACCTGTAGAAGGCGGAGGACTGACAGGTGCAATTGTTGACCAGCTTACTCCGCCATTTGTAGTAAATGAACTTACTATCCTGTTTGTATATGTTCCTGCGAATTCTGTATAAACAGTATAACTTCTTCCGTAATATGCGCTTGAAGGTGCGTCATCAGTTCCTGATAAATTTTTATCTGCGCTTGTTGATGCTCCTGGATAAGTTACTGTCGGAGCCCAGTTTATACCGTTGTTTGAAGAATAACTTGCACCCATTGAACCGGTTGTAGTAATATAAGACATTAAAAAAATTCCGTTCTTGTCAATCATCGGACCCGGATCTCCATAACTAAATCCGCCGTTATTCAAAGTATCGCTCCCAAACCATGATACTCCACCGTTAGTTGTTACATATACTCCGGTGCTGAATGTAGAACCCCCTCTGAATGTATTGGCTGAAGCAAGCATTATCAGCTGATTGGAAGGATGTCTGGTAATTGGAACTTCGCTCTGAGTACCGGCGCTCGGATGGACTCTGAAGTTGGGTGAAACTGCATAAACACCGTTTGGTGTGGAAATGTATCGGGTCGATGTGCTGAAAACAACATTATCATTCTGAGGTAATGGAACATATTCACTTTGCTGAATCATCCTTGTCATTCGGGAATCAATATTCCATTTTTCGGGTCTGTCCTGTGACTTCTGACCCATGAACAAAATTAAACTTAATGATAAAACTGGCAGAAGAAATAAAAATTTTTTCATTTTTTCCCTTTCTTGAAGTGTTTTATTTTTAGATGAGTTTCTGCAAAATATTCTTATTGATTTAAATAATCAACTGTAAATTATAAATATGTATACATTTTTTATTTGTTATTCTGAACCTGATTAATATACCAATAATGTCTTCTGTATATTTTATTTATACATTTACTCAGATGTTACAATTCAAATTTTGTTACAATAATAATTTTGTGCATCTGAATTGTTTTATTATTTAATTGTCAGAAACTTCTTTACTGATTATGCTTATTAAAAATGTATGTCATTTATATTTTAATTTTTATAACAAATGAATTTCATTAATTTGTATTATGAAAATTTTAAAATCACATAACTATGTTTTTATGCAAAATTGTAATAATTCATATAAATCAGTATTTAAATTAAAAATATTTTATTTAATTTTATTGTTTCTCATTTTTATTAACAATATTGTTTATTCTCAGAATTACTGGATAAAAAATCCAAGTCCGACTTCGTTAATCCTTACAGAGGTTTATTTTATAAATAATAATACCGGATGGATCGCAGGTGATTCAGGCGCTGTATTCCGGACTACAGATCAGGGTTTAAACTGGATTAAGCAGAGTACTTACGTTGACAATTATATTCTTAGCATTTTTTTTATTAATGAAAACACCGGCTGGGCAGTATCCTGGGATGTGTTTCCCGATTCAGGAAGTTTTTTCGGTACAATAATGCTGCGAACTACAAACGGAGGTGATAACTGGGACAGGTCAATGTTCTCCGATTCCAATCGTTTTCTGAAATCTGTTTACTTCCTGGATCAGATGACTGGATTTGCCGGAGGTGCTCCGGGCGGAGTTTTTAAAACTTCTGACGGAGGTATTAACTGGGCTCTTACAGAAACAGATTCTGCTTCTACTTTCATATTGCCTGTGGAAAATTTTAAATTCTTAGATTCTCAGACAGGTTATGCATGCGGTGGTTTCAGAGATCTTGCAGGCTCAATGTGGAAAACTACTAATGGCGGGAACTTATGGAAAATTTCGATCGTAGGTCCTGAACCTTTAAATGATCTTTACATTAATAATTCAAACAAATTAATCGCTGTCGGCGGAGATTTTGAATACGGATCGAGTTATGTTAAAACTACAAATTCGGGAGATAACTGGATTTATGACACGCTCGGAATTTTCGGTGTATCTTCTTCAATTGATTTCCGAAACAAATCAGAAGCATGGATATCAGTAGGTCAGAAATTTGTCTACTCGCTTGACACAGGAAATTCATGGAGATCAGTCTTCACTCCTGACAGCATCAGAATTGAAGACCTTTGCTTTACAGATACTTCTCACGGCTGGGCTGTAGGTTATAACGGATATGTTCTTAAATATTATAACCCTTCATCCGTTATTAATAATCATATTCAATCTGCAAATCCGAATACATTTGTCCTTGAGCAGAATTATCCTAATCCTTTTAATCCAAAGACAATTATCAGATATCAGATAACGGAATATAGTAATGTATCTTTAAAAGTATTTGACGCTTTGGGAAAAGAAGTTGTAACATTAATTAAAGAGAAACAAAACGCCGGTAATTATTCCGTTGAATTTGACACACGCATGAATCAACAGGGTACCGATATACCAAGCGGTGTATATTTTTATAAATTGGAAACTGATAAATTTGTTCAGACTAAAGCAATGATTCTGTTGAAATAAAATTAACCTGAAGTCAAATGTGTTTAGATTATCAGTAAATTTATAAAATAAAAAAGAGTCACTGCCGTATTTGCAGTGACTCTTAAATAATAATTTTGATGCCTTATTCTTTGTTAAGAACTTTTAAAAACCTACACTTATTCCTGTAAATCCTCCCCAGTTAACCGTGCTTAGCTTTTCGACAGAACTGGAACTCAATAAATTATTAAGTCCTCCGTATTGTGCTTTTGTACCAAGTATGACTGCAACGAATGGATTTAGATAATATTTTCCCGTAAGTGTTCCGTTTAGACCAAAATCAAAATCCTTGAAACCGCTTACTGCATTTTCTGCATTAAGAAGTATTCCGAAATATGGTCCGCCGGTGAATGAGATTCCAACCTTATCAGAAACCATTGTACTGTAATTTATATTCAAAGGAATATTCAGATAACTGTTATTAAGGTCCTGCACTAATGAATCTCCGGTCGTAAGCGGATTTGCATACGGGACGGTTATTCCGAAATTTTTCTTTGTGAAATCAAGACCTGTGGTAAAATTTAAAATATTAAACAGATTAAGATTTAGTAGAGCGCCAAACTGAAAGCCGCCCTTTGATTCAGTATTCACTGTATTCGAAGTAGATTTTTCGCTCACATTTGCGCTGGTTGTACCGTATCCGACCTGAAAGTCTATTGAAGCGCCGATAAAACTGCCAGCAATCTTCTTATGCATTTTTAAAGCTGCATTATAATCTTTTGAAAATATTTCCTTTGAATAATCTTTTGATGAATTTATTTTCAGCTTCGGATCAAAATTTATTTCTGCTGACGAATAAGATGAACTGATTATCATTAAACAGAATAATATCAATGAAGCTAGTGATGTTCTTTTCATTTTCTTTAATTTATTTGATTAAAAATTATTTTATTGTGAAAGACTATTGAGTTTTTCTGTCTCCTGTTCCCATAGCGAATATACATTTTTTAATTTTTCTTTTAAACTGTTATAATCATTTGTAAATTCTACAACGTTATATCCGCCTTTGTAAAATTCATCTTTCGACATTATCGTTTCTTTTTCCTTTATCTTCGCTTCGAATTCCAGGGCATTCCTTTCTAATTCGTTGATCCTGTTCTTTATTGGCATAATAATTTTATTAATATCCTTTTTCGTTTTCTTCTGCTCTTTCGGCTCTGGAGGATTAACTGTCTTTACAATATTTTCTTTACTTTCGGTTACAGTCTTTTTTCTTAAATCCGAGTTTACTTTTTTCAGTTCATCATCTTTGGCTTTTAAATAATCGGTTGCGTTACCGAAATATGTTCTTATCTTTTTGTTTTTTACTTCTATGACTTTATCTACAATCCCGTCTATGAATTCCCTGTCGTGTGATACTATCACAACAGTTCCTTCATATTTCTGCAATGCATTCATCAGAACTTCCTTTGATTTCATGTCAAGATGGTTTGTCGGCTCATCGAATACCAGAAAATTTGAAGGTTCAATAAGCATCTTTGCCAGCGCAAGTCGGGATTTCTCTCCCCCTGACAATACTCCTACTTTTTTAAAAACATCATCTCCTCTGAATAAAAAACTTCCGAGTATTGATCTTAAATTTTTTATAATATCTCCTCTTGCAGCTTCTTCCATGGTTTGCAGAACAGTCTTTGCTGAATCAAGCTCTTCCGCCTGATTCTGTGCATAAAATTTTATTTCAGCCAGATGTCCTAATTTTACTTCACCTTCATATTTTTCTATTCCTGCAATGATCCTCATAAGTGTTGACTTCCCCGCTCCGTTCACCCCCACAAAAGCGATTTTCTCGCCTCTTGGAATTATCAGATCTATATTCTCCAGAACATTGAAAGTCCCGTCATAACTTTTTGTTAACTCACTGATCTCAAGCGATATCTTACCTGAATGAGTGGCCGGAGGAAAATTAAAATTAACTGTCGCCTCTTCGTCTTCAAGTTCGACAAGATCAATCTTATCTAACAATTTAATCCTTGACTGCACCTGCCTGGATTTTGTCGCTTTGTATCTGAACCTTTCTATGAATTTTTCCTGCTGCTTTAAATATGACTGCTGATTATTGAACTGATTTTCCAGCAGCTCCTTTCTTACTTCTCTTTCCCTTTTGTAAAAAGAATAATTGCCTGAATATTCAGTTACATTGCCGAGAGAAATTTCAACTGTCCTTTCAGTAATGTTGTCAAGAAAACTCCTGTCATGTGAAACCATCACTATTGCGCCCTGATATGCTTTTAGATAATTTTCCACCCAAATAAGCGACTCGATATCAAGATGATTTGTCGGTTCGTCAAGTAACAGTATCGAAGGATTGTTGAGAAGAAGTTTTGCAAGCGAGATCCTCATTTGCCAGCCGCCGCTGAATTCCGATGTTTCCCTGTCAAAATCTTTTTCTCCGAATCCAAGACCAATTAGTATTTTTTCAATCTTTGATTTGATTTTAAATCCGTCGAGCATCTGAAATCGCTCCTGAAGTTCTCCGTATTCATTTATAAGATCCATGAATTCATCACTCATCGTATCCTGAAATTCCTCCATCTCCTTTTCTATCTGACGCATTTCTTCCTGAATGGCGTTAATATCTCCGGCTGAACTGTAAACTTCCTCATAAAGAGTCTTACCTGTGTATTCAATTCCTTCCTGAGGCAGATAACCTACTGTTGTATGTTTTGATACCGCAACTTCACCTTCATCGGGTTTTATCAATCCTGCTATGACTTTCAGCATAGTTGATTTTCCGGCTCCGTTGCTTCCCACTAATGAGACTCTGTCCTTGCCGGCAACCCGCAGAGATACTTCGTCAAATAAAACCTTTGCCCCGAAGCGCATTGATATGTTGTTCATTGAAATCATTCTTAAAGATAATTATTTGAAATTTTAAATAATATCCGTAAAGTCATCGTATTCATAAAGTAGATACCAGTGCTGTCCAAATTTATTTGAATGGAATATAAATTACCATTTTAATGAAAATGTAATTTGATACTTTATTGATATTGTTTCAATATAACTGTTGCCTCGTCCAAAACGATTGAATGGAGGTTTTGAGACGTTCTTCATTTGGTTCCCATCTCTTTATAATGTAGGGGTAATGTTAATTGCAGTTGTATGACCTCCCCCTGCTCGCCTATAGTACGAGGCGGAGCAAGCCCGCCTTCAGCGGGCTGCCCCCTCCTTGCAAAGGAGGGGGATTAAGGGGGTGGTCGCTATGTTTTGAGACAAAATCTTTAAGTGAGAAAGTTAAGGTGATTAAATTTGGAATTTTAGATATGATTGTGTTTATATGTAAAATTAAAAAGTTAATTGTTCATTACAAAAAGTTTGGACAACACTTTAATAATTTTGCTGGAAATATTTTAGTACTTTTCTATTTGTTGAATATTATTTATTAATTTTTGAAATCACTTATACTCAATATTATTTTTATCTTTTCAACCGCTATCTCTTTTGCTCAGTCAGGATGGTTTGTGCAAAGCAGCAATGTTAATGATTCTTTGCGCTCAGTCAGATTTATTAATGCACAAACAGGATATACTGCAGGTTCAAACGGCAGGATGCTAAAAACTACTGATTCCGGAAACAACTGGATTCCGCTTAATTTAAATACAAGCATAGATTTATTATCAATTTTTACTTTTTCAGATAATTTTGTTTGCTGCTGCGGTGATAGCGGACTTATCTTAATTTCATCCAATGCAGGTCTGAACTGGACATCAGCTAATGTAACTTTCTTAAAATTACGGTCGGTTTTTTTTACTGACTCACTAAACGGGCATATTACCGGAGACAGCGGATTAATTCTCAAAACCACCAATTCAGGAATTAGCTGGATGAATTATTTTTATTCAAGTCCAATTCAGTTTAACTCTGTTTGTTTTGCCGATTCAATTCACGGTTGGATTGCCGGATATGGCGCAATTCTATATACTGCTGACAATGGTTTGAACTGGATAAATCAGTTCGTGGACGGAAAATTAATTTTGAATTCTGTTTTTTTTAAAGATTATCTTCACGGATGGACAGGATATTATGACAACAGCACTTTCGGACCTGAGATCTTAAGAACATCCTCAGGCGGTAACGACTGGCGCAGTTACTCTGCAGGAAATAATTCTTATTCATTGTCTCTCTTTTTTACTGACACTCTGAACGGATGGTCTTCCGGATACTATGGTAACATTGTCAGAACATCAAACGGCGGATTAAACTGGATCAATCAAATCAGTGGAACTGACAAACATTTATTTTCCGTGTTCTTTATTAATTCTTCTACCGGCTGGATCACAGGTGAGGACGGCCTAATTCTTAAAACAACTACAGGCGGAGTAATTACAGGTATCGGAAATAATTATCAAAATTCTCCGGATGAAGTTTTATCTATTTCAAATTATCCTAATCCATTTAATTCTTCTACATCTATAAAATTTAAAATTCCGTCAGATAAAATTAATTCTGATAATTCCGTTGAATTAAAAGTTTATGATGCGCTCGGAAATGAAATTTATTTCAGGATTTATAAATTGTCTTCACTTAATTCTGAAAACAACTATTATAAATTAATTTATGACGCTTCAGGTTTTGCATCAGGTATGTATTTTTATAAAATAAAATTCAATGGTTATTCTTCCGTAAAAAAAATGATTCTTCTGAAATAAAAATTCTTGCCTTGTAAAATGCCTTCACGGATTCGGTTTGTATATGAAACTATATTAACATTAAGGAGCATTTGAATTTATCGCTTCGAAGTTGCAGAATACATTATTTGTAAACAGAATTATTCAGAAATGGAAATCATTCTGTTTGCTTTTCAAGTCACTTCCAGTATTTCACTAAGACTTTTTCGTTTGATATCAGGAACAACTGCATCTTCAGCTGGGTAACCAACCGGAATTATTAAATATGGTTTCTCATTTGAAGGACGGTTTAATATTTTCTGAAGGAAATTCATTGGAGAAGGAGTATGTGTAAGCGTTGCAAGTCCCGTATTCTGAAGCGAAGCCAGAAGTATTCCTGTTGCAATTCCGACAGATTCGTTCACATAGTAATGCTTCTTTAATTCGGAGTCTGATTTCGTAAAATCTATTTTAAATACGACTATTAAATACGGAGCAGTCTCAAGGAATTCCTTGCGCCAGTCTGTTCCGAGCGGAGCAAGGTCGTCAAGCCAGCTTTGAGGCATTCGCTTTTCATAACTTTCTTTCTCTTCTTTCTCTGCTGCAATTCTGATCTCTTTCTTTATTTCATAGGATTCTACTATTATAAATTTCCACGGCTGTTTATTTGCGCCGGAAGGTGCCGTGCCTGCAGCACTGATTGCAAGTTCTATTAATTTTCTGTCAAACTTTACCGGAGAAAATGACCTGACACTTCTTCTTTTATTCATAAGTTCAAAGAAATCTGAAGCTCTTTTAAGACATTCCTCATCTGTTCGTTTAACAAAATTATATTTTATAAACTTAAATTTCATAGGTTTTAAAGACAGTTAAGTTTTATGAATGTCCGGTATTCAGCAGAGAGTAAATCTCGGAATCAAGAAACTTCCCGTCCTGAAGATAGCTCTCACGGAAATATCCTTCTTTGATAAATCCAATCTTGTATAAAAGTTTTCTTGACGCAGTATTTTCAGGATCTATGTTAGCTTCTAATGTATGCAGATTCATTTTACTGAAACCGAATTCTGCAATTGCTTTAAGAGCTTCTGTCATTATCCCTTTGTTCCATTGTGTGATTTTCAGATCATACCCTATCTCTCCCCGGAGATGCTCTTTTACAATTCTCCAGATACCTGCGGTTCCTATGAGTTCATCTGAATTCTTAAAAGTAATACCCCATCTGATTCCCTCTTTATCTTTAAATGCCTTGATGCATCTTTCAGCCATTAATTCTGCTTCCTTCAGTTCATTGTAAGTATTCTTACCGAAGTATTTCATCACTTCTTCATTTGAATATATTTCAAAAATATCTCCTGCATCATTCAAAGAAATCTCTCTTAATAAAAGTCTTTCGGTTTCAAGGATAGGAAATTTATTAAATACATATTCATTGAAGGAAAAATTCTTCATTACTTTATTTTAATGCCGACCATTTTTTTAGGATCTACTTTTTCAGAAAATTCAATATCCGAAAGCAAACCAAGTTCGGTAGCCGCCTGTCTTAATGTTTTATTTTCCTTATGAGCTTTCTTTGCGATCTTCGCTGCATTTTCATAACCAATATGAGTATTCAGCGCAGTTACAAGCATTAGTGAATTTTCTACATTCCTGTTAATGGATTCCATGTTAGGCTCTATTCCTATTACACAGTTGTCATTGAAAGATTCGCAAGCATCACCGATCAGTCTGGCGGAATTCAAAAAGTTAAAGATCATCATCGGCTTGAATACATTCAGTTCGAAATGTCCGCTCATTCCTCCAACGGAGATCGCAGTATCATTTCCAATCACCTGAGCGCAGACCATTGTCATTGCTTCGACCTGTGTTGGGTTTACTTTTCCGGGCATTATAGATGAACCGGGTTCGTTCTCGGGAATGTATATCTCCCCTATTCCGCTTCTCGGACCGGATGAAAGCATTCTTATATCGCTTGCTATCTTCATCAGACTTACAGCAAGAGTTTTCAGAGCTCCGGAAGCTTCGACTATAGCGTCGTTAGATGCAAGAGATTCAAATTTATTTGCAGCAGTTTTAAATGGAATGCCTGTCAGTTCGGAAATTTTCTTTGCAACAATCTTGTCATAATTCACAGGAACATTAATTCCGGTTCCGACAGCAGATCCTCCAAGCGCTAATTCAGAAAGATGCTCCAGAGAATTTTTTACTGTCTTCAGTCCGTGATCGAGCTGCGATACATATCCGGAAAATTCCTGTCCGAGTGTCAGAGGAGTGGCATCCATAAAATGAGTTCTTCCTATCTTTATAACTTCCATGAACTTTTCCGATTTAGCATAAAGAGTGTTTCTGAGTTTTTCTGTTTTGGGAATTGTATTCTCGATAAGAATTTTATAAGCGGCAATATTCATTGCCGTCGGAAATGTATCGTTGGATGACTGTGATTTATTTACATCATCATTCGGATGAAGAGATTTTTGTTCGTCCTCAAGTTTTCCTCCGTTCATCACGTGACCTTTATTTGCGATCACTTCATTTACATTCATGTTTGACTGAGTGCCGGAGCCGGTTTGCCAGACAACAAGCGGAAATTCACTGTTCAAAGAACCTGTAAGTATCTCATCACAGACTTTAGCAATCAGTTCAGCTTTTTCATTTTTTAAAACACCGCATTCTGAATTAGCATAAGCTGCTGCTTTTTTTAGTATCGCAAATGCATGAATGACCTCTATCGGCATGAGATTATTGCCGATCTTAAAATTATCCTTTGAGCGCTGTGTCTGAGCGCCCCAGTATTTGTCGGACGGAACTTTTACTTCTCCCATTGTATCATGTTCTGTTCTGTATGTCATTTTCATAGAATTTAAATTAAATAAAAATTGATTAAAAAAAATCCGCAAAGAAAAAAAAATTCTCTGCGGATAAAAAATAGTTCTGAATTATTCAGAGCAAATTATTACTTGATCAATACCATTTTCTTAGTATCAATCTTATCTCCTGATTGTAAAGAATAGAAGTAAGTTCCGCTGGAGAGATTAACTCCGTTGAAATCCACAGTATAATAATTAGCCGTTTTAAATTCGTTGTTAAGTAATGTTGACACGAGCTTACCGCTGATGTCATAAATTTTCAGAGAAACTTTAGAATCTACAGGTACAGAGAAATTGATCTTTGTAGAAGGATTAAATGGGTTCGGATAGTTCTGACTTAATTCAAATCTTGTCGGAACTCCGATTATAATTTCATTCTGAAGATCGAAATATTCAAAATTACCGTTGAAATCTATCTGCTTCAATCTGTAGCTGTATTTTCCTGTATTAAGACTGTTATCATTAAAAGAATATGATTTTGTTTCATTGGAATTTCCGTAACCTTCTGCATGACCGATCTTAATCCAGCCGGTATTGACTTCTGAAGATCTTCTTTCAATATCAAAACCACTGTTGTTCTGTTCTGAAGAAGTTGTCCAGTTCAGTTTTACATTATTGTTATTAATAGTTGAGTTAAATGAACTGAGTTCGACTGGTAAAGTACCATTGTAGATTCCGGAATAACGTGAATTTGCTGTCTGGAAAGTTGGACTAATAATAGTTGACTCTTCGGTATCCCATTGCAAAGTAATAAATACAGGATGTTGAATTTTCATATTTACTGTTGCAATTCTTTCACCTATTCCAAAAGTACCCGGGACATCTGAAATATTATCGCCTGTACCTCCGGTATAAATTACATTAACTCCTACAGATCTTCTATTACCCTGTGATCCTATCATTGCACAAATCATTGGACCATAAGATCCGGAAGGACTTCCTGAAGTAAATTTCGGGTTAATGTTCGTAAGTGAAACGCTGTCTAAAGTTCCTGTAGGATTGAACTTAATAATAAAACTGGAACTACCCATTATGAAGTTTGACGGAGTAACCCTAAAAGCATAAATATCAAAACTGAATTTAGTACCATCCACAATATTGAAATTATGCAGATTGTTTACAATTGTATCCTGCGATTTTGCAGAATCAACTGAAACAAACAGGAAAAGAATCAGAATTAAATTATAAAAATGTTTCATGATTTATATTTTTTATTTGATTAATTAAATTTTAATATTAAAAGTTTGGTACATTAGAGCTTTTCAGCAGATTTCTTGTTATAAAAGGATAATCAGCTGCTGTGACTACGCCTGATAAATTCAGATCACCATAATTATAGATTGTCGAAAGAAGATTATTTGTAACAACTGTATAATCAGCTGCTGAAATTAAAAAGCTCTTGTTTGCATCACCGCTATACATTCCTAAAACACCGCTTCCAAGAGCAGCTTCCTCTCCACCGTATACATTCAGGAGACTGGTTGAAAAATCAAACAGAGGACTTGAAGTATTCAATGTTAAGGCATTTGCAGACATTATTGGTAAATGGTTTCTGTGACCGACTACTACATAATAGTTACCGGGTAGAATTCCGGTGATCTTTACCGGATTTAATCCGTCAAGGTCAACAACTGATCCGTCTTCTTTTACAAAGGCAGCTCTTCTTCCTCCCGGAATAGCAACTCCATTATCACTGCTTCTGATCTCTAAGTATACCCAGTCAACAACTCCTGCCGGAATGCTTCCAACAAATTCTGTTCCGTTATAGTTATATTGCGAAGTATTATAAGGCTGTGCCGAAGGAATAAGTCCGTCTGAATTAATATTAGTTCTCATCAATCCTCCACCAATGTAAGGACCTTCGAGATAAACTTTTATGTTGATGACCGTTCCAAAATCACCAATACAGAACTGACCGCCACCACTGTATTCTTTATATGCTGTTACATTATTTACTTTAAAGAAATTACCTGCAGCATTAACGGGAGAGAAAGTGGTCCATGAAATTCCGTTCCACTCAGCTCCGTAAATGTTTGCTTCAGTTCCGACTATATCTCCGTTATCATAACCGAATGTGTTGTTAGTCGAATAAGAAGTAATTCCTGATTGATTAAAGGTCCAGAATCTTTTCAGATAATCATTTGTACAATTGTTATAAGGATGAATCACATTTTTTGTATTAGCGTCAAGATATGCTCCGGGAGTCAAAGTCCATTGCGAGAAAAATACCTGTACAGGAGAATATGCACCTTTTCCTATTGCATAGTTGAATGCAGTTAGAGATGCGGAAGAATAATATTTCCTCAGATTTCCAGTTCCGTTTGTTTCAACAAAGCTTGAAGTCGGGAATGGGTTAAATATTGAAGCATCATTTGCTAAAGATAAATTGAAAGTGTTAAGAGAAATATTTCCGTTCTGAAGGAACAGCAATCTTGAAAGACCTAAATTATCAGCAAGCGAAGCTCCGTTCGCTCTGTTAATCTGCAATGTCCTTAATCCGTTTTCTATATGCGGAATTACAAGAGTTGAAGAAGTTCCGCCTATAAACATATCTGAACGGTTACCGCCTTCAATAGGTACAGGAATTCCGTCAACAACTGAAGATATCGATCCGTTAATACTTAGTGTATTATCCAGTCCGATTCTGACTAAATTATTTGCTGTAAGATTATTTGAAACAGCAAAATCACTTCCCATATTAAATTGTGAGCCTGCTCCGGATATAACGAGATTATCAAATGAAGTCTGATGCTCTTTAAAAAGGAAACCGGCTCCCGGACTAATCAGAGTAAGGTTTTTATCAATTGTAGTTGTTCCGGCTATAGTACTATCTGGAACATTCCAGATTGTACCGCCTGAAGTAGTTCCGGAAATTGCAGAAGCAAGATCCGGGAAACTTACATTCGCCTGATTGATTATTGAGTTAGGAAGCGTATTCGAATAATTAATAAAATTAAGTGAAGTTCTAACCAGATTAGTGGATGTATTAAAATTAAAGGCAAATCCAATCTGCGGAATGAATCCGTCAGCTGTTGCAGGATTGCTCATTGTAATAGTATTGGGAGACCTGTTCGTTACATAAGTATTTGGCGGAATGCCGGGACCTACGATACCCATACCTATAAAAATGCCGGAAGTTGAAGGCATGAATGAAATTATATTGCTTCCGTTTACAAGAAGACCGCCGGAAATAACAGTAGTATCAGGTGTTGCGCCGTTTTTCCATTTATTGTTGCTGGCGTTGATCGTTCCGCCCTGATCAGTATAATTTACCAGACCGTAGACAAGGTAATTGCTAAGATCGCATTTATCAACTGTCATGTTATTAACCTGTCTGTTAAAAGCTATAAGAGTATCACAGTTATCAAAAGTAAGTCCTCTCAAAGTAACATTTTCAAGAGAAGCAGGCGGATCAAAGAGATCATTTCTAGCCTGAACCCATATACCGCTGCCCGGAGTAGCTCTGAATACTCTTGTATTTCTAATTTCAATATTTGAATAATCAAGCCTTGCAAGCAGGTTGATATCAATACCTATTCTTATATTACCGGGAGGCATTACTACAGATAAATTTTCAAAAACAGAATTTCTTAATTTTTCGAAATAAATAGTATGACCCTGGACTTGATTTGTAGGATTATTATTAACAAAAGCGCAGTGTGATATATTTACATTTTCAATCATAGTCGGATCATTTCTTCTCTGAAATGCTACGATACCGAAATATCCGTTTTCACTTACTGTAGAATTTTTCATAATAAAACCGTCAAGACTTGCAAAAGATGGAAAATCTATTCCTGCATAATTACAGTTATTAAAATTACATGACTCGATCATCAGGTCAGTAAGATTTTCTCTGTTAACTCTTAATCCGTTAACACCGGAAGAAGTAGTCGCAGATGCAAAAACGTTTTCAAGAGTTACATAACTGTGCCGCATATCAATAGCGTCACCTAATGTTACAGATACTCTTAAATTTTTAAGAACCATTCTCTGCGAACTGGTTCCGCCTGGAGCGTTCAGTGTGACTGTAGTATTGAACACGGTATTTAATACGGGATTAGATCCCTTCCATGCGCCGATTATATTGATTCTTTTTGTTAAGTTAAATCCGGGATATGTTCCTGCTGCAATGACAACATTGTCACCGTCAACTACTGATGCATTATCAATAGCATGCTGAACAGACTGCCATGGTGTTTCTATATTAGTCGCCTGTGACGGACTGTTTCCGTTGCTGCCGGTAACTGCATTCACATAGAATGTAGCCGATTGGGCAGAACTCAACAATATAAAATTTGCAAAAAGAATTAATAAGAAGTTGTAGATTTTTTTCATCTGCTTAAAATTAGGGGTTAATTATTTATCGTATAGTTAATTTAGAATTAAAATAAAAATAAAACACAGGATTTTTTTGAAACTGTTTCAAAAAAATCCGCTTTATTAAAAAACTTATTTTGTAGGTCAAGATATAGTTTTAAAAAACAAATTTCAATTAATATTTTATTAAATATTATACTTCCATACTATGATGTCCAAATTAATTTTGAAGAAGAAAATTTCATTTGCTTTCTAATCACAATTCAAGTTAATAACGTATTATTCAATGATCATACTAAATAAATTCTTTAAACGGATTTTATATTTATTGCAATCAATTAAAATAGCTAAGGCATTTTCGGTGCCACAGATTTTAATGAAGTATTATGTGTGTTAATTTACAATTTATTTTATTAGAAGTAGCGGTTATCGTCATAAATGTCAGAAATTTTCAGAAAATTTTAGAGGTCTTAATAAATTTCTTCATTGCCTCCGGTCATTGTAAAAAATCAAAGCAAGTGTTTAAAGAACCGATTCTTTTGTAATTCATTGTTTTACCGGATAAAAAGCTACATTATTTAATTGTGAACATGAAAAAATTATTTCCCGAAGATCAGCGCAAATAGATCAGCAGTATAGTGTGTTTTAAATTTTCAAATTAATTGTATAAGATTTTAACATATAATTCCTTCAGTAATTGAAACTTTTATTAATTTACTTTTACAAATATCCGTGTAAAATAACTGCAAATATCAACCTGGCAAATTACCGATTTCAGAAATTTTTTACTTAAGTAATATTAATTAAATTTATTTAAATGTTAATATTGATTATTATGAATCACAAATTAAAGATTTTATTTTAAAATTCAGATGAACAAAAATAACTTAACAAGCTCAAGATCATTCTTAACAGGGATTATTGATTATGCAGGTTTATTTCCTCCGGCTAATTTACATTTGAAAGAAGCTTTTGAAAATTATTTACTATACAGTAAAAGTGTTAACAGTTATATGCTTTCAAGGTTTATATGCCCCGTAAAACTTTTTAAGGAACTTGGAAAACTATCCGTAAATTCTGAAAGTGAAATTTATTTATCCGTTCTTGGAAGAGGCGGATACAATATTAATGACTTTAACGAAAATCTTTCAGAAGATATTATCATGTGGAAAGAGTTTGTTAAGAATACTAATAACAGATTTATAACTGATGCATTTGAGATCAAACTTCCTGATGAGCTTATTACTGAACACAAATCCGGAAAAGTTTCTGAATTCATTGATATAATTTCACAAAAGATAAGATCGGAATTTGAACATCCGGTGTTTATGTTTTTTGAAGGACATATTGGAAGTGAATGGCAGAAGAATGTAAAATGTCTGATAGAAGGAATTAATATTCATAACAAGAATAACAATGATTCCGGATTTAAACTGAGGACAGGAGGAGTCGAAACTTATTCATTTCCTGAACCCGGACAGATTGCTTTTTCAATCAGAGAATGCCTTGACAATGCGATACGTATGAAATGCACTGCGGGACTTCACCATCCGTTCAGACATTTCGATAAGAATATAGGGACGAAAATGCACGGATTTGTTAATGTATTCGGAGCAGGAGTAATAGCCATGAGGCATAATATTTCAGATTACGGTCTGAAAGAAATTCTCTCAGATGAAAATCCCGATAACTTTGTTTTTACAGATGAATATTTTTCATGGAAAGACTGGAAAATTAATATTGATGAAATTAATCTTGCAAGAAAAGATCTTATGATATCTTTTGGAAGCTGCAGCTTTGATGAACCTGTTGAAGATCTTAAAAATTTAAATTTACTATAACTTTAATTTTACAATTTTTAATTAAAGACCGATCACTCACATATGAATTGTTTTATTGAAACAGAAAAAGATTCGCACTTTCCGATACAGAATCTTCCGTACGGAATTTTCAAAACAAATGACAACCCCGCTCCGAGAGCCGGTACTGCTATCGGGAAATACATTCTTGACCTTTCGGTCCTTGAATCAAACGGATTTTTTTCGGAAGTATTTAAGAGCAGAAAAAATGTTTTTGCAAATTCAGATCTGAATTTATTCATGTCTCTTGGCAGCGAAGTCAGAAAAAACATAAGAAAGATATTGCAAAATATTTTAAGTTCTGATAATCCCGCATTAAAAGAAAATGATTCGCTTAGGCAGCTGTGTCTTATAGATTCAGTTAAATGTGAAATGTGCATGCCTGTAACTATTGGAGATTATACAGATTTTTATTCGTCAAAAGAGCATGCTACAAATGTTGGAATTATGTTCAGAGGCAAAGAGAACGCATTAATGCCGAATTGGCTTCATTTGCCTGTAGCATATCACGGAAGGGCGAGCTCAGTAGTATTAAGCGGGACGGATATTATTCGTCCAAAAGGTCAGACAAAAGCTGACGATGCGGAAATGCCTTCTTTCGGACCGACGAGACTTTTAGACTTTGAACTTGAAATGGGATTTTTTATAGGTACGGGAAACAAACTTAGTGCCCCGATCCCTGTTGACAAAGCAGACGAACATATTTTCGGAATGGTAATGGTAAACGACTGGAGCGCACGTGATATTCAGAAATGGGAATATGTTCCTCTCGGACCTTTTCTCGCAAAAAATTTTGCAACTTCAATATCACCTTGGATCGTTACTCTCGAAGCGCTCGAACCTTTTAAAACAAAAAAAGTAATTCAGGATCCGGAACCTCTTCCTTATTTAAGAAGCAAAGGCGACTGGGCTTATGACATAAAACTTGATGTCAGTATAAAAACTGAAAAACTTAAAGCGCCTTTCATTTTATCAAAATCAAATTACAGATATATGTACTGGGACATTTGTCAGCAGCTTGCTCATCATACTGTAAACGGATGCAATATGAGGACAGGTGATTTGCTCGCTTCAGGAACAATAAGCGGACCCGATAAATCTTCATTCGGAAGTATGCTTGAAATAACATGGAGAGGAACTGAGCCGGTCAAATTGCCGGATGATGAAGAAAGGAAATTTCTTCTGGATGGTGATGAACTTACGATAACGGGTTGGTGTCAGGGTGAAGATTACAGAGTTGGTTTTGGTGAAGTTAAAGGTAAAATAATTCCTGCAGTCTGAAACCATTTTACTTATGAAATTTATTAAAATATTATTACTGAGTACTTCCGTTTTATTCTTTTCATGCAGTGAAGACAGCGTTAATCCTGAAAATATTCCTCAGGATAATTTTACTTATCCTTTCAGCATTAACTCATTCTGGTATTACGGAACAAAAAATTTTGTAACAAATCTAAGACCCGATTCATTGAGTTCTGTATTTTCAACAGATACAATTTCCGGATACGGGGGAGCAACATTTTTAAAAGATACAATTATTAACAACGATACTTTGCGGCTTTTCAGAAACAGTCACAGTGATGAAGTTCATGCTCATACTTCGCTTGAGTTTTATAAGCAAACAGATTCGGGACTTATAAGACATGCTTTTTACTCAAACGGTACAAACTTCGGTCCATTCAGGCATGAAAAAAAATATACATTTTCAATTAACGGAAAAGAATTTCACTCTGCACGGGATTTGATAAATTTTTATAATAACGATTTTAACATTAATTATGATAATCCGGCAGAAGACAGCGTTTTGTTTTTTGATAATCCGCCTGTGACTATGGTAAAATATCCTGTTGTAATTGGGACCGAATGGAATTTTTACTCTGTCCTGTCTATAATACTTACAAAGAAGTATCTTGGTTATGAAACTATTGTTTCAAATGATAAATCCTATTACTGTGTAAAAATTCAGAAACAGTGGTACAATAATAACTCTCTTGTGCCGGATCCTCATCTGATTTTCTATGACTATTTTTCAAAAGACGGAATGGTAAAAAGGGATTTTACTATCAAAGATGTAGCGGTAAGTAATAGTTCAGGTCAGCTTATAGGATACATTGATGTAAAAGAGGAAGCATTCTTAAATATTTTTTCACAACCTTAAAATTATATGAACAAACAAAAGACACGGCTTACTCAAATGGTTACTTCAGCAGGATGCGCTGCAAAAATATTTCCGCATATTCTTGCAGAAGCTTTAAAAGATATTCAGTGGAAAACTAATGAGAATGTTCTCGTTGGATTTGAAGGCAGGGATGATGCGGGAGTTTATAAAATTAATGAAAAACTTGCGCTGATCCACACAACTGATTTTTTTACTCCCGTAGTTGATGATCCTTATCTCTTTGGTCAGATTGCAGCAGCAAATGCTTTGAGCGATGTTTATGCTATGGGAGGAACTCCGGTCAGCGGTCTGAACATAGTAGCATTTCCGCAAACTGCAGATCTGGGAATTCTGAAGGAGATCCTTCGCGGCGGTTCGGATAAAATGAATGAAGCAAATGCTGTTATAATCGGCGGACATTCAATTGATATTGCAAATATTGTTTACGGACTTGCTGTAACCGGTACAATAGTACCTGAAAATATAAAAGGTAATAATTCCGCTAAAGCAGGTGATAAACTGATCCTTACTAAAGCGCTTGGAACAGGTCTGCTTAACAATGCTGTCAAGTTTTCTAATCTTGAAGAAACCGAACCGGAGATATATCAGCAGCTTATTTCATCTATGACAAGATTGAATAAAAATGCTTCCGAAAGTATGGTCAAAGCAAAAGCGAATGCATGCACTGATATCACCGGATTCGGTCTTGCAGGTCATTCTATGCAGATGGCTGTTGCAAGTAAAGCAGCGCTTAAGTTCGATGTTAACAGTATCAATGCAATGGACGGAGCGATTCAGGCGATAGAAGATAATTTACTTACAAGAGGAGATAAATCAAACCGCGAATATACAAAAGATTTCGTGCAGACTTCGGGACAAATTAATTCAGCACTGGAACATCTTCTTTACGATCCTCAGACTTCAGGCGGACTTCTTATTTCAGTTCCGGAAGACCACGCAAATTACCTTTTGCTGGAGCTTCACCGCTGCGGAGATATTTTTGCTAATATTGTCGGAGAGGTTCTGGAATGTTCGGAAAACTATAAAGCCGGAACAATCCTTTTTGATTACAAATAATTATTGAATATTCAAAGCGACATCTGATTTCATATATGATAAAAGACAGTAACCCTAAAGAACTTTTTGAATACGTGAGATCTGCAGATGTTTCAGAAGTTAAAAGTCTGAATGAAATTATTTCCGGATATGATTTCAACTCAGTAAGCATTGAAGAAATTCTCTCCGCAATAAAAATTAATTCACCGGAAATACTCCTTATAGACGCAAGATCAGAAAAGGAATTCGAAGAATCTGCAATTCCTGGCGCACTTAACTTTCCTGTTCTTACAAACAGCGAGAGACATAATGTAGGATTGATCTACAAAAAATATTCTCAGACCTCAGCTCTGTGGCTTGCTATCCGGTATGCAGAACCAAAAACCGAAAGTTTAAAAGAATTTCTGAATGCAAATAATGCTTACGAAAAAAAAACTTACATTTACTGCTGGAGAGGCGGAGGCAGAAGCAAATATCTTTCCAAAATGGCTGCTGATCTGGGACGGAAGCCGGCTGTATTAAAAGGCGGATACAAATCTTTCAGACAAAGTGTAAATAATTATTTTTCTCAGTCAAAATTCGGTGAAGGATTGCTGGAGCTTTCAGGGCTTACCGGCTGCGGGAAAACCGAACTGCTCCGAAGTGTTACCGGGATATTACCTGTAATTGATCTTGAATTATCTGCAAGACATTTTTCAAGTCTGCTTGGACATATTCCTTTTGAGATAAGAAACTACTCCCCTGTTTCCAATCAGTCTGCATTTGAGAACAGCGTATATTCCCAGATATTTTTCGGTAAAAATGAAAACCTTTCTGAAACAAAATATGTGATAGAAAGTGAAAGCAGGAGAATCGGTCCGTTCGAAATGCCGGGTATTTTATTTGAGAAACTGCAGAGTTCTCCTTCATTAAAAATTACATGCAGTATTGATGGAAGGATAAAAAGAATTATTAATGATTATTTCGGAGAAGATTTAAAAGGTATTGAACCAATGCTTAAGATCATGATCGATAAGGAAAATTTTTTCAGACAGCGTCTCAGCAATAAAAGTTTCGATTATCTTATAATGCTTTTAAATGAACAAAGAGTGTCCGAATTCTGTGAAATGATGATAAAAGAATATTACGACAAAAAATACCTTGATAAAGCAAAAACTCATATTATTGAAATTTCTACGGATAATATTATTTCTGCAAAGGAAACTTTGATCAGTGTTTACAACAAACTACTCTGAATAAATTTTATTCAGGTAAATATTTTTATAATAAGCTATGCTTTTTTAAAGTAAATCATTTGAATCTTTTGAAAATGATCTCCGGATAAGTTCATTCTGTGTTTCAATATGCTTGCTCATCGAACCGGCGGCAGGACTTGCGCTTTCCTGCCTGCATACATAATACAATTTTTGCCATTCTGAAATATCTTTCCTCAGTCTGAGAGCCATAAAATTCCATGCTCCCATATTTTCCGGCTCTTCCTGAACCCATACAACATCGTTAGCATTTTTGTATGAAGAAAGTATTTCTTTCATCATATCGCTTTTATAAGGATAATACTGTTCAACTCTTACTATTACTGCATCTGAAATTTTATTATCATTCCTGTATTTCATCAGGTCATAATAAACTTTTCCGCTCGTTAATATAAGCAGTTTTACTTTGCTTTTGTCAGTTACATTGTCATCAATTATCTCATTAAACTTACCAAAGCTAAATTCATCTTTGACAGATTTCGCTTCAGGCATTCTCAGAAGACTTTTCGGCGTAAGAATTACAAGCGGCTTTTTACTTTTTTGTCTTGCCTGTCTTCTCAGAAGATGAAAATACTGCTCGGAGTTTGTCGGGTTACAAATTATCATATTATCATCAGCGCAAAGTGTCAGAAATCTTTCCAGTCTCGCGCTTGAATGCTCGGGACCCTGTCCTTCCTGTGCATGTGGAAGCATCATTACAAGGTTGTTTGGAAGTCCCCATTTTGTATCCGAACTTGAAATAAAATTATCTATAATCACCTGTCCTGCATTTGCAAAATCACCAAACTGAGCTTCCCATACAACAAGTGTAAGAGGATCTGCTGTACTGTATCCGTATTCAAATCCAAGAACAGCAGCTTCAGACAGAAGACTGTCCAATGGTTCAATAAAAGCTTTTTCCGGAGCTACATTATTAAGAGGAATTATTTCTTCACCGGTTTCAGAATCTGTAAGCACTATATGTCTCTGGGAAAATGTTCCTCTTGAACTGTCCTGACCGCTGAGCCGAACCGGAATTCCTTCCTGCAAAAGACTTCCGAATGCAAGCGCTTCGCCAAATGCCCAGTCAACTTCTGTATTCAAATCCGGGTTTAGAAAATCTTTTCTTGAATCAATAAACTTTCTTAATTTAGGATGAAGACTGAATGTTTCCGGTAAAGTTGTTATTGCTTTAACGATCTCATTAAGTTTATCAACAGGTACATAAGTTTCCTGATGTGATTCCACTTCTGCTATCTGTTCCTTAGTTACTGCAAGTGGTATGTCTGTTTTAAATTTCTGTACTTTTTCATGTCCTTCATTCATTATTTTGAAAATCTTTTTCTCCATTTCATCCAGACCTTCAGGAGAAATAACTTTTTCCTGCAGAAGCTTATTCTTATAAATTTCTTTTACCGAAGGATGTGATCTGATGGTTTTATACATAAGCGGCTGAGTAAATGCCGGTTCATCCGCTTCATTATGTCCGAGTCTCCTGTATCCGAATACATCTATCACAACATCCTTATTGAATTTCATCCTGTACTCAAATGCAAGCTTGGTAACAAGCATAGTTGATTCCGGATCATCACCATTAACATGAAAGATAGGTGCCTGAATCATTTTTGCAACATCGGATGCGTAAAAAGAAGACCTCGCGTCAATTGGAGAAGTTGTAAATCCGATTTGATTGTTAATAATAATATGAATCGTTCCTCCTGTCCTGTATCCATGCAGCTGTGAAAGGTTCAGCGTCTCTGCTACAATTCCTTCTCCGGCAACTGCTGCGTCTCCGTGAATAAGTACAGGCAGAATTTGATTTTTTCCAATATCTTTTAAACGGGATTGTTTTGCTCTAACAATTCCTTCAACAACAGGATTTACATATTCAAGATGAGAGGGATTTGAAGCGACCGAAACTTTTATTTTCTTTTTATTAAAAGTTGTATAATCTCCGGAAGCTCCAAGATGATACTTAACATCACCCGAACCCTGAGCTGATACAGGATCAATATATCCTTCAAACTCAGAAAATATAGCTGACATTGATTTGCCGATAATGTTCGCAAGTACATTCAGCCGTCCTCTGTGAGCCATGCCGAGTATAATCTCAGTTACATTTTCATTCGCAGCGCAGTTAAGTAAATAGTCAAGGGATGCGATAATTGTCTCCGACCCTTCCAAAGAAAATCGTTTATGACCTACATATTTTTTGTCAATGAACTTTTCAAAATTCTCAGCTTCGGAAAGTTTAAACAGAATATGCTTCTTTTCTTCGTCAGAAAAATCCTGCTTATTTCTGTTTGGTTCCATCTTGTCCTGAAGCCATTTCTTCTCTTCGGGATCCTGGATGTGTTTGTATTCAACACCGATTTTATCACAATATGTCTGATAAAGAATATCCAGAATTTTCCTGAGTGAAGCGGTTCTTAATCCTGCAAGACCATCCGTAATAAAATCCCTGTCATAATCCCAAACGGTAAATCCGTAATTCGAAGGATCGAGTTCCGGATGATGCTGAACTTTTAGATAAAGAGGATCAAGATTTGCGAGAAGATGTCCCCGGACTCTGAACATATTAATAAGCTGAATTGCTTTCGCCTGTCTTTCGATTTCTTCTATGTTGTTAATCTTACCGGAATCTTCTTCTCTTTTATCAACAAACCATTTTACAGGTGACATCGGTATTCCAAGATCAAGAAAAATCTCTTCGTAAAAATTATCTTCGCCTCTCAGCAGATCGCTTAACCGCTTCAGGAACATCCCTGATTCCGCTCCCTGAATTATTCTGTGGTCATAAGTGCTTGTTATGTTCATAACCTTGCTAAGACCTATTCCTGTAATAACCTCATTTGTTACGGCCTGATATTCTGCCGGATAATCAATAGCGCCTGTTGCAATTATTGCTCCCTGACCGATCATAAGTCTGGGAGTAGATGCAATTGTCCCGATTGTTCCCGGATTTGTGAGAGTCACAGTAGTACCCTGGAAATCCGATACTTCTATTTTATTGCTTCTGGATCTGTTAATGATATCGTTATAAGCTTCAAAATACTTTCTGAAATTAAGAAGGTTTGCTTTTTTAATATTCGGAACTATCAGCGAACGGCTTCCGTCCTTTTTTTCAAGATCAACTGCAAGTCCGAGATTAACATCTTTTTTTCTTATAAGATTTGGTTCGTTATTTATGACAGTAAAAGCATTATTCATTACAGGTACAAAATCAATTCCTTTTACAATTGCCCAGCCGATTATGTGAGTAAAAGATATCTTGCCTCCATTTTTCTTTTTAAGATGTTCATTGATGATCCTTCTGTTTTCTTCGAGTACTTTGACAGGAATGGTTCTGAATGTAGTTGCAGTAGGCACTGACAGACTGCTGTTCATATTTTCTATAACCTTTGCGCCGACTCCTCTTATAACAGCAGCTTCCTCGCCTTCAGCCGGCAAAGGCATCGAAACAATATTCTGATTTGAAGCAGATGAAGTTGATTGATGTTGTTTCAATTCACCTTTCTTATTTTTTCCGTTTGATGCAAGATTAAGATTTTTGAATAAATCTTTCCAGTTATCGCTTACAGAATCAGGATTACTATTATATTCGTCCAGGAGTTCAAGCACATACCAGGTATTAAGCCCGAATTCCGATATTTTTTCCTGTTGCTCGGTTGTCAGATCTTCTAATTTCATTTAATGTTTTTATTTGAATAAATTTAATCAAAATAATAAATAACTTCAGCGGAATATAACTTACAATAATTTAAAACTTACAAGATTTTTATATTTCAGAAATGCTAAGTATTAAAAATAATTTTAAAAATTTAAATTTCTGAATTCAGTTTTCTCAGACAGGTTTAAACTGCTCAAACGACTGAAGGCATGTGTTGCAATAATGAATTGCGCGGCATTGCGTAGGACCAAAAGAGGATTTAAGAATTGTATCTTTGCTTTCACAAAAAGGACATTCCACATTTTCTAACATTTCTATCTGAACTAATCCGTTATGTTTCTGGGGAAGGGCGAATTTTGATTCTTTAAGCATCTCTCTTCCTTTATCCGTGATCATATTTGTATTCCACTGAACATCATAACTAACTTCTACATCAACTCCGGAAACGGGAAGCACATTGACTTTTGAAATAATATCGTCTTTCATATAATTTACCGCAGGACAGCCGGCAAATGTAGGTGTCATCTTAATTTTGACAAAATTATCTTCTGAAATTAAAACTCCCGTGATAATACCCATTTCAACAACAGACAATAGTGGTATTTCCGGATCTTTAACATCCTGTAAAACTTTCCATATTTCATTTTCACTTACCATACTCACACGTAAATTCTTTTTTGCTTTTAAATTTGAATGATGTTAATCACCATTCTGCGCTCGGATCAATGTTATAAACTTCTGTCATCTCATCAAGAAGGGGTTTCAGATATTCTGTATGTATGCCTCTTCTTCCGCCGTAAGCAATGGCAGGATCAGTTACTTCCGGAATTATCAGATCAGTTTTTGATAGGATCATACTGACTCTTTCATACCATTTCTCCTGCAAAACTTTTTCACCGGGAAAAACATCCGATTCAATAAGTATATCCTCGAAATCAGATGGTTCAAACAATCCCAGCGCTAACGGATAACATTCATTCAATGCATTTTGCATTCTGACCCTGCTTTCATCATTGCCATTTGATAATTGTTTTATCCATACTTCCGCATGCATTGTATGGTATTTTAATTCTCCTCTGAATTTCCATGCAATGTGTGAAAGGTCTTCAAAAGATGAATTCCTAAGCATATCAAATCTCAATGCTTCGGATTCATCAAACAAAAAATGCCTCATCAAACTAAAATCATATTCTCCTATCGGATATTCGACGAGGTGACAGCATTTCATTTTATTCTCTTTCCTTCCGAAGGCGAGTGAATCAGGATCAGTTTCACCCATTCTGCTCAATATCTGAAACAACGCCTGCGAGTGTCCAAGCTTGTCCTGAGCCATAGATGAAAATGCAATATCCTCTTCAAGTATCGGTCCGAGTCCGGTCCATTCAGAATTTCTGTGTCCGAGTATAAGCTGATCATCTGCCATTCTGAATATCAAATCTTTTATTGCGGTAATCTGTTCAGTGTTATGTTTCATATTCGTTAAATTATTTCTGTTTAAATTTATTTATTCTGTCCATCACTTTATATCCGCCGGCTTCACGGTAGATTTTATCAGGTGTAGTTCCGAATATTTCCTCTTCATCATTTGTGGTTCTGCAAATATCCGAAGTTTTTACAACCCAGAGATTTATGCAGCTATATCTTCTGGCGTATTGCTCCTTCGCAAGTATAAGAGCCATCTCGGAGTTCGGTGCATGAAGTGAACCGACATGAATATGGTGATCTCCGGTTTTCGCCTGATGAAACACTTCATAAGTCTGCCAGTGGTGAATTTCTTTTAAAGGAGTAATGTCGTTTTCTTCAGGAAGTTTTTCTCTGGTTATTCTTGGGTCTATGGATTTAATTGACATTTTGGTTTCTGTATAATTTTGATCTTAAAAAATATCAGGATAAAGGAACAGTGTATCTTTCATCCGGTTTCATAAGTGCTTTTCTTACCCACTCGCCTTTTTCCTCAGCTCTACGCCTGACTGCAAGACGTTCTTTGTTGCATGGTCCGTCTCCGTTAATCACTCTTTTAAATTCATCCCAGTCGGGTTCAGTATAATCCCATAACCCTGTTTCTTTGTTTTTGCTTAGTTTGGGATCAGGTATAGTAAGTTTAAGTTCCCAGATTTTAGGAACATACATATCAAGAAATTTTTGTCTCATATCGTCATTGGATGCCATCTTGACTTTCCATCTCATCAGTGTCTCTGTATGAACTGATATTCTATCCGAAGGTCCGAAGAAATGCATTATCGGAGGCCACCATCTGTTCAATGCTTCCTGTACCATTTGTCTCTGCTTAGGTGTACCGGTTGCAAGGAATACAACATTATCATGTCCGTATTTTAAATGAAATGATTCTTCCACACATATTCTTTCCAAAGCCCTGCAATATGGACCGTATGAACCTTTGGAATTTGCAACCTGATTTATTATCGCTCCGGCATCTATTAACCAGGCAATTACAGCAGTGTCAGCCCAGGTAACAGCAGGATAATTAAAAACATTTGAGTACTTTGATTTACCGGTTATCAGATCATTGATCATATTTTCTCTTGGCTTGCCCAATGTCTCCGCAGCGCTGTATAAAAGCTGAGCATGTCCCACTTCATCCTGTACTTTAGCCATCAGCGCTAGTTTTCTTCTGAAACCGGGAGCCCGTGTTATCCAGGTTCCTTCCGGCAATGCTCCAATAATTTCTGAATGAGCGTGCTGTTCGATCATTCTGATTAACTGTTTTCTGTATTCAGCAGGCATCCAGTCAGAGGGCTCTATCTTCTCCCCTGCTGCAATTCTTTCTTCAAAATTTCTGAGTTTAACGGAATCTTCTGTTGCTGATTCTGTGTTCTTTGGATCTTCAAAAATATATCCGCCACCGTACATTTTTATA
Source organism: Ignavibacteria bacterium (assembly GCA_016709315.1). Classification (GTDB taxonomy): domain Bacteria; phylum Bacteroidota; class Ignavibacteria; order Tepidaquicellales; family Tepidaquicellaceae; genus JAEUSI01. The sequence goes on from JADJMZ010000007.1 coordinate 372,057, forward strand.
TAAGTAAGTTTATGAAATGTTAATTTATAGTTGATGAAATTAATACAATTATTTTTTATTTAATAGGTACATTTTACTGAATCACTCTTTCACAAAGGATTTACTGAGATGCATACAAGTTGCAGTTTGATAGATGTTTAATTTTAAAATCCCTATTACATAATTCAGAATTGTTTATAACCATCCTTCTTAAATCTTTCAGCTTCCTGATGAGAGTTCTGATAATTTTTCATTGAAAGTACTTTATCATAAAAATTAACTGCAGTCGATTTGTTTCCTTTCACATCATTTAACATCCCGCTTATCAGGTAAATGTAAGATGTATATGCATCATCATTTTCTGTGTCTATTTTTTGAGTAATCTCAAGTGCTTTCTCAACGTATGGCTCAGCTTCAATTATTCTGTTCAGTTTAAGAAAACACAAAGCTGTGTAATAGTTTGACTCTCTTTTCAGGAATACGCTGCTGTAACCGGGTTTACTGCTGTCGGTTTTTTCTATAATAGATTTCCACACTGATAATGCCTCAGTCCATTTTCCCTGACCGACATAACTGTTTCCAAGATATTTTTGGAAAACAGGATTTTCAGGAAATTCTTCCGTAAGCGATTTGGAATAAGTCTCAGCTTCAATATAGTTCTTTTCATAAATTACATTCAGATATGCCAGAACATACTTTGCTTCGGTCTTTGCATATTTCGAACCGTTAAGTGTTTCCTTTATTTGTGAAAGTCCTTTTACTTTGTCTCCTTTCGGAAAGATAAGCATTAGCGGCTTGACAACAGGATAAGTTTCCGGAATGTATTCTGCAAAATAATTATACAGGCCTACTCCGAATAATACATCCTTGTTGTTCATGTTGATTTCATTTGCTCTCTGAAGCAGATTAATAGCTTCTCTGCCATCCTCCGCTGCTTTAAGCCAGCTTTCCCTCAATCCCTTAACAAGACCTCTGTATCCGAGAGCTCCGCCTTTATAAAACATTGCATTGTCATCATTCTCATTTTTGTCAAGCATTTCATCTGCAACTTCAATTACTTTATCTACTTTCCCGAAAAATATTTGATCAAGTGATTCATTTTCCTTATTCAGATTGATTTTCCACCAGTCTATCATTGCAAGAAAAAAATAACCTGCCGGATTTCTCCTGTCTGAATTAATTATTTCCCTGAACTTACTCTCTGCAGAATCAAATTTAAGATGATATATAAGATCAATTCCTGCTAATGTATTTTCTTCCGCTGTCTGTGATTTTATTGAAATATTAAAAAAGTTAAAGAATACTATCAGCAAAAGAATTAGCTTTTGCTTTTTGATATTTAGCGGTTTTTGAATTCTCATTTTATTTTTAAAATCTGCTGATTTTGTAAAATTAACTTTTCAAAATACAAAATTAAATAATTAAAATTCATTTGATTATGTCTCTGTCAGATAAATCTTTATTTTTATAATTAAGTTTTATATTTAACAATCATTTTTTTGTAATAAAAAAAAACCGGTAACTTTCATCACCGGTTTTACTTTTTGTAAAAAAATTTTTACGGTCTTATCAGACTCAGACTGAGATAAGAATTATTATCCACAATTGACAAATCAGCAGCGTCTACAAAATCATCGCCGTTAAGGTCGGACTGCACATATCCTGAAAGAGAAATAGATGCATTGTTATCAACTTCACTCACATCAGATGCATCAATGATTCCATCCTGATTCACATCTCCGCTCGGAATACAGTATTTCAAACCCACAAGTACAGAATTATTTCCGTAAGTCTGACTCTGCAAAGAAGTGAAATCATAATTTCCCGTGATGCCCTTTGTCATGGATTCTCCGCCCGTCTTGCTCCATACTTCAAGAGAATTTCTGTGAATTACCTGCAGATAATATGTACCCGAAGCAGCAAATTTAAAAACACATGCCGAGACAAGATTAGCATCATCAATAAATGTTGTTGAAGAATCTACTACTGCAAAAGGAGAACTTATATTTCTGAGATAAATTTTTACAGTATCTTTTCTTACTTTGTTTGAGCCGTTATATAAACCTTCCGGCACAAGCTTGATGTTAAACTGTGTAAAAAGATTTGAAGATTTTATTTTTATATTATCGAGATAAAGATTATTTCCACTGGCGCTTCTTGCCCTGAATTTTATTTTATTCGTACCTGCCGGAAGTCCCCATTTTCTGGTAAGCCATTGTGAAGATGTAGGTGTGAAAATTGAAGATGATGTAGCCGCAGTCTTTAGCGAATTTGTTGCTCCAATTACATCTGAAGCTCTTCCCTGAAGTTTTATAAATGTAGTATAACTCGTCCCGCCGTCCGTTGAAGTTTCCAGAATTAATGAATCCGTTCCGCTTGTAAAAGGAGCATAAGCATAATCATAAACAAGACTGTCTCCTGATACGGCTGCTGTGAAAGTTGGAGTCAGCATTGATTGAATTGTAGTGGCCGGAGAATTCCAGAAGTCATACTGATCAGAACCTGTTCCTGTTCCATAACTGCTTACTGCATTATATTTCCAGTAATTTGTACCGGAGAATATAAAACTCCAGTTTAAAGGAGGATAGACTCCTGAAAAATTTTCATCCAGATTATTTACCGCCTGACCTGTGTAAGGAGTTATACTTCCGCTTAAAACATCATTTGAGGTAACTGCATCTCCTGCGATATATACTGAATCTTTAATCGTATATGCCGTTCCGGAAATAAACGTCCACTGATCAAAATTAACATTTGCAGATAATGCTGGACCTAAAGCACTTACAGATTTAGTACTAACATAATTTCCGGGACTGATCTTTCTTGTAACTGTGAAAGTTGCTGATTCCGCAGCATTGTTATTCTTAACTGTTCCGGAAGGAATAATAGTCGAGCCGGGAAAATACTGAATGCCGGTATTACCCAGAGAAACAGACTGTACATCAATACTTGCCAGAACAGGTGCATCAGTATACGTAATGTTTAGTTTATAAACATTGCTTCCCGCCTGTGCTACAATGTAACCTCTTTCAATAATTTCCATTACACCGCCGCTTCCTGAAAGTCCGCTGGTGCTTATCCAGTTAACTCCCCCGTTTGTTGAAAGACTGGTACTTCCGCCGCTCCAGCTTCCTGACATTATTACATTAGGATCTTCTTTGCAGATGTCTGATCCCCAGCCGGAAAAACTATTTGTATTATTCAGGAACCAGTTGTCACCTGAGTTTGTGGTCTTGTAAATATCACTTCCCGGCCAGTTTGTCGCATATGCAATCGTATTGTCAAATACAGTATTACTCATTGTCGGAATTTCAGAGCTGGATGGATTCGAAAAAACTTTTGTCCAGTTCACTCCTCCGTTTACGGATTTAAAAAGATCCGCTACTCCGGAGCTTGTTATCCCGTCTGCAAGAAATATCATATTGCTGTTATCATAAGTTACCATTATATCACACGGACTTCTGAAAGGATAATTGCCGCTGATCTCAGAAAATGTTGCGCCGTTGTCTGTGGATTTGTAAAATCCTCCGTTATCCGGTCCGAAATAAAATACGCTCGGATTATTCTGATCTATCTGCAAAGGTTCGCCATAATTGCTGAAATTCATCGTCAATACAGCATTCCATGTAGCTCCGTAATTTGTCGTCCTCATTATTTTATCAGTTGCTGCTTCGACAGTGCATAGCCAGATATTAGTATCAACAGGACTTACAAAAAAAGAATGGGGTGTGCTTGATGATGGCATAGTTGTTCCTACAGCCGTCCAGCTCTCTCCTCTGTTTCTGCTGACATATATCTGATTTGTAAATGCCGTAAAAATCGTATTTCTGTCATTCGGATGAACACACAAATTATCTCCGAGTGAAGTGCCTGTTGCACCGGCTTTTGAAACCCAGTTCATAGAGACTGTTGACCCTGCAGGCATCGTCCAGTTTGTGCCGCCGTTTGTTGTGTATATTATTACAGAATTCAGACTGCTTACAGCCCATCCTTTATTATTATCATAATAAAAAACATCAGTCAGATTTGCCATCATTGGATTTACTTCAAACTTAAGAAAAGCGGAACTCCCGCTTCTGTTATTTCTTATAAATCCTCCTCCGCCGCAAATATGAACATCATTCATATTCATACCGGTAATACCTTTGATGTCAGTATTAATTCTTGATGGAATCCCGGTCCACAATCCGGAAGTATTATTAATCAATGTTCCGTATTCTCCGGCTGCTACAAGACTGTCATTGAAATACTTTACTTTCAGAAGATTGTATGAAGTGCCGGATGTCTGAGCAATCCAGCTTGCGCCTCCGTCTGATGTCACATAAACAGATCCGTTATTTCCTACAACCGTTCCGTTATTCGCATCTTTAAAATTTATTGAATTCAATTTAACAGAAGATATTCCTGTGTTGGAGGTTGCCCAGTTAACGCCGCCATTAACAGTCTTATAAACATTTCCTGCATCGCCGCAGACAAAACCGGTATTGGCATTTATGAAATGCACGGAATAAAGATTTACTGAAGAGCCGACTGTGTAAGAGTTTATGGTTGATACAGTTTTAAGAGTCCGGTAAACTGTTCCGTTATCCGACGCTATCCACACATCGTTGTCCAGCGAAGTTACACAGTTCATATTCAACGCACCGTTTGTATAACTTACCCATGATACGCCTGCAGATGCCGATCTGTAAAGTTTTCCTGAATTTCCGACAGCAACAAGATTTGATCCGTCAGGTGTTGTAATACTGTTGAATCCCTGTCCGAATATTTTTCCTGAATTTATGATAATAATACACAGGAAAATTAATCGGAAAGCAGAATAGAATTTTCTCATTAAGATTAAGATTTGGTTAGTAATATTTTGTATACATTAAAATACTTTTCTTGATTTTTATTTGCAATAACATTTTCATATAAAAAAGACAGCCTGTTACAGCTGTCTTTTTATATCTTTAGAATTTTTTATAAAATATTTATTTCCCGGAGAATTTCTTTTTGTATTCATTGTTTCTGATTTTCATTCCGGATTTTAAGTTCATAATATCTGACGGAGATGTACCCGGTGTAACCTTTGTAACTGAATTTAATACATTATTATCAACTATCGAAAGATCAGAGGCGTCAGTTGCATCATCCCCGTTTAAATCAGTTCCGTTATAACCGAAAACTGAATTTGTAACGTCATTGTCAACATCACTCATATCAGATGCATCAATGACTCCGTCTTTGTTAACATCACCGCTGAACATAAGATATTTAGAGTAATTCAGTACTGCATTGCTTCCGTAAGTCTGGCTTTGCGCAGTTGTAAAATCATAACTCATAAATACTCCTCTGGTAAATGATTCTCCGCCTGCTTTACTCCATGTTTCAATTGAATTCCTGTGCTCTATCTGAAAATAATATGTACCGCTTGCTGCGTTCATAAAGACAGCAGGAGCAGTAAGTGTTAAATTGTCAAGAATCACCTTCGACGAATCCACTTTTGCGAAAGGTGAAACTGCATTTCTTAAATAAACATTAACAGTGTCTTTCATATTTAATGTTGTACCGTTATAAAAACCTTCCGGAGCAACTTTTATATTAACCTGTGTAAATGCAGAGCCGCCGAGAATTCTTACACTGTCAAGAAAGAAATCATTCCCGAATCCGCTGTTTGATCTGAATTTAATTTTTGTTGTACCAACAGGCAGAGCCCATTTTTTTGTAAGCCACTGATTGGATGCAGGGGTAAATCTTGAACCACTTGCAGCAACTGTACTCATTGAATTATATCCGCCGATAGGAGAAGTTGAATTGCCGTAAAGACCTATTAATGTACTGTAAGTAGTACCTCCGTTAGAGGAAGTCTCAATAATGATCGAATCAGTTCCGCTTGTATATGCACCATAAGCATAATCATAAGCTAAAGAATCTCCCGAGACTGATGCCGTAAATGTAGGTGTTAAAAGAGACTGAATAACTCCGTTTGCAGCAGTCCAGAAATTAAAAAAGGAACTTCCTGTTCCGTTTCCGTAACTGCTTACAGAAGATGCATACTGCCAGTAATTAGTGCCTGTAAAATCAAATGACCAGTTTGCCGGCGGAAATGTTCCGGAAAATCCTTCAGCAAGTCTTGTAATGTTCTGTCCCACATAAGGAGTGAAAGAAGCAGTGATAACATCATTTCCCGGAACCTCATCTCCTGAGATATAAACTGAGTCCTTAATGGTATAATTTGTTCCGGAGTTAAAAGTCCAGGAATCAAAATTAACATTTGCAGAAGCGTTTGCTCCGAGATTAGTAATTGTCTTCGTGCTCGAATAACTTCCCGGAGTTATTTTTCTTGTCACGGTAAATGTTGCGCCTGCAACTCCGTTATTGTTTTTAACTGTTCCCGTCGGAATTATTGTTGCAGTCGGGAAATACTGTACTCCGGAATTTCCGATTGATACTGCCTGTACATCAACTGACATTGTAACCGCAGAGTCTGTATATGTCATTGTCATTTTGAATAAACCTCCTGTCTGCATTGCTATCAAATAACTTCTGTCAGGAACAATAATACCAGCTCCTGCACCACCTCCTAATGATGTTGCAGTAAATGATTGTCCGGAATTCGTAGTGAGATAAGTCGGAGAACCGTATGTTCCTTTTAAAACTAAAGAAGGATCTTCATGACACATATCCGAACCCCAGCCTGATGAACCGGTTGTTCCGGTAAGAGACCAGTTGTCTCCGTAGTTAGTGGTCTTATAAAATCCGCTTCCGCCCCATTCAGTTGAATAAGCTACACTTTTGTCAAAAACAGAATTACAGAGCGAAGGTGTTTCGCTTGATACTACAGTATACATATCTGTCCAGTTCACTCCGTTATTAACGGATTTAAATATTTTTGCCTGACCGCTTCCTGTTACACCGTCACCTACAAAGATTACATTTGAACTGTCCCACATTACAACTATATCACACGGACTTCTGAAAGGATAATTTCCGCTTATCTCAGTAAAATTCGCTCCGTTATTTGTTGATCTGTAAAATCCTCCTCCGTCCGGTGCAAAATAATAATTATTCGGATTATTCTGATCCATTTCAAGTGGCTGTCCGTAATTACTGAAATTTAATGATACTATATCATTCCATGTAACTCCGTAATCAGTAGATCTTTTTACTTTATCCGGAGATCCGGTAATTGCCGTCATCCAGATATTAGTATCAAGAGGGCTGACATAAAATGAGTGAGCAGATCCGCCGCCTGCTATAGTTGCTATTGTTGTCCAGTTATCACCTCTGTTTCTGCTTATATAAACTGTGCTTCCGTAAGCTACATATAAAGTATTCCTGTCAAAAGGATGTTCACACAGATTATTTCCGATCCCGCTGCCTGCTGATAATTTTGAAACCCATGTTCTTGTGACTGTTGAACCTGCAGGCATACTCCAGCTTGTCCCGCCGTTGGAAGTATAAATTATTACTGAATTCAAACTGCTGACCGCCCATCCTTTGTTACCATCATAATAAAAAATATCTGTAAGATTTGCCATCATGGGATTCTGTTCAAAATTTGCGAACTTTGCATTATCCGATTTATTGTTCCTGATAAATCCTCCGCCGCCGCAAATATGCACATCAGTCATTGATGTTCCTGTAACTCCTCTTATATCAGTCCTTACTCTAGAAGCAACACTTGTCCATCCGCTTCCTTTGTTTAAAAGCAATGTTCCGTATTCCCCTACTGCAACTGAACTGTCATTGAAGTTTTTTATTTTAAGAAGATTGTAAGTTGTACCAGAAGTCTCTGCGCTCCAGCTTGATCCGCCGTTGTTTGTATAATAAATTGAACCGTTGTTTCCCACAACTCTTCCGACAGATGAACTTGAAAAATTTACAGAATTCAATTTTACTGAAGGAATTCCTGAATTACTTAAAGTCCAGTTTAATCCGCCGTTTACTGATTTATATACTGACCCTGCATCTCCGCAGGCAAATCCGGTATTTGAATTAATAAAATATACTCCATAAAGGTTGTTTGCGCTTCCTGTATTATATGATGTGTATGCTGAAAAAGTTTTTAGTGCCTTGTAAACATTACCGTTGGCGGATGCGATCCAGACATCGTTATTGTATGATGATACCGAATTTAAATTCGCTGAACCATAGGTAGTCGTTACCCATGTTAATCCGCTGTTTGCAGAACGGTAAACTTTTCCGTTATTTCCTACAGCAATTAAATTTACTCCGTCCGGAGTTGTTACGCTGTTAAATCCCTGTCCGAAAGTATTGCCTGATGTAAATAAAGAAATGAGAAGGCAAAAAATTGCCGCAGTAAAAATGGTCTTTGTCATTTTCCTTTGTTTAATTTAAAATTGAATTTGATGGGTGGTTACAAAATAGAATTATTGTTAATAAGTTGCAACTTATTTTGAAAATATGAAAAGGAATTTGTGAAAACTCATTTGATATGTCTGATCTTTGAACTCTTTAGAAATGTCATGCTGCTTTTAGTTTATGAAATTTATAAAATCTATTTCAAATTTATGTCAATTAGTGAAATTAGTGACTGATTCTGTTTCTATATTAAGGCGTTAAACTTAATTTTATAAAATAAAATCCTATCAGTGTAATTAGATTGAATTACTTAATCATCTGACTTAAATTATCCGACTTATGAAAATTTTATATTCTTATTTAAAAAATTACAAGCATCTTGTATTCTTAGCTTTGCTGCTTGCTGCCATTAATCAGGTTTTTTCTCTTCTTGATCCTGCTATTTTCAGACATGTAATAGATGATTATGCGACTAAGTATAAAGAGTATTCTACCGGAGAGTTCTTCAAAGGAGTTGGATTTCTTCTCATGCTTGCTGTCGGTGCAGCGCTTATCTCAAGAATTGCCAAGAACTTTCAGGATTATTTTATCAATGTTATTACTCAAAGACTTGGAGCGAAATTGTATTCCGACGGCATCAGTCATTCGCTCGAACTTCCTTATTCCGTTTTTGAAGATCAGAGAAGCGGTCAGACTCTCGGTATCCTTCAGAAAGTAAGAGCTGATTCGGAAAAATTAATATCTGCAGGCGTTAATGTTCTTTTTACTTCTATTGTAGGAATTATTTTTGTCGGTATTTACGCCTTCTCTGTTCACTGGATTATTGCTCCGATTTATCTTTGCGCAATTCCTATTATTGGTTGGCTAAGCTCTACTCTCGGAAAAAAGATTAAGACTGTTCAGAAAACTATCGTAGCGGAAACTACAGGTCTTGCCGGATCTACTACTGAATCTCTCAGAAACATCGAACTGGTAAAAAGTCTCGGACTTTCACAGCAGGAAACAGAGAGACTGAATAATACTACTGAAAAAATTCTTAAACTTGAACTTCAAAAAGTAAAATATATACGAAGTCTGAGTTTTATTCAGGGCACTATTGTTAATCTTCTGAGAACAGGTATTCTTCTTCTTATGATGTATCTGATTTTTACACAGCAGATTACCACGGGACAGTTCTTTACTCTTTTTATTTATTCTTTTTATATATTCGGTCCGCTGCAGGAACTCGGAAATATAATTAATATTTACCGTGAAGCTGAAGTGTCGCTTGGCAAATTCAGCCAGATAATGAATACTCCTACTGATCCGAAACCGTTAAACCCGGTAAGCATTAATTCAATTGATAAACTAATTTTTGATAATGTAACATTCAGACACAAATCTTCTACTACAAATGCCCTGACTGAAATTTCGTTTGAGACTTTAAAAGGAAATACAATTGCTTTTGTCGGACCGTCCGGCTCCGGCAAAACTACACTTGTAAAACTTTTGCTCGGTCTTTACAGACCGGAAGACGGAGATATTCTTTATAACGGAATTTCTTATTCGAATATTGAACTAGACAGTCTCAGAGAGCAGATCGGATTTGTTTCACAGGATACTCAGTTGTTTTCCGGTACCATCAGGGAAAATCTATTGTTCGTCAATCCAAAAGCTACTGATGAGGAATGTTATGAAGTTCTGAATAAAGCTGCATGCCAGACTCTGCTTGAAAGAGCGGATAAAGGTCTTGATACAGTCATAGGCGAAGGCGGCGTGAAAGTTTCAGGCGGTGAAAAGCAAAGACTTTCTATTGCCAGAGCGCTTCTGCGTAAACCTAATCTCCTCATATTTGATGAAGCAACATCCGCTCTTGATTCTCTGACTGAAGAAGGCATTAATCAGACGATCAGGCAAATATCAAAAGGCAATAAACATATTACCATTATGATTGCTCACAGACTTTCCACTATTATGCATGCCGATACGATTTATGTCCTTGAGAAAGGAAGTATCATTGAATCAGGAAAACATAAGGATCTTCTTGATATGATGGGTCTTTACTACGCCATGTGGAGACAGCAGATCGGTGAAAGGCAAAATATTATAGACAGTGATCTTCTCACAATGGTTAAGCAGACCAATTAATAATTACTGACTGAAGTTACGGAAATATCAGTTTTCAATTCAAGACCACCTACAAACCCCCTCCTTGCCAAGGAGGGGGCAGGGGGAGGTCAATAACTAAACTTACTTTTAAATAACTTAATACTTTTCAGGCATGTTTGAATTTTTGAAAATGATATTTTTATCAAATCAAATGAACACCTGAAATCAAATTAAATTCTATTTCCATAAATCTAATATCCAAAATCAAAGATCGTAAATCACTTAATACTCTTCATCTATATTCACCACATTCAGAAAATCTTTCCTGCCTTTTGCAAGTCTTGTTAAATTCTCGATCACTTCATCCCACCTTGAAAGATCATCAAAAGGTGAAGCCGCTCTGTGAGGCGATAGAACAATATTTTTCAGTTTATGAAAAGGATAACTGTAAGGATATTCTTTTCCGTATTTATCTTTTTCAGGGTTGTAATTATACCATACATCAAGTGCTGCTCCGGAAATCATTTTATTCTTCAGCGCATCATATAAGTCTTTTTCATTTATAATTGTGCCTCTTGCAATATTTACAATAAGTGAATTTTTCCCGAGCAATTTTAATTCCTTTGCGCCGATTAGTCCTTCTGTTTTTGATGTGTGAGGAACTGCAATGATCAGAATATCAATTGCTTTTAAAAATTTATGAAGTTCGGTTTCTTTGTACTTCGTAATTTCAGTCGGGTAAATTTCCTTTTGCTCTTTCCAGTCCCTTTTCATTACAAAGAATTCATTTTCAAATCCTGATAAGAAACTATGCACATACTTGTTTATAGCTCCGTATCCGAGAAGTCCGATTCTCCTGTTTCTTAATTGGACAGATGCGCTGAAAATATCTTTGTTGTCACTTGTTCTCCAGATTCCGTTTTGCATCCAGTTGTGATGCGGAATTATTCTGTTCATTAAGGCAAGAAGCATAGCAACAGCATGCTGGGCAGTTGAATATGCATGTCCGTGTCGGTTAATAAGCAGAATTTTTGTGACTGCTTTTTTAATTCCTGAAAATTTTTTTATATGATGTTTTATGCCTGTACCGGGATTGATATAAAGTTTCAGCTTAGGAGAATTAAAAAGTAAATCCCTGGAAGGTCTCCATCCGATTATTACATCAGCATCCATGCTTTCTCTAAGAATATTTTTTTCAGTAAAACTCCGCGGAAAAACAAGTTTGACTTCTTTTATTTTCTTCAGTGAATTAATGAGATGCTTTTTCAGGTCTTCTTCAATTTTCCAAATAAAAAGCACCTTTATGTATTTTTTCATATTTCGTTTGTAATGATTTTGTTGATTTTAGATAATGATAATTTATCTATTTTAAGGAAAATATATAAGGGGATTTATTGAAAGGATTATATTTGTTATAAAAAATTAAAAAAGACACAAAAAGAAATTACAAATGATTATGCTCTCTGTGTCTTTGATTCTCTGTGTTAAAATATTCTGAAAATTACCATTATTTATTTCAGCAGCATCATAGACTTTGTTTCAACGAACTTCCCCTTAACGGACAAAATATAAAAATAAATTCCTGATGGATATTCTGATGCATTCCATTCGGTCGTGTATGAACCGGCTCGTTTCATTTCATTTACTAAAACTGATATCTCATTGCCGAGAATATCATAAACTTTTAAAGAAACAAATTCCTGATCCGGGATTACAAATTCCAGATTTGTGACAGGATTAAATGGATTCGGATAATTCTGTAACAGTGAATAATTCTTTACCTGAGTTTCATCCGGCGACACAGATGTGAGTCCGCCGTTGTTTGTAGTTTTATACACTTTCCCGAAGGATCCGATCATCCATCCGGTATTTTCATTTATGAATTTTATGTCCTGAAATCTGCTGGCAGAAAGAGAACTGTTGGTCCAGTCCGATCCGCCGTTTGTTGTCCTGACTACAAGACTGTTATCGCCGGCTGCCCAACCTGTATTCGGGTTCACAAAATCTATTATGTACAAAGCGTCTGTTTCCACATCACTCTGAACTGTCCAGTTCACACCTCCGTTCTCCGTCTTTGCAATGTATCCTCTGTATCCGCATACCCATCCGGTGTTTTCATTTATAAAATCTATGCTGTAAAGATTCCTGAAATTTCCAGTTGTGAATATTACGTTCCACGAAACTCCCCCGTCTGTAGTCTTAAGCAGTTCATTGTTCCCGGAACCGGTATAATTAATTTTCCATCCTGTGCTTTCATTTATAAAAATAAAACTTTGTGCGCGCTGATTTGAGATCTGAAACCAGTTAATCCCTGCGTTTGTGGTTTTGTATAATCCGTTAGATGTGAACCAGCCTGTCTGACCGTTTATAAAAAATATTCTGTCTGACTGATATACCGTATAAAAATGATTTGTCCAGTTTATTCCGCCGTTTGTCGTATACAGCAGTGTATCCCTGGTCGAACATAAAAATCCCGTATTCTCATTTAAAAACCAGACACTGTTCATGTTTTCAGCGGTAGTAGGAAGTGACATGTCAATCCAGTTAGTGCCTCCGTTTGAAGTTTTAGATATAAGATTGCCGTAACCGACGATATAACCTGTATTTGCACTTGGGAAGTAACAGGAAGCAACCGGAAATGAGATCGGCAAAACCTGATTCACCCATTGGCTTTTTGCATAAGGCGCTGAAAAAAGCATAAGATACAACATTACTGTAGTTAAAATTTTCATTTCAAATGTATGTTTTATTTTAAAAACTGAATTGATGATATTACTTGAGCAGGATCATTTTTATTACTTCGCTTCCGCTGCCTGTTTCCAATTTACAGTAATATACTCCTGACGAAAAGCCGGATGCATTCCATTGGAATGAATATTTTCCCGGATTCTGCCTTTCATTAACTAATGTCGTGACTTCATTTCCAGCAACATCAAAGATAATAAGCTTTACACTGCTGTTTTCTGATACCTCATATTTTACAACTGTTACAGGATTAAAAGGATTTGGAAAGTTCTGATATAAATGATATTCAGACGGCGCAGCTGTATTTTCTTTTATATTTGTAAGATCATCATAAACATAGACACCAGAAATATTCGTACCCGCATACATTTTCCCGTCTGCTGATGCGAAAGAATATACATAAGAGTTTGAAGGCAGCCCTTCCATTATCATTGTCCAGTTATCGCCGTTATTAGTGGAAATGAAAACCTTCCTGTCATCAGTTGAAATAAAGAGATCACCATTACTGTTTGATTGAGCAGCTCTGAGATAACTGGTGGAATTCTGACTCCCTGCGCTTATCCATGTCGCCCCGTTGTCCGATGATCTGTTAAGTCCGAAAGCATCTGAGACATAAATGAAGTTACCTTCCCCTTTCAGAATTGTTTTAATGAATATGGATGGGAAAGTGCTTAAAGTCGTGAAACTGTTTCCGTTGTTACCAGACTGCTGCACTCCGGCAGTAGATGTTCCCAGGAATATCCTTCCGTCAGGAATTATCAGCATTCCTCCGGCAAATCCTGCATCTATACGCTGCGTCTGAAAAAAGCTGTCTCCTCCGTTTGTTGACCTGAAAACAAATATGGCAACATTGCCTATCAAAGGTCCGACGGTTATTGATATCGCCGCTGTTACAGATCCGTCAGAAGGAAAAACAATTGCTCCGCCTCCGGCATAGTTCAATGGAAATGATCCTGTAAACACATCAGTCCAGGTAAGTCCGTTATCAGTGGAGCGGTGAATGTAACTGAAGTTTTGCGTGATGGATATTCCGTAAATATCTCCGTTATCTGAAACTGCGAGGCAGGAAACTCTTTTACCGCCAAGTCCTGAGAAAGACCAGCTTGCACCGTGGTCAACTGATCTGTATATGCCGTTTGCCCAGACTGATGCGAACAGATCTCCTGCATGATTTGAAGTCATTGTATAGACATAATCGGCGATTCCTGTTATCTGTCCTGCAGGTATCCAGCTATTCTGCGAATATGAAATTCCGCTATGCAAAATAAAAAATAATAGAATTATCTTAACCATAATGTTATGTTTTTTACAAAACTAACAATTAATTTTCATTATAAAAAATACGGAATATGATTAAATGTAGAATTCAGATGTTAATGAAAATTCTCTGCTGTAATAGTTCTAATAAAATTTATTTCCAAAAAAGAATTTATAAACTTCTACCCAGATTACCGATATAAACGCTACTGTCAGACAATACATGAACTGAATAACCGTAATCGGCTCAAATTGAAATACATTCATTAACGGACTGAATGTAAGTGAAGAGAAAAGAATTAAAAAAGTTACCAGTATAACTACATACAGCAGTTTATTTTTATAATGTATAGTTGTAAATATAGTATATACTTTTGACCTGCCGGTTAGTGTTAAAAAAATATTACTGCAGACAATTGTTGTAAACACAAGTGTCCTTGAAATATTTTCATTCAATGATGATTCGATTGCGTAATTCAGAATATAAAGAAGACCTGCAGTGATCACTAATCCCTGTACTATGCTGAGAGTCAGTTCCTTAAGGTTAAAAAAATTAGCCGTAAGTTTTCTCGGCTTTTGTTTCATTATGTCCTTCTCTATTGGTTCATTTTCATAAACAATCGAGCATGTCGGACCCATTACGAGTTCAAGAAATATTACATGTATCGGAGAAAAAATATTCTGATACTTGAATCCGAGTATCAAAGGCAGGGTTACTATGGATATGAGCGGAATATGAATGGAAATAATATACTGTATGGCTTTCTTTAAATTGGAATATATCTTTCTTCCGAATGAAACTGCCGTTACCATGTTTGACAGATCATCATTTACAATTACTAATGATGCCGCCTGCTTTGCTATTGCAGTTCCCCTTTCACCCATCGCAATGCCGATGTGAGATGCTTTTAATGCAGGACCGTCATTAACTCCGTCTCCCGTCATTGCAACTATTTCGCCTTTTTCTTTAAGCGCATTTACTATAAGAAGTTTTGCTTCCGGCAGCATTCTTGCAAATATATTAACTTCTTTTACTGTTTTCAGAAGATCATCATGGCTCATTCCGATAATCTGTTCACCTGTTAAAAATGTTTCCGGATTTCTAATACCAACCTTTGCAGCTATACTGACTGCCGTTACCGGATAATCTCCCGTTATCATTTTGACTTCAATGCCTGATTCATGAAAACTCTTTATAACTTCGGAAATATTATTCTTCGGAGGATCACTCAGTCCTATAAGTCCCATAAATTTCCAATCGAAGTCTGTCTGATCTTCAGGATAAGGCAAAGTTGCGTGTTCAGTTTTTGCTACTCCCAGAACTCTTAATCCTTTTGAAGCCATACTCCTGACTAATTCATTTAATTCCTCCACCTGAATTTTGTCTAGTTCGGATATCCTCAGGATACCCTCCGGTGCGCCTTTGCATGCAATAATAGTTTCTTTTGAATTGGAATGTATATGTGTCATCATCGGAGGTTTGCCGGATAAAGGATATTCCTTTACAATTTCGTATTCAGAAGTCTGTATCTGATTGCCGGAGTTGTCAAATAATTTACGCAATGCTTTCTCCATCGGGTCAAAAGGAACCGGCTCTGACGCCCACATTCCGTAATCAATTATCTCTTTGCTGCTTTCAGATAAAAAACGGTGATCAAAATTATCGCAGATTTTTTTTTCTTTGAAATCATATATTTCGGAAACTTCCATTTTGTTTTCCGTTATTGTTCCTGTTTTGTCAACGCAAATGACTGTAGCAGAACCAAGCACTTCCACTGTCTGCGGCTGCTTTGTAATGATATTGTTTTTTATAAGATGATACGCTCCGAGCGCCATGAATGTGGACAATGCAACCGGGATTTCCTCCGGAAGTATTGCCATCGCCAGAGTAAGTCCGTGCATCAGGCTATGAAGCACATCACCCGAGTCCAGATAATTTAATATCCAAACAATCATAAACGCTATAACTCCTGCAACAGCCATGAGCTTTACAAATCTGTCAATCTGAAGCTGCAACGGAGTTCTTTCCTTTTTTATAAGCTCAAGGGATTTTCCAAGTTTCCCGATCTCCGTATTCATACCGGTGCTTTTTATTTCCACGTATCCCCAGCCAGCTGTTACATTGGTTCCCGAAAATGTTTTATTGTTTTCCTGATCTTTTGACACAGGAAAAGATTCTCCCGTCAGTATTGATTCATCTATAGTCAGATCGTTTGAAAGCACTATCTCACCGTCAGCGGATATTTTCTGTCCCTCTTCAATTATCATTATGTCATTTACTACCAGTTCATGAGACGGAATTGAAACAACAACATTGTTCCTTATTACATTTGTCAGCGGCTCTGAAAGTTTTTTAAGCTCGCTTATTGCATTCTCGCTTCTTACTTCCTGTATTATCGAAATTCCTGCCACTGCAAAAATTGCAACAAGCATTATTATTCCTTCTGTAACATCTCCCAGGATGAAATATATACTGCAAGCCGCCATCAGCAATATCATCATCGGCTCTTTTATTATATCAATAAATATTTCTAAACTCTTACGTCTTGTTTTGTTTTCGAGAATGTTCTGTCCGTATTTGCTTCTGCTCGCAATAACTTCACTGTCAGTCAACCCTTTTAATAGTTCATCTCTGTCTTTCATCTTTTTAAAAAAATTTATTTATCATTAAGAATTTCAAAAGTATATTTTCAAATTAGAATTTCAATGTCATAACAGCAAAGTTTGCTGACTATTTTTCCCAGAACTCTTTAGCATCTCTTTCCATTTTTTCAAGTCTTGTGTAGTAATCGGGAAATTCTTTCAGATGTGCAAGCGCGATCTTGCCCGTCAGCACAGGATCATTATTAGTGACATTTACTTCCGGATCACGTGAACCATGCTCCAGCTCTACATTTAATCCTTTTGTAAATTGTTCAACATCAAATTTATCCCAGCTTATTCCAAGTTTATCACCGATTTCTTCTGCGTCTTCTGAATTAAATTTATTTGTTTTCATGATTTTTATAATTTAAATTAATGATAAATAATGATACTCAGTTATTTCTAATTTTATGATCTCCCTGAAATATTTGAAACCCGGGTTAATGAGTCAGTTTTCGCCTGAGAAAACCAATCCTTTCTGTATTTTTATTTCGTTAGCATTCTCTGCAATAACTGATTGTAACTGTAAATATTTCTTACTCTAATGTAAAGATTTATATTTTCAGAGTTAAAATCTTTTTTCAGATATGCGATCTTCAGATAAACTTTTTCCATAACTGTTTCCAGATCATTGTCTAATGCTCTGAGTGAATCCAGATCAGAAAGCATTTCCTTATCTACTTTCTTGCTGGAAATTAATTCTAAAGGAAGTCCGCAGGTAATTCCGGATTTAAGTTCAGCTACTTCCAGATTTGTTACTATCTGAATCAGTCTTTCCTTGCTTATTCTCTTTTCCGTTTCTGAAAGTTCTTCAAGAAATTTATGATTCAGCTTGGATTCAGTAAGCAATGCTTTCTTGATCTTGTTCAATGCGATCTTGTTTCCCGCAAGGTCTTTTGTTACATCATAGATTTCTTTTACAATGCTCACTTTGATTTTTTCTGATTTAAAACTTAATAATAATTTTGTTCAATGCTAAGCAGCTCTCTTCTCAATATCTCCAGTGCTCTCATTACCGCTCTTCTGATTATAATGTCTCTTCTTTCACCGAAATTAAATTTCATTGCAAATGTTTTTTCGGCTGATGAAAATCCGATCCATACTAATCCTACAGGTTTTTCTTCGCTCCCTCCCGATGGTCCGGCAACTCCTGTAGTCGATAATGAAAAATCCGTTCCCATTAATTCCCTGACGCCTTCAGCCATTTCTAAAGCAGTCTTTTCACTTACTGCTCCGTAATTTTCAATTGTTTCGGCTTTTACTCCGAGTATTTTTAACTTTTCTCTGTTGGAATAACTGCAGACACCGCCCATATAATAATCCGAACAGCCGGCAATGCTCACTATCCTTGCAGACAATTCGCCGCCTGTACATGACTCTGCTAACGAAAGTGTTTTTTTTCTTTCACGTAAAATATTTCCGGTAACTTCTTCCATTCTTTCTCCATTTGTCCCGAATACAAATTCCCCGGCTTTTTTTCTGATCCTGAATTCTATCAGATTAATTTTCTTATCTGCATCTTCTTCATTTTCTGCGGTAACATTTATTCTGAGACGTACACCCTCGGCTGATGGAAGAAATGCAAGCTTGCTCTCTTCGATGATCTCTTTTATATCTCCGAGTCTTTCGTTAAGAGTGGATTCGCCAAGTCCGGTTGTAAGCAAAGTTTTTTGCTTTATAACATTTTTAAATTTGTTTTTAAAAAATAATTTAAGCTTGAGGAGAATAATCCCTTCTATCATAGACTTCATTTCATAAGGAACTCCGGGTAACGCAATTATTATCTTTCCGTTATTCTCTATCCATATTCCCGGAGCAGTGCCGCTTTCATTATGAATTACTTCGGAGTTTTTCGGAACAAGCGCCTGACCTTTATTTACTTCAGGCATTTTAATTTTTCTGTCAGAAAATATTTTCATAACATGTGCCAGTACAGTTTCATCAGTAATGAGTTCATCTTTAAAATATTTTACGATCACCGGCTTGGTAATGTCATCGTGAGTGGGTCCGAGCCCGCCGGTAATTATCGTGACGTCATAATTATTGACAGAATCGTCAAGCTCGCTCAGCAAAACGGATTCTTCATCACTTATCACTACCGTTCTTTCAACCGGAATTCCTATCGAAAATAATTTTTCTCCGAGATAAGCGGCATTTGTATTCACTATCTGACCGATCAGTAGTTCATCTCCTATTGAAATAATTTTAGATCTCATCTTTATGTATGTGTAATTATTACTGATGCAATGTAGACCAATGCAAATGCTGATAAACCGGCGTATATTCCGGATATCACATCATCCATCATCACTCCGAAAGCGGTTTTGGAATTATCGTAAAACTTCGCGGGCTGAATTTTAACTATGTCAAAAAATCTGAAGAAAAAGAATAAAAGTATCAGAGTATAAATACCGTATTCACCTTTGCTGAAAAATAAATAGACCATAACTGTTATCCACATTCCTACTACTTCATCTATTACAACTACTGAAGGATCATCGCCGAATCTTTTCATCATTACTTTAGATGTATAAATCCCGGCGATAAAGCAGATTATTATTGAGGGCAGCAGAATTTCAGGTCTTTTAAAATCATCAAACAGAAAAAACAACACTCCGAATAAACTTCCGAATGTTCCGCTTGCCTTGGGGAAATATCCTATGTAAAAACAGGATGCAAATAAATTACTGAACATATCTACTTTTGCATTCTCATCTGTTATTACTTTTTCTTTTATTAATCTCATCCGGACACTCCTTCTGTATTATTTGATTCAAAAAAATATGTTATGCCGGTGTAGAATGTAAGAAGTGTAATTAAAAGCATCAGATAATAATTTATGTCGGAATGAATGAATTCAGTAATAAATGTTCTTAAGCTATCATCTATCTGAAATGACAAAGCGCATATAAATATAATTAATAAGAATATGTATGCCATCTGTATAAATGTTTTAGTCTTTGCTGCGAATGATGTTTTCATTGTATATCCTTTGTATTCTTTGTAAGAACGAAGCAGCGTAATTATTATATCCCTCGAGACTATTACTATTACCATCCACAGCGGCATTATTCCTAAAATGTAAAACCCTGCAAATGCAGCCGATGTAAGTATTTTGTCAGCAAGCGGATCAATGAAGATACCGAATGCAGATATGAGACCGTATTTTCTTGCATGCCAGCCGTCAATCCAGTCAGTTGAAACAGCGATAAAAAACACAACCAGGGATAATTTTTTGTAAACTATATTTTCCGAAAGAAATAAATACAAAAATAAAGGTGTCAGAAAAATTCTTAATACAGATAGCTGATTAGGAAAAGACATCTTTAAGATTTTTGATTTTAGATTTTTGATTTTAGATTTACTGTATTAGTCTGGACCTGAAAGCTTTAAATGAACGGATCCATTTAATGATTTCCTGAAAAAATTTCTTTTATACTCTTTCAATTATTGTTGCTATTCCCTGTCCTACTCCAATGCACATTGTAGCAAGTCCGGTTTTTTTATTTTGCTTTTCAAGTTCATTAAGCAGAGTTGTTAAAATCCTCGAACCGCTGCTTCCTAGCGGATGCCCCAGGGCAATTGCTCCGCCGTTTATATTTATTTTACTTCTGTCAAGTGAGAGTTCATTTATACATGCTATGCTCTGAGCTGCAAATGCTTCGTTAAGTTCTATTAAGTCTATATCATCCGTTTTCAATCCTGCTCTTTCCAGAGCTTTCTTTGTCGCAGGCACCGGACCGATTCCCATGCATGAAGGATCTACTCCGGCAACTGCTGAAGAAACAAATCTGGCTCTCGGTTTAAGATTATACTTCTTTACGAAATCTTCCGAAGCTATCAAAAGCAGACTTGCACCGTCATTTATTCCGCTGGAATTACCCGCTGTTACTGTTCCGCCTTCCCTGAAAGCAGGCTTCAGTTTTGCAAGCGCTTCCATTGTAGTATCAAATCTTGCGAACTCATCCTTATCGAATTTCACAATATCTTTCTTTACTTTTATGTCAACAGGTATTATCTCATCTTTAAACTTTCCTGATTCGATTGCAAGTTTGGCTTTCATTTGTGAATTGAAGGCAAACTCATCCTGATCCTCTCTGCTGATTTTATATTTCTCTGCTACATTCTCCGCTGTCTCACCCATTGAAAAAGGATGATAGAGTTTGGCAAGTTTTGGATTTGTAAATCTCCATCCGATAGTAGTGTCAAACATTTCAGCTTTTCTACCGAATGGTTCGGAATTTTTGGCAATGACGAACGGAGCTCTTGTCATTGACTCTACTCCTCCGCCAAGATAACATTCACCTTCTCCGTTTCTGATACCTCTGACTCCGTCAATGAATGCCTGCATACCGGATCCGCAGAGACGATTAACAGTTACGCCGCCCGCTGTTACAGGCAATCCGCCGAGCAAAGCGCTCATTCTTGCTACATTTCTGTTCTCTTCACCTGCGCCGTTAGCATTGCCAAGAATAACGTCTTCAATTTCTTCTTTGGGAATATTATTCTGATCAAAATTTCTTTTTAAAATCTCTTTGATAAGTGTTGCCGCCATATCATCAGGTCTGATTTCCTTCAGCGAACCACAGAATTTCCCTACTGGTGTCCTAATTGCATCTACTATGAATACTTCTTTCATTTATTTTATTTAATTCTTTAAAATTATTTTTATGTGATTCAGATTGATTTTTAAAATGTTTAGTTGCAATCATTTTTATACAGCACCATGTAATCATAAATTATTTTAACAGCTTCCTTTCTCAAATCTTTTTCAAGGTCTTTGTTCCTGAAAACCTTATTAACATATTTCCACGATGAGCAGAAGTCAGCATTCTGCGCTCTTACAAGTGCCAGAATAATAAAAACAGTATAGCTGTCATCCATTTTTTTCTGCGCTGCTTTAAGATAAGGTACTGCTTTATAAGGATAGAAGTAATCATCAAGGGCTTTGAGATATCCTATGACAAAATTATCCTCAGCGCTGACTGAAGCGATATCTTTTTCGTTGATCTGCTTTCCGAAAATGATGTTGCAATATAGCATGGCATTTTTTTTACCGTTAAAATCCCATCCGAGCGCATTGATGAGTGCTGCTTTTTTATCTATTGGGTTCGATTCATTGTGGAGGAATAATGCGAATTCAGAGTTCATTTCCCCGGATGCTTTTGCCTTCTTTACTATTTCCAGATCCTCATAAGCATTGCTTATAGGTGTTGATGTTAGAGGAGAATCTGCGTAACATATTCCCGGAATGAACAGACAGAAAAAGAATATTTTAATGAATTTGCTATTTGTCATGATCTAAGATTTGTCAAATTACATATTTCAGTTTACTAATGAAATTGCATATTCAGGTACTTTAATATTCATTTGAAGGGATTATTGATAATGAAGGACATTTATCAGAAAGGAAATGTAATGTAAAATCAGAATTCTTCAGATGCATTGTTTTGTCTTTTAAACTAAAAACTGTATCCCGCTCCGAAAGTTAATTTTGTATCCGATCTTTTTCTTCCGGCTGAAACTATATCATCATCAGTATATTTGTAAACAGCATTTACAAAAATAGATTTAGTGATCGGAACTTCCAGACTTGCTTCGCATCTGAATATTGCGTTTTCAATTTTTTCAAGTGATGGCTGATAAAACGATACAAATGAAAATATCAGTTTGCCGCTTAATAACATTTGCCTGGTCTTAAATCTGACTGATAGTCTTGGGGTTTCAATTTTAGAATTACCCGGAATTGAAGTTAAGTTTGTATAATCATAAATACATGCCGCGGATATTGATGTTTTATGATCATCTGATTGTATTAAAATATATTTAAGACCTGCTCCTGACTGACTTCTGAAGTCTATTCCGCTTGAATAATTATATTCAACATACTGAAGCAGAAACGGTGACCATCTGTTTTTATAAAAAAGATCAGCTGTTAATGATGTATAAAAATCATTATTGTCCTTTTTAAAATTAGATTCGCCGTATCCGAGATATGAAGCTAAAATTGTTTCGATAACATTGCCGGAATTTTTGATCTCAGATTTACCGGAAATATATATCTTGTTAGTATTTCCGCTCTGATATAATCCGTTCATGCTCACTGTAGCAGACCATGCTGATTTGACAGAATCCGCAGTTTGACAATATGAATTACTGAAAGCTGAGAATATTAAAAAAAGTATATGAATTTTTATGAAATGAAATGTCATGAATAAGTTATAATTTTCTTCGGTAAAATTACCGGAGACAAATTAAAAAATATGACAATTAAGGTATAGGATAATTTAAGGCGGGATAATTTTTTTCAGATCACTGAATTTTAAACATTTAAACAGAATTAATTTAAAACTTAACATTGATGCCTATAGTCGGAAGTACAGGGAACATACCGATAACTTTTCTTTTCACATTTAAATCTTCATCAAGATAATAATCATAGCCAAGAACATTTTTTCTGTTATACACATTAATTACATCAAGATAGAAAGCCCAGTTCGATGACCAGAAATCAGCATAAGCGGTAGCTCTGAAGTCAAGTCTGTGATATGCCGGCTTTTTATCTTTATAAACATTAGTTTGATCGCCGTAGTCAAGATTGAAAATCACTTCCTGTGTCAGCGGATTTACAGCTATCGAATCACCGACAATTCTGGGAGTAATTCCGACAGGAGTAGTGATAGGAAAATTAGTAGCATACGACCATCTTGTTCCAAGCTCCAGCCAGTTATTAACTCTGTAATTCAGAACAATGTTTGCAATGTGCCTTTGATCAAATCTGTACGGATTATTTATTCCGTATTTTTCCCTGTTAGAGAATGAAAGAGAATAATTTATCCAGCCATACAATTTTGAATTTGAATTAACATATTTTTTCTCAAGACTGATTTCAAATCCGTAAGCATTTCCGGAGCCGGAATTAACTGGATTTGTAGTAAGAGAATCATAAGGAAGCTTTTCACCCGATCTGATCCAGTTAGCATAGTCTTTGACATATACAGGATCATTATTTGAAGGATCTTCGAGAGAATATTTGTATCTGTAACCGGTTAATTTTTCCTGCTCAAGTAGATTATCGAATTTTTTATAATAACCTTCTGCTTTTGCGAGCCATTCATTGTTTATCCATCTGTCCACGCCTGCAATGAAATGAATTGCGCTCTCAGCTTTTAATCCTTTTTCATCTGCGCCTTTAAGATCATAAAAAGTCCTGCCGTCAACTAATTTTTCTAATCCGGGAGACTGGAAATAAACTCCTGCTGAAGTCCTGAATGTTGTTAAAGGATTTAATGCATAACCTATATTCAGTCTTGGAGCTATATATGGTGTCTTTATAATCTGGAAATAATCAAATCTCAATGATGGCTGTATAAATAATTTCTTACTTATCTTAAACATACTCTGACCGTACAAATATGCTCTTACATTATCTTCACCTTGAAGCTGAAAATTATCCTGAAATGCAGAAGCCGCAGGAAAATTATTAAAAAACGCCCTTAACTTATCATCTACTTTAAGATTATATGAAAGATCAGTTCTGACTATATCAACACCTCCCCCAAACTCCTGTTCGGATTTTTTGTTGATCAAAACAGATTTATTGCCAACAGAATATTTTCTGAAAACATATTTTGAATCAAATTCAAGCCCGAGTAAAGCCCCGATCTGTCTGAGACTGTCTCTTTGTTCCGGAGAATAATTTTCATTGTCTATCAAAGGATCTAGTAGTTCGCTGCTAAAGTCATTATCACCGCTGTTTCTGTACCATGAAAGTGTCGTTCTGGAAATAAATTTCTGATTAGGCGCATAATGCCACGCTAAAGCAAGCATATCATTTTTGGTAACATCAGTAACTGCTACGCTGTCCGCCTGTTTGTTATCCGGACCCGGTATAATATCCACTCCGTCTTTTGAGAATACTCCGTTCACGATAAATTTATTTTTTTTAAAAGGTCCCAAAGCAAATTTAAACTGCAGATCCCTGAATGATGGAAATGAGGAATCTTCCGTTATCAGCCCCGCCTTTTTTGCAAATGGTCCGATGATTAAATCATAGTATGTCCTTCTGCTGGAGATAAGCCAGGAGCCCGGAAGTTTAAGAGGATTTTTTCCGTTAATAATCACATTAGCATTTGTAATGCTTGTGTTAATTATTCCTTTAAGAGAATTTTTTGTATCACCCTCCTTATTAAGTACATCAAGAACGGCTGAAAGTCTGTCACCGTACTTCGCCGGAAAGCCCCCTGTTATTAAAGTGATATCGCTGAGAGTTTCAGGATTGAACATGCTCACAAGTCCATAGAGTCTGTATGGATTAAATATTTCCACATCATCCATTACTATCAGATTCTGATCAGGACCGGAACCTCTTATAACTAGCTGAGATGTGAAATCATTTGGAGTAGTAACGCCGGGAAGCGACTGAAGTGATCTCAATACATCTTCCACCGCGCCTGGAAGTATCTTCACATTCTGAGGTTTGAAATTATACAAACTGGTACGCAGGTCTTCCTGTCTTTGCCTGAAAATTCCTTCTACTTCTATCTCATCAGTAGTTACAATTTTCTCAATCAATACTATATCAAGAGTTTTTGTTTCTCCGATTTTTATTGAAAAGTTTTTGTATTCATAAGAACTGAATCCGGGATAATTCACAGCCACTGTATAAATTCCCGGTTCTGCATTAACAGCGTAATATCCGTTTTCATCAGAATTTATTTTGTAACTTTTAGTATCATTGAATATTCTGACAGGTATATTTGCAAGTTTGATTTCTTTATCACTTTCGATTTTTCCTGTGATATTGAATAAATTGCTGGAAGAGGTGGAATCCTTTGCGTCCTGAGCAGCAGCAAAAACATTCATCAAAAATAAAAAAGCCAGCAGTAAAAAATTTTTATTCATTTAAAATTTAGGTGTGATATACAATTTGTAAGCAATATCAGTAACGCATTGATCTTTGAATTAGTTTCGGAATTTATATACAGTTGGCACTCAAACAAAAATTAAAAAAGACACTCATCTCAAATGAATGTCCTTTTAAAAAATTAAAAAATATTTTAGTGTGATTTTAAGCAGCTTTAATGCTCTTCGGATAACTTTCCGGATAAAGAAGACAGCTTTGCTTGTGTTCTTCGTTTCCGCCCAGTACCGGATGAATTACCGGACAGTCTCCGAAAACTTTAGGACATCTCGGATGGAAGTAACATCCTGTCGGCACATTTGCCGGAGACGGCACATCACCTGTAAGAATAATTCTCTTTGATTTATTTTTAGGATCAGGAACGGGTACAGCGGAAAGTAAAGCCTGAGTATAAGGGTGTTTAGGATTTTTATATAATTCCTTGCTGTCAGCCATCTCTACAAGTTGCCCTAGATACATAACGCATACCCTGTCAGAAATATGTTCAACTACAGACAAATCATGTGAAATAAACAGATACGTAATATCGAAATCTTTCTGAAGATCCTGAAGAAGGTTGATAATCTGAGACTGTATGGAAACGTCCAGAGCTGAAACAGGTTCATCGCAAACAATGAACTTCGGTTCTACAGATAAAGCCCTTGCAATTCCGATTCTCTGCCTCTGACCGCCCGAAAACTCATGCGGATATCTTCTTGCATAAATTTTTCTGAGTCCGACAGTATCGAGAAGTTGTTCAACTCTTTTTTCAGCAGCATCACCTTCTGCAATTTCATGAAACTTTAGAATCTCTGTCAGCATTCCTCCCACAGTTATTCTCGGATTGAGTGAAGAATAAGGATCCTGAAAAATTATCTGCATTTGTTTTCTGTACTGCTTCAGTTCTTTCAGCGGCATATTAGTGATATTCTTCCCGTCAAAAATCACTTCTCCGGCAGTCGGCTCGATAAGTCTCAGCAAAGCCCTTCCTACAGTAGTCTTGCCGCACCCTGATTCTCCTACCAGACCCAATGTTTCCCCTCTTTTAATTTTAAATGTTACATCATCCACAGCTTTTACATTTCCGACAGTCTTGGAAAACAGACCGGTTTTAATAGGAAAGTATTTTTTCAATCCGTTAACTTCAAGAAGAACATCCGACATAGAAATAATAATTTAGTGTATAAAAAAATTTTGTAAATATAATTCATTGAATATGTAAATACAATAAATTAACTGCTGTGCATATCCTTTGTACACGGAAAAATATTTTCTCGCAGAAATTCGCAGAAAAATTCGCAGATTTACGCAAATAATCTATTTAATAATCTTGTTTCTGCGAAAATCTGCATGATAATTCTGCGTTCATCTGCGAGAAATTCTCTTTAGAAAATTTTGTAGTATACCGAGGTGCATGTCAGGCACTTTGATGACGACAAATATTTTCTCACAGATTTACTCCATAGACGAGAATTATTTTTTGCAGAGCACTAAATGTCGGTTAAAATATTTAATTTTCCACAGAGAGAATATTTTTTCACACACATATTATCATTAATATGTTTAAATTGACAGATTAAATTTAATTTAACACTTTTTAATGGAAGTAATCACAGAATTTTTTAGTAAACTCGGTAACCTTGAAGAATTAATCAAATGGGGCGGGCTTACAGTACTTATAATTATAATATTTGCCGAGACAGGACTTCTAATCGGGTTTTTCCTTCCCGGTGATTCCCTTCTTATTACAGCAGGGCTGATTGCTGCGCAGGGTTATCTTGATATAACAGTTTTGAATTTAAGTCTCATCATAGCAGCTATTGCAGGAGATCAGGTCGGATATTTATTTGGAAAAAAGACCGGACCAAAATTATTCAACAGAGAGAAATCATTGCTGTTTAATAAAGATCATCTTATAAAAGCAAAACATTTTTACGAAAAATACGGCGGAAGAGCAATCATCTATGCGCGCTTTGTTCCTTTTGCAAGAACGTTCGCTCCTATTGTTGCAGGTATAGGTGATATGAATTACAGAAAATTTATTTCTTATAATATTTTCGGTGGTATATTCTGGGTATTGTCAATGACCCTGCTCGGATATTTTTTCGGTAATATTCCGTTTGTTAAGAAGAATTTCGAATTTGTTATTATTGGAGTGATAGTTTTATCAGTGCTTCCGGTAGTGATCGGATATTTAAAACACAGGAAAGAGTCTAAATTAAACGCTGAGGAAATGGAAGTTTAATTATTTGATAATTTCAGATTCTTCAATAATCTTAGCTTTCTTTATATTGAGATTTTCTTTAACAAAATAATAAACACCGACAATTATTAATCCAAGCAAACCGAGTAAATGACTGACTGTTGCAAATCCGAAAGCCGCTTCTTTATCAACACCGTAAATGTTTACAAGAGTAGCTGTGGCAAACAGATGATAAATGCCGGCTGAATTAGCCGGCAAAGGTATGGTCATTGCAAATGTGATCATCGTTAGCACAAGATTTGCATCGAATAAATTCATATCAATGTTAAATGCTGTCAATGTCAGATATGTAGAGCATACATAACAAAGCCAAAGTATAACCGACAGAAAGATTATCTGAAAATAATACTTCGGATATCTGATAAACAAAAATCCGTTTATAAGAGAAATAAAAACTTTGTGAACTTTCTGAAATAATTTTTCAGGTAATATTTTTTTTGTAATTTTTTCGATTATTATTTCTGATTTTTCAAGATTAAAAATGATAATAATCAGGAGTATAACAAAAGAAAGTATTATCAATGAAGTATACAAAGAAATTGCTTCAAGATTGTACTGTTCAAAAGTAGCTGAAAGCTTTTGTTTAAAGTACATCAGACAGATACCGAATGAGATTAGCATAGAGAGCATATCAAATACTCTTTCCGCAAGTATTGTTCCGAAAGCCGAAGCTCTTGAAATTTTTTCCTTGTTCGCTAACAAAACAGGTCTGTAAATCTCTCCGCTTCTCGGAATAATGCTGTTCATCATATAACCGATCATCATTGAAGAAAAAAGATTATTCATCCCGATGTCCGGCTTTAATGGATTCAGAAAATATCTCCATCGGAGAGCTCTTACATATCCCCCGACTATTATTCCGATAAATGCGCCTGCGATTGCATAATAATAATTTGCATTCTGAAGGACGATAAACAGTTCGCTGAAATTATTTCCTCTGAAAGCAAGGTAAAGGAACAAAAATGTCAGAGAAAAAAGCAATACTGCTTTAAGTGTTTTTTTTAACTTTTCTTTCAATGTTAATAAAAAAAAAGTTAAGCAGATTAACAAATAATTTGCCTAACTTATTACTGAATATTATTTATATTTTTAATTGTTATCTTAAATCTATGACTTCCACTCCGGCCGGGGGTGAGAAACTAAATTTAGAAGAACTTACTCCGGCATCCAGTGAAATATCTTTTAATGAATAAGTATTAGTTGATTCAGTTGTGACTACGTTTATCTTTCTTATCAGATATTCGTTTTTATCAATCCAGATCTTAGCGGATTTTACAGAACCTCCGCTTCTCGGAGAAAGTTTTATTACATAACAGCTCACTCCACCAACATTATCTTCACCTTCTAAATCGGAATAAAAATTTTCGGGATAATTAAAGAGAAATTTATTTGGTGAAAAAGTATTTCCGTCTTCCTTATAATTGTCAATGATTACCTGCTTCTTCCTAGGAGAGTATGACCATGAAGTCTGACCGTCGGTGATAATAATCTGACCTCCGGTTTCGATTCTGTATTTATTATTCTTTTTAATGTAAATGGTACCCGACGATGAACTAGCTCTTCCGCCTGAACCTTTTAATGTTTGACTAAAAACTGCTTTAGCGTCAGTAATGTTTTCATAAGTTGACTGGACTTTTTTAATTATCTCCTGTGAATCCTGCGCAATAGAATAATTAGCTATGAAAAAAATGAAAAGTAATGTTACTGGTTTTATATATCTCATGAGTAATTTAATTTAATTAAAAATAGAGAAACAGACTGTTGTATTCAAATCAATAAATTATCTTTATGGTTTCCATCCCGCTCTGCGGAAAGAATCAAGCTCAAGTGTCACATTGCCTATTATAACATTCATCTGTGCTTTTAACGGGATCCTCGCTTCATCATATGAAAACCATCCCACAAACTCTCCTGATAATCCGAATACACCCTCAAAATTTGCAACCCCATTGCACCTCACAGTTAAAATATCATGACTGAAAAGATCAATTGACGTATTATCTTTTTTAGAAGAGAAGTAATAATTAACTGATGTTTCTGCTTCATTCATAAATACCGGGATAATAAAATTATCGGAAGCATAGGAATTTAATCTTGCCTTATAAAACAGTGATAATCCGTCCTGAAATTTTATATTTTTGTTAAATGATATTTTTTCATCTTTTTCAATATTACCTTTGTTATCTTTTCTTACATAAACAAAATTAGAATCATAATTAAATTTGTATTCAATAATAACATTTCCATCATCTTTGTATTCAGTTGCTTTAAATCTTCTTGAATACAAATCCATTCCCTGGAATACCATTTCAGATTCAAACACACTGTTTAAACTCACAAATGGAATACCTTTGAAAGTTTTCATTTCTGAGCGTGAATTGAAAACTATTTTATCACCTTCAGTTTTCCTTGAAATAATTTTCATCTTTACTTCACCTAGTTTTATGAAACCGTAATATACAATGTAATTTAACTCTTCTCCCTCATTAAGGACTTCTTTCTGAGCAAAAGAAATGTTTGCGATAATTCCATAAAACAATATTAGAAATAATAATCTTTTCAAAATAATCCTTTCCTTTCTTAAAAATCTCTGAACTTAAAATTCCGAATAATTAATACCTGACTTATTTTAAAAAAGCAGGGGGAGTCCATTTGTTTTTTTTATAAGAAATCAATTCCCATACTACATTTCCTAATGATGAATTAAAATACGCTTTGATCGGAACTCTGTATTCATCATCAGAAAGAAGTATAAGAAATTCACCTTTGATACCGAATAATCCCGTAAAGTCACATGTGCCTTCCATTTTAATGACTCCAATATCATAATAATATTTTTCAATTTTCACTACAGTCTTATTCACATTAAAAGAATACCGGACAGACGATTCTTCAGAATTAACAAACACAGGAATATTGTAATTTTTATTTGTAAAAGAATTAATCCTCGCTCCGTAATGCCAGCATAACTCATCTTTATACAAAACATTATCCTTAATTATCACTCTGTCATTTTTTTCTATATTCCCATCGGTATCTTTATTGATTTTAACGAATTTTTTCGGATAATTAAATCTGTAATCAGTCCTTGTTATTGACCTGTCTTTAAAATCTGTTTCAAAATAGTTACGCGAAAACAATTCTTTTTCATCTGACTCCATTTCAGATTCATAAATTTCATTTAATTTCAGGAATGGAACTTCAGGGTAGGTTTTTACTTCAAGTTTTGAATTATAAAAAATTTTTTTACCCTCTTTTCTCGAATTAGATAAAATGAATTTTACATAACCTAACTTTATAAATCCGAATGATACTTCATACTGCAATTCTTCTCCGACATCAAGAACCTTTTCCTGAGAATAAGCTTCATTTGAATTAAAAATGCAAATTAAAGCTATCGAAATGAAGCTTATTCTGATCTGTTGAAAAGGCATTGTAGTATTATTGTTTCAGCTTAGATAATTTTATGGCTTCATCAAATAACATAATTCCTTTCATAAACTGTTCATCACTGCCTACATATACTTCATAACTCCCGTTGTTACCCCAGATGTCTCTTGCTATAAGAAATTTTATGGATGTCTTTATGAAGTCAAGGTCTTTATCGAATTCACTCTGATTATATTTAATATCCTTATCAGCCGCCAGATTTTTTAAATCACCAAGCATTGCATCATCAACATTAAAATTATCTCTGAATTGTTTAGGGGTCTGATAAGCTTTTTCTATATTACTTCTGTTTGCAGCCATATATCTTTCTGTGAAAATATAAAAAAGATTAAGCCGTCTCAACTGTACTGTATAATCAGTCAGCGTATCCAGTTTAATAATAAAATCAGGAGTAATACCGCCGCCGCCAAAAACAGTTCTTCCACCCATTGTCTTGAATTCCGGTCTTGTTGAATCCTGAATATCATTTTTATGATCGAAATTGTCTCCTTCTATATCCGTAACCGCTGTTTTATTATATTTACTGCCTTCATAAGGCTTTTGAATTAATCTTCCTGAAGGAGTATAATATCTTGCTGTTGTAACCCTGAATGCAGATCCGTCAGGCAAATCGAATTGTCTTTGCACAAGTCCTTTTCCGAAAGTATTTTCACCTACTATCAATCCCCTGTCCCAATCCTGCACCGCTCCTGAAACTATTTCACTTGCAGAAGCTGATCCGCCGTTTACTAAAACAATCATTGGAATGTCTGTAAAACTTCCGCCTTCCGATACATACTCTTCATTGAAATCTCTTATTCTGCTTTTTGTATAAACTATTTTTTTACCTGCTGGAATAAATTCACTTGCCATTTTAAATGCCTGGTCGAGATATCCACCCGGATCCCCGCGCAAGTCAAGTACAACTTTTTTCATTCCTTTATTTTTCAGATCACCCATTGCCTTCATAAATTCATTATAAGTAGTAGCGGCAAATCTCGAAACTTTTACATATCCTATTTCATCATTATACATAAACGAAGCATCAACACTGTATATTGGTATCTGGTCTCTGATAATTTCAAATTCTAACGGAGAATTTACTCCGGCTCTTACAATTGTAATTACAACCTTTGTTCCCTTAGGTCCTTTTAATTTTTTAGGCACATCATCTCTTGCTATTTTTACTGAACTCTTTCCGTCAATTTTTACAATCTTATCACCTGCAAGTATTCCGAGTTTTTCTGAAGGTCCGCCGCTAATTGGAGAAACTATTGTCAAAGTGTCATTTACAATATCAAATTCAACTCCTATTCCATCAAAACTTCCCTGGAAATCTTCGTTTACTCTTTTTAACTGTTCAGCGCTAATATAAACTGAGTGTGGATCCAAACCATCTAACATTCCTTTAATTGCATCTTCAGTTAATTTTTGAGAATCTACATCGTCCACGTAATATCTTGAAGTTACCTCCAATGCATCATTAAATTTTCTTACTTGTGAAGATATTTTATCATCCGACACCGCATTTTGAATCTTCATACCTATAAAGACTCCTGCAATGAGAAGAATAATTGAAACGGGGATTATAAATTTTTTGCTCATTTTATATTTGTGATTTATTTTTTTAAAATACATTATTAAGATATTATAAAAAATGCTAATGTTGCGTTAATTGTTCCATTCTCATTAAATTAAATGTTTGATTTTAATTCTCTGAACAAAAAATCAATTAATTTTGTATTGACTTAAAGACTTAAAATAAACATTATTACAAAAATTTACGGGGGATTATGAAAGAATGTTTACTCTTTTAAGCAATTTAAAGTAAACCTAAATCTAATTATGAAATCATTTAAATTTAAGGCAATTGTAATAATTCTGTTATCTGTTATTTCTTTGCAAGAAAGTTTTTCTCAGGGAAGTGGTAACAAATACGCCGGTGAGTTCCTGTCTATCGGTGTCGGCGGAAGAGCAAAAGGCATGGGCGGAGCTTATGTTGCGCTTGTAAATGATGTAACCTCAGGTTACTGGAATCCCGGATCGCTTGCAAAAATTAATTATCCCCAGTTCTCTCTTATGCATGATGCGCAATTCGGAAATCTTATCAATTATGATTACGGCTCAGTTGGAATTCCATTCGGAACAAATGCATCACTCGGTCTGAGTCTTATCAGAATGGGAATTGATGACATATCGGATACCAGAAACGCTCTTATTGATCTTAACGGAAATGGTATTCTGGATCCCGGCGAAAGACTTGATCCTGATAAGATAACTAAATTCAGTACTTCAGATTATGCTGTTTATGTTACCTACTCAAAAAAGCAGTCTGAAAAATTTTCTTATGGAGCTAATCTAAAAATTATTCGAAGAAATATAGCGGAAGAAGGCGCATGGGGTCTGGGTTTTGACGTAGGCGCAAGATATAATCCTTTCGGCAGTTTTTTTCTGGGAGCAAATCTGCAGGACCTTACCACTACTTATCTTTCCTGGTCAACCGGAAAAAAAGAAGTTATTTCTCCTACAGCTAAAATCGGAACTGCTTATCAGATTGAATTTCTCAAAGGAATACTTACCCCGGCTCTTGATTTTGATGTTAGATTTGAAAACAGAAAATCAAGCGCTAATGCAAATTTAGGACCTGTCAGTTTTGATATGCATGCCGGTCTGGAATATTCATTTAAAGATATGATCAGCATCAGAACTGGTTATAATGAACTTGGCAATCTTACTCTCGGCGCAGGTGTCAAATTCCCTAAGATTAATATTGATTATTCATTCTCTAAATTTGACGGGCTGGAAGAACTTGGTAACAGTCATGTATTGTCACTGATCTTTACCCTTGAAGAAGATAAATTTCAAAGAAAGTAAAATTTTAATTAAGTAGAAACTTAAAACCTTGCTAAAATTTTAGCAAGGTTTTTTTTTCATAATTTTAAACCACGAATTGAGTTTGAATAAAACAGGAATCGCAGTTCACGGCGGTGCAGGCACTATCCTGAAGTCTTCAATGACACCCGATAAAGAAATTTCCTACAAAAACGGTCTGAAAGAAGCAGTTCTGATTGGATGGGAAGTTATCCGTAATAATGGAACTGCTCTCGATGCTGTTGAGAAAACTGTTCAGTCACTTGAGGATAATCCCCTTTTCAATGCCGGCAAGGGTTCCGTTTTTACAAATGAAGGAAAGCACAGTATGGATGCTTCTATTATGGATGGCAAAACTCTTAAAGCGGGATGCGTTTCATCTGTTTCAAATATTAAAAATCCGGTTTTACTTGCAAGAAAAATAATGGATGAATCAGATTTTGTATTATTAAGCGGTAAGGGAGCGGAAGAATTTGCAAAAATTCACGGACTTGAATTTGAAAGCGATGAGTATTTTTATAATGAATACAGATTTCAGCAGTATCAGAAAGCATTGAAGGAAAATAAATATCAGCTCGATCATTCCGAAGACTCATCTGGTAAACTTTCTTTTTTATCGGATGAAAAAAAATTCGGAACTGTAGGAGCAGTGGCTCTTGATAACTTTGGAAACTTGGCCGCCTGTACATCAACAGGTGGAATGACAAATACAAAATTCGGAAGGATCGGTGATACCCCTATCATAGGCGCCGGTACTTATGCAAATAATAAAACATGCGCAGTTTCATGTACGGGAGATGGAGAATTTTTTATAAGAACAGTTGCTGCATATAATGTTTCTTCGCTCGTCGAACTAAAAGGATTATCACTTGAAGATGCATGCCGGGAAGTTGTTCACAGAACATTAAAAAACACAGGCGGTGAAGGCGGACTTATAGCAATAGATAAAAATGGAAACATTGTCATGAGTTTTAATTCGGAAGGTATGTACAGGGCATTTACTAAAAATGGTAAAGACATTGAAATTAAAATTTATAAAGATTAAAATACTGCAATCTCAGCTCATACATTTAAATTAATTTCTAAAATCATTCAAATGAAAAAATACTTTTTAAAGTCAGCATTTTTCTTATGCTTAATCGTCAGCACAAATGTTTATTCACAATGGATATATCCTGAGACAAGAAAAGTTGACAGTACACAGACGTATTTCGGAGTTACTCTGAAAGATCCTTATCAGTGGCTTGAGGATTTAAAAAATACTGAAGTCCAAAACTGGTTTAAAGCGCAGTCGGAATTCACTGATAATGCATTAAGTAAGATTCCGGGACAGGATATTTTGTTTAATGAGATGACTCAACTGGATAATGTAAAAAATGTCAAGTACAGCAGCATTCAGGAAGTCAAAGGAAAATATTTTTTTGAAAAAAGGTTACCCGGTGAAGAAGAAAACAAACTTTATTTCAGGAATGATAAATTCGGCGAAGATATTCTTTTGTTTGATCCGGAAAATTACATACCGGGAATGAGTTACAACCTGAGCGGATGGTCATTAAATGAATACGGTAATAAGGTTATTATCGGTATTACTGAGAGCGGCAAGGAAAGACCGTTCCTTAAAATTATGGATGTGGAAACTAAAACATTTTATCCTGAAGAATTCAAAGCATCTTATTCATCAGGCTGGGTAGACGGAGCTGAAAATACTTTTATGTATCTTAAACTTAAGAATGATGATGTGCATGATCCTTCTTCTAATCTTGATTCTAAATTAATGATTCACACGCTTGGCAAATCAGTTTCTGCTGACAAAGAAATACTCAGCAGAGTTCATGATCCCTCACTTGACATAAAACCCGAAGAATATCCGTATATCCTGATAAGTCCCGGTAATAAATACTTATTCGCCTATAAAAGCTCAGTAGACAATAATCAGGAAATTTATTTTGCAAACAGGGATGAATTATTTAACGAAAAAATAAACTGGAAAAAACTTTGCAGTAAAGAGGATAAAATAACCAGTGCTATTAATTTTGAGGACGATGTTTATTTTCTTACTTCAAAAAACTCATCCAATTTTAAGATCATTAAAACTTCATTAATTAATCCTGACGTTAACAATGCGGCAGTAATTATGGAAGGTGCAGATAAAAAAATTGATTATATAAACTCTGCCAGAGATTATCTGATCATTACTCTTGTAAAGAACGGGATAGAAACTTTTATAAATAAAATGGATTTCAGGACAGGTAAAATAGTCAGTGTTGATATGCCTTTGAGCGGAAGTATTTCTGTAATTCCGAACAGTAATTATTCAAATGAATGTACGGTATGGAACAGTTACTGGACTACACCTTCAAATCTATATCAGCTTAATCTGGAGAACAATGAGTTTGAAAAAGGTCCGTTTAATGTGGAAGCGGATTATCCGGGCATTGAAAATCTTGTTAGCGTAGAAATTGAAGTTCCTTCTCATGACGGAGAACTGGTTCCTTTATCAATAATTTATGACAAGACTGTGTTTAAAAATGACGGCAGTAATATTTGCTATCTTGACGGATACGGGGCTTACGGTAATCCATACAGTCCGTATTTTGATTACACTATGCTAACAATGTTTAAACGAGGAGTTATTCTTGCAGTAGCCCATGTAAGAGGCGGTGGAGAAAAAGGAGAAGAGTGGTACAGAGCAGGATGGAAAAATACAAAACCTAATACCTGGAAAGATTTTATTGCTTGCGGAGAATATCTTATTAAAAATAATTATACTTCATCAGATAAACTTGCCGGGACCGGAGCAAGCGCAGGAGGAATACTTATCGGCAGAGCCATAACAGAAAGACCGGATTTATTTAAAGTGGCTATTCCGAAAGTTGGATGCATGAATACAGTAAGGGCAGAACTAAGTCCGAACGGTCCTGTAAACATTCCTGAATTCGGCACTGTAACAATTGAAGAAGATTTCAAAGCACTTTATGAAATGGATTCTTACCATCATTTAAAGGAAGGAGAGCATTACCCTTCGACTCTCATTACTACAGGTTTCAATGATCCAAGAGTTGTTTCATGGATTCCCGGAAAATTCGCTGCTAAAATGCAGAAAGTAAACAGTTCAGATAATCCCGTCCTGCTTAAAGTAGATTATACAACAGGACATTTCGGCGGAGAATCAATGAGCAGCTTTTTCCGCAATACAAGTGAAATTTTTTCGTTTATACTTTGGCAATGCGGACATCCTGATTTTCAGCCATAAGAAAATTGACATTAATTCTTAATTTATACTTTAAATTATAAACAGAATGGTAGACACTTTCAGAAAAACTGACATAGCTCTTAAACTTTATGAGAGTACGCAAAATCTAATCAGATTTGCAGATACAAAGATTAATTCACTTTCTGTGATTAATGGTATCGCAACTTCATTTGTGATTACAAATTTTCAGCAGCTCTATCAGATCAGTATTTTTTCCAAAATTATTCTGTTTATGTTTTTTATGACCTTTATTGTTTTTGTTTATTTTCTTTTAAACACAATCCTTCCAAGAAAGAATGAAAATTCCGATGTTATAGGAAATCAGTTAGTTTTCTTTGCTCACATTTCCAAAAGGAACAATGTGAAGGATTTTATTTCTGATTTCAACTCTACTTCTTCCGAAGATTTCCTTGATGATCTTTTGCAGCAGATCTATGAAAGCGCTAAGATAGCCACAGTTAAATTCATTAATTACAAAAAAGGAATGATAACTCTGCAATTTCAGGTTTTTTTATTCTTCATATTGCTTGGGCTAAAATCGTTTGAATAAGAATTTCAGTATGAAGTTTATCCGTATTATAATTTCAAGATTCATTTAAAATATTTTGTACAATAATATTTATGCTTGTAGTATTCAGCGACATACATTTAACTGACGAATCAACTGCAATCAATGTCAATCCTGAGGCATTCACAAAAATACTTCTGAAAGAAATAGAATTATGCGCTGTTAAAAATGAAGCTAAGGAAATTATTATTGTACTGAACGGAGATATTTTAGATTTTGTAAGGACAGATTACTGGCTGAAAATTGACAGATCCGAAAGACCCTGGAATGGGACTCTTGATAAAAAAACAGCTATGAACAATAATACTGCTCTGATGGAATTTCATTACGGGAAACTGCTCGATGAAATTATAAAGACAAACAGCAGCAAAGCGTTTTTATCAATGATGAACAATATAAGCAGGAAATTTGGCGATAAAATTCCTGTTAAAGTATGTTATGTTACCGGCAATCATGACAGAATTTTGAATACATCTCCGGCTCTGAAAGAAAAAATACTCCGACTTTTATCTTCTTTTGAAAGTGATAATGTTTCATTTGCAAATGAATTTACCGATGCTTCACAATATTCTGTGCTTTGCAGGCATGGACATGAGTGGGATAATGCTAATTACGGATTAGAGCTTTATAAGTATCTCAACAGCGCAGATGATTTTATTCCGAGATTTCACCGCGATATTTATAAACTGCAGACTATCGGAGAAGTTATTACCGCGGAATTAATGTCAGGAATAATACAAAGAGTGAAAGAAAAAATAAGTGATGTTAATATTATAAGTTCATTAAAGGATCTGAATAATATCAGACCGGTATCAGATACTTTCCTGTGGCTTTACTGGTACGGAGTGGCAATCTCATCAAAGAATAAGATTATACTTTTAAATGCATTCCGGGAATCATTAAAAGAGCTTCTTAATACTGATCTTGCTAAATTGTGGGACAACATAAGTACGGAAGTTTGGCTTTTTAAAGGAGATATCACTGACAGATTCGAACAACTTCTTCATCTTACAGAAGAGCTGGATTTTGATTCAATAAATAAATATGTAGAAGTATTTAAATTATTTGATAAAATTTTCGGATGTTCCATTGACGCATATTCAGAAGGAGCAATGACTGAATTCAGAGACAAATATTATGCAGAAAAAGATATACAGTATATTCTTTACGGTCATACGCATGAGGCAAGACATGATTATTTTTTCGGAGATAAGAATGGCAAAGTGAAAATGTATATCAACACAGGTACTTTCCTTCCTTACATACAGAAAACGAAAGATAAAAAAAGTTTTGCATCAGCATATCAGATGACAATGGTTTTTATTTACAGACGGGATGAAGATACAGAGAAGGGAATTCCTAATAAGTATCCAACCATGGAGTTATGGAACGGGATAAAAAGAAAGAAGTACGTCAGTAATAAGACAGCATAATCATTACTTAGTAATCCTCACAACACAGCAGGTAATATCATCGCTTTGCTCTGCATCTTTTACAAAATCTTTTATATCCGCCAGAATAAGTTTTAAGATTTCACCTGACGGTAAATTAAAATTATCTTTAACGACATTCTTCAGTCTGTCATCTCCGTACTGCTGATAATCTATACTCATTGCTTCTGTAACGCCATCAGTATAAAAAACAAATACATCGCCATCATTAAGAATTATTTCTTCCGTTTCAAATTCAGATTCCACGCAGCCGAGGAATATACCCCCTTTGTTAAGCTCTTCAATTACACCGCCTGATCTGAACACATAAATTGAATTATGCCCGGCATTTATGCTTTGCATAGAATTATTTTCATGATTAAATAAACCGAACCAGCATGTAGCGAATTTTTCCGATGTCGTGGATTCTATAAGAACTTTATTAAGCGTCTGAACGAAATTATTCAGATCGAATTTATCTTTATTCAGATTAAAATAAGTAACAATATAAGAATAGATTGTCGAAACAATCAGAGACGCAGAAATACTTTTTCCCGAAACATCGCTTACAAAGAATAATGTTTTTGTTGCGCTTATTTTATAAATATTATAATAATCACCTCCCACCTGTTTAGCGGGAATCAATTCAGATGCGATTTCCAGATTTTCAAAGCCGGGAAAACCTTCGGGAAGCAGCCGCTGCTGAATTTCACGGGCAATTTTAACCTCCCTGTTCAGTGTCTCCTGTTTTATCTTCTCTTCCATCAGTTCGGCGTTCTCTATAGATACTGCGCATTGAGAAGCCAGTATTACAAATAGTTTCAGATCTGTTTCGCTGAAAATATTTTTATCTTTTTTATTTATAACCTGCAGCACACCAATTAATTTTTCTTTATGTATCATCGGGACGCAAATCATATCCTTTGTAATAAATCCGGTCTTTTTGTCAAACTCGGGATTAAATCTATTATCTTCATGACAATCTTTTATAAGCAGAGGCATTCTGTTAACAGCAACCCAGCCGGCAATTCCTTCTCCCATATTGCAGGAAATTTTCTTTACTTCATGACCTTTATCACCTGTTGCTACATGAAAGAAAAGTTTGTCTTCATTTTCATTGTACAGCAAAAGCGAACTTGCTTCTGCATTCATAAGCGTCTTACAGCTATCCATTATTTCGGCAAGTAATACATCAAGAGGTTTGTTTTCTGATATTCTTTGTGATATATCCAGAACATAATTCATTCCTTCAACTAAATTCTGAAGTTCGTCTAAATTGTTTTTGTTTTTATCCGGCATCTTTAAATTTTTTGTAAAATAAAAATTATTATCGCTTAATAATATTCATTTTAGAATTTTTTTTGCAAACTCAAATGGGTAAATTTTAGAAATGAAAACTGAGGCAAAACGAAAACTTATACTGACTTTCTCTGCGCTTATTGTTATTCTGATCACAGGAACATTCGGTTACTGGTTTTTGACGGGACGTGAGAACAATCTTTTCCTGTGTTTTTACATGACAGTGATCACGATTACTACAATAGGATTCGGAGAAGTAATTGACATGCATAATTATTATGAGGCAAGATTATTCACTGTATTTCTGGCTTTTACCGGTATCGGCCTTCTTACATATTTTGTATCAACTATATCGGTTCTTATTATTGAAGGAGAAATCAGAGAATCTTATAAAAGGAAAAAAATGGAAAAAGAAATTTCTAAATTTGAGAATCACTATGTTATTTGCGGCGTAAGCAGACATTCTTATCATTTAATAGAAGAGCTTATTGACACAAACAGGGAAAGTGTTTTCATAGAGATCAGCAGGAATGTTATTAACAATACTCTTGAGAAATATCCGGATATGAATTATCTGGAAGGCGATGCAACGAGCGATGAAGTTCTTCTAAAAGCAGGAATAATGAATGCAGGCGGTTTATTTGTATCAACAAGTGATGATAATACTAATCTTGTGATCTGCCTTTCGGCAAGACAGTTAAATCCCGGAATAAAAATTGTCTCGCTGTGCATGAATCATAATAATTCAGATAAAATGAAATTAGCAGGTGCTAACAATGTTATTTCACCAAATTATATCGGAGGTCTGCGAATGGCATCTGAAATGCTGAGACCTTCTGTAACTAACTTTCTCGATACTTTGCAGAAATACAAAAACAAAAAACTGAGAATTGAGCAGATCGACCTTAAGGATAAATTTTCCGATAAAAAATTAATTGACCTTCGTCTTGAAGATTTTAAAAATACGCTTGTGATAGCTCTGATGAAAGACGATGAATGGATATTTAAACCTGAGGACGATATTGATATAGAGATAGATGATGTACTGATCGTTATGACCACACCTGAAGAAAGAGTTAAACTCGAACATCTGACTATCTGATCCCGGGGAATCCGGATTTAGATTCAATAATAAAATACAACTAATTTTCAATTAAACTAAAACAGGAGATTTACATTTGTCAACAGAGTTATTATTATGGCTTGGGTTCGGACTGTTCCTTGCAGTAATGCTTGCGCTTGATCTCGGAGTATTTCACAAGAATTCACATGTGGTGGAATTTAAGGAAGCTATAACATGGAGCGGTGTCTGGATCGGCCTTGCTATTATTTTCAATGTAGGAGTTTTTTATTTCGCAGGAGAGGTAAAAGGTCTTGAATTTCTTACAGGATATCTTATAGAAAAATCTTTAAGCATAGATAATGTTTTTATCATTGCGCTTATATTTACATACTTCAACGTTCCCCGCGAATATCAGCACAGAGTTTTATTCTGGGGCGTTATCGGAGCGCTGATCATGAGAGCTGTTTTGATTGCTGTCGGAGCTGTGCTTATTACTAAATTCACCTGGATCATATATATTTTCGGAGCATTCCTGATATTTACGGGAATTAAAATGTATTTTCAAAAAGATCATAAAATTGATCCTGATAAAAATCCGCTGGTAAAATTATCCAAGAAACTTATTCCTGTAACTGATCAATATAATAAAGAAAAGTTTTTTGTTGTTAAAGAAGGTAAAAGATTCGCAACCCCTTTGTTTCTGGTATTGCTGCTTGTAGAAACGACTGATCTTATTTTTGCAGTTGATTCAATCCCGGCCATATTTGCAATATCTAAGGATCCGTTTATTGTGTTTACGTCAAATGCATTTGCGATACTCGGATTAAGATCTCTGTATTTTGCGCTTGCCGGTGTAATACATAAATTTTATTATCTTAAAGCAGGTTTATCTGTGATTCTGGTTTTTGTAGGAATAAAAATGCTGCTCATAGACATATATAAAATTCCAATCGGAATATCGCTTGGATTCATAGCGCTTGTAGTAATTATTTCAATATATGCTTCAGTACAGAAAAATAAGAGTTTGGAAAATAAATCCAACTGATCTTTTATCGATTCAGTAAATTTTCATTCAAGTTTTTTTCTGAATCTTAATGAACTCGATATAAGAATGAATATTCCCATTGAAAGCAACACTGTGCATTCTATCCATAGTTCTGAAAGTCCAAGTCCTTTCAGAACTATCCCCGAATAATGACAAGAAAATATCTTAACGGAATAAGATATGTTACATATTGAATTATCACAGGCATATTCTCTACCGGAAATGAAAATCCTGACAGAAAAATCATAGGCATG
This sequence comes from Ignavibacteria bacterium, assembly GCA_016709315.1. GTDB lineage: Bacteria > Bacteroidota > Ignavibacteria > Tepidaquicellales > Tepidaquicellaceae > JAEUSI01. The sequence continues at coordinate 415,453 of JADJMZ010000007.1, forward strand.
ATAACAAGGAATGCTGCAGTGATCATTGCCTGCTGCTGAGTTCGCGATATCGTAGACACAAACAAACCGAGTCCCAGAGTTGAAAGCATAAAAATAAAAGATGACACAAAAAGAAAGATCAGACTTCCTTTGACATAAATACCGAACCAGAATGTCATCACTGAAAGCACAAGCGTCATTGAGACTATTCCCAGTATTGCGAACGGAATTAATTTTCCGAGAATTATCTGATATGGTTTTACCGGAGTAACGATAAGCTGTTCAAGTGTTCCGATTTCTCTTTCCTTTACTATAGCAAGTGATGAAAGATTTGTGGTAATTATAATCAGTATAAGTCCCACAATGCCGGGCAGCATATAATTTCTTGTAGATAAATCTGCGTTATACCATATCCTTGATACAGGTTCGATCGTTCCGGCAATTGAAGTTTTTATTCCGGCTTTTTCTATATTTTCAACAGCAATGTTGTTTGAAAAAGCTGAAGCAATATTCTGAATGTAACCTGCGGCAATAGATGCTTTGTTTCCGTCAGAGCCGTCAATTATGAACTGAACTTTCGCAGTCACTCTTGTATTTAAATCCTTTTCAAAATTTTCAGGTATTACAATTCCTGTTATGGCTTTGCCATTGTCTATCAGTCTGCTCAATTCATTATAATCGCTTACATAATAATCCATAGAAAAGTATCCTGACTTTTCAAAGTTCCTCACAAACTCCCTGCTCGATTCTGATCTGTCTCTGTCAAAGACAGCTGTCTGAACATTTTTAATGTCTCTGTTGGCAGCATATCCAAGAAAGATCAGCTGTATAACTGGGGCTATAATCACTACCATAAACATTTTCGGATCACGAATGAACTGAAGAAATTCCTTTACTAAAAATATTTTCAGAATATTCATAATGATTTTGCTTTTTTTATTTTGATAGTTGATATTGCAATGAATACCGTAGCAAAAATCAGAAGATAAATCATTTGTTCTTTGAACGCTTCCAGTCCTGAACCTTTAAGTAAAATATCTCTTAAGATAATTATATAATATTTTGCCGGAGATATGTATGACAGTATCTGAATGGGAACCGGCATGCTTTCTATCGGAAAAATAAACCCTGACAATATGACAGTCGGAAGCTGAGATGCAAGCTGAGAGATCATAAAAGCTACCTGCTGTGTATCCGAAATAGTCGAAATGAATACTCCCATGCTCAATGTAGCAAGAAGATAGCAGATCGTTCCAGTTAGTAGATACAGATAACTTCCTTTTACGGTGATTCCGAATAACAAATAAGCCATGAGCAATACTGATACAGCTATGAGCAGCGAAATTATTAGGTAAGGGATTATTTTTCCGAAAATCAGCTGAAGTGATGTTACAGGGGAAACTGTTATCTGTTCGATCGTTCCGGTTTCTTTTTCTTTTACAAGCGAAATTGAAGTCAGTATAACGGAAATTATGATCAGTATCATTGCTATCAGTCCGGGAATAAAAAACTGAGTTGTATCAAGATCTTTGTTATACCAGAATTGCGGCTCAATACTTAACGGCTGATATTGCTTAACTCCTTTTAGAGAGAGAAATTCTTTCATTATTTTTTGAGAAAATGATCCGGTGGCTGCGTTAACATAATTCAGTATGATCGTAGCAGTGTTTGCATCAACTCCGTCAATAAGAAACTGAACGCTTACATTTCTCTTCAGCGCAAGATCTTTTGAAAAATTATCCGGCACTACTACAACGCACTGCACCAATCCCTTATCCAGCAGTTTATTAATTTCATCATCGCTGTCAATATATTTTATAATACTGAAGTAAAAAGATCCGTCCAGACTGTTAATAAATTCTCTCGAGGTTTCGGATTTATCTTTATCAAGAATTCCAAGTTTAATAACGTTTACATCAAGAGTAATAGCATATCCGAATAATGTCAGCAGGAAAACAGGAAGTACGAAAATAATCATAAGACTTCTTTTATCCCGGCTTATCTGTCTGAATTCTTTTTTGGAAACAGAATATATTTTATTTAACATCGGCTGCTTTCTTTTCAAGTAAATTCATAAACACATCTTCAAGCGAAGGTTCAATTCTCTGAATACTGTTAATTCTTACAGTACTGTGATTCTTTATAGTATCAGAAATTATTTTAATTTCGTTTTCAGTGTCTGTTGAATGCGATTCGTTTAATCTAACATGTAATGAATTTCCAAAAATACTGATATTGCCGGGATAATATTCCTGTTCAAGGATTTCAAGTGTTTTATAAATATCATCTGTGTTAAGTTCAATTACAGGATTTGTTATATACATTTTTTTCAGTTCATCAGGACTTCCATTTGCGATTAATTTGCCTTCGTCAATTAGAATTATCCTGTTGCAGAATTCAGCTTCATCCAGATAATGAGTAGTGACAAAAACAGTAGTCCCCTTTTCTGATAAATCATTTATCAGATCCCAGAATCTCCTTCTCGAAATAGGATCAACGCCCCCCGTCGGTTCATCGAGAAAAACAATTTTCGGCTCATGTATTACTGCGCAGCCAAGAGCTAATCTCTGCTTATATCCAACTGCCAGAGAAGATGCGGGAGTGTTTTCTTTATTATTCAATTCGGATATTTCCAGAACCCATTTTTTCTGTCTCTGAGTATCTGATCTTTAAGACCGTAAACTCCTCCAAAAAAATTTATATTTTCAGCCACTGTCAGATCATTGTAAAGAGAAAACTTCTGAGACATATATCCGATATTTCTTTTAACCATATCAGGATTATCCCTTATACTGAAACCTCCGACATTCGCATCTCCTGATGTTGGTGAAAGTATTCCGCAAAGCATTTTTATTGTAGTAGATTTGCCTGCGCCGTTTGATCCGAGAAATCCGAACACTTCCCCTTCGCCTACTTCAAATGAAATATTATTCACTGAAGTAAACTTTTCAAATTTTTTTGTAAGATTATGTACTTCGATAGAATTCATTTATGCGATGTATCCCGTTATATTTTTATTTCAGGGATATAGTTTTCTTCCGGCTGACTTATAAAGTTTTATCAATGCGATTCTGTAATCAGCGACTGCATTTGCATAATTTGTTTTTGCCTGAAACAGTAAAGTTTCAGCATCAGCCAGTTCAGTGCTTGTTGCAAGCTGTGCGTTGTATTTTTCTCTGATGACTCTGTAATTTTCTTCAGACTGACCTGTTGTCAAATTGCTGACTTCTGCTTTCTCTTTTAAAAAGTTAAGATTAAGGTAATTCTGATTCACTTCAAGTTCAATAGATTCCATAAGCTGCGCCCGGCTGAGCTTACCCTGAATAAGAATCTGTTCATTTTGAATTACCTGAGCTGAAGTACTTCCCCAGTTCCAAAAATCCCATGAAAGAAAAATTCCCGCATCCCATGTTCCGTCAAACCTGTTTACCTGCGGCTGTATTCTGCTGTTCGGATTTGCTAAATTATAACCTGCTCCAAGATAGATATAAGGATAATATCCTGATTTCGCAGCAGTAACATTAGACTCAAAAGATTTAATTCTGTAAGCGGATGACTTTAGTTCACTTCTGTTATTAAATGCTTCATTCAGTAATTGTTTCAGATCGGGACTTGCGAAAGTAAATTCCTGATCTGATACTTGTATTTCAGATTTTGTTTCAAGCGGAATGCCGAGAGTTTTATTGAATGTAATTTTTGACAATTCCAGATTATTTGAAGCTTCAAGAAGCTGAAGCTTTGCATTTGACAACTGGACTTCAAGCTTTAGCAGATCGCTTTTGGTCGCTAATCCGTTGATCATAAAATTTCTTGTATCAGCAACATGAAGTTCGCTCATTGAAACATTTTCGTCTGATATTTTCTTTATAAGTTTTGCTTTGTAAAAACTCCAGTAAGCTATTCTTACATTTGCAGCGATATTATTCTTTTCAATTATGAAATCTTCTTCTGAGGCCTTCTCAACAAAGCTGCCGGAATTTCTCAGTGAAGTTAATTTGTTTCCAGTAAACAACGGCTGAGTGAGTGAAAGTCTGAAGCTATAACTGTTGACTATAGCGTCTGATATCTGCACAGGCACAGGTGAGAAAGGAATTTTTATCACAAAGGGTCCTACATTGCTTAATCTTGTATAACCGGATGTAAACCTAAGCTGAGGAAGAAAAAAAGAACTAGTTTCATCAACTTTAGCTTTGTTACCTGCAATTCGTGATTCTGCAATTTTTATATCCCTGCTGTTTTCCATTGCTGTCTTAATGCTTTCATCTTCCGAAAATGTTTTAATCTGTCCTTCGGAATGGCTGCTGATAATTATCAGATACAGAATAAGAATACATATATTTTTCATCTCAGTAATTTTCTTTTATTAAATGTATGTATGCATTTTCAAGAGAAGGAGAAATTTTTCTGATACCGGTAATATAAATCGAATTAGATATCAGCAGTTCTTTTAAGTAATTTTCATTCAGATCTATACTGTCCGAAGCGATATTTATTCTGTCTCCGAATAATTGAATCTCAAAAGGAGTTTTGTCTTTTAATATTTTGTATGCGCTTCTTACCGGTGAGCATACTACTTCAAGTAACTGACCTTTCATAACTGATTTTACATTTTCAGGCGAATCAACTGTAAGAAGTTTCCCTTTGTCAATGAGAGCTATCTTATTGAATCTCTCTGCTTCATCCATATATGGCGTAGATATAAAAACAGTTATATCGTTTTTCAGAAGATTGGAAAGAATGATCCAGAACTCTCTTCTTGAAACGGGATCAACACCTGTAGTAGGTTCATCAAGAAAAATTATTTCCGGTTCGTAAATTAGTGTGCATGCAAGCGCAAGCTTTTGTTTCATCCCGCCTGATAGTTTACCTGCAAGAAATTTCCTGAAATTTATTAACCGTGTAAAGCCGAGAAGCTCATCTCTTTTTTTCTTAAACTCTTTTACTCCGTGTATCTCAGCCAGAAATTCAATATTCTCATCAACTGTAAGGTCGGTATACAAACTGAACTTTTGCGAAAGGTAGCCAATGTTGTTTTTGATTTTATCCGAATCTTTTAAAAGGTCGTATCCGGATATTTTCGCATTTCCTGAATCCGGTTTTAACAGACCGCATAAAATTCTTATCAATGTAGACTTTCCTGCTCCGTCCGGACCAACAAGTCCGAAAATAGTATTTTTCTTAACGCTTAAACTGATATTCTCAAGCGCAGCGGTCTCACCGTAAGATTTTGAGATATTATCTATTATTATAGAATCACTGAAATTTTTCAAATCAGTTTATAATTAATTTTGCATCCGCAGGCATTCCGGATTTTAACTCTGAATCAGGATTCGGAATTTGAATTTTCACTTTAAAAACAAGTTTAGTTCTTTCTTCCGGAGTCTGTATATTTTTGGGAGTGAATTCCGCTTCGGGAGAAATGAAAATTACTTCTCCATAATAAATTTTATCTTTATATGAATCCGTTTTTACTTCTGCTTTCTGCCCGAGTTTGACTTTACCCAGATCGGTTTCATTTATATAAATGTAAAGATTTAATAAACTGAGATCAGATAATTTAAGCAAAGAAGCTCCGGGAGTGACATACTCGCCTGTCTCAGCAAATTTCTTTGTAACTATGCCATCCAACGGCGACTTGACAGTGCAGTCTTCGATATTTTTTTGAATGATCTCAAGCCCGATCTGATTTCTTTTAAGATTTGCTCTGGAAGATTGTATCTCTTCCGGTCTGATAAGATTGTTAACTTTTAATAAATTTTCCTTTGCGGCATTATACTGGTTGAGTGAAAGTTCGTATCTTACTTTTGTATCTTCAAACTGCTTTTGAGTGACAGAGTTAGACTCAAGAAGTTTTTCCAATCTGTCTTTATCAGTTAACGCCTGATCAAGATTGATCTTTGCGGTCTTCACCTGTTCTTTTGCCAGTACGATGTCTTCTTTTCTTGCTCCCGACTGGAGAAGTCTGAGCTGAGCTTCCGCCTGCTCAATGCTTGCTGACATCTGCCTTAACTGAATGTCCATAGATTCGTGATCGAGAAAAACAAGAACTTCATCTTTTAAAACCTTATCTCCTTCTTTTACGGAAATTTCCTTTATCTGCCCTGCAGTTTTTGAACTCACAACTACATCAGTAGCTTCAATAGTACCTGATGCAATTATTTCATTCGGATTCTTAATTTCATTGCATCCGTTAATTACCAGTAAAAAAAATAAATATATTAACGGATTTTTCATGAGAATCATTTTTTGTTATTTATTGAATTAGTATTGGAATTCAGTGCAAACTGTTATCTTTAATTTATATTTGAATTATGTAAGCAAAAAAAAAGACCGCCGGAAAAGGCGGTCTTCAAACAATGAAATTAAATCTGAAACAAAATTTATTTTATCAGTATCATTTTTCTTGTAACATCAAAAGCTTTTTCGCCCTGAACAGTCATTCTGTAGAAATACATTCCGCTTGCAAAATCAGAAGCATTAAACTGAACCGAATAATATCCGGCTGCTCTGAATTCATTCACAAGATTCTTAATTTCTCTTCCTGTTATGTCGTAAATTCTCAGACTTACATTTCCATTCACAGGAATAGCAAATTCAATTTTTGTTGACGGATTGAAAGGATTCGGATAATTCTGTGACAGAGAAAATTCTTTAGGAATAATTGAAGTAACGTTTCCGGGATTACCGGTACCCGTAATGATATCAATAATGTGACCTGTGGAATCTGTCATTTCAGTATTAAGTCCGCCGATATAACCGAATATTTTAACAAATGGATTTCCGGCATTTGCATTTCTCCATTGTAAACGAAGATCAACCAGATTGTTTGAAGAAAATGCTGCAGCTGTAGTTCTTAATCTCATTCTAATGACTTTTGAACCCGGAGCTACTGTCCTTACTATCGGACCGTTTCCAATACCAAGCACTGTATTGGAATTAACTCTTAAAGAACTTCCGTTTCTGGTTGGATTTCTTGGTCTTGCAGCAAACGGAAAATCTGAACTGTCACCTACATTACCAGGAGCGAAATCATAAGAAATTGTACCTCCTGCACAGAACAATGTATCAAAATTGAAATAATACTGACCCAGTGCAAACTGGAATACAGTGTCTACGGAATTAGTATGCAGCAGATAAATATCAAATACTAACTCATTTGGTGCTCTTAAATTAAAATTCTGCGCTGTAAGTTTGTAAGTTGGACGCACTGCGTAACTTACATTCAGCATTGACACAAATATTGCAATTGCAAAAATAATTTTGATTGCTTTTTTCATTTTCGTATTAAATTTTGGATTAGTTTAAAAAAATTTTTATTTGAAAATTGGGAACTGCCTTTGATATTAAAATAATACACTTAATTTTATTTCACAATACAAAAATATTCATAGTAGTAAATATCTTGGTGCACGACAAAAATATTTTCTCGCAGATATTCGCAGAAAAAATTCGCAGATTTACGCAAATAATCTATTTAATAATCTTGTTTCTGCGAAAATCTGCGTGGAAATTCTGCGGTCATCTGCGAGAAATTCTCTCCGGAAAATTTTGTCGTGTTCAAAGAGTAAATATTTTCAACTGAATTTAAATGATATTTCAGTAATTCATTTAAAAAATAATTATACATTTAAAAATTATTCAATTGTAATAAAACATTATTTTTAAGACTTTTGAGAAAATAAATTAAACGAGTTATGAAGAACATCCTATTTCCAACCGATTTTTCTCAAAATGCTGAAAATGCGCTTAACTATGCAATTGAGATAGCAAGGAAAGTCAGAGGCAATCTGATTCTTTTTCATGCATACAGCGTGCAGTTAATTGATCCGAATATGCCGGCTGAAATTTATCTCTCAGCTTATCAGGAGGAAGAGAAGTCTGCAAAAGAAAGTCTTGAAGACCTCAGCAAAAGAATTTCTGAGATGAACAAAGACAATGCAGGAAACAATTTATTTACAACTGACGCTATTGTAACTCAGGGGTTAGTTGTGGATGAAGTATTGTCCGTCGTTGATGACTTTAAAATTGATTTAGTTGTAATGGGTACTCATGGAGCCAGCGGAATTACAGAATTAATTCTTGGCAGTAATGCTGCCAGCATTATAGAAAAATCTCCCGCGCCGGTTCTCGCTATACCTCAGAAAGCTGTTTATAAGGACATTATAAATCTTGTTTATGCTTATGATGATATAAAATCCGGACTCCCCTCTTTTCAGAAACTGCTTGAATTTGCAAATGTTTACGGATCTGAAATTACACTTCTGCATATTATTGAATCCAATAAGAATACTGAAGATTTAAACAAAAAGGAATTTGAAAAAATAAAAGAGTCTTCAAATTATGACAAGATACGTCTCGAACTTGTAAAAGAAGAGAATGTACTGGAAGGAATAAATGATTATATTAATTCGCATGATGTAGACGTGCTTGCCATGGCAATCAGAAAACGTTCTCTGCTTGACAAAATTTTCAACAGGAGTCTTACTAAAAAGATGGCTTATCATACAAGGATTCCGTTACTCGCTTTACATAAATTTTAATAATTTTTACTGCTTTAATTTATTTTTGTTATCATTATAAAATCTGAACATTTTACGTCTTGTCCGAAAAATTATTTTTAATTGATGCAATGGCAATGATATACAGGGCTTACTTCGCCATGATATCATCTCCTCTCATTAATTCAAAAGGGAAAAATACATCTGCTGTTTACGGGTTTGTAAACTCTATGGTAAAACTTCTCGAAGATGAAAAGCCCGATCATATTGCAGTCTGTTTTGATACGGCTTCCCCTACATTCAGGCATAAAGCATTTCCGAAATACAAAGCTCAGAGACAGGAAATTCCAACTGATATGCCCTGGCAGATTGATAAGGTTAAGGAAATTGTAAAAGCTTTTAACATTCCGATGATTGAACTTGACGGATACGAAGCGGATGACATAATTGGCACTTTAGTTAAGCAGGCTGAAAAAGAAAATGTCATCAGCTATATGGTAACTCCGGATAAAGATTATATGCAGCTAATTTCTGATAAAGTATTTATGTACAAGCCGTCGAGAAATCAGTACGGCGGCAAACTTACAGATAATGAAATTGTAGGTAAGGAAGGAGTAAAAATTAAATTCGGAGTTGAACCGGATAAAGTTGTTCAGGTCCTGGGATTAATGGGAGATACTTCAGATAACATTCCGGGCGTTAGAGGAGTTGGTGAAAAAACAGCGACAGCGCTTATTCAGGAATTCGGATCCATAAAAAATCTTTACGACAATATTGATAAGATCACAAAGCCAAAACTGAAAGAAAACATTCTTACTTACAAAGATGATGCATTATTATCGGAGATGCTTGTAACAATAAAAACCGATGTGCCTCTTCACATTAATTTTCATAATCTTAACCGGACAGATCCCGATACTGAAAAGCTTGTTCCTCTTCTTGAAGAAATGGAATTCAAGACACTCACAAGAAAATTTTCCGGAAAAGTAAGTTCACAGACTGATGAAGTTAAGCAGGAAAAAGAATTAACAATTAAAGGTGTTAAAGTTTCTGATATTAAAGTTGATATACCCGAACATAAAGCAAAAATACTTACGATCAGGGACGTTAAGCATAATTATATTGTAATAAAAAACGAGAAGGATTATAAAGATCTTATAAAAAAACTTTCCGGGCAGCAGATGATTTGTTTTGATACGGAGACTGATGCTCTTGATGCCATGAACTGTAACATGGTCGGAATGTCATTTTCTTTTGCTGAAAAGGAAGCATACTACGTCCCGGTATCAGGCAAACTTTCGGTTAGCAAAGGAAAAAAAGAAGAACAGTCTTTATTTGATTCAGAAATTAAATCCTCAGAAGTTAAAACTGATTCGGGAATAAATATTAAAACTGCAATTGAACTTATTAAACCTGTTCTGGAGAATAAAAAGATAAAACTCATCGGGCAGAATTTAAAGTATGATTACCTTGTCATGAAAAATTACGGCGTTGAAATCCCGGATGTTTATTTTGATACGATGATCGGTTCTTTTATATTACAGCAGGACGGCGCTCACAATATGGATGCATTGTCAGAGAAATATCTTAATTACAAGCCTATATCCATTAAAGAACTCATTGGAAAAGGCAAAGAGCAGATAACAATGGATAAAGTTGATATTGATATTGCCGGAGAATACGCTGCTGAAGATGCTGACATTACATTGCAGCTTTTTCACAGAATAAAATATGAACTCGGGAAAGTGAATCTGCTCAAACTTTGTAATGATATTGAATTTCCTTTGATAAAAGTTTTATCCGAAATGGAATTCGAAGGATTTAAGGTTGATGAGAAAATTCTTGCCGAACTTAATAAGCAAACCGAAAAACTTATAAAAGAATACGAAGCTAAAATTTATGAATCAGCCGGAGAAAAGTTCAATATCAATTCTACTCAGCAGCTTGCTGAAATACTTTTTAAGAAGCTGAATCTTACTCCTTCACGAAAAACCAAGACAGGATTTTCTACAGATGTGAAAGTTCTTGAAGAACTAAAGTATCAGCATGAGATCGCTATGCAGCTTGTTGATTACCGTGTACTTACAAAACTTAAATCAACATATCTTGACGGACTGAAGAAAGCTATCAATCCAAAGACTCACAGAGTACACACGGTTTTTAATCAGGTTGCCGCCGCTACAGGAAGGTTATCCAGTAATGATCCGAATCTTCAGAATATTCCTATCAGGACTGAAGTGGGAAGAAGTCTGAGAAAAGCATTTGTTCCCCGTGATAAGAATTTTTCCATTTTGTCAGCGGATTATTCGCAGATCGAGTTAAGGATAATGGCGCATTTTGCAGATGATGAAAATATGATCAATGCATTCAAGAGAAATCATGATATTCATACAGAGACTTCCATGAGAATATTTAATCTGCATTCAAAAAGTGATGTTACTCCGGGTATGCGGAGAAAAGCTAAGGAAGTTAATTTCGGAATAATCTATGGCATAGGCGCATTCGGACTTGCCAACCGTCTTGAGATTAAGAACTCGGAAGCAAAGGAAATAATTGAAAGATACTTCAGGGAATATCCGAATGTCAGAGATTATATGGAAAGGACAAAGAAGTTCGCTCATGAAAATAATTATGTGGAAACTCTTCTCGGCAGGAGAAGATATCTGAATCAAATCAATAATCAGAATGCAGCAGCCAGGGCTGAAGACGAAAGGGCTGCGATTAATATGCCGATTCAGGGAACTGCCGCTGACATGATAAAGATCGCAATGGTGAATATTTATAATGAGTTTGCAAAAAATAAATTAGAGTCGAAGATGCTGCTGCAGGTTCATGACGAACTTGTATTCGAAGTCAAAAAGACCGAACTGGAAAAAGTTAAGAAAATTGTAACTGATAAAATGAAAAATGCTATCAAGCTGAATGTTCCTATTGAAGTGGAAGTTGGTGTCGGCGAAAACTGGTTCGATGCACATTAGACACATTTATTTTTACAAAAGATTATTTAAATTTTACTTTGCCGGAAATAGTTTCAAAGATCGCTGAAGTTTTCATTTACAGAAAAAATAATGAAAAGATAGAATATCTACTTTTAAAACGAAGTGAAGATGAAGTTTATCCCGGTATTTGGTCAATAGCGGGAGGAAAAATTAAAGCTAATGAAACAGCTTTTCAGACTGCTTACAGGGAAATGAGAGAAGAAACCGGATTGAATGCAATACACTTTTATGCAGTGGATACAGTAAATGTTTTTTATGAAGTCAGTGATGACATGTTTCATCTTACTCCTGTATTTCTTGCAGAGACAGATGATACTGAAGTAGTTCTTTCAGATGAACATACTGAATTTAAATGGGCTGAGTATGAAGAAGCTTATGAAGACATTCACTGGACTGTCTGGAAAAATAATCTGAAATTAATTGATGAGACACTTCATAATGAAAATCTTTTCAGAACTTTAAAGAGAATTGATATTCAGATCATTTAATATTCTTAATTACGCGTAAATAATAAATCAGGTAATTATTTATGAGACTGAAAGATTTTGAAATCCGGGCAATTAAGGAAGCAGTTCGATCAATGGACAGTAAAGCAAAAGAATACTTATTTGGTTCCAGAGTTGATGACACTAAAAAGGGCGGAGACATTGATCTGTTGATTATCTCCGATAAACTGGAATTTGGTGACAAGTATAAAATTTATTCAAAGATCACTCATACTCTGCAAGATCGGAAAATTGATATAATAATTAATAATGGTGTTGATACAAATTATTTTATTAATGATGCATTGAAAAACGGAACAAAGTTATGACAAAAAATAATCTTCAATTAACTTTTTAAAATTATACTTTTAACTTTCAACTTTTAACTTTCAACTTATAACTTTATGATAATTGTAACAGGCGGAGCGGGATTTATCGGCAGCGCATTGATATGGAGATTAAATCAGCTTGGCGAAGAAGATATTGTAGTAGTTGATGAATTCGGCAAAGATGACAACGGAGAAAACAATAAGTGGAAGAATCTTGTTACGCTGAAATATGCTGACGTTTTTGACAAGGAAGATTTCGGACATATGCTTTCATCAGGATTTCTGAAGAATTTTAAGATTGATACTATATTTCATCTTGGAGCCAACAGTTCTACAACAGAAAAGAATTTCAATACTCTTTTTAAAAATAATTTCGAATACACAAAATATCTCTGCGAGCAATGCATAGACAACGATGTAAGATTTGTCTATGCATCTTCTGCAGCGACTTATGGAAACGGAGATCAGGGATATTCAGATGATGAAAGCAAACTTCATCTGCTAAAACCGCTGAACGCTTACGGTTATTCAAAACACATGTTTGACCTTTGGGCGAGGAAAAGCAGAGTACTTGATAAGATCGCGGGTTTAAAATATTTCAATGTTTACGGTCCAAATGAATATCATAAATCCGGAATGCAGAGCGTTGTAAATAAATGCTATCATCAGGTAAAGGAAACGGGAAAAGCGAGATTATTTAAATCGGACAATCCTTCTTACAAAGACGGCGAGCAGAGAAGGGATTTTCTTTATGTTAAAGATGCAGTTGATATGACATTATACTTCATGCAGAATAAAATAGTAAACGGCATTTACAATATTGGCACAGGCAAAGCAAATACATTCAATGATTTTGTTAAACCGATTTTTAAAGCTTTGGAGAAAGAAGAAAACATTGAATTTTTTGAGATGCCGGAAATTCTCAAAGAAAAATATCAGTACTTTACTGAAGCCGATACAGATAAATTAAGAAGCACGGGATATGATAAAGAACTTACTCCGATAGATGAAGCTGTAAATGATTATGTTAAAAATTATCTTGATACGGACGATCCGTATCTTAAATAAATTCTTAATTATTTTATAATGAAAAAAATACTTATTGCTCTTATTACTTTATTAATTTCTCTGAATGCTTTTAGTCAGGATCTTCCTCATTACATGACAGAGAGTGAAAAGCAAATTTACAAAACATATCAGCCGCCGTTCATAAATTCGGATGACATTAATCCCCCGCCGACTCCGGTCAGGACAATGGCGGAGTGGGAGGAAGTTCAGGGAATAATAGTAGCCTGGATCTCTTATACATCTATCATCAGACAGATTGTAGATTTTGCTCAGGATGAAGGACTTGTTTATATTGTATGCAGCGATTCTAATTCAGTAAAGACCTATCTCACAAGCGGAGGTGTGCCACTTGTAAATCTTAAATTTATTGTGACAACTTTTAATTCAGTCTGGTGCAGGGATTACGGTCCGTGGGCTGTTTATTCCGGAATATCCGACAGTCTGAAAATAGTTGACTGGATATATAACAGACCGAGACCGCTTGATGACGCTGTATCAGTTGCGTTTGCAAATTATAAAGGGCTTCCGATCTATCAGACTACATCTGCTCCTAATGATCTTACTGCAACAGGCGGTAATTTCATGGTTGACGGGAACGGAACAGGGTTTTCTTCTAATTTAATTTTAAATGAAAACTCCGGAAAGACTGAAACTCAGATAGATACGATCATGAGAAAGTATATGGGAATAAAGCGGTACATTAAAATGACAACACTGCCTTATGATCAGATACATCACATTGACATGCACATAAAATTACTTGATGAAGAAACGCTGCTTGTCGGACAATATCCTGCCGGTGTCGCTGACGGACCGCAGATTGAAACCAATCTTCAGTATATCTTAAATAACTTTCAGACATGTTACGGAAGACCTTATAAAGTTATAAGGATTCCGATGCCTCCGAATGCAAACGGACAGTATCCGGATAACGGAGCGAATTATTTTACATATACCAATTCTGTATTTGTAAATAAAACTGTTATTGTTCCGATTTACGGATTGTCACAGGACACAACAGCATTAAGAATTTACCGTGAAGCATTACCGGGATACAGGATCGCTCCCATAAACTGCGCTTCGATGATATCGGCACTTGGTGCAATACACTGTATAACAAAAGAAATTGGAGTTTCCGAACCTGTTTTCATATCACATTCCAAACTTGTAAATACAAATAACACTTCAGCACCTTACGAAGTAAAGTCATACATTAAAACCAAAAGCGGAGTTGCAAATGCAAAAGTTTACTGGACAACAGATACTCTTCAGACATTCAATCAGCTTGCAATGACAGCTTCAGCGGGTGATACATTCAGAGTTTCAATTCCGGCGCAGACACTCGGGACAAAAATATTCTATTACATTTCCGCTGCTTCAAACAGCGGAAGGACAGTAACAAAACCTCTTACAGCTCCTTCGGGAAATTTCAGATTCACAATTGCAAATCCTGTTTCTGTTCTGAATTCAGAAACCGAATTAAACAGTTTTAGTCTCAATCAGAATTATCCGAATCCGTTTAATCCGACTACGAAGATCAATTACGAATTACGAGTTACGAATTACGTGTCGGTTATTGTCTATGATGTTTTAGGTAATGAGATCCGATCGCTGATAAACAAAAAACAAACTGCCGGAAGTTATGAAGTTGAATTTGACGGAAGTGATTTACCGAGCGGAGTTTATTTTTATTCATTGCTGATAAATGGAAATGTCATGGATACAAAAAGCATGGTTCTTTGAGAAGGAAATTTGTCCGGGCGGGCCGGGGCGAAAATTTTTTAAGATATGAAAATTAATTTCTCAAAACCCCCCCAGGGGGAGAAAAATTGGTAAAGGAAAAAATAAATATATATTTGTTCCCGGGGGGGGGAAAGGTTTGTTTGGTTGGTCCAAACTCCCCCCCCCCCGGGGGGGGTTTTTGTGGGGTGAATTTTTTCCCAAAAAAAAAAACCCCCCCGGGTGGTTTCACCCCCAAAAAGGGGTGTCAATTTTCGGCGCCACCTCCAGGTTGTATTGGTTATAGTCCTGATAATAAATAAGTTTTAACAATCCTAGCCCAGCTTATTGAAATGGGTTAATGTATTCTTTTTTCCCCAAAAAAAAGGGGGGGCCCCTGTTTTGTCTGATGTAGTATTCCATTTTTTAACAGACCTCACTGGATTTAAAATTCAGTGAGGTCTTTTTTTGTTTCTCACAGATGACACAGATTAACACAGATCAGACTTTGTATTTTTCTTTCAATTTTTTAACACTTGTGTAAGAGTATAAGTGTGTATCTGTGAAAATCTGTGTCATCTGTGAGAGCAAAGCTTTTCCGCCTTTCGGCGAGACAAGTCCGCCTTCGGCATTTAGAAAATTATATGCATTTCCATAATCAAACAATACCCTTAGCTTTGTAAAGCAAAACATTTAAGGAAGGAATTAAATTATGTACAACAAAATCCTTCACAACCATGCTTCAATATTTACTTCACAGGAAATCCCGGTTGATCTTTATCCGGGACTTGCAAGATTAATACCTGAATCAGAAAATAGATTAATGTTTATCTCATGAATAAAATTACAAAAATATTTTTATTTCTCTCTTTTACTCTATACACTCCAAACACTTTTTGCACTAAGTTCTTTTGCACAACTCGTTCCTGATTTTAGAGTGAATGATGATACTACTAACTATAGCCAGTATAAAGCAAAAGTTGGGACTGATAATAAAGGTAACTTTGTAATTGTTTGGTATGATCAGAGAAGTGGTAATCTTCGATTAAGAGGACAGATATTTGATTCAAATGCAAATAGAATTGGTAAAAGTTTTCAAATTAATAATGATATATATACTACAAATCCGTCACTTAGTGTGAGGGGATGGAAGTTTTGCTGTATCCTGGAATGTTATCAGTTTGAAATTCCGAATATTTAATAACTTAGGATATCCAATAACTGATGAAATAATCTTAGAAGATACAGTAGCAGGATTTGTAAATGCATTGGGTTGTGATACTTCAGGAAACTTCATAGTAATATTTAATCAAGATAGTTCCACGATTAATAATTTATACTATCAAAAATTAAATCAATATGGCAAGAAAGTTGGAAGTAAAATAATAGTAAGCGATGTTACTACATTATCAACTTATCAAGGAATAGCAATTAATGTCAGAAAAGATGGAAGTTTTATAATAACCTGGAATGATAAACGACCTCCCGCGGGTTCCGATGCAGACGATATTTATTTTCAAATGTTTGACCAATTTGGGAATAGAATTGGAGTTAATCAAAAAGTTAATGATGATATTAGTACATCAAATCAACAAATATTTCCGAAAATATCTTCAGATACAACTAATAAATTTATTATAGCATGGCATGATAACAGAGAGTCTTTTAATTCAACTCAGTTTTATGCTCAGAATTATTTATCTACCGGAGTTAAGGAAGGAATAAACTTCAGGCTATATAGTTCATCTAGTAAAATTGGTGCTTTACAATTAGTAAAAAAAGAAGACGGAAAATATCTTGTTGGATGGGACGAAGATTTAGGTTCAGTATCTACTTTATACTTTCAAAGGTACGATTCTTCAAATATTAAAATAGGACTAAAAAAAATTGTTTCAACACAATCACTTTCTACTTCTAAAATTTATTCAGATATTAGAATATTCAATGACAAAATAATCAGTGTTTGGAATGATGAACGTAATGGACCTTTCGATGTCTATTGTAATATCAGATCATTCTCAAATCCTGATACTACTGTAAATGTTATTCAAACTTCTTCTATTACTCCTGAGAATTTTGAACTATACCAGAATTATCCTAATCCATTCAATCCAACTACGAATTTGGAATTTGGGATTTCGGAATTGGAATTTGTTTCATTAAAAATATTTGATGTCTTGGGAAATGAAGTAAGTACTTTAGTAAATGAAAGCAAACCTGCAGGAAGATATGAAGTTACTTTTAACGGAGCAGGATTACCGAGCGGGATATATTATTACAAACTTACTTCAGGGAATTATTCATATACAAGGAAGATGATTTTAATCAAATAATTTTTTATAAATTCATCAGCAATGAAAAATATTATTTTTTGCATTTTACTTTTTTATTCGAATGCAATATTTTCACAGGGCGAACCATGGAAGAGACCTTTGAAAATGTGCAGGAGTTATGACGGAACAAACTTCACCGGCATTATGACATTTCAGGACTCTTCGGGAGTTCCGAATGTGATAAAACTTCCTTCCGGTAATTTAGCCTGTGTATTTCAATGGTTCAGACAACCTGTGGGTTCACCTTCATGGGACAGAGTTGCTGTAAAGTTTTCAAGCAATAACGGAATCAACTGGACAGAGCCAACTCCAATCGTTGTCAACGGACTTCCGGGAAATTTTACCAGACCTTTTGATCCAACATTAGCAATTACTGATAATAACAGAATACGAATTTTCTTTTCCTCCGGACTGAATATGATATTAGATACTTCAATAAATACATATTCGGCAATTTCAGATGACGGAATCAATTATACTTTTGAAAACGGGATCAGATTTTCAATGCCGGACAGACCTGTTCTTGATCCTGCAGTTATTAAATTCAGAAACCTCTGGCATCTGGCAAATCCAATTTCCAATATGACAATCAGCGGAGCATTTCATAATATTTCAAATGACGGAATTAACTTCACACGTGTTCAGGATATTAATTCCGATGCTACTCACAGCTGGATCGGTAATTATATGATCAATGACACAAACGAACTGAGATTCTACGGAAGCGGAATGAATGTATGGTTTTCCTCAAGTCCTAACGGCGGAGAATGGTCTGCTTTCAATAATACAAACATACAGGGAGGTGACCCTTCTGTGCTCAGACTTTCTTCAAATGATTATTTAATGATCTATACAGGACAACCTTATGCTGTTAATATTCAGGTTAATGGAAATTCAGTTCCGGATAAGTTCGAACTTTATCAGAATTATCCGAATCCGTTTAATCCGGCCACGAAGATCAATTACGAATTACGAGTTACGAATTACGTGTCTTTGGTTGTTTATGATATTTTGGGGAATGAAGTAAGAACTTTGGTAAATGAAAGTAAACCTGCTGGAAGATATGAAGTTACTTTTAACGCCCGCAATGCGAGGCAAGGAAGTGATTTACCGAGCGGGATTTACTTTTATTCTTTGTTGATAGACGGAAATTCAATGGATACAAAACGCATGGCTCTTTTGAAATAAGGATATTTGTCCAGTCAGGTCAGTGCGATAATTTTATTAAGATATGAATATTAATTCTATAAAACATCCTGTAGGGATGAAATATTGGTAGCAATAAGTTAAATACATATTAGTCCCGTAGGGACGAAATGTATAGTTGGCTGGATTAAATTCAATCCCTACGGGATTTGATTCAACATCGAAACGGAGTTTGCAATTTTTACGACTGAATTGCCAGATTGCTCATTGAGTTATAGTCTTGATAATAAATAAGTTTTAACAATTCTGAGCCGGGGCTTAAGATTGAAATGGGTTAATGTATTCTTTTTATCCAATCAAACAAGGGAGCATGCTCCCTTGTTTGATGTAGTATATTTCTGATTTTTTAACAGACCTCACTGGATGTAATTCAGTGAGGTCTATTTTATTTTACACAGTTTTTTGAGGATTTTCCGGTTGCTTTTTGCCCGGACTCGAGGTTTTTAACTGATCTGACTGTATAATAGCTTTCATAAAAATCTTTTTCCTTTGTTTTCATCGAATCTACAAAATTATCAATTTCCTTATCGAGAATTTCCATTCCGTCTGTAAACAGTTCCTTAATAGATCCTGTAATAACAATGCTTTCAGTATTCAAGCCCGATTTTTCACTGCTCGAAGCATTATAGTTTGTGATAGAATTCCTCAGTCTGTTTATGTCTTCGGAAGTAATTCCATACTGAACAAGTTCCGTTTCGTTTTCAACAGCGCAGTTAAGAATTGAAACCGCCTTATTTGAAACTTCAGTGTCTCTAAGCTTATCTATCGAGGTCG
>JADJMZ010000008.1 GCA_016709315.1 Ignavibacteria bacterium
AAAAATGAACTGATTTTTAAAAACAAATCAATTAATTTAATTTTTTATATTAAATAATTTAAATTGGACAGATTTAAAACTTCATCTTTAAAAAATATCGGAACAATCGGAAACTTTACGGATATATCTCCATTAGATTTTCACGAGTTTGATTTACCCAATAAACTTCACTGCATTTTACTTAAAGATTCAAGAATACCAATGGTGAATCTTTTAATCGGATATAATGTGGGATCTAAGGATGAGATCAAAAACAAAAAAGGTATTGCTCATTTGTTTGAACATCTTATGTTTCAGGGCTCTGAAAATATAAAGAAAAACGAACATTTTTCTCAGACATCGAGACTCGGCGGGACTTGTAACGCTTTTACAATGCAGGATGCAACTGTTTATTTCGACATTGTCCCTTCAAATAATCTTGAAACTATACTCTGGCTTGAATCAGACAGAATGAATTCACTCGACCTGTCAGAAGAGAATCTTGAAAATCAGAAGAAAGTAGTTATTGAAGAAAAGAAGCAGAGATTTGAAAATGCTCCTTACGGATCTATGATGAATAATCTTTTCGAAAATGTATTTAAAAATTCCGCCTATGAATTCCCTGTAATTGGTTTTGAAGAAGATATCAATTCATTCACTGTAAAAGAAGCGCTTGAGTTTCACGAAAATTATTATTCTCCCGAAAACAGCGTTCTTATTCTCACCGGTGACATTGATATAAATCATTCTAAAAAACTGATCAGCAAATATTTTGCAGATATAAAGAAAACCAATAAATTTCAGAGGACAGGTAGTCAGATCGCAGGTATTAAGGAAAATAAACGAATAGAAATTTATGACAACATAAAACTCCCGATGCTTTGCATAGCTTATCAGCTGCCGAAAGCAGGTTCGCCTGAAGAGTATTCAATGGAATATTTCTCAGAGATAATTGCTAACAACAAAAGCAGCCGGCTTTATAAAAAATTAGTTTATGAAAAAAAGTTAGTGCGTTCTGTCAGTTGTGAAAAAGTGATGCTGAAAGACGGCGGAGTATTAACATTAATTGCACAGATTAATCCTGAAACAGATATAAATATTGTCGAAAAAGAAATTCTGGATGCTGTAAACGATATAGCAATAAATGGCTGTTCGGATGAAGAGTTCGGAACGATAAAGAATCAACTCGAATTTCAAAACACAGCAAAGTATCTTAAGCTGATCAATATTTCGATCAACACTGTTTTTAAATATCTTTATTATAAAGATATCTCCGGTGTAAGTAATGAAATTAATAAATATCTGTCAGTTACAAAAGATGAAATGATAAATTCTGTGAAAGAATATTTGCTGAGCAGAAACAGTTTAACCCTTACTTATCTTCCCATGAATCTTAAAAAATAGTTCATATTGTCAACCAATCAATTAGCTGAAAAAATCAAATACGATATACCTTCGATTGAATTTAAAGAACATACGCTTGATAACGGACTGAGGATTGTTATGAGTAAATTCGGTAACATACCGATAGTCGCCTTAAACACTACATTTCACACCGGCTCAAAAGATGAAGATAATGATAAGACGGGAATGGCTCACCTTCTTGAGCATCTTATGTTTGAAGGGTCTCCCAATGTGCCGAGAGGACAATTCGATGAAATACTCACTAAGAACGGCGGGGACAGCAATGCATACACAACCCGTGACAGTACGAGTTATTTTATTTCTGTTCCGTCAAACCATATCGAAACTGCTATGTGGCTTGATTCAGACAGGATATATGGTTTCGGAATAACTGAAGAAAGTCTTGAAATTCAGAAAGATGTCATATTAGAGGAAAAACTTTTATATGTTGACAACTCCCCTTACGGATCGCTTGAAGAAGTTAGTTCAAAAAAATTATTCGGCGAAAGTCCTTACGGATGGTCAGTAATCGGCGATATGGATGATCTTCGCAGAATCCGGATTCAGGATCTGAAAGAATTTTTTGAAAAGCAGTATACTCCGGGAAATACAGTCATTTCAGTAGTCGGAGATATTGATTATGACAAGACGCTTAAGCTTCTGGATAAATATTACGGCAGCATAAAATCCGGAAAAGATTTTCTCAAAAACAAATTTGCAAATGATGAGATAGACAGTGAAATCACAGAGGATATTTATGACAATGTGCACCTTGAGGGTAAATTCATTTTTTACAAACTTCCTGAGACAGGTACAAAAGATTATTATGCAATGAACTTACTCAATGCAGTTCTTTCCGACGGCGATAGTTCGAGATTCTTCAATGAAATTGAATATAAAAGCGGACTTGTTAATGAAATAGATTCTTCAGTATTCGGAATGGAATGTTCCAGCATATTTAATATCACAGCAATTGCAATGAAAGGAAAGAGTCTTGAAGAGATAGAGGAAAAAATAGATATGATTATTGATGATGTTAAATCAGGAAACATTTCAGACAGGGAATTCAGCAAAGTGCGAAACAGATTAGAAACATATTTCAGCTCCAAAAGACAATCGGTAATTTCAATTGCGGATAAATTTTCATATCTGAAATTATTTTATAATGACTGTTCGAGGATTAATTTTGAAATACTGGATTATATGTCCTTAAGCAAGTCTGATCTTACAGAAACCGCAAATAAATATCTTAACAAAAATCAAAGATTAGTTTTAAATTATTTACCAAATAAATCATAAGACATGGCAATATCTGAAATAAAGAAAAATGCGGGTACAAAATCCGGGATACTTGACAGATCAAAACCTCCGAAATCAGGAAAACCGAAAGATGTAAACTTTCCGAAGTTTTTTGAAACGAAGTCATCAAACGGTATCACAGCGCTTGTAATTCAGGACAAAAGGCTTCCGCTTGTTACATCCCGTTTTGTTTTTAAATCCGGAGCTTATCTCGATCATTTTATGGGAGAGAGCAAGTGCGGACTGGGTTCGTTGACATCTGAAATTTTAACAAAAGGCACTGAAAGCAGAAATGCATCAATGATCGCTGAGGAAATAGATTTTTTAGGAGCCGGATTAACAAGCGGATGTTCTTATGACGCTACTTTTGTGAGTTCGTATTCACTAAAAAAATATTTTGACGAGGTGTTTGATATTATGACAGATGTAATTCTAAATCCTGCTTTTCATGAAGAAGAATTAGAGAGAAGCTCTGATCAGCGGATGAATTCCCTGTTGTCAATGATTGATGACGGCGATTATCTTGCGGACAAGATTTTTAACAGGCATGTATATTGGGATTCTCCTTACTCTTACCCTATTGAAGGTGAAAGAGCTTCTTTAAAAAATATTACAACCGGTGATCTCAGGAATTTTTACAAAAAAGTTTTTTCTCCGGAAAATTTAATAGTGGCTTTTGTCGGTGACATTTCTCCTGATGAAGCGTTACAGAAACTTGAAAATAATTTCTCGGAATGGAACAACAATTATACAAAGGCAGATGAAATAATCCTTCCGGAATTCAATAAAACGCCAAGAGTATTTCTTACAGATAAAAAAGGCGCGGTTCAGTCATCACTAAAAATAGGACATCTGGGAATTAAGAGAAACAATCCTGATTTTATTACTTTAAGCGTAATGAACACAATGCTCGGAGGATATTTTACTTCAAGAATAAACAAGAATCTCAGAGAAGTTAATGGTTATACTTACGGAGCGAGATCCGTTTTCAGTTGCTACAGATATTCGGGAGATTTTTCAGTAACGACAGAAGTCAAAACCGATATTACATCTGAAACGAACAAAGAAATTCTCAAAGAGCTGAATGAAATAAAAAATAAATTTGTCGGCAAAGAAGAACTGCAAAATGTTAAGAATTATATTTCAGGTAATTTTCCCATGCAGCTCGAGACTCCTAATGACATTGCATCAAAAGCCATCAGTCTGAAACTTCACGGGCTTGAAGATGACTATTACAATACTTATATAAGAAAAGTTAATGAAATTACAAAAGAGGATATTAAGGAAGTAGCGGAAAAATATCTTCATACAGACAGACTGATTTATTCGATTTCCGGAAAGTCAGATGATCTTAAAGATAAAATGCAGCAATTCGGGGAAGTGGAAATAACAGAGGATATATTTTAAATTCTTTCCAAACAATTTTATGACGGAAAATCAGGGAATAAAAAATTCTTCAGATGTGGGATTAGTGCATAATCTGAATGCAAAGTATAAAGAGCTTAAATCCGAAATTGCCAAGGTTATAGTAGGGCAGGATAAGATCATCGAGCAGATAATTATTTCAATACTTTCAAAAGGTCATTGCCTGCTGATCGGAGTTCCGGGTCTGGCAAAGACACTTTTGGTTAAGACGCTTTCAGAAGTGCTTGATCTTAAATTCAGCAGAATACAGTTCACTCCTGATCTTATGCCTTCGGATATAACGGGAACGGAAATTCTTGAAAACGACAATACAGGCAAGAAGATATTTAAATTCATCAAAGGACCTGTATTTGCGAATATAGTTCTTGCTGATGAAATTAACAGAACTCCTCCCAAGACGCAGTCAGCTTTACTTGAAGCAATGCAGGAGCACAGAGTTACGGCTGCGGGAAATTCTTATACTCTGGATGAACCGTTTTTTGTACTTGCAACACAAAATCCTATTGAGCAGGAAGGAACTTATCCTTTGCCTGAAGCGCAGTTAGACAGATTTATGTTTAATCTCTGGTTAGATTATCCTTCATTCAATGAAGAACTTCAGATTATTAAACAGACTACAAGCATGTACACTCCGGAATTAAAAAAGATATTATCAAAGGAAGAGATAATGTCATTTCAGGATCTGGTAAGGAAAGTGCCTGTTGCGGATGAAGTTATAAATTATGCTGTAAGCATAGTATCTAAGACCAGACCTGTTACTGCGGATTCTCCAAAAATTGTAAAAGACTATATTAGCTGGGGAGCCGGACCGAGAGCTTCGCAATATCTGATACTCGGAGCAAAGACCAACTGCATACTTGAAGGAAGATATTCTCCTGATATTGAAGACATAAAAAAAGTAACGCAGCCGGTTTTAAGACACAGGTTAATAACAAATTTCAATGCTGAAGCGGACGGTCTTAGTGTGCTGAATATAATAAATGAAATAGTCAGAGAGTAAATTCATACAAAACTTTTTATGATTAATAAAAACCAAATGTTTTTTATTTCGATTTAATTTTTTAAAAAGCCATAAATTAATTTAAATTGCAAGTTTTATAAGAAATCTTTAATTTGCAAGAAATAAAATTCCTTCTAAAATAATTTAATTCATTTACAATCTTACTAATATATAAATCTAAGGAGTCATAGAATTTTTGGAAAACGATACGAATTCCGGTAATACATATCACAAGATAAAAACCTTTGATCAGAAGAACTGGGTCAGTGAAAATCTCAATTACAAAAAAGATTCGGGAAGCCGTGCGTGGATACTGCACAGAATATCAGGAATAGCTTTAGTTGCATATTTGTTTCTTCATATTTATTCTATTAGTCCGCTTACACAAGGAGAGGTTGCATTCAATAATAAAATGCAGACATATTCATCTCCTTTTTTTATGGTAGTCGAATGGTTTCTTTTTGCATTTGTATTATTTCACGCACTGAACGGGATAAGAATAGTAATAGTTGACTGGGCGGACGGCGCAAAGTATCATAAACAGCTGTACAGACTTTCATGGGTTTTCGGTGTAATTTTATTTTTAGCAATGGGAGCGATTATGTTTGCTCATGAGCTGAAGAATTTATTTTGAACAATTAATATCAGATAATCTTTATGTATAAATACAAAGCTTCAAAAGATACAGGTTCGAAAAGCTGGATTTTACAGAGAATAACAGGACTTGCTTTAGTAGTGCTGATGATCGGACATTATATACTTATGCATTTTCAGCCGGAATCAGGACATACATACGCTGCAGTTCTGGCAAGAATGCAGTTTTCATGGTACAGAATAATTGATCTTACATTCATAACACTCGGCATGTATCACGGACTTAACGGGATATGGAATATTTTCAGAGATTACAAATTAAAACAATGGGCGAAAATTTCCATACTGTCAGCGCTTATAATTCTTGGACTTGCATTTACAGCATGGGGTTACAGCGTAATATTTTCAATACCATACATAAATAGTATTTCCGGTAATTAGAGTAAAAATAAATAATCTTTAAAAAATTAATATTTTATTTTCATTTATGAAAATTTTTTTCAAAACTAAAAAATAAGGAGAACAGAAATGGAGAAATTCACACATCTTAACGAGATATTGGAAACAATGAAAACCGATATCGAGAAGTTTTATGAAAAAGGACAAAACGCTGCAGGTACCAGATTAAGAAAATCATTGAACGATCTCAGAAAGAAAGCTGCTGAGATCAGAAAAGAAATTCAGGACGAAAGAGCTAAAAGGAAAACAGAGGGGAAGTAATCATTTTTGATTTTATTCTTTAAAGTGGAATCTAAAGAAAGTTATCCTGATTATAAATGCCGGCATAACTTTGTATTAGAGTCCACTTTTATTTTATAGGATTTTAATTTATTAATAATAATTTTTATTTGAGCACTTCAAACATTAGAAATTTCTGCATCATTGCGCACATTGATCATGGCAAATCTACATTAGCCGACAGGTTACTTGAAACGACCGGCACTATAGAGAAGCGGAATATGATCAAACAGGTTTTAGATGACATGGATCTTGAACAGGAGAGAGGAATAACCATAAAGCTCCATGCCATTCAGATGCTGTATAAATCAAAAAGCGGAGAAGATTATACTTTTAATCTTATTGATACACCGGGTCACGTGGATTTTTCTTACGAAGTTTCCCGATCACTTGCAGCATGCGAAGGCGCTTTGCTTGTTGTAGATGCCACACAGGGAGTAGAGGCGCAGACAATCAGCAATCTTTATCTTGCAATTGATAACGGTCTTGAAATTATTCCTGTAATAAATAAGATTGATCTTCAGAATGCAATGGTTGATGATGTTACTGACCAGATAATCGAACTCATCGGATGCAAAAAGGAAGACATTATTCTGACCAGCGCTAAAACAGGAGTAGGCACTGATGACATTCTTGAGGCGATAGTGGCAAGAATACCTCCTGCAAAGACTGATTCTGACAAGCCGCTTCGCGCTCTGATATTTGATTCTAAATTTGATATCTACAGAGGAGTGATTGTCTATATAAGAGTATATGACGGGACATTAAAAGAAGGCGATGAAATAAAACTTTACTTTACGGGAAAAACTTTAGTCGCTGAAGAAGTCGGTCATTTGAAAATGGGAAGAGTCAGGACAAAGTATCTGAAATCAGGAGATGTCGGATATCTGATTGCAGGAATTAAAGATGTAAATGAATCCAGAGTAGGTGATACAATTTTTAAAATCGGAGAAACCATCAGCGAACCTCTGCCGGGTTATAAAGAAGTTAAGTCTATGGTTTTCAGCGGTATTTATCCTTCATCAACAGAAGATTTCGAAACCTTAAGAGACTCACTGTCAAAATTAAAACTTAATGATGCGGCTCTGACCTTTGAGCCCGAAACTTCAGTTGCTCTTGGATTCGGATTCAGATGCGGATTTCTCGGAATGCTTCACATGGAGATTGTACAGGAAAGACTTGAACGGGAATACAATTTAAACATTATAACAACTGTTCCGAATGTAGAATATAAAGTTTACAAGACAAACGGAGAAGTAATACTTGTTGATAATCCTTCGACTATGCCGGAATCAGTGAAGATAGAATATGTTGAAGAACCCTATATTTCAGCAAACATTATTACTCCGACAGAATTCATCGGCAATTTAATGAAACTTGCAAATGACAGACGCGGTGTTTTTGTTGCGACTAATTATGTAGATGCAAAAAGAGTTGATCTCAAATTTGAATTTCCTCTGAGCGAGATTGTATTTGATTTTTACGACAAACTGAAATCATACTCAAGGGGTTACGCTTCTTTTGATTATGATTTCAAGGATTTCAGAAAATCCGATCTTGTTAAATTAGACATTCTGCTTAACGGCGAACCGGTGGATGCTTTGTCAACGATTGTGCACCGTGACAAATCTTTTGACTGGGGGAAAAGACTTTGCACAAAGCTTAAGCAGCTTATACCGAAGCAGATGTTTGAAGTTGCGATACAGGCGGCTATTGGTGCAAAGATAGTTTCAAGGGAAACGATAAGCGCAATGAGGAAAAATGTTATTGCAAAATGTTACGGAGGAGATATATCAAGAAAAAGAAAACTTCTGGAAAAACAAAAAGAAGGAAAAAAACGTATGAAGCAGGTAGGTTCGGTGGAAATTCCTCAGGAAGCGTTTCACGCAGTACTGTCACTGGATTAAATTCAGCAATAAGATCATACATTTAACTTTCAGCAATTATAAAATAAATCACAAAAAAATTTAGTGAACAATAATAATCCCAAAACCGAAGCTGAGCTTAGGAACAGAGAATTAAAAGTTACCGAAAGTAAAGATAAAGACGGTAAGAAATCAAAATCAAAATCCAGAGAGTTTATTGATGCGCTGATTTATGCAGGTGTAGTTGCATTTATCATAAAAATATTATTGTTTGAAGCATTCAGAATACCAACCGGATCAATGGAAAAAACATTATGGGTCGGCGATTTTCTGATTGTAACGAAGTTTACTTATGGCGCGACTTCACCGAGAAATATTCCTTTTACCGACATACGGCTGCCCTATTTTAAACTTCCCGCTTTCAAAGATCCCGAGAAAGGTGACATTATCGTATTTGATTTTCCGGGTGACAGAGATGATCTTCAGTCAAAGGAAGTAGTAAATTATATTAAGAGATGCGTCGGGGTTTCGGGTGATACGATTCAGATAAAAGGTAAAAAGCTTTTTGTTAACGGAGAACTTTTCCCCAATCCTCCCAACTCAATGTTTGACAATGTTAACAGACCTGAAAGCGCGGTTAATCCGAGATTGTTTCCTAAAGGGTCAAACTGGAACGAAGACTGGTACGGTCCTCTGCGCATTCCGAAAAAAGGTGACAAGATGAAGATTGATTCTTCGAATTACGAGAAATGGAAAATGTTTGTAATGAAAGAAGGTCATTCGATCAAGATGACAAGTGACAGAAAAATATTTGTGGATGAAAAGGAACTTCCAAACGGAGAATATACTGTTGGAAGAGATTATTTGTTTATGATGGGAGATAACAGAAACAATTCGCTCGACAGCAGATTCTGGGGATTTATGCCTGTGGAAAATATTGTAGGCAAAGCTCTATTGATATACTGGTCATGGGATCCGAGCATTCCGTTTTCCAATCTGTTTGATCTTATAGGATCCACGAGATGGGACAGAATAGGAAATCTTATCAAATAGATAATTTTTAATTTGAATATGAAATTAGAAAAAGGAGTTCAGGAAATTGAACTCCTTTTTTATTGGCATCAATTTAAAAATTGTAATATATAATGAGCTTAAGTTACGCAAAAGACTATTATTTCCGGTTTTAACTTTGTAAATCAAAGAAGTAACAAGTTATTTTAAAATTAAGCTTAGAAAATCGACCTCCCCCTGCCCCCTCCTTGGCAAGGAGGGGGTTTTGGGGTGGTCTATTGAATTCTAAAAATTACACGTGCGCAACATCAGTTAATAGTAAATAATAAATTAAATTCATCAAAAGAATTTGTCCGGAATTTATATACACATCCCCTTTTGCAACAGAAGATGCAATTATTGTGATTTTTATCTCATAACTAATTTAAATGTGACAGATAAGTTTCTGATAAGTTTAAAAAAGGAAATTTCACTATATGCTTCCCTTTACGGTAAAATGAGATTTGATTCCGTTTATTTCGGTGGCGGCACGCCGTCCGTACTTTCGCATACAAAATTTAAAGAGATAATAGATTTCCTTCACGAAAATTTTGATCTGTGCAAAGATTCTGAAATTTCAATGGAAGCAAATCCGGAAGATTTCAGTGAAAAGAACTTAAATGATTACCGGGCAGCAGGCATAAACAGAATAAGTTTCGGCGTTCAGTCTTTCATAGATTCCGAATTAAAATTTTTAACAAGGCAACACACTTCTGACGAAGCTGTTAAAGTTATTAAAGATGCTTTGAAATATTTTGACAATGTAAATCTTGACATTATATACTCTCTTCCGTCTCAGACATTAAAAGACATTGACATTTCATTATCAGAAGCTATTGATCTAAAAGTAAATCACATTTCCGCTTACACGCTGACTTACGAAGAAAGAACTCCGCTTTACAAATCACTTCAAAAAAATCTTGTCACAAAAAATACTGACAGCAAAGAAGGAGATTTTTATAATTTTGTTTCGGGGAAATTATCGTCGCACGGATATCATCATTACGAAGTTTCCAATTTTGCTAAAGAAGGTTTTCAATGCAAACATAATCTGAAATACTGGGAATACGGCAACTACGTTGGATTTGGTCCTTCTTCTCATTCAATGGTTAACGGCGTAAGATGGAATAATTTCAGAGACATTATAAAATACAATGATATGCTTTCGAAAGATTCGCTTCCTGTTGAAGAAAAAACAGTATTAACTTCAGAGCAGAAAAAATTTGAATACTTAATGCTTGCGCTTAGAAGCACCGGAGTGGATTTTGAAAAGTATAATGAAAATTTCGGGAACAGCTTCAGCAGTGAATTCTCAGATTCAATGAATGATTTATTAAAATTCGGACTGGCAGAAAGCACAGACAGGAAATTTTACCTGAATGAAAAAGGGTATTCTATAGCAGATGAAATATTAGCAAAGTATTTCTGATTTTATACAGAGGGACTTTTGCCAAAATTTATTTTATCGCCGTATAATTTATTAGCAATGAAAATTGTAATGAGCACTACAGGAATTCCCGCCACAAGATCAATAAAATAATGATACCTGAGATAGAGAGTTGAGAAAAGCATCAGGATGGAATAAGGAAGATAGAAATAAAATGAATTCGATTTGATTTTTCGGGACAGGTAAGTGATAAGTAAAATTATTATAGTATGACCGGAAGGGAAAGCATCTCTCTGAGCATAGTCCTGCGGATTAGGGACATTGTCCGGTATTGATTCTACAAAATTTATAAACGAACGGATTTTTTCCGCCAGAAAAATTCCGGGCAATTCTGTATCTGTCAAATGAAAGTCATGCAAAGTAAATCTCGGACCGATCGCAGGAAAAATAACATAACCAATGAAAGAAATATAGAAACCCAGCAAGACGACAAAAATAGCATATTTCAGTTCATCGTATCTGTGCCATAGATATAGCTCCAAAGCATAAATTGCAGGCATAAGATAAAACAGACCGTAAACAATCTGCAGAAATTCAACCGCATATGGATTTAAGTAACTGCTTAGAAACGCGGTGGGATTTTGTCCGAATATCCATAGGTCAATCTTTATGAGATAGTTATCATACAATCCGTGGTTCAGATTTATCATTATCAGATAAATTTCCTTAAAGCAGAATATAATTGTAAATACTGGATACCAGTATCTTAAAAATCTTGTAAAAGATCTTTGCCTTTTTTCTTCATAAGATTTTTTTTCATAATGCGACACAAAATAAATTATCAGGATGCATAAGATCAGATTTACAAAAAGGACAATGAATTTTTCGGAAGTATTTTCTATCGAGATAAAACTTATCAAAGCAAGCAGTAACAGAAAAAGCTGATTGGTAATATCCGGTATTTCAAGATATTTAAGATTTTTTTTAAAACTTTTTATCAAAATTTATACTGATTGCGTGAGCAAATAAGTAGATATTGTCATAAATATTGAAATACCGATCACATCCTGGAATGCAGTTTCAAAAGGTCCGGATGTTATCGCAGGATCAAATCCTAATTTTTTTGAAAGCATCGGGAACATAGTGCCGACAAATCCGGCAATGTTAATAGAAATAAACATTGAAGATGCCACTGATACTGAGAACAGGAATTTATCGGTATCACTGAGCAGGTAGCCTACTATTCCAATTGTAATTCCCACAGCCGATCCTATCAGTAAATTAGTTTTGAATTGTCTGAAAAGAGGTTCCCACCATCTGCTAATATTTACATTTCCCGTATCTATTGCTCTTACAACTATTGCAGCGGACTGAAGTCCTGTGTTTCCTGATATTGCTGATATGATGGGCATAAAAGCTGCAAGGAGAATTACTCTTTCTATAATTTCATTGTGAGATTTTATTACAAAGACTGCTATAAGTTCAATAAATAAAGTAATCAGAAGCCATGGTAAACGCATTTTTGCAATCTGAAACGGAGATTTCTTTTCAAGTTCCTCAGCATCAGTACCTGCCATACGGGCGACATTCTCTGAATATTCTTCTTCAATAACATCTACTATATCGTCAATATTGATCTTACCTATTACTCTGTTATCCGAGTCGACAACGGGTAAAGACACTAAGTCATAGCTCTGAAATATCTTGGCAACTTCTTCCTGATCAGTTTCGGCTCCTACAGAAATGAAATCCTGATTCATGATTTCTCTGATAACCATACCGGGATTCTTCAAAGCGATTATAAATCTCTTAAGCGATATTATTCCTTTAAGCACGTTGTTATCATCCACTACCCATACATTATATAACTGATCAACATCTTCCGCTTTTTCCTGAATATCTCTGATTGCTTCGCCGACAGTTTTGTTTTCGAGAACAGCGATATATTCCTTGCCCATGATACCGCCTGCGGTGTTTTCATCATAGCTGAGGAGTTCTTTTACTTCGTGATAATCTTCCCTGTCGTGCCTGTCGAGATTTCCCAGGACTTCTTCCTTTTTGTCTGTATCAAGATCTGCTACAATGTCAGTGGCATCATCAGAGTACATTTCACTTACAATGTCTGACAGCTTTTGCCCGCCTAATTTTTCGGTGATATAATCCCTGATGTCTTCATTGATCTCAAGCAGAACTTCCCCTGCAGTCTCATCATCAAGAAGTGAAAAAAGATAAAATGCATCATCTTCCTCACTGAGATTGTCAACAATAACAGCAATGTCAAAATCATAAAGATCGGCAAGAATATTCTTTAAGGCAGCATCCGATTTTTCTTGTATAAGTCCGGAGATGTCATCAAGAAATTCTGTGTCAACTTCTAAAACGGATTTATTTTTTTTATCTGTTGGCAAAGATTTATTTAATTAAGACAGGAAATTTTTGAATTTCAAATTAATTATTAAGATGTGTTTAATCAACTGAAAAGCACTAATATACTGCCCCGATCCATAATTGCTAACTGCTAATTGCTTAACTGCTAACTGCTTAATAGTGACTTCTGATAAACCCTTACTATAATTCCCGAACGCTTTTATCGGGAATTCAATCATTGAAAACTAACTTAAAAATGGATTCCCGCCAGGAGCACGCGGGAATGACAATCCGGGGAGAGTTTGTTTTTAAGAAGTCTCTAATTGTTAACTGCTAATTGCTAAATGCTAACTGCTTAACTGCTAACTGCTTAACTGCTAACTGCTCAACCGTCTCTCTTAATTTTCATTTTCTTCGTAACCGTTTTATCCTTACTGACAACATTTACAAAATAAAATCCTTCTTTAACTTTGCTCAGATCAATATCAATCATACCTTCTTTGAAATTATTTAACTTCTTTTTGAAAATAATTTTCTTTTTATCTTCAGTCGTTATCTGAAGTAAAATGTTTTGTTTTTCATTTAAAAATATATCACAGAAAAATTTTCCGGGATTTCTGACCGGAAAAATATTTAATATTGGAGTAATATCTTCTTTGACAGAAGGATTGCCTGTAACAATGAATTGCTGCCTGATCTCTTTACCGAAATCAGAATTATACGCTTTGATCAGTGTACCGTTGATATCCGTAATGCGAACAAATCCATATCCTTCTTCAGGATTGAACCAAAAGTCAAGACCGTTATTAGCAGTATCACCGAGTAAAAATTCATAGCAGCCCGCACTCATACTGATTGTATCTGTATAAACTTTATTATTTTCGAGAGTCCCGCAATCTTTCTGTCTTAGTATAATATTTTTCTCATTTACTAACCGGTAGAAATTCTGCGATGCCGTATTGTTTGTTTTTAAAGTCAGAATAATTTTCGGATCAAATATCTGCGGCATAATCAAAACTGATGTTTTGGAATTGTCATAAGCATATTCATCTTCAAGTCCGTTCGGATTCAGAAGTGTAACATTAAAAATATTCTTTTTTTCATTCCCGTAAACTATTCCGTCTAAAATAATTTCCGCAGCAGCGGAGGATTCAATATTCCCTGACCAGTCAAACGTTTGTTCTGTTTCTCCTGCAATACCGTAATTAATTTTTAAATCAGTCAGAACTTTATTGCCGTTATTTTTTATTTTTAATTTTGGGAATTTACATACCGGATTATTTCTTGAGTAAACATCTTCATCAGACGGTGAAATTATTTCTTCAATACTGACATCATTTTCAAATACAGGATTCTTGTAATAAAAAATATACGAACTGAAAACATAATTTGCAGAGGGCTTATTCGGATTTATGTATGGCTCCATTTCAATATCAACAGTATGCTCAGTATTCTTACTATCATAATTTAATTTAAAATCATAAATATGGGGAAAGACAACTGCGCCCGGACACCAGTTAGCTCTGTCATAAATCCAAGTCCCCGCCTGAGGGTAAAGCGGATTATCGCCGCATTGACGCCAGATATCTCTTTGATCAGCTAACTCATTATCAAAAAATAATTTTCTGTACTTTCTGCAAAACTCTGCGCAATTCTCAAAGTCATCCATCCCATGCCCTGTCTGCAGAATTCTTATTCTTGCAATATCTGCATTTTCATTTTTGAATTTAAACGGTTTCAAATAATTTTCTATATCATCTTCTTTATTCCCGTAAGGAAATGATCCGGTCCATAATTTTTCATAACCTAAAACTTCCATTGCGGGAGTTCCTTCTATAAGCTCAAAGTCTAAAGTAATGAGCCAGCCCCTGTCAGTATTGCTTTCGTAACCTGTGTGATTGAATTCGATCTCTGCAGAATCATGAAGCAAAAAAGAAAAGTCCGTTATATCCGCTTTCCAGCTGAATTTCCAGTCAGGCGCAAACCTAGAACCGTAAGGCGAGATCATTCTTGCAAGTTCTATATCAAGAGAAGAGTCATTTGCGCTTCCCTTTCTCCTTAAATAAATATTATCAATGTAATCCCATTCTCCGCATCTCTGACTATCGGGACACTGATAGGTTATATGCAAAATTGCCTTGCGGTAACTGATTTCTTCCGAAGGAAAGTTTGCCCAGTTTTTATAAGCTTTAAATCCTTTTGAGGGATCTGTTATTACTTTTTCTTTGCGATGAGTTATTACATGGATAGTATCTCCCGTGACAGATAAAACTTTTTCTGATGAAAGTAATATGGCTGAGACAATAAAGAGTAGTAAATAAATTTTCATGATTAAAAATATGGAAACTTTATAAAACAAAAAAGCCGAGAGAATATCTTTTCACCGGAGATTTAAAGTTGAAAAATAATTTAATAAATATTAAACTATTCATGAAATCATCAGAGTTTATTGCATGAAATAATTTGCATTATAAAAGTGGTTTAAAATAAATAAATTACTTTTCAGGAAAAATCAATCATGGATAAAAAAATTCTGTTTAATATAAGAAAAGATTACATCTTTGAAGAGCTGAATGAAGACGGGATTTTATCAGATCCTTTCAGGCAATTTGAAAAATGGTTTAATGAGGCAATAGATGCAGAGATAACGGAAGTTAACGCAATGTTTATTGCTACATGCGGTAAAAACGGGATGCCGGCAGTCAGAACTGTTTTGCTTAAGGAATTTGATCCGAGAGGATTTTCTTTTTATACAAATTATAACAGCAGAAAAGGAAATGATCTTTATTATAATCCGAAAGCATCTGCTTTATTTTTCTGGAAAGAATTAGAAAGACAGATACGCATAGAAGGAATAACAGAAAAAGTTACAAGAAGTGAATCGGAGGAATATTTTCACAGCAGACCGGCAGGAAGTCAGATAGCTGCTTTGACTTCGGAGCAAAGTAAGATTATTTCAGGCAGAAATATTTTAGATAATAAGTTCAGGGAACTGACAAAACAATATGAAGGAAAGATAATACCATTGCCGGATAACTGGGGCGGTTACAGGATAATTCCTGAAAGAATAGAATTCTGGCAGGGAAGAAAAAACAGACTTCATGACAGAATTCTTTACACAAAAGAAAACGAAGAATGGAAAACAGAAAGACTTTCACCTTAAAAAACTAAAAATAATAATTATGAATTTTAATAAACTTATCGGACTGCTATTGTTAGTTCCATTGTTTTTTATTTCATGCACTTCATCAGAGAATACAAATCCCGGGACTTCTGTTCCGCTGGAAAACACAAGATGGAAGCTTAATACGTTAAACGGGAAAAAGATATTTACTCCGGAAAGCGGAAAAGATATTTTTATCAGATTCAGCTCAGCGGATAAACGCGCAAACGGATTTGCAGGATGCAATACTTTTTTCGGGACTTATAAATCAGATAAGAATAATATTGCAATAGGACCTCTGGCAAGTACTGAAATGTTTTGTGAAGCAATGATGCAAACTGAAACGGAGTTTTTTAAGGCGTTAAGCACTACAATTAAATTTAAAATCAAAGGAAATTATTTACAACTTTACGATTCGGCAAAGATGCTGGCAAAGTTTGAAATGATAACAGGAACAGAGTAATATATTGCAGCAGAGTAATTTCTAATCCGTCACAATAAAAAGGTTTGCATTATAAAAGAAAAATAATAATATTGCCACTGTAATTTTTAATGTTATTTGCTTTATATTTTGTTTAAAATCAAACGGGATGTAGATCAGTTGGTTAGATCGCACGTCTGGGGGGCGTGAGGCCGGCAGTTCGAGTCTGCCCATCCCGACATCTTCAGTAAACCTTTTTTCAAATGAATAAATCCGGTAATTACACACAATCAGAAAATACTGAATTAATCAGATTAAAATCTTTTACAGTCAGGGACCTGCCGAAATCGGAACGTCCCAGGGAAAGATTGATAGAACTCGGTGCAGATAAACTCTCTTCACCCGAGATTATATCTTTGATATTAAACACAGGATCAAAGGGTGAATCAGTAATGATGCTTTCGCAAAAACTTATTATGCACTTTGGTTCTTTAAAAGGAATTATGCAGGCGTCATTTGAAGATCTCAGGAATGTTAAAGGTCTCGGTGAAGCGAAGGCATCCAAACTTATGGCTTGCTTTGAGATCGCAAAAAGGGCGTCAAAAGAAGAGCGTGATTTTACTGAACTTGCGGAAGAAGAAAAGAAGAGATACAAACCCGTTACTTCACCTGAGGGTATTTATAAAATCGTAAGCGCAAAGATCACGAACTTTTCCAAAGAACATTTTTATGTAATTTCTCTTGATATCAGAAATAATTTTATAGGAATAGATGAAATATCAGTAGGCACACTGACAGCGAGCCTTGTTCATCCCAGAGAAACATTCGAGTCAGCGATCAGGAGACATGCAGCTTCGATAATCATAGCGCATAATCACCCTTCCTGTGAAACGGATCCTTCTGAAGACGATCTTAAAATAACTAAAAGACTTGTAGAGGCAGGCAAGATAATGGGAATTGAAGTTCTGGATCATATAATATTCACAACCAAATCATATCTCAGTTTTAAAGACAAAAATCTTTTATAAAATCTTCTTCCGACAGATTCATAAGAACGGAAGAAGATAAATTTCCTTTAAGAATTAATATTACAATTCTTCGCCCTGATCAAATTCATCTGCGTCATCTTCAAACAAAATCATAGACTGATAAAATGTACCATCAGAAGTAATAGCAACTCCGCCTTCTGTTTCCCAGCCGTTTTCGATCATCTGGTTAACTTTTGCGATGAATTCTTTTTCATCTTTTGCAGAAACTAATGAGTATTCCATAAACATCTCCTTTTTTTATATTTAATAACTGTTTTCAAATTAATCAATATTTTGTCAAAATTAAATCTCTTTCTGATAATATTTATTTCTTAATATGGTTTAAAGTATTCTAGTTATAATTTCACCTGCTACAATTTATCCTAAACATCCAAAAATTAATTTACATTTTCAGCATTTCAATTTAATTCTCAGATAAACAAAATCCGGAATTTATAATTACGATTAATAAATAAATTGATTAAGTGTGTTTAGATTACGAATTTTATCGAATGATAAATGAAAAAGTTCAGACAGAAGTTAACAGACTCGTCAACCGCGGAATAGTTTTAGGATTAGTCTGGATAATGGGGGTAGGATCAGTAATTGCGCTTGTATCAGGATTTCAGGCTAAGAAACTGATAAGGACTTCAGAAAATGTTTTAACAGGAAAGAAAAAAGCAAATCAGAGCATATTAATCGGAATTTTAGGATTATTAGTATGGGTTGTCATAATTATTTTTATTCTGAAATACAGAAGGAATTAGGTTCAGATATTTAAAATTAAAACAAACAGTAAGAAAATTTTTTATATGGATTACAAAGATTATTACAAAACATTAGGTGTAAGTAAGACCGCTTCTCAGGCAGATATAAAGAAAGCATACAGAAAGTTAGCTGTTAAATATCATCCCGATAAGAACAAAGACAATAAATCTGCTGAGGAAAAATTCAAGGAGATTAACGAGGCGAATGAAGTGCTGAGTGATCCGGAAAAAAGAAAGAAGTATGATCAGTTCGGTGATAACTGGCAGCAGTATCAGCAGTCAGGAAATACTCAGGATTTTGACTGGTCACAATACACAAACAGAGGCAAAGGTCAGAGACAGTATTCTTATGAAGGCGATTTCGGTGATTCTTTCGGAGGCGGCGGGTTCTCGGATTTTTTTGAAAATCTATTTGGAGGCGGTGGTTTTGGTTCGCAAGGAAGCGGCAAAAGTAAAAGAGGAGCAAGAAAAGCATCACTAAGGGGAGAAGATTACAATGCAGAAATGAGTATAACGCTGGAAGATGCCTATTCAGGAGCAGAAAAAATATTTGATCTTAACGGGCAGTCTATAAAATTAAAGATCAAGCCGGGAATTGCAAACGGGCAGATACTTAAACTCAGCGGAAAAGGATCAGCCGGATATAACGGCGGAAATGCGGGAGACCTGCTTTTAAAAATAAACATACTTAATGATCCTTTGTATGAAAGGAAAGGAAATGATCTTTATACTGATCTATCAGTAAAACTTTACACTGCAGTACTCGGAGGCAAATCTTTATTGAAAACATTTAAAGGTAAAATAAATATTAACATTCCAAAAGAATCTCAGAACGGAAAAGTGCTCAGACTGAACGGACTCGGAATGCCCGTTTACGGAAGATCAGATGAATACGGAGATATGTATGTAAAACTATTAATTGAAATTCCTTCCAACCTCACATCAAAAGAAACTCATTTGTTTAAAGAATTATCTGATTTGAGAAATTAGAATTACTTTTTTTCTATAAATGAAAAGGGCTGATATTACTCAGCCCTTTTTGATTTAAACAGATAATTCTTACTGAAAGCTATGGTCTTACTAAACTAACAGATGAGAACGAATTGTTATCTACAATACTTACATCATCAACATCCACAAAATTGTCTCCTGTAAGATCAGTTATTACATATCCGGATAATGACGTTAAAGAAGCATTGTCTACCGGACTAACATCTGAAACGTCCACTATTCCGTCGGCATTAATATCTCCGCCATAAATTGCAAACTCTACAGGTGAAGCATCTACCTGTTTCATGTTATTACCGAATGCCTGAGCAGCAGCAGAAGTAAAATCATAGCTTAATGCTGAAGACACAAAACTCTGTCCCGGAGATTTGCTCCAGGTTTCCATTGAATTTCTGTGTTTAAGCTGAAGATAATAAACAGTACCATTGACAGCATTATTGAAAGAAATTGTTCCAGAACCGGAAGTGCTTAAATATACTTTTCCGGAATCCACAATCCCATACGGAGACGAACTGTTTCTTAAATAAACACGGGCTGTATCTCTTACAAGCAGATTAGTAGAAGCATTATAAAATCCCTGCATGTATGCAGTCAGAGTAAGTACCGGAGGATTTTGAATGTTTATAAGATTATTTCCTGTTGAAGTCTGACCGTCAGGATTAGTAATTGTTATATTCTTCAAACCTGTAGTAGCGCTGACAGTAGAAATATTCAAAGTTACCTGCGTCGGGGAGTTGAAAGTAACGCTGTTAACAATTACTCCGCCTGTAATGGAGGCTGATATATGATTTGCAAAACCAGGACCACCGGCATCTGCACCCGGATCGAAAAATTCAGTTCCTCCGGAAGATGTTCCTGTGATGACAATATTTACAGAAGGTTGCCCTGTATTTATATTTGTAAGACTTGAAGCAGATGGTAAAGCAGGGAGCGGAGCTTTCAATTGTATTGCTCTGACACCCCATGAATTATTTGCATTACAGTATTCCTGAAAAGTCCAGATTGTCATGTCATCATTTGGATCAACTACGGTTTGTGAATAGTCACCCCATCTTTGTACACCACCTCCCTCAACATTATACGCCGTAGAACTTGACTGAGCTAATATTGCTGTCTGTGTAGAACCAAGTGCATCTGATCTGAATCTTCCCGCTACATAAATTTCTGCACGTTTTCCTGTTCCTCCTGTTGATGATCCAATTGCCATGTGACCTTGTCCTGACATAACACAACTTGGCATCCAGTATGATCTTGGATTACTTGCTGCATTATCAAAAAGAGTTCCTGACTGATTTAACACGGGCGTAGTGGTTAAGTTTGCAACTTCATACCACCTTGAACCTAATCTTCCGCCGCTTGCGCTGTATACTCCGCTAGTATTTACCTGTGTATGATGAGCAGTCCATAATGTTATTGCTCCGGTTATTTTATTTTTATGTATATCAGCGGCATATAATCTGTCATCAATTCCGTCAAGTGAACCTGTAGTTCCAAGGCAAGGAACACTGATAACAGGTCCTGTAGTTGGAACGGTAATACTTAAATTTCCTGAAAGAGCGGGTGATGTACCTGGATTTGTAACTCTTCGGATTGTTAATCTGCTGTACGAAAAATTACTGACTCCGATAAAATATCCTTCTGTTGCAGAAGGGTCATCATTATCAACTCCCTGCGGAGTTCTCGGACCTTCAGTTCCGCTGTTTGAAATCTGATGAAATCCTGTTACTGTTAATGATCCTGCATTTAGATTTGTTTTGTTTATAACCCAGACTGAAGTACCGATGTAACTTGGATTAAACATATTGCATCCGATATACAAAGCAAATTTATCCACACCAAGAGTCGGATAATCCGCAAAAGCTCCAAGGTCTGCTCCGGGTGTACCGGCTGCATCCTGCTGAAATTGAAAAAAAGTAAAGCTTGCAGTATTTGTAATTGTCGGACCTGAACTTCTTGCGATCATAATTCTGTTGGCACCGGAGGCAGGAAGATTAATTCCAACAATGTACCATCTTTGAGTTAATCTGTCGTATCTTATATGAGGATCAGAAGTACCTGTTCCATTATCAACTGAACTGAAAAAAACATCCAGGTCTGCATTCAGACCTCCTAACACTCCTGCTTTACTATAGACTTTAATTCTTCCGTTAGCACAAACCAAAACCTGAGAAGGTCCGACATCTCCCTGTGAATCCGGCGGGATATAGCCGGCTTCCGAAAGCTGCGGTCCTAGAAAACTTGTTCCGATAGTCTGCGGATTATCAGTTTGCTGAGGTTGAGTGCTTTTCTGATCCGGATTTCTTGGAGGCCACTGAGAGACATCCGGAGAATTGGGATTTGGCGGAACTTCAGGATATTCATCTTCCTCGATGTCCGGATTTGATTTTGGTTTTACTTTTGGATAATAATCTTTCGGAAACATTGCTTCCTTCTGCATTATCTCATCCACAGTAAGAGTAATTCCCGGTCCGAAATTGACAGGAACTCCCTGAGTCAAAGAATCTTTCATAGATACAGAATGGAACTGATTCCATTCAGGACTGATATTTTTTTGAGGTCTGACACCATCATCAAAAGATGATGAAACAAATATTGCTGACAGTGCAATTAAAATTAAAAAATTCATCTTACCTGAGATACATTTTTTAACAGCGGACAAATTAGTTTTCATTTGCTGGAATTTGGTTTATAAAATAATTTGTTAATTAAAATTTATGATGCTTATAAATTATAGTTAATCTTTAATTAGTTTATATAACTTAATTGAAACAGAGTTAAATATTTTGGGGTGTGCAAAGGTATACAATCAGATTTACAAAGTCTATAGAAATTTATTCTTCAGCTCAGGTGAAGGCATTCTGCAGGAATCTTTTTTGCCAAACCAACTGTATCTGTTCTTTGCAACTAAATCGTAGAAAAAATTTCTTAACGGCGCAGGTATGATAATAAAAATATACAATGCTTTCCAAAGAAACGGAAATTCTTTTACTATCTTTAATGCAGCAGAGGATTTTGAATAAAATTTATTTTCATCTACAAGAACAACAGAATCAAAATCATTTTGATCCATACCGGACTTATTAAGAAATTTCTGTCCTGCTTCAGACTGCAGAGCGGCAAATTTAAAGATATTTTTTTTTATCCCTGTCAATAATAAAGTTAACGCTGGAATTACAGAGGTTACAAACGCCGTCGAAAAGAATTATTTTATGATTAGTCAAAAATTTATTTTTATTTAGGTATAATTTATGACAATTAATAATTAAATTTTACCCATTAAAAATTTCACACTCAATTGTCAGATAAAAAGATAGCCATCATTGGTGACATACACGGCTGTTATTAC
Source organism: Ignavibacteria bacterium (assembly GCA_016709315.1). GTDB lineage: Bacteria > Bacteroidota > Ignavibacteria > Tepidaquicellales > Tepidaquicellaceae > JAEUSI01. The sequence continues at coordinate 22,842 of JADJMZ010000008.1, forward strand.
ACGCTTAAAAGCCTGTACTGCAAAATTACAGAAACTGACGAAGTATACAGTGTCGGCGATCTTATAGACAGAGGGAAATATTCAAAAGAAGTAGTTCAATTCTGCATTGACAACAATATAAAACCTGTAAAAGGCAATCATGAAGATATGATGATCAAGGCAATAGAAAAATCAGACAAGTTTTTCAGTTTTATTTTCAAAGATGCTGAGCTTTATTATTATAACGGCGGCAGGGAAACTCAATACTCTTATATTTCCTCCAGATTATATTCTAATTTTAAAAAATTCAAAGAAGAGATCAGGTCACTCGGTCATTTTGATTTTCTCAGTAATCTTCCTCTGAAATATGAGATTGGAAATGTAGTCATTTCTCATGCCGGAATTGTAGATGGCGGTAATGATGTATCAATATTGTGGAACAGAAATACTCCGGCTTTTCTGGATAAGCTGCAGGTATTCGGGCATACTCCGCTTGAAGAAGTGGATTTCAAAAAAAAACATTATGTGAATATAGATACAGGATGTGTTTATCAGAACAAATTAACCGCAGTTATAATTGATAAACATGAAGGCATAATCGAAAAGACAATTCAGGAAGACTGCAATACTCAGGATATAGAATAGTACATTATCTTAATCCTGCAAATTCAATGAAAACAAGCTTATCTCAAGGTTCATTACATTGTTAAAGTTTATTAAATTGAGTAAATTGTAATAAATTTTATATAATCTGCCGGGGCTATAGCTTAGCTGGTAAAGCGTTTCGTTCGCAACGAAGAGACCACCGGTTCGACTCCGGTTAGCTCCACTTATTGAATTTGGAATTTGGGATGTCGGATTTGGAATTTGTTTGAGTTTAGATTTTTGATTTTTGATTTTTGATTTTTTTTGATTTTTTTGATTTGGAAAATGGGACATTTATTCAAAGTAAAATATAAAAAGAATTTTTAATAATATTATAAGAACTCATAATTAATTAATGGCAAACGAAAAAATAATACCGGTAAATATAGAAGATGAAATGAAGTCTTCTTACATAGATTATTCTATGTCTGTTATTGTGGCAAGAGCATTACCGGATGTCAGAGACGGACTTAAGCCTGTTCACAGAAGAGTGCTTTTTGGAATGAATGAACTTGGGCTGGCTTCTAACAAATCCCATAAAAAATCTGCGAGAATAGTCGGAGAAGTTCTCGGAAAATATCATCCGCACGGTGATAAAGCTGTTTATGATACAATGGTCAGAATGGTTCAGGAATTTTCTTTGCGGTATCCGCTTGTAGACGGACAGGGAAATTTCGGTTCTGTTGACGGAGATTCTGCTGCGGCAATGAGATATACTGAAGCAAGATTGTCAAAAGTAGCGGAAGCTATTCTTGAAGATCTTGAGAAAAATACAGTGGACTTCCTTCCTAACTTTGATGATACACTGAAAGAACCGTCAGTGCTTCCTTCGATACTTCCGAATTTGCTGGTGAACGGCTCTAACGGAATTGCTGTCGGGATGGCAACAAATATTCCTCCGCACAACCTGAATGAGATCTGTGACGGCATAACTTATCTAGTTAAAAATCCTGATGCCGACATTAAGAAACTCATGAAATATGTAACTGCTCCGGATTTTCCTACCGGAGGTATAATTTATGGTTATCAGCCGGTGAAAGATGCATTTGAAACAGGCAGAGGCAAGATAATTCTCAGGGCAAAAGTTTCCATTGAATCAGAAAAAAACGGCAAGCAAAATATTATTATCAATGAAATCCCCTATCAGGTTAACAAAGTTTCACTGATCGAGAATATTGCGCAGCTTGTAAGGGATAAGAAAGTCGAGGAAATTTCGGACATCAATGATGAAAGCGACAGAGACGGAATGAGAATAGTTATAGGACTGAAGAGAGACGCTAACCCTCATGTGATAGTAAATAATCTTTACAAGCATACTCAGATGTCAGTTACATTCGGAGTAATTATGCTTGCACTTGTTGACGGCATTCCGAGGATACTTAATCTAAAGGAAATGATGCAGCATTTCATTTCTCACAGACTGAATGTAATAATCAGAAGAACAAAGTTCGATCTTGATGCAGCCGAAAAAAGGGCTCATATTCTTGAAGGATATATAATTGCTCTGGATAATATTGACGAAATAATCAAACTTATAAAAAAATCCAGAGATACGTCTACAGCAAGAGAAGGATTGATGAAAAGGTTTAAGCTTTCGGAAATACAGGCGACTGCGATTCTTGAAATGCGTCTTCAAAGACTGACCGGACTTGAAAGAAAAAAGATTGAAGATGAATATAAGGAAGTTATCAAAACCATTGAAAGATTAAAAAGAATTCTGGATAGTGATCAGCTCAGAAGAGATATCATCTGCGACGATTTGAAAATGCTGAAAGAAAAATTCGGAGATGAAAGAAGGACTGAAATTGTCTATGATGTCAGAAAAATGTCTGATGATGAAATGATGAAAGAGCTTGTAAAGGAAGAAGATGTTGTGATTACTATTTCCAATAAAGGATTCATAAAAAGGATACCAGTGAACTCATATAAATCGCAGGGACGCGGAGGTAAAGGGATTACAGCAGCGAGTACAGGCAGTACTGACGATGATTTCAATGAGCACATGTTTATAGGTTCGACTCACCAGTTTATCATGTTTTTCACGGACAAGGGAAAGTGTTACTGGCTGAAAGTTTATGATATCCCTGAAGGAACGAGAACTTCACGGGGGAAATCAATTCTTAATCTCATAGAAAAGGAGAAGGATGAAAATATATCTTCCTTTGTACTTGTCAAGGATTTTACGGAAGAATTATTCGTAACTATGGTTACTAAGAAGGGAGTAATAAAGAAAACCAAACTTGAAAGTTATTCTAATATCAGAAAAAACGGAATCAATGCAATATCACTTAACTCTGACGATTCACTTGTGGATGTGAGACTGACAAACGGCAGTCAGGAAATTGTTATCGGTTCACATTCCGGTCAGGCAATCAGATTTAATGAATCACAGGTAAGAGATATGGGGCGAACGGCTACCGGAGTGCGGGCAATTCGTCTTGGAAAAGATGATTATGTGATTGGTCTTGTTGCAGTTACAAGACCAAGCGCAACTATTCTTGTCATTACTGACAGAGGTTACGGAAAGAGAAGTGATCTTGGAGATTACAGAGTCACAAACCGCGGCGGTAAAGGTGTGATTACAGTAAAGACAACTGAGAAAGTCGGAAAACTTATTTCAATAAAGGAAGTTACGGATTCTGACGATCTGATGATCATCACTTCAAAAGGAATTCTTATAAGACAGAAGATGAAAGACATAAGAGTAATGGGAAGAAATGCTCAGGGAGTTCGCGTAATTAAAATGAATGAAGGCGATATGATCTCTGCTGTTGCAAGCATTGCTGAAGACAGTAAGGATGAGCAGGAGAAAATGTTTTAAGAATTGAATCAGATTAAAAATAAAAATTTCTAAATTCCAGACTTATGCCGTATGCAGACCTACGCAGTGATACAGTAACAAAGCCGTCAAAAGCGATGCTTGAAGCAATGATGAATGCGCGGGTCGGTGACGATGTTTTTTCGGAAGATGAATCTGTTAACGAACTTCAGAAGAAATGCGCGGAACTCACAGGTAAAGAAGCTGCATTGTTTGTCACTTCAGGCGTTATGGGGAATCAGCTTGCGATCAAATGTCATACAAATCCCGGAGACGAAGTAATTGTCGAAAGCGAATCCCATGTATTAAATTATGAGACAGCCGCACCTTCAGTAATTTCGGGTGTTCAGTTGTTACCGGTTCGGGGAAATTCAGGCATACTCATCTCACAGGATATAAAAAAATATGTCCGTTCAAAAGAATACTACTTTCCTGTTACAAAACTTATCTGTCTGGAAAATACACACAACAGAGCCGGAGGTGTTATACTTCCGTTAGATGTAATCCGTGAAGTTTCCGTATTTGCAAAAGAGAACGCATTGAGAACACATCTTGACGGAGCGAGGATTTTCAACGCTTACGCGGAAACAAAAATATCTGTGAAAGAGTATTCGGATCATTTTGATTCTGTTTCATTCTGTTTTTCAAAAGGTCTGGGATGTCCTGTCGGATCAGTTCTTTGCGGCGATTACAGATTTATTGAAATGGCAAGAAAGTGGAGGAAAATTCTCGGAGGCGGAATGAGACAGGTTGGTTTTCTTGCAGCAGCAGCAATTTATGCTCTTAACAATAATGTGGAAAGACTGAAAGAAGATAACGACAAGGCAAAATATTACGGGAATGAAATAAGCAAAATAAGCGGAATAGAAATTGACCTTAAATCTTTACAGACCAATATAGTTATCTTCAGTTCATCAAAGTATTCAAAGGAAGAATTTATGAATAAGTTAAAAGACAAGGGAGTGTTGATATCATCGGGTAGTTACGATAACATGCGCGCTGTTTTTCACCTTGATGTTACCGGATCTGATGTTGAGAAAGCTATTGAGACTATAAAAAGTATTTAAATAAATATTTCAATTTTAATTTTTATAAATCAAATATAGAAAATTTAAATGGACAAAAAAATATTCTGGGTTCTTGACACAGAAATCAAAGACGGAAAAACAGATGAAGTAAAATCTCTTATGAACGAGATGATAGATTTTACACAAAAAAATGAACCGGGTGCAGTTCATTATGAATGGTTTATAAGCAGTGACAGTAAAAAATGTACATTGTTCGAGCATTACTCAGACTCAGATGCAGCGATGGTTCATCTAAATTCGTTCGGTAAAAATTTCGGTATGAGATTTATGTCTTTGCTTGCCGTAAAAAAATACGTTGTATACGGAAAGCCCGATGAGAAGCTTAAAAGTGCATTGGATAAACTCGGATGTATTTATATGGAATCAATCGGCGGATTTGTTAGATAAAATAAATCACTATTTCCGGATTGTTTTTTCTGCATAAATAGAAATAATTACTTTACCTTTTTTGTTTTTATTCTTTCTGAATAATTACAGACTGATCTCCTATTTTCAGTATTCTTATTTTTGATAAATAATTTTTGTCCGATCCTATCATTTCCTGTAACACATAACGCGGCTCTTCGGGATCTTCTGAAAGTTCATACAGAGTTCCGTAATGTACCGGTATCATAAATTTAGCTTTAAGATCATTCAGTATCATCAATGCACCTTTCGGATAAACATGTCTGTCAGGTTTATCAATTTTATTACATTCACTGCATGGACCGATTGGGATCAATGCAAGATCAATTTTAAATTTATTACCGAGTTCTTTATAAAACTTTTCATCATAAGCTGTGTCACCGGAGAAATAAACTGTCATTCCGTTATACTCAAGAATGTAACCTGTGTATGCGTCTTGTCTCCATAACAGCCCGTCGAGTCCATATCTGCCGCCCCAGTGAAAAGCATATACAGTTGTAATTTTTATTCCGCTGATTGTTTTTGTTTCGCCAATGTATTTACCGGGAATCCTGTTTCCCATTTTCATTTTCCGCAAATCAAAATTATAATCAGGAAGATATTCTTCCACTCCTTCCGGAAAGATCAGAGGTGTTCCGGCAAATTTATCTTCGAGCAAAGATAAAGTACCGAAATTAAGATGGTCAAAATGCGAGTGAGAAATAAAGATCAGGTCGCACTTATTAATATTCTTAAGTTCGATCCCGGGTTCATACAATCTTCTTTGTATCCCTCCGCTGGTTTGTGTAAAGAAAGGATCGAAAAGGATTTGTTTATCATCCATCTGGAGCAGAACTGTTGCATGCCCTACCCACAATGCTGAAAGCCGGACTCCTTTATTAACAGGATTTGTAATTTTGTTTAGGATTTTTTTTGGCTCTGAAAAATTCATGCCAGCATTGACAGACAGATCATGAAAAGTCCTGCATGAGTTCAATAGAAAAAACATCGTCAGTAAAAAAATCAGAGGGCAGTATTTATATGTAAACTTTTTCAACTCAGTAATATTTCAGATTTATTCCGAACGCAAACTTATTTGAACCATTTAAATAATAATCGAACTTAAAACCAATTACACCAAAGAAAGAATAAATTCCCAGTTCGACTGCATAAGCATTTTCATTTCCTGAATATTTCTTTTCTCTAATTGCATACTTTAATCCTGTTGACAAAGCCAGTCTCTCTCCTCTTTCTATAAGGGATAAACCACCTGATGCCTGTGTTAACGTGAAATCTTGACAGGTCTGAATATTCATATTCGCCGGTCATCCATTGCGGCTGAGCAAAGAGTTCAACCGAACCCCCGTATCTCCTGACCGGATTCACTTTGAAAAAAGAAACGGGGTTAACCAGCTTATTTGAATTAAAAGAAAAGTTTACAGGGGAAATATTCCATGCAAGTCCGAATCTTAATCCGGAGCTTTCTTTATCATGATCCTGAAAGTAAGCAGGAGACGGAACCGTCTGAAGCAAAGTCCATGTAACTAATTCAGTTACTTTTTCTGTTCTGTCCTGCGAATTAATATTCTTAAATAAAAACAAAAATACAATTATTGTAAAAACCTTCATTTGCTCAAATCGCCTCATGAAATAAATGTGTCTGATTTCTTTTTTAAATTCTATCTCTTGATTGAGATTGACAAAATTTCTGTTATTAAATTTTTCCGGAAAATTAAATAAATATTCATTTATGAAATAATTTTTATTTCAATTATTTTCCGGAAATTTATTTAATATATTTTTTTTCATTCAATGTTTAAACAATAGAAAAAATCCTGAACATAAAATTCTCAATTCAGAACTAAAGCTTATAAAGATTATGGTGCATAGTGCATAGTTAATTTGTTCAGGAATAATATTACTATTCAATTCCATGTTAATATTTATTACTTTTGTAAAAACCTTTTAACGATTAAATTTAACCTGGAAATTAAAAATACAGATTGATAATTACTAATAACTGCTTTTTAAGATTTACTTCAATATTGCTTATTATTTTTTCCGCATCCTTTGTATCTGCACAGGGAAAATACTATCCGGTCAATGTTTCACTCTGGCCTAAAACACTTAGTTTAAATAAAACAAATAAGGACACTGCAACTTTTAACCTTTCACTTCTTTATACAAACATTGGCAAAATAAAAGGTGTTGGTATTGGATTAGGTTATGTTGTTAATAATCAGGATATGTCAGGCATTAATATAAATGCCGGGTTAACGGAAATTGGAGGTAAGCTTAACGGAATGTCTCTGTCAGCAATTGGAAATAATAACAAAAAAGATATTTACGGTTTTCAGATTGCAGGTTTCGTGAATATAGCACAGAATAATATCAAAGGAGCTCAGATGTCAGGCCTGGTAAATTATTTAATTGGAGACCTTAAAGGCGCGCAGTTATCCGCTGTTATAAATATTGCAAGCTCTGATGTAAAAGGATTTCAAATCGGTAATTCCAATATTACAGGTGAAAATTTAACCGGCGCTCAGATAGGCACTACCTTTAATGTAGTATCTGATAAATTAAACGGAGTGCAGGTTGCTCCCGGTAATATCGCAGGAGAAAATTACGGCGGACAAGTTGGTTTGCTGAATGTTACAGGAACTAATAAAGGACTCCAGTTAGGATTAGTAAATATCGCTGATTATCAATTAGGGATTCCTGTTGGTATTGCTAATATTGCAACAAAGAACGGTGATATTGAATGGATAAATTATACGAGTAACTTTACTCTGCTGAACACGGGCATAAAAATAAATGCCGGAAAGTTTGTATCAATTATCGAAGCCGGTTATGACCACTTTGATTCTCAGGATAATCAATCCTGGACTCTAGGAGCCCATTACGGATATGATTTTGAATTTGCGAAATATTACAAAATATCTCCGGATATCGGTTATGTAGAAATATTTGACAGTAAGAAAGGTGACACTGAACATGAATTTGCTTTGCAGGCAAGAGTCATCGGACAAATTGAATTCAATAAGAAGATCAGATTTTTTACAGGGATAGGTTACAGTCACAGATTTATTATTAATAACGGTGAAGATATTAAAGAAGGAAAATTTCTTGTCCTTGCAGGTTTTTCATTATTTTAAAACTATTATAACTATTAAATGCTGAAAGTTTTTAAATATATAATTTTTATTTTTTTAATTTCAGATTTTTCCGCAGCTCAGAATTCTGATTATTTTGAAAAAGTAACTCTGCGATTTAATAAGGATCTTAAATCTGAAAATTATTATGGATCGGTTAACTCCGGTAAATTTCCGGATTATTCAATTCAGAAAAATTTTACAGAATTAAATAATTTATCAAAAAGAAAAACTGGTTTTGATATTCTTTTAAGAGACAGCTTGAAAGTTAAAAACCTCAATCCGAAATATCCTTTATGGATACCGGTTTCAGAAGTTATCGGCTTAAATTTAGGTCTTGGCGCTTTTAATACCTATGTAGCTAAATCAGAGTTTGCAAAGATAAGTTTTAAGACAATTGCACAGAATTTTAAAACAGGTTTTGTCTGGGATCATGATCATTTCATAACCAACTTTTTCGCTCATCCGTATCACGGCAGCATTTATTTTAATTCTGCCCGGTCCAACGGATATAATTTCTGGGAATCAGCGCCATTTTCATTCGGCGGAAGTCTGATGTGGGAATTATTTATGGAAAATGAACCTCCGGCAACAAATGATCTTATCAATACTACAGTCAGCGGAATTTTCCTTGGAGAAACATTCTACAGACTGTCTTCTTTAATCATCGATGAAAGAAAAAGGGGAAGTGAAAGAGTTATCAGGGAGATCTGCGCAGCTTTGCTTAACCCGGCAAGAGGATTTAACAGGTTAATTCAGGGTAAAACTTCACGTGTTACCAATGTCAATGCTTACGAAACCGAACCTCTTTTAATTTCAGCTTCATACGGTATAAACAGAGTTTATGAAGGTACAAAATTTTTCACAGGTGTAGCAAACGGAGCAATTGGACTTGATATGGTTTATGGAAATCCGTTTGAAAATGTTCACAGAAAACCGTTTGATTTTATCAGGATAAGAGGCGGATTCAATTTCGGCGCCGGGCAGTCGCCCATAGGCAATGTTAATGCTTATGCAGTCCTGACAGGCAAAAATTTTAATCCTAAAAAACAGGAAATGCTTGCCGGTATTTTTCACCACTATGATTTTTATGATAACAAAATTTTTAAGGTGGGAGGCATCAGTTTCGGAACAGGTCTGATTTCCAGGTTCCCTGCTTTTAAGAATAATAATATTGTTACATCCATCCATTTTAATCTCATGCCTCTCGGCGCCTGTAATTCTGAATATTCAGCTTATGGCGAAAAGGAATATAATTTCAGTTCAGGTCTGAATCTTAAATTCGAGTCTTCCATTAATCTTGACTGGGGATTTTTCCTTGTTGATTACAGTATATTTTATCTGCATACTATTATCGGTGCTAAAAGCGATGAGTATGTAGGAATTTTGAAACCAAAAGTTGAAGTAAAATTATATAAGGATATTTCTATCGGAGCAGAGTATTTGTTTTATCACAGGGAAGGATTTTATAAAGATTATCCTGACATAAAGCTTAGAAATAATGAACAGAAAATATTTCTGTCCTACAGATTTCAGAATTTAAAGGATTTCCTGAAAAGATAATTTTTATTTTACAGTGAAGTTTTATACACTTACGAATTAAAAGATGGCTTATTCTATGAAGTACAGGGACTCCTAATTCTATTAACTTTTTATTGTACTCAAAACTTCGATTATCTTCTTTACATCTTCTGTTCTGTGCATAGGGAAATTTGCGATTCTTATTTGTGAATCTTTAAACTTACCATAACCGGAACCGACCACTATCCCTTTATCTGAAAGCATTGTTTTTACTTCGTTTTGCTTACCGCCTGTTTCAATATTGATAATTGTTTTAGAACGGTCAGCTTTATTTTTTACGAACGGCTTAAGATATTCCTGTTTGTCGAAAAAATCATAAAGAAGTTCAGCTTTTTCTTCTGTCTCTTTTCTGATCCTGTCTATACCGTAACGGTTCATGCTTTCACAAACTTTTCCTAAAAGATAAATTCCTAACATATTAGGTGTTTCGGTTGTCTGATGCTTAACCGAGTTTTCATAAAGAGAAATAAAATTGTGATAACTCCCGGTCAGGTTTTTGCTTTTAAGATAAACCGCTTTTTCCATACACCTGTCATTGACCATCAGCACTCCCAGTCCTGCCGGCAATCCGAAACCTTTCTGAACGGAAAAGAATGCGAAATCAATTTTTGTAAAATCAAGATCAACATAAGGCGCTGATGTCACAATATCAGCTCCTGTGAGTGATTGCGGAAATTTATTTTTTATATTGTAAATTTCTTCTGTATCTATCTGAACTCCAGTACTTGTTTCGTTTTGTGTAAAGCAAATCAGTTCGGGTGAATTATTTATATCAATATTCTTGAAATCAAAACTCTTTCCGTAATCCGCTTCCGCCTTTACGGCATTCTTGTTCAGCTCAATTGCAGTTTTATAAAATCTGTCAGCAAAAGCTCCGTTTACAAAATGAAAGCTGTTCTTTTCAACACAATTCTGAACAAGTCTGTCCATGCATTCAGTAGCCGAGCTTAAATAAAATATATTATAGTTCGAAGGAATATTTAAAAGCAATCTAAGCGAATCAGTCGCAGCCCTGTAAACATCCATAAACTCTTTGCTGCGGTGATTTATGGAACAGACATTATCTTCAAGAGCTTTATCAATAAATTTTCTGACTTCAGGAAATAATTCGGTCGGACCGGGTGTAAAAAAAATTTTCTTCATTTAATAAAGTATTCTGAATTTAATTGTATGAGGGATCTTTTTCAGATCACTGATTACTGCAGGGTCATATTTTTTTGCAATATCGGTAATAACATATCCGACCTGATCGTTTGTCTTTAGATATTGTCCGGCAATATTAATATTGTGACCTGCAAGTGTATTGTTGATCTGCGCAAGAATTCCGGGAACATTTTCGTGAATATGAATAAGCCTGTGAGCATTCTGAAACTGAGGGAGCTGAAGTTCCGGAAAATTCACACTGTAAAAAGTATTACCGCTGTTTATAAAATCTATGATTTTTGAAGGAACGAAGTTCCCGATATTTTTCTGCGCTTCTTCAGTACTTCCCCCAATATGAGGTGTCAGCAATACATTTTTGAGATTCTGAAGTTCTGAAATAAACTTTTCGTCATTGCCGTGCGGCTCATAAGGATAAACATCTATAGCAGCTCCTTTTACTTTACCGTTTTTTATATTTGCGGCAAGCACTTCGATATTCACTACGTGTCCCCTGCTTAAATTCAAAAAGATAACTCCTTTTTTCATTTGCCTGAATTCAGGTTCGCCGATAAAATTTGAATTGCTTTTGCTTCCGTCAATATGAACTGTAAGGATGTCAGATTTTTTTAAAAGTTCTTTAAGCGTATTGCATTTTTTTGCATTTCCGAGAGCAAGCTTATCTACTACATCAAAATAGTAAACTTCCATTCCGAGATCTTCGGCAAGAACAGAAAGCTGTGACCCTATTTTACCGTAACCAATAATTCCTATTTTCTTTCCTCTTATCTCATAACTGCCATCTGAAGATTTATCCCATATCCCTTTGTGAAGAGAATTACTTTTATCAAATATATTTCTCATCAGAATAATAATTTCAGCAAGCGCAAGTTCGACAACACTTCTGGTATTACTGAACGGAGCGTTAAATACCGCCACTCCTTTTTTCAGAGATGCTTTCAGGTCTATCTGATTTGTTCCGATACAGAAAGCGCCGACAGATATTAATCTTTCCGCATTTTTCAGAACTTCTGCGCTGACCTGTGTCTTGGATCTTATTCCGAGAATTGAAACATCTTTTATTTTATGAGAAAGCTCAGTCTCATTCAGACTTTTCTGTAATGACTCCACCTGATAGCCCTCGGATTTAAAAAGTTCGAATGCGTCAGGGTGAATATTTTCAAGAAGCAAAACTTTAATTCTGTTTTTCGGATATGAAATTGACATAGGTAATTTATTTAAATATAAAAATTCATCCATACTCGGAGTAATGTGATCAGCATTTTCAGTAACTATCTGCCTTTCAATATTTTCTGTGAATGCAAAAAATTTATGAGCGATGCCTTCTTTCTTTAATTCATAATCTGTATATCCGTCGCCAATGACATAAAGAATGCCATTGAGACCGAGTTTCTTAAGAAGTTTAATCTTTCCGTTATTCTGACTCAGAAGATTTTTAGTATCAAAACCTGTAATATTACCTGATTTGCCGAAAGTAAACGTGTTGGCAAAAACATTTTTTTCCGGGATGTTATACTTTGTTACGACAGGTAAAATAATTTCTTTGAAACCTCCCGAGACTATATAAATATTTTTTCCGTATTTTCTGAAAAAATTTTTATTGCGCTTAACCGAATCAGATACTTTACTTCCGAGGTTCTTTACCAGATTATCGATATCTGTCTTACTTGCATTGAGCAGTTTGATCCTTGCCTTGAGAGACTCACCGAAGGAAAGCTTACCTTGCATTCCGAGATTTGTAAGTTGTCTGAACTCCTTTAAAATTTTTTTCCGGTCAGGATTTTTTTTAAGAGAGATCAGGCAGAGTTCATCAAGAGCTTCAAGACGTATAAACGTACTGTCAAAGTCGATAATGAATTTAATAATATTAATTTCTTTATTCATTTAAAATTTTCCATAAAAATCATCAGGGCTAATATTTATATCTTTTATAATTTGTTTTACTAAAATCGGAGATAAATCTCTTCCCTTATGGAAAGGCACAGTTGTAAATCTTCCATCAGAATGTCTAAACTGTTTATGAGATCCTTTTTGTCGAACTTCAATAAATCCTAATTTTTCCAGAATGTAAATAACTTGATTGGGTTTTAATACAGGGTATTTTGACATCAATCCTGAATAACAATATTTTGTGTCCCGACAAACTCGACATCTAAATCCGGTTCGCCGTCTTCCAAAAGCAATTCTATAACTTCTTTCAAATTTACAATTAATTCATCTATTGATTCTCCTTGTGAATGTGCTCCGTTAAAACCCGGGATAAAACCTACATAAAGTTTTGTGTCTTTACATTTTTCTACAATTGCTGTGTAAGATTTCATAAATTTTTATTTTTGTTTTGAGCGGGAAACGGGACTCGAACCCGCGACGTCCACCTTGGGAAGGTGGCATTCTACCACTGAATTATTCCCGCCTCTTATTTATCAATATTCATTTACAATATCGCTATAAGCAATACAATGATCAGCAGAACAAGTATTATCGTGATAAGAGTATAATGATCAAAATCAAAAGCATTCTCAGCATAAGCGGCTTTGTACTTTGAGTCTTCTTTTGTAATTCCGAATATGTCCGCGTCACCGTCACCGTCTTTATCGGCTAAGAATACAGGGATAGGAATTCCGTTGGGAATAAAAGAGTTCATTTCATAATTATCAAAGTTTTTATTCTCCAGTACAAAAAATGGTTCTGTAAGTGAGCCTGTATTTTTATAATATGCTACCTTTCCGTTCTTTGTAAAATCAAGAATATCAAAATCGCTGTCGTTGTCAATATCAATAATGACCGGATTCTTTACACCAACATTATTATTGATGTATGCATCCGCAAGATTAGTAATATCTTTTTTACTGAAAGTTTTCTTTGATTCTGCAGCTCCGGAATAAGACGAGTTTGCTAAAAAAAGAAACAGGAGACATGAAATTAGTTTTTTCATAATTTTATTTTTATTTGTATAAAGTAAACTAATATAAAAACAGATAAAATATAAGAATTCAGTATATGCGGTTATTAAGATTTATTAGATTTTAATTATTAAAGTTAATGAATAAATTACCTCAATAATTTTTTTCACCGAATTATAATTTATATGATAGAGTTCATTCAGACGTTTGTTTTTCTTTTTGCCGTGATAGACCCTTTGGGATCTGTACCGGTATTTCTGGAAGCGACAAAAAGTTATGACAGCAAAATCAAGAAAGAAATAGCGTTCAAAGCAATTCTATTCGCTGCTTTCATACTTGTGTTTTTTATAGTGATTGGGCAGATCATAATGGAAACAATGAACATTTCACTTTCAGCATTTCAGATTTCCGGAGGAATGATTCTTTTTTTGTTTTCACTTACAATGATTTTCGGAGATGGCAAACCTTTGGATGAAAAGAATATGCTCAAAGACCATAAAGATGTCACTATATTTCCAATTGCAATTCCATCTATCGCTTCCCCAGCAGCTATTATGGGAGTTGTAATACTGACTGATAATCATATTCATTCTGTTACAGAACAGTTTTATACAACGCTTATTGTTTTACTGGTTTTATTAGTTACTTATCTGATTATCCTTGTTGCAGAGAAAATTCAGAATAAGATCGGAGAGTCAGGTATTCTGGTAATCAGCAAGATAATGGGTCTGATACTTGCATCTTTTGCAATTCAAAGCATACTCACAGGAATTAAAGAATATTTTAAGATATAATTTTGACTTAGTATTCTTTATTGCAGTTTTTAAAAGTTAAATAAAAAGAGTTCAAATTATCTTTAATTTTATACTATCCTTGAGTAAATTGAAACTCATTTTTTAATTTTAAATCATACTCTTTTGAAAGGCATCATTTTAGCAGGCGGAGCAGGTTCACGGCTTTATCCTGTTTCCAAAGTATACAGCAAACAGCTGACTCTTATTTACGACAAACCGCTTATTTATTATCCTCTTTCTATATTAATGTTGTCAAATATCAGAGAAATATTAATAATCTCAAATGAAGAGACAATTCCTTTGTATCAGAAATTATTCGATGACGGTTCGGATTACGGAATCAGAATAGAATATGCTCTTCAGACTGCGCCTAACGGCATTGCAGAATCATTTATTATTGGAGAAGACTTCATAGGAAAAGACGGAGCTACTCTTATACTGGGAGATAATATTTTCTATGGTAATCTTGATTTCATTTATAAAGCTATGGAAAAAAATGACGGAGCTACTATATTCGGATACAGGGTGAATGATCCTGAAAGATACGGCATAGTGGAGTTTGATGAAAAAGGAAAAGCAATTTCAATAGAAGAAAAGCCCGCAAAGCCGAGATCTAACTTTGCTGTTCCCGGTCTTTATGTTTATGATAATGATGTTGTTAATATTTCTAAAAATATAAAACCATCTCCGAGAGGCGAACTTGAGATCACGGATGTTAATAATGTTTATCTGAATAAAGGAAAGCTGAATGTAGAGAAGATCGGAAGAGGTGTTGCCTGGCTTGACACCGGAACTCCCGAGTCTCTTCTTCAGGCATCTAATTTTTTTGGAGTAATAGAGGACAGGCAGGGACTTAAAGTTGCCTGCATCGAGGAAATCGCATTCAATAAAGGATTCATTGATCAGTCGAAATTCGAAAATGTGTTGTCGAAAATTCCGAAGTCGCTGTATAAGTCTTATCTCGAAAAAATATTAAAGGAGCGTTAGTAAATTATTTATATGAAAATAATTAAAACCGAACTTCCGGGAGTATTGATTTTTGAACCTGATTTTTTTGCAGATGAAAGAGGTTACTTTTTTGAATCTTATAATCAGAAAAAATACAATGATCACGGATTGAATTTTAATTTTGTTCAGGATAACATTTCAAAATCTCAGAGAGGAACTATCAGAGGTCTTCATTATCAGGTCGGAGGAAATGCTCAGGGTAAACTTTGTCAGGTGATATCAGGCACAGTGCTTGATGTGGCTGTTGATATAAGATTCGGATCACCGGTCTTCGGGAAGCATGTTTCAGTTGAACTTTCAGAAGAGAATCATAAACAGATATGGATACCGCCCGGTTTTGCACACGGCTTTTCAGTACTTTCAGATGAAGCTGTTTTTATGTACAAATGCACAGCCTATTACAGTAAGCCGGATGAAAGGTCAATTCTGTTCAACGATAAAGATCTGAACATTGACTGGAGTGTTAAAAAACCAATTGTATCTGAAAAAGATTTGAAAGCTGAATTGTTTAAAGATATTGACAAAGATTTTTTGTTTTAGATTGATGAATTTAATTCAAATATGAAACGAATTAAAAAATTTTTTTAATATTCGGAATAAAATTAATCCCACAAAAAGCTTCATAATAATCCATCTTTTTTCAAACCTTTAACGACTTCATTAAAGGAAATGTACTTTTCATTTTTTCTTTCTGCAACTACAGCAATGTCATGTAAGTCTTCAATAAGTGACTCATAATCTTCAATTGACAAAATAACTTTAGTTTTTTTACCGTCCCTGTCTGTTATATATTCCAAATCATCTTTTCTTTTAGAAATTGATTTTTTATTCTTTCTTAAGATATTCATCCAAGTATTTCTTTAAGTTTAAAAACATTTTAAAATAACTATTACACACTCAACACACACTACACACTCCACACACTACACACTCCACACACTCTACACACTCAATTTACTTTTCTCAAGAATATTCTTAAAATACTCATAAGTGATCTTCAGACCTTCTGATCTTCCGATCTTTGGTTCCCATCCCAGAATTTCCTTTGCTTTTGTAATGTCCGGCTGACGCTGTTTAGGGTCATCTTTCGGAAGCGGCGTATAGATTATTTTCTGATCTGTACCGGTTAGTTTAATAATTTCTTCAGCAAATTCTTTGATCGTTATTTCATCGGGATTCCCAATATTGACAGGAAATGCATAATCACTAAGAAGCAGTCTGTAAATTCCTTCAACGAGATCATCTACAAAACAGAAAGACCTTGTCTGACTGCCGTCACCGAAAACAGTTATGTCTTCACCGCGTATCGCTTGTCCGAAAAAAGCCGGCAGCGCTCTTCCGTCATTAAGTCTCATTCTCGGTCCGTAAGTATTGAAGATCCTGACAATTCTTGTTTCAAGCCCGTGATAAGTATGATAAGCCATTGTAATTGCTTCCTGAAATCTTTTCGCCTCGTCATAGACGCCTCTTGGACCAATTGGGTTTACATTTCCCCAGTATTCTTCGTTCTGCGGATGAACCTGCGGATCGCCGTAAATTTCCGAAGTGGATGCTATTAAAAATCTTGCTTTCTTTTCTTTGGCAAGTCCGAGAAGATTATGTGTACCAAGCGAACCTACTTTAAGAGTCTGAATAGGAATCTTAAGATAATCTATAGGACTTGCAGGTGAAGCAAAGTGCAGTATATAGTCAAGTTTACCCGGGACGTGCACGAATTTTGTAACATCGTGAAAATAAAATTCGAATTCTTTCAATGGAAACAGATGTTCGATATTGCTTATGGAACCAGTGATAAGATTATCCATTCCTATTACATGATAACCTTCTTTTATAAATCTGTCGCTGAGATGTGAGCCGAGGAATCCTGCTGCTCCTGTAATTAATATTCTTTTTTGACCGGAGTTGTTTAAAGACATTTGTATTTTTTGATTTTTCAAATTTAACTAATACGAAAATAATATATGAGATATAAATAAATCTAACTTTAATTTTGATGAGTCATTGAATAAATTGGGTTCATGAAAAAATTCAATCCCGTAAAAACTGATCCGGACAAGACAAATCTTCTGGAAATATTTGATAACTCATTTCCTGACAGAGATTATCTTATTGTTCACAAAGCAAATGAATTCACCTCAGTCTGCCCAAAAACAGGTCAGCCCGATTTCGGAGTGATCACGATCTCTTACATTGCAAAAAAGAAATGCGTTGAGTTAAAATCCCTGAAGTATTATCTGCAGTCCTTCAGAAATGAAGGTATCTTTTATGAAAACGTCATAAACAGAATTCTTGACGATCTGACAACTCTTCTTAAACCAAAATGGATGGAGATAAAAGGTGAATTCACTGTGAGAGGCGGTTTGCAGTCAACTGTGACTTCGGTTTACAGATCAGGCAAATAATATTATTTCTTTGTTTCAGGTCAGAAGTACATTCATTTATTTCAATATTCTCAATCAAGATAGATCCTGCCCAAAAGGCCGGCTTGAGTCACTGTGTTGAAATCTTTAATTTTGAAACTTATAATTTTTTAATAATTTGTCTTTAATCCTGGTACACGGCAAAAATATTTTCTCACAGATATTCGCAGAAAAAATTCGCAGATTTACACAAATAATCTGTTTAATAATCTTGTTTCTGCGAAATTCTGCGTGGAAATTCTGCGGTAATCTGCGTGAAATTCTCTCCGGAAAATTTTATCATGTACGAGGTATTTAATATTTTTACATTAATTTATGATATTCATAGTATAACATAAGTATCAAAATAAATTGAAAAAGTATTTTGAACAACTCTCAGACAAAACAAGTATTTCTGAAATTTCTAACTTAAATTAATTTTTTTTTATAGTTATATTAAAGAAAAAATGAAAACAATTAATTCTCCAAACGGAAAAATTGTTATTGTTATTTTTAGCTTTTTAATTTCACTTTACCTTCTCTCAGAAAACTCACATCCATTCTTATCCTGCAAATCAGAAAACATTACCATAAAGAAAGATTCAATTGTTCCCTGGCAGGTGCCGGAAATCTCTTCTATTGCTGATAATACAGAAGGCACGGAGATCAAACTCGGGAAAAGTATTTTTGTTGATACTTACAGATATATTGGTCCCGATGTAAAGGATGTTTCAAAAAGATTCGCGGGTACAAATATGGATTGTCAGAACTGCCATCTGAAAGCCGGAACTTTGAAAAATGTTTTCGGTCTGATAGGAACTTACACCAGATATCCTGAAATGGATACACGTTCGGGTAAGATCATAAATATACAGGAGCGTATTAACAACTGTCTGATGCGAAGCATGAATGGTAAAGCAATGCCTGAAGATTCCAAAGAAATGAAAGCGCTCGTCGCTTACATAAAATGGCTGAGCATTTATGTGCCTAAAGGTACAAGAACTGAAGAACAGGGAATTCCGAAGATTCAGCTTCTCAGCAGAGCCGCTGATACTTCATCAGGAAGGATGGTCTATCTGGGAAAATGCATGACCTGCCACAGTGAAGACGGAGAAGGCGCATTAAATATTCCGGGGAATATAGATGTTCCGGCTGATTCAATGAAAGGATATGATTACCCGCCGGTATATGGAGAGTTCAGTTACAATGAAGGAGCGGGAATGTATAAACTCCTGACCGCAGCATCTTTCATTTATTCAAAGATGCCATATCATTATTCCGAACTTACAGTCGAAGAGTCTTATGATGTAGCCGCATTTATTAATTCAAAATCCCGTCCGGTGTTTAAAGATGCAGGGAAAGATTATCCTGATCTGAAAAATAAACCAATTGATTCTCCTTTCCCGCCTTATGCAGACAGTTTTACACAGTTGCAGCATAAATACGGACCATACGGACCAATGCTGAAGGAAGGAGAAAAGAGCATTATGATTAAGCCGGAGTAGGGACTGTATTTATTGTTAAATATTTACCAACGGCGGGACTTCCCGACTGTTTAAATTCATTTACCAGGCTCAATATATCTTTACCTGTACAATCATAAACTGTTAATCTAACAATATCAGCTCTTATACCGGGATTGAACTGATCAATATATAAAAGGAATGAATTTTTTTGTCCGGGTTTTGTATTGCGGATATTCAGGAAACTTTTTTATCAGAAGCTGTTCTTCATATTCTGATTTTAAATGAATTGTAATCAGAAGAATTATCCATATTGCCAGTCTGAAAATTGAAAAGTCATTGATCACCCATATAAAAGATATGAATATTAATGAAGTGTACATCGGATGACGGACAAATCTGTATGGTCCGGATGTTTTAAGCGAACTGTCATCTCTCAATTCAGGTAAAGCATTAAATCTGAATCTGTGAACATACATTGACCATAGTGCGAACAATCCAAACAAAATCATAATTGTAAGTTTAAAAATATCAGAAGGGAATATGCTTCCTGTGAGAATGAGTATAAAGATTGCTGTAAATTGTATTGCAACGAACACGTATGACTTTTTCATTTTATCCTGTATTCAGAAAATTTTATAACGGTAATTTAATCATTCATAAACTCCGCTATCAGACTGTGAAAATGATGAGTGCCTGTTTCTCTGCCCGGTGAATATCTTCCTCTGTCATACAGCCGGGAATTAATACCCATCTGGACATTTTCTACAATCGCTTCATCTTCTCTTTCTACTTTATCAAGACCTGAACCCGCACCTTTTTCCATAAGCGATTCTTTCCAGACATAGGTCCGAAAAGAAACTTTCGTAAGATCCTTTTTCAGAGGTCTGACGATATTAACGGATAATCCCCAGGGATAAAAATTAAACATCAAATTCGGAAAGATCCAGAAATAATATGCAGAAATATTCTGACCAAAGTCCGGAGAATGATCCGGAAGTTCAAAACAATCTTCACCGCTTTTGCTTATACCCGTTTGCAGATTTGAATATCTGAAGAGTTCGGTTTTATATCCGGAATAATCCAGCACACTGTTAAGTGAATTATGAACATACGGAATATGAAATCCCTCAAGATAATTTTCACAATACAAAGCCCAGTGAGCATTCACAAGATAGTCTCTCGATAATGATGGTTCAAACACAAACTCATTCAATGGCAGCCATGACATTCTTGAACACATATCACCTGTGAAATTCATAACAGGCGCAACAGGATTCAGCGACACAAACAGAAATTTCTCCCATAAGCTGAACGGAATTTCAGGAAGATCATCTTTCTCCGAAGGAAAGTTTTTTACATTTTCAAATTCAGGCATTGAAATAAATTTTCCGTCAAGATCAAATCTTCTTCCGTGATACCTGCATCTGATATTCTTTTCAATGCAGCTTCCTTCAATAAGTATATTGCCTCTGTGAGTGCAGACGTTTGAAAGACAATGAAGTCTGTCGCTTTTATCTCTTGATAAAAGCAGCGGCTCATTCAGAAAATTTTCAAGAAGAATAAAAGGAAAAAGCTGACCGGATATTTTGACATTATCTGAGTCACAAACATACTGCCAGCTTCTTGAAAATATTTTTTCTTTGGAAGCTTCGTAATATTTATCATCGGTATAAAACTCAGACGAAAGAGTTTCAGCTTTTGATATATCAGGATCAATAAAAAAATCTGTCATAAAATATTTTTAATGTATGTTCAGCTCTTTTCTTCCCAGATGATGCACAGGTTTATTATCGTTTCAACTGCTTTCTGCATATCCTGAATTGATATCCATTCCTTTCTGGAATGAAATGCATGACCTCCCGCAAATATATTCGGACAGGGCAGACCCATGAATGAAAGTCTTGAGCCGTCAGTGCCGCCTCTGATTGAATTAAGCACCGGCTCGACCCCCGACCTTTTTACCGCTTCGAGTGCATATTCTACAATCTCAGGTCTTTTATCGAGAACATTCTTCAGATTCCTGTATGACTCTTCAACGATGAACTCATAAGAAGAATTTTTAAATTCTTTCAGAGTTTCTTCTGTGATTTTTTTCAGAAAGTTTTCTTTTTCAATAAGACCTTCCGTTTCAAAATCGCGGATAATGAATTTTACAACAGCGGAATCAACTTCCGCTTTTAATGATACAGGATGCATGAAACCTTCTTTACCTTCTGTAGTTTCGGGTGACATGGAATCATCAGGAAGTCTGCTGATAATTTTACCTGCTATCTTTATTGCATTTTCAATTTTATCTTTTGCAAAACCGGGATGTACATTTACTCCTGATATTTTAATTGTTACAGCATCAGCGGAGAATGTTTCATTCTCTACACTTCCAAGCATTGAACCGTCAATAGTATATCCTACTTCTGCGCCGAGTTTTTTCATATCCGCTTTATCAACTCCATGACCGACTTCTTCGTCAGGCGTAAATAATATTCTGATCTTCCCGTGCTTTACTTCGGGATTATCATAAAAAAACTTTACAGCATCCATTATTTCCGAAAGACCGGCTTTATCATCTGCTCCTAAAAGCGTCGTACCGTCTGTTGTGATTATGTCATTTCCGATCTTGGTTTTTAACTGCGGATAGTCATCAGTCTTTATGATCTGTGAACTGTCATTCGGCAGAACGATATCCCCGCCCTGATAATTTTTATGAATTACGGGATAGACATTGTTACCGGGAGCGTCAGGGGAAGTATCCATGTGCGAACAAAAGCAGATCACAGGAACTCTCTTGTTTGTATTTGAAGGAATCGTTGCATAGACATAACCGTATTCATCCATTTCAATGTCCTGCACACCTATCTCCTTTAATTCCTGAACAAGTATGACTGCAAGATCTTTTTGTTTTTCCGTGGAAGGGAAAGTATTCGAATCGTGGTCTGACTGAGTATCAACTTTAACATATTTTAAAAATCTTTCAGCGCAAGTAAAGTTAATTTTTAATTCGCTCATATTATTTTTTCTTTCAATATTGGAAATATGGATTCAAAATAATACAGAAAATATGATTCATATATTTTTCTAAACGTACAGTAATTTTTTTCCGGAGTTAACTTAGATTTGTTTTTAAGATATTCACAGAAGCTATTGAATTTTTCGCAGTTGACCGCTTCAATATTGAAAACAAGAATTGCCACTAATTTCACTAATTAATACGAATTTGAAAAATCATTTTTAATACAATTAGTGTGAATTCGTGTAATTCGTGGCGAAACAATCTTCAAAGATCAAAGCGGTCAACTTAAGTTATTAATTGTTATTTGATTAAAACCATTTTCCTTATCTGCTCAAAATTCCCTGAGCTAATCTTGTAATAATAAACTCCGCTGGGAAGATTCGAACCGTCGAATGAAATATTATATCTTCCTGCTTTCTTAAATTCATTTATTAGATTCATAACTTCTTTTCCAAGCAGATTATAAATTTTTATAGTTACAAAATTATCAAATGGGATTTCGTATTGAATATTGGTTGTTGGATTAAACGGATTTGGATAATTTTGATTTATAGAATATTCTTTTGGCAATTCCTCATTTGATAAATTAGATAAAATACTATCCCCCGAAGTTATGCAAGCAGCACCACAGTTCCTTAACCCAATTGCACTTCCAAAATCCGATCTGACAGATGAATCTGCATATTTATCTATTGCCTGAACTTTATATCTTACCGGATATTGAATCTGCTCCCCCATTCCGGGCCAACCGCTTCCGTAACCAATGATTGAAGTATCTATGAAACTTGGAGCAGTTTGAAAATAAATATCTTTAGTAGCTATCAAAGTGTAATTTGTCGGAACATAATACATACTCGTCTGTGTCGCTCTCCATATTTTATATTTTTTTGTTGAATCTGATATTCTCATCATATCAGGTTCCATATTATGATTCCATGTTATTTTCGGTCGCATGTAGTTTTCACTTTCAAAGTAATAATCAACAACTATTCCCATTGGCTTTGAAGGCGGTGTCCATTTAAGAATAGAATCTAAAATAAAAGGTTCATCAATTTTATATACTTTTATATTAGCAATCCCATTTACTAAAGAATTATAATAAATGAAAATTCCTGATTCTCCGTTAGAGTATGTTTTTGTATTTGGATTAGAGTATGGAGAAAACACCTGGTTGTATCCAACATTCCATGCATCATATCTGTCTCCAAATCTTTCACGGGAAGTCCAATATTCGGTACTGTTTGAAAATATTCTATCTGTTCCGGTTAATCCCACGGAAGCATGTTTTTTTCCTTTACTAAACCAAGGACCTGCTGAAATTCCGTCTGCATTAACATAATTGTTAAATCCAAGAGTACCCGGATCATTATTAATTGTTGTTGGTAAAGAATCTCTGAGCTTTACCAGTACTGTACTTTCATCACTCCAATCCGGGTGTTCATACCCATAATTACTCCAATTCCATAATCCGTCTGCACATTCCATGTCTACATTTCCTGTATAATTCAGGCCTATATTATTGCTGTGATATATGTAAATACCTTTTCCATAGTCTCCGGTTGGTCTGAACGGATCTAATTTCGAAGTATCTCCAAGCATATAAACATCCCAACTGGAAATTTTTCTTCTGTTTTCAATTATAAAATAATCAGTGTTTGTAATCGGAATTCTTAGTATCTGTGGAAAATCCGGTGATTGAGACGAACCATTCCTTCCCGAAATATCTCTTATTGAATACGAAGTTGATTGATTAAAATTTGCTGTCAATGTATCTAATAATCCCAGTTTATATTTTTCAAATCCGGACATAAATAAATCATTTATACTAATTCCGCCATTTGAAGTCATTATACCAGAAGTTGAGTGTACATTAGAAAACAAATAATGACCATATTCATGAATTGCTATTCCGAGTGATCTGTAAAATCCCAGAGGACCCTGAGTTCCTTTAGCAACAAATCCCGATCCAAATTTATCACGTTCACTGCCTATTTTTACAGTGTCATTTGCATTTTTATAAATAACATAGTCAGTAGGTCCATGTAATGGTACATATCCCGGGTTTCCTAGTTCGCCTCCGAATCCAACAAAATCTGCACCAACCAGATCTCGGACAAATATTCCCATCATATCTAAATATTTATCTTTTGTAAAAATGTAATTATCAGCAGGTGGATCATTTCTGGACCATAAATCAAATTTTTCCCAATTGATAGTGGTATCTGCTCCTAGTCTTTGATAAATTTCAGTAAGAAATCCATTATAAAAAACTGTATCTTTATAGTAATTCCATGTATGATACATTTTTAGATGACGTGACTCACCCGTAACATGAAATGCACCTTTGCTTATTTCCTGATAATAATCTGATAGTGAAGAATCTTTATAACGATTCCAGAAATCACCTGAACTATTTTTATTCTTTACTAAAAATTTATCCATAAATGTCGGAGGATAATTAATTGGCCATTCGTCAGATGTTTTATTTTCATCCTGGAACTGGACAAAGACAAAGAGCATATTTAAGGTTGCTGTTAAATTTTGAGGATATGGAATATAAACTCCATCTGAGTAATCAGTTCGTTGAGGTTTAAGATAACCACCAAAAAAATTGTTTGCGTAAGGTGCCTGTCCGTATGGAAAATCCTGTGTTCCACATTGATCCTGTGAGTATAAATTGCTTGAAAGTAAAATTGCAAAAAGTAAATAAATACAAAGATTTTTAATTAGCTTTTTCATAATTTATTAAATTAAATTTTTTCACAATATGAAAGAGGGTTGTAACAGATTATATCTGTTAACAATAAATTTTGCCTCGACGCAAATTAATTGTAGCACCCTCTTTCTGTTATTTTAAATAAGACGCATTAATATACTATGGCGCTCTTATCATATTTCGTTTTTTTATTTTATCAAAACAAATTTTTTAGTTAAACTAATATTATTCCCGGCTAATCTGTAAAAGTAAACTCCGGAATTTAAACCTGAAGCATCGAAAGTTGTTTCATAAACTCCATCAGCTAATTTATTATTAAAAATTTCACTGATTTTCTGACCTAAGTTGTTATAAATCTCCAAATTATAATTGCCAGATTGTTTTATACTAAAAGATATTTTTGTATGAGAATTAAAAGGATTAGGATAATTTTGACGAAGCTGGAATCCATCAGGGATTTCATTTGAAATAGTATTGATTGAACTTGTACCTCCGTTAGTTGTATGCCATATTCTGCCGGCATTACCACACGTCCAAACTAAACTATCATTATGTGAATAAATGTTATAAACTACACCAGTTAATAATTGAACAAACCAATCTCTACCCCCGTTGGTAGTTTTATAAACAGGTGAATTTGTTCCCGACCATCCTGTATTTTCATTGCAAAATTCTACACTTGTAACATCTATATTCAATGATGTTACAGATCCTACGCTATCCCAATTTAATCCAAAATTTGTAGTCTTGTATGCTGCTCTATCGCTTGCTGTATAACCCGTATTTTCATTTATAAATGAAACTCTGTAACAATTACCAGATCCGGCAACCTGTTGACCAAACCAATTTGCACCCCCATTAATTGATTTAAAGATATATGGTGATCCATTTACCCCTGCTCCATTAATACTGTCCTTAAAATAAATATCAGTTAAAACTCCTGCCGGAGAATTTTCAAATGAATTCCCTCCATCGGTGGTTTTTCTTACTCCAAAGAAGGTACCGTCACCATATCCTGCCCATCCAGTCATTGAATTTAAAAAAAATACACTTTGATATGTACCATCTCCCTGCATCCCGCTGTCGAGATTAAACCAACTGATTCCTCCATTTGTAGATTTTATATAAGTCCTGAAAAATCCTACTGCATAAACAATGTTAGAATCAACCGGGCAAATGCCGAATAATGGTTCAAATGGTACCCCATTTGATTGTCTGGTCCAATTTATTCCTCCGTTTGTAGTCTTTATTATTCCTTCTACACCACAAGCCCATCCGGTATTCCTGTTTATGAATTCTATATCATAAAGAGCAGCAGTCATTCCACTTTGCTGAGTGTACCATTGCGCCTGAACAATTATCGAAAAGAATTGAAAAATGATTAATAATAAAATTATTTTTTTCATGATTTTTTTTATTTTATCAAAACAAAATTTTTGGTTATACTTAAATTATTTCCGGTCAATTTGTAAAAGTAAACTCCGGAATTTAAATCGGATGCATCGATAGTTGTTTCATATTCTCCGGCTGAAATTTTCTTATTAAATATTTCAATAATTCGCTGACCCAAATTATTATATATTTCCAGACTATATTTACCGGATTGTTTTATAATGAAAGTTATTTTTGTTTGAGAGTTGAAAGGATTGGGATAATTTTGCAATAGCTCTAATTCTTCGGGAACATTAACTGATATTTGATTTATTGAAGTTATAGTATCCCCTCCATTTGTTGTATGCCATATTCTACCCAGTTTGCTGCATCCCCATACTAAATATCATTAATCGCCATTATAGTATATATTACTCCTGTACCGATCTGTTTAATCCAGTTTGTTCCTCCATTTATTGTTTTGTAAATTCCGTTATTCCCCCCAACCCAGCCAACGCTATCATTTAAAAAATCTATTGAATTGCCTGTAACATTTGGAATAATACCTATATTATTCCATGATTGACCAAAATTAGTCGTTTTATATAAAATTTCTGTTGCACCACCTATTACAAATCCCGTAAAATCATTTATAAAAGAAACTCTGAAAAAGTCCCCTGACCCGGCTAATTGAAATGAAATCCAGTTATTTCCACCATTTGTTGTTTTGTGAATATTTGCTGCACCACTTACTCCAATTCCATTTAAGCTATCTTTAAAATACATATCTTCCGGCCATCCGAATGTATAAGATGAAATAAAAGTCATTCCTCCGTCAGTGGTTTTCTTTACATCACCTTGACCCATAGTATTATTCTCACCTATCCATCCTGTCAACTCATTTTTAAAAAATACAGAGAAGTAATTTCCATATACCGGTGGTCCTCCGTCTTCTATTGCTATCCAGTTATTTCCGCCGTTTGTAGTTTTTAATATAGTACTAAACCATCCAACTGCATAAACAACATTTTCATTTACAGGATGAATTCCGAATAAAGGTTTTGTAGGGACGTTTGTTACTTGCTGTATCCAGTTCGTTCCGCCGTTTGTTGTTTTTAGTATAGTTCCACCGGTTCCGCATATCCATCCGGTATTCCTGTTTATAAACTCCATATCATAAAGGTGATTGGTTACTCCACTTTGTTGTGTGAACCATTGTGCTTGAGATGTTAGATTAGATAATTGAATAAAGAAGAGTATTACTAATAAATTTTTCATATATGTTTTCTTTATTAAAAACTTTATAAAAAATTTTCCATTTGGGTGGGAAATATTTTTCTTCTAATTGCAGTAATTAAATGTTCTTAAATCATTTTCTAATAACAAGTTATTTTTTTAAGTTAAATGTAAAGATTTTTTACATGAATTTTATTAAATTGTATAAACCAATTAATGTTATACTATTTAAGAGGGACGGTATCAGAGAAATCTGATTACATTTATTTTGCTTGCTGCAAATATATGTGCCACCCTCTTTTTGTGATTTTAAAATAAGAAGCAACTTTGTTTTTATGGTAATATCACGTTCCTGTCAAGCCGGGAGTTAACAAATATGCTTGAATCCACCTGATACATTATTATTTATTACTCCATTCTGTAAATTAATGATTTTACACCGGTCATAAAAAAACGGCTGAAAAGAATAATCTCTTCAGCCGTGTATAAAATATTACAAAATTAAAATATATGCAGATCTATTTTAATTTATTTATTTCTTCAATAACCTACATTTGTAGTTCCTTTATTTCCTTTGTCTGATCTTTCAACAGATCTGTTAGTTTTTCTGGACTTATAAATCTGTTCATACTTTTTACTTGCTTCTTCTTTCTCTTTGATCCTTGCTTCTTTTAATTCCCTGTCTTTCTGCTGCATTTCGATGAACATTTTCTTTCCTGTTTCATCTTTCATTCTTTCTTCATCATTTTTATATTCTTCATTCTGGTTTTTATATTCAAGCGCAGGAGCAGGTTCGGCTCCCGGAGGAGCTACAATTAGCACTCCCTGATTATTATCACAGATTGAAAGATCTGATCCGTCAACGAAGAAATCTCCGGTATAATCCGGCTGGACATATCCGGACAAATTTACAGCAACGGCATTATCTGTAATACTTAAATCAGTTGCATCTATTGCTCCGTCACGGTCAGCATCTCCGCTGAACAAACCATGATATAAAGGTGAAACACTTACTATTGCCTGATTATTACCATACGCCTGTCCGTCGGGCTGTACAAAATTAAAGGTAGAACTGATGCCTCTTGTATAAGTTAAACCGGAATTAGACCAGGCTTCAATGCTGTTTCTGTGTCTTGCAACTCTGTAATAATTTCCGTTTAAAGCTCTGTTAAAAAATAAATTACTTACGACAGCATTAGATCCGAGAACGCTTGTTGCTGAATCTACGGCTACACTTGGGAAATCGGATCTGTACAGAAATAGTTTAACTGTATCCGGATAAACACTATATGGACTTACCGGAATGAATAATCCCTCAATTATAAGTCCCATGGAACTTGCAACTGGAGGTGTGAGAGTCTGTATGCATACATTATCCACCCAGATATCATTTCCGTTTGCGCTTCTCGCTCTTAGTTTAACCTTGTTTGTTCCTGAAGGCAATAAGTAAGCTTTTGGTCTCCATTGTCCGCCTGTAGGTGTGAATTGTCCTCCCGGAGGAGCTGAATTCAAATTACCGCTTGCGCCTCCGTATAATTTCCCTAATATTGTAAATGATGTTCCTCCGTTAGCAGATGTTTCCACTATCAGAGAATCAATTAAGGTAGGTCCGGCGGACCAGGATGCATAAGCCTCATCAAATGTAATATAAGTATTAGCGCCTACTGCAGGGAAAGTATATGAAGTTAAAGACTGAATTATACCAGATGCTGCTGTCCATGAATTAAATCTTGCAGAACCTGAACCTATATTATAAGCGCTTGCCGTGGATCTTCTGTTCCAGTAATTTGTACCTGTATATTCTTCATAAAAATCTCTTGTAATGACTCCTGTTGTACTAGTACCTGTATCTTTAGCGCATGAAAAATCTTCACATGGAAGAGGTATGGTAACATCTACTAAAGCAGCATACGCCTGATACCTTCCGCCTGTGGAAGTATTCTGTTCACACCAGTATGGAACAATTTTCCCTGCTCCTCCTGATGTAATACCTATGTAATCTCCCTGATATCCGGCAGCAAGTCCTGATATCGGGACCGGTTTGAATTTATGATCTGAAATTAAAACATCCGTGAATGTTGCTCCTCCGTCAGTTGACCTTGATAAATATATCTGAGCTGAATCATTTGTAGGAACATTTCTTGTACTGTAATAGCAGACATTAATTGCTCCTGTCGCATCGACATTAACTGCAGGACTCCATTCATACGAACCTGATGCATTTTGATTAACCCTGGTCCTTGTCCAGCTTGCACCTCCGTCCGGTGTTTTCATTAAAACTATGTCACCGTTATCAAGAGCCGGAGCAAAGTTTTTTTCCGCTGCTACAACGTATTCATCATCTGCAGTGGAATTACATGTCTTGTCACCGTCAATTCTCGGAAAACCGTTTGATCTTATTGTTACATTTGAAGGTGTTAAGAAATCAGAAGATCTGATTCCGTTCA
This sequence comes from Ignavibacteria bacterium, assembly GCA_016709315.1. Classification (GTDB taxonomy): domain Bacteria; phylum Bacteroidota; class Ignavibacteria; order Tepidaquicellales; family Tepidaquicellaceae; genus JAEUSI01. The sequence goes on from JADJMZ010000008.1 coordinate 52,997, forward strand.
TATTGACTTTACTGTTCGATGCATCAGACCATGAAGCCCCTCCTGTACCGGATTCTGCCCAGCCTAAAGAATCTTCTGTAGAATTCTGTCCGTTTGTAGTACAGTTTGCCCAGACTACACGGACAAAACCGTATATGTCAACAGTAACATCGCAACCCTGATGATGATGTCCTGCTGAAGGAGCAGGACTGACAGGTATTACAGTTGACCAGGTTACTCCTCCGTCTGTTGAATATGTTGACACGATTCTGTTTGCGTAAGCGCCGGCAAATTCAGTATAGACTGTATAGCATCTTCCGTAATATGTACTTGTGGAAATACCGTCTACAGCAGATAAATTTTTATCCGAAGAAGTTGTTGATCCCGGGAATGTAATGACTCCTGACCATGTAGAACCAAGATCCGTGGAGTAAGAAGCTCCCATCTGACCAGTAGACGTAATATATGAAATCAGGAATCTTCCCGTGTGCATTATCATAGGCGCGGGATCTCCGAAATTAAAAACAGTAGTGTCACTTCCTGACCAGGTTACTCCTCCGTCAGTGGTTTTGTAACAAGCAGTACTGAATGTAGTTGTACCGCCGACATTATATGTATTTGCCGAAGCAAACATTATGTTTGAATTTGTAGGATGCCGGATGATCGGTGTTTCACTCTGTGTTCTTGCAGTTGTAGGGTGAACTCTGAAGTTCGGTCCGACTGCAAAAATTCCCTGTGGAGTACTTACATATCTGACATCTGTGCTGAAATCTTTGTTATCACCTGCGGGCAATGCTGAGTAAACGCCTTCAGGATTCAAACTGATCAGTGTTCGCGGATCTTTATTCCATTTCGGACTTTCGTCAGCGGGCGAAAATCCGGAATATGCTGTCCAAAGAAGGACAGCTGAAGTTAATACAAAAAGTAGATTTTTTTTCATCACTCTCTCCATTAAGTTTTTGCACAATAATTTTTTGGTGTGATGAAATGTTTTAATAAATATTTTTAAAATCAATGCAATTATCTGGTTTTAATCAGGAAAGTGTGTACACGACAAAATTTTTTATGAACAATTCTTGCGAATACTGACCCTCCCAAACCCTACCCTTTGGAGTCAGTCTCAAAACATCTAATTCGCCTCAAAGACTCGAAGTCTTTAAGGAAAAAGTTAAAATAATTAATACTTTGAGCCTTTGAGACTTAGAGGCAATCATGTTTAAATAGTTTTGAGACAGACTCTTGGCAAGTGGAGGTCAGGGTGGGGTTCTAAAAATTATAAATTTCAATAGAATTATGTATAACAATATAATTTATATAAATTTGGGATGACAAATATCTTTAATATAAAAAATTTTGTCGTGTACAGAGATCAGGAAATTTCTTACATCTGTCCAAAACGTTTTGTAATGAACAGATAACTTTTTAATTTTGAATCTAAACACAAAATAATGTAATCTTCTAATTTAACCCATCCCTAATTCCAATGCCATTAAGTTAAGGTTAACAAACAATTTATAATGCAACACCAGGAAATGTTCAGAACTAAAAATTAAAATATGCTTCAAAGACTCCCGCTTCGCGAAGCCTGCTCCGCAAGGCGAGCGAGCAAAGTCTCGAAATTCTATAATTTTTTAATTTTTTCTTAGAGTCTTTGCGCCTTTGCGGTTAAATCTAATTGTGAGTATTAGGACTGATGAGTTTACAAGTTACATACGATTTAATTTAATTCTTTATTGTTAGTACTGTATCAGTTAATTTTGCTAAAAATTATTTTAAATGCATAAAACACTTATCGCTTTATTATTTCTTATTCTTTCAAACAATTTATTATATTCCCAGACTGTAACCGAAAAGGAAATATTCACTCTTGCTTATAATGGCAGTGCTGATCCCTATTCATTTATTTATGATGATAAAACAGGACAGTATTCTTATCTGTATTACATCGAAGGGGAAAAGAACTGTTTTCTTATCTGTAATGATTTCGTTTCGGAAAAATACGAATACATAAATATTTTCGAGACAAGGACAGATTCGAAAGGCAACAGATATACTGTTGCAGGTAATTACGCTTTGAATTACGGTACTGATAATAATTTCCTTTTGCTGAATGGAAAAGAAGTTTTGAATTTTGAATACATAGAAAGTTATTCTTCGTTCATCAACAAAGATGACGAATATGTTTTTGTTTATAAAAAACTCGGAGACTTTTATATAGGAAGATACAGTCCGGATAAAGGTTTGAGTTCGTCAGGCGGTTATGAACTTGTAAGAACGGTTTATAAAGATACGATCAATTACAATAAAGAAGAAGGTGATGCTGAAAGATCTTCTGTTGATTATTTTTACAAAGATGATAACGGCGAAAGATGTTTCATTGCAGTCAAAGACGGCAAGGTAAATCTTGTATTTGAAACAAAAGAGATTAAAACAAATTACACCGACATCAATGATGCCAGTTTAACTGTAAACAGAAATAATGAACTTAGTTACGTAGCAAAAAAGAAAGGAAGATTCTATGAAAGCACCGGCAATGAATTAGTGGTTTCAGGAAACAAAGAATACAAAACATTTCCTGCCGTTTACCCGCCTGTAAGATTTAAAAGTAATAACGAACCTGTTTATTATGCATCAGATTCTCTTGGAGAAAATAATTATGATTTTTATGTTGTCACAGGGAATGAAAGGCAGAAGATCCGCGAGAGGAATTCTGACTCTAAAAAGAAGATCCGATTCGGACTCGGAATTTCAGATTTAAGAATTAATGATAACGGAGACATAACTTATCTTGGACTGGATGAATTGATGATACCCGCTGTTAAAAAATATCAGGACGAAGAAGTTTATGATGAATATCTTACAAAAACATATTTTGTAAACAACGGCAATGCAACTGAACTCGGATATAATTTAGGGTTGATCAAATTCACCAAAGACGGGAACTTGCTTTATTCCGGAATAGAGAATGCTAAAAAGAAAAAGTATATGCTGATAGAGAGTAATGGAATTTCAAAGATAATTCTAAGCGATAAAAACAAATTCGATCAGATAGTAGATTACGGTTACACACCATTTGGTGAGATATATTATGCAGGACAGAATTATGAAGTTCCGGAAAAGAATAAGAAATCCGAATCAAGTCTTTACATCGGGAACAGACTTATCGGAAAGTACGATTACTTTTTATGGCAGTCAACCGGAAGTAATTCTTCGGTAATAAAATTTGATTCAAAAAATAATTTTGCTTTTGTCACAGAAAGCCCTCTTGATTCAATGAGTTATTATGACAGAATTTATCTTAACGGAGAGCCGCTCCCCTTCCCTGAGACTGTAACGAATGGCGATAAAAGATTTTCCATGATTTCAGGACTTATGTTTTCCGGTAACGGCAAGTTGTTTTACATAGGTGACATAAAAACGGAACCTTATAAAACTTCAAAGGAAGTTTTTATAGATAACAGGTCAACCGGGAATGTTTATGAATCTGCAGGAGAGATCAGTTATGATCCTTCTGATGATAAATTAACTTTCTACGCTTCAAGAGAAAAAAAATTATTTCTTGTTACTGTGAAGTTTTAATTATCCTGCGGGATAAAATATTACTTCCAATTTATTACATTTACCGAATCACCGTTAGATTCAAGTATGACAGCTCCTTCCCGATCTGTGCGGTGGATTTCCGTTCCTGTTATTTTGAATCTGTTAAGTACTATATCCGACGGGTGATTAAATTTATTAAACTTCCCGCAGGAGATTACGGCAAGTTCGGGACGGTTCTTAAGTACAAAAGGAATTGTTGAAGATGTAATGCTTCCGTGATGAGCCACTTTAAGCACATCTGTTTTTAGAAATTCTGAATAGTTATCATACAAAAATCTTTCTGCTTCTTTTTCAATATCTCCTGAAAAGAATATTTCATTATCCCTGTACTTCAGAATAAATGCAATGGAACCGTTGTTAAGATTGTCATCAGATGTTTCTCCTGATTCATTCACAAATTTTTTATCAGGAAAAAGGAAATACATTCTTAAGTCTTTAAATTCATCATTCATATATCCTGACCTTATGATCTCACTCTGAACATTCTTAATCTTTATCAGACTATCCATTGAAAGTGTGTAAGGAGTTTCAGTCTTCTGACCGCTGAGGTAAATTTTTCCTACTTCATAATTTTTGAGCAGATAATTAAGTCCGCCTGTATGATCGTTGTGCAGATGGGTTATGATAATAAGATCTATCCTGTTAATTCCCTGTCTTATCAGGTAAGGACTGATAGTCCTCTCCCCGCTGTTATATTTATCCGTAATAACTCCGCAGTCAACGAGTATTGTTTTATCATCAGGAGTCTGAATCAATGCGCAGTCTCCTGCCCGATGTCAAGAAAAGTCACTCTTAGATTCTTTTGAAATCATGACTTATTAGAAGACAGGACGAGACTGTGAAAATGAAAATTACAAATCTGAAATAAAATTGTCTCAGACTTTCGGAGGTTAATATAAAAATTAATAAGAAATAATATGCGAAGATCGTAATTGCCGAGAAACCTGAAACATTAATGCTGGCGTATTTTACAGATGAACACCATTTAATAAACAATAACTGAAAGCTCAGGAGAATATTGTTTGTTCCGGCTATTATAGAAGAAAAGTAATCAGAGAATATTCCTGTAATTATCTGAAAGAATCCTATTGCAAGAGATAAATTTGCCAGAGGAACTGCAATAACATTTGCAATCAGTGATATTACCGACACTTTCCCGAAATAGTCTGCAGTCAAAGGTATTGTGCCGATCTGCGCTGCGAGTGTGGTGAAGAAAAGCACGGAGATATTCTGCACATATTTCTTTTCATTGATATTCCATTCGCTGATTTTGTGAATGAAAATTTTTTCAAATAAATTATAAATAAAGACCATTGATATTACTGCGCTGTATGAAAGTATAAAGCCGGCATCAAATAACTGTTTGGAATTAAGAATAAGAATTATCAATGCGGATGTTCCGATAATATTATAAAAATTTATCCTCCTTTCGCTGACTGAAGCTATCAGAATCAGTATTCCCATTATAGTAGCTCTTACAATTGAAGGAGTGCTTCCCGTAAATACACAATAGAAGACAAGGACGATAATTGTAATTACAGATCTGTACTTCAGATTCAGTCTGAACAGAGATAATACCACCGTCAGTGAAATTATTATATAAGCTACATTGAGTCCGGAAACTGCAATGAGGTGCATGACTCCGGCATCAATAAAAGCTTTTTTCATTTCATTGGAAATATCTCCCTTCTCTCCTGTAACCAGACCTTTGAGATAAGACGACTCATCGTGATCATAGAATCTTCCAATATTTTCTAACGCAAACTCTTTGCAGGGAAATATTATTTTCTGATAAAGGAAACTCAGATTGCCCCGTGAAATTACTTTAACATTTTCATAACCTGATACATAAAACATTTTATATATCTCTTGTAGTTCAAGATATTTTCTGTAATCGAATTCTCCCGGATTACGCCTTCCCGGCGCTTCAAGAAGTTTACCTCTGAGAGCGATATTATCACCGGCTTTAAGCACCGGAGGCGCTGAAACGGATTTGCTGTAAGTATTCCTGCTGACAGTAACTGCTATAATTCCTTCCGCAAATATTGTATCCTTTCCGGTAAATATCTCACCTGTCCTGAGTAACAGCTTTACGGAGATACTGTCGTAATCAGGAATTTCAGATATCACACCGGTAAGAATTATATTTGATTTCCTTTTTGTATCAGGCAGATATTTTACGGAGTTTTCCGGCAAAATAAAAAAATCAATGTTTGCTTTAAGTATTCCGAAAACAATAATGATCATAAAACAGCACACTGATGAAACGGGAGAATTTAATTTGCGGAAATAAACCGAGACAGCTATTAAAAAACAGATTGTTAAAATCAAAACAAGAAGACTGAAGTTGATAACAGAACCTGTAAGAATGCCTGCTATCAGCAAAACAGCAAATTTGAACGAAGGTATGTTTCTTAGTTGTCTCATGAATAAATATTTTAATCGGATATATGACTGTTTCTGAATGAAATATAAAAATCAGTAAGAATATTAATCTGTATAAATAACGATGCAAACTATGATTCCATAAATAAATTATCACAATATAAATTCATATAACTTACAACTTCGACTTTTATTAACCGTCTGATTTTCATAATTTAAATACATGAATCCTGTAGAAATAATTAAACTCAAAAGAAATAATTTTCCGCTTTCAAAACTCCAGATTGAATATTTCATCGAAGGATATCTGAGCGGAGAAGTGACGGAATATCAGATGTCGGCTTTTCTTATGGCGGTTTATTTTAATGATATGAATGAAGAGGAAACTTTTCATCTTACTGAAATAATGCTGCACAGCGGCGAGACCATTGACCTTAGCTTTCTTGATCTTCCGAAAGTTGATAAACATTCCACCGGCGGAGTGGGAGACAAGACTTCGCTGATTCTTGCGCCGCTTGTTGCATCCTGCGGCATTGCAGTTCCGATGATATCAGGGAGAGGTCTGGGACATACGGGAGGAACTTTAGACAAGCTCGAATCTATTCCGGGATTCAATGTGAATTATTCAATTAAGGATTTCAAAAGAATTATCTCGGAGACCGGCGTTGTTCTTATCGGACAGACATCCGAACTCGCACCTGCAGACAAAAGAATTTACGCTTTGAGAGATGTGACCGCTACTGTCGAATGCATTCCGCTTATTACTTCAAGTATCATGAGCAAAAAACTCGCTGAAGGAGCTGACGGGATTGTGTTTGATGTTAAGATTGGCAACGGCGCGAATCTACCGGATAAAGATAAATCAATTGAACTCGCGAAAAAACTTATATCAACTTCCAAAAAATTCGGTAAGAAAGCAATTGCCGTTCTCAGCGACATGGAGCAGCCGCTCGGAAATAAAATCGGCAACTGGCTTGAAGTGGAAGAATGCATTGAAATAATGAACGGCGCAATTATTCCGGATTTGTATAAACTCAACAATGTTTTATCGGGAGCTATGATTTATCTCGGAGGCAAAGCGAACAGCATTTCCGAAGGAGAAAAGATCGCCGGAGAAAAGCTGATGGACAAAAGCGCTTACAAAAAATTTCTGGAAATTGTGAGAGTTCAGAACGGTGATGAAGCATATATAAAAGACTGGGCAAATTATAAAAGACCAAAATTTAAAAAAGATATAGTTGCTGATGAAGATGGATTCATATCTGAAATGACTGCCGTAGATTTCGGATATTCCGCAATTGAGCTGGGCTGCGGGAGAAAAAAAGTTGATGACAGTATAGATTATCTTTCCGGAATTATACTTCATAAGAAAAAAGGTAATGAGGTAAGGAAAGGTGATTTAATTTGCGAACTTTTCGCGGAAAATGAGCAGAAGCTTTTTTCTGGTGAAAAAAGATTAAAAGGAGCAGTAAAAATTTCAAAGAATAAAACAGATTCAGTAAATCTCATAATTGATATTCTTGATTAATTTTACAATCAGAAATTGTTTTGTGAGTATCTGTTTCATTTTGTCATTAATAATTTCAGGAATCTCCTGTGAGTTTAATGAAAGAACTGAAAACAAAAATGAAATTCCCGGTATTGAGAAAAAGGAAATTACAAACGGGTATATTATTGTCGCTAAAGTCATTGACGGCGATACTTTCAAAATGTCAGACGGAAGCAAGGTGAGACTGATCGGGATTGATACTCCGGAAAAGTATGATTCTGATAAACTTGACAGAGAGTCGGACATGACCGGAAGAGATAAAGAGACTATTAAAAAATTAGGAGAAGCAGCTTCAGAATATGTAAGAAAACTTGTGGAAGGTAAAAGAGTAACTCTTGTAAGAGAGTCCGGTTATGAAGATAAGGATAAGTACAACCGGTTACTAAGATATGTATATCTTGAAGACGGGACATTTGTAAATGCCAGAATCATCGAAGATGGTTATGCAAACGTTTATAATGCAGCTCAAGTATCAAAGATAAAAGAATTCAAAAGACTTGAAAGAGAAGCCAGAGAAAACAAGCGCGGACTCTGGGGAGAGGTAAATGGGCTGAGATAGTAAATTTGTTTTTGTAATTAATCAATCTTTCAAAACTGTTCAAATCAATTTCAACGCGTATTAAATAAATTCAAATTAATATCTGAAGTTACGCAAGAATCAGTTTTTCTATTTAAAACCACACCCAAACCTCTTCCTTACTACAAAGAGTGTATCAAAAATGTCATTCTCGCGAATGCGGGGGTACCCTCTGGGTCATCCATTGCAGTTTTCGTAAAATGTCCTTTAATGATTGAAGACCAATTAATCGTCATTCCGGCATTTACCAATTTCTAGGTACCAACACAATATTGATTGATTTAATCGAATGCATTTGGATGACCCATTCTTTAGGCGCATTCGGGGAATGACAAGGTTTGACAGCCTGTAAATACAATTAAAATCGATTTGAATAGAGTTAAAAGTACACAGCTCCATTTCGAATTTTCAACTTATAATTTAATTCTGAAATAAGTATTTTAAAAATTAAATAAATTTATAAATAATTATCTTATATCAGAATGAAAAGAGAGATCTCCAGGTTATACAGTCCTACATTAAATAAAGAAATGGATATAGTCGCTTACGGTGATTACGGATTTGCGCTATTGCTTTTCCCAACTGCCGCTGCAGATTTTCTGGAATACGAAAGATTTCAGATGATCGAAACACTTACACCTTATATAGATGCCGGCAAATGCAAGATATATTCTATTAACAGCATTAATAATGAAAGCTGGCTTAATGATGAAATGAATCCATACGACAAAGCGGTCAGGCATCAGCAGTTCAATGATTATGTTGTAAATGAAGTTGTCCCGTTTATTTATAATGACTGTAACGGAGAAGTTCCTGTCATTACCTGCGGTGCATCACTCGGCGCTCTTCATTGCGCAAATCTTTTTTTCAAAAGACCTGATGTATTTGCAGGCACAATAGCAATGAGCGGTTCATATGATCTGAGCGATTATTCAAAAGGATATTTTGACGAAACATGTTACTTCAATTCTCCAATACATTATCTGCCTAATCTTAACGATGAAACGATTCTTAAATAAAATGAGGAACAGCAATCACATTCACATTATGACAGGTCAGGGAAATTATGAAAAGCCGGAATCTTCAAGGACAATTTCGGAGATACTGAATTCGAAGAATGTTCCGCATAATCTTGAAGTCTGGGGACATGACGTTCCTCATGACTGGCCAACGTGGAGAAAAATGATACCTTATATACTTGAGACGAAGTTTTAAATTTATAATTGTTTAAAAGAAATAAAATTAACTACTCAAGTTGTCGCTTAATTTTTAAAGTTTTTTTTCGCCACGAATTTCACGAATTTACACTAATTGTTTTAAAAATGTATTTTCAGATTCGTGCAAATTAGTGAAATTAGTGGCAATATCTTGTTTTCAATCTTGGAGCAGTCAACTTAAGTTAAGTACTTAGTTTTGCAAAAGACTTTTTCCCCGGTTGTAATTTATAACAAATTAAGATTCTTATTTCTTTGTGTCTTTGAGTCTTGGTGGTAAACAATAAAATGTATAATTTTTATAACGGAGATATTATTTGAAAATCTGTTTCGCAGCTTCAGAATGTTTTCCTTTCGTAAAGACAGGCGGGCTCGGCGATGTTGCCGGCTCTCTTCCTAAAGCTCTCGCTGAAGAAGGATGTGAAGTAAAAGTATTTGTTCCTCTTTATTCGGGCATTAAAACCATTGATCATAATCTGAATCTTATAAATGAATTCCAGGATATTCCCGTTAACATCGGCGATAAGACTGTAAATTTTAATGTATGGTACGGTACGCTTCCGGATTCAGAAGTTGAGGTTTATTTTATTGACTGCCCTGTTTATTTTCACCGGGAAATGCCTTACACAAACGACACAGATGAAGACGAGAGATTTATACTTTTCCAAATCGCTGTCATTGAAACTCTTCAGAGACTCGAATGGGCTCCTGATATTATTCATTGTAATGACTGGCAGACAAGTCTCATCCCGGTTCTGCTCAAAATCAGTTACAAATGGGACAAGCTGTTCGAAAATACTTCCGTGCTTTTGTCAATCCATAATATCGGTTATCAGGGTAGATTTTCTTCTGAAGCAATATACAATGCGGGTCTTTCTTATGAGTTGTATTATCCTGAAGGTCCGTTTGAACTCGAAAGTTCTTTTTGTTTTTTAAAAGCCGGTATTCTTTTTTCCGAAATTATATCAACTGTCAGTCCTTCTTATGCAAAGGAAATTCAAACATCTGAATTCGGTGCAGGAATGGAAGGAGTTCTCGAAACACGCAAAGATGACATTTACGGAGTGCTTAACGGAATTGACACAAATATCTGGAATCCGAAGAAGGATAAATTTATTCCTGTCAATTACACTTCAAAAAGTCTTAAGAAAAAAATTCAGTGCAAACAGGAACTTCTGAAAGAAGCTGAACTTGAGTTCAGTGAAAACGTGCCTTTGATCGGCATTATATCAAGGTTTGCCGGGCAGAAAGGATTTGATCTTATGTTTCCGGTAATTCACGAACTTATGTCACTGAACATTCAGATACTGATACTCGGAAGCGGCGAAAATAAAACGGAAAATTTTTTCAGGGAATTAGCGCTGGCATATCCGCAAAAGGTAAATACTTATATCGGATACAATAACAAGCTTGCTCATTTTATAACTGCGGGATGTGATATGTTTCTTATGCCTTCAAAATATGAACCGTGCGGATTGAATCAGATGTACAGTCTTAATTACGGAACTGTTCCGATCGTCAGAAAGACAGGCGGACTTGCCGATACAGTAAAGGATTATCACGAATTCAACAAAGACGGAAACGGTTTCTCATTTGAAGACGATACTCCGTTCGCTTTATTATCAACAATCAAAAGGGCTGTTGATATTTTCGGCGATAAAAAAATATGGAACAAGATAATTCTTAAAGGTATGAAAGAAGATTTTTCATGGAAACATTCGGCGAAGATGTATATTGACCTTTATAAAAAAGCTCAGGCAAATCATATTAATTAACTTACTGAAAAATTCTTTTTACATCACATAACAATTAGTAAGTTAAGATTTTTAGGACAATTTAAATAATCACATTCTGTAATTAATTTGTCTTACAGTTTTTAAACCCTGCCCTCCCTTGGCAAGGGAGGGTTTAAGAAGGGATCAGTAAGTAAAATTCATATGATTCAGTAAAATAATTTTCATTCTAACTTATGCGGCAGTTAATTTTAAACTCTCTCGGTAAAATTTATAATAAGGTCAAGTCAAGCGAATATTTTTCGAAACTTTATTATTCAGTTGCCAACAGCAGTTACTTCAACAGCTTCCTTGAACAGGAAAAAATGCTCGCAGACAAAGGCAGAATGGATGCTTATCACAAGGCAATTACAGCGCACGTTAAAAAAGATGATGTCGTAATTGATCTCGGAACAGGCACCGGCATTCTTTCCTTTTTCGCTTCAAAGAATTCCCCCGAAGAAAATTTATGCAGTAGAGCACGGAGCAATAATAGAATCAGCAAAAAGATAGCTGCTCATAATAATATTTCATGCATTGAGTTCGTTAATACAAACAGCAAAGACTTTACTTCTGATGAAAAAGCGGATATTATAATACACGAACAGATAGGAGCTCTTCTCTTTGATGAAAATATGAATGAGAATATTATTGATCTAAGAGACAGAATGCTTAAGCCGGGAGGAAAAATTCTTCCGGGAAAATTCGAAGTATATCTCATACCGGTAAAACTGAAAAAAAATTATACTGTGCCTTTTATCTGGGAACAGGAAATCCACGGAATTAAGTATGACTGCTTTGACGAATTGAAAAGCGATATCTCAGCCGGTTACGGAATTCTTTATACAAGACCTGAAAACATTGACTGCTTCCTCTCCGAACCTGAAAAGATTTTATTCTTTGATATGGAAACAATGAGTGATAAAGATATTCAAAGACAATTCAGCATTAAATCCAAAATCACAAAAGACAGTGAATGTAACGGTCTGTGTTTCTTCTTTGATATTATTTTTGATGATGAAAACATACTCAGCACTAATCCCCTCACATCTTCCACTCACTGGAATATTCCAATACTCAGGACAGAATCCATGCATTTCAAAACCGGAGATGAGATCAAATATTCCTTTGAATGGAAAGACCCGGCGGATCTTTCGACTTATAAATGGAAGTTTAATAATTAGTAATTAGTAATTATTAATTATTAATTATTAATTATTAATTTTCAAATTGTCTTTTTAAAGAACAAATTTTATTCTTTCAATTCTAAATCTGATATTAAATTTACTTTCTTATCAGAATTAATTTTAACTCTTTCAACATTTTTAAGATTCATGCTGATCTTTTCCGTTGTCGAAGAAGGACTTAGTGTACATGGCGTTACTGTAGAATAACCAAGTGATGAATTAATATCTACAAACGCCTGATCACTTGCATCAATAATTTCATCACCGTTTATATCAGTTGCTACTCTGCATCCGCTGATACTTTCTAAAGCATCGTTTTCAACTAATGCCATATCACTTCCGTCAATTACTCCGTCCTGATTTACATCAGCAGCATAAAATTCACCGGTTGGGGTTCCGTTAGATCCGTATATATCTGAAGCAGATGCGAAATTGTAAGAAGCATGAGGTGTAAACATTACTGTACCTGAACTCCATGATTCCTCGTTTGTGGCTGTAAGACACTGAAGCCGGTATGCTGTAGTATTATTAACAACTGCATTTGAAAAAAAATATTCCTCAGTACTGCTTCCATAATCAATATAACCTGTTGCATAGTCTACAAAAGTACATCCGTCATAAAGCGCTACGTTCATTTGAGATTTTGGAACTGATTCTCTTTTTTCAAGTGATGCTGTGACAGTGAGAACTTTCAGAGCCGGTCCTTCTACTGCTCCGCGATATGGATGAATGGGATCTCTTGAATTGCCAAAATAGTCTGTTGATACTCCTGCAACCGGCTTACCGTTCATATCTCCGTAGTTTGTAGTCAGTAAATAATTAGCATCATAATTTACAGGATGAATTGCTGAATGCTGTTCATAGTCAGGACAATGAACATCTCTCCAGCTGAATGTCGAGTTATATCCAAACATCCCGTCAGTAAAATCATAATGAGTTCCTGTATTTGCAGCTCCGTCTGAATATCCCGTGTTGTAATCAGATGTATTTGTTACTCCTGGTTCTGCGACAAACTCTATTCCGGAATGCTGAGATGCCGGACCACCTGTCCTTAGATTTATTCCTACATTATTATAATATGTTGCTGTAGATGTACCGGATCCCTGATTATTAACATCAAAAATACATGCATAATTATTTTCTGTAAGTGTTCCAGTACCGCCTATTAAAGAAGTATTATTATAAACCATTGCATTATAATCTAATCCGGATCCGGGAGCTACACCGGTTATCATCAAGCCGAAAGTCGAAGTTACTTTTATATTATTCGCCTGAAGATTTATAAAATTATTCTGAACTGTTACATTTGTTACAGGATTTGGTAATGGAGCCGGAGATTTTATAGGAATCGTGAGAATTCCCTGAATTGAAACTGCAGTAGTTCTGATTCCATTATCCATTATATCATGAATATTATTATTACGGATTGAAACATTACCCGTTGCCTGAACATTTATAGACCTTGCTGAAGTTACAGATGCACCGCCTTTATATACAGGAACATCATCATATATTTCATTATAATCACAAATCACGTTAGAAACAAGAGAACCAATGAATATTGCAATAGTTGAAGAGTTTCTTACCTTGTTGTTAATAAATGTAATATTACTGTTTAAAAACAATCCTGATGTTCCGAAAACCTGAAATGTCCTATCACCCCCGCTTAGGTTGCAATGATCAACAGTAATATTATCATTTCCGGAAGTTCCGGCAACTGACTGAGCAATTTCAATACATCTTCCACCATTTATTGCACTGACTGTAACTGGAAGTGTGATGTTAAGATAGCTTATGATGTTATTCTGAGCTCCGTTTTGCATAGTTATCCCTCTTACTGCTGATGTAGTCGCTGTACAATTAAGCGAAAGCGATTGCGCTCCGGTTCCATCAATTCTCCCGTCTATAATTACATTGTCTGAACCATTCAGTAATATTGCAGCGCCTGCACCTGCATAATTCAATATGCATCCGGCAACAGTCGGGTAAATTGTACATGATGTAAATCCTGTACTTCCAATGTAGAAGTTGCTCCTAAAGTAACCGGAGTTGCATTGATCATCACTGTAACATCTCCATTATGTAAAACCCCGACCTGGGATAAAGCTGCATTAAGTGAAGCATAATTTGTAGGTCCTAAATTACCTGCAGTTGCAGTAACTGTTACCTGTGAATACAAATTATTTACTGAACAACTAAATACTGCAGTAAACAATATTGCATAAATAATCTTAACTGTGAGATTCATTTTATTATATTTGTTTAATGAAAAAATTTAACCTCCCCCTGCCCCCTCCTTGGCAAGGAGGGGGTTTGGGGGTGGTTGTGATTTGAATATCTGTCACTCACGTAACTTCAATACATGATTATTGATAAACACTTTTTTTGTTTGAAGGATTTATAAAATTTCAGATCATAAAATTGTTAATTATAAATTCAATTTAAAAACCCGCTGTTACCCCTGCCCTGATTATCAGATTATCAAACTCTCCATATTGAAAAACATCTTCCCTGTAAAAATCTTTCATCAGATTGAAGTTTACATTAAGATAGCTGCTGAGAGAGTATGATGAATTAAAATACAAGGACGATTTTGCATTTGTTTTTTCTTCGCCGTAATATGAAGCGCCGATTGAATTAATCCAGTTTTCAATAAAATTATATCCGGCTGACAGATCAAACAAGAATGAGTTGCGTGAGTCAACAGCATTATTCCTGGTATATCCTGCGCTTCCTGATCTTGTTAATGGGATTTTTAGAAATGAAATGCTATTCGATCCGTTAAAACTCATAATTCCGTAATCATTCAGTCCTGTATTGGATTTGCTGGAAAAGCTTGAGAAAACAAGATTCATGGAATTTGAAAACTGTTTTGTATTCTGATTAATACCCATCGTTAATGAAAAAACATTGGATTTATTTTTAAAAGCCGGACTGACATTAGTTCCTTCATTGGAAACTGAATTCGGACGATAATCAATTATCAGGAATGGAAATTCCTTATAATTTATTTTCATATTAAATTCAAGTCCAGTTGATGTTGAAGTTGTCGGATTTAATTTTGCTATATTATTCTTATCAAGCTTGTAATATACCGAAGCCATAATTTTTTTATTGTCAAATGGCTGCGATACTTTAAATTTTATTGACTGAATGTCCTGTCTGATATTAGGTGCTCCAAGCGATACATAACCCGGACCGACGGACTTAAATGAAATTTCAGCATTGGTACCTATATCTTTTGATTTAAAATCCGAACTCACTTCAAACATATAATCAAACTGACTGCTGATCTTCGGCTTCAGAAAATTCTTTACAAATTCCGGAATGTCCTCTGAAACCAGATCCGGCGCAGATTTATCACGGGTAAGCATTGATCCGTTTGCTTCCGCTTTTATTGTAAGCTGATCCTGAATCAGACTTAAAGCAGCGTCTGTGCCGAATACAATGTTATCCTGAGGAGTTGCATAATTAGTAATTGTGTTTATATCAATCGAGTTTTCATTATCCCACGCCTTCATCATGTTAAAATGAAAGTGAGACTTATCTTTGAGTCCGACACCTATACTTCCTGCAAGCATTTTTCTGGAAAATGTCGTACCCGGGATCGCATCCAGATTATTTAGTCCTGAAATTGCAAAATGCATTATACCGGGATTGAATGAAATATCAGCGCCGGTCATCTTTACTCCGTTAACGGTATTGGATGTATAATTCGGATATGTCTCGCCAAGACCCAGATTATCAAAGTATGAAAATATTTTAACCAGGGACTTAAAGAAGAATTAACCTTTTCTTCTATTCCTTTTTTTTTTTTTATTGATCTCACTTTCTACAGTCTCCTTTTATTTTACTTTCAAGCTCTTCTTTTTCTTATCAATCTCTTCCTTAATTTTGTTTTTTAAAATGGCAGGGTCGAATAAAAATCCAAAGCTGTTTATGTTCTGTTTGAATTCTTTCTGTCTCGTATCGTAAAACAGATTCAAATTAAACGGAATGCCGTAAATACTGACTGTCGGGTCAACGGATATACTTCCGAAGTTCCTCGGCAATTCGGAATTCACTGCCTGTTTATCATTGTATTCATATTCTGCTTTTGCTGAGATGCCAAACTTGAAAGGTTTTTCATCGAACAGACTTTGTCTGTTCTTTAAAGGACCAAGTCTTCCCGATGCCTGGAAATTAACAGTACTGCTGTTATCAGAAAGATCCTTCTTAAGCTGTTCTCTGATATCTTTGTTAATTTCAGCGACATCTTTATTACTGCCTTTATACAAAAATTCCCATACAGGACTTTCTATGAATTCAATATTGTCAATGTAAGTTATCACTCTCCACGCATAGTTTCTTCCGTTGATAAGCGACTTCGCTGCAATCGGATACTGAAAAAGTGTAGTCAGTAATTTCTCACTGTGGAAATATATGGGATTCGCCAGGAATGCATATTCGGGAGTCTGACGGTTAAGAATTTCCGTGATCTGAAACTGATACGAAATAAGTTTTCCCGGCGGTACAGGAGTTGGCGGAAGCCATGTAAAGCTTGGCAGGAGGAAAAGCACCTGATCATTATTTTCTGGAGAAATGAGTTCCATTTTTGTCATGTTGATTATTTCATAATCATTACAGAAACTTCCCAGTTCATCATTGCTTCCTGCATCTTTTACTTTAATGCAGATTGTGTAGGTTCCGCTTTCGAATGTTCCTGTTTTACTCAGAGTCTGCTCTATATCATTGTTATATTTTTTCAGATCAATGGGACTCATCTCAGCCGCACTCACCCGCTTCATTCCTCTTGCGAGACTGAAAGCAGAAGTCGTTGCATCAATTATCTGCGAATTGCCTTTCATCACCGACCCTGTTAAATAAACTCTTACTTCCGCTCCCGTATTATTTAAAGTTACCTTCCACATATTCTCAACCCTGAACTGAAACGGAGGAGGCTGGTCGAGTCTGAGAGTGACTTGTGAGTATAGATTAAATGAAGCTGATAAGATTAGTAATATTATTATGTGTTTAAGTTTTTGCATGATTATTTTAATTTTGTATTTACATTTATTAGATTAATGTTTTTACGGTGTACCTTTACCTCTTAAATTTACAGTATAAGTTGGACCTATCGGATTCGTCGCATCATGAGTAAAGGTAAACGTTTGCCAGTTAGCAGTTCCGCTTGCACCTAGTACTGTTGGATCAAAAGTAACTATAAATTCAGCATAGTTTCCCGGAGCAGGTAATGGAGAGCCGCTTGCATACAATGAAGTTATAGTATATGGTCCCACAGTTAGCGGCCATGCAGAAAGATGTAAATCAGGGGCCGCAACCGAGTGTTGAATTTGTTACTTTTATGGTCATAGTTTTTGTCAGTGGAGCAGTTGTAAGAGAAACACTACCAAAATTAAGAGTTACCGGAGGAGCGACTGTCATGTTTGTTATTGTTCCTGTGACACCTGTACCTTCTACGGTTATAGTTAATGCTGAAAGATTGGGATTATTTGAATTGTTAGGAATAACCCATGTTTGCTGACTAAATCCAGGAGTAGGAGTATAAGTTATAGTAAAGTTTTCATAATCCCCGGGGTTCTTCGTATATTGACTTCCAGAAGCATTCACTGAAAACGGACCGCTTAAAGATCCGGGAGTGAAAGTAAGGTCATTGCAGGGAAGTTGCTGCATTTTTTATTTGTATGATTTTTGTAACAGGAGTACACACTGAGCCGAAATCAATTAAGTAGTTTGGGTCTGTTCCTGTGACTCCTGTCATTTTCAAAGTAATTCCGTTACAAGGCAGAGTACCTGTACCTGTTCCTGATAAAGGAATAGGATAAGGATTCTGTGAAACAAAATTAGAAGAATTTTGGGCTATGAACCAGGTTTCAGTTTTTAGACCTGCTTTTGTCGGACTAAAAGTAACATCAAATATCACATTATTACCGGGAGCTAATTTGTAACCTGTATATGGTGTGTTAGATGTAAATGAAGTTCCCGTTGTAGAAACATAGGAATATGAAAATTTTGAATTCGCCTGCATAAATAAAGGACTGATATATAGATCACCCGTGGTTCCGCAATTGTTTATTTTCACCTGATTTGTTACTGATTGTCCTGACTGAACAGTTCCGAAATTTCCGGAATCGGTTATCCAATTGCACATGTCAATATTACAATTACTCATCGGACAAGGGGCAGGACATTGTAATGTAATTAAATCCGGCGGACGAAAAAAGCAGCACCGCCGTTTGTTGACCACATAACTGAAACAGGGAACGATGCATTGGATTGTGCAAAACAGATCGTTCCTATAGATGAACCCATTGTAAATGGATTGTCTTTTTACTAATATTTCTCCCGAAGCCAGTTGTGACTCCCATAATCCCGGTACCAAGTTAACAGAGGTTACTGTATTTGAAGACGAAGTAAGCTTAAATGAATTTAAGAAGAATGTAGAGTTTCCTGTAATGGACATCGAAAAACAACATCCTAAAAATGGAATCTGACAAGGGATTGGAGTTAATACAAGATTTATGGTTTGCCCACCTGGTAAAATTATTAAGCGATGTACATTACTTCCTGCATTTCCGGCTTTTACCATCCAGGCATATTCTTTTCCTTCTTCAAATGCTTTAGCTGAATTAGGATATTTTAAAGTTGAAGTTTTTACTTCGGAGATTTCAAAGAATGCTTTGTTAGTATTCATTGCTGATTCGGGTGATTGTTCCCCTTTTATCTCTACTATCTTAAAAGTATATCCTCCTTCAGGAATTTTCCCGCCGTATAACCAGGTAAAATTTACCGGAGTCTTTGTGTCTGTTTGTTCTCCGTCAGCAGGGCTAGTTAATGAAAGCATAATTTGTTCAGTAACCTCCTGATTTATACAGTCACTTCCAAGCTCTTCATTTGTGCCTGATGAAATTACTTTCACGCAGATCTCATATATACCTGAAGGAAACATTCCTTTTCTTGTAAGTGATTCTTTATACTTTGGATCTGATGCTAAATAATCCACATCAGGAATTTTTGAAAGGTCATTAATTTTTATGTTATTTATTCCCTTCTTAAATAAAATTGGTTCCGTTGTTCCTTTTACAATCATCCCGTCATTTTCTTCATTTGAAGTACCGGAAAGATAACCTGACTGTTCGCTTCCGGAGTTATTTGTCACAGTGACATTATAGAAATCACTGGTATTCAATGTTCCCAAAGGTGGCATTTTATTGTGATTGTAAAATTTTGCTGAGCATTTAATTTTAGTGTTAAGAAAATTAAAAATAAACTTAAGGTTAAAGAAATGATTTTTTTTTCATTTTTATATTAAAAATTGTTAAAAATTTGTACTTCCAAAATTCATTTATATCTGTTTAAAAAAAGGGATTTTAAATTGCCGGGCTTTTAAACCCGGCAAAATATTTATAAAAGGTTTTTAATTTTATGGGGCAAAAGTAAACATAAAACAATTACTTGTAATATTACCTAAACTTACTTTACAACAATACTGGGAATTAATTTCCAAGCATGTCAAAAGGAGGTGAACTTGCCATATTAACAAAATATTGTGAGTAATTTGAATTATAATAAGCTCTGAAACTTTGAAATACATTCAATTCATTGTTAACTGAATTAAGGTCATTAGGATCATGCCAAAAATATGCATCTCCGGTACATGATGGTCCCGAGCTTGGAAAAAACCCAAGTACCATCGGGTTTTTAGTAACCGTCTGCAACGGGTCCCCGAGGCAATTTTTACAATCTTAATAATAAACTCTTGTCCTTCGTAACTCGGATCAACATTAGCTGGATCAATTTTCCAAGCTATATGAAACAATGGGTAACCCATGAATTAAATATACCATTTAAGTATTGCCCGTCACCTTCATCTTCATTTTAATATTATTGTATGATCCATTAATTGAGTTATCTCCCCAGACTTCTATAAACTCAGTAACCATTTGCAAATCAAAAGGATTTAGATTTAAAACAGCTGCTGTTGCCGTCATTGTATTCCAGTCTTGATAGAACCAGGGACCAGTTCTACTTCCATTCCTACAACCCTAACCATAATGATGTCCATCTTGAAAATTAATTGAAGAATCAATAAAGGTAAAATAGTTTTCTCTAATTCCTGTTCTCTCAAATAATGGTTTCTCAATTCTAAGTTTAGCATCTTTGTTTGTTTTGATTTCTTTATACTGATTTTCATCAATCTCAAAAATACTAATGGTGTATATCCTTCCTTTGGATGATTGCCATTCCATTCGAACTTAATATTATTTTGTCTTTTTACATACTCATTACCTTTTGGCGATATCAGTTTATATCATTACTCTTATTATCTACTATAATATTGAACGTTATACTGTTGCTATCAGTAATGGTATAATTACCTGGAAGGATTGTTACGGATGTATATCCAAGCTCTTTACATAAGTCAGAACCGACATTAACTTCTTCTTTTTGTGTAAAATTATTTGATACTAACTTCAAGCGCTCTTCAAATTGTATTTTTAGCTTATTTCCTAAAACAACATATGATGTTAAATTTAGAAGGGAAAGATCTGAAGAAAATTTCGTTAAATCAGTATGACTATAATTATTAATTGCAATTATTTTACATAGACAATCATTTCTACCTCCACATAAACAACCACCCCATCCACCCATGATTTGACCATTCGTTAATGTGTAAGTACCTTTTTGAATTATTGCTAAAGTTTTCAATTGTGTTGTCTTTTTATTTATAATACTATAAAATTGAACTTCACTTTCCGTATTCCTACTAAATACTTTCCACGAATACGTCTTCCCTTCCTCAAATCCTCTTGCTGAGTTAGGATATGTGAAAGTTGAATTTCTTAATTCTGGCTGTTCAAAAAACGCCTTGTTGTTTTCATTGCAATCTCAGGTGTCTGATTATTCATTACTTCACATATTCTTAAAGTAAACCCGCCCTCCTGCATTTTACCTCCGGATGACCATGTAAACGTTACAGGTACTTTTGAATCTACATTTTCTCCTTTAGCAGGACTTATTGATGTAATCAATCCTGTTTCACTGACTTCCTGATTTATACAGTCACTTCGAGTTCAACATTTGTAGTTGCTAAAATTACTTTCACGCAGATCTCATATTTCCCGGAAGGAAATGTACCTTGCAATATGAGAGATTTTTTATACTTAGGATCCGATGCCAAGTATTTTACATCAGGAGTTTTTAGAAGGTCTTTAATTTTTTATGTTATTTATTCCCTTCTTAAACAATATAGGGTCAGTAGTTCCTTGTACAATCATCCCGTCATTTTCTTCCCTTGCAGTACCTGAAAGATAACCTGACTGATCGCTTCCGGAGTTATTAGTCACTGTGATATTATAGAAATCACTGGTATTCAATGTTCCCAGAGGAGGCATTTTAAGAGAGACAATAAAATTTTGCTGGGCATTTGCCTGAATCGTAAATATAACTAAAAATAAGCTGATGACAATTTTGAAGATTGTTCTTTTCATTTTTTTCTTCTTTAATTTTTTAAATTTAAATTTTGTTTTTTCTTTTGTATATGTTTATTTCATTAAAACTAATTTTAATCTTCTACTGAACATTTAAATGTCAGAGTTATGACAGGATATTCAGGATCATTTGTATTTACAGACACTGTTTTTGTATTTAGTCCCTGTCTTCCCTGTGTATTAAAAGTAATTTTTATCTCGCCTGTTTTACCTTCCGCGAATTCTTTCTTCTCATTCATTACAACTCCCGTGCATCCGCAGGACGGTTGAACGGAGTTTATTATAAGCGTGCCTTTACCTGAGTTGGTAAATTTAAAAACATGTTCAAGATTTTCTCCCTGCTTCACGATTCCGAAATCATAGTTCAGATCGTCAAATTTTATCACAGGCAATGGTGATGATAAATTACTGTGTGAATTTGAAATAAAGATTAAAAGTATTACTGGGATCAGTAGAATTGTAAATTTTGCTTTCATTTTTTTCTCCTTTAAGAAAGTTTAGTTTATGTTTTATTTAAATTATTTTACTATTTCGCCATTCTTTATTTTGATCTTACCTGCATTCTTCAAATGATCAAATGATGCTCTGATTTTTTCAATCTTATATGAGGGAATGTCCGGGTCTTTTTCAAGATCAGCTATTGCTGTTTCGATAGAATCATATTCTATTATTTCTGTGTCTTTATTTAATATAACAAAGGGAGCTTTATTGTCTGAATCGTTTTTGCTGAAAAACTTTTGAATGAAATTAATGAGGTTCATATTTTTTCTTCCTTTAAAATAATCTTTACAAAGTTATGCATATTGTTTTGCCAGGACAAGAATGAATCAGTTAACGGCAGGTTATTTTAAGTGAACGGTCGGTTTTGGCAAGTTAACGGCGCTTTTCAATTAGTAATAAGTGACTTTTGAAAAAACTAACACAGCTTGTCATCCCCGCATGCTCCTGGCGGGGATCCAATCATCATGCTTTTTAAAAATAAACTGTAATAAATTAATTGACCGGCAGTCAGACAGGATTAATGATTCATTTTTAGCAAACTCTGAATGAAAACTTATTGAGTTGTATATTCTTGAGAGTGATGAAAATGGTATATACTATATGCATGAGTAACTAATAATTTGATTAAGAGTGTTGCACAACATAAAAGAAAATATAAGAATGGTTTTACCAGTAAATATAATGTGAATAAACTTGTGTGGTATGTTCAAACAAATGACAAGCTGTGTTAGTTTTTCTGAAGTCTCTAAACTATAAAGTGTTATCATTTAAATTCCAAATCCGATATTCCAAATTCCAAATTGATTGGATCCCCGCTAGAACATGCCTGCCTCGGGGCAAGGCGGGCGGGATGACAGTCAGGGTTTTTCTGAAGTCACTAATTGTTAATTATTAATTGCTAATTGAGACTTGATTTGGATCCCCGCCACGGAGCATGCGGGGATGACATGTGGAGGTTTTCTGAAGTCATCCATTCATTAATTCTTAATTGCAATTTGATTGGATCCCCGCCAGGAGCACACGGTAATGACAGTAAGGGTTTTTCAGAAGTCACTAATTAATAATTACTAATTACTAATTATTAATTACTAATTATCCTGTACATTTCCGGCGGGATCGACAGCACAACCTGCGTTCCCTGCGAATCTTTATTTTTTAAATTCAGGTCTTCAAATATCGGTTCAGGCATTTTTCTTTCTTTGCTCAAAAGTATAAGACGTTCCTGAATTATCTTTATGCCTTGCGAAACATGTCCGTCCTTTTTGTTTTTCTGTGCTTCTGTCAGACCGATGCCGTTATCAGTTATTCTTATTGTAAAAAATTTAAATGTCTTTTCATCTACAGTGACATCTTCAAAATAAAATGAGAGTATGATATTACCTTCCCTTCCTGACGGCATTATGCCGTGCCAGATGGAATTTTCGACAAACGGCTGTATGATCATATTCGGGATCAAAATTGCTTCGGTGTTTACACCCGGACCGGCAGTTATATCATAACTGAATTTATCACTGAATCTTAATTTCTCGATCTTAAGATAAAGATCAAGCCGTTTGATCTCTTCGTCTAATCTGATGTAACTTTCTGATGCTGATTCCAGATTCATTCTTATTAGTTTTGCCATCAGGGAAATGTAATCATTTGCCTCTCTCTTCCTGTCTATGTTGATCAGGTACTGAACCGAGTTAAGTGAATTGAAAATAAAATGCGGGTTCATCATTGATGAAAGCGCTTTGTGTTTCAGATCATTGACCTGATTATTCATAACTATTTTTTCCTTGTCTCTGTTTTCAATATGCTTAATTCTCTTTGCAGCCCCGAATATTATTCCGAAAATCAGTAAACCAATAATTGATGCGCGGAAAATAAATGTTTCAGTAAGATGCGGAAGCACTGTAAAATTAACTAAGCTCGGTTTACCCCAGGGACTGTTAATTACTTTACCGCGGATTGCAAGATTGTAATCGCCTTTTCCTAAAGATGACAAATTTATTTTATCATCGGAAATATCAATCCAGTCATCTTCAAGTTTATACTGATAATTAACAGAAGAAGGTGATGAAAAATTTATAGAAGTAAAATCTAAATGAATGTTATTTATGTCCGGCTCGAAAATAATATTTTCCTCAAATGAATAAACTGAATCATCCGCTTTTATATTTTTATCCGGACATTTGACAGGTAAAAATTTTACTATTATCAAATTCATTTATATCAATAGAATTTAAACCGCCTGGTGTTCCGATCCACATTGAATTTTTGGCAGTGTCACAATATAATGATAAAATCTCTTTTGACGGCAGTCCTGTCTGAGTGTTCAGAACTCTGATTGAATCTTTTCCAGTATATATAGACCATTCATAGTCCCGATCCAAAGCCGGTTGTACTTATCAACTGATAAAGTATTGGAAGCTGACAAATCATAATCATCAAAATAAGAATAGTTTGTAATTAAGGAATCTGAAAGTCTGTAACTGGATATACCTTTATCTCCGGCAAACCAGATGTGATTATTTCTGTCCTGTGTTATGGTTTTTACTGCTGAAGAAAGTATTTCATTTTCATGAAAATAAGTTTTCTTTTCATTTGTTATTTTGCAAAGACCGGCATCTGTTCCAACCCATAGATTATTCCCTGTGTCATCATAGATACAGTGAATTTTGTTATTAATATTCGAATCACCAAATACATTAATTAATGACTTTTTATCTAATATAAGAGGAGGATAATTATAAATATATATATCATTCTGCCATCCGCTTGAAATAAATTTATTATCTTTTGTTATGCAAAATGATGAAGATGGAATGAAAATAACTTATCATTTTTATATCTGCTTTCTGAAATTTTACGGTATCGATTTTTATAAGTACAACATACAAAAACAGAATCATTCATACACTTTATACTAAAGATATACATATAATCCCTTATATGAACTATTTTTATTCAATATTTCCGTAAAGCGATTATTTTCCAGAACATTTAATCCGTCAAGTGTACCAACCAACATTCGCCCTGTCTGGTCCTTTTCAATTGCCGTGACTTTATTATTGCTGAGTCCGTCATTTTGACTATAGTTATTCAGATACAGATTATTCAAACAAAATACACCTTCACCGTAAGTGCTCACCCAGATATTCCCTTCGGTATCTTCCAGGAAATTATTAACTAATTTATTTACCAGCCCGACTTTCCTTCCGGCATCTGTAATAATGTCTGTTCCCGACTGAATAAAGTAAAATCCTTTATTCATTATTGTAAACCAGATGTTTTCTTTGATATCTTTCATCACCCGTATTACATTGTTGTTTTCAAAGAGATCAACTTCAATCGTTCTGACTACAGAATTATCCTTTACTTCGTATATTTTTCCTTTTGCACCCAGTAAAATATTTTTTTTCACTGTCACAGAATATCCAAAAAATTTTCTGATCTTCTAATCCGGCAATTTTTATTTTTTCAAATTTCTGATTTTCAAATTTATACATTCCTTTTGATGTAGCTGCTAAAAAGTATGGTCAATTATTTTAACTATTTTGTTTATGTATTGTATCCAGTGTGAGGTAGATTGAATAAAAAGCTCTGTATATTTTCCATAGTAACCTTGCTAATGTTATCTTCATAGTAGGAGTAAAGTTTTCACCATCTGTAAGCATTCCAATAATAATAAGTTTTCGTTCTGTCTGATAAGAATATTTTTCTATTTTCCTTTATCAAAAATATTAAAGCCCTCTTTTTCATTACCAAAATAAATTTCTCCTTTATTGCCTTCAGTCAGACAGATTATACTGTTTGAATTGAGACCGTCTTTGGTTGAATAATTAGTAAATTTATGTCCGTCAAACTGGCTGACACCATTAGCAGTTGCGAACCACATATAGTCGTCACTGTCCTGCATCATTTCATAAACCTGTGATGATGCGAGTCCTTCTGATGAAGTATAATGATAAAAAGGAGGTGTCTGGGAAAATAAATCTGATGCGAAGATAAGATATAAAATAATTATAAAATGATTAAGTATTATATACTTCATACATTACTGCTTCATTATAAATTCTTTATATTTCTCCGTAAATTCTGATCCCTTTCTTCTTGAGACCTGAATCTTAACTCCGTCACTCATGGTAATGCAGCCGCCGTCTAATTTTGAGTAATCTTTAATATGTCTGAGATTTATAAGGTGAGATTTATGAACTCTGAAAAATAATCTGTCAGAAACTTTTTCTTCAATTTCTTTCAGTGTCTTTGATACGGTGATCTTCTTTTCATTCACTGTGAAAATGTGTGTGTAGCAGTCTTCAGCTTCCAGCCGGATAATCTCTTCGGCGTTAATTGCTGTAAAACCGTATGAAGCAGGTAGAATTACTTTATCATTTTGAACTGAAGTGATGACATTATCATTATTTTTAAAATGATCCGCCAGTCTTTTTACTGTCTGCTGAAGCTCTTTGATGTCTATTGGTTTTAAAAGGTAATCAACGGCTTTTGCTTTTATTGCTTTAATTGCATGCTCTTCATGAGCAGTAACAAATACAATTTTAAATTTACTGCTGTCAACACTTTCCAAAAAATCAAAACCGTCCAGGACAGGCATGTTAACGTCAAGAAATACTACATCAGGTGATAAATGTCCAATCATACACTTTGCTTCAGCTGCAGATGATGCTGTACCAACAATTTAATTTCCGTACAGTAACTTTCGATAAGGATTTTTAAATTTTCCCTTCCCGAAAGTTCATCATCTACGATTAATCCTTTAATTACAGAAGTCATAAGAGATTTTATTTATTATTTGAGTTTAATAAATTACTTTCTTTTACGGATCATTAACTGATCATCAGTCATAAAATATTTCCTGTAAGAATCAATAATAAATTGATTCCGGGAAATATCTTGAAATCTTAATAAGAATGTTAAAGTCAGCCGTAAATGTCAGTATGGATTTTGAAAATTAAATCTTAACTTTCACAAATGCAAGAGTTTAATCACGCTTGATCTATTAATAAAGAAATAAATTATTTTTACAAAGATACTTTTTGTTATTATGAAATTTTACAGAGGTAAACACACTATTTGTTTGAGTAGTACTACTTATTTATCTGAGTATAAACACTTATATTTAATATGGATATTTTCGGTTTTTGAAAACGGCAAAATTTACATTGCTTTCCATTTACTCAAACTAAGTCATTCCCGCCCGCCTTGTCGCGAGGCGGGCTTGCTCCTGGCAGAAGCCATCCAAAAATTTTAATTCCTTAAAAAAACCACTTTGTCATCCCCGCATGCTCCTGGCGGGGATCCAATCATCATGCTATTAATTTTGCAAAGTTTGCAATCCTGAGAAAAGCAGTCAGACAGGATTTATGATTCATTAATCCTGATTGGAAAGATTTATTTTATGAAATTGGGGGATCAGATGAATTGCTGGAACCTGAATTTGTAATATGACAAAAAACATTTATGAATGGATCCCCGCCAGGAGCATGCGGGGATGACAAATTGTTTGTCTCCGCCAGGAGCACGCCTGTCTCGCTGTTTATTTTGCTGAAAGCGGGCAAGGCTCCCGGTGATGACAGAAGGTTTTCAAAAGTCTCCAAAGAATAATTATCTCTTTGAAACAATAACTTCAACGGATTTTGATGGGATTCCGAAAAGTGTTCCGTCATCCTTCATCATACGGCATTGAAAATACTGCCAGCCCGTTTCATTTGGCTTAACTTTAAAATTAAATGTAACCAGACTTCCTGGTTCTACATCATTCGGCAGCTGAATATAACAGACATTCCACATATTCAATGAGCTTATGGACTTTTTCGCATCAATCATCACCAATTGTTCACGGTCTCTTTTCCAGGTATTGGTTCCGGTATTGCTTACTGTTACAGAAATGTCCTGATATTCATTTAGATACATTGAATTAGGCACACTCTGTTCCATAAAAGTAGCATTGAAAGATTGAGGATCAGAATCTCTTGTACTGTTCCCTGTAACTCTGATAGTTGCATTGTTTGTCTTCTGACCAAAATAGTATTCCCCTTTTTCATAATCCACTGTAAAGTATAAATACCGGGATTAACAGGAGCTGACAAATAAAATTCAATGTCTGAGGTCTGACCCGGTTCGACGGAATTTGACAGATAAATTTGTGAAGAGTTCCAATCGGGATAAATTACATCGGAAGATCCCGTTACTGAAACAAGTTTAAATTCATTTTCCTGTGAAGATTGCCATACTGTATTGCCCGTATTCTTCAATGTAATTCTGACTTTATATTTATTTCCCGCTGACATTGTTTCGGGAATACTGAAACTTACAAATTCAGCATTATTTCCACTGTTATCGTAAACTGGAGAAACTCTGTCCCCGGTTACGTTCACAAGGTTATCAGTATATTCTCCGAAAAAGGTGAAGTCTTCTGTCATAGCCCATCTGAACGCGTAAACTCCTTGGAGTCTGCGGAGCTGTTATGTTAAAAAGTAAAATAACTTTCTCTGAAGGATAAACATCATTGGGAAGATTTACTTTTTGACACCCCATACATCAGTTTGATATTTACTTGTCCACTTCCTCATATAGTTTAAGAAAAAAAATTATCACCTCTTAACCATTTATTTTCCCGTTATTAATTATAGTCACAGAAACCGGATACACCTGTCCGGGATTTAAATTTGCGGGAATATCATTGCTTATTATGCTTGAATTATTTCCCGAAACGGAAACACCTGTTATAACTTTACTGTTCTGGGCATTTACTGTCAGCGTCATACTTATGATAATGATTAATAAAGTATATGCTGACATTTTATGTAAGCTTTTCATATATAAATCCTTTCTGTTTGGTTTTAAAATTTGTTTTTGATTGATTTAATAATATATCTTACTATTACACCTTACATATTAAAAATCATAGCGTGTATGAAAGATAAAAATTCAATTAGTAAACAAGATAAATCTATTGAGATATTCACCTGTGTTACACTGGTAAAATAGATTGTCAGATACAGAGTTTACTAACAATGTATTAATTTGCTATGCAGAAATGTAGTCTCTGAGTCTGTTAAGTGCAAGTTATAAAACTAACTTTAGAAGTATCACCGCAGAACTCTGCCCAAAATTAAATGAAGTGTATTTATTGAATGACCGTAAAAAGTAAGTTTTGAGACAAATTCCTTCAATTGGTTTCTATCTCCTTTTTTAAAGAGTATTGCTCAAACTTAGTATTAACACAGAGCCTCCTGCATAGCGAGGCAAGCCCGCTTCCAGCGAGGCAAGCAGAGACGTTGAGTAATTATAATTTGAAGATAAAACTCTCTGTGACTTTGTGTCTCTGTGATAAAATGTTTAATTGTTTAGAGACATTTCTCTTAAGTAGTATGTCTCAATAATTTATAATTACCACGAAGGCACCAAGACTCCAAGGTAAAAGTTTAAAATATTAATCTTAATGCTTTTAAGCCTTAGTGGTTAGAGATCTTAGTGGTTAGAGATCTCTTCTTCAGTGACACCGCATTCAAAATCAAGAACACGCAATGTTTTATCATAAAACTCTTTAGCCCTTTCCGGAGTGCTCCCAATGCATACAACGCCGAGTTTCCCGAATTCAGAAAGCGCCCCTATCAGATGAAAGACCACTCCTTCCTGCGCTGCGCCGTCATACATAAGTTCGTGAAACATTGCAATATCAATAAGATCATTCGGTGTTGTGCCGATGTACTTTTCGTTCTGAACATTGTCGGATGCAAAATAATATCTCTGATTACCGCTTGCCGTAAGAAAAATTCCCTTTTCAGAATCATATTCTCCTGCTGTAAGAAATTGAATCATCATAAACGGATGCGTAGTGCCGCCCTTTCGGAGATTAATCTCAATAGCAAAATGTTTCCATTGTCCGTCATCCTGTCTGACTGAAATAAAATCAATAGCAAATCTTCCCCGGACACCTTTCTTAGCCAGAAAACGAGCGACATTATTTCCAATATCAGCCAGTGATGATGCGTATTCCTTGTCAGCGGGAAATATTGCGCCCAGAAATATCTGCCCGTCGTCACCTCCCAGGAGCTGATCATGTGTGCTGGGAATCTCTATTATGTCTGAAGTTCCTATTACACACTGAACAGACGGAGACATTTTTATTTCACCTTCAAGAAATTCCTCTACAATCCCTTCCATCTCCTGAAACTTTTCAAAGAACAGTTCATGACTTACATCCTTTGATACAGGTCTTATGTTTTCTGACAGTGAATTAAGAATGTTCGTTTCCAGTGATTCGTCTATTGCCAGTTCGGGATATCTGTAAATTGCATTTCCGTCACCGCTGAATCCGTCATTCATTTTGACAACGGCTTTACGGAAGCGCAGGATTTTCTCTTTTCAGGCGGCTAAAGAGAAGCAGCGATGTCTTCTTTCGTTTTAAGATCTTCATTTCCGTCCAAGCATATCAATTCCGCAAGCTCTGAAAGTTTTCCGTGCGCCGGACTTTGAACCTTCATAAAACTTGGAAGGGTCAGTTCCGAATATTGGAATTCAAGTTTGACGGCAAGAGACTTTTCAAGAGGCGTGATATTATAACATGTAAGATGAGTTGACGAACTGTCAGTAATAAGTTTTTTGATCCTTCCAATAAGTCTCGGACGGTCAAGTATCTTTTCAGTAAGCGGCTTTCGTGAAAGATCATAACAGCTCAGCATTGTCAGCCGCTGCCTTGCATGATGTCCTGTAATCCCTGAAGCAAATGCAGATAATAATCAATGATCACATCAGAAAGAGCATGCTTGAAAGATAAATAACTTTTGCAAGAGGTAAACGCAATAGCATCAGAAGGCAGAGCAGTCTCTCTTCGTAGTGAATTGACCCTTTTATCTTCGAGAGGATTTCCAGCCAAGAGTAAGTGATGGTACGATAACGATAGTCCTTGGAGCAAGATTATCTGGAAAAATTTTTCATACTGACTGATCATGCTTTTCTGAATTTCTTCAAAAGATCATGCTCTTCTTTTGTACCCAGCCCCGGACCGGGATCAGAAAATTCAAAAGTCTTTCTGTTCAGATCACTGTTAATTTTCATTCTGATTCATCTATTAAAATTTAATAATTCTGTTTGTGCAAAATAAGTAATTTCAGAATAAAAATAATGAATGAAACATATTCCATGTTTTTAACTTTGTGCGCAACAAAATCTTGTGGAGAGAATTTCTCAAGATGACCCAGAATTTT
Organism: Ignavibacteria bacterium; assembly: GCA_016709315.1. Taxonomy (GTDB): domain Bacteria; phylum Bacteroidota; class Ignavibacteria; order Tepidaquicellales; family Tepidaquicellaceae; genus JAEUSI01. The sequence goes on from JADJMZ010000008.1 coordinate 84,470, forward strand.
CACGCAGAATTTTGCAGAAACAAGATTATTAAATAGATTATTCGCGTAAATCAGCGAATTTTTTTGCGAATATCTGCGAGAAAATATTTTTATCATGCAATTAGATGTTTTTATTTTCCTCATTCCCAAGCCCCCAGACTGTCCAAAACGAATTTAGGACAAAAAACTCAAATTCTCGAAGCTCAAAGAATCTTGTTTTGAAGATTTTTTAACTTTGAGTCTTTGAGTCTTCGAGTTATTCTTTGGTTTTCAGACAGTCTGCCAGCTTAGGAATGTCGAGTTTACCAACATTAGCTGGGGCTTAGCAAGCAGGAAAAATAATTAGGACTCCAATGAAAACAATCCGGGAAAGCAGGAAAAAGTTAAATTGTTAATAGTATTCAGATTATATAAATTTATTTGTTTATATAATTAAATTTAAAACCAATAATCCGATATGAAAAAAATAATTTTGTTTCTTAGTTTTGTATTTGTATTTAATGTAAGTCTCGTTTATTCCAGGCGGTAAATTCACCTTATCCTGTGATCTTTATTCATGGATTGAATTCAGATGATCTCACATGGAATACAACTTTAAGCCAGATCAGCTCTTCATGGACAATGAGTTCTGATCATACTCTTAGCGCTGTAATGAAAAAGTAATTTTGTGCGGTCATTCCATGGGAGGACTTGCGATCAGAGAATATCTTCAAAGAATGGAAAACGGAATTCATAAATGGTGGATAGATCCGCTCGATTTAACTAACGGGCATAAAGTCGCAAGAGTTGTTACTTTCGGTACGCCTCATCTCGGTACAAATGTCAGTTCAATTCCTTTTACAACCGTTGATTTCAATAGTGAAGCTATAAGAGACATGCGATACTCTTTTAATTCTGCTAATGCTCCTTATCTTTTCAGCAATCAGAAAAATACTGTTCCATCATCTTATTATAATGCTGATATAAACTGCAACGGAATTCGGTCTGATACAATCACCGGATTATCATTTAACACTTCAGAGAATTCCCTGATGCCTCTTCCGCAGAATATTACTTATACATGGATAACTTCAAATTATCTCGGACTCGGAACAGACCTTGCTGTTCCGCTTAGCAGGCAATGGATTTATAACGGCTCAGTTTCTTCACCTGCAGGAATCTCGGATACTTTACTTACAAATAAAAATCACATAAGCAAACAGGAGATTACAAATCAATTACAAGAGGATTAGATGAACCTGATAATTTAAATTATTCATACGAATTATCGTTTGGAAAACTTATGCAGGGTATATAATGCTTCAGTCAAAAGGAATTACTTCAGAGACAGATTTTTACAATGTTAAATTCAATTCCGGAGGTAAGATTACATTTCAGCTTGCTTCCGTGAATGCCGGAGTAAACGGAATAGCAGTTTTAAACAGCAGCGGATCAGTGATTGTATCAAAGAATATTTCAGGACCAGCCGACAGTGTTTCCTGTTATTGCACTAGCGGAACATACTATTTCAGAGTAACAGGTAACAGTAATCAGAATACAAATTTCAATTCTTATCGCTTTACTCCTTCAGCAATTCCTTCTGGCCTTTAAATCTCTACAATTGCTCCCGAAGGTTTATGGAATGGTATAATTAATATAAGTGATACAATAAATTGTATCTGAAATCAAATGCGTCTCCATTTTTACGGTAGATTCTGCTATAGCTTTCACTGATTCATCAGGAAATGCGATGGTAAATTTTATCCATGCAGTTTCCGGAAGTTACCATCTGCAGGTCAGAACACAGAAATTCAATTGAAACATGGAGCTCAGCGCCTGTTAATTTTACAAAACGGAAACACATCTGTCTTTGATTTTCTGGTTCTCAGTCAAATGCTTATGGAAACAATCTCGTTTACAAATACGGTAAGTGGTGCATTTATGCCGGAGATATAAATCAGGACGGTGTAATAGATGCATCTGACATCAGCAGTGTTGAAAAATGATGCTGTGAACGGATTGAGTGGATATGTTAAGACAGATGTAACAAGCGATAACTTTGTTGACGGAAGTGATTTGAGTCTGACAGATAACAATGCTTTAAGGGTGTAACACTCGTACGCCATAATTTAGTATTTTAAAATATTTAAACAGTTCTTAATCTAATGCAACATTTGATTTAAAGTGCTGTTGCTGTTTAATTGCCGTTAATGTTGCCGTTGGTTAAAACCAACGGGCAATAAATAAGACTCTAACTATAAAATTTGAATTGAAGCTTTACGTCTTATACAGCGCAGAAGTATGACCAAAAACATTTTTTAATTGCCACTGTTGGCCGTTGGTTTTAACCAACGGCAAGAGTCAAGGCATGAGACATTTGATTTAATTGCTAACATTAGATTTACGCCGCTGTTGCCCGTTGGATTTAACCAACGGCAAGAGTCAAAGCATGAGACATTTGATTTAATTGCCAACATTAGATTTTATTGCCGTTGGTTTTAACCAACGGCAAGAGAAAAGGCACCAACGACAAAATCTGAATTGAAGATTTCAGGTCTTATGCTGCGCAGAAGTTTGAACCAAAACATTTGAGTTTAATTGCCGCTGTTGCCCGTTGGATTTAACCAACGGCAAGAGTCAAGGCATGCAACATTTGATTTAATTGCCAACATTTATTTAATTACCGTTTGGTTTTAACCAACGGCAAGAGTCAAGGCATGAGACATTTGATTTAATTGCCAACATTTAATTTAATTGCCGTTGGTTTTAACCAACGGCAAGAGTCAAGGCATGAGACATTTGATTTTATTGCCGCTATTGGCCGTTGGTTAAAACCAACGGCAATAGTTAAGGCACTAACAAAATTTGATGGTAATTCAATTAAGAATTTTATTTCATTAATTAATTATCCTCATCACCTCCATCCTGAATAAAACATATCCGTTTACAACTCCTCCCGCTTTCATGTTTTCATTTGCAAATTCCGGCGAACATAACAACTCAACTTCTCCGATTGTCCCGTCACATCTAAGCACAAAAAACTCCTTCTTTGTAAACTCATTAACACTGGTTTTTACATCTAATATTTCCGCAGATATAACAGCCATGCTTGGAATCGAACTTCACTTTCAGGTATCAGTCCGGAAGCTATGAGTTTTGTGTAACAGATTAATTTTCCATCAATCTTATCATTTGTATAAAACAAATTATTTTGATCGTCTGCAATCAACAGATTGTTTTCCGCAAGATATATAAGATATTCATTGATTGAATCAGTAGAGTAAGGCATTCCTGTATCGTTTGCCATTGTTTCCATTGTAGAAATTTGCCTTTCCATTTTAATATGATTTAATTATTTAAAATTCTGTAATTCTATATTCCGGATAAAAGTTAATTCATAGTTACCCTGAATGTATTCAGTCCCCTTGCATTCACCCAGATGAAATTTTCATCCGAAAGTTCTTTTCTCCTGACCATCTGTATGCTGTTAGTTTTCCTCCTGTTCCGATGCTGTAATCCCGCAGGCAACATTCTTCTTTTCTATTTTAGGATCTCCGTCAAACCAGTAGTGTCCGCAGAATACTGGCTTCTCTGATTCCAAGTAAAAAACTTTTCTTTTCAGACTTTTGTATCAACTTTCTTTCCTCTCAGTTCAGCTATCTCTTCCATGTAAAAGTCTTCATAGTTCAGTTCTGACATATTAAGATACCAGCGAACTCTCATTTCATCTCTTGCCTTTCCGTGTTTGTCATAAAATTTATATCCTTCCGGAATTTTCTCTTCTCTGCCTTTTATACATTCATCTGTTGCCCAAAATAGTGAAGAACTTTTACAATGCTTTTTCGAATTCAGCTCCTGCAGAAAATCCGGAGATATTGTATTTCTGTCACCGAGTATTTCAATGTTATCATTGTCCCAGCAGGCGTGAACTATTCTGATCTCATCCAGGTCAAGATAAAGCGGAAGCGTATGAAACCATTCAAGATAACTCTTCCATTCTGTCTTGTAATCAGCGAACTGATTAAGCGTTGCCAGGTGCTGATTTATATTATTATCACTTCGCTTTCTCAGATATTCACCCTTTTCATTTTTAGTATTGTAACACATTGCGTTATACTCGTGATTTCCCATTACAGCAAGCGCTTTTCCGTTCTCTGTCATATCTCTTACAATTTTCAGCGTTTCCCTTATCTTCGGACCTCTGTCAATGAAATCCCCGACAAACACTGCTGTTCTTTCCGTATGGGAATAACCTTTTCCGTTTTTTTCATATCTCATTTCTCTTAACAGCTTTTCAAGCTGATCGGCGTGTCCGTGAATGTCGCCAATTTATGTCATACATATTGATTTCTCCTTTTTCAGTTTTATATTTTAATTTAAATATTCTTTGCAATTTGAAAGATATTCCTGAACTTTTCCGTCTTTATTCATACTGACTATTTCCTGACCCATTTCCCTGCTTTTGTCTGGTAACCGTTATATCTGTCGCATTTTACAAATTTTGTTTCATTGGCAAAAGCCGTTGCTGTATTGAACAAACTGTATGCATTTTCTCCGAGCTCTCCGATGTATTTATTCTTAAGACCTTCCATAATGTTCAGGAATTCCTCTTTTTGTTTTTCTATGATTCTCCTGTACTTTGCGGATACATTTTCAGTGTTGAATTTTAATCCGAATATTTTAACAGTGAGGTTTGTAAAAAACTTTTTCTCAATTCTGATCTCATTAAGATTCCGCATATATTCAATAAAACTTTTTTCAATGTCTGTTAATTTTTTCAGTTTCATATCTTTGTTAATGCAATTCAGGATATTGTTGAGATATTTGTTATAGTGAAAATAATTCAAACTGACTAGTTCTCTTTCAAAGATCACTCCCGTTGTCGCAGACTTTTCTGACAAACCCTATTTCAAATCCCAGCTTTCTTGATTTATTGTAACTGTTTGTGATCCTGATGAAAGGGACATAAACTTCATTCCCCCAGATGTTTAGCTTGTAATTTTCATTTATCAGGTCAATGTGACAGTATGATCTTGTCTTCGGATAATTTATATTGAATACAATGAATTCGTCTTCTCCTGACTCCGAAAACATTTCCTTAAAAATTCTCTTACCTAAAACAATCGCTTCTTCATTTAATATCAGTGCATAATTCCTGCTTACTACGGAAAAAACATTTTCCTTTTTTATTAATTATTCCTGTGACAGCTGAATAGTTAGTTAATCCCTTTATATTTATTCTTTTTAATATAAAACGTTTCAGCATTACCGGGAATTGTAACTCTTCTATGTTTGTATTTCTGCTCATGATTGATTTCAATTTATTTAAGATTCAATTTCCTTTCATACAAAAATACAAACTAAACTATGACAAATAATGTCAGAGTAAAAATATTTATTAAAAAAATATAAATTTATTTTTCATTAAATTTCACACCTCGTTCCCAATCTCCCGATTGGGAAAGGAAAATTTTTCTTATAAGCTCTGGAGTTTTTTGTGAAAATAGGAATTCTGACGCTGCCTGAAGTAGTCAGTTATTGTTATGTTTCACACCTCGTTCCCAATCTCCCGATTGGGAACGGAAAAATTTTCTTATAAGCTCTGGAGTTTTTGTGGAAATAGGAATTCTGACGCTGCCTGAAGTAGTCAGTTATTGTTATATTTCACACCTCGTTCCCAATCTCCCGATTGGGAACGGAAAAATTTCCTTATAAGCTCTGGAGTTTTTGTGAAATAGGAATTCCTGACACTGCCTGAAGTAGTCAGTTATTGTTATGTTTTTACACCTCGTTCCCAATCTCCCGATTGGGAACGGAAAAATTCTCTTATAAGCTCTGGAGTTTTTGTGGAAATAGGAATTCCTGACGCTGCCTGAAGTAGTCAGTTATTGTTATGTTTCACACCTCGTTCCCAATCTCCCGATTGGGAACGGAAAATTTTCTTATAAGCTCTGGAGTTTTTGTGGAAATAGGAATTCCTGACACTGCCTGAAGTAGTCAGTTATTGTTATGTTCACACTCGTTCCCAATCTCCCGATTGGGAACGGAAAAACTCTCTTATAAGCTCTGGAGTTTTTGTGAAAATAGGAATTCCTGACGCTGCCTGAAGTAGTCAGTTGTTGTTATGTTTATACTGTTTCAAAATTTCTTTTGCATCCTTAACCAATAGCTGTATAAGTTCCGGAGGGCTGAGTACCCTGATCCTTGTCCCTTCCTTCATAAGCCAGTCTTTGATCTCAGATAATTCATAAAGTGTGAGTGTGACGTGTATGTTGCCGTTTGCGAGTTTCCTGGTTTTTTGCGAAGTGTGTATTTTCCCTTTCGGTTATTAAATTCACAAACGGCTTTTTTATTTCGAACTGTATCTCTACAGGTTTTGATGTTCTTTTTCCGAAACTGTATTTAAAGTATTCCTCCAAATTAAAACTGTCAGGAACATCGAATTCTCTGTTTGTCAGCTTCACTTCAGATATTCTGCTTACAGATAATACCCTTACTTTTTTTCTTTCATGTTCAAAACCAATGAGATACCAGTCTCCGTTATAATTTCTTAAATGGTATGGATCAATCGTTCTGCTGACCGCATTTACATTCTCCGTTTTAATGTACTTTACTTGTATAGTCTTTTCTTTTAATAGCGCATTTTCTATGATCTTAAATGTTTTTTCATCAGATCTTTTTACCGGACTGAATCTGAAACTAATTTTTTCCCTGACATCAATAATCTTTTTATTTATTTCATCTCCGAAACTCAGACGCAATTTATTCAGCAGCGATTTCTGTCCGGACTTATATGGATTATGATCATAACTTTTGATGAGCTCGAATATCACAGCGAGATCAGTATAACTCCCTGCCGACAGATCAAATGTTTTCAATTGAAACACTTTTGTATAGTAAAAGGATTTTCTCTTAAAATCATATTCAAGCGGCGCATTATAAACTTCTTTAAGTATCTTCAGGTCGCGGAAATGTGTCCTATCGCTAACATTACATATCCGTGAAAGATCTGATGATTTCACATGTCTGCCTTTTGCAAAGCAACCGTCAATCTTAACTAACCTGTCAAAAACATGTAAACTTATTTTTTCATATTTAAATTCTTCTCCAAAGTTAGTATAAATTTATATGTTTATAAATGAAGACTTTAATTGAGAGATTTTATCATCTCATTCGGCGTGGATTCACTACTAATTTTAAAGCAGGAAAAATAATTTGCGGTCATCCCAAAACCTTTTCTATTCAAAGTCCCATAGACTGTACGGAAGGAGCACTTGTATGACCTCCCCTGCCCGCCTATGGTATGAGGCGGAGCAAGCCCCGCTCCAGCGGGCTTCCCCCTCTTTGCAAAGGAGGGGGATTAAGGTAGTCATAATGTTTTGAGAAAATCTCTTTAGATGAGAAAGTTTGGGAGGGATTAAATTTTAAATCTTAGATATTACTGTTTTTATATGCAAAATTAAAAAGTTTTTTGTTCATTACAAAAACGTTTTTGGACACCACTGAGCTTCTGTAATTCCTGATTATTTGTTTATCCTTGACAATTCAAGCCATTTTTATTTTACATACACCATGTATGTAAATAAGTATTTAATTAATATATGAAACGGACAAAAGAAGAAGCGCTGGCAACGAAAAAGATTCTGTTAAGTAAATCTTTTATGGAATTTCTGGAAACGGGATTCGAAAATTCAAAGCTGGAAGTAATTGCTGAAAAAGCTGGAGTCACGCGAGGAGCCTTGTACTGGCACTTCAAAGATAAAAAAGACTTGCTAGAATCAGTAATTGAATATAAAGATATGGAATCAATTGAGATATGTACTGAGATAATTGATTCAGATATGTCCTCATATGAAAAACTCAATAGAATTATTTCTCTCAATTTTCCTGATATAAAAACAAAAAAGAAAGAAGTTAATTTTGTAAAACTTAAAGTTGAACTTTACAATTACTTCATAAAGCACGGCGATAAAAGAAATGCCGGAGTGAAATTTACTGACAGTTGTTATTCATTGCTGGAACAAATGAAGAAAGAAAATCTTATCAGAGACGAAGTTGATATCAGATCTGCTGCCTTTAACATTCTCACAATGTGTTTGGGTTCTTATTTAAGATACTGTACCCTTCCCGAAAATATAAGATCGCTTAAAACATTAAAGACAAACGTATTGGATTATCTTAAATTGATAATGAAATAATAAGTGAAACTTAATTAGAAATTTTAAATTAATTAATCATAATAAAACACCATGAAAAAACTTTCTCTTTTTTTATTCTTATCAGTAATTTTAAGTATCGCAGGAACAGCAAGGTCCCTGACAGTACATAATCCGCTATGCTTCAGACAAAATAGAAGCGCTGAAAGTATCTTACGGATTAAAAGGAATTTCTGCCGCAGCTTATGTTCCCGGTCAGGGATTATGGCTTGGAGCAAGCGGTATTTCCAGTGAAACAGAAAATGTTAATACTGATATGCTTTTCAGTTCCGGCAGCATAACAAAGAATTTTATGGCAGCTTTGATATTGCAGCTTGAAGAAGCGGACAGCTTAAACCTTGATGATCAAATCGGAAACTGGCTTCCGGTTTTGTAAATATAAATAATTCTGTAACAGTAAGACAGCTTCAGATGTTCAGCGGAATTTACAGTGTAACCGATAATCCTGCATTCAGCGCTGCAATAAATTCAAATCTTAACAGAATATGGACAGCTGAAGAGATTCTCAACAGCGGTTTAGTTTTTAACCTCCTTATTTTGCTCCCGGTACTTCCTGGCGTTATTCAAATACAAACTATATTATCATTGCTTACACATAATAAATAAGATATGCATACTGACATATCCGAACAGCTTCATTCAAGATTTTTTACTCCGCTGAATATGAATGAATCTTTTTTTGAGGTTCAGGATACTATAACAATGCCTTATGCGCATAACTGGGTTGATCTAAATGGTGACGGAATCCTTGATGATGCATCTTTTGTTCCTACAACTGCAATTTACAGTGCAACTATCGGCGCAGGCGGAGTAACATCAAGACCTGAAAATCTTGTGAAATGGCAAAGAGCTTTATACAGAGGAAGTATTCTTAATCAGACATCACTGAATCAAATGCTGACTTTCAGAAATGCAGTTATTTCTGGAGCGAACGGTTACGGACTTGGCACAATGAGATATAGTATCAATGGTGTGAACTGTTTCGGTCATGGCGGAAATTTATTCGGTTATACTGCTGTAATGATTTATAATCCGCAGGATAGTATTTCAATTGCAATTATGATGAACAAAGATCTGGACGGTGGACCAGTTGGTAAATCTTTTATGATTACTGTTATTACAAATAATCCTGTCGGCATCAGAACTGTATCTACAGTTGTTCCGGATAAATTTTCTCTTTATCAAAATTATCCTAATCCGTTTAATCCTGAAACAATTATAAAATTCGATTTAACTTCAAAGCAACATGCGAAGTTAAGCGTTACAAATATATTAGGTGAAGAGATAAGCATTCTTTATAACGGAAATTTACAGGCAGGAGAATATTCATATAAATGGGATGCTTTAAATTATCCTGGTGGAATATATTTTTACAAGCTGCAAACTGAAGATGGTTTTGTTGTAAAAAGATGTTGCTTTTAAAGTAATCCAAAGAAACAGAAATGTTCAGGAACAAAGCAAGCTTACAATTTTCTTTACGACCAATCACATCCCTTTATTCAACAAGGAGGGAGTTTCACAGTGAATCACTTTATGTTTATATTTGCCTGAACTATAACTTTTTTATATTCCTTTCTCATTCCGTCTCAACCGGACTTCTTCTGATTTTTAAGAAGATCAGGGCTGAAGAGAAGCTCAAGTAATTCTGTATTAGAAATTTTATTCGCTTGCTGATTCAACGCATGAAATTCTCACCAAATTTCAAATCCCTGTCAGTGGGAGACTCTATAAGAACATTAAAATCTGTTCCAATCAGTAAATAGAATTTTTACTTTTAACTGACTGCTTTTAACTTTTAACTTTTCCTACACAAACAGTCTTTTCTATCGCAATGCTCAATCCCTTATGATTCTTCAGAAAATCTTCACCTGATATTATAAAATATCTTTTTTATCCGGAAGCTTTACCGAAGTACTTCTTAACTTCATCCGCAAATGCTTTGAAATATCTATCAATGATTTTTTATCAAGACGCTTTTCAAACCATTTGAATTTCACATAAATGGTTCCGTCGCAGTATATGGTAAATGGCGAGACAGATCCGGACAGATTTTCTGATTATCGGCATGAATGAACCATTGGTATTACCAGTCCCCCATTTTATCCTGCCTGCTGATTTTTCCAGACTGTTATACAATCTGATGACTTTAACGGCTTCGTCTTTAAGTTTTTCCCTTGTCTGTTTTAAAAGCTTTGTTCATCCCATTTTCTTCTTGTGTCTTTCGATTGACTGCCTGTATTCTTTTTTTTTACTTCCACCTGAATAATTTCCGGAATCATTATCTCATATTTCTCGAACTTGTAGTTATTCCATCTGAACTGCATATATATCGAACTGACTGTTCTGATTAATATAAATTATAAGATCCTTCAGCCGTTCATCAATCTTATCCATCAGTATTATACTTTGATAATTCCGTTCTGAAGATGATATTTCATAGTCTCAAGTATTGTAAGAATTCTTCTTCTTCAATATTAAAGAACTCCGATATCTTTCTTCAAACCTTAAACTGAATTTTTATTGATCCCATCATCAAACCTGCTCTTAAGTGTTGTAAAATCATAATGCCTCCAAAGTGAAGCACCGTAATCCAATGCCTGCGCTACCACAGTTCTCTTATCGGAATTCCTGAACAGCTTTGTTTCAATGACATACAAATCACCGTCCTTATCAATAGCAAGAGCATCAATGCTTCCCGAATCTGTCCTGAATTCTCTCGCCACTACAAACAATTTTTTATCTTCCTCGATCTCCTATACAGGTATTGATTCTGGATTCTGATGAATGTATTCCTGAAGATAACCTCTTTTAAAATCCGATTTGTCGATCTTTTGTGCGCTGCTGCCTGGGTGGGTGATTATGATGCTCATGAAGTAATTAAAATTTAGTAATTTCCTTTATTTTGTTGGAAAGATTTAAACATCATACTTTAATAAAAGAACTCTTCCTGAAGAATTCGGTCCGAAAAGAAATGTGAGCTGATTCGTTTCTATCTCGACATCTTCAAGACTCTTAAAATTTTTTATTCTTATTTTCTTTATTATACTCATATATTATTGTGTTTAAGCTCTTACCTTCCAGTACTTGATTTTTCGTTGTGATAAAACTCTTTATTGTAATTATTGGGAAGCTCGTCAACTATTTGTTTTTAACTTTTTAATGTTCTCTTTGATTATTTTCAATGCAATATGTAATTCTTCTGTAGAAGGAAGATTTCCGAAAAACATTTCTTCTATTTCTTCCTCATCATATTTAAGTATTTTGCGAATCAGTTTTTCTGATTTGCTTATGAATTCATCTTCGTTTTTACATTGGTAAGACAGCAGACCAAATTGCAATGTTAAATCATGATTGAAATTTTCTGCTTCCCGCATTATTGCATTGTATGTTTTGTCTGATAAATCGTCTGTGTCCATCCGTTGTTATTTAAAGTAATTTATTTATTTCAACTTTTTGTTTTCTTTTTTTGGGTGGTAAAATTTTCGCCTGTCACTACACTTTTCCCGTTTTGCTTTCTAATTCTTTGCGGGCATTTTTTGCAACTGTACCGCCTTTTTTACTTGCTTTGGCATTTTGTTGTAATCCTCTTGCCCCTCTTCAGTTTCAGCTATTTGTCGGGTAGATAGTTCTGCTAAAGCTCGTAAAAATTAATTCGGCTTCATTCAAATGCCTTATGATCCCGAAGGTTCTGGGTTTTTAATCCTTTCAAATCTTTATGCTTTTTACTGTAAGTCCTGTCCATTCCTGATGGATAATATTAGTTAGCAACGCAAACTCATCTGCTTTTTCAACTCCGCTTTCTTTCCAGTAATCTGTTAACTTATTTCGGGTTTCCTGCCCTGTCATTTCGCTGTTGTATCCATTTTTCGCTTCTGCCGAGTTTCTGCCAGTTTTCTCGCTCTGTCAAGACTTTGAGAAGGGTCGGATATTTCCTGCATTCGTTCATATCCAACTTTAGCAAGCCATTGCTTAAAAGGTTCTGCTTTCGGGCTTGGTATGGATTGGATAATGCGAAGTAAAGTTTCAGTATCTGAAACATCAGTTTCACGTAACTTACCATCAGGGGCTTCCATTTTCAACCGTACGATTTTTTCGTACACTTCACTACCTTCTGTTTGTAATCTCTTCTTTAAATCACTCCAGTACCTTTTGGGGATAGTACTTTCGGTTAATATTTCTATTATATCTATTATCGAAAAATACCACACTTCCTTTTCATTGTCATAATGACTTCGTACTTTTTATTCTCAAATAATTTTTATATCGCTCATAATAATAATTTATAGTTTCATTTTATTAAAACCGTAAAGCTTCATACTCTCCTTCACTCAGCCCACACTTGGATCTATTACTTTTACTTCGGCATAGGTCAGTTCGTAAAGTTTGTAAATCAGATTGTCTATCTGCTGCTCTAAGGCAGTGATGTCTTTGCCCTGAGATTTGAAATTGGATTAATCAAGAAGTATTTTTATTGCAACCTTCCTTTTTGCAAGCTCATCATCAGCTAAATATACTCTTCCAAACCCACCTTCTACTAGTTCTTCCAGGCTTTTGTAATTATTATCTAAGGTAATTCCTATCACTTCAGAATTTGTAAAATTAATTTTGTTAATTTAAAACTCTCAGCACATTAAATTACAGGATAAATATTTACTTCTTAATCTTGTCTGTTACAAACTCTTTCCCTCAATTTTGATATTCCTTCATATTTTTTGTTTATAGTATCTTCAAAATTGATTTTTATTCCTTTTTCCATATTTGAAAATGTATCAAAAGCATTGCACTTCCACTTCGTTGCATACTAAAATAAAACTGTACAGTATTACTGAAAAGTTTATTCAGAGATTCTGCCCGAATCTTCTCAGTTAAAGTTAACCCTCCAAGCAAACAATTTTCCAGTTCACATTTACAATCTGCTAATCGCCAGTGTTCTGCCCTCATCTCCATTTTTGCCTTTTAGTAAATAGAGGTATAAATCTTCAAGTAAAGTACAGATAAAAATGTACTGTTTGTTTTCATCTCCTTCTGCTTTTCTGGAATTACCTACTCTGAAGAAAGCTGATCACTCTAAGAACCAGAATTTTAGCATACTTGTCTTTACTATATTTCTTTTCTAACGAATCAGCTTTTCTTTAGTATTTAAATTATCACCGATCTTAAGTTTTGAATCTTCTGTACTAAATTGTTATCTGCTGCCGAAATAGTGTATTCTGCGCCTTGAACCAAGGTATCAATCTTTTCTTTGATTCAACATCTATAAAATGTCCGTGTTTATACTTTAAAATGCTTTCATTCTTATAAAATGATTCCAGTTAATTTTTCTATTGCTTCCAATGTCTTAATTGCTTTCTGCAAATCAGTTTTAAAAGTGGTGGTGTATGTCTGTTGTAATGTGATTGAGGATTGAAGATGAACATTCGCAACTGTCAAGTTTGGTAAAAGAGTAGCAAAGCTATTCCTCGTCTTGTTGCTTCTGCTGGTGTTTTGTTTATCAGTTTGCCAAAGTCAAGTTTCGTGAAACTTGCATTATACTTTTCTGCTAACGGCAAAAACTCATCGCAAAAATGTTCCGTTGCTTTTCTCATGTAGTTTGCTGATGCAGGTAAGTCAATTGCGGTTGTGCTTTGCAATTTTGTCTTTGGTAAACTCAAAGAAATTATAATCGTGAGTAAGCAAAATCAACTGGTAATCCACTGCAAGTTTTTCAATGATGATGTCAAGAACTTTATCACGGTAACTCATGTCCAAACTAATAAGCAAATCATCCATGATTAAAGTTTTCAAATCGGCTGCACCTAATCGCTGTTTCAAAATTCCTAAACGAATTGCCAAACCAATTGCAAGTTTTGCTTCGTTCAAAATGTGTGTGGCTTCTTGATTTGATTTTTGTTCCGTAATACTTGGAACCAATCGTGATTTTCGGATAATTTATATTCGGTTCGGTAGGAGTAATTGCAAGTGTAGCAGGTTGAAAATCAAATTTGATTTTCAAATCAATTTCAAAATCGTCTTTGATGTATGCGTTTGCAACTGTTTCTACATTATCTAAAAGATTTTTTCAACCACTTGTTGAATCTTCCAACTTTCAGTTTGTATGATTTGTATTCATGTGTAAGCGGAACATCAGATGCAGTCGGATAAACTTCTTCACGGGCTGTATTGAAAACTTTTGTCGGTCCCAACAATAATTCCTTCCAATACCGTTTTGCTCTCACACCGCCAATGTCAAGATACATGAGCAACTCGGTTTCAAAGAAGTTGAAAATCTCAAACTCTTTGGAGTGCTTCAAATCGTGGAAGCGATACAACATTCTGTAATTAATAAAATCACTTGCAAGATTTATTGCCTGTGCTTTTTGTTTGTTGGAACATCAGTGAGAATTTTAGTGTCATTGTGTGCAATGCGATACTTGTCTCCGTTGTCTAATTCAATCAACAAAAGAAGTTGTGTTTCCCTTGCGTAAATGTTCACTAAGCAATCTCTGTTATTCGTTTGAAGTATTTTGAAATTTCACTTGGCAAATCTTTTAAGCAGCTATCAAGCAAAGTGTATAAAGCCCAGTAGATAGAACTCTTACCACTTCCATTTTCACCATAAACAAGCAAATGTTTTGTCAAGTTTTATTGGCTGACTTTTCGGAAAAACTTAAAGTTGTTTATGTGCAGGTTTTTAATTTTCATCAGTGTGTTGTTTCGTTTATCCGCGCAATAATTTTTTTACTACGGATGTTTGATAAAATAATTCGGTTACGAATTTGATTTTTCTGCTCCTGCAATTCTTTGAATGCTGAATTTATTATTTCTGCTATTGCTTTATCTCCTTTCACTTTCTCAATGCTTTCAAAGTCCACATATTTCAAAACATCAATTTCCTCTTCTTTCATGTGCTCTTCAAAGTAGAGTTCATATACCATCATGTTCAATACATCTTCAAACACAGATGCAATGCTTTCATTGTTTGAATATGGATTAACAGGAGGTTTGCTTTCATCATTAAGAAAAATAAGATAATCTGCAAGTGTTTCAAATTTCTCCACACATTTTCGCATTTGATTTCTGGAATGGGAAGTTGCTCAACATAAATTTTGCTCCACTGATTTGCGCCTAACTCCTGTAGAGGAAGTTACTTTATCTAAATACCATTCCATTGCTTTGAATTTAAAATCAATTAGGAATTTCAATTATCTCCTGAAAGAAAATATGCGGTGCTGTAACATAATGCATATCATCATAGGCGAATGCAGGTTTATCAGTAATTGAAAGCCAAATCAATTTCGGTTTTTCAAAAGATTTATGTAAGCACAATCACGAAGATTTGTCCAGTGGTCACCTTGGTCTGCTCTATCAACTAAAGTTTGCCAAGTTCCATCGTTGTTCTTTTTAGCAAGAGGAGAATTCTTGTCTTTGTATTGTAGCAAATGCTTGTAAATTACTTTGTAATCTTCTCAACATTTATTCTCGGAACTTCCTTCTGATTTTTGTTTTATTTTCTTTCAAGCCATTATGAGAAAAGATTACATATTGTTCGTGAAATTTATAAGCATATTTTCTAATCTCTTCCTCTTAAAAGTGGTTTAATAATTTCTATGCTCTTCAGGTCTTTATCAATTACTTTCCTTTCTTTTCGCAGCATCAATAAAAAAAAGCGTCGTTGAAACCTGTGAGAAATCCACGATAAAAAGTCAATGTTCCAATCTTTCAATTGTTTTCCTTTGCAGCAATGCCATTTTTAATTTTCATAATCCAGCTTGGTGAGAATAATCCAATCCATCTTCTGGAAGTTCATTCATCTTAATTGAATTGGCAGAAAAATATTCATTAATAAGTTCCAATTGAGAAATCCAGTTTTACAACAACTGCTTTCATAGCATTTTCAAATTTACCGTTCTTCGTTAAAATGATATTTGTTTCCACTGTTGCTGCCTGGAAAATCTTTTGTATCTTCAAAATTTATTAGTTTCAAGGATTCGTTTTCTCAGCAAAATATTTGCGTAAAAGTTCGCCAAACTTGGTTCTCATCCATGTGTTGGAAGTAATGTAGCAAAGCGTTCCGTTCGGTTTAAGAAGTTTGTTTCCTTGCTCATAGAACAAACAATAAATGTCGCCTGTCCGTGTAAAGGTTTCATAGTTAGCTTTTTGTAATATATCTGCTTCGTCTGTTATCTTTTGAAGCTGTATATACGGTGGGTTGCCAATCATAATATCAAAACCTCCTTTATCAAAAACATCCTTAAAATATAAATGCCAAAGGAAATAAGGTCTTTCATTATGCTTTTCAAATTCTATTAACTTTTTTCTAGCTTTTCCTTTTTGTTCAAGAAGTATTTTTCTTTTATCAATTTCTTTTAATTCTTTATTCTTTTTAATATTATCTTTATTTCTTTCCTTATATTCTTCCATTTGAATCTTTGTCAATTTTCCAATCTTCTGGTCAAGTATCTTTTCGTACTCAGCTATTTCAATTAAAGTCTGTTTTCATAATGCTCTAGTGAGGTATCAATGTAATCTAACACTATTTTGTCTATTGCATTATGAAGTAATTCTTTTTCCTTTTTATCCTCCTCATTGAAATATTTATTAAGTAAAGATTGAATATTTTTTTCTTTTTGTTATCAAATACATATTGAAGCTGGCCATTCGCAACTGATTCTGAAAAGATCATTGTTTGTGCATCAACAACAGTTATTATTGGTTCATCAAATAAAAGACATTATTCAGGAGATTCCTTCAAAACTTTCTAAAGACTATTACCTTGCATGATTTTGTAATCAAGGTGAGGTAAAGGTTGGGGTTCAGTTTCATCCACTACCAAAGACAGCCAAAAGCTCAATCGTGCTATTTCAACAGCTCCAACCTCTCTATCAACTCCATAAATATTTTGTCGAATAATTTCCTTCTTTACAATAGCTGGATCAAACGATTCGTTTGTTTTTAAATATCCATACAGCAACCTTCGGCATTCAAATATTTCTTTCAGCAATCTTTTTAAGGTATTCGATCAGACTTTCCTGACACATATAATGGACAATTTCCTTTGGAGTATAAAATGCTCCTTTCTCACGGTTTTCTTCAAGCAGGTTTTCAAAAATATGTCCGAGCATTTCGGGATCAATTCCTACTTCATTATCATAAGGATCATTTTCATCAATAGTGAAATTGTATTGTTCAAAGAAGTCTAATAAATTCTCAAAATATTCAGCAGGAAAATCAAAATCATATTCAAATGAAATGTCTTTATCAAACAAACCGCCATTCAGGTAAGGAATTTTTATACCTTGCCTTTGAAGCAGGAGCTTCATCATTTTTACGTTTTGTATTTAGTGTTTCAAAGAATAGAGTTTTTAAAATTGTACTGTTAACTTATTTTTGTTTTACTATTTACAAAAAGTGATTGTAAAAAACTTTACATCACCACCTTTCCATTCTTTGTTTTTTAACGGTACGCCAAGCCAACCTTTCTTTTAGAATTTGAAGGAAAGCAATTCTCCCTAACAATTTCTTCCGAACAATCACGAATTGGTTTCTGCTTTTCCGCAGGGAATAACTGACGAACGTCGGCTAAGATCTTATTTTATCAGCCGCCAGATACTTCCAGAATTTTTCGTAATGCTCTTTGTATGATTTAAAGAATTCTTTATTGAGTTTCTCCACACTGAATGCTTCAAACAAATCATTCAAGTAAACAGGTTTTCCTTTCAGTTTATCAAAACGATCTTGTGGCAGTTCTGCAACTTTCATCTTTCCAAAAAGATAAGTATAGCGTTTAGGTTCGGTTTCCTTTTTACCTTCTTCGGTTCTTATCCTTCGCTAACATAACTAAATCTCCACTTTTCATCCTGCACAAACACAATCAGCGCAGCATCAACATCATATTTATAAACCTGCTCTGAGCGAACTTCTCAGTCCAACACGATTGCGTTCGATCCATATATGAGGCAATAATTTGACTTCGTAAATTCCGACTTCTCTCTTTCATCCGCTGTCCTGAAATTTCCCAGCTCAACTGCGTATTCGGCTTTATTCCTGTCAACAGAAATCTGAAGAGGTTGCTGAAATACTTTTTTTAATCCAAAATATTCTTTCAGCACATCTATCCAAACTTCACGGTTGTATGCTGATTCAAGGATTGTGTTTTGCAAAAATTTCTTATCCATCACTCGTTTTCTTTTTTTGAAAGTTGTTCCACTAACTGATGCAGCTTCTCTGCTAATACTTTTTTACTTATCAGCTTTGTTTCATAGTCTGCGATCATAGCAGGTGAAGTGTTTCTCGCCATTGCATATTCTACTACTTCAGTATCTTTTCCTTTACAAAGTAATACACCAATGCTCAGATTTTCATTCGGACGTTTTACATCCCGGTCAAGAGCTTCGAGATAAAAATTCAGCTTGCCTAGAAACTCCGGCTTAAATTCCTCAATCTTTAATTCAAATAATACAAGGCATTGCAGATCCCTGTGGTAAAAAAGCAGATCAGTATAAAAATCTTTTTGCCAACCTGCAGACGAAACTGATTGCCCATGTATGCGAACCCTTTCCTATTTCAATAATGAACTTTTGCAGATTTTTAATGAGTGCTTTTTCAAGGTCGTTTTCAGAGTGTATTTCAGGGAGATCAAGAAATTCGAAGATGTAAGGGTCTTTGAAAATGCCTGTTGCAGTAATTGTCATCAGCATGACACAAATTTGTTTCCCACTATAGTTCTTTCAAAAACAGTAGAATTTAATTGTCTTTCGAGTTCTTTTTACAGTTAATTTTTCTTTTATAGTTGACAGAATATAAAGCTTTGTGCTTTTGGATTTTGATTCTTTCAATTGTACCGGCAGTGACGACACTTTTGCAGAATCTTCGATTGAGTTAAAATATGTTTCTAATTGTGTCGCTAATGGCAACACAAATTCAGAATTGGAATAAGTCTCATAAAACTGTTTCATTCGGTAAAGCCCTCTACGGTTAAATCCGGATAAGTTTGGCAATTTTGAATTAATGTATTTTGCCAGTTCATCAACTGTTCCTTCACCCCATACGCCGTCAGCAACTTTCAAAGAAACGATCTTTCCAACATTAAAATAAAGCAAAACAAGTTCAATATTTACTTTGCTAAAAGCGCGGCTCCGGGCTTCTTCAATGAGTTTTATAATATTCTCAAATTCAGATTCATTTTCTTTCTTTAATCTGCTCATTAACTCAATCAATAAAAGTTTCAGACAATACTATTTCAGGTGAAATATTTGTGTCAATAACTTGTTGTGTGATTTCAATTTCTGAGTCTTCACTATCAAAAGCGTCATATTTTTTGCAATAATAATTAAGAGATTATCTATTTGTCCATAAGTGGTTTGTTTTTTATCTAACTTCTGTCGTAATTTTCTTATTTCGTTTGGCAACTGTGTGAAAGTTCCTTTGTCAACCATTGCAGAAAGAGATTCACAAACGGATTTTGTATCGCTGCGTTTTGTAAGCCCTTTTATATCACGAAGAAATTTCTTTGCCTGTGCTGAAATTGCATCGGCTTTATCAGTTGTAGTAACAGTTTCTGTAACTGCCCCAGAAAATCTTCATCGAATGTTTTCAAAGCCGCCTGAACGTGAATATAATGATGATCAGGCAAATCATAGTTTAGCTCGGTTGATTTGGCTTCAAAAATATCCGCTGCTTCTAAAAAAGCGGATATACTTTGACATCTTCCTTTTATTTGATAGAATTCCATTTTATATGGAGATTTAAGAAAAACAACAGTTCGGATTTTTTTCTCTTCTGCTTTAGAGATCAGGTGAGAGCTTTCTTGCTGTTCGTGCTTTTAAAGGAAATGCCTTAATACGTTTAAATTCTTTTGGGTTTGCATCTTTAAACTCACGTATAAAGCGCAAATATAAAAGTCGTTTGTCTTCATCGTCCGGTAAACCTTCTTTGAACAGTTCAAATTCTTCAAGCAATTCCTCGTGAGTATAAATTTTCGCATCTTCTCCAAATGCAGTATGAAAACCCTGCAATTTTACCAAAGCATTATTGTATAGTTTTATTTCTTCATCGCCTTGCTGAGAAGGATAAAATTAAAGTTGTGAATTACATCAGCTGTGCTTCCTATTCGATTTAATCTTCCTATTCTTTGCATAAGACCTGATAGCATTCAAGGAGTATCATAGTTTACCACTACATTTGCTCTGTGAAGATTTACTCCTTCTGCCAGAACATCTGTTGTTACAATTATATTGTAATCATCTTTATGCTGATCAATATAATTTGCATCAAAGTTTTCCTGAATGATTTCAAATAGTTTTTTCCTGTTATCGGAAGAAACATTAAGTATTTTCGTATTTAAATGAGCTTCTATTTCATTTTTGTAAGATAATCAGCTGTATCTTTGCTTTCCGGTAAATAAGACTAATTTCCCTGAGGGATTAATAGCTGTATTAAGTAATTCATTTTTAAGAATTTTGAAAAAAGCTTCTAACTTAGGATCTTGTTTAATATTTGCCCACTCATTTATTAGTTCCTGTAAAAAGCATATGATCCTTTTTCAAACCTTCTATAAAATCTCCGTCAAAATCCTCAGCAGTGAAAATATTGTTTTTGCTTCCCGGATTCTCTTCATTTAATCCTCTGATCAATTCTTCAATATCTTCAATGCTTGAACCTTTTTTCCATAAGGTCGTTTACTTTTAAGTCCGGGGCAATAGCACTTTGTTTTCTCAAACATTTCAATCATTCTCTTAAGTAGCTTTTGTTAGATTATTCAGGATATTTTTGAATGCAGTGAAACTGCTTTCCAGTCTTTTAATCATCATTGTTTTCATTATTCCTGCAAGAGATTTTGAAACAAGTATTGCCTGATCATAATACTGATCTCTTAATTCAGGTTTCAAAAATCTGATTGCCTGATATCGCAGATAATTAATTTTATCTTTATCGGTTAAATAAAAAACCGGTGATAAAATAACTTGCTTAATTTGCATCCATCTCATACATTTTAGCTTTTGGCGCTGCCAGATCAGGAAATTCAATTCCTGTGCTTTCATGTCTTCTTTATACTTGGGATAGTTATCTAAATCTCTTCGTGTTCTTCGGACAGTGATCTGAGAAATTATTTTTTCACGTATGATTGAATACAATTCTCTTATTCGCTCAATGCTAGGATCATCTTCCTGAATAATTTCACTATATTCACGAATTATTGGACCGAAAAAACTTTGCAGATTGGTAACCGGTAAAGTGCTTCGTCTTGCATCCTGAAAAAGCTGCAGCTGATAATACAGATCCTGTGGTCTGTTATTAAGCGGTGTTGCGGAAATTAAAATTACTTTCTTCTTTGTTCCTGAAACTAATCCATCTCCATTTCTCTGAGCTTTACATATCCGCTGTAAAAATCCGAATGCCTGCGATGTGTGATTGCGGTACCGATGAGCTTCATCTACTAATATTAAATCATAATCTTCTTTTGCCCAGTAATTCAGATCCTTGTTTTCTGCAATCTTTTCTAATCTCCATTAGTTATAAATTTAGCATGACGGTCAATACCAAATAAGCGAAAATGTAGTTTTCCAGTTCTTCTCTAATGCGGGAGGATAAACTACAAGTATTTTAGTATTCAGAGACCCGTTTGCTATTAAAAATCTTTTGCGATCATAGCAGCAACAACTGTTTTTCCTAATCCTACTACATCAGCTAAGAAAAATCCATTATGTTCTATTAGCATTTGGAAACCTTCATTCACAGCATCAACCTGATAAGAAAGCTTTTTGTAAGTCTTGGGTAAATCACCAACTGTGTCCGGATCATAGTCAATGTTTTTGCCGAAATATTCTATAAGAAATTTGAGATATAGTTCATAAGGTGTAAAAGATTGTCCTATGTGTGTTTTCTGTTTGAACGCCTGAATATCAGCAGGTAAAATAGAAGTAGATTCTTTCCATAAATTTTCAAATTCATTTTTAGTAAATTCAACTTCATCAAAATCTTTCAAAGCTATATTCATTTCATAGTTTGGTGATTTTTTAACACCCAAATAGCTTCGGTGAGATTCGAGGATCCCATAATTACCCAGCCGTCTGAATGTTCTGAATGAAGTTCCGGAAGAAATAAATAAAACTTTGCATGAATAGCTTTTGAGTTGTGAGCTCTTACTTCAATTCTTCCATCAATCAGATCATTTACAAAATTCAGAATACCGGTTTCAACTTCGTTGGAATACTTTGCTTCCTTAATATCCTGTATAAACCATTTCAAAATTCTTCTTTGGTTTTTCTTCATCACCAAAATACATAAGACCTTTTCGTTGTGCATCGGCAAACATTTGATCTACATTTATACCAACTAAAATTTTTATGTTTTTTATATCTTTCAGATAAGGCTGCAAAGCGAAGTAGCCGGAGGATCGGAAATAACCGACAACAGCATGAAAAGCATGAAGATTTTTCATGTGTTCAATAATACCGGTAAACTTGTCAAACAAGCTTCTTTCTTTAGAGTTTGTAAAGAATTTTGTTGACATTATTATAAATTAATTGAAATAATTTTTATTTTTGATTAGGACTTGTTGTAGCATGTGAACGGCAAATTGTTTTATTCCTTCTTTTGAATAACAATTGTAAATAATTTCTTTAATTATTTATTTAAATTAAATGTAAAAGATGAAGTATTTTTATACAGCTCTAAAATAATCGATAATAATTTATGTAACTGAAGTTACAGGAATATAAGTTAACAATTCAAGACCACCCCAAGCCCCTCCTTACAGGAGTGTCTCAAGGAAACCTTTTTCACCTTGCTAAGCCTAGCTTATGAAGCCAAAACTCGACATTCCCAAGCTGAGGCTTGGGAATGAGAGTTTTTAGACAGACTCACCAAGGATGAGGGCTTGCCTCGCGGAAAGCAGGCAGGAGAGGTCGATAACTAAACTTACTTTTAAAATAACTTAATACTTTACTGATTTTTAAAAATTAAAATCGTGAAAAAATAGTCTTTTTGCGTATCTTCAGTTATGGAATAAATTATTTTATATGTGCTTCTTAAAGTGTTTTTGATATGATATTTCTCATCAAGCTAAACTTTGTCATATCTAAGTCAAATCTCTTATTAGCTCAATCATCTTATGAATTTTTCATCTCGTCAAACTTCTTTATCGGAATAGATATTCTGCTTCTTTCTTCAAGCGAAGAAATATCTGCATTTAGATCATTTTCAACAAACTCAATCCATTTATTAACAGCTTCAGGTTTAGTCGAAGATATTTCCTGTATTTTTTGCGGCCTGGAAATAATGATTTCTCTTCCACCGCTTCTGCTTATCAATGCAACTTTATTATTTGATAATTTGGAATATACTTTTAAAGAAAACCCTTCATCCTTAACTGTATCTATTACTATTTCACCCGGATATATTTTAGATATATCATCTGAAATTAAATCTGACAGTGATTCAAGAATAATTTTAAAAATGAATGTTCCGAAACTTTTTCGCTTATATTTGTCCTTATATTTGATTCAAAACCATAGATATATGTTTCAATAAGCTTGACCAAATATGTTATTGATAATCTTTGCTGCTGGTTTAAGTAAGCTGTATCAAATACCTTCAGATAATCTTTTATTTCTTCAAGGGAAAGATTTGCATTATGACCGGGTAAACCGCAGATTGCAAAGCCATTTTCATATAAAGAAGAATAAGCATGAATCTGGGATGTATTTTCAGATCCCAATTCAACTTCAATGCATCAATTATT
The DNA here is from genome assembly GCA_016709315.1 of Ignavibacteria bacterium. Lineage (GTDB taxonomy): Bacteria > Bacteroidota > Ignavibacteria > Tepidaquicellales > Tepidaquicellaceae > JAEUSI01. Next base: position 108,365 of record JADJMZ010000008.1, read on the forward strand.
TTATTATCATTTTTATTATCAGATCAGGTCTGTTTCCGCCTGAATTCATTACAGGGTAAATTACTGAGGATTTATCAATGTTAAGTTTCCGGCAAAACCAGGATTTGAACTCATCAATCATTAATAAATGAAAAATAGTAAGATTCACTCTGTTCTCTGGCTTGGAAATATCTTCTCTTACGAATATATAATCCATTATTTGATTCCTTTATATTTTAGAAAAATTAGAAAAATCCCCGGCAGGCACCCTCCACATCCGCCTTCCTTAATTTATTGTTTACTGCAAAATACAGTAAATATCCTTTTCAATAAAGAACTTTTTCCAATGTTAAATTATAATTGGTAAATGTTTCCACGAAAAATAACTTAAAGATTACAATAAAGTATGACCTATGTCATATTTTATCTGAATATTTTGTGAGTCACTATATCGTTGTTCATTATCGCGTTTTGCGTAAATTCTTTACGTGAATTTATCATTAAAATAAAATTATTATCCGATATCCTGATTCCAATTATGTATCATATTGTAAATAATTTATAGTAACACATTATTACTGATCGTTTTCAAAGTGTAGAGACGCCCAATTTGGGCGTCTCTACCATAAACATCAGCGTTGGACATCTGCATCGAACACCCAATTCATTTTAAAATATTAATTTCAATAATTAAATCCTGTGAAACATAAAACATTCTGAATCGGTATTTATAAATAGATTATAAATTAAATTTTATCATGAACAGAGAAGAATTACTTTCGGAAATTTTAAAGGAACTTAAATCTTACCCGCAGGTAAACCTTATTGCGGAAGGCGGCGCTAAGGCGTTTAACCGTTATGATGAATTGTCTGATATTGATCTGATGGTGGATGCTGAGACGGAACTATTGAAGAGACGGTGAATGTTTGAAATTTTATGAATGAGATTGCGGGTATCAGTTTGGTGTACATCGTTACAGAAAAGAAAGATCATCAGCATAAGTTCTATAAACTAAAAGGCACAGATAAATTTTCAATTGTTGATCTTTTTATTGTAGAAAGATCAAACCCTGTCAAGGAACTTGAAAAGCATATTCACGGAAACTTTGTAGTTCACTATGACAGATACGGTTACATGAATGAACAGAAATTCGATAAGGAATTGTTTCAGGAAAAAATAAATGCATTCGATTTAAAATCAAAAAATGTATTCGGTTTCTTTCAGTATCAGATCGAGAAAGAGTTAATAAGAGGACGCTATATAGATGCGCTTGCATATTATTTTGATCTTACTTTAAAGCCGCTTATAAGATCATTAAGGATCAAATACAATCCGGTTCATTATAATTTTGAATTTAGATATTTGTATGACGAATTTCCCGTGAACATCGTTAAGGAAATTGAAGCCCTCCTGAGTATCAGAGATATTGATGATCTGAAGAAAAAGCATAAGATGGCGATTGATATTTATAACAGAGAGTTCGGTGAAAACTGACTGTGATATACTCTTTCTGGTTTTACATTTATTCTGCAAAGTTGAATTTATGCTTTTCTGCTATATTCCTGATTTGAATTTTCAGATCATGTTAACGCTACGGGTAGTCTGATAAAATTAATTTATCCCAATTTATGCGATTTTGAATTTCCTGAATGCACCCTCACAGGAGGTACATAAATATATTTACAATTCCCTGATGAATCTTCAGGCATTTTATCAGGGATTAAGGGAATATCTCTAAATTACTTCTATAGAATCTTTAAATTTTTTTAACTTTATCGTGAGTAAGAATAGATCTTTGATTAACCCGGCTAAATATTTTAAACATTTTTCTTTAGTTTTACTCATCTTTATAGATTATATGGAAATTCTGATGAGACTGTAAATTTTTTTCTGAGTTAGGGGAATATAACATTTTGTGTATATGATAAATAAAGAAAGAAATGAAGATAAAATCATATTGTCCGTTCCCCTAGGGGAACGGCGAAAAAAGGCTAAAAACAGAAAAATTTTTTCTGTTTAAATTTATTTCATTTCATAATACATTTATTAATCAAACACATAAGGAGAAATTCCAAATGGAACTCACCGAAGAAATGATACAACAGTTAAAAGCTGATTTATCAAAAGCCCGTACATACTCTGATCTGATGGGCTCAGACGGAGCGATTAAGAAAATACTGAAGAATGCACTGGAGGGAATGCTTGATGCAGAGCTTACTGAGCACCTGGGATATGAAAAGTATTCGCCATCAGGAAAGAACAGCGGAAACAGCCGTAACGGAAAAACAAAGAAGACATTAAGAAACGACAATGGAGAGATAGAGATAACTGTTCCCCGGGACCGTAACAGTGACTTTGATCCGATAATAGTAAAGAAATATGAGCGGACAATCGGACCAATCGAGGATAAGATAATCTCAATGTATGCCAAGGGAATGACAACCAGAGATATACAATCTCATGTAGAAGAACTCTATGGCCTGGATATGAGCCCGATGCTGATATCAGACATTACAAATAAAATCGTTGAAATGGCAATCCAATGGCAAAGCAGAATACTTGAGCCGATATATGCGATCGTATTTTTTGATGCAATATTCTATAAGGTCAGAGAAGAAGGAAAGATAAAATCCAAAGCAGCTTATACCTGCCTTGGAATAGACATAGAAGGAAAAAAAGATTTGCTTGGATTATGGATAGCTGAAACAGAAGGCGCAAACTTCTGGCATGGTGTAATAACAGAATTAAGAAACAGAGGAGTTCAGGATATACTGATTTCCTGTGTTGACGGACTCAAAGGTTTTCCTGAAGCAATAAACAGTGTATTTCCTGAGACAGAAGTCCAGCAATGCGTTATACACCTGATCAGAAACACTCTTAAGTATATAGCATATAAAGACAGCAAAGAATTCATGACAGATCTGAAAAAAGTTTATAAAGCTCCGACTGAGGAATCGGCTTTACAGGAACTTGAAATGGTTGAAGAAAAATGGGGAAAGAAATATCCGCTGGCATTAAAATCCTGGCGCAACAACTGGGCTAACATATCTGTCTTTTTCAAGTATCCTGAAGAAATCAGAAAAACTATTTATACCACTAACATTGTCGAAAACGTTCACCGGCAATTTAGAAAAGTTACTAAAAACAGATCTGTTTTTCCAAATGATGATTCATTAAAAAAAATGCTTTACCTGGCTTACAGAGATCTGCATAAAAAATGGACTGTCCCTGTCAGAGACTGGACTTTTTCTTTATCTCAGTTTGCTATTATTTTCGAAGAAAGATTGAGTAAATATTTAATTTAAAAAAAGTTCATTTACACAAAAAAATTTACAGACTCG
>JADJMZ010000009.1 GCA_016709315.1 Ignavibacteria bacterium
ATTTAAAGCAATTGTGCGTGCTTGCAATTTAATAAATGAATCGGAGTTCTGCTTTCCGGCTTTCTCCATGTTATTCATTGCAAGATTAGTGCCGGAAAGAATCTTCTTTAATTCTGCAAGTCCTTTGTCTTTGTATTTTGATTCAACATTGACAATTATATTTTCAGTATTTGTATTCGTTGCCATTATGCAGCGTTTTTAAATTCTCTTGTAATTATATTTGCTAAAACTCTGCCGTATTTATTTGACATCTTATTGAAAAATAATTCTGATTTGCTTTTTGTCATTCCGAAAAAAGGTCTTGCTCTCATGTTCGAATTACCCGATTGTAAATATCCCGCAACTTCTGCTATTGTCGGAGTGCTTTTTTGCCCTTTGTAACGTTTCCTATATTTTGTATCTGACATTGAAATAATATAATTCTTGCCTGACTTCTTTATCTTTACGCCCTTCAATAATTGTCCTGTCTCAAATAACGGTCTGCGAAATCCTTTTCTTTCATAAGTGGATTTTTTCAGATCCGAAACTTTACCGGTATATTTTACACCCGCTTAATGTTGTTTTCAATATCTGCTTTTAATCATTTCTGCTAAATCTTTTTTCATTCTGACTAAAACATTTTTAACTTTACGATTTGTCTCCGGTAAGTTTTTAGGAATCATCTGTCTGTTAGTATTTTTCCCTAAACTATTTACGTTTAAATATTTACCCGTTGAACTGATTTTAATTTCTAATGACATTAGTCTGCGTTATTTAACATTTCAAAATACATTAATTCCCAAAAATCCAATTCAGTATATTTTCCCTCAACTTCAAATTTACATTGTCCATATGTTTTGGCTATTGTATGAATCATGTTTTCAATCGTTAAATCTTCGTGAAGTTTATTTTTCTTTGTTGCCTTATCTTTGAAAGTCAAACTATTTATTACTTCTTGCGTTGCTGTTATGTATTGCTGTCTTTCTTCCTCATCGACAAAAAAAAATCACTTATTATTTGTCCTGCGAATAAGTAAAATTCATCTTCATCATAATTAAAAATAGAATAATCACCGTCAACAATAGCCGGAATTGACTTCCGCATTAACTCTTCATTGAAAAACAGATCAAGCATTACTGATTCATTTTGTGATTCGATAAAGTTATTCAGCGTTGCGACTTCGGAATCCGTTTCATACTGCTCAATTAAGTCCTTCAGCTCTTTTTCTTTCGCTGTAAAATCCTCTTTGCGTTCTTTCATCCTGGCGATTTCAAGATTTAACTGCCTCAACTTCAATTGATACTGAAGCAGTATTTTTCTATCAATACCCTTTGTTGATTCAAATGAAAGTCTTGCAAGTTCCTTTTTCAACGGTTGTAAAATACGCAACTGTTTCAAGTTGTTTTCTTTTACAGTGTATTCCGATCCTTTGTAGTGATAAGTTTTTGACATTATTTTACAAGTTCAAATTTACCGTGTTTACTTAAATACTGAAAGAAGTTTTCATCAACTTCAATCTTATGATCTGCCTTTGGAATTATCTCTCCGCAGTTATAATGAACTCCGTCAATTCCCCATCCGGACGGCTCAAGAACTTTTATTTTTATTGCCTTTGATACTTCTTTTTTTTTCTTCTGCCATTTTAGTTTAATTTAAATTTAATAAATATTTACACTTCAGCAATATACTGTTGGTCTGCTAAAGTAATTGTGATTGCAACTGTCGGGAATCCGGTCAATGTTAACAGTGCTGAAATTGTTGCTAAAAATGTTGATGTTAAAGTTTGAGCAGCATTTATTTTCAGTCCTGTAAACTCATACTTGTTATTGACACCGTCTCCAGGTCTTACAGAGTTTAACTGTGCTGTAACTTCACCAAATTTAAAATCCACTGATACTATGAATTTATATAACCTCTATAAGCAATTTCAAGATAACTTTTGTTTTACAGTGTGAGCCAATAAATTCAGTAAGTCCTTATCTTCCTGCATAAGATCCGCTGTTGTCTTGTAAGAAAGTGCTTGATACTTTCTGAACTTTTCCGTCTTCTGATTTTTTTCAGTCTTACTTGGTTCTTGTATAACTTATGAATTTGCAATAGCACCTAAATCAATTGTAGTAGTTCCTGCTGAAGGCGTTGAGAATGAAATGTTCCAGTTGAAGTTGCAACTCATTCCTGCAATACTAATTTATTACCGTCTGAAGCTCCGGGAATTGCATTTGGTTTTAATTCAATTGCCATTTATTTAACTCCTTAATTTTATTATTAAAATATTCCGCCCCGATTTCGATATCATTCTGAAGTTGAGACAGTCCATTTTGATAAATGTTTTTTAAAATGTCTATTTGTTTTTTAATTAGTTTTACTTGTGTTTCTTTGTTTCTGTTGCTGATTGTGTTTATAAGATATTCTATAATTAAACTCCTGCCATAGAACTGATTTGGAAATAATTTCAATGATTCAATTAAAAATCTTACAGGATCACGAAAGAAAAACCCTCTCTTAATATAAGCAGTGTACATATTATTATAAGTCATTGCTAAATGTTCATCATTCAATCTGTCTTTCAATGCTTTCTTATAATATCGAATTGCTTTATTATTCTTTCCTCTTACTAATGCAAAGTTTCCGAGATGAAAATTTCTTACTTCATTATCGTAATCAGTCTTTATTATTCTTTCATTCCGGTCTAACTTCTTTGTTAAATCTTCCATTGACAAAGCATAGCCGGTATGTAATAAGTTTAGCATCACATCTTAAATAATTAGTCGGAGTTATGAAATGGTCTATTGTTTCATGCAGTTTGTTCCTGTAAGTAATACCAATGTGATTCTTAAAAAGTCTTGAACTCCAAATCTTATTTGTTGAATTATTCTTTTGCAACAGTCCGTAAATATCAGCAGTCAACATATCAGCGTGAATCTGTTTTTCAAGAACTTCATCGGAGTCAATTGTCAAGATATAGTCTCCATTTGCAAACTGTAATCCGTAGTTTCTTGCTGCAGAAAAATCTTCACACCATTTAAAATAATGCAATTCAATACCTTCTATCTGTTTCAGGAATCCCAAATGTTCCTGAGTGCTTCCGGTATCAACTACAACTATCTGACTGCAACTTGAACGAACTGAATCAATTGCATTAACTACATCTTTGTTATTGATTGTTATTATTACTGCTGATATTGTTTTCATGCTATTGTTAAGTTTGAATCAATTAAAATAGTACCTGTCAAATTTACATCTGAATAATCTTCAACATTCAAAATATTTGTATCACCGTATGAAATTACATTTGTTTTTTGTCCGTATTGCGTTTCAATTACTTTTGTATCTGCTTTTAAATGCGAGTTGAATAATCTTACTGTATGTGTTTCATCCTTGGGGATTGTATAGAACAAGAAGTCCCGTAATTCTCTGCTCTTGTATTAATTAAATTTAAATCGTAAATACTAACTGAAGTGCTTTGTAAATACAAAGTCCCGAAGTAATCTGAATCATTTGTCATTAAAGCATTGCGGATATAGAAATAAGTATTTAGTGTATTGTCAGGATATAAAACCAAATCACCCGCTCCGTCATTGCCCATTTTTACTACATCTGTATCAAATAAATAATTTTGCGAGTCGCTGTCAAGTAAACGTCCTGTCATTGTATGCCCTTTAGAACGGACTGAAACAACTCCTGTGTGTCCATAAGCATAAATACAAGGTCTTGTTAATGTAGTATTCATTCCCTGATAACCGATATTAATAGTTGAATTTCCGTTTATATGAAACAATGGATTAGTATCAAATATATTTTCATTATTGCTGAATACTCCCAAGCCGTAAATATTACAATTTACATTATTTGTTGAAGTATGAAACAATCTTAAATTTGAACTATTTAATTCATTCCCCGCTCCCGCATTGAACCATATATCAACTCCGTCTTTTAATATTACCGATTCAGATAACATCTTATCAACTACAATCATATTCCCTGCCGTTGCAACTGCTAAGGCACTTGTTAAAGTTGAATAATTATCTTCATCAACATAGAGAATTGTTTTCCCTGCACTTGCAATTTCAAAGTTATTATTTTTTACAGCAAAGTCTAAATAATTTAAATGATTAGTTGCATGAGTCGAATTTAAACAAGCTATTGAAAGTATTTCATTTGATAATTCGATTATTAAGTTAGAAGATTGAACGTAATAATTTATTACTTTGCTTAGATTAATTACATAGTTAATTCCAAGTGTTACATCGGGAATAGTTGCAAGTTGTCTGAAGTAAAAAGAAAAGTATCTGTCTAATGCCTGTCTGCATTCAATGATTGAATCATAAGAAATATTTTCTGATTCGGAATAAACTAAATTTAATCCGTCTTGATAAACGTAAGAATCCAATACAGCAGGAGAGTTACTTGCTGAACTCCATACACTTTGAATAACAGAATTAGTATTACTGCTTTCAGTATTTACTTGTTCAATTGTTGCTGATAATATTTCATTTGATACTATGTTCATTCACGGTTCAATGTTTATTGTAATTACATATTGTGTTAATACATTGTCAGAAGCGTCAAAAGTAAAATTGGCACCGGCACCAATACCGTTTAATCCCGATTGGATATATGTCTGTATGTTCATTGTATTATTGCCGAGTCCTGTAACCGGTATATCTACTGCGTTAGATATTGCTCCGTTATCAAACAATATTGATTTATTTTCAATTGATATTTTGCTTAAATCTGCGAATATATTTCCGTCAAATGTAACTGTATAATCCCCTACTCCATTTCTTAGCTTTGTTGTTACTGCATAAGCTGTATTATTAAAAATTGTCTTAACCGTCGGAGCTAAAGCTAATGTCTGATTAACAATTATTTTCATTGAAGTCCCGAAGGCAATTGCTATTAAAGTCCGCCCTGCACTTCCGCCGTATGATTTTTTTTCAGTGTAAGTTGTCCGTCCGTTGATATATATAGTTTGAATAAACTAAAACCTAAAGTTGAGGAAACTGTAAACTCGAATGTTGAACTTGCACCCGTTACAGCAACGCCTTGCACTACATAAGAAGAAGTGAAAGTATTATAACGCAACTGACAATGAGTAATATTGTCGGGAGTTGATAAAGTCGGATCGTTAGCCGGTTGCTTTCTTCCGTCGTTATCTAATTTTTCAAGATTTATTATTTCTATCATACTGAATCAGATTTTAAAATTATTGTTGAATTATCTCTGTCGTAAATCCTTGATTCAAATTCAATCGTCGGTAAATAATATTCATCTTCAAACTTATCACCGTTTACTATCTTTATATCCGTAATGTCTATTATGCTTAGTGCCGTTGAAATTGCTGTATCTTTGTATTGTCGATTTGCTTTTATCATTCGGAAAAATTCAGTTAAGTATTTGTCAAAGTTCTGTTTATAAATTGTATTATCTTTGTGATTAACAGCGAATATAAAATCTATTCGATTAGCTACGTTGTAAATATTCTGAACTTCTCTTGATTCAATTACTACATCTTTAATAAAACACATATAATTTATTTGAGCTTGACTGGCCGGAAGTTCTGCAAAGTCATTGTCATCCGTTGCTTTATGAATCTTCACAGTTGAATCAAGCCGTGCATTAAACTGTGTGAATAAATCCGTTAAATATGATTCTGTTAATGTTAATATCATTTCAGCATTGTTATACTTCTCGGATTGCTTCCGAATGTATCTTCTTCGTTTATTTCATCGCCGTAATTTACAACGAACTTTGCAAATTCAGCATCGTATCTTTTTTTAAATTCATTGTACTTACTAAAATACTGGTCATCTTCTTTTTTGTAATTCTGAAAATAAATTAATCCGCCCCATTTCAAAGCATATAACGTATCATATCCGGTCTCGGTCATTAAACTTGAATAGTCAAGCGTACCGGAAGGCACTGTAGCAGTTACCTTATACGCAGTGTATGGAACTGCCAGAGTTTGGCTTATAATACTACCTACATTTGTTGTGCCTATTGTCATTGAATTTAATTCCGTGTAATTGTCTCCGCTGTCATTAGTCCCGTATAATGTTAATGTTTTATCAACTCCGGTTAATACTTTTACATCAACTACCCATCTCAATCGTGTTAATTTATCCTCACTTGAAATTGTTTCAGTTGTTGTTGCTGAAAGTGTAGTACCTGATTCTCTTAAACTCAAATCATTACGAATAAATAATCCTTTGTAATTTGAATTTATAAAATCGTTTGCAACTTCAATTTCTGCAAGAACTTTTTGCTTATTGAAATTCGTTTCTCCGGTAAATAAAAGACTATCTAAGTTAGGTATATAACCGCTCAGATAGTCTTCATCTATGTAATTCCGTATCATTTAAGTTATTTATAGAATTTTTCTTTAAATACCTTTTCCTGCTCTTTTGACAAAGTAATCACTTTTGCAATTGCCAACTGCCAAAGCTGTTTGTCTGTTAAATCTTCAAGGAATGTAACTCCTGTCCATTTCAACAGAACACCTCCGCCTCTTGCCGGATTAACTGTCTCCTCCATTACTGAAGCGTATGAGTTTTGCTTTTCGCCTTTAAGATTAAGATCAAATCCTATATTAAATTGTCTGCCGTCTATCTTACCGGAATATCCCGCATTAAGAACAGCATCGGTTAAATGATACTGTTCTTTTTTTACGGTTTCTTTTTTAACTTCTGTTTTTAATTCTGTTTTTTCTTTTGACATTATTATTATTATTTTATTATTTAGTCGCCGTAAACCATGCCTACATGAATTTTGCCTGTCGGCTTTGTTCCATCCATTCTAATTGATGTTATTCTGATAGCATTAGCTCCTGGAATTAATGAAGTTGCTAATCCGAATCCCTGCAATATTTTCCCTTTACTTAATCACATCATTAACTGAAAGACTGTTGTAAAGCCCGATTGAATCTGCCACAGTAGTCACAGCATCATCCTGACCATATCTAAATGACCATGTAGTTCTTACCCATAATGAATCATTTGTATAAGCAAATAATGCTACATTACTCGCACCGTTCAATGGAATCCATGCACTGATAAGAGTGTCGTTAGTTGTAGTTACAGCGTCATCATAAATTACATATTTATGATAATCACCTGCACCGTATCCAACAACTCCCAAAATAAATGCTACAATTAAAACGGCAATTATATTTTTAAATCTCATTTCTAATTTTCTCATGAATTTAATTTTTATAAAGTATTTAATTGAACAATTCTTATTAACTTGTCATCTGCCGCTACCTTTGTCCAGTTGGCTGCTGTTGCTAACTGTGCATTAGTCGGATTTGTTGAAGTACCTGAGCCGTCATACTGAACGCCCGGAACGTGAGTTACTGCCGAATATCTCATTATTAATACATCCTGTCCGCCTGCATAAGTTGAGTTCCTGTAAAGTTCAAGGTCTGCAATTACGCCGTTTGCATTTACTCTTGTTATGTTAGCATTTGTATTCATTGCTACAGGTCTGTTTCTGAATTTGTAAATCATAGAACCGGCTGCACAGAAATATGAAGGATAAACTGAAGCTGTTGCAGTTAATTTATCCGTCATTGTCGGAGTCATTCCAAGCATCTCGCCAAGTCTTCCTGTTCTGTACATTTCAGAACCTGTTTGAAACAGTGTGTTTGTGATAATCTTGTCTCTCATTGCATCCTGATATACTTTGGAATTCAATAATGCAATTGTCAGTAAGTCCTGATTGTCTCCGGCTAACTGTTTAGCTGCAAGTATTCCCGCCGTGTCGATTGTTGCTCCTGAATATGTATTACCTGTGCTGTGTGTTGTTGCAAGTTCAACGCTGAACACACCTGAGAGAGTGCTTATAGCTTGTTTGTGAACTTCGTTTGCTACATACTGCCAAAGTTGCTTTGCTATCTCCGCAGTCGGATCGGCACCCGCTACAACTTTCAGCATTTGATCTGCCCCCCATGCTTTCTCTCTCTCACACCATACGCCTATATCTTTTGAAGTACCAAGACTGTTGACAGTTGTTGTAAGTGAAGAAGTAATTGCATCAGCGTCTCCGGTTAATGTATCCCATTTCGGCATTGTAACTGTGTAACCTTTATCGTCAGGACTTATGAGAGCATCCGGTACGCTTGCCATTGCTCCGCTTGTAAGCAGTCCCAATCTGTCTGTAAATTCACCTGCGAATATATCTTTCCAAGTTGACGAATTAAAATCAATATCGCCTAATACTGTTGAAGCCATTTATTTTATCTCCTATTTTAATTTTTATGAAGTTGGATTTATTCCGAACTTCTCTTTATACAATTGCGAATAACCTGTAAAGTCCGAACCTCTGATAATTGCTAAATCGGAACTTGAAAAGTCATTCCATTTTTTACCGTCAATTTTAATTTTACCTTTCCCGGCTTTACCGTTGTCCATTCCCGCTGTAGTTGTTTTATTCAGCTCTACAAATTTCTGAAGTTTGACGGTACTTAATTCTTCAGCTACTTCCTGCATCTCATCCGGTAATTGCTTTAAAAGATTTTCTCTTATGGACTTATCCAGGTCCTCATACTTTGTTTTGTATTCCGAGATATCCTGTAAAGTCTTTTTAGTTTCAGCGATTTCTTTCTCTTTGTTATCCAACAAAGTTTGAAGATCGCCTTTCTTTTTAAGTTCATCCTCTCCGGCTTTATCGAGTTTCGCTTTTAATTGGTCAAACTGAACTTGTAATTCAGATTGATTTTTTTTCAGTGTATCTCTTTGCGAAACTAATTCTTTAAACGCCTTTTCAGAATAAACTTTTTCTTCTGCTTTGTTCTCCAACTCCGCAGGATTTTCTTCTTTCTTGATTTCTTCTTTTGCTATTTCAGACATTTTATAAATACCCTCCGGTATTGTTTGACTTCATCCGAAGTCTGTTTAGTTTATTAAAAACAAAAAAGGGATTCAATTTGAAAGGAGACTTATTTCCCTCAAATTAAACCCCTTTAAAAAAAGTAGATTTAAATATTACTTATATGTTAAGAACTTTTATTCTTTGTAATTATATCCGTTGTTATTGTTGCCTTTATATTTGAAACTTTCTTATCATAAACTGAAATTACAACACATCCAAATCCGGATTTACTTTTTATCAACTCAATATTTGATTCAATCATATTCAAAACCTTCTTGTTATCTATACTGCTTAAATTGTAATTTGGCTCACTCAAATTTATTCAATCTAAAATTAAAAGTAAATATTTATTTTCTGATATTAAAATAATTGCCAATTAATACACCTATTAAAATACATCCAACAATTATAAGCGTAAATGTTCCCGCTGTTATGTCAAATACTGAATTAAAATTAATCATTTGTATTATTGTTTAAGTTTTCATCCTGATTATCCGGCTGAGTTACTTCTTCCGTTTTTAGTTCTGAAAACTTTTATTTTGTTCGGAAACTTTATTTAATATTTCAATTGCTTCATCTTCTGATACTTCTAAATCCTCCATAGTGAAATCAACATCGTTTTTATATCCGATTGACTTTTCCATTTCACGCCTTGCAATCTTGTCCTGGATTGTTTCCGTGCCTTTCTCTTCAGAAAATGTTAATTCAAAATATGCTTTGTCGTTTAGTTTCGGAGTCATATAAGTATTATGAACTAAGCGAATCATGTTTAGTAATTCAATCTCAAAGTTGTATAATAATTCTTTATAGTCATCCCGTTTTTCTTGCAGTTCAATCTCATCCATCGAACGTTTAACGCCTGATTCATTAGCCACGTTTACATCACCTGACTGTGCGGAAAGTCCTTCACTGTTCATTACAGTCTTGATTTTCCAATCTATGTTATCTCTTATCTGTTCATAATCAACAACTAAGTTAACTGATTCAAACTTGTAACTCTTTCGCCTTCTGCTTCAGGAGATTGCAATAACTGTCCTGCACTGAATCTTGTATTGTCCGGGAATCGTGTATTTATTCCGTGATATATTCCGTGTACATTTCTTAACTCTGATTCATTCAAATCAGTTAATCTTATATCAAGATTTTTCTGATTCAATAATAAATTCCAATTCGGCTCACCAAAGAAATCACATCCTTCCTCAATTCTCAATACAACAAACGGCAATTTACCAAATGGATTTTTACCCTGTTCGTTATTCGGCGGAGCAATCTTTTCTTTGCTGTTGCCTTCAATTAAATAATGTTCTGTTTCAGTCCATACCGCCTCATATACACTGCCATCAGGTCTTGCCTTCTCAATTGAAATTTCATCCAATACTAAATAATCATCTTTTGTTTTAACTTTGAAACTATCAGGAGTAAATATATCAATCCGCATTTGTTTTAATTCATAATCATAAACCGGCTGAGCAACAATGATATTAAAATACAATGCCTTCCTGAAAGCGTCTTTTACTTTCATTGAATATTTAACCTGTCGCAAAACATTAGATAAGTTTTCATCAACATTATTTTCAGAAATGATTAATTCCCTTAACGGTTCATTTGTATAAATTCCGCCGGATAGTCTTGAAAAGATTTTCTGCGTAACGTCTAAATGCTGAAAGTTTATTTTGTCGAGTGTTTCTTTTGAGTATGGATTGTTTAGAGTTTCGTTTTTCAGAATATCATTTATCAATAAATAATCATTGTTATAAAATGCAGAGAACAATCTGTGAATTGAAATACGTTCCATTTCAGAGATTGCCCTCATTTTCTGATAGCCCTTAACCAGTTCAGTAAATATATTTCCTGTCATATATTTTTTACTTAATTACAATTTACTCAAATTTTTATATATAATGCAAGTTTATTTTTTATTAGTTAAACTGTTTTTGATATTCGTGAAGGTAATAATTCTTTCAAAGTATATTTGAAATTTATATAATATCCGATTGCTGAGCTGATATGTGATAAGTCAGGATTAGTAGTTTGATCCTCTATCTTTTCATTTTTCTTATATACTACTCTGCGAAAATCTTTTATAACGTGTTCACAATTCTTTGATACAAATAATTTTCTAATATCTTTGTTATTGCATAAACGCCAATTAACAAGATTGAATCTTACAATTACAGCGGGATTTGGCTTTACAAATATATTCTCTTGTTTAATGTTTAAAGTGTTTCTGATAATATCGTAATCAGTTGAACGTCTTCGAGTGCTTCTTGAAGTGCCGGAGTAATCGCCAAATACTCTGTAAACGGCTCCCGGATATTTATTCAGCAATTCTTTACACATTGTTTCAGTATCAGTATCATATTGAACTATTTCATCAAATACAATATCATCACCTCTCTCTTGCTGTATCAATGCCCACTTCATCGGATTGTAATTAAAATCACAGCATAGATTTATTACTTCTGCGGGATTGTAAATATATTCAATTATGTTTTTATCAGAAAACTTTTTATAAATCCTGCCTGAAACTTTTTAATGCACTCCATTCACCGAGTGCATAAACTGTGTAAAAATATTCATCTTCATTAACTAAGTTTTCAAGTAACTTTTTATATTCAGTATCAATGAATTTATTGTCTAAGTAAGTTGTATGTAATATTCCTACATCACCGTTTATTTTTAAATTTGCCATTATAATAATCTGAATTGAATTATATCACTTCCGTTTTTCGGTCTTTGCAGATTACACTTTAAACAAATGATTCTGACATTGGACTTTATATGAAGTCCTCCAACGTTTAACGGAAGTATATGGTCTATTGATTTATCTTTCATTTTGCGATTGCATACCTCACAAATATTCGTATCTTCATATAATTTCTTAAGCCATTTACTGTCAATGTCTGTAAATTTCATTTTAAG
>JADJMZ010000010.1 GCA_016709315.1 Ignavibacteria bacterium
GGAAGAACAATCTTCAACTTTGTTAGCAGATTCAGAAACAATCTATCAGAATATATCTTCATTAATGGGTGTTTTAGAAGTAGGCACTCAAACATTCGTAGGGCAACTGCTTAAAGGATTTGGAATGGCGTTTCAAATAATGGATGTTGCAAGTTCATTGCTTAAATTTATTCCTGTATTCGGTAGTTTCTTTGGCGGAAGAGCAAGTGGCGGAATGGTTAACGCATGTGGGACTTATTTGGTAGGCGAACAAGGACCGGAAATATTACAAATGTCAGGATCAGGCGGAATGGTTTACAACAATTCGCAAACAAATAAATTAATGAATCAGAGTTTGAATAAATCAAATCCGATTAATGTTTATGTAAGTTCAAACATAGACCAAAGATATTTAAAAGTCGGAATTGAAAAATATAATGCTAATCAGAAATATATCAGAGTTTGAGAATAGAAGTCACAAAATATTATTTTTACAACAACGAAGATAAAAATATAAATTTCTTTACTGGAGTTTATTCAACAGGTACAACAATAGATTTATATGACTATCTGATTAAAGACGGATTAAGCGAGTTTGCTTATGAAATAGAAGGTGTTGATTCTGAAAATTCTATTTATGCAAAATGTTCAAATGTAACCTTAACCTGCAAAGGTGATATTTACAACGGAACTAAATTAACAGATTATTTTGAATTATATTTACAAAACAAATACATTCGTTTCAAAATTAATTTCTATGATGAAGATGACATTTTATTTTATACGGGAATAATCACAACAGACGGAATAGAAATTTCAGACTTGAGATTATGAAAAAGAATTTAAAGACGGATTTGCAAACTTCCCTTTACTTAATATGTCGGGTGTTAATGGTGATCTTCCTCCCGGCACTCCGTTAAATTTAGCAAGTTTGGATTTTAAAACAGCAGAAAGAATAATTAATTATAATTTTACAAACCAAATATTAAGTGAAGATTCAAAAGTATTTTTAAGAGATTATTTTATTGCTGACAATCCTTATACTTACTTATGCAAATAGTTCACGATTTCAAGATTACGGAGGGACTACAATACATATTAGAACAGGTTATAAATGTTTTTACCAGGATGAAATATCACATTTGCTTGGTTTTGATTCGCTTTGTCTTTCTATGGGTTGGGTTTGGTTTTTTCATTTAGGAAAATTAGTAGTACAGGAACGCAGAGATAATGATTTTCCTATTAAGCATATTGATTATAATGAATTAATTATTCGCAACGGATTAACAAACAGAGTTGAGCAATTCCAATGTTCAAATGTTGCAATCACTTCAGGGGAGTATGCAGATAGCGGGAATACTTCAAATCGTTTATTCGGATATAATTACAATGCTTTAACAAGATATAGTCTTGCAGGAACACAAACAACAATGTATAGTAATGTAAACGGTTATGATAACAGACAGAGACCGTTTGCTTATTTAACTTATCACGCAGGGATATTAGGTATAGCATATTATGATTTAAATCCGGCTTTACATCACGTTGCAAGACAAGAAACAGAAGATAACTACAGTTATATTTTAAGTTCTTATTATGTCATACCATTTACTGAACCGGATGTAACAAGATTTAAATTTGACAAGAAAAAAACAATTACAATTAATCCCTATATCTGTTCAAAGAAAAATGCAGGCGGGATTAACATTGCAAATGCAAGAAATAACACAGCTCCGAGATATTACGGCAATGGTAACTTTTATAATTATACTGAAATTGATTCAGAACTTAATCAGTATGAAGGTTTATACACAGGACACGCAGGACATTCCGTAGTTACTTATAATTCAGTTACAGGCAAACTACAGACTTATGAATTTTATTCACAATCTGGAAATTTCAAAGCAAATTTTAAAAAGTTTGTGAAAGTGAATGAAGATGTGATTTTAGAAATTGAAGTTGCAGAGTTAATTACTAATCCGTTACAACGGATTCACATTGATAATTTTCCTTATTACGATATTGACAGCAAAGATTTTATAATTGAATCATTAAGTTTTAATTACTTTGATAAAACTACAATTTTAAAAATACGAATGATATGATCTATCAAATTATAAATGGCTCAGGTTATCCGGTAGTACATATTCATAATGTAAGCGATGGCTCATTATTAAGAAGTATTAATTTAGATTATTGTAACTTTGAAGGCGGAGAAAAAGAAAATTACAAAGAAGATTTTAAACGAATTACATTAGAAAAGAATAACAGATTTGTAGATTATTCATTCAAAGCTGCACGAATAACATTTACTCTTGACTATTCGCAGTTGATAGAAGTAGGTATGACTGATAATATTGAATGGATATATTATTATCATTCGTTACCGGACTTGTATTTTATAAGACTACAGCCAAGATCTGATGTTATCAGCAGACAGTTTGAAGTTAGAATAGATGGCGAATATTCTTTAGGCAAGTTACCGGACAACATCGGGCATACGGACACTGTAATAACTTTTATCACAACGGAAACAGTAGGAAAGCAATTTACTAATTTAGATTATACTTCAATCAGAATGAACTTTTTTATTCACAATTAATTTTATTTAAATGGCAATTACATATAAGTTAACAGTAGGTAAAGTAAGCGGTGGGAACTTTCAGCCGGATAATGCATATACAGATTTGAACTTGCGGAAGTCTCCTTACACAACAAGGGAGAGCACACAGACAGCCGGAGCAATTACAAACGGATTGTATGAGTTTCTGAATGTTTCCGATGGTGATTACAAAGTATATGACGGCAATACTGAACAGACTAACTTTGGAATAATTCCAATCGGTGAGGATCAAGCCGTTACAATCACAGGAAATCAGACGGTAGCCGGCACTAAAACATTCTCAAGTCAGATTGTTGTTAGTCACGCAGACGGGTTAAAAGCTGATAAGATAGTCGGATATACTTCAGCAGCAGCAGTAAATATTGCAGGAATATCGCTTAATACTGATTTAAATACTTCAGGTATTGTTTCAACAACGGGTTCACAGGATATCAGTGGTGCTAAAAGAATTACTACTTCGCTAAACATTGATTCAAGCGGTGCAATACTAAACATTGAGGCGGGCGGAATAGGTATTATTGAAGATGCTCCGACTTCAGGGAATCACATTGTAAACAAGACTTACGCTGATTCTTTGGCAATCACTCCATTCCAACAATCTCCGAATGTTGTTAGACTAATTCCAAACGGAACGCAGGAAACAAATAAAGTTTATACAAATTATGC
Organism: Ignavibacteria bacterium; assembly: GCA_016709315.1. Classification (GTDB taxonomy): domain Bacteria; phylum Bacteroidota; class Ignavibacteria; order Tepidaquicellales; family Tepidaquicellaceae; genus JAEUSI01. The sequence goes on from JADJMZ010000010.1 coordinate 3,269, forward strand.
AACTGCACTATATAACGCCTGGAGTTTTGCAGATTCAACAAGACGGATGACTATAATGGTAGAAGGTATGGGAACGGGTGCTTCTACAATCGCAATCACAGACGCCGGAGGCGGTGCAGGATTTATAAATGATTATATCACTGTCAGAGGCGTATCACAACAACAAACAAGGTTAACTGTTCCCGATGACACTTTGACTGTTACGACTTTAGGAAATTCATCATTTGAAAATTTAACAATGATATTGACGGGCGGTGCTGCCGATCCGATATTTGAAAAATTAGTATTTAATAATGTATTTTTTGACTTGGATGTAAATTCAGTTACTTTCACAAATTGCGAGTTCAGAAATTGCACAGTGAAAATAACGACAGGATCTCCGACTTATACAAGTTGCAAAGGTTCGGGAGTTTATACAACAGGTTCATTTGGATCGAGTCCGATTAACGGCACTGATTCAATTTCAGTTTCAGACATTGCATAAATTAAAATTATTATGACAAAAAAAATATTATACTTTGTATTGCTTTCAGTTCTGATTATGTCAGTAGGTTACGACATACAGACGGGAAGAATACAGTTCGGTAGTTCAAGAATAAATGATTCAACAAGTGCTTTGATGACAATGAATAAGGGACTGTTGATAAACGGAGATTTATACACTCCCGATGCAGGAAAATTTTATATTGGGGATAATTATTTAAACGGACTTGCAAATAACATGGGTTACTATTCGACTACTCACACATTTTACACACAGGATGGTACAACAATAGCAACATTCGACAGTGCGGGGGGTGTAACAATAGCAGACAATTTAACAGCGGATACTTTAAAAGGGAACGGCACGCAGATAACAGGAGCAAAGTCAGGTTATGTATTTTTTCAAACATTATCAAATAATTATGCAGACGGGGTTACTTATTATTTAGGAAATATTGCAGTTGCCCCTTCGACTGCGGGGGGCAATAGAAAATTATATTTTAACAGAGCTTGTAAAATAAAAGGTATAGCATTAAATGCTTCGGTATTAGGAACTTTAGGGAACAGCTAATATGTGTTATATATTTAAGGAAGAATGATACAAGTGATGAAACAATTACTACAACTGCACAATGGACAGCAGTTAATAATTATACAAGTTCAAAATAGTTAACCACAGAATAGCAAAGATGATTATATTGAAATAAAAATAAAAGTACATGGGCAATAATCGCTATTACTTTGTAGTAGGTAATTTATATATTGAATAATGACCATTTACATAATTAAAATAAAAAAACCATGCAATCATTAACTAAATTTATAACGGACAATAAAGACAAAATAAGCACGCTGTTTGCGTTTGTTATGTTTCTTTATGAACCGTTAAATTCATACTTTATGAATCAGCGTTTGAATGGAAGACATTTATATTTCTTTTATTCGGTTCGTTAGTAAGTTTTTCAATTGGTAAATATCCGAAGAACTTATTGACAGGCAACAACTTAACAGCATCTAAGGAATTGCAGATTGATAGTAAAGGATTTGCAACTTCAGACGATTTAAAATAGTAATACATTCGTTTCCCAAATAGACGAATTAAAATAAAATTTATAAATAAAAGGAGAAAAATAAATGTTATTAATGAATCAAAACTCCTATTAAAAAATTGGATAATACAGTGGTGACTATCACAATCTTATCAGGCATTACTACACTGTTAACATCGGTAGTAGGTTATTTTCTTATAAGACTTATCAGGGTTAATGATGAAAATCAAAAATCTAATATTGAATATCAAATCAGGACTACAAAAGAAATGAATGAAATAAAATACAATTATCTTGACAGATTTGATAAAGTCAAAAATCAAATACAAGAATCTGAAATAAGAATTATCTCAAACATTGCAGGTAAATTCAGACATTTGAAAGATGACGAATGAAGCGAAAAATATTATTCTGAAAATAATTAAAGATAATATTTCAGCTCCTGATTATGATATTGCAAGTAATCCCAAAGTCAAGAAATGTTTTAAAGATCTGAAATATGATTCTGTGAGACGGATTATAAATTTATTACGAAAAGAATATAATTTATGTAACCCGAACACAGAAAATAAAAAAAAGATTGATAAAGATATTCCAATTTATTTAAAGAAGTATAAAGACAGTACGATTCATCAAATAGCATCGCAGTTAAAACTTAAATATCCATTTTATAAATTTAACACGATTCGCCTTTATGTCACTCAATACATCCACTGGCAACAATAAATTCAATATTCCTGAAGGAATAATTGAACTTCCTTTAAAGCCGTTCAAAGTCAGCAATGCAAAAAACATTCTGATTATTTCAGATACACATTTCCCGTACCACGACAAAAAAGCATTAACAACAGCAATTAATTACAAAGATAATATTGATACAATAATATTACTCGGTGATATGATGGATTTTTATTCACTTAGTTCGTTTGCTAAAAATCCTAATCTACCGGGCATTAGAGATGAGTTAAAAATATGCAGAGAATTTTTAACTTATTTAAGAAGTAAGTTCCGTAATGCTCAAATTATTTATTATGAAGGCAATCATGAAATCAGATTAGCAAGGTATATTTTTCAACATGCTCCTGCAATTGCAGGATTGGAAACAATGCTATTTAAAACAGAATTAGACTTTCATAATTTGAGTATTCAGTTTGTTGAAAACGGGACTTGTTTAAAAGTCGGCTCACTTCATTTATTACACGGCAACGAGGCAGGATGCAGAGGCGGTATTAACATTGCACGGACAATGTTATTAAAAACAAATGATAACTGTGCATTTGGTAACTTTCATAAAACACAATCTCACTCAGGGCGAGACTTAGACGGCGGTGAGTTTGTTAATTTTGCAATCGGATGCCTATGCGGATTGAAGCCGAGATACTTACCTATTAATCAATGGAATTTAGGATTCGCAACAGTTGATTTATTTAAGAATGAATTTGATTTTCAAAATAAACGGATACTTGCAAATTATAATGTGAGGAGTAATTGAATGAAAGCATACTCACAAGAAACAAGATATTCCTGCGGAGCTTCAGCAATAAGGAATTGTATCAGTGCATTAGGCGGACAAGTACCGTCAGAGAAGTATGTCAGACGTATAGCAGGAACTACAATGAACGGAACGAATGAAACAGGAATTATAAAAGCGTTGAATAAACTTGGATATAAATGTGAATCGTATTATACTGAAAATAGTTTGACTTATAAAAATAAGATAAGTAAATTATTACAGTCCGGTAGCGTAGCAATTACGATTATTGATAATCAAATACACTGGATTGCAGTAGTTAGTTATCAGAATAAAAAAATTACTTTCGTTGATTCTGATTTTAAAAAGATTAAACAAGAAATTTCATTAAATGACTTTGTAAAGATTTCCGGAAATACGGACAAGTTTAATAAATCTTATTTTTATTATTTAATAATCATTTCAAATGCCTGATATAACAAAATGTTTAAATGTAAATTGTGTAATGAAAGATAAATGTTACAGGTATGTCTGTATTCCCGACAAGATAGCACAGTCTTATTCTTTCTTTTTACCAATTTCAAATAAAATAGAAAGTTTTAAATGTGAATTTTTTTATGGAATCAAAACAGACAAAAATCAAATAAATCCAAATGTATAACAGAGAATATTTTTTTCATAATTACAAAAACTATTTCGGCAGGTTAAATCAATCACAAGTTGACGGACTTGAATTTTTGTTGAGTAAGTTTGATAATGAAAATTTCAGTGCTGAGCAAGTTGCTTATATGTTAGCAACGGTAAAATGGGAAACTGCTCATACATTCCAGCCGATAGAGGAAAGAGGCGGATATAATTATTTTAAATATCTGATTGGTAAATTAGGAATAAGAAATTTGATTGAGGCGAATAAATTTAAGGGAAGGGGCTACATCATGATTACGGGGAGGACTAACTTTGAAAAGTTTTCGCTTATTATGGGAATTGATTTTATTACAAATCCTGAACTTGTAAGAGAACCTGAAAATGCTTACAAGATAATGATTTATGGCTTTGTTAACGGCACTTTCACAGGAAAGAAAATCACTGATTATATTGACGGTGATAAGTTGGATTACTTAATGCAAGACGAATAATAAACGGAATGATAAAGCAAGTCTAATTCAGAGATACGCAGAAAAAATATTTAAAGGTTTAAAATATGAATAAAATAATTTTAATAATGTTTCTATTCGTTTCAACTTGCTATTCTCAGACCATAGAACAAAGACTTGACCGGATTGAAGATTCACTAAATATAAATTGGAATGTAATAATTACAAATGATTCACTTCCGCAACCGATTTATGAAGGTGTTGTAATGCAGTCTTTAACTTCAGATCAATATATTTTCAATCCTGCAATTTACACAGGACAATCAGAAGTATATTGCATTAAAAACAATGCCGTGTATTTGGCAACAAGCCCGAATGGCTTAAACTCATGGACTTATACGCTTACTAATGCCGGAGCCGGAAGTATTGTAAATGTTGATGGAAAGTATTATGATTCATTTCATAAATGGTACGGCGGGCAGGCGTATTCTTATTATTCTGTTTCGCTTGACAAAGTTTATTTTCAGAATGTTGCAACTTCAAGAACTCCGACAGGCGAAGATCGGAATGTTTTATTTAACGGCACTGAATTTTATTCTTATGGAAGATTACAGCCAAAGCCACGAACTATAATGTTTCAGCGAAGTTCTGATTTCAGACTATGGACTAATCCAAATGAGATTTTAAAACCTGATGCAGTTGACGGTTCCAATGTTGAATTTTATCACTTATCCGTTATCAAGACCGAAAGAGGATATTTCGGATTACTTAATTTGTATTATACCGGACTAAGCGGCCAGGATGTTGAGCAACTTCCGCCTTACACAGCGAAAGAACACACTACAGAAATACAGCTTGTATATTCAGCTAACGGAGTTGACAATTGGCAGAGATTAAATTCAAGAAAAGAGTTTATTCCGAAAAGAGAAAACATTAAACAGATGTTCGGGTGGTGGAGTTTGATTAATGGAGTAGCTTACATTTACACAGCAGAAAGCAAACGAAGGCATACAACATATGAAAACAGCAACATTAACGGAAGATATTATTTCAGTTCAGAATATAAAATTTCATTAACAGATTTATACAAATACATTCAATAATTAAATTACAACACAATGAAAAATGCAATATTAGTTTTATTTTTATTTATCAGTTCTATCAGTTTTGCACAGTTTGACTTATCGAGTTCCGTAGGTTTTGGAATTGAAATCAATAAACAATTAGATTATCAGTTATTCCAAACTACTGTAACAATCGAACCGCAATATAAGATTGATAAAATTACATTAAGTTCGCAATCCGAAGCTATGCAGAATGATTCAAATACTTTATTCTATACCGGACTAAAAGCCGGATATGAATTTTGGCAAAAAGAAAATAAATCATTGCAGGTTACCGGACACGCTTTAATCGGGACTGAAGGCAGAAAGAAATTAGGCGGGGGTTTAACTTATGTAGTTGATAACATTTCTTTAAATCTTGATCTCAGCCAGGAATACAAAGCAAAAACATTTGTAGGAATATTATCAGTTGGTTTTTACTTGACAAGATAAAATTTTCTGATTAATTTACAGTAAGGTAAT